>NZ_CP031311.1:1479197-2958395 GCF_004799685.1 Halobellus limi
GACTACACCCACGGCATCTTCACCGCCAACGACTCCGAGACGGCGACGATCACCATCGAGGAGCGACCGGAGACCAGCGTGAGTCTCCAGCCGAGTACCGCGACGGTCGACACCGGTGAGACGACGACCTACGACGTCGTCGCCGACAGCGCGTCCGAAGGCGTCGGCGCCTACAACTTCACCGTCAGCGTCGCGGACACGTCCGTCGCCTCGATAACCGACGCCGAGGCGTTGGCGAACGCGTCCACGACCGACGTCTCCGTCGCGAGCGACGGCTCGTCGGTCGAAGTCGTCGGCGCGATGGCGGACACGTCCGACACCGGGAGCGTCACGATCGGGAACGTGACCGTCGAAGGCGTCGACCCCGGAAATAGTGCAGTCGGACTCAGCGTGGAAGCGCTGGGCACGCAAGCGGGCGACGGGTACGAGGTAACTGACACGTCCGGCGCGTCGATCACCGTCGAGGCGCCCGGGGGCGATCCCGGTCCCAGTCCTGATCCTGGTCCGGCGGACTTCGGAGTGTCGAACCTCCAGGCCCCGTCGAGCGCGACGGTCGGTGACTCGATCGACGTCTCCGCGGAGATCACCAACACCGGCGACTCCGAGGGAACCCAGTCCGTCGACTTCCGCCTCGATCAGAACGACAACGACGACCTCGAAACCAACGAGACCCTCGACTCCCAGAACGTGACGCTGGGAGCGGGCGAGAGCACGACCGTGACGTTCAGCGATATCGACACCAGCGGCCTCGAACCGGGCGAGTACACCCACGGCGTGGCCACGGCGAACGAGACGGCCACCGCGACGATCGAACTCACGGCTGCCAACGAGCCGCCGACCGCTGACGCCGGCGAGGATCAGACCGTCGTGGAAGAGGCGTCCGTGACGCTCGACGCGAGCGACTCCACCGACCCGGACGACGACTCGCTCGCGTACGCGTGGACCCAGACCGACGGCCCGAACGTCTCGCTCCCTGATTCGAGCGCGGCGGATCCGTCCTTCACGGCTCCGGACGTCGACGAGGAGACGACGCTGACCTTCGAGGTGGAGGTCAGTGACGGCGAGGGCGGCACCGACACCGACGAGGTGACGGTGACCGTGCTCCCCGCCGAGGAGGAGGCGTTCTTCGCTGTCACCTCGCTGGACGTGCCGGCCGAAGTCCAGCAGGGCGAGTCCGTCGAGGTCACCGGCGAGATCACCAACACCGGTGACGTCGAGGAAACGCAGACCGTCGAGGTCCGCATCGACTTCGATCGGGACGGGACTCCGGAGACGGTCCAGTCGCGGTCGATAACCCTCGCGGGCGGGGAAAGCACCTCGCTGACGCTCACTCGAACCGTTCCCCCGGCCGTCTCACCGGGGACGTACACCGGCGGCCTGTTCACCGACGATGACTCCGAGACGGCGACGGTGACGGTCGTCCCGCCGTCACAGGGCCCGCCCGAGGAGAACGAACCGCCGACCGCCGACGCCGGCGATGATCGGACCGTCTCCGAAGAGAGCACTGTGACGCTCGACGCCAGTGGGTCCACGGACCCCGACGGCGACTCGCTGTCGTACACGTGGACCCAGACCGACGGCCCGGACGTCTCGCTCTCTGATTCGAGCGCGGCGGATCCGTCCTTCACGGCCCCATTGGTCGACGATGAGACGACGCTGACCTTCGAGGTGGAGGTCAGTGACGGCGAGGGCGGCACCGACACCGACGCGGTGACGGTGACCGTCGAGCCGGTCGAGACCGCCGGAGCGTTCTTCGAGGTCACGGCCCTCCACGTTCCGGATCGAGCGGCACAGGGCGAATCCGTCGAGGCCACCGGCGAGATCACCAACACCGGTGACGCCGAGGGCACTCAGACCGTCGAGGTCCGCATCGACGTCGACGGCGACGGTACCCCGGAGACGATACGGTCGCGCTCGATAACCCTCTCCGCCGGGGAAAGCTACTCGATGACGGCGACGCGAACCGTCCCGACGGATCTGGAACCGGGGACCTACACCGGCGGCCTGTTCACCGAGGACAGCAGCCTGACGGACACGATCGAGATCGTGGCGGCCCAGCCGGACGAGCGGTTCACGCGCGATGAGATCGCCCAGGCCAAGTACGGGTACGACTTCGACGAACTCAGCGACGAGACGTCACGGGAGGTCGAGGAGCTGTACAACCGTCAGCCGTTCGCAGACGGTGCACACCCCGAGGACGTCAAGACGCGCGACGAGATCGCACAGGAGCGTCACGACAGGGACTTCGACGAACTGAGCCGCGAAACCACGGTCGAGATCCAGTCCGACTTCGACGCGCAGTTCGGCGATACGGGCGACGACGCGGAGTACACCCGCGACGAGATCGCCCAGGCCAAGTACGGCCACGACTTCGACGAACTGAGCACCGAGACCTCCGGACAGGTCGAGGAGCTGTACAACCGCCAGCCGTTCGCAGACGGTGCGAGTCCGAGCGAAGTCCAGACTCGCGAGGAGATAGCGAACCAGAAGTACGGAATGGACCTCGACGAGCTCAGTCGTGAGACGCGACTGGAAATCGAGGGAACGTACCACGAACAGTTCGCGGCGTCCACGGAGGGATCCGAGCAGTCACCGGAGTAACTCCCGGTAGGTGACACGCCGTCGCGTCGGTTCGGCGACGGTGTCGATCCCCTCCTCTCGGAGGATCCGCCACGAGAGGGGCCTGTTTGCTCTTTGGAAGCCGTATCATCCACAATCACAGCACCGGTTGCTGCACCCGGTAGCCGCCATTATTTTGACGAAACCAAGCGAACGGTCAGTATGGCACGTACCGCAGTCATCGCCGGTGTCGGCCCCGGACTCGGCGAGTCGCTGGCCCGCAAGTTCGCCGCCGAAGGGTGTCAGGTCGCGTTGTTCGCCCGCACAGCATCGTTCATCGAGGAGCTAGCGGACGATCTCCCCGCACCGGGCGAGGGCCTCGCCGTCCCGACCGATCTGAGCGAGGTCGAATCGATTCGAGAGGGTTTCGAGACGGTCAGAGAGGCGTTCGGACCCGTCGACGTGCTCGTCAATCACGCGAGCGCGGCCTCCTGGGAGGGGCTGATGGATCTGAGCGTCGAGGAGTTCGAGAACGCGTGGGCGGTCGGCGGCCGCGGGGCGTTCGTCTGCTCGAAGGAGGCCGTCGGCGATATGCTGGAGACGGGCGGCGGGACGGTGATCTTCACGGGCGCGACCTCTGCGGTGCGGAGCCTCGGTGGCACGATCGGGTTCACCGCCGCGAAGTTCGCGGCTCGCGGGATGGCGATGGACGTCGCCCAGGAGTTCGGACCGGAGGGGGTCCACGTCGCCCACGTCGTCATCGACGGCCAGATCGACAATCCCGGGACCCGCGAGCGGCTCCCCGACCGGGAACCCGACACCTTCCTCGACCCCGACGAGATGGCCGAGACCTACTGGCACCTCGTCGAACAGGACGACGTCGGCACCCAACCCTTCGAGGTGCACATCACGAACGGACCACAGAACACGGAGTTCCTGTGAGCTCGGACACGGAGGTCGTCGTCCACGACGGAGCGACTGAGCTCCCGGTGTGGGTACATCGATCCCGACTCGCCGTCAACGGCTGTCTTCCGTTCGCTCCGCTTTCGGGAGCGAGAGACGAATCGGACCGCAATCGACTTCGAATCGGCTCGGAAGGAAGTCCGCCCTCCCCGGGAACAACTTCTCGATTGGCGTTGCTGATTCTCGTACGCTGACCGCTGTAAGCCGGTTTTTGGATCATCGGATTTCTCATAGGACTTCGATATGTTCGCGGCGCTGTTCCATCCGGTCGCGAAGCTTCTCCTCGCGGGGACGCTCGTCGTAGTGCTGTTCGATCACTTCTTGCGTCGCGTTCACCCGACGCTCGATCACCTCCGCCGGCAGCCCCTCTCGCTTCATCCGGATGATCGCCGCCGACCGGACGTCGTGGGGAGACCGCGACGACGGACACAGCGACCGCCGACCGGTTTCGGTAGCCTCGCACGTCTCGATCTCCCGATCGTGCGGACACCCACCGATCCAACACGGCGTCGTCAGCCGGTAGATTAGTTCCCGAATCGCTGACTCGGAGAACCGCCCCTGACGCGTCGAGATCAGCGGCCGTCGGCCCTGATCGTCGGTGACGTCGTGGCGGTTCACCCGGCGGTAGTCCTCGATCAGCTCGACGATCTCGTCGGTCAGGGCGACCCACCGCTCGCCCGACGTCCCGTTCTTCAGCGGCGTCGCCGGCGGTCGGTGATTGAACTCGACGAAGTTCTCGTCGGGGTGGAAGTCACCGACGTCGATCGCCCGGAGCCCGCCGAGACGACACCCGATATGGAAGAACAGCGCGAGCGTCACGTGATCGCGACTCGCGTACTCGAACTTCGCCAGATAGTCGAGCACGTCGTCGACGCGATCGGGCTGAAGATCGTGGGTCCGAACCAGTTCGTCCTCGTTCAGCGACGGGATGCGGACCTTCGAGGCGATCCCCTCCGGTGCGGCCTCGATCGATTCGCAGAACTCCAAGAACGCCTTGTAGGTAAAGGAGTTCCCGCGGAGTGTCGACGGTGCGACCTCGCAGTCCTCGATACGGTACCGCCGGTACCGAGCGAGATCACGGCCGGTCAGTTCGGTCAGGTCGTCGATTCCCTCCTCGTGGAGCCACTTCTTCAGCTGCTTCAGCCGATACTCGTGGGCCCGACGCGACCGCTGGCGAAGATCCACCCGATCCGAGAGGTACATTTGAATCGCTTCGTCGGGCGAGATCGGATTCAGGTCGTCGCTCACGCCCGATCACCGTCCCTATCGCCGCAGTACCCACAGTTCGCCTTCGGACAGAACACGCGCGACCCGACCGCGTCGCAGAAGTGGGAATTCGCTCGGTCGCGACGACGCGTCGGCTTCTCGTGACCCATCGGCGCGCCGCGGCCGTCGGTTCGAAGGCTGTACGTTCCGCTCGTCGTTGAAGGATTCCGATCCATAGGTTCGCTCGAAGTCAAAAATCCGATCTCGTGACCGCACGGCTTCAGCGTACGCCGACCCGGAGCGTCCGCGGAGATCCCCGCGACCTCGCACCCGCATATCGCGCACGCGCCGTTGTTCGTCGTTGATGCCGCTTTCGTGCCGGGAGTTTCAAGCCCCCGGAGAGAGTTGGTTTGCATAGGTTCTGCGCCACTTCGCAGGACCTCACGCGGGCCCGCTGCGCCCACAGCGGGGTCCGCTTCGATTTCGCAATGGACCCGATCGCCGAGCGACGGGTCCGCGATAGGCTCCTGCTGATTCCCCATCGTAACTAATTGGTAATAAGTATTGATGCCGAACGCTATCATAGAAGTAGTTAATGCTATCAAGCATCCAAACATCCATAATACTATGATAGAGCCTGCTAAGACCCGGATGTTATGCGTCGGCCGGTGGTGTCGTGGATGACAAAATCCGACGACGCCATTCTCGAACTTCTGGCAGAAGCGGGGATCGCTATTCCTCCGACAGCGATTGCGTTCAATATAGAAAATGTCTCGCGGCCGACCGTTGATCGTCGTCTCCCGAATCTGGAAGCTGTCGGTCTCGTAAAGCGCTTCGACGAGCCGCAAGGGTACACCGAAATCACCGAAAAAGGAAAATTGTACCTCGCGGGCGATCTCGACGAAGACGACCTCCCGGAACCGTAGCGACAGAACGCTTATTCGACCAGTGCTCAAAGAGAAGGTATGGCGAGCGCGACACGCGACGCACCCGATGAGGAGGGCGTCGAGTTCATCCACGAGGAAGACGGCAAGATCACCGCCAAGGATCTCGAAACCGGTGTCGCGTCCTTCGGCGACACGAAGGCCGAAGCCCTCCGGATGCTCGCGGAGGCGATCGAGCTTCACGAGGGCGGCGGCGAGCCCGTGACCGAGGAAGACCTCGAAGAATGGGGTCTCGACCCCGATCCGGTGCCGGACGAGCCGAAGGAACTCCCTGATTTTATGAAGTGAATGGTCCGGACGAACTTCTCCGGACACGATATCGCGTCGGTGCTCCACGACTTCGGCTACAAGCGTGTCGGCCGTGTCGGGAGCCACCTGAAGATGCGCTACGAGTCGCCGGACACTGACGAAGTTCGAATCGTCTCGATCCCGATGAAGTCCGAGGATGAAATCCCGACCGGAACCCTCCAGTCGATCGCTGATCAGTGCGGTGCGGAGGACTTCCACGCGTGGTGCGAGTGGATCGACGAGCATCGCTGACGCGTTCATACTTCCTCCGAACCGCCTCGGACGGCTCGAATCTCGATTCTCGATAAGACCGGCTCGATCCACTCGGGGAGCCGGCCGATCTCCCAGCGCGAGTACGCGATCTCGTCGTTGACGACGAACTCCCAGGTGTCGCTTCCGGCGTCGACGACGACTCGGCTATCTGGGTTGTCGAAAACTAACAGCGTGATCGCGCCGATGTCCGTCTCTTCGACGTCGTCGGGCTCGATCGTCGTGACGTGGTCTGCGTTCCGTGGATTTGGTGGTATTCGTTGCATCCACGAGATCCGACAATGGGTATGTAAAAAGTGAAACCGGGCGTGATATCGGAAACGGAACGGAAACGTCGATTTCGGCGTTTTTAGGTTATCCAGACGTCAGCGAACGGCAAAATATCGGAAATATCGGAAGTGTTGCCGTGATGCGATTAGCGGAATATCGGAAATGGCCTATGTGCTGGTCCCTTACGTATATAATGCCAGTTTACAACCTATTTGTGATGTCAGTTGAAAATAAAATACGGGATGCAACCTGTAGGGTGGATTCAAGAGGGTCACAATTGGGTTCTGCGTTTTGGGTGGATAGCAATTTGCTACTTACTGCTGCCCACGTTGTAGAGGCGAGTCCAGATGAGACTGTATCTATTCGGACTGTCGATGGCGAGTCATTTCAGGCAGATATTGTAAAAAAAGACGTGAATACCGATCAGAATTCGGGATCTGATCTCGCCCTACTGGAAGCAGATGTTCCTCCCGAGGATTATGAGGTTCTTCCAATGAATACAGAAATTCCTTCGATCGGCACCGAGGTATTGTGGTCTGGATACGCACGTCTCGTGGGAGAACCCAAAATAGACAGACAGCGTTTTGGCTGGGGGCGAGTCGCTTCCACTGAATACGGAGAAGGGGAAGGAAGTTTCTTCGAGGTAGACGGGCTGTTCAATCCCAGCCACAGCGGTGGACCTGTTATAGATAATGCTAGTGGAAATGTGGTTGGGGTTGTCTCTGCCAGTGCTGGTGGATTTGGCGATGTTGAGCAGAAGTGGACGGAACAAATTACCCAACTTCAGGAACTGTTCAAATTACAGTCCTCTTCGGACGGAATGCTCTTTCGAACATATGAATATGAAGACCCAGGAAGAGGCATTCAAGCAAAAACTGTTTTCCAGAGTATGGGTTTGAATGTTGACTCAGATGTAGATGATGATGGAAATATTCACCTTCAGATTAACACAGAAGAGATTCCCTTAGCAGCCGGGAAAATTCAGGCCGAACTTGCAAAGTTACTTCTCGATACCTCGCAAGCTACATTTCAAATGGGCGTTGGAATTGCCTCGGGTGGAAGCTTTCTAAAAGAATTCATTAGATGAATAGTTGAGACAGTATCAGGGTTCTTGAAACTCGTACCGTTTCCCCCGACCAGCCCCCGCCGACGTGATTAGTTCGTCCTGCTCCAGCGACTGCAAATACTTCCGCCGCGTACTCTTCACCCGTGGATTCTGAACCCGATCCTCATACGAGCGTGTAACGTCGACGCGTCGATCTCTCCGAACCGTAGCGACAGAACGCTTATTCGATCGGTCCCCAAAGAGAAGGTATGGCGAGCGCCACACGAGACGCGCCCGACGAGGAGGGCGTGATCTTCATCCGGGAGGAAGACGGCTCGATCACCGCGAAGGACTTGGAAACGGGTCTCGCTCGCGGTGGCGACACGCGAGCCCAGGCGCTCCGATTGCTCTCGGAGGTTCTCGAACTCCACGAGGGCGGCGGCGAGCCGATCACTGAGGAGGACCTCGAAGAGTTCGGAATCGAGGACCTCGAAACCCCCGACGAGCCGAAGGAACTCCCCGACTTCTTGCAGTAATCGATGGTGCGAACGACGTTCTCGGGCCGCAATATCATCGGCGTACTCACTGATTTCGGCTGGACGCCGGTCTCTCGCGAGGGAAGCCATATTCGGCTTCGATACGAGAACAGCGATACCGACGAGGTGCGTCTCGTCGACGTCCCGATGCACGACGAGATCGCGATCGGGACGTTGCACTCGATCGCCGATCAGTGCGGAGCCGACGACTTCCACGCGTGGTGCCGCTGGATCGACGAGCATCGGTAGCGCGCGTCTGTCCCGATCGTCGAAGACGGACAGGGTGATTGCTCCGACGTCGGCCTCGTCGATATCGTCGGGCTCAATCCTCGTGACGTGGTCCGCGTTCCGTGGATTTGGTGGTATTCGTTGCATCCACGAGATCCGACAATGGGTATGTAAAAAGTGAAACCGGGCGTGATATCGGAAACGGAACGGAAACATCGATTACAGCGTTCTTAGGTGCTTCAGACGTCAGCTAACGTCGAAATACCCGGAGTGCCGCTGTGATGCGATTAGCGGAATATCGGAAGCAAAAAATTAGCGACGGTCTTTTGACATCGGATAGCCAATTAGGGCATCTATGCCGTGCCCGAGTTGTGGTAATCTTCTCTGCGTTTCAGACGACCGTGAGTATCTATTTTGCCCATCTTGTGATGGACTAAGAGTTGAGTCGGATGCTGTAATTCAAGCAACAATGAATTGGCATCTGAAAGATCGGTTCCCCGAGGAACGCATTCTGACAGCAGCCGAGGATTACAGCAAGAGAGCTTTAGTTTTGTACTTGTTATCTCGTCTAAATCATATCACAAACGTCCATCGTTCAGACGATAAATTCGGGTTCCCCGTCGACGAATTTGGTTACCTTTTCTACATTCTAAAGCAGTTATACGAAAAACCGCAATCTGATTTTGGTAACGAAATCACCTCGGGTGATTTTCGGGAATTAGACGAGAATATCGAAATTCTCCGAGACGCATATACAAAAATAATCAAGATATATACGGAGGTGAAAAATGGTTTCCAAATTTGCGTTCGGAAACGTCATTATAACGGTCGGATAGATGATTTTCCGACTAACTACAGGCGGTACCAGTCTGAACTAGGACTCTGTTTCGACCGATGTATGAAAAGCATCGTGTGTGGTGATCCAGATACATACGAGGATTTTACTTTTGTGGTGGATACACTTCGCTCAACCGATAAGACAGATCCAGAGAACGTAGAAAATTCCTGGGACTTCGCCGATGCCTGGTATCATTATATTCTTCAACTCCGACTACTGGCATCTTCGGATCAAATGGTCGGCAATGTCTATTATACTCGATTACCTGAGGAAGTAACCATTTTCCATATTGAGGAGTTTCTCGACAGACTCGACAGTCGAATCACGGACAAACAACACCAAGAACTACAGGAGAATAGCTATCTGAATATGAAAGAAATTCAAGAAGTAGAACAATGTGGGAGAGCCGCCTTTGGAGATCTGTGGGATGATGTTTGGGATTCTCTAGTCCTGAGTGAGCATAATCTGGGTGCTCATCCGTTCCTAGTAGCTGTAGATGTCGAAGAAGAATATGAGCCTAACCGGAATCTACCTCCAAGGAAACGTGAAACCACGAAAGTTGTATATCCTCGATTCTTTGCACAGACTCTCAAATTTCAGCTGTTTCCACTTCTTAAGAACGGTGACGAACCTAGAAGTCACACAATTCTCTCTCAATTAACGGCTGAAAGGGGAGAGTCATATGAAAGAAATATGTATGAATATCTCGATAAGAGCGGATTGGAATGCTACCAAGGCGCAGAAGTGACAAAATCTAATCCCAATGAGATCGATTTGATCGTGGAATTACCTGAGAAGATCTTATTCATTGAAATGAAATATCTGATGCCCCCTGCTAAGATCAATGAACGAGAGGGAATAATGGAACTCAACGAGAAGTTTGATCGAACTATCTTTAATGAGGTTTCTGAGGATTCAGACCGCGAACCTGAGGGTAAACCTTTCCCTGAAAAAGTTGGTACTTGGATGGATCTCGCACCGGGAGATCGGTTTGTTTCGCGAGATGGATCGGAAAACAATAATCGAAATAAGCACAAAATTAGCGAAGATTGGAACAACTTAGAGTCTGAGATGATCGTACTGTCTAACGTTGTTCCCTCTTATCCAGTGAAAGAAGGAGTTCGGTTCCTCACTGATTTGGAGTTCTACCAGTGGATGGAACACGGAGACAAGAGTGCGTTTTACTAGAAATCGGATCTCGATAGTCCCTTTTCAGCACAAGAAAAGACTGCTCTCAAGGTGAATTAAACCGATACTTTGTACCGCGACCCGTGCCTGAAGATGAGACCAATTCATAGTGCTCTAACGACTGCAAATACTTCCGCCGAGTACTCTTCACTCGCGGATCCCCGGCACGCTTCTCGTACCTTTCGTGCAACTCCGAAGCCCCGATCTCGCCGGCGTCTTTGATGATCTCGTAGAGGTGGCGCTGATGCGTCCCGAGCGTATCGACGTGGCGCTCGTGGATCTCCTCACGTGCCTCTTCCCGGATCGGTCGAACGTTCCCCACGGTCAGCTTCTCGTCGTCTCTCTCGACGACGTCACGGACCGCGCGCCGAAGCAACGTGATCGCGTGGCGGGCGTCGCCGGCGGCGATATCGGCGATCGTCTCGACGGCGTCTTCGTCGACGACGCCGGAAGCGAGCCCGGCGTTGATCCGACTCCAGAGAATATCCACGAGTTGGTCGTGGTGATAGCGCTCCAGAGAGACCTTCGCCGCGCCGCGAACCCGCGAAGCGACGGTTGAATCAAGGCCGGCGAAGAAGTCGTCTTCGTCGATGCAGATCAGCACGAGGGTCACGTTCGGGATCTGCCAGAGCGCTTGAATGGTCTTCTCGTCGTCGAGCACGTTGACCTCGTCGACGATCGCGACGAAGTGATCGTCCATATCGCGAAGGCGATCGAACATCAGCGACCTCGGCGTTCCCTTCTCCCGGAGATCGTTGGCACGGCCGGCGTCGCGAACGAGCGAGTAGACGATCGACGTCATCGACGTGTTAGAGATCGCGTTGACGTATCCCCATCGAATCCCGAGCACTTCTTGCTCCAGCTGGCGAACGATGTACTTCGCGATCGTCGTCTTCCCTGTCCCGGACGGTCCGGTGATCATCACCGTCGCCGGACCGAGATCGTGAGCGACCGGTTTGAGGTGTGCTGATAGATTCTGGAGTTGACCTTCTCTGTGTTTGAGTTCTTGTGGGACCCAATCTTCCTTGAGAACGCGGGCGTTTTGGATCACGGGTCGGGGTACTCGGCTCGGTTACTTGTAGGCGAGCCGTCCGGAGTGGAAGTGGTTTTAAAATCACACTGAAGGAAGGGTTATGCGTGTTGTATGGAGACAGGAAATATGACAGAAGGCTACTCGGCTGGAGCGCTTTTAGGTGCTCTCACGCAGGCTGCTGACGGCGCTTCTGATTATCTTGGATTCTGGAGGCTACTGAGCGATTCGTTACTCGATTTCACGTGTGTGTCGATCACTCAGCCGAGCGAACGAGCGTGCGTATCACTCAGAGGGGCCTGATTCAGGATCCTGACTCGCAGCGTTCAGCGACGAAAAGAAACTCCCGATAAGTCCAAACAGTCCAACCGCGAGAGACGTGAGAACGATCGTATTCGAGGCCCCGTATCCGCTGGCTTCAATTTGAACTGCCCACAACATCAACACGATACTGAATAGGAGGATATCTCTTGACAGGGACATACCTCACCTGCTAACAGCAGACTGTTTAGCTTTTCCCGATTGGTTGCCTCAACACCCGTACTAACCGATTTGTGAACCTGCTTTTCTAACAGATTTCTGGTACTTTCAGGACGTGCTTTTGATACACTGGGTGCACAAGTAACTGGGATAATTCCGGTATAGGGAGAAAAACGCCGTGCGTCCGGCGGTCTTCGCCGGCCCTTGGAAGTAGTGGCAGTTACTGAAGGCATCATTTCAGCTATCTTGTACACTAAGGTGTGAGAAACGGATCCCCCTCTATGGGATCGATCTTGGCAGCAGCCCTCACTGACTATGAGGTAATGACGACTGAAGGCACGCAGCTCGGGACGGTGGAGAACATCACGATGAATCCCAAGACGGGAGACCTGCACGCTCTCCGATTGGGGTCACACGACGGTGGCTCAGGTGGTTACCACGAGATCGACGACGGCCAACTCATCGTCCCGGCCGATCGGATCGAAGCGAAAGAGGACTACCTGCTCGTCCGGCCCCCAAAGTAGAAAACCACCGTTACGGCTCTCTTGAAATGCTCATAGATGACAAGAACGGCGTGCTAGATACCGAGAGAGTATTCCTCACAGAAGGTGGTTCATTTCTGTGTCTTCTCTCCTGAATCGGACGTCGGCCTCGCGATCCCACGTGATGATCGCCCGATAGTCACCGGCGCGGAGCATGTAGTAGGGCCATCCGCTCAGCGGATCGAGGTGGTGTTCGGTCCAATCTCGCCCCTCGGCGGCTTCTTCAGAATCCGCTCGCGGGCTTCGTCTTCGAGTTGTGCCACTGCTCGTCTGCTTGCGGCGTAATCTCGACCTCCGCATTCGTGACTACTCGTCAAGGTCGACGTCGTACTTCTCCGCGACGTCGTCGAGGGATCGGGTCTCGCCACACTCGCGCTGCTCGCGGCTCGTCGCCAGGGCGTCGATCGTCTCCTCCGACAGCGTCACCGAGGGGTTCAGCCAATCGCGAAGGGCGTCACGGATCGCCTCCGAACGCGAGGCGTACCCACGGCGCTCGTACTCCTCGTCGATCTCCTCCAGTACCGAGGCCGGAACGCGGGCGTCGATCTTCACCATTCGCCCGGTCTCAGGCGCGTCGGTGCTCATATGTTGTGAGACGCTTATCTCACAGATATCGTTTTTCCACGGTCTCAGGGAGCTACCGATTTGTTACTCATACCAGAAGCGGCGGCGAGCATTTTATCAATTGATCATCCATTCGCAACACCAATTGACGATGGGAAGTTATGGCGATCACTACGTTGTTGGAGAGGAGTACCGAAACTCCCGAGATCTCGAAACGAACGAGTTCCTCCGGTGGTTAAACGGACCGCTCGACGGCGGGGTCAACTTCGGCCGGGGGATCGCGCAGCTCAAGCAACCGGGAACTGACGAGTGTGAGTTCCTCGTATTCTACTCTTCTGATGGCGGTTCTAAATCGCCAGACCCGTGGGAGGATATCATCAACCTAGAAGACGGCATCGTCCACTACTGGGGAGATTCAAAAGCCGGCGACGGGCCTGATCCGTCTCAACGAGACGGCAACCAGATTGTGAAGCAGCAGTACTGCGAGACCTACGCGAAGAACAACCGCGAGGAAGCTCCCCCGGTTCTCCTGTTCGTCAAAGAGGAATCGGGCTGGGTAACGTTCAACGGGCTCTGTATCATCTCCGGGTTAGAGATCGGCCGACACAACCACGATGGGGAGACCGTCGTCAACTACCGAATATCCTTAGATATTCTCGATATCGACGCCGTCGACTTGGAATGGATTCACCGAAAAGCCCGAACTGGCGTCGACGTCGGAGGCCCGGAGGCGTGGGATCACTGGGTAGAAACGGGAACTGTCAATCGGTACTCGATCTACAACGATCAGATCCGCTCTCGATCGGCTCAACAGCCTACGGGACGGTTCAAGGAGTTGCACTCGAATATCCGCGCTCACTTCGAGGGCAATACCAGAGAGCAGGGAAAGAAGCTTGAGCACCTGATCAAACGGATTTTGGAGAACCTGGATCACATAGACGATGTCCAGCTGACGCCGGATAGCGGCGATCGAGGCGTTGACCTAACGGGGAAGATCGACTTACTGGCGGATACTCCGGTCCCGGGCCCCGATACGAAGATCCAATTCAAAGCCCAGGTCAAAAACAAGGCGAGCAGCGTGGGAGGAAGAGAACTCAGCCGTCTCGCGTCGAGGATTGACGACGGCGAAATTGGACTGTTCTTTACGATGTCTCATTATACTACGAATGCTCAAGAAGAGAACCTCTCAACGTATCCAGTCCGACTCTTTGCCGGGAAGGATCTCATCTCGCTACTGGTTCAAACCGATCTTGTCGACGACACTGATCTGAACCCACGGGTCGTCGACGAGATCAACGACGCTGTTTGAGGTGAGTTTGTTTTCAGATTTTACGCGGGTCGATAGTAGAGATCTCCTCGATCGAGGGATAGAGCGTATCAGTCGATACGAGTGTTTCGTCGAGTACGTCGGCAGTTCCGAGATGAACCGCGTCAAAGAGATTGAGACGATCGTACCGCCGCTGGAGTGCACCACCTGCCTCGATGTGCTCCTCGCGAAGCGGAACGAGGGCGATCCCTTCAGCAGCGAGTGATTCATTCACTGTAGTGAGACGCGTACGGTCCCATTCGCCTTCCATCGCGTACTGGACTTCGATACAGGTAGAGACCGAGGTCTTCGGATCGTCGATAGATTCGAGATCGACCTCGGAACTCAGCCAGTCGTCGGCCTTCAGAACGGCGAGAACGACGTCGGTATCAAGATACACGTTTGCGATCGAGCCGTTCCTTGATGTCGTCTTTCGCCGATTCGGAGGTTCGTTCGTGGAGCCGTTTCTGCATATCCTCGCGGATCACGAGCCGAGCCCCGTACCGGAGGGCCTCGGAGCGCGAGCCGAACTGTCCCTCTTCGACGAGTTCGTCCAGTTCGCGTACGAGTTCCGGCGGGAGTGAAACCGGAACGGGTTGTCTATCAGTGCTCATCAGTATACAGTGAGTATACGATGCGTATAATATTTCCGCCGGTTGGATCAGACCGTCTCGAAGTGATCATACCGCTGTTCTGTCGTCGCGAGCCGAGAGTGTCGAAGTCGATTCCGGACATCGTACAGCGTGTATCCGTCGTAGGCGTGGAGCATCCGATAAGCGACGCTGTGCCGTAGCGTGTGGGCGGTGACGTCGTCGGTCTCGCCGCGGCCGACGTGAGTGAACGGCCGGACGTCAGCACGTCGGGCGGCGCGCTTCACCGCGTCGTTGATCCCCTTCCCGGTGATTCGGTCAGACTTCCGGCTCGGGAACAGCGCGGCGCTGTCCCGATCTCGTTGATCCAGGAAGACGCGAAGCGTCCGCTCGGTCTTCAGCTCCCCTTCGGGATCGAGCCGGAGCGTCGCCGGGTCCGGAGAGCCGGCGTTCGGGTAGTCCTTCTGGACGTGGGACGGGAGTCGAAGCACTCCGTCGTCGAGATCGAGGTTGTCGCGATCGACGGCGGCGAGTTCGGCACGGCGAAGCCCGGTATCGTAGAGCACGGTGATCAGCGCGTCATCGCGCGCGCCTTGGCGACCCTCGTGGGCGGCGTCGCGCATCGCTTCGACTTGGTCGGGCTTCAGGAATCGAATGTTCGATTTCGTGTCTCGGTGGGGTTCGGGCATAGGGAGTATAAAAGCGGAGGCAGGTCGGTGGGGCTTGAATGTTCGGGTCTGTGTACTAGAATCGAACATTAGGTATGACAAACACTCAGTGCTTAAAAGTACAGCAATACCTACCGTTTTTATAATAATTATGCGCTAAAATTCCAATAATAAATAAGAATAAAAAAGAACCCAACAACATTATACAGTGAACAAATAACGAAATATGCGAAGCTCGGGAAATGCGGGAATACTAGGCTATTTGTAGCAAGTTCTACTTCCTCTGAATTCTCTATACGTGGTTTTACGAATTCTCGACTCCAAATATTCCAACCGCCAGCTAGTAAGCTACCAATACTTATCAAGAATAAAGAAATTGTAGTCAAAAATGGAAAAGGATATACAAATGAAATGGTCGCTGTGATTGATAAAAAATATTAGGACACCATCTAAGAAGAACTTGGACCACGAAGCACCTCCAATAATTTGTGATACGGAAATCACCAACACAGTAATGGCGAGAATTTCCTGATATTCCCCTATCAATAGTGATTGGAGGTTCTGAGACGGAAGGGGCGGTAGAAACGAAGTGAAATATACATACAAAATTATACTGCTAAGAATACCAGCTAAGACAGAGCCAACATATCCTGCTTGTCGAGGGAGCTCAACATCTGGATTCGCGAACATCGGCAGACCAAATCTTATTTTCTCATAAAAATCTCTTGTATAATATGTATGCATTCCAGAGCTAAGCAGGATTCCGATCCCAACATATAATGAGATTAGAATAAATCTCATAGCTTGAACTCTGACTGAATCGTGTCAGTCGTAATGATTTAGAGATTTTGATAATGGGTTTCAATCGGCACGTAGATCACGGGCTAAGGAGTCTATCTGAAGGATCCGCTGTGCCGCCAGCCGCTCGATCTCCTCGCACTCGATGAGATCGGGGTAGTGACCGTCGTCGACGAGCCGGACCACGTACGTCCGCTCCCCGAGCCGATCGACGGTGAGGTTCTGTTCGTCTGGGACTTCCCCATCGTCGTCGAAGACGTCGTCGCGTTCGAGGAAGTTCTTCGGGATCGTGACGAGTCCGGAGCCGTTGTCGTCTCGGAGTTTCTGCATAGTCGCCGCGTGCCGTCTACCCGTCTTAAAACTATGGCTCGGCTAGCTCTCGGCGGGTATTTTCCTCTCTTTGGCCCCCGTTCAACGGTGCTTTCACACGACGGCGACGGCTCGCGAGAGCATCAGTCGACGTAGTCGACTGATCGAAACACTATGTCGAGTGAAGCACGGGCTGAAAGCCCGAACTCGCCGGAAACGGCGGGACCGACTGACGAACTGATCTCGAAGAAAACGACGCGGCGGCGGTTCATCCAGGGCGCGGGCGTCGCGGCGGCGACCGCGGCGTCGGCGGGCCCGGCGACGGCACAGTCGACGCGCGACAAGGCGTGGACCGAGGGTCGCTCGGGGCTCGACTTCTCGTCGGACTTCGTCCCGAACGCGTACAACGAGGAAGACGGACTGACGCGGGCGAAGCACCGGATGAAGTGGGGCGCGACGCTCGAAGCGCTGGAGTTCTACGAAGACGACAGCGGGAACAAGGCCCGGCTTCCGGGCTACGTCCCGACGAAGTCGAGCACGCCCGAGCACGACACGGACAACGTCGTCACCGTGCGGGCGGACAAGTTCGACTTCCCGGACGGCTACAACTTCCCGCGCGGGGAGACCTACGACGGGGACGGCGACGGCGAGAGCGACGAAGACGTCTACGCGCTCGACGCGACGCACTGGAGCACGACGGACGCGTCGACCGGAACGGTCAGCGTCACCGACGCGGATCTCGACGTCTCGAAGGCGCTCAACGTGGCGTCGAGTTCGCTCGCGGACGGCGAGACGGTGTCGGCGACGTTCACGGACGTCTCCGTCTCCGACGACGTCGAAAAGTCGTACTTCCAGGGCGTCATCAACGTCAACAGCGTCGGGTCGAACGCGCTCGTCAAGATCGCTCTTCGCGACGACGACGGCGACGAGAAGATCCTGACCGTCGACCCGTCCGGAGACGCGTCGACGGCGAAGGTGATCACCACCGGAGCCGGAAACGGGATCGTCTTCCAGCAGCGGATCGGCGATCTCGCGACGGACGGCTCGGGCGACGGCACCTTCGACTCGATCGAGGAAGTCGAGATCCGGATCTCCGCGTCGGGCGGGGCGTCGGACGCCGACGTGACGCTGACCGCGTTCAACGCGGAGAAGCCCGCGAAGTGGGTCTTCGGGTCGTACCTGAAGAACGAGGGCACCGACAGCGAAGAGCGCGTGAAGCGGGAGCGGCCGGGTCCGGGCACGTTCACGATGACGTCGCTCGATACGATGAGCGACGAACTCAAAGACGACTCGGCGGTGATCTACGACGTCGAACAGCCGATGCGGTACACGATGCAGGAGTCAGATCACCCCTTCGAGTTCCGGTTCCTCGAAGCGAGCGACTACCCGGGGTACGACTACCGGCTTCAGATCCGCGGGAAGCAGTCGGTACCGACGGGCTACGACCTGACGCACACGGCGCTGTCGTGGTTCGATCAGGTGACGGCCCCCGCGAGCCGGTACGTCGAAGTGTGGACCGCGACGGGGACCGAAGATGTCGACTTCGCCGACATCGACGACACGTCAAAGACGGCCCACGCGGGGAACTACGACTCCCGGGGCGCGGAGGTGACGCTGAAGTCGTCGGCGTCGGCCGGGAACGTGAACACGTTCTTCGCCGACATCCTTCTGACGTCGTCGAACAAGTCCGACGCGGAGTCCTCGGGCGGGGGCGGCGGGGGCGCTCCACCGTCCGCGAAGGGCGGTAACGGGATCCTCAGTGTGATCGCCGCGATCTTCGGCGGACTCGGGATCACGGGGCTACTCGCGCGGCTTTCGGGGTGATCCGATGCGGATCACCCGAGAAGCGTTCGCGTACCTCGCCGTGCTGTGGGCGTGGCTTCGCGGACTGACTGACGCCCTACCCCGGCCCCGGATGCGGGTGGGGGAGTTCGCCACGGACTCGCGTGCTCAGAGCACCGAGAAGATCGTCGCGACGGGCGCGGGGATCGCGGGGAGCGGCGGGCTCGTCGTGCTGATCAAGGACTACCTGATCGGCGGGACCCTCTACGCGACTGCTCTGGAAGCGGCGGGTTTCGTCCGAACGGTCGGCTCGATCGGGACGATCATCGGGACGTTCTTCGACAACCTCGCGGAGCTGATCGGGGCGGCGATCCCGGCGGAGATCGTGCTGGCGGGCGTTCGCGTCTCGTCGAACTCTCTCGGTCCGTACGGCGTCGCGGCGTTCGTGGTCTCGATCGCGGCGACGATCGCGGGTGTGTGGCTCTTCGTCGCCTGGATCCGGAACGTCGACTGGAGCCCCATCGGGCTGTTCCTCGGGGGGCGAGAGTGAGCGATGTCCCGCGAGCTATTCGGCGTGACGGTCGCTGAAGGGACGACGATCCGATGGGGAGCCATTGGAACGATCGTCTTCGGAACGCCGATCTACATCGTAGCTCGCGGATGGGCAAGAGGCGTCTCGCTCGTCATCGGAGGCATCGACAGCTTCGTCGCCGGCTTGATCGCTTGGTATCAGACGCTCCTATCCGTCGGCTTGATCCAGGCGACGCGCGGGTGGCGTCGAGCGGCGACCGAGTTCGCTGGATCGATAGACGTCTTCGGGATCTCCGCCTACGCGGTCGCACTCGCGGTGGCGGCGCTCTCGCTCGGGATCCTACTCGTGGGGGTAACCAATGTCTTCGAGTAGTTCCGACGGCGGCGGCAGCGTCCCGGGATGGGTGTTCAATCCGCGTGCGAAGATCCTAGGAGTCGTCATCAGCTTCGTGATCTCCGGGATCTCGGCGTTCGTCACGGCGACGTCGGCCGGACTCCTGGAAGCTCAGTCGATCGTCTTCGGAGCCGTCCGATCGGCGGGGAGCGCCGTCGATAGTTCGTTCGCGTCTGTCGGTGATTCCCTCCTGGCCGTCGAATCGGATCTGTTCGGAATCCTCGTGTCGGTCGGAGCCGGGGCGGGGGTCGCGGCCCCGATTGCACAAGCCGTCGCGACGCTGATCGCGGTGGCGTTGGTCGCCGCGTTGGTGTTCGCGACGTACTGGGTGGCGAAGGTGATCATCGGTCTGATCGTCCCACCATGAAACGAACACTTCCCATCGCCGGCGGCACGAGCGTCGGCGCACTGATCTACGCGTTCGCGGAGTTCGGCGTGCACAATCTCGACGTGCTGATGGCCGCACTCGGCCCGTTCGCGTTCCGTATCGCTCCCGCCGTTCCGTATCTCGACGCCACGGCGGTGCAACGTATCTACATCGCGCTGGCGATCCTCTCCGCGCTGATCGCGGCGTGGACGCTTCTCCAGCGTGCGAAACAGAGGTTCCTATGAACGAAGCAAACGCGTCGGCGGGGATCGGGAACGACCCGGAGACCGCCGGTACCGACTCGGCTGAAGACGTATCGACTTCACGATTACCGACGGGAGGGCTCGACGACACCGCGCTCGAAGAGACCGGTGCGGATCTCGCCTTCGGGCTGATCGTCGGCGGCGTGGGCGTGACTGCGTGGTCGCTCCCGTCGTCGACGCTGGCGGTCGCGGCGTTCGCGCTGTCGGGCGTGCTGATTATGTTCGCGAACGACCGCCGGATTCGGCTCGTCGGACCGTTCATCCTCGGAGCGTCGCTGTTCGCGGTGGTCTCGGGGCTGGCGGCGACGTTCGTGACGGCGGCCGTCTACGCGCTCGTGGCGGCGTTGTATCACCACCGACTGATCGACGTCGAGGAGGTGATCTAAATGCCGCTCGGGTCGACGCTGACGATCGTTCTGATCGCGGTCTTCGTCGTGATCGTCGGCGCGATCGCGGTGATCGCCTTCCAAGAGCGAAGCCCGCGACGGACGAAGCGTCGAGCGAAGGGTGGAGCGAAGAAGTTCGCCTTCGGCGCATCGCTGGGAATCGCGGGACTCGTCGGAGCGCTCGAAGGGTTCGGGATGGGGATCGCGGGCGGGATCGGCCAAATCGGTTCGGTGTTCATCGCGAACCCGAACTTCGTCGTCGATCTCGGACTGATCGGGCTCGGGGCGTTCGTCGTCTCGGGGAACCTCGCGATCTCGCTCCCGATCTTCCTGACGGTGTCGCTGTTGATCGTCTCGTTCGGTCTGGCACTGAAGACGAGCTAACTATGACGGACAACCGATCGACGACGAGCGGTCTGAGCGCGGCAGCGAGGGTCGTATTCGCACTCGTGCTCGTCGCCGGGGCGATCGCTCCGGCCTTCGCCGGCGCTGCTACGGCGGCCCCGGATGCGGGTGGGGACGAACGGCGCTTCCAGGCGTCGGATAGCGACGGTCCCGATTGGCCGATCCCGTTCGGAAACGACAACGAGTCGTCGTCGGACTCGGCGTCGGAACCGGAAGGTCCACCGAAGACTGAGTTCAACGCCTCGAAACTGCGTCAACAGGGGAAGATCGTCTCTTCCCGGCCGTCAGTGCGACAGTTCGGTCCGGGGGCGATATGGCTCCGACACGTCCCGACGTGTCTCACGTGCGTCGACGACGCGGCGAACCACTCGCGGTACGTTCGTCCGTACACGGTCGTCGAGCGCGATCACGTGTGGATCGGCGGGATGCTCGGATGGGACGTGCCTGACGAAGATATCACGGTCCACGTCGTGACGTGGCGGCCGAAGACGGTCAACTACCGCACGACGGAAGGGAACCGGACGGTCGTCAGGTCGGAGACGATCCCGGCGAACGTGACGCATAACCGCGTCGACGTCACCCTCTCCGGAGACGGGTTCTTCAGAAAGGAGGTGTCGCTTCCGTCGCTGTACGGCGAACAGCGCTGGGTGACAATGTGGATCGATGGAGCGCGATGGCAGACGCAGTGGGCGTTCCGTATGCAGGTGAACCCGGCGACCGCGTCGGTGCCGTCGTCGTCGATCGGTGATCGGATCAAGTGGGCCGTGGTCAACGTCGGCGGGATCACCCTGATCACGGCGATCGCGTTGCTGTTCGTCGTGAAGAAGGCGCTCGAAAAGATGGGCGCGGTAGTGATCCATCCGGTGGAAATCGCCTTCGCGACGTTCGTCCCGACCGTGCCGGTCGTCCTTCTCTTCTGGAGCGGGATCGTCGGCTCGTTGGCACAGCGGCCCCAACTGATCGGGGCGCTCTTCGGCGTCTTCGTCGCGACGTCGGCGGCGTGGCTGATCAGGGAGAAGCCCGAAGAGTGGCTGTTCCTGAAGCCGTCGGCCGTCGACGCGGAGATCGACGAAGACGGTCGCGGGACGTGGCGGTGGGGGAACCGCGCCCACAAGGTGATCGAGCGGGATCGCGACGGCCGACTCGCGGTCCCGCGACCTGGATGGATCCCGGCGCTCGCTCGCGTGTGGCCGTTCTACGACGCGACTCCGCTCCTGGAATTCGACGCTCACCGGCTCGACGCGCACAAACTCGACAGCGTGCCGACCGACGTCGAGATCCGCGACGACGCGACGGCGCTGGATCAGCTGAAGACGCGGCTCGTCGGGCAGAAGTCCCAAGACGAGTACGACGAGATCGTCGTCGTCGACCCGACGGCGGAGCACGTGATCGATCACTCGGGCGAGACTCTGGAGATCGGTCTTCCCGAACTCTGGAGTTGGCCCGAGACCGAAGACGACGGCGTCTGGATTATGGGAGTTCCGCTCCCGTCGATCCGGTTCGGACTGATCGCCTTCGGGATCGCCTTCATCGGAGTCGTGACCGCGTTCACGACGTGGTTTACGACGTCCGCGATATGGGGCGCGTTCGCGTTCTTCGCGTCGATCCTGATCCTCGTGGTCCATCCGGCGACAGACACGACGGCGAAGGTGTCGCTCGCGCCGGCTCACTTCGACGCGACGATCGCGAATATGATCTCGACGCTCGAAGGGTACAGCGAGAAGGCGACGGCGGATCACTGGCGCGATAGAGCGCTCGAAGCCGACGCGAAGCGACGCGTCGAGCGGGCGAACGAAGCCGAGTCCCAGGAGATGACGAAACTCCGGGAACTCGCCGACCGGATCGCGCCGCCGGCCGAAGACGCCGGGACGAACGGGACCGCCGACGAGCGCGAGTCCTACGAGATCGACACCGACGGCGGCCGGAAGGGTGGTCGGGATGAGTAGCGACGTTCGTGGGGCGACCGACTTCGACATAGGGTCCGACGCCGCGGAACTCGCGGGCATACTTGATGATCCGGCGGTTCGGGAGTTACTCGACGACCGGCCCGAGACGCTGGAGCTTCGGCCGGCGATGCGGACCCTGACGACCGATCAGCGTGATCTTCTCGCCGAACTGATTGCGGGCTTCGACGATCGGCGGTCGTTCGTCGAGTGGGGACTTCGCGCCCTCGTGCATACGCTCGGGGAGTTCTCCGCCGAGTGGATCGCGACGGCGCTGTCGAGCCGAGCCGATCTCTCGATCCTGATCGACGAGTATCCAGCGCCCGACACCCGGCCGGCGCTCAACGGCGATCGAGCTATCCGCATCCGGGTGGCGCTCGCGACGGCCGACTTCGTGCCGGCGTGCCGTGACGCACAGCGTCGACTTCGGTTCAAATCCCGCGAGTGGACTCCAGGGGAGTACGACGGCGGTCTTCCCGACGGGAAGGATCAGCGGCACCCAGGGATGATGCCGGCGCTGACGGAGATCAGCGAGCGGCTGACGTGGGCGCTCGGGGAGTTCCTGGAGGGCTTCGAGAGCCGAACGACGCTCCTGATCTGGTACAGCGAGACGATCGAGGGATCGTTCGTCGAACTCGACGGCGGCTTCGTCGAACAGGCGATTCTGGATCGGCCGGCGCTCGCCGACGACATCCTGATCGAGCCGGCCGGCCCGGAAGCGTCGGAACTCCGGCTCGTGCTCGCGGCCGACGAAGTGCTTCCCGCGGCGGCGCGGGCGGTCGACGAGCGGATCGAGCACGCGAACGAGTTCGTGGAAGAAGAACAGACTGCGAGCAACCGACCTTCACTGTGATTATGAACGGACACACTTCGAGAGACGAACAGCGCACGAGTAGACGGGCGCTGGCCGTGGTCTTCGCGTTGATCGTCGCGACGTCGATACTGTTGCCCTTCGCGACAGCGGCGGTCGCGGCGGCACCGGGGAACAGCGGCTCGCCCGGCAACGGTGGTCCGCCGTCGAACGCGGGACCGCCAGCGAGTCCGCCCGGTCACGCGGGCGTTCCGTCCGGGAGCGTCAGCGTCAGCGGATTCCCGGGCAACGGAAACGGCCCACCGAAGCACGCGGCGGCGTGGGGCGTGACCGCGGGGAAACACGCCGGGACGATGCTCGTCGAGATCACGACGAACGCCGACGGCGACGTCGTGCTCAAGGCGACCGACGATCAGTATCACGCCGGCCGTGAGGTTTCGGTGAACGCGTCAGCACTGACTGAAGCACTCGGGTACCAACCTGAGTTCGCGAACGTCGAACACGAGTCGGGAGAGACGTACGAAGTCCCTATCTCCTACGAAGGCGGTCGTGCAATTTGGGAGATCGAACACTTCAGTACCAACACAGTTACGTTCTCCGGCGAGTTCGTCGCGACTCTCAATCCGGCGACGGATGGGTCAACGATCACTTACGATATTGCTGATCTCGACGCTGCGTCAGATATTACATTAAATCTGACAGGCCAACTCTCGACAGAGAATGAGAGTAAGTCGTTCGGATTTACTCGAACCGACAACCGGAGTATAACGGTTGCTGGTACGGAATCCGTGAGCGCAAATCTGACCGTAACGGGAGCCTCGTCGGGTGAGGCGACCGATATTAAACCACTTGGTGATGAGACGACCGCTATCCCCTTCCCTGAGGTAATTGAACTGAAATTCGATTCATATTTTGATTCAGGAGCGGGCGACTACTCTTATACCGTCTATATCGACGGCGAGGAGTACGCGAGCGGCGGCAACCCCAATATGGCTGAAGACACAGAGGAGTATCCGACTGTTGATATGCCTGAGAGAGCGGTCGATTCTATCACCGTCGACGTGTCGACAAGTGGTAATGTTGATCACGACTGGACACAGGTTACTGAACGGCCTCCCGCATCTGACGTATCTGTCTCTATTGACGGCTCTACATACTCCTTTGGCAACTTGACCGACGGAGAATCAGGCTATCGGACCCTGAGCCTCTCCCCGACTACCTATCAATTAGATGGGAGTACTTCGGAGGGTGGCGCGATAGCGACTCTCAATTACACGGAAAAAAGCGCGACAATCAATCCCGCTGTCGAACTTAATAGCGATTGGAAGAATTACACTGGTACTCTTAGCGAGGGGGAAACGGCCTCGGTAACGATCAACAAATCTTCGCTTCAGGAGGGGACAAACCGGGTCAACGTTTCACTCTCATCGCTGTCAGCGGACGCTCCCGCACCCTCTGTGGGAGTCGAGTACCGGCACGACACAGTCGCGAATCAGTCGGTCGACTATACTGGCGAGAAGTGGTCGGAGCGGTACAACGTCTCAAAAACCTACCAAAGCGATCGAGCGAACGCGACAGTGACGATCCCCTTCGAGGGTACTGTCGTCGACGTGCGTGACTTCGAGTATCGAATCAACGACTCGTCTTGGTCGGACGTTCCGAAGTGGTCGATGACGGGTACGACGCTCGAAGCCGAGATCGGTGACGTCGAGGCCGGAGCGACGCTCGACGTGCGGGCGAACGGCTCGAAAGTCGTCGTTCACAACGGAGCGATCGAAGTCACCGAACCGACTGTAATGGGCTCGAAGCTATCGAGCGGCATCGAGATCACGTCGCACTCGTCGGACTTCCATATCGAAGTCAGCGACTCGACGGGAGCTGATCGGATCAACTATCTCGCGAACGAGTCGTGGTCGTCGAGCGACTATGCACACGTGACGAACGGCGGAGACGATCAGTCGATATACGCGCCGAACGCGGGCGCGGGCAGTACCGCGACCGCGCGGGTCGCACCGATCGACGTCGAGCCCCAAACGGACGCGAAGGTCTCGATCATCGATGCGGACCGTCCAGAGTTCAAGATCGAACCCGGCTCGACGACCGGCGACTCGATGAAGATCCGATACTACGACACGACGTCGGGATCGACGTACGCGCTGAAGTCGAAGACGCGCGATGGGTACAAGGTCGACTCTGACACCGCTGAATCCCCGGCGATCTTCGATCTCGGTGACGACGACAGCGAAGTCTTCTACATCGAACTCGTGGAGCAAACTACGGGATCGAGCGGTGGCGGTGGTGGCGGCGGTGGCGTTCCCGTGCCCACCAAATCGGGCGCTCCGCTGTCGAATCCGCTTCTCCTGATCCCGATCGCCGGAGTCGTCGTCTTCGGTGGCGCTGTGGGCGCGTCGAAGACAGGCGTCGGTCGCTGGGCGGTCGTCGCGATCGCTGTCGTGGCAGCACTACTCTCCGTCGTCGCGCTCGTACCGAACGCGATCTCTCGATCGACGCTGTTCATCAGTCGTCAACTCGGAAGCGGGCTCGGTCAGGTCTCGCCGGTTCTCTGGCTCGCCGGCGGCGGGATCGGTCTCTATGCGATCTACCGGTTCGTAAAGGCGGTGACAACGAGAGATAGCGTCGTGATCGAAGCCGTTCGACGGGGGCGCTGATATGCCGCTTCCGCCGATCTTCGCGGACGTGAACGCGCTCGCACTCGTGGGAAAATTACTCGCGGGCGGTGGCGTCGCGGCGGCGCTGTTTATGCTCGGTAGAGTGCTGATGCGTGCCCAAGCGATCCAGACGTGGCTGTGGCTCGGGGCAGTAATAATGTTCGCTCTCGCCGGGATGACGGCCGTCGGTGTCGTCGACGTGAATATCGGGAGAATAGTCGATGGAGCGCGTCTATCGTGGAAAGTCGGGAACTGGATCGCCCGGAATTTCGGAGGGCTTCCCTGATGCGCCCGCGAGTGCCGACGCGCCCGCACGGCGACGGGAGCGTGCTCGTGGGCGCGATCGAGAGCGCTCGCGACCGCGCCCACAGTACCGCGGCGGCGTGCGCTCGCGTGAATACGCGAATCCGCACACGGCGCGGGGGCGCGTACGCTATAATCACGCGGTCGAGCGCGCGAATCGCATTACGGCGCGTGTGTATGAACGCACGCGCTCGTGAAATTGAGCGCGTGATAGGTTATAGTATTCAATTGGGGGCACCGACCGGTTCCCGCGTGGCGGGGCGCGGCGCACCCGTGCGACCCCGGGGGAGCCGAACTGATCTCGATCCGATCTCCACCGACCTATGAGCGACATCGATACCGTAGATCCGACCCACAACACCCCAACCACAGTCAACGAACAGGCACTCGAAGGACACAACTGGTACGCCGAAGTCGGCGCTCGACGTCGAATCCGGTCGCGGTTCCCCGAAGCGGCGCGGCTCGATATGATCTATCCGGTGAAGCCCGATGCAGCACGGGCGAGTTACTTCGAGCCGGGAGGAAGACACAGCGAGTACGCGCTTCACGACGACCTCGAAGCGCTCGACGGGATCGTCGTCGAGTCCACGCATATTCTGATCCCCCACGAGACCGTCGCCGATCTCTACGTCGACGAAGACGAGCGCGACGAGCTGGACGATCTCGTCTACCGGGTGCTATCGAAGATGCGCGTCGACGAGATCGAACGCGACGGGGAGATCCATTACCGGATCCCGGACGATCCGAACAACGTCACCGACGACAAGCGGCGTACCGATCCCCGACCCGTACTCGTAGAGTGCGAACCGGGACACCACTGGAATGCCCTCCAGGAACTCAAGAGCCGTCGGAACGCGGAGAACCGAGACATCAAGGGGCTCGTGACGGCTCGCGACAGCGAGACCGGAACGGGGAAGACGACGCTGGCGGAGACGCTGTCGATCGATTGGGATCACTCTCCCGGCGGGTGGGACGCCGAAGATCAGGGAACGCTCCACTCCAAGGAGTACACGCGAGCGTACCTGAATCTCGATCCCGGGGCGATGCTACTCGGCGATGAGATGGAACAAATGGCCGACAACCGACGCTCGACGTCTTCGAACAACGTGACGCTGACGCAGTTCTGGAGCACGATGCGAGCGTGGCAAGTGTCGACGCTCGCGACGCTCCCATCGACGTCGATGCTGGATAAGCGGCTGAAGGAACTCGCTGACTTCCGGATCAACGTGATCGAGCGGGGCGTCGGGATCGTCTATCTCTCGAAGGTCGACGATCACTCGGGGGAAGTCTTCGAGAAGCGGCTTCATCGGATCCGTTGGGGCGATCTCGCCGGGAACCCGGAGCACGAGAAAATGAAGGAAAAGAAGATCGAGCATATGGAGAACTTCAGCGAGCGGTCGTATCTCGTCGATGACGAAGACGACGAACTCGGCCTCGACGATCTCCCGCTCGATCTCCGGAACGAGATATGGGCCTTGCTCGTCGACGCCGGCGTCGAGCAAAGCGTGATCGCCGAAGCGTGGGATATGAGTCGATCGACGGTCTCGAAGGCGATCAAGCCGTTCCGTGACGAGGGCGAGAGTGGGGGAGGTGAAGCGGCCGTATGAACGCGCTCGTGTACGTGAGCGGGCTTACGTTCGCGTTCGTGCTCGTGCTCGCGCTCGCAGTATGGGATGGCTCTGTCGAGATTTTCAATCGCTTAGTAAGGAGTTTATTCAATATATCCCATATTGTGCAGTTCCTCTTGTAATTCGTCATTGAGGTCAGCATTCTCAAGAGAATCCAATAGATCGTCGTTCCGAGATTGTACAACATCGACTAATTGGCTGGCTGTCCGGAGTTTGAACCGTATACCGCTGTCGTCTGTTTCTTCGATAGCGCTGTCTACAAGTTGCTTGATTGTATTCAGAGGTGTATTGGTCATATACCCAGATATGTCTTCACCGCAAAAGATTATTCGATTGACTATTATTTTAACATAGAGATTGCTCCCCAACCGGCTAGAATAAAAAATGAGTTTCAGACGTATATTTATCAGATATGCTTAATTAATGGTGTGGGAACCAGTGACGTTGTATTGGATTAGCATCTCACTAGCTTTATTTTGGTGGTGGGTCGGTGAAAGGCTTGACCCGGATACTATAATATTTATCGTGCTGTTTATGAAACTCGGAGGAGGATTAGCGACACTTCAATTCTTGGCCGGTCTAGAGTCAGCAAGTACGACACAAATATTGAACAGTCTTCTGTCACTAATAGCATATCTGATCGTTCTTGTTGCACTCGGAGCAGATATTGGTTTCAAAAATCTATTCAGAGGATTTTATACTTGGATCAAGTAATAGGCCGTTTTCTCGGTTGGGTCGTTATGACCGGACGCGAAATCAAGATTAGCGGATCATTCAGTTTATGAAACTTATGTACCGGTAAGAGATCTACACTATCCGTACTATACCAAAACTGTTGGGAGATACAGAGGCTGTATTCATCACTGTGGTAGAAATGGTCGTCAGGTTTATTTGATATTCATTTGAAAAATGTAGCAAGTTTTGGGGAATCCATAATGGAATTTCAGACTGTCGAACAATACAGGGCACTCATCGACCACTCTACGGACGTCATCGTACTATTCGATAAAACCGGGGTCATTCAGTTTGCTAGTCCCGCTGTCGAGACGATGCTCGGATACGATCCCAATGAACTAATCGGGGAACAGGCGTTTAGTCTGATTCACCCCGACGACAGGGAGCAAGCTGTCGAAGCGTTCAACCAGATTGTCGGAGCACCCAGTCAATCAACGAAAAAACAGGAACACCGGCTTCGACACGCAGACGGTTCGTGGGTCTGGGCGGAATCAGTCACGACCAACAGGACCGAGTCCGATATCGAGGGATTCGTCATCAATACCCGCGAGATCACCGAGCGCAAGCGCAACGAGAAACAGTTGGAGAAGAGAACTGAGCAGCTAGAGGCACTGAATCGCGTGGTTCGCCACGATATTCGAAACGATATGTCTGTGATTCTCGGGTGGGGTGAACAGCTTCAAAAACACGTGACTGACGAGGGACAAGACGCGCTCGACCGCGTGTTGCGAAAATCTCGTCACGTAATTGAACTCACAGAGATCTCCCGGGATTTCGTCGAATCGCTAGTTAGCGACGACACGACCGAGGTGAAACCCGTTGATCTCCAGCAGTATATAAAAACGGAACTCGCTGCGGTACGTGAGTCCTATCCAAATGCTCAGTTTGACGTGTCAGGTGACATCTCCGACGTATCCGTTCGCGCAAACGAGATGCTCTCATCAGTCTTCAGGAATCTCTTCGAGAATGCGGTGCAACACAACAACGAAGAGACACCCGTAATCACGGTCACATACGTTGATCGAGACGAAACCGTTCGGGTTCGGATTGCGGATAACGGCCCTGGAATCCCAGATGAGCAAAAAGAGCAGATATTCGGGAAGGGAAAAAGAGGATTAGATAGTTCTGGATCCGGGATTGGCCTGTATCTCGTTCACACATTGACAGACCAGTTCGGGGGTGACGTTTGGGTTGAAGACAATGATCCCAAAGGGGCCGTCTTTATTGTCGAACTTCAAAAAGCAGAGTGAAACGACCGCCGGGATTCGGACCGCATACGGTAAAAAACGAGTGGACTTGCCGGCTCCATAGTTGAGAAAGAACTGTCGTAGGCGCTTCTGACAACTCCGTTCACGGTATCGTGCCTTACCCTGTTCTCGGCGTGTAGCGGCGTCTCTGGTTCTCTCGCGGTCGCACGTGGGACTATGGGTGCGGGGAGCGGGCGCGCGTTCTGCGCGCCCGCGATATTGTCTCTCCCCCTTAGGGGCAACTACGGTAGGTGTCCCTGGCAACCGGGGCCGATGGCCCAGCCACCGAGACCGCCGATCTCGCGACTGCTCGACGCCGCTCGCGACCGCTTCTCGATCTTGGTCAACGTCGGGACACTGGCGGAAACTGGCGACAGAACTGGCGTTAACACCTCGATGAGAGTAAAACCAGTAAGGAAGATTCTAAAATTAATCTGATATCTCGTGGTCGGACTTCTACACACTGAATCGAAGCGCGAAAAGAAAGATCGAGAGACAGAGTCGAGACTATCCGCCGGGGCGAACCCAAAGCGCGAGCGCCTATCTCAGACGCTCGCGCAACGCGTCGACGCGTATGCGTATGTCTTCGTCACCGAGTCGGCCGTCGTGGAACTCGTCACGGATCGAGTCGAGATCAGCCGAGATCCCCGCTAGGTACCGGAAACCGATCCGATCGTCGTCGACGTCGTCGCTTCCCTCCAGGTCGTCGCGATCGACGTCGCCGGCGTCGTCGTCATCGTTCCGGCGCTGGCGACGCTCTTCGGCGTCATCAGCGACGTCTTCTCGGGTACGTTCGGGACGAGCTTCCCGGATTTTCTCGCGAGCACGGTCGCGGAGGTTCCACGACTCGAAGCAGACGAGCACCGGGTTTCCGATGCGCTTCAGCACCCCCTTTTCAGCGAGCCGAGCGACGTGGTACCGCACCGTCGACCGGGCGAGTCCCGTCACCTCTTCGAGCTTATCGTAGGTGGCTCCGTTCTCTTGTACGACGGTCGCGAGAATGTCGTGAACAGCCGTCGTCAGCTTCGACGCGGCTTCCATAAACACCGTCGTCGCGGCGTCTTCGTACCGTCTCCGAAGCATCTCCCGTCGACCGGTCGGTCGCTCGAAGCTCCAGGGCGCGGCGGCCGGGCCGTCGAAGAAGTCGTCGGCGACGAGATCGCCGCGATCGACGCCGGCCCATAACGCGTGCGTGGCGACGATCCGACGAAGGTGATCGAGCACGTCGTCGAACTCGCTGACGTGCGGGAGCGGACCTCGATCGACGCCGGCGAAGGACGCTTCGAGCTTCGGGTGGTGAAGCGGATCATCGACGCTGATCCGATCCCAATTCGAGTGCTGATAGACCTTCACCTCGGTCGAGAAGGGCTGTTCCTCGAATCCGAGTGAATCCCACCGATCCGATTCGACGATGCACTCAAGCCATCCTTCCCGCTGTCGACGCGATCGCGACTCGATCTCGGCGGTGCCGCCGTAGTCGATCAGGTCTTTCGAGTCGTTCACCGTCTCGACGACCGCTCCCTTCTTGTCGATGTCAAAACGAACGTGGGCTTCGGCCTTCGGAACGCGCCGACTCTCGTCGACGCGATCGGGCTCGACGTCGATCACGTCGTCACCATAGGCGGCGCGGAGTACGTCGTAGGCGCGCCGCTCGATCTCTTCGGCGGTCTCCGCCCACGTAGTCCACGCGAGGATTCGCGAGCCCTCTCCGTGGGGGAGATCGAGTTCGTCACCACTCTTGTAGACCATGCCCGGGTACTGCGGCATAATCTCGACGTGCAAGGCGACCGGCGGCTTCTGATACTCGACGCCGTCGACGGTCTCGATCCGGTCGCGGATCTTCAGGTGTTGCTCGTGGTACGCGCTGTAATCGGATCCGGTACCGGTGCCGGCCTTCCACCGGCTCGACGACTGAAGAACGACCCACTCGCCGGTCGGCTCGGGAAGCCACTCGGGATCGAAGCCTTCGACGACCGGGTACGGCTCCAGGTCTGGATCCCCGATCTCGTCGATCCACAGCTGAAGCGCGGCGTCGTAGAGCGTTCCCTTCTCTCCACGGGGTGCGTCGCGCTTCGAGGGTGCGAGGTCGGCGAAGACTTCGGTGATCGCGGCGCCGTGAGCGCGCGGCTCGGGGAACGACGTCTTCTCGACGCCGGTGACGTCCGTGTGGAGTTCGCTCGTCGGCGGGCTGTCGGTACTCAAGACGAATCACCCCCGATCTCCGCGTACTCGACGGTGTGATCCGTTCGTTTTCGGTGAGTGATCGTCTTCGTCGCCGCGAGCACTCGATCGTTCTCGATGATCTCTTCGCAGAGACACCCGTGACAGACGACGTGATAGACGGCGTCTTCAGATCGATCACTCGTCAACGAGATCACCCCCACCGGTCTCGATCAGATCCCACCGGACCGCGATCACGTTGAACCAGCAACCCTTCCGACAGCCGTGACAGACGTGCCTGAAGGTCCCTGTTTCGCTGTCGGTGTCGATCTCGTCAGCGGATACCCGCTTCACGCGTTCCGTCTTACAGCCGGTACAGATCGCGTCGACGGGGACACCGCACTCGCCGGCGGTCGGTCCGAGTTTGACGTCGTCACGGATCTCGACGGCTTCGAGATCGACGTCGCCGCGGCCTTCCAGGGCGTCGCGACCGTCTTCGACGGACTTGACGGCGGAACTCAAGCGGAATCACCCCCTTCCAAGGCGCGCGCGTTGGGGAGCACGCGACCGCCGTCGGTGACGAGTACGTCTGAATCGGGGCGACAGCCGTCACACAGCCACACACCGGGATTCCCTTCGAGGTAGTCACCGTCGACGTCGTCGCTCGTCGAACCGCAGTCACGGCAGCGCTTGATCGTCTCGAAGTCGAGAAGGCTCGCGTCTTCGAGCCGGGCGCGTTCCTCTTGACGGAGATCGCGGGCACAGTCGACACAGTGGCGTCGACGGGACGTCGGACGCCCACAGCGGTCGCACGTCATCGTTCCCTCCCGTTGAGCGTCACGTGATCGATCATCGCGACGCCCTCTCCCCAGGGAACGCAGTCGCCACAGCGGAAGACGTCGCGACCGTCTTCGACGCCGATCCGTCGAATGGGTCGGATCCGATCACAGCCGTCACAGTGACCGATCTTCGGTCGGGTCAACGGACGTCACCCCCGTCAGTACGAGCGTGGACGCGACGACCGCGGTTCCGGTTCGGGTGATCCTGAGGATCGGGTAGATCGACGATCGTGCCGGCGGCGCTCCCGCGTTGGATTCGCGCCCGGCAGTCACACGCGAGACAGCGGTGGGCGACGTCGTTCTCGTCGCCGAAGACGCGGCGGAAGTCGTCGGTGACGTGGGCCCCGCAACACGCGCACGCGGTTTGCCCTTCGGGGCGATCGCGAACGACGTGCATCATCGTGATCCCCCCGGGATGCGGGTGTCTCGATGTACTGATAGATGGGGCTCTCGGGTGTGTGAACGGAATCGAATATTGGACGGTAGACCGTCCAACACCGTAGAATATCCGCCCTCCCCGAATTGAACGGGGGACAAGCCGATCTACAGTCGGCTGCTCTACCAGGCTGAGCTAAGGGCGGTCAACTCTACGTAGCGCCGCTGGCGGACTTAAGGGTTACTCATCGGAGCCGTCAGTCGATTCTGTGGGGAGGATTCACAGACGCCCCTCACGGCGCGTGGTCGGCGCCATCCACCAGGAACCGCTCGACTGTCCGGTCGATCTCGTGTTGCACGGCGGCCAACTCGGGGATCGTCTTTTTGTTGTACGCCCGCTTCGAGCAATCGACGTGGTCGGGAACGATCGAGTGGGCCTGCCGTGACAGCGCAGCGAGTCGCTGCTGTCGAGGCCCCGACGACCACTCGGGCAACGCGAGTTGCTCGACCGTCGACTTCGAGAGGCTCGATTTGCCGCCGGAAGAGATGTCCCGGAGACACCGCTGGTACGGCGCGGAGTTGAGGAGCGCACAGAGATAGTGGGCCTCCCGCTCCTCGTCGGTGGCGACGAACATACAGTGATCGCCCGGGACGACGGGCTTCTCGCCGACGACCGGATCGGAGACCGTCGAGACGACGGCGAAGTGCGGTTTGAACCCGAGGCGACACCAGACGATCTTGTACTCCGACCACGTATAGGGACCGACGCCGAACAGCGAGTAGAACGGTCCGTCGTCGAACCACGAGGACCCGCGGTCGCGGAGTCGGTCGCGGTGGGCGTCCAGATACGCGAACGTCGCCGGCGTCTCCGTCCGAAGTTCGTCTTCGTTGTCCTCGTTGACCCGTCGCTGCGGGACGAGTTGGAGGTCGTGACCGAAGAGACCGTATTTCACGATGTGTTTCGACTTCAGGTAGGGGTAGACGTGGTCGGGTTCGAGCCCGTGGCGTTCGATCGTCTCTCGGTCGACGGCGTAGACCGCCTTGGCGTCGTCTTTCACGCCGTGTCGGATCCGATAGGTGCACGTGCCGACCGCCGCTCGCTCCGCGTCGGCACGGAGCCACGGCGACGACGGGACGTCCGGTTCAGCCGGGACGAGGCGCGTCCGGGTGCGATCGAACGCGGATCGCATCGTCGACAGCGACTCGAAGGACCCGCCACGACGTCGCGAGGCCGTGGCGTCGGGCGCCGCTTCGGACTCTTCGGAGGCGGTGTGCCACCGCGTCGTCGGGACACCGTTCGGGTCCTCGTTCGCCCCGATCCGGAGCGCGAACAGTGCGGTTCCCGCATCGACGTCGGAGAAGGGGCGCAACGAGTCGAAGTCGTGGACGCGGTCGTAGACGATCGACCGATCGCCGAGGTCCGCTCGTCGGAGGCGCTCTCCCGCGGGGCCGGTGAGGAGGTCGCGTTTCAGGATCACCGACGCTCGGCCGCCGTCGCGAAGCAGGTGGTGGACGCATCGCAGCGCGTACGGGACCGAGAGGTCGTCGTTCGCGTACCCGAGTCGAGCGTCGAGACCGCGGCGGTCGAACAGTTCGGGTGCGGTCTCGGTTCTCTCCGGATCCGGTTCGGTCCCGTCTTCTTCCGGGTCCGGTCCGGTCTCCTCTCCCGTCTCGGTCCGCCAGCGGTCCTTCGCCGCCTCCGACAGCGAATCCCACGTCAACCACGGCGGATTTAGCAATAACGCGTCGGCCCGCGTCCCGCCGAGTGGAGGATCCGCTACCGTCGCTTCCGACGCGTCGCCGAGAACGATGCGGGGCGTAAACGTCGGCGGAGCGTCTGCCGACGCTGTCGCGTCGCCAACCGCTTCGAGCAGCGGTCGGACGGCGAGCACGAGCGCGAGCCGCGAGGCCCGAACGGCGTTCGGCGCGACGTCGAACCCGCGGACCGAATCGAAGACGGTCCGGACCCGTTCAGCGGCCGGAGCGTCTCGGTGGATCCCCGCGAGGCGCGTCGCAGCGGCCGCGAGGAGGGCCCCCGCCCCGCAGCCGGGATCGACCACGGTCGGGGGTCTACCCGGGCGACTGGAGTCCGATCCGCCGGTCCCGGCGGCTCCCTCGTCTCCGCCGAAGTCGTCGAAAACCTCCTCGGCGGCGAGTTCTGCGAGTCCGCCGGGCGTGTCGTAGCGGCCGAAGGCGCGGCGGGCGACCGGCGAGACGCACTCTCGGTGGAGGGCGCCGACGTCGTACGGCCTCGCCGCGTCGAGGAACTCGCTTGCCGCAGAGCGGAACGAGGCGAACGCGTCCGGGGGTAGCCGGGCGGTGACTCGCTCGTGGACGGTCGCGAAGCGCGCCTCGAAGGAGACCCCAGCATCGTCCGCGAGCGGTCTGGAGACGGTACAGCCGAGCCGACTTTCGAGTGTGTTGAGCAGTTCGGTGAGCAGGAAATCGAACGTCAGCGTCTCGACGAACAGCGCCTCGTCGACGCCGACTCGCGGCGACTCGGTGCCGCTCGCGTGAGAGTTTTCTGGACGTCCGACGTCTGTCCCTTCTGGGCGTCGGACACCTGTCCCTTCTGGATGTCCGACGTCTATCCCCTCGTCGGCGAGGTGAGAGAACACATCGCCGTGCCTCTCTCTCACGTACTCCCGCCAGGCGACGAACTCCGGTCGGATCCCCGGATCGCCCAACGAGGCTTCGAGCGTCGACCGGTACCCGCAGAGCAGATCGGTATCGAGAACCCTCGAACAGCGTTCGGCGACGGAATCCACGTCGGCAGATCGGTCTCGACCGGACATCGTACAGGTCAGCCTCCGGTCTCTGGGTCGCCGTCTCGGTTTTCCGCGTCTGGGTCGCCGTCTCGGTTCTCCGCGTCTGGGTCGCCATCCCGGTTCTCCGTCTCTCGGGCGCCGTCTCGGTTTTCCGCGTCCGGATCGTCATCTCGGTCCTCGCCATCTCCCGTCTGAGTGCGGTCGGATTCCGTCACCCGAACGCCTTTTTCCGCGAGGTGACGCATCCGCCGCTGTGCGAAATCTTCCTCGGAGGTGCCGCGAGTGGCGAGCACGTACACCCGGGACCCGCCGGCCGGGCGCATCGTCCGTCCGGCGCGCTGTGCGCCCTGTCGGCGCGATCCCCCGAGTCCGGACGCGACGATCGCGACTTCGGCGTTCGGGAGGTCGATCCCCTCGTCGCCGACGCGGGATATCACGAGCGTGTCGAGGTCGCCGTCGCGGAACGAGTCGAACACGCGTTCGCGGCGATGGTGCGGCATCTCGCCGCTGACGAACGGTACGTCGAGCGCCTCCGCGATCGCCTCGCCCTGGTCGAGCCAGTCGACGAAGACGAGCGCTTTCGAGTCGGGGTGTGCGTCGAGCAACCGGCGGGCCGCTTCGATCTTCTGTGGGTTCTCCGCCGCGATCCGGTGTCTGTCTCGCCCCTCCGCGCTCGCCCACTCGTTGCGTGCGAGGTCGTCGGCCCACGGCAGATACCTGATCTGAACCTCCGGTTCCTGGACGTACCCGGCGTCGAAGAGCTTCGACCAGTCGGTGCCGATCGGCGGCCCGATCAGCGTGAATATCTCCTTCTCCTTGTCGTCCTCCCGCACGGGCGTCGCCGAGAGTCCGAGGCGGTGCTTCGTCTGGAGGTCCGCGCTCCGTCGGTAGATTTTCGAGGGGATGTGGTGGACCTCGTCGTAGACGACGAGCCCCCATCCGCGGGAGCCGAACAGGGAGCGGTGGCGGTCCATCCCGGCGGTCTGGTACGTCGCGATCGTCACCGGCCGGATCTCCTTCTGCCCGCCGTGATACTCGCCGATCTGATCCGGGTCGAGCGTCGTGTGCCGGAGGAGTTCCTCGCGCCACTGGGTGGCGAGTTCCCTAGAGGGGACCAACACGAGCGTCTCGCCGCCGACGGCCGCCAGTACGCCGATGGCCGTCACGGTCTTGCCCGCGCCCGAGGGGCCGACGAGGACGCCCGAGCGCTGGTCGAGGAACCGTTCGATCCAGTCTTCCTGATACTCGCGGAGGTCGACCGTCAGTTCGAGGTCGAGCGGGTCCCCGGTGTCGAGATCGCGGTCGTCGACGACCGGATAGCCCGCCTCGTAGAGGGTCCGCTTGATCTCCGCTTCCGCGCCGTCGCGGACCCAGCTCTGAGTGTCCGATATCGGGGCCACCAACTGCTCCTCACCGAGTTTCTGGCGGCCCACGTTCCCCATCAGGCTCTCCGAGGCGCCTTCGAGGACGACGTAGCCGTCCTCGTGGGTGAACAGCCTGAATCGGTTCGCTCGTTTCCACTGCGACTCCACCCACGATTCGAGGTGCGGTGATCGCCGCGGGAGTACCGAGCGCATCAGCGAGAGCAGGTCGGACACGTCGTCGAACGGGGCCTGCCAGACGTCCTCCTGTCTGATCTCGTAGATGTATCCGCGCGTGTTCGCCTCCCGATCCGCGGTAGTTCGCTGTCGCTTCCCGGTGGAATCGACCAGGTGGGCGAACTGCGAGAGCTGCGCGCGGGTGTACTGTGTGGGACGGTCGACGACGATCTCCCGACGCTCGGGGAACAGCACGATCCGCTCCCGGTCGGCGAGTTCGCTCCACTCCGTCGGAAAGTAGACGATCGGGTCCGATTCGACGTTAACGCGCTCTACGGAGCCCGACTCCGAGAGGTCCTCGAGTGTCTCCGCAGCGGCCGACTGCGTGGTGTCGAGTCTCCGGGCCACTTCCGACGCCGTCACCACGGGCCGACCCTCCGCCTCCAGTACGTCGCGGAAGCTCTCGACGTCGACCGCCTCGCCGTCGGCTGTCTCGAGGCCGGGGCTCTCGGCGGCGACAGCCTCGGCCGCGCGGCCGGACGTCTCGTCCGGTTCGGACCGGTCGTCGGTATCTGATTCGGCGCTCCCCTCCTCGTCGGTCATTGTCCTTCGGGAGGGCCCCAATCGGGAAACGGCTTGCGACTCTCGCAGCGATCTCGCAGGTTCGACTGGTCATCATTCTAATGTGCAGACCCCGCCGACGAACGCGTCGAACGAGAGGACCGCGTGAACGGACACACCGGGTTTCCGGTGAAACGTCGTCGTCGCGAGCGGTCGGCCTGCGCCGGTTCGGCGGGACTCGGGTTCGCGGTGGCACACCACGTTTCCGGTGAATTCGACACCCTGGTGAATCGCCCCCGAAGGAGCTTGCAGAACGAGCATCAACCCGAAGTTCAAGCTGGGTACCGTCCTCGGGGGCACACCGGGTTTCCGGTGAAATGCGCTGGTACTGACTCGTCCGATATAGAGCGACCCGAGATAGCATAACTGAATCGCGTGAAGATGGGCCCCAATTCTGTCCTTCGAAAAGCAACAATTAAGTACTCAGTTTTCGTTACCTACCAGTGACTCCGTCGCACGCTAGTGAGAGAGGCTCGTCGAGCCTGTTCCGATCGAAATACGCCCGTCGTCCTCTCCCTCCATTTTATAGGCAGAGTCCGCTCGCCTCGTTCCTCATCGACGCATTCTGGATTACGGCTGTCCGCTGATCGGCGTCTTCAGCCCGAGAGACGCCCACGAATCGGCCCAGGCCTGCGGGGACCACACCGTGTTTCCGGTGAACACGACCTCCGTTCGCGACCCCCGCTTCGAGTCCAACCCACCCCCTCCTTCCCCCGTTTCACCGGAAACCCGGTGTGTGTCCGATGCCGAAATATACACCATTCTCCGAGGGAGGCGGACGCGGCACGAGCGACAAGTACCACCCCGTGAGTCGCGGGGAATAACAACGTATTTCACCGGAAACCCGGTGTCCTGTAGTATGCCGGACACCAGCGACGACCTCTTTACGCGAGAGGATCCCATCTTCTCCAACAAGGAGTTACTCGAGATCAATCACCTCCCGGGAGAGGGACGAATCGTCGGTCGCGACGACGAGATCTCGGACCTCGCGGCCGCGGTCAACCCCGCGATCTTCGGTCAGAGTCCCAGCAACGTCCTCATCTACGGGAAGACCGGGACCGGGAAGTCCCTCTGTGCGAAGTACGTCTCACAGCGTCTGGTCGACACGGCCGGCGAGGAGGACGTGAAGGCGACCTTCGCCTACGTCGACTGCGCGCAGGACACCACGGAAACCCAGGCCGTCCAGACGATCGCCGACGGCGTCAACGAATCGGGAGTCACCGGCATCAAGGTCCCCGACAAGGGGCTCAGCACCTCGACGTACTACAAGCGCCTGTGGCGGATCCTGGACGCACAGTACGACGTCGTCCTCATCCTCCTCGACGAGATCGACAAGCTCTCCGACGACGACATCCTGATGCAGCTCTCGCGGGCCGGCGAGGCGGGCAAGATCGAGCAGTGTAAACTCGGCGTCATCGGCATCAGCAACAAGATCCAGTACAAGGATCGGATGGACGAACGGGTCAAATCCAGCCTGTGCGAACGGGAGTTCGTCTTCCCGCCGTACGACGCGAACCAACTGCGAGAAATTATGGAGGCGCGCTCGGACGCCTTCCGCGACGGGGTCCTCGACGCCTCGACGATCCCGCGGGCGGCCGCCCTCGCCGCCCGGGAGCACGGCGACGCCAGGAAAGCGATCGACATCCTCCGGTACGCCGGCGAGATCGCGCAGTCGACCGGCGCACAGACCGTCCGAGAGGAGTTCGTCACGCAGGCGCGCGAGCGAGCCGAAACCGATCGGTTCCGCGAACTCATCCGGGGATCGACGCCCCACTCGCGATACGTGCTCCAGGCGCTCGCGATCCTCTCGCTGTCGAGCGACCGCCAGGAGGGGTTCCGGACGAGTCGCGTCTACGAGGTCTACGAGAACATCTGCGACGGCCAGGGATCGGACACGCTCTCGCTGCGGCGCGTGCGCGACCTCCTCAAGGAGCACGCCTTCCTCGACATCATCGAACAGTCGAAACACAGCGGCGGGAGCGCCGAGGGCAGTTACACCAAACACCAGCTACTCGAAGACCCGCAGGTCGTCAAGGACGTACTGACCGAGGACGTTGCCTGATATCGATTACTCTCGTCTCGTACCGCCGAGGGCTCCCCCCGTTGACGACGCTCGGCAGTGAACAGTGAGAGTAATCATCACGATCCCATCCGACAACCCGGCGGTGATCGAAGTCCTTCTCTGATTCCGTTTCCGCTCCGGTTACGCTCTCTCCCCGAGCACCTCGTCGACGTCGGCGAGGGAGTCGAGGACAAAATCCGGTTCGACGTCGACCGCGTCGATGGTTTCGCGGTCTGTCACTCCCGAGAGCACCAGTACGGTCGTCATCCCGGCGCGTTCGCCCATCCGGATGTCCGTCTCGATCCTGTCGCCGACCATCAGACAGCGTTCGGGGTCGACACCGACCCGATCGAGCGCGGTCTCGATCATCCGGGGAGAGGGCTTCCCGAGCACCTCGTCCACCGTCTCTCCCGTCACGCCCTCGATCGCGCCGATCATCCCGGCCGCGTCCGGGATCGCCCCGTCCTCGGTGGGACAGGTTCGGTCGGGATTCGTCGCCAGGAACGGCGCGCCGCCGTCGAGGGTTCGGAGCGCAACGTCCAGCGCCTCGTAATCGAACTCCCGATCCATCGACGCCACGACCAGATCGGCCGGACGGTCGGTCGTCGTCTCGACGCCGGCCTCGTGGAACTCGTCGAGTAGCGGTGCTTCTCCGACGACGAACGCTTCCTCGTCGGGATAGGTCTCGCGAACGTACTGCGCCGTCACCCACCCGGAGTTGACGACGTCGTCGACGGTGGCCTCGACACCGAGTCCCCGGAGTTTCTCGCTGTAGTCCCGCCGACGGGCGATCGCCTTGTTCGTGAGAAACAGGACCGTTCCGACGCGCTCCCGAAGCGTCGCGATGCTGTCGTCGGCGCCGGCGATGAGCCGATCGCCCAGGTAGACGGTCCCGTCCAGATCGAGGATCGCCGCTTCGTAGGGACCGCCCGTCGGTTCCAGAGTGCCCCCGTTCATCGGCGGTTCCGTCGCTTCCCGCACTGTGGCACCTGCGCTCTCCTGTCGGAATCGAGAACCGCCCGACGGTCCACACCTGAGCGATTCCCGGATAAAATTACGGGCGCTATCCACTCCATCAATAAACAATTCCTACACGTTCCTAAATAAATCTTGTCGTGACAGCGTCCGTGACGCTCCGTCACTCGGGATCGACGGCTGGTTCCCTCGTGCGGTCGAGCGCTGACATCCGGTCTCCTACTTTTGACTGTCTCTCCTCCCGAGGCGGTTCACCGCTCCGCCTCCACGTACGGGTTCGGCGCGACGGTCGCGGTGATCTCCGTCTGCTCGTGCGACTCGACTTTCGGGTTTTCCGACTCGCCGCCGGGTTCGCCCCACACGAGCGTCACCTCGGTTCCGGGCTCGGCGTACTCCTCGTCGACGAGCGCCAGCGAGAGCACCGCACGCTCGTTGTACGTGTACCCGAAGTACTTCGAGAGCCCGACCGTCTCCTCGCCCTTCAGCACCTCGTCGTAGTGGAACACCGCCCAGTACGGCATCGAGAGGTCGAAGTACTTGTACGTCTCTCCCTCTCGCAGCAACGAGGCGAACAGTTCCAGAACGTCCTCGTCGTCCCAGACGAGCGTCACCTTCTTTCGCTGGGACTCCTCGGTCATCGCCCGCAACGCCTCCTTCCCGACGAAGTCGTGATCGAAGTCCACGAAGCGCTCGTAACCCAGTTCGATCGGGTTGAGGTAGTACTCCGAGACGTCGTCGGCGTCGAAGCTGCCGCCCAGGGTGCTGATCGCCTCGTAGCTGTCGGCGGGGAGCCACTCGCGGTACTCCGCCATCTCGTCGCCGTAGATGGCCGGCACCGGACGGGCGATCCACCCCTTCTCCTGACCCTGGGCCTTGTAGCTCTTCTCGCCCAGCTGCCGCAGCCCGTGGTCCTCGCCGGCCGCGACGAGGGCGTCGCGGACGGTCTCGTGTTCCTCCCACGGCCCCCAGATCTCGAACCCGACGTTCGAGGCCATCGAGTGCTTCAGCGCGTGGGCGTCGACGCCCGCGATGGTCACCTCGTCGAAGTCGAAGAACGGAATGTCGGGGATCTCCCCCTCGACGGCGTCGCGCATCACGTCGAGCGCGTTCGGGCCCTGGAGCTGATACCGAAAGGTCTTGTGCGGTTCGTCCTTGTCGTGATACCGCTCGTCGGCCTCCGACATCGCGTCGTACGCGCCTTTTTCGAGGTTGTACTCGACCCAGTTGGGGGCGATCGGCGTCCCCGTGAGCTTCAACTCCTCGTCGTCGAGGTAAAACAGGATGGCGTCGCCGATGAGGTACCCGTTCGGATTACACGCGACGAACTGCTTCGCCTGTCCGGGTTCGAACCCGCTGAAGTCGTTGACGCCGAGGTCGGCGAACACGTCGAGCGCCTCCGGACCCCTCACGTACAGATCCTTCTGGTGGTGTGAGAGGTCCGAGAGACTGCAGGTCTCCCGCCAACTTCGAACCTCCTCGATCCAGTTCGTGTGCTCGGAGGGAACGGGATAGGGGTGTCGGCCCCGGTTCCGTCGGAGCAACTCCGGGGGGCTCCCGGCCGATTCGAGCGCGTCCTGGAGGCTTCGCTCGGACATACGGTCCCATCTCGGGTCACCGACTTAATAATTACTACCGATATCGGTAGTGGGCGTAAATACGTGGGAACCAGCGCGTTCGAACGCCCGGTTTCCGATTCGACTGCGGATCGACCGCTCCGGTCGTCACTTGGTCGATTCGATGATGTGGAGCGCGTCCGGATCGAAGTCGACAGACACCGTGTCGCCGACGCCGACGGCCGTCTCCGAGCGGTCCAACCGGAGCGTCAGTTCCCGCCCGTCGGGGAGTTCGCCGGTCGCCTGGATGTGCTCGCCCTGGTAGAAGAGGTTCGTCACCTCGACCTCGACCGGTCCCGAGCCAACCGGGATGTCGTCCGGTCGGACCAACACCGTCACCTCCCCGTCGGAAGTGACCGTCTCCGGCGTCTCGACGTCCTCGAACCCGAGCGAGAGCGTCCCGTCGCGCACGGTCCCCTCGAGGAGGTTCGCCGTGCCGATGAACCCCGCGACGAACTCGTTGGCCGGTTCCTCGTAGATCTCCGCCGGCGTTCCGATCTGTTCGAGGTGCCCCTCGTTCATCACCGCGATCCGGTCGCACATCGACATCGCCTGCTCCTGGTCGTGGGTGACGTACAGCGTCGTCACGCCGAGGTCGTCGAGCAACTGGCCGAGTTCCTCTCGCAGCGTCTGTTTCAACTTGGCGTCGAGCCCCGTCATCGGTTCGTCCAGGAGGAGGATGTGAGGCTCGATCGCGAGCGCTCGCGCCAGGCCGACGCGCTGTTGCTGGCCGCCCGAGAGCGTCTTCGGATTCCGGTCGGCCAACTCCTCGATGTCGAGCAGTTCGAGCAACTCGTAGGCGCGCTCTCGACGCTCGTCCTTCCCGACGCCGTGCATCTTCGGCCCGAACGTGACGTTCTTGAGCACGCTCATGTTGTTGAACAGCGCGTACGACTGGAACACCAGCCCCACGTTGCGGTTCTCCGGTGGGACGTGGGTGACGTCCTCGCCGTCGTAGCGGATCGTCCCGTCCGTCGGCGTCTCGAATCCGGCGACGAGCCGCAGCGCGGTCGTCTTCCCGCAGCCGGACGGCCCGACGATGCCCATCACCTCACCGTCGTCGATGTCGATCGAGACGTCGTTGACGGCGACTGTCGAGTCGAATCGCTTCGTGACGTGTTCGAGTGAAACTTCGGACATAGGTTAGATCCTCCGTACCGCACCGCGGTTACCGATGATCTGCAGCGCGATCGTGACCAACGCGATCAGGAGGAAGAACACCGACACCGCGGCCGCGGCGTTCAGGAACGACGCGTTGGTGATGTTGTTGAACAGGAAGATCGCCAGCGGCGGCGTCCCCCGCGAGTACACGATGTACGAGAAGTTGAACTCCGCGGCGGCGAGCGTCCAGGAGATGATCGACCCGGCGATGATACCCGTCCGGGCGTTCGGAACGATCACCGTGAGGAACGTCCGCGGCCACGACGCGCCCAGCGAGCGCGCGCTCTCTTCGATCTGCTGGAGGTCCATCGACTGGAAGCTCGACTGGACGGCCATCACCATGTACGGCGCTTTCAACAGCGAGTAGCCGATGACCAGGGCGATGCCCGACGTCGAGAGGTCGGGGTACGTCCGGAGGAACGCGACCCCCAGGATGATCCCCGGTGCCAACGGCAGGATCGCGAAGACGTTGACCCAGTCGCGCCCCCAGAAGTCGTAGCGCGCGACGGCGTAGGCGATCGGCACGCCGACGATGAGGTTGATGACGACGCCGGCCAGCGCGAGGCCGGTACTGTACGCCAGCGAGGACCCGACCGAGACGTCGGCCCCGACGCCGGTCCCGACGATGACGTCCTCCCAGTTTGCGAGGGTGACGAACCCGGTGGGGAAGACCCCGAACCAGTCGGAGGCGAAGGAGCTGACGAACGTCATCACGACCGGAAAGGCCAGGAAGAACAGCGTCAGCACCAACACGAGCGTGACGACGGGGCGGCCGAATCGAGCGGAGAGGCTGCCCCGACCGAAGCGTTCCGTCATCAGATGCTCACCTCCGCGGAGGTGTAGCGCAGCATCAGCACGGTGAACCCGAAGACGAAGACGAACCAGACGGTCGCCATCGCCGACGCCTGCGCGATGTTGAACCCCTGGGCCAATTCGCGATCGATCTGGAGCGTCCAGACGAGCAGTCCCTTCAGGATCAGGACCGTCCCGAAGATGGCCAGTCCCGTCCTGAACACCAGGATGAACGCGCCGATGACTCCCGGCTTGATCTGCGGGAGCGTGACGTAGCGGAACGTCTGTAGCGGGGTCGCGCCCAGCACTCGGGCGGCCTCCTCGGCGTCGGTGTTCACTTCGGCGTACGTCCCGCGCAGCAGCAGCAGCGCCCGCGGGATCATCGAGTAGATGTACGCGAAGAACAGTCCGCCGACGCTCGTCGCGATCGCGACGTCGATCCTCGATTGGCCCGAGAGGAAGGCGAACACGTTGCTGAGGATTCCCGTGTTACCGAACAGGATGATGATCATGAACGCCGCCACGATCCCGGGGAGGCTGTTCGGGAACGAGAGCACCGTCAGCATCACCGACTTCGCGGGGAGGGCGTACTTCTCGAGGGCGTGCGCCACGGGGACGGCGACGCAGATCGACGTGACCGTCGTCGCCGCCGCGAACCAGAGCGTGTTGAACGCGATGTTCCGGTAGTAGGGGTCCGTGACCATCGTTCGGTAGTACTCGACGGTGAACCCCTCGGTCACCAGTCGGCTCTCGGAGAAACTGATCCGGAACATCTCCGTCAGCGGGAACACGCCGGAGAACAGCAGGAGCACCGAAAACGGGAGGCAGAGCGCGATCACACGCCGTATCTCCCGCTGTCGCTCGGACGCGGGCGACACCAGCGACCCGACGGTGGTCCGAATCGACTCCACCGCCCGCGTGCCCGTCGATACTTGATCGGCCGCCATCGTTCAGATGCTGGCCCCGCGCGTGATGTCCTGAATGATGGACTCCTGCTTCTCGATGAGCTCCGTCTGATCGACGGTGAACTGCGTCTCGTCGTACCGGCTCTGCGGCGGGAACTCGTCGGGCATGTCCATCTCGGGCGCGCGGATCGGCCGCGCGTACGCGTCGAGGAAGTGCTGTTGGCCCTCGATCGAGAGGACGTAGTCCATGAACAGCTTGACGGCTTCCGGGTTCGGCGCGTTCGCGAGCATCGCGTACCCGTACAGCGCGTTGTACGCGCCGGCGTTGCCGTCGGGGCCCTCCAACAGGGCGACGCCGACCTGTTCCTCGTCGAGGTCCTCGACGTTGTACTTCAGGTCCAGTCCCGAGTAGTCGTATCGGATGAACGAGGAGTACTCCCCGCTCGTGAACTGCGCCAGGAAGTTGTCGGTGAACTCCGCGCCGCCCTCCTGGATCGTGTTGTAGTAGTCGATCACCGGCTGGACGTCGTCGAGGCTCCCGCCGTAGGCGTTGTTGATCGACAGCGCCGCCGCCAGGCCGACGGCGGCTTGCGGCGTCTGGAGGGCGAGGTCCTGCATGATGTCCGGGTGTTTGAGATCGTCCCAGGTCTCGGGCTCGTCGAGGCCGCGCTCCTCGAAGATGTCCTTCCGGTAGGTGAGCGCCGTCGTCACCTTTCGGGTCCCGGTACAGTGACCGTTGTCCGTCTTCGCGTTGTCGGGGACCTTGTCCCAGTTCGCCGGCTTGTACGCCTGCGTCAACCCGTCGTTCATCGCCTGGATCGCGAAGGTGTACCCGCCGTTGAACGCCGAGTGCGTCGGGTTCTGCGCGTGCGACCGCGCGTCCTGTAGGGCCTCCCCGGACGACCGGTCGTCGTCGTTGAGCTGCACGCCGTACTGCTCGTTGAAGGCCTCCATCACCGACGGCCAGTTCATCCACCCCGACTGCACGGCGTACACGTAGAGCTTCTCGTCGGTCGGGAAGTTGTCCGAACAGACCGTCGTCTGGGAGTCGCCGTAGCCGACCTCGTAGGTCTCGCCGGAACAGCTACCGCCGCCTCCGTCTCCACTTCCGTCGCCCGAGTCACCACCGCTTCCGTCGCCGCCTCCGTCTCCGCTTCCGTCGCCGCTGCCGCCGCCCATACAGCCTGCCAGGCTTCCGCCGATGATTGCACCGCTCGATGCGAGGACCTTTCGACGCGTTGTTGGATCGTTCATTGGTACCATAGCGAGCGTCAGTAAAGCGGTTTGTGACAAATTGTGATAAATTTATTGGTAGTCGGACCGGATATATATCCGGTTTTGTAGGGATAGAGGGTCTGTATCGACTACTTTCTCGATATCGTTTCCTACGGCTATGTTTCACTATGTATTGCCTACCGAACCATCGCTACTCGGAACCCCGTCTCTCTCGCGTAGATCCACTCTTACCCCCGCGTACTCACCCGACGGACGTAAGTTACGCACGCTTACCTAATTGCGTATAAAATTCGGTTCCGGATTTCGACCGATCGAAGCGGTAGTCGGCCGCTCACGCCGACTCCTCTGGTCTCTTACCGCCGAGCGCCATCGACGGGGGTGGCCTCGGCGGTACAAAGTGAGAGTGATCAGTACCAGACCGCCTAGCTCATCCGCGCCACCGTCTCGACGACGTCTCGCCAACGCCGGTACGCGTCGGTGACGGCCGCCGAATCGCCGGTCGGCGAGAACGTCCGTCCGTTCGGTCGGCAGGGTTCGAGGTCGTCGAGCGACCCCCAGACGCCCGCCGCTAGCCCCGCGGCGAAGCACGCACCGAGCGCGGTCGTCTGCGTCACGTTCGATCTGACCAGCGGTCGGTCGATCAGATCGGCCTGACACTGGGCGAACTCGTCGTTCTGGATCGCCCCGCCGTCGACGAGGAGGCGGTCCTGAGCGACGCCCGTCGCCGCCTCGGCAGCCTCGACCACCGCGCGCGTCCCGAACCCGATCGCCTCGACGGCCGCCCGCAACACGTCGTCGCGGTCGGTGTCTCTGTGCAATCCGAACACGCCGCCCCTGGCGCCCGGGACCCAGTCCGGCGCGCCGAGGCCGCCGAACGCCGGCACGAAGTGGACGGCCTCCTCGCGCTCCGTACACCCGGGCTGATCCAGTTCGGCGGCGTCTTCGAGTAGTCCGACCGTCCGTAGCCACTCCAGGACCGCGCCCGTCGCGAACACCGGCCCTTCGAGGCCGTAGTACGGATCCTCCCCCGCCCGCTGGAACCAGATCGTCGTCAGCAACTCCCCGTCGGCCTCGACGGGTTCGGTGCCGGTGTTCTGCAGAAAGAAGTTCCCCGTCCCGTAGGTGACCTTCGCGTTGCTCTCCGTGCAAGCGACCCGTCCGAGCAGCGCGGCCTGCTGATCGCCCATCACGCCCGTCACCGGCACTGCGGCGTTGAGGACGCCGTCGGGATCGGTCACGCCGAACCCCTCGGGGTCGCTGGAGGGTCGAACCGTCGGAAGCGCCGGTCTGGGAACGTCGAACAGCGCGAGGAGGTCGTCGTCCCACTCGCGTCCGCGGATGTCGAAGAGCATCGTCTGTGCGGCGTTCGTGACGTCCGTCACGTGTCTCCCGGTGAGGTTGTAGCACAGCCACGAGTCGACGGTGCCGAGCAGGACCTCCCCGCGCGCTGCCCGTTCTCGCAGGTCGGCGTCCCGGCGGCCGTCGTCGTGTCCTGCTGCGCCTTCGTCCGCGTCGGCTCCCCGGTCTCGATCGGCTCTCCTCTCGCTTCGTCCGGATTTCTGTCCGTTCGGACCTGCTCTCTCCCCGCTCCGTCCGGCTTCCTGTTCGCCCCGACCGGCTTTCTGCGCTCCATCGCCGCCCTCGTCGAGGAGCCACTTGATCTTCGGCGCGGCGAAGTACGCGTCCGGTTCCAACCCCGTGCGGTCGCGGATCAGCCGCCGTTCCTCGTCGTCGAGCGCCTGGATCTGCGCCGTCGTCCGGCGGTCCCGCCAACTCAGCGCGCTGGTGCAGGGCCGTCCCGACTCGGCGTCCCACAGGAGGACGGTCTGTCGCTGACTCGAGATACCGAGCGCGCGCAACTCCGCGGCGTCGAGGTCGGCCCCGGCGAGTCCGCGGCGGATCGCGTCCGTCGCACACCCCCACAGCCGCAGCGGGTCGTATTCGATCCTGCCGGCGCCGGCCGTCTGCGGTTGATGGCCCGTGAACGCTTCGGAGATCGGGGTCCCGCTCTCGTCGAAGATGACGAACCGGGTCCCGCTGGTCCCCTGATCGAGGGCCCCGAGGTGAGACGTTCCGCTCATCAGTCTCTGAGGGCCGTGAACAGCCGCTCGGAGAAATTCAGCCCGACACCGCTCGGCCGACGCCCCGTCATCCGCGAGCCGACGGCCACCTCGTGTCGCTCCAGCACGCCGCGCTGTGCGAGTTCGTACAGGAGCCGTTTGACCGTCCCGCCGGTCAGGTCCGTCCGCGCTGCGATCCGTTCGGCGGCGGTCTCGATTCTGACCTCGCCGTGGAGCGCCCGCTCGACCAACTGCTCTAACACGAGTTGCTCGTTCTCCGAGAGGGCCAGCACCGTCCCGATCGGAACGCCGCCGAGCGGGACGGCCGCGGTCCCGGCGTCGATGTCCTCGTCGCGGAGTCGGGTCGCCCCGTCCGCCTCCGCGTTGGCCGCGGCCACGAAGAGCGCCGCCAGGGCGTCGTGGGCGTCGCCGTCGGCCCACTCGGCGAGCCGCTGGGCGTGCACGTGATCGAGCGTCTGCGACAGCCCGCGCGAGCCCCGGACGGTGAGGACGTCGACCAGCTCGTAGGTGTACCCCGGGACGTGGACCTGCTGCTCCGGGATGGGGAGCGATAGCTCCTCGGGCGACGTTCGGCCCACGCCGATCCACGCCAGGTCGTCGAACGGCTCGAAGGTGGCGTACAGATCCGCCAGGTCGGGCGTTCCGGCTTCTCCGAGGTGGTCGACGGCGACGAGGACCGTCTCGCTCGTGTCGGTGACGTCGGCGATCCGTTCCCGGAGCGCGTCGGTGCTGATGCCGCGCTCGGGGACGCTTTCGACGAGGAGGCTGTCGAGTAACTCCCGGTAGAGCCGGAACCGACTCGTCGCCCGCCGCGCGTCCAGGTAGACGAAGAGCACGTCCGGGCGGTCGCTCCCCCCGCGCGTGGCGGTGTAAAACGGCTCTTTTCCGGTCACCTCGGCGTCGAGCGCCGAGACGAGCGCCGTCACGATGGCGGACTTCCCCGACCCCCGCGGCCCCCAGACGTAGGTGTTGGGTGGGACGGCCCGATCGAAGAGGGGGTCGACCGCGTTCAACAACGCCTCGAAGAGCGTTTCTCGTCCGACCGGCTCCGAGAGGTGCACTGCGGGATTCAGCGCGTCGCGGTCGACGACGAGTTCGTTCTTGCTCCGCCGGGTTCGCCGCCGTTCGATGCGCTCTGTGAGATCCATAGGCTAACGGTGAATTACACAGTACACGGACCACCGTGCGTAAAACTCTTTTTGCTAGCGCACTCCCGCGAGCCGTCGGAAACCCGACTTCGACCCCGATGCGCGCCGAGGTGGCCTCGACGGCCCGACGTCAGGACCACTCGGAGGTCCGCTCGCGGACGCGCTCGAACGTCCGCTCGGCCCACGACACGAACTCCTCGTCGGAAGCGTCCGCGCTCGCGACCAGGTTCCCGCCGTCGTCGTACGCCCCCAGGTAGGCGTGTCCGTCGACGATCATCAACCCGGATTCCAGCGACTCCCGGGCGACGTACAGCGTGAACCCGTCCAGCTCTTCCGCCCGTTCGAGGGCCTCCGGATACTCGGAGGCCGACGTCGTGAGGACGTCCCTGTCGACGATCAACTGAACGTCCGTCTCCGGCCGGATCACGCGGCCGGCGGCCCGGTTGAACACGCGGCTCACGATCGGCGTGATCCCGTGGAACTGTTCGACGGGCTCGTCGCCGACGACCGCGAGAAAGCGGTCGATCGGCGCGTGCGGGTTTTCGGTCGTCGCCTGCGCGTACGTCACCTCCGAGAGGGTTTCACAGTCGATCCGTTCCGAGATCGTTCCGAGGTTCGCCAGCAGATTCCGGAACCGGTTCGAGGCGACCACACACCGCTCGAACTCGTCGTATCCGCCGGCCACCAGCTCCCCCGCGCGCGTGAGACGATATCCCTCCTCGGTGGAGACCTTCTCCGCCCAGCCCCGTTCGACGAACGCGCTCACCGCTCGCTGTGCCGTCTCGCGGGCACACGAACACTCCTCGGCCAGTTCGGTCGGACGGGCGGCCTCCGCACGCAGCGCTCGGAGGACATCGACTCTGACCTCCGATCCGGCCAGGAACGCGATGTCGTCGCGCGCGTTCATCGCACCACGCCGTTCGGTTCGGCCGTCATCGCGATATCCACTCGCCTTCCAGACGGTTCGCTCGTCGTTACCCCAGCAGACCCAGGTCGTCGATCCGCTTTACGATCTCCTCGACTGCGGTCTTCGCGTCGTCGGTTCGCTTGCCCCCGGTGATGACGATCTTTCCGGAGCCGAAGAGCAGGATGACGACCTCGGGTTCGTCCATCCGGTACACGAGGCCCGGGAACTGCTCGGGTTCGTACTCGACGTCTTCGAGGCCGAGACCGATCGCGAGCGCGTTCAGGTTCAGGTTGTGTCCCAGATCCGCGCTGGAGACGATGTTCTGGACGGTGATCTCGGGGTCCTCGTCGACGGGAATGCTCAGGCCGCGGAGCTTCTCGAAGATGATCCCGAGCGCCTCGTGGACGTCGTCGATGCTCTTTGCGCCCGTGCAGACGATCTTCCCCGATCGGAAGATGAGCGCCGCCGCCTTCGGCTCCTGAGTCCGATAGACGAGGCCGGGAAAGTTGTCCGGGTTGAAATCCGCTCCGGGCAGGTCCTCGGCGAGGGCCTCGAGATCGAGCTCTTGGCCGATACCGGTCGATGCGACAACGTTCTGAATCTCGATTGAATCTGCCGGCGCACTCATGCTCTGTCGGATTATCTTCCCCCTCCCTTATAAAGGCCCCCGTTATAAAGAGGGCGATTCGGCAACGGGGAGCGAGAAGGCGCTTAACGCGTCCGGGCGCGGGTGCGAAATCGGTCTGGGGGACGCCCGTGCGGCTCCGTCGGGGACCTCCCACACTATCGTAGCGTTTGCAAGTCTTCACTCACTCGATCGCACGCTGTCGTGCGATCGGACGAGCAATTAGTTGCAAACGCTACTACAATCCCCTTCGCTCGTTCGTGTTTCCTGCCCGCCCACGCGCGAAACACGATAAATAGTGGTCTCGTATCACTGGTCAAACGTTCACCTCCCTCCGTTTCGACTGTCCGTTGTTAGACGATCACACATATCTTCCACAATTTTTCGAAAATCGTTCGAGATCAACGAGGTTAAGTACAACCCACGCATCAGACAGTAATGCGAAGAACACTACGCGACTGCGGGCGGTTGAACTCCGTCCGCGCTCGCTCTCCGACTCCCGCGGCGATCGACGCTGCGAGTCGGATCGGATTCAACGGGTTTATACCCGTACGCCGATTCGACTGAGTCGGACACGGAATGAGGATTCCACCCCTGCGGTCCGCCGTACAGATGGGATCTGATGTTAGCCTTGGTGGTTCGGTGACACCTGTCTGGTGTCTCCCGAACCACTGAACGGACCACGCAATGACGATTGGTGATTCTCCCCTCATCCGAGGGGAAAATCCCGCCACACCCCTCCCCCTTACGGGGGAGACCCATTCCGGTTGATCCTGCCGGAGGCCATTGCTATCGGAGTCCGATTTAGCCATGCTAGTCGCACGAGTTCACACTCGTGGCAGATAGCTCAGTAACACGTGGCCAACCTACCCTACAGAGACGAATAACCTCGGGAAACTGAGGCTAACTCGTCATAGAACTCCCATGCTGGAACGCCGGGAGTCACAAACACTACGGTGCTGTAGGATGAGGCTGCGGCCGATTAGGTAGACGGTGGGGTAACGGCCCACCGTGCCCATAATCGGTACGGGTTGTGAGAGCAAGAGCCCGGAGACGGAATCTGAGACAAGATTCCGGGCCCTACGGGGCGCAGCAGGCGCGAAACCTTTACACTGCACGCCAGTGCGATAAGGGGACTCCGAGTGCGAGGGCATATCGTCCTCGCTTTTGTGTACCGTAGGGCGGTACACGAACAAGAGCTGGGCAAGACCGGTGCCAGCCGCCGCGGTAATACCGGCAGCTCAAGTGATGGCCAATCTTATTGGGCCTAAAGCGTCCGTAGCTGGCCCTGAAAGTCCGTCGGGAAATCCACACGCTCAACGTGTGGGCGTCCGGCGGAAACTTCAGGGCTTGGGACCGGAAGGCTCGAGAGGTACGTCCGGGGTAGGAGTGAAATCCCGTAATCCCGAACGGACCACCGATGGCGAAAGCATCTCGAGAAGACGGATCCGACAGTGAGGGACGAAAGCTAGGGTCTCGAACCGGATTAGATACCCGGGTAGTCCTAGCCGTAAACGATGTTCGCTAGGTGTGGCACAGGCTACGCGCCTGTGCTGTGCCGTAGGGAAGCCGAGAAGCGAACCGCCTGGGAAGTACGTCTGCAAGGATGAAACTTAAAGGAATTGGCGGGGGAGCACTACAACCGGAGGAGCCTGCGGTTTAATTGGACTCAACGCCGGACATCTCACCAGCTCCGACTACAGTAATGACGGTCAGGTTGATGACCTCATCACGAGCTGTAGAGAGGAGGTGCATGGCCGCCGTCAGCTCGTACCGTGAGGCGTCCTGTTAAGTCAGGCAACGAGCGAGACCCGCACTCCTAATTGCCAGCAGCAGTTTCGACTGGCTGGGTACATTAAGAGGACTGCCAGTGCCAAACTGGAGGAAGGAACGGGCAACGGTAGGTCAGTATGCCCCGAATGAGCTGGGCTACACGCGGGCTACAATGGTCAAGACAATGGGTTGCAACCTCGAAAGAGGGCGCTAATCTCCGAAACTTGATCGTAGTTCGGATTGCGGGCTGAAACTCGCCCGCATGAAGCTGGATTCGGTAGTAATCGCATTTCACAAGAATGCGGTGAATACGTCCCTGCTCCTTGCACACACCGCCCGTCAAAGCACCCGAGTGAGGTCCGGATGAGGCCATTTCACAATGGTCGAATCTGGGCTTCGCAAGGGGGCTTAAGTCGTAACAAGGTAGCCGTAGGGGAATCTGCGGCTGGATCACCTCCTACAGACCGGGACTAGGCCGCCGCGCCTAGCCCACTTTCACTCATCGCGTGATCCCGTTCAGGATTCGACAGACGCCAGACAGGCACCTAAGAACCACCAAGGCTAACACGGGCCCGTAGCTCAGCGGTAGAGCACCTCCTTTGCAAGGAGGACGCCCTGGGTTCAAATCCCAGCGGGTCCATCACCCACTCCACTCGAACACAGAACGAGTCCCTTAAGTGGGACAGTCTACTCGACTGGAGTGGACACGAACTGATGCACTATCCCGTGAAAACGCGGATAGGAAGGGTTCGACGGACGCTCCGGCAGCCACCGGACGTTCAATGACGACCATTGTACGCGCGCAATCCAGACGCCCACTGAACCCGTCCACCGAGGACGGACACATTGTGGACGTCTCAGATCACCAACTCAACTGCAATTCAACTTGCAACCAACAGCAAACAGTCGTCTACGCGTGACACACGTCACGTTCGTAGACGAGTCGTAACCACACGACACTCAAACTGGCTACTGTACTGGCTGGTGAATGGCTCGGCTCGAGAGCCGACGACGGACGTGCCAAGCTGCGAAAAGCCCGAGGGAGTCGCACGGAGACTAAGAACTCGGGATCTCCGAATGGGAATCCCCACCGCAATTGCTTCGCGCAATGGGGAACGCTCCGAATTGAAACATCTCAGTAGGAGCAGGAACAGAAAGCAAACGCGATGTCGTTACTAACCGCGAGTGAACGCGACACAGTCCAAACCGAATCCCTCACGGGAAATGTGGTGTTCGGACTGGTCACAACGAAACACAACTTCACGAGAAATCTCCTGGAACGGAGTACGATACAGGGTGACAGTCCCGTATCGTGAACGCGTGTTTCCGGACCAACTCCAGAGTAGCGGGGATTGGATATTCCTCGTGACTACCGCAGGCATCAACTGCGAAGACTAAATCACTCCTCGAGACCGATAGCGAACAAGTAGCGTGAGCGAACGCTGAAAAGCACCCCGAACAGGGCGGTGCAATAGGGCCTGAACTCAGTCAGTGATAGAACGACGAGGCATACAAGGTCCTCGAATAAACGACCGTGGGGCGACCCACCAGTAGGACTTCGAGGAAGCCGGTGTCGCGTCGTGCGTTTTGAAAAACGACCCAGGGAGTGCATTATCGAGGCAAGCCTAACTGGATCATCCAGGCAGGCACAGGGAAACCGACATGGCCGCAGTCCTTCCGGACCAGGGCCGCCGTGTTCAAGCGCGGGGAGTCCCGATGATGCGACCCGAAACCGAGTGATCTACGCGCGAGCAAGGTGAAGCGTGGCGAAAGCTGCGTGGAGGCCTGAAGGGATGGTGTCCTACAATACCCTCCTCTGACTCGTGCGTAGGGGTGAAAGGCCCATCGAACTCGGCAACAGCTGGTTCCAGCCGAAACATGTCGAAGCATGACCTCGATCGAGGTAGTCTGCGAGGTAGAGCGACCGATTGGAAGTCCCGCCTCCGAGAGGAGTCGGCCTTCCTGTCAAACTCCGAACTTGCAGACGCCACAGACGTCGGGAATCCGGTATGCGGGGTAAGCCTGTGTACCGTGAGGGAGACAACCCAGAGCCGGGTTAAGGTCCCCAAGTGTAGATTAAGTGCGATCGAAGGTGGTCTCGAGCCCTAAACAGCCGGGAGGTGAGCTTAGAAGCAGCTACCCTCTAAGAAAAGCGTAACAGCTTACCGGCCGAGGTTCGAGGCGCCCAAAATGATCGGGGCTCAAATCTACCACCGAGACCTGGCAGCGTCCTTCACCGGACGACCTAGTAGGCTTGGCGTACTGTACGGGCGGAAGCACGGGCGAGAGCTCGCGTGGACCGTATAGTAACGAAAATCCTGGTCACAGTAGCAGCGAGAGTCGGGTGAGACCCCCGACGGCCAAACGAGCAAGGGTTCCTCGGCACTGCTAATCAGCCGAGGGTTAGTCGGTCCTAAGTCCCGCCGTAATTCGACCGGGACAACCAGGGAAACTGGTTAATATTCCAGTACCACCGTGCATATTGTCGACGCTTTGGGAAACAGCGAGCGGGGCCTTCGCCCCGTCGAATCGTGGAACATCGTGGAAACCGTAACGGTACGAAGCGATCGAATCACGAGACAGCGCAAGTCGCTGGTACCGAGAGCCCGTGAAAAGACGCACGGCGACCGTACCGAGATCCGACACAGGTGCTCAGGCAGCGAAAGCCACGGCCCGTCGGGAGCAACCGGCGTTAGGGAATTCGGCAAGTTAGTCCCGTACCTTCGGAAGAAGGGATACCTGCTTTTGACCGAGCAGGTCGCAGTGACTCGGACGCTCCGACTGTCTAGTAACAACATAGGTGACCGCAAATCCGCAAGGACTCGTACGGTCACTGAATCCTGCCCAGTGCGGGTATCTGAACACCTCGTACAAGAGGACGAAGGACCCGTCAACGGCGGGGGTAACTATGACCCTCTTAAGGTAGCGTAGTACCTTGCCGCTTCAGTAGCGGCTTGCATGAATGGATCAACGAGAGCGTCACTGTCCCAACGCTGGGCCCGGTGAACTGTACGTTCCAGTGCGGAGTCTGGAGACCCCCAAGGGGAAGCGAAGACCCTATAGAGCTTTACTGCAGGCTGTCGCTGAGACGTGGTCGCTGATGTGCAGCATAGGTAGGAGACGTTACACAGGTACCCGCGCTAGCGGGCCACCGAGTCACACGTGAAATACTACCCGTTAGTGACTGCGACTCTCACTCCTGGCGGAGGACACCGGTAGCCGGGCAGTTTGACTGGGGCGGTACGCGCTCGAAAAGATATCGAGCGCGCCCAAAGATTTCCTCACCCGGGTCGGAAACCCGGAGAAGAGCGCAAGAGCACACGGAAGTCTGACAGTGATCTTCCCAACGAGGATCGCTGACGCGAAAGCGTGGTCTAGCGAACCAACGAGGCTCCTGGATGGGGCCCGTTGATGACAGAAAAGCTACCTTAGGGATAACAGAGTCGTCACTCGCAAGAGCACATATCGACCGAGTGGCTTGCTACCTCGATGTCGGTTCCCTCCATCCTGCCTGTGCAGAAGCAGGCAAGGGTGAGGTTGTTCGCCTATTAAAGGAGGTCGTGAGCTGGGTTTAGACCGTCGTGAGACAGGTCGGCTGCTATCTATTGGGGGTGTTTTGGTACTTGAGAGGAACGGTCGTATAGTACGAGAGGAACTACGACTGGGTGCCGCTGGTGTATCGGTTGTCCGAGAGGGCAGATGCCGAGCAGCCACGCACCACGGGGTAAGAGCTGAACGCATCTAAGCTCGAAACCCACCTCAAAAAGAAGTACCACCGAGGACACTCGTAGAAGACGAGTTAGATAGACTCGGGGTGTACGCACCGAGGCAACGAGGTGTTAAGCCCGCGAGCACTAACAGTCCAAAGCCACACTCATACCACGAGAATACAGTGTCGTGGCAGTGTTCTGCATAGAACACACGGTTACGAAACTGTTGGACGTGGGTGGTGGTCCGAGACTATCACACTGAAGTCCACTCCGTGGACGGGTTCAGGCGGAAGCTGGATTGCGCGCGATACAATGGTTACCGTACGCTACGCGATGGCTGATGACCGACGACGGTCACTGTCTTCGGTACACCGGAGACCGAAGAGAGCACGTGGTTCGAGTCCACGAGTCGGCGTTAAGGCGGCCAGAGCGGCAGGGCGACACCCGTACCCATCCCGAACACGGAAGTTAAGCCTGCCAGCGTGTCAGCAAGTACTGGAGTGAGCGATCCTCTGGGAACACTGGCTCGCCGCCTCCCACTCATATTCCGATACTCGAGCGCCCGCGAGACAGCGAGTCTCGTGGGCGCTCTGCATTTCGAACGGGATCGACGAGTCGCTACTCTCTCCGACGACCGCGGACAGACGGTGGCTCGCACCCACACTTGACCGGCTGTCGTCGTACGGTCGGACAAGGGATAGGCGCGCGCGAGCGAACGGGTGGTCGTTTTCGGCCCGAACCACGGACGATATCGACGACGACCTCTCCCATCACTGTTCGACCCAGACAGAGCGACGTTTAACGCGATTAAATCGGGTTAATCCGGGAGAAGACGGCCTGAGCGAGTTCCCTTTTTATGTGGTAATCGTCGCAAAGAGCGGACGCAATGAACGCAAAGCGAACACTCACGATCGCCCTGATGATCGCAGTCGTCGGGATGGCCGCGTTCCCGATGGCCGCGAGCGCAGCGTCCCTCTCGGTCGGTGTCGACCAACAACCCGAGACAGGCGAGGCGGTCGTCACGGTCACGGACAACGGAACCGCGGTCGAGAACGCCACCGTCGAGGTGACGTCCGACTCGGCGTACGCCGGTAACGGCACGTACGAGACGGACGCGGACGGAACCGTCACCTTGTCCGATCCGAACGAGACGGTGACGGTGCAGGTGAACGCGACGGCGGACAACGCGACCGCGAGTAGCGAAGCCGAACTGGTACCCCACGAGGAGTCCCTCGAACTCTCCGTGAGCCAGGCCGAGGACGGCACGGCCACGGTGACCGTCACGCAGTACGACGAGGCGGTCGAGAACGCCACCGTCGAGGTCTCGTCGGATTCGAACTACACCGATAACGGGACGTACGAAACCGACGAGAACGGCGAGGTCGACCTGTCCGCACCCAACGAGACGGTGACGGTGCAGGTGGACGCGACGGCCAACGGCGCGAACGCGAGCGGTGAATTCGAGCTCGTGTCGCTCGAAGACTCCCTCGACGTCTCAGCGAGCCAGACCGACGACGGGACGGTGAGCGTCGAGGTCACCCAGTACGGCGCTCCGGTCGAGAACGCGACCGTCGAGGCCGAAGGCGCGGAGAACTACTCGGCGACGGCCACCACCGACGAGAACGGCACCGCGGCGTTCGAACAGCCCGAGGACGACCAGGAAGTGACCGTGACCGCGCAGGTCGATAACCTCACCGCGGAGACGACGCTCGCCGTCGACGGATCGGCCCGGCTCGACGTCAGCGCCGACCAGCGGACGGACGGCGTCTTCGTGACGGTCACGCACGGGTCCGACGCCGTTTCCAACGCGACGGTCGACGTCGCGGTCGAGGGCGACGGCGAGTACTCGGGCACGGGCACCTACGCGACCGACGAGAGCGGTGAGGTCGCCCTCCCGCTGCCCCAGGAGAACGTCACGATCAGCGTGACCGCGACGGCCGACAACGAGACGGCCACGACGACGACGGACCTGACCGTCGAGTTCGTCGAGGAGCAGGGGCCGTTCGGACTGGCGGTCTCCCAGTTCGTCAGCGCGCTGCAGTCGGCCGGCTTCGACGGCCCGCCGGGACAGGCGATCTCGGACTTCGTGACCGGGAACAACCCCGGTAACGCCGACGGCGCGCCCGGCCAGTCCGGTGACGCTCCGGGTCAGTCCGGCGAGGCTCCCGGCCGGGACGACGGCGACGACGACGATGACGGAAACGAGACCGACACCGAGAGCGAGGACGACGCCCCCGGCCGGTCCGGTGACGCGCCCGGACGGTCCGACGACGCACCGGGCCGGGACGACGGCAATGACGAAAACGGCGACGCTGACGACGAAGACGGCGGCCCCGCCGCGAACGGCGGAAACGGCAACGGTAACGGACCGGCGAACGCCAGCGAGCGCGGCGGCCCGGACGACGGTGACGACGCGGAGGACGACGACTCCGAGGAGCGTGAGGAGTCCGAAGACGAGGCGGCCGACGACGAGGAAGACGAGGCAGCTGACGGCGACGAAGACGAGGACGAAGAGGAAGATGACGATGAAGATGACGATGAAGACGACGACGCGGACGAATCAGGCGGCTCGGACGGCGCTCCGGGCAACTCCGGGAACGCTCCCGGTCGCAACTAGCTGACTCCCTATTCTCGCGGTCCGCTCGGCTTTTCCGAGGCGTCTTCTCCCGGTTGGCAACGGCCCTCCTCAGCGGGTCCCCGCCCGAGGAGTCGCTCTCGGGGCACGCCCGCCCGCGCAGCGACGGTCTCGGCGTCGGTCTCGAACCGGCGGAGGGCGAGTCGGGCACCGGTCGCGACGAGTTCCGCCCGCGGATCGTCGCCCGGAACCCACGCGTCGGCGTCGATCCCGTCCGGACGGGTCGCTTCGAGCGCCCGCACGGCGACGGTGCTCACGAGCGCCGCGCCGAGTCGATCGACGTCGATCGTATCGGACGGCTCCGATCCCGTTCGGGGCGTCGGTTCCGGTCCGCTGTGGGTGCCGCGGCGGTCGATCGCGGTTCCGCTCCCGTCCGTCTCGTCTCGATCCGTCCCCTGAGTCCCGTCCGCCCGGGCGCGTTCCAGCGCGCCCGCGAGCGCGAAGTAGCGACGGGCGTCCGAGCCGTCGACGAGCGCGCGTTCGATCGCGGCGTCGACGACGGCCTCGAGCGCGCCGGTCACGATTCGACGGCGGGGTCGCGGAACGCCGTCTCGACGACCGTTTCGTCGGGGCGGAGCGTGACGCGGCCCAGCGTGACGGTGTCGCCGACGGACGCCTCCCGTGCGATGCCGCGGAGCGTCGCCTCTCGATCCAGGTGATTCCAGACGGTCCGTTCGACGAGTCGCTGGAAGGCCTCGGGGTCGGTCCACCCCGAGTCGATGTCGGCTGGCACGTGGACGACGAACTGGAACTCCGCCTCCGTGACGTGGATGCCGACGCCGAACGTGTCGCCGTCACTATCGGTGTCCTCGCCCTCGCCATCGACGTCCTCGCCGTCGCGCTCGGGCGGTTCGTCCTCGTCGTCGCCGCGGATCGGTTCGTCGTCGTTGCGGGCCGCGTCGTCCCCGGCGTCGTTGTGAGTCGCATCGTCGCCGCCGTCGCCGCGACGATCCTCGGTGTCGTCCATACAGGATCGTGGGTGTCGGCGTTCAAATACCCTGTCGATGGCCGCCCCGACGCACCGGCTCGATGGGGAGCCGTCGCGGATAATCTGTGCTATGTCATCACCTCACGACGAGGGGTCGGATAGGGCCGCTTTTGAGCGACGAACCACTGCGAGGAGTCAATGAGCTACAAGATCGGACTCGTCGGAAAGCCCTCCGTCGGCAAGTCCTCCTTCTTCAACGCGGCGACGATGAACGACGTGCCCGAGGGCGCGTACCCGTTCACGACCATCGACCCCTCCGTCGGCGAGGCGTACGTCCGCGTCGAGTGCGCGGCGCCCGAGTTCGACGAGACGTGTACGCCCTCCGTGGGCTTCTGCGACGACGGCACGCGGTTCGTTCCGGTGAAACTCGTCGACGTCGCGGGGCTCATTCCCGGCGCACACGAGGGGAAGGGGCTCGGAAACCAGTTTCTCACCGACCTCAACGAGGCGGACGTACTCGTCCACGTCGTCGACTTCTCCGGCGAGACGGACCTGGAGGGCGAGCCCACCGAGGACCACGACCCCCGCGAGGACATCGACTTCCTCGAGAACGAACTCGATATGTGGTATCTCGACGTCTTGGAGAAGGGGATCGAGCGGTACCGCTCGGGGTACGAGGGTGAAGAAAAGAAGATCGAGGAGGACCTCGCAGAGCAGATGTCGGCGTTCAAGACGAACAAAGACGAGATCAAGCAGATCCTGCTCGCGACCGACGCGGGACTCGACCCCGAGGAGTGGGACGAGAAGACCAAAGAGCGCGTCGCCCGCGAGATCCGAAAGCGGACGAAGCCCATCGTGATCGCGGCGAACAAGATGGACAAGCCGGCAGCCCAGGAGCACTACGACGACGTGACCGCCGATCCCGACTACGACCACCTCACGTTCGTGCCCACGAGCGCGCACGCGGAGAAGGCGCTGAAGCAGGCCGACGAGGCGGGCGTCGTCGACTACCAGCCCGGGGCGTCGGCGTTCGAGATCGTCGGCGACCCCTCCGACGAACAGGCGGCGGGCCTCGAACGGATCCGCGAGTACGTCGAGGCCTTCGACGGGACGGGCGTCCAGGCCGTCCTCGAATCCGCGCTGTTCGACGTGATGGGCGCGATCGCGATCTTCCCGGGGAGCGCGAACGGCCGCAGCGACTCGCAGGGGGTCTTCCGCGACTGCTTCATCCTGCCGGAGGAGTCGACGACCGAGGACTTCGCGTATCACCTCCACTCGGACATCGGCGACGGGCTCCTCCACGGGATCGACTGCCGCTCGAACCGGCAGGTCGGCGCCGATCACGAACTCGGCCACCGCGACGTCGTCGAGATCGTCACCACGAACTGACCGGCGAGCGCGTCACCGACGTGACGAACGCACCGCGGCCGTTCCGGTTGGGGACCACCCGTGGCCCCCGCTCGCCGCCGGGGCGTCGGCCGTTCGGCCGGACCTTCTTGACCTCGCGGCACCGAGGGCGGCTATGAGCTACGACGACGTCCGGATCGGAGCGTTCCTCGACGACGTCGCCTCCGAGCGGGTCGCGCCCGCGGGCGGCACCGTCGTGGCCGTCGCCGGTGCGATGGGGGCGGCGCTCTGTGAGATGGCCTGCATCCACACGACGAACGCCGGTGAGGCGAGCGACGCGACCGTCCGTCAGGGGGACGGAGCAGCGGAGCGGTCGTTCGAGGTGATCAGGGACGATCTCGCCCGGCAGCGACGCGAGCTGCTGGCGCTGGCTGCGCAGGACGCGACGCTCGTGGACGAACTCTTCGGTGGCGATGGAGAGCCGACCGACCGCCTCGCAAAGCGCGCTTCGGGAATCCCGCTCGCGACCGCGGAGTCGTCGCTGGCGGTTCTCGAAGACGCCGCCGCCGTCGTCGAACGCGGCCGTTCGGGCGTCGCGGCCGACGCGAGAGCCGGGGCCTACCTCGCCGACGCCGCAGTCCAGGCGTCGCTCTCGACGGTCCGGGTGAACGCGGCGGCGCTCTCAGACCACTCGTTCGCCGAGACGATGACCGACCGCGCCGACGCGGTCTCGTCGTCGGCGGCGGAGGTCCGCAGCGAGATCCTGAGCGACGACTGTAGCGGCCGCTAGCCACCGAATCGGACCGAACGGCCACCGAATCGGATCGAACGGCCGCCGAGTCGGATCGAACGGCCGCCGAGTCGGACCGAACGGCCGCTAGCCGCCGAGCCGACGAGAGCGGTCCGCAGAGCCGCCCACCGTCCACCACGTTCGTATCGGCTCTTTGATACGGTGGAAATGACTAATAGGGGCCCGATCGGTGGGGCAAACAATGGACGGCCCGATTCGGGTTCTCTACGTCGAATCCGACCCGCAGTTCCGGCAGTTGACGGTCGAGTCCCTGCAGCGTGCGAGCGATCGTCTCGACGTCGTGGCCGAACGGCGCCCCGACGGCGGACTCGCGAGGGTCCGCGAGGAGGCGGTCGACTGCGTCGTCGCCGATCACGAGTTCCCGAGCACCACGGGCCTCGATTTTCTCGACGCGGTTCGAGCGGAGTCTCCGGGGCTCCCTTTCATCTTGTTCACCGGGACGGGATCCGAAGCGGTCGCGAGCAAGTCTATCTCGGCGGGCGTGACCGATTACTTCCGGAAACGAGGCTCTGCGGAACAGTACGCGCTCCTCGCGAACCGGATCGAGAACGCCGTCGAACGGCGACGCGCGGACCAGCGGGCCGACCGCCGCAAACGCCGGCTCGAAACCCTCATCAGCAACTTACCGGGCATCGTCTACCGGTGTCGAAACGAGCCCGGATGGCCGATGGAGTACGTCGCCGGCGAGGCCGAGGACCTCGTCGGATACTCCGCGGAGACACTGGCGGCCAACGAGGTGAACTGGGGCGAGGAGGTGCTGCACCCCGACGACAGGGAACGGGCGTGGGAGGAGGTTCAGGCGGCGATCGAACGCGGAGAGCCGTTCGAGTGCACGTACCGCGTCGTGACGGCCGACGAGGAAGTGCGGTGGATGTGGGAGCAGGGGCGCACCGTTACCGATTCGGGCGTCGACGTCGGTGACGGCCCGAGCGCCGGCGGCGACGCGGCCGCCGCAGACCGGGCGACGATCATCGAGGGGTTCATCACCGACGTCACCGAGTCGAAACGCCGCGAGCGGGAACTCCAGCGGAGCGAACGGCGGTTCCGAGCCATCTTCGACGACCCGAACCTGTTGGTCGGCCTCCTCGACACCGACGGCCGGGTGGAGGAGGTCAACCGAACGGCGCTCGAGTACGTCGGGATCGAGCCCGAGGACGTGATCGGCGAGGACTTCTCGGAGACGCCCTGGTGGACGGCGGAGATGCGCGAGGACGTCAGGGAGTGGGTGCGACTCGCCGCTGCCGGCGAGTACGTGAGCTACGAGGCCACGCATCCGAACCCCGCGGGCGATCCGATCACCGTCCAGGGGTTCTTCAGGCCGGTGACCGACGACGCCGGGACCGTGACCGCGATCGTGGTGTCCGCGCGGGACGTCACCGCGCGGCGGGAGCGCGAGGAGAAGCTCGAACGGCAGTACGAGCGGCTCGACGAGTTCGCGAGCTTCGTCTCACACGATTTCCAGAGCCCGATCTCGGCGGCTCGCGGCCGGCTGGAACTGGCCCTGGAGACCGGCGACGACGCCCACATCGAACGCGCGATCGACGCGATCGAGCGGATCGACGAACTCCGAACGGACCTCGTCGATACCCTCCGGAGCGGGGATATCGTCTCCGAGCCGGCGATTCTCGCGGTCGACGACGTCCTCGACACCGTCTGGGAGACCGTAGATCCCCCGGCGGAAGCATCGTTTCGGACCGACGGCGCGATCGAGGTCGCGGCCGACCGCGAGGCGCTCCAGCGCCTCCTCGAGAACCTGGTCCGCAACTCCGTCGAGCACGGCGGCGACGACGTCGACGTTCGCGTCGGGGAAACCGACGGCGGGTTCTACTACGAGGACTCCGGTCCGGGGATCGATCCGGAGCACCGCGGTCGAGTGTTCTCGCCGGGGTTCTCGACGAAACGCGACGACGACGGGACCGGAATGGGACTCGCCAGCGTCAGGCAGATCGTCTCCGCCCACGGTTGGGAGATCGACGTCGACGACGCAGAGCGACTGGACGGCGTTCGATTCGTGATCCACACGGAGTGAGGCGACGCGTCGCGACCGGAAGCCCGCGCCGTCGGGAGCGGGTGGACGTCGATACCGGCCGGCCGGTCGGCACCGCTCACGTCCGGAACTGCAGCCAGGCCTCGTAGTACACGTCGCCGTACCTGATCAGCCGGGGCTCGTCGGGATCGACACCGGCGTCCTTCTCCACGTTCCCGTCCAGGTACGGTCGCCGGTGAATCGCACGCAGGACGGCCTCGTAGGCGTCCGAGTAGGGGCGCGACTCGCTGTACCCGTCTCGCTCCGCGGCGCGGAAGATCTCGCGAGCCTCCGACGAGAGGTCCGAGCGCGAGACTCGCGCTTCGAGGTGGCCGGCGCGGAGCACCCGCTCCATCTCTTCGGGCGACGTCGCGACCGGTTCGACGGTCGCCCGATAGACGGGTTCGTAGAATCGCTCCCGCGACACTTCGGCCCGGTACCGCCGGTCGCGGTAGCGGACGAACGCGGGGGCGTCGTCCGCCAGCAGTTCGCTCGTCTCGACGGCAGTTTCGTCGCGGTAGACGTATCCGCCGCGCTGCACCAGCCCCCACGGTGCCCCGCCTGTGTTCCCGCGCGCCCGGGCGGCGAGGTGTGCGACGTGGACCGCCGTCGCGTCCGCCTCGGGAAGCTGACCGGCGTCGACGACGCCCTCGGCGTCCGCGCCGTCACCGGCGCCACCGCCGTTGGAGTCCGCACCAGCGTCACCGGCGTCGTCATCGGCCGTCTCCGCTTCCGCCGAGGGTTCGGCCGAATAGAGCCGCAGCACCGGTCGGGTCGTCTCGACCTCGTCGACGACGACGGAACCGAGCCGGTAGTACGTCCCGCCCGATTCGGCGTACTTCGGGTCGTCGGGGGTCGAGTAGAAGGGCTTCCGGTACTGCGTGGTGTACTCCTCGCCGTCGAGGGTCGCCTCGAACGCCGCCTCGTCCCACTCGGGACGGGTCTCTCCGAGGTCGACTACGAAATTCTCACGGAGGGTGCTTCCGCGTCGAGTCAGCATCAGTTCGAGGACGCGACCGCCGTCGTCCGCGCCGCTTCGGTCGAACACGCCGAGACAGCCGGCGGACGCGGCGAGCGCTGCGGTGGCCAGCGAGCCGAGCACTCGCCGTCTGGAGGGAGTTGACATCGGGACCGTCTGTCAGTCTCGCGGCCAAGTACAAAAATCCGCGTCACCCTGTGCAACGATCCGCGTCGGTCCGGTGGAACGATCCGCGCCGACCGACCCGTCGCGATCAGGGCTCGACGGGCGTCTTGACCACGGTGACGGGCATCTCCGCGAGACGGAGGACGCGGTCGGTGACGCTGCCGAGCAGGCTCCGGTACTCGTCGGGCCGACGTCGGGTGCCGAGCACCACGAGATCGACGCCCGCCTCGCGGGCGAACTCGACGATGGTCTCGGGCGGTTGCCCGTGTTCGATGTGGCCCTCGACGTCGACGCCGCGGTCGGCCGCCCGCTCGGAGACCGCCGCGATGGCCTCCTCGCCGACCTCTTCGAGGCCGTGTTCCGGTCCCTCCCGGCCGTCGACGTACTCGTCGCCGCTGTAGGCGTCGTAGACGTCGCTATCGACCACGTAGAGAACGTGTAGCGTGGCGTCGTGGTGGGCGGCCAGTTCGATCGCGTGGTCGGTTGCTCTGTCGGATGCGGCCTCGCCGCCTGTCGCGAGTAGTACGTTCTCGAACATACGCGCAGCTACGCGCCCCAGCACGAAAAATGTCGGTGTCTGTATGAGTTCTCCCGGACGACAAAAATAAACTATAATAAGATTTCATCAATCGAGAAAAGAAAAATACTGTCTAAACTTCGTAAAAAGGAGGTAGAACGCTTTTCAAAACTAATTATTTATCAAATATAACAACTATATAGGGGTTTTAATACTACGAAACGGAGCCATCGCGACGGTATTCCCGTCTCGAAAGCGTCGCGTCGTAAGGAAGGCTTTTGTAGGATGGATGCTGTAACGGCATTATGTTACGTGGTACCAATAGCGGTCCACGGCGGCCGACCGCGACATCGACCGGGCATCCACCGGGGCCGGACGTCCCCGGGAGTTACCACCGACCGACGTTCGGCGTGCCACGGTATCAAGGAACCTGCAGTGACAGACGGAGATCTCAATGAGCACGAACGATAGCTGCGACGGCGACGACGGGACAGGAGACCAGAACAGTCGAAGCGTGTCCGAGAGGGTGATCGAGTGATGGACGGACGCGTCACGATATCCGAACTGGAGAAGGTGTACGGCGAGGGCGCAGAGCGGACGAAAGCGATCGAGGACCTCTCCTTCGAGGTCGAGGGCGGCGAGTTCGTCAGCGTCGTCGGACCGAGCGGGTGCGGCAAGAGCACGCTTCTGTACCTCATCGCGGGCTTCCTCGACGTCACGAGCGGGACCATCGCCGTCGACGGGGAACCGATCGACGGCCCCGGGACCGACCGCGGCGTCGTCTTTCAGGACTACGCGCTGTTCCCCTGGCGGACCGTCTTCGAGAACGTCACGTACGGCCTCGAAGAGGACGGCGTCCCGAAGGAGGAGCGACAGAGCATCGCCCAGAAGTACATCGACCTGGTCGACCTCGACGGCTTCGAGGACAAGTACCCCAAGGAGCTCTCCGGCGGGATGAAACAGCGCGTCGGCATCGCGCGCACGCTCGCGTACGAACCGAAGATCCTGCTGATGGACGAGCCCTTCGGCGCGCTGGACCAGCCGCTGCGCGAGGCGCTTCAGGATCAGCTACGTGACATCTGGGACGATCTCGGGAAGACGATCGTGTTCATCACCCACGACGTCGAGGAGGCGGTCTACCTCTCCGAGCGCGTGCTGATCATGACGCGACACCCCGGAACGAAGAAGACGGTCACGGAAGTCGGCCTCGACCGCTCGGGCACGCGCGAGGACATCGTCACCTCCGACGAGTTCGCCGACTACAAGAACACCGTCTGGAAGTCCCTCCACGAGGAGACCCAAACGGAGGTGAAGCTGTAGCCGTGCGACACGCGACCTCGCGCCGAATCGAGGGGCTTCCGGCTCCCGTCCAGGGCGTCGCCCAGACGCTCGTCGACTGGATCCCGCTCGGCATCCTCGTCGTGCTCTGGGAGATCGCGAGCGGAACGGTCGTCGCGGAGGCGGTCCTCCCCCCGCCGACCACCGTTTCGAGCCGCATCGCGAACCTCGTCGTCACCGGCGAGGTGTTCTCACATCTCTTCATCTCGCTGTTCCGGATCGGCGTCGGACTGGGTCTGAGCATCCTCATCGGCGTGCTCCTCGGGATCGGGATGGCCCGGTCGGACCCCGTCGAGAACTTCTTCGATATCTTCCTCTCTATGACCTACCCCATCCCGAAGACGGCGCTCGTCCCGCTCGCGATCCTGTGGCTCGGCGTCGGCACCGAGGCGGCGATCCTCATCGTCTTCCTCGCGTGCCTGCTCCCGATCGTGCTCAACGCCTACAACGCGGCCGTCGACGTCGATCAGAACCTGGTCTGGTCGGCGCAGATGATGGGCACGAGCGACCGTGAGATGCTGTACAAGGTGATCTTCCCGGCGACGGTTCCCGAGATTATGACGGGAGTCAGACAGGCGGTCCCGATCGCGTTCATCGCGCTGGTGAGCGCCGAACTCATCGCGTCGAACCAGGGGATCGGCTACCTGATCCTCACGTCCGGACAGATCGGCAACTACCCGACGATGTTCGCGAACATCGTCATCATCTCCGCCGTCGCGTTCGTGGCGGTCCGTGGCTTCGAGGAGACGCGTGACAGGGTGTTAGTATGGACGTAACCGCAGACGCCGAGGGCGGGTTCGACCTCTCGCGAGTCATCGACATCGGGAAGTCGATCTACTCGCTCGTGATCCTCCTCGTGCTCTGGGAGGTCGTCGGCCAGCTCGGTCTCATCCACTACTACTTCCTGCCGCCGCTGTCGGCGATCGTCGCCCGGTTCGTCGAACTGACGCTCAACGGGGAGATGCTGTACAACGCGTATCTGACCCTCTATCGGGCGCTCATCGGCCTCGCCATCGCGTCGGTGCTCGGCGTGATCGTCGGCGTTCTCTCCGCGCGGAACGACCTCGTCGACTGGTTCTTCGATCCGATCATCAAGATCGGCTACCCCGTCCCGATCATCTCGCTCATCCCGGTGTTCATGCTCTGGTTCGGGATCGGCGACCTCTCGAAGATCATCATGGTCGCCGTCGGGACGTTCTGGCCCGTCGCCGTCAACGCGCGCGACAGCACGCGACAGGTCCAGACGAACCTCATCTGGTCGGCGCAGATGATGGGGACCGGTGACCGACGACTCCTCTGGCGCGTGATTATGCCCGCGGCGCTGCCGGGCATCCTCACGGGCTTTCAGATCGCGATGCCGCTGTCGCTCATCATCACGTTCGTCTTCGAGATGGTGGCCGGCGGTGGCGGACTCGGGGCCTTAGAGATCCAGGGCGTCCGTTCCTTCGAGTCCGAGCAGGTCTACGCGGCGATCATCGCGATCATGTTCATCGGGATCGGTCTCGACCGCCTGCTCCGATTCACCCGGAACCGACTCCTGCACTGGACGTAGGAGCTGCTCCGTCCGTCGGCACCGATCCGTTTTCTCCACCGACCCCGAGCGCTTCGAGACCTGCATCCCCTACTGACTTTGCTTCGTCGCCGTCGCCTCCGCCGTCTCACCTCGGGAGCCAACGGGGTCGTGTTTAGTTAAGCGACTCCCACCCGGAAAACCACCGACGGGCGGGAATGGAAGGGGCCGCGTTCTCGACGACGACGCGCGACGTAAGCACCGCAGGAGCGAACACAGTGAGCGACGAGGAGCGCAGCGAGCGCATCGAGTCGAGAACGCGGGGGCTTCCGAGGGCTTCCCTGCATCCTTCCCACCGATTTCACTCCTAACTAAACAGTACCGCCAACGGGGCACAAAAACCTAAATGGATGTACATCAAAGATACCTCTGTATGCCAACGACTCTCTGTCACGGTCGCACGGTCTGTGAGTGCCCTCCGTCGGCGCCGGCGGTCGTCGTATCCGGAAGGGGGACGCGGCGATGATCGACGCGTCCGAGACGCGGGTCGTCGACTGCGACTGGCACTACCAGGACTCGTTCAAGGAAGTCGCGGAGTACATGCCCGAACCGTGGAACACGAAGTACAAGAACAGCAACTGGGACGACGCCGGGGTGAAACAGAACCTCAGTTCGTTCTTCCCGACGTCGACGGGCGACAGGCAGAACTACGGGAAAGTGCTGCGCGAGCACTCGAACTACCCCGACGAACCCGAAGAGCCGGAACGCGTCCGCGAGGGGATGGACTTCCTCGACATCGACGTCTCCCTGCAGATCTCACATCTCATCCTCGCGATGGGCGGGGTCAACGCCGACGACGAACGCGTCCAGGCGTTCACGGAGGCGTACGTCGAGTACATGCTGGCGGAGGTGCTCGACCCCGACGAGGGCGTCTACGGCCTCGCCCCGATGCCCTACGGCGACGTCGACGCCTCCCTCCGGATCCTCGACCGGGTGGAGGACGAGGAGGCGTTCGTGGGGGCGTGTTTCGTGACGGCGGGGGCGAGTCCGCCGCTGGGGAACAGAAAGTACGATCCGATCTACGAGCGCTGTGAGCAGATGGACTTCCCCGTCGTGTATCACACGGGCGGGTCGGGCCTCGACGAGTACGTTCGCGCGGGCTACCAGGAGATGATCGAGACCCACACGCTCGGATTCCTCGAATCGAACATGTCCCAGATCGTCAGCGTCGCCTGTCAGGGCGTCCCCGAAAAGTACCCCGATCTGGACATCGTCTTTATGGAGTCGGGCGTCACCTACATCCCCGGCCTCGTCAGCCGCCTCGACGAGGAGTACCTCAAACGCCCCGAGGAAGCGCCGCTACTGGACACCCGCCCCAGCGAGTACATCACGGACTTCTACTTCGGCACCCAGCCGCTGGAGATCTCCGCCCGCAACGACCTGCTGGAACTCTGCTTCGATATGGTCGGCACCGACCGACTCCTGTACGCCTCCGATTACCCCCACTGGGACTTCGACAGCCCCTCGATCATCAACGACCTCCCGATGCTCGACGACGACGACAGGAGAGCGATACTCGCCGGCAACGCGATGGAGGTGTTCGGCGTATGAGCGCCGACGGACTCGTCGAGGTCGGCCCGGCCGAGGAGTTCGACGACGGCGACCACGCGCTCGTCGAAGTCGGCCGCGCGGAGGTGGGCGTGATCAAGGCCGAGGGCGAGTTCTACGCCCTGCGGAACCAGTGCCCGCACGACGGCGGCCCGGTCTGCAAGGGGAACGTCCAGCGCGAACTCGTCGGCGAGTTCACCGGGACGGGCGAGCGCATCGACCAGCACTACAGCGACAACTGCATCGTCTCCTGTCCGTGGCACGGGTGGTCCTTCGAGTTGGAGACGGGCAAACACATCGGGGACGACCGGATCAGGGTCCCCACCTACGACGTCGTCGTCGAGGACGGCGTCGTCTACGTCGACGGCGGCGACTAGTCGATCGATCGGTCCGAAGTGCCGCCTCCGGGACAATCTACTTGTGTTCGAGCGGTGAGCTACCGGTATGCACGTCGCGATCATCGGCGGCGCGAGCACCATCGGTTCGACCGTCGCCTACACGCTCGCCGGACTGGCACCGACCGTCGACGTCTCGCTCGTCGACATCAACGAGGGCGCCGCGTGGGCGCACGGAAAAGACATCTCACACGCGAGTTATCACTTCTCGAACGCGCCAGGCGCGTCGCTCGCCGGCGACGACGTCGGAACGGTCCGGGCCGCGACGCCCGACGAACTGGCGGAACTGGCGCCGGACCTGCTCGTGTTCAACGCGGCGGCACCGCAACCGGAGGACGCGACGGGCCGCGGCGCGCGCGAGGCCGAACTCGATCGGAACCTCTCGATCGTCGCGGACGTCGCCGAGGAGCTCCGCCCGCTGGATCCGACGCCGCTTCTGGTCGTGACGAACCCGATCGACCGACTCGTCTATCAGTTCTACTCGCTCCTGGAGTGGCCGCGGCGCTGCTTCCTCGGGTACTCGCTCTCGGAGAGCGCCCGCGTCGCCGACGCCGTCGGCTCGGAACTTGGGGTGCACCCCAACGAGGTCTACTGTCCGATGATGGGCGAACACGGCGAGAACGTCGTCCCGATCCTCTCGCGGGCGCGGGCGGGCGGCGAACCGGTCGCCGGCGACGACCTCGACCGCGAGGCGATACGGGAGTACGTCCTCGACATCCCGTTCGACATCGCGAAGGAGCGCGGCGTCAACGAGACGTCGCGGTGGGTGACGAGCGCGGGCGTCACGCGCGTGATCCGCTCGATCGCGGCCGGATCGGAGCCGGACGGCGAGGACCCCCATGGCCGTCTCGGAGAGCCGTTCTGTCTCTCGACGCCGCTCGACGGCGAGTACGGCTTCGCGGATCTCGCACTCAGCGTTCCGGTCGACCTCGACGAGGGCGGCGTCGCCGCGATTCACGAGTGGGACCTTCCCGACGTCGAGGCCGACGAACTCGCGACGGCGGCCGACGCGGTCCGGGCGGACCTGGCTCGGATCGGCGCGAAGGGATACGACGGCTGAGTCCGTCACGTCCGTCGAACCCGTCCGTACCGCATAACGGGACGGAAACGAGAGCGGGCAGCGGGACGGGAGGGTGATCGACTGCGCGTATCGTCGTCGTCGATCGGGTGTCCGTGGTCGCTCGTCGGCGGCGGCCGCGGGGCCGAGCGTCGACCCGGGAGGGCCGGTGGGCTGATACTGTCGGCTGTAAATCCGCGGAGAATCCCGCGAGCCCGTTCAGTTCGACGGGACGTACTCGTTCGTCGCGTACTCGCCGACGTCGAAGCTCTCTTCGACGAACCCGAGTTCGACGAGTTCGTCGATGGCGAACTGGAGGCGGTCGATGTCGATCGTGATGTCCTGACGGTAGTAGTCGTTGTTCGTGAGGAAGAAGCCGTCGACGACCTGTTCGGGGAGTTCGAAGTGCTCCGCGGCCAGGGAGACGACCTCGCTGCGGTTGTCGTAACAGTACTCGACGAGTTCGTCGAGGTCCTCCCCGAACGCGGCGATGGCGTCGCCGTTCTCGTCGAGGGAGTTGTTCGACGCGACGGTGTACGCGAAGGGGTACGCCTCGTCCCAGAGGTCCTGGCTCTTGTACACCTCGGTGAAGCCCTCCGCCCGCGCCGCGACGGCGAACAGCGCGGGGAAGATCCCGGCGTCGATCCGGCCGTCGTTGATCGCGGAGACGAACGTCGGGAACGGCAGTTCGACGATCTCGGCGTCGGTGCCGAACTCGAGGTCGGCCTGCCGGATCCCCTTTTCGAGGACGGCGTGCGTGCCGGTCCCCTGCGCGTTCACGCCGACGTTTGCGCCCTCCAGATCGGCGATTTCGGTGATGTCCGAGTCGGGACCGGAGAAGATGGTGAACCCGTACCACTCCGGATGGGCGTCCCAGAAGTCGGTCGCGATCATCGAGATGTTGCCCGGGACCGCCTCCTGGCGGACCGCAGAGGCGTAGCTCACGGTGGTGAGAAGCGCCATATCTACCTCTCCGGCGGCCATCGCGTTGAGCGAGTCGGGCGTGCTCTCGTTTCGCGACACGCTGAGTTCGTACTCCGAGCCCAGATTCGAGACCTGGTCCTGTAGCTCCTCGATCGCGAACAGCGACCCGAAGTTCTCGACGGGAACCGTAAAGGCGAGTCCGAGTTCAGGCGTCCCGCCACCGGTGATACTGGAACAACCCGCGAGCCCCGTCAGTCCGATCGTACTGGCCGCCGCACCCGTCTTCAAAAACGATCGACGCCGAATGCTGTCGAATGACATCATCGAATAGGATAGATGTGGTGGTATATAAAATCACCTGTCCATCGACATTTCGGTGCCGTCGTCGACGCCCGTATCGAGTCGGCGACCGCAACCCGTTCCCCGTCGTCTGCCGATCGGTCGCCGGTCACCACGGTTGCAGGGGCGGTCGCCGGTCACCACGGTTGCAGGGGCGGTCGCCGGCCGTCACGGTTGCGGAGTCGGTCTCTGGCCTCCGAGGTTGCTGAGTCGGTCACCCGGCACCACGGCTGCGAGGTCAGTCGCCGGACATCACGGTGACGACCGGTAGATCCGCGGTGAGCAGGATGGACTGCGTCTTGCTCCCGAAGAGCGCCTTCCCGGTGGGCGAGCGCTTCCGGCCGCCGATGACCAGATACTGGGCGTCACGGCGGTCTGCCTCCGAGAGGATCTCTTCGACGGGTTCGCCGACGCGACCCTTGAGAATCGTCTCCTCGGGTTCGTCGAGCGTCTCCTGGACCACGTCGCGCGCGACGCCTGTCGCGTGCCGCTCTCCGTCCTCGACGGTGTACTCCTCGCCGGAGCCCTGCTGGTGCGCCCGGCCTTCCGCACTCCCGTAGGACGCCGGCGTCGTGACGGATCGACCCGACGACCCGCTCGCGGCCGAGCGGAACTTCTCGAACACGTCCTGCGGCATCACGTGCAGGACGACGTGATCGACGTCGAAGGCAGCCGCCAGTTCTGCGCCCCGCGCTACGGCGTCGCTCGGGACCGTCTCCCCGTCGACCGCTGTCAGTATCGTCATAGGCGATACTCCAACCGATGGCTAATAAATCGTGGTGGCAGTTGTCGACGTCGTGGTCGGATCGAAGGGGGAATCGCGTCCGGGGCAGAGTGGAGGTTTGCCTCCGGTACGGAACGGCCTCCGAGATGCACCGAGGAGTCGCGTTCGACCCGCGATTTTATTACCGGGCCCGCGCAAGAACGCGTCGTCGAATGAGCGATAGAGAGTCAGACATACGAGTACCGCCGGCTACGGGCGACGACGGCGGTGGCGAGGTGCGGTACCTCTCGCAGTCGGACCTGTCGGTACCCACCCACCAGATCGTCGCCCCGGACGGATCGTACGACGCGGAGGCGATCCCGGACCTCGACGACGGGGAGCTTCTGGACCTGTATCGGTGGATGGTGACCGACCGGGTGTTCTCCCGGCGGATGGTGAACATCCAGCGGCGGGGCGAACTCGGCACGTTCGGATCCACCCGCGGTCAGGAGGCGAGCATCATCGGGAGCGCGTTCACGCTCCGGCCCGAGGACTGGTTGTACGTCGGCCGCGCGTGGACGCCGATGTTTATGCGCGGCGCGTCGATGACGGACATGATCCTGTTCTGGCGGGGGATCGAAGAGGGACAGGAGGCCTTCGCGAAGCACAACTCCCAGATCGCGATCTCGATCGGATCGCACCTCCCGCTCGTGGCGGGCATCGCCTGGGGGATGCACCTGGACGACGCCGACGCCGTCGCGACCGCGTACCTCGGCGACGGCGCGACGAGCACCGGCGCGGCCCACGAGGGGATCAACCTCGCGGGCTCGCTCGGCCTGCCGGCGCTCTTCTTCTGTCAGAACAACGGGTACGCCATCTCGATGCCGTACGGGAAACAGAGCGGCGCGAACACGATCGCCCAGAAGGCGCTGGCCTACGGCATCGACGCGATCCGGGTCGACGGCCAGGACGTCCTCGCCGTCTACGACGCCGTCCAGTCCGCGCGCGAACGCGTGAAGGACGGCGAACCGGTGTTCGTCGAGTCGGTCACGTACCGTCTCGACGCGCACACGACGAGCGACGACCCCACCCGCTACCGGGAGGACGAAGAGGTCGAACACTGGGAGGCCCACGACCCGATCGAGCGCTACCGGGAGTTCCTGAAGTCGGAGGGCCTGTGGTCCGAGATCGATCACGACGCGATCGTCGAGGAGATCGACGCCGAGTTCGACGAGGCGCTCGCGGCCGCCAACGAGATGGAAGAGCGGGCCGTCTCGGAGATGTTCGCGCACCTCTACGACGAACTGCCGCCGGAACTCGCCCGCCAACTGGCGGAGTTCGAAGAGCTCCTCGAACGGCGCCCCGAGATGTACGACTACATCGAACAGCGACCGAAGGGATGACTATGCAGGCAACCATCGTACAGGCGGTCAACGACGCACTGCACACCGAGATGGAGCGCGACGACCGGGTCGTCGTCTTCGGCGAGGACGTCGCCGAGAGCGGCGGGGTCTTCCGCGCCACCGACGAACTCCTCGAGGAGTTCGGGAGCAAGCGCGTGGTCGACACGCCGCTGTCGGAGATCGCGATCGTCGGCGGCGCGGCCGGGATGGCGATGTACGGCTACCGGCCGGTCGCGGAGATCCAGTTCTCGGGCTTCCTCCCGCCGGCGTTCGACCAGCTCGTCACGAACGCGAGCCGGATCCGCTGGCGCACCCGCGGCGAACTGAGCGCGCCGATGGTCGTCCGGATGCCCTACGGCGCGGGCGTCCGGGCGCTGGAACACCACTCCGAGAGCTTAGAGGGCGCGTACGGGCACATCCCCGGCCTCCAGGTCGTCGTCCCGAGCACGCCCGCGGACACGAAGGGACTGCTCACCGCGGCGATCCGCGATCCCGACCCGGTGCTGTTTATGGAACCGAAGCGGATCTACCGCTCCATCAGGGAAGAGATCCCCGAGGGAGAACACGAAGTCCCGATCGGCGAGGCCGCGATCCGAAGCGAGGGCGAGGACGTCACGGTCGTCGCGTGGGGGGCGATGATGCCGCCGACGCTGGAGGCGGTCGAGCACGGGAGCGTCGACGCCGAGGTGATCGACCTCCGCTCGATCTCGCCGATGGACACCGAGACGGTCGTCGAGTCGGTGAAGAAGACCGGTCGCTGCGTCGTCGTCCACGAGGGACCGCGGACGCTCGGGGTCGGCAGCGAGATCGTCGCCCGCATCAACGACGAGGCGCTGATGTACCTCGAATCCCCGGTCGAGCGCGTCACTGGCTTCGACACGCCGGTTCCGCTGCTGTCGATGGAGGACTTCTACTTCCCGCACCCGCCGCGGATCCTCGACGGTATCGAGGCGGCGCTCTCGGACTGATTCGACCTCCGTTTCCCGGCTGTTTCCGACGTCCGCGACGCAGCGGCGCGCAGGGAAATACTGAAATGGTCGTGCCCCGACCGACTGGTATGGTAGAACGAACCTTCGAGTTGCCGGACCTCGGCGAGGGGATCGCCGAGGGGGAACTCGTCTCGTGGCTCGTCGAGGAGGGGGAGTCGGTCGTCGAGGATCAGGTCATCGCCGAGGTCGAGACCGACAAGGCGCTCGTCGAGATTCCGAGCCCACAGGAGGGGACGATCGCGCGACTGCACTACGACGAGGGGGAGATCGTTCCGGTCGACGCGGTCTTCGTGACGTTCGACGTCGCCGGCGGAGAGGACGACGCCGCCGAGGCAGCGGCGGACGCCGAAGAGGGATCTCTGGAGTCGGCCGCGACGTCCGACGCCGCACCTGCGGACGCCGAGCGCGACGAGGCAGCGGAGACCGAGGACGAGGCGGAGACGGCGGCATCGGCCGACGCCGAGGAGGGCGAATCCGTCGACGCCCCCGTTCCCTCGGGACGCGTGTTCGCCGCGCCGAGCACACGTTCGCTCGCCAGGGAACTCGGCGTCGACCTCGCCGCCGTCGAGGGTTCGGGACCGGGCGGTCGCGTGACCGGGGCCGACGTCAGAGCCCACGCCGGTGACGGACCGTCCGCCGTCCCGGAAGACGGGACCGCTGCTGCCGCTGCGACGACGGGGACGACCGCCGACGGGACCGAAGCAGCCGCCAGCGCCGCGTCGGCGTCAGCCGGCGCGTCGGACGCGCCAGCTCCGGAGACCGAGGACCGCGGGGTTGAGTCCGCGGCTGCGGCGGCCGTAGCCGGGAGCACCGCCGACCGCGATCGCACGCTCGCGATGCCGGCGACGCGACGACTCGCCGGGGAACTCGGCGTCGACCTCGATTCGGTGCCCGCGAGCGAGGAACGCGAGGGGGAGCCGTTCGTGACGCCCGAGGACGTCCGGCGGTTCGCGGCCGGCGGCTCGGCGGATGCGGCCGCGGCGTCGCCCGAGAGGACGGCTGGATCGGAGGCGTCGACCGTCTCCGCCGGCGAGGCCGACGGAGCTGTCGGGGCGGACGCGGTCGGCGACAGCGGGGCGCAGAGCGCCTCGGGCGGCCGGACGGAGTCCGGCGACGCCGACGCCGAAGCGCGCTCCGGCGAGCGCGTCCCCTACCGCGGCGTCCGTCGGACGATCGGCGAGCAGATGGCCGAGTCGAAGTACACCGCCCCGCACGTCTCTCACCACGACGAGTTCGACGCGACCGAACTCGTCGAGTTGCGGAAGGAACTCGCCGCGATCGCCGAGGACGACGGCGTGAAGCTCACGTACCTGCCGCTCGTCGTGAAAGCGGTCACGACGGCGTTGCAGGAGTACCCCTACCTCAACTCCAGTCTCGACGAGGAGAACGAGGAGATAATCCTCCACGACGAGTACAACGTCGGGATCGCGGTCTCGACCGACGCGGGACTGATGGTCCCGGTGATCGAAGACGCCGACGAGAAGGGGCTCAAGCAGTTGGCAGAGGAGATTCGTGACCTCGCCGAGCGCGCCCGAAACCGCAAGATCAAGCCCGAGGAGATGCGGGGCGGGACGTTCACGATCACGAACATCGGCGTGATCGGCGGCGAGTTCTCCTCTCCGATCATCAACCACCCCGAGGCGGCCATCTTCGCGATGGGGCCGATCAAGGAGCGCCCGTGGGTCGTCGACGGCGACGTCGTCGCCCGCGAGACGATGCGCTTCTCGATGTCGGTCGATCACCGGCTGGTCGACGGCGCCGACGCCGCCCAGTTCTCCAACCGCGTGAAGGAACTGCTCGTCGACCCGACGCGGCTGCTGCTGGAGTGAGCGTGCGGCTGTTCCTGGCGTGAGCGCGCAGCCGCACTCGGGGTGGGCGCCGTCGGACGCCGCCCGCGATCGGCGGTCCCGACTCGAAAGCGCCCCGGACGGGTGTCTTTTTGACCCGGGAGCGAGTGGGTTGCCGTATGGTAATGGGCGACATCGCCACGGCGACGGACCTGCTCGTGATCGGCGCGGGCCCCGGCGGCTACGTGGCTGCGATTCGCGGCGCACAGAAGGGTCTCGACACGACGCTCGTCGAGAAGGACGCCTACGGCGGGGCGTGTCTGAACCGGGGCTGCATCCCCTCGAAGGCGTTCATCCACGGCGCGGACGTCGTCCACGACGCCGCCACCGCCGAGGACCTCGGCATCCACGCCGACCCGGCGGTGGATATGAGCCGGATGCAGGAGTGGAAGTCGGGCGTCGTCGACCAGTTGACCGGCGGCGTCGAGAAGCTCTGTAAGGCCAACGGCGTCTCGCTCCTGGAGGGGACCGCGTCCTTCGAGGACGAGCACACCGCGCGCATCGCCCACGGCGGCGAGGGGCAGGGGATGGAGACCGTCGAGTTCGAGCACGCGGTGGTCGCGACGGGGTCGCGACCGATCCAGATCCCCGGGTTCGACTTCGCCGACGATCCCGTGCTGTCCTCGGAGGACCTCCTCGATATGGAGTCGCTGCCGGACCGACTCGTCGTCGTCGGCGCGGGCTACATCGGGATGGAGCTGTCGACGATGCTCGCGAAGCTCGGAACCGACGTCACCGTCGTGGAGATGCTCGACGACGTCCTGCCGGGCTACGAGTCGGACGTCCAGCGGACGGTCCGCTCGCGCGCGGAGGACCTCGGTATCGAGTTCAACTTCGGCGAGGGCGCGACCGGGTGGGAGGAGACCGGCGACGGAATCGTGGTCGCGACCGAGACCGAGGACGGCGAGACAGCGGAGTACCTCGGCGACGCGGTCCTCGTCGCGGTCGGTCGACAGCCCGTCACCGACACGCTCGAACTGGAGAGCATCGGGCTCGAACCCGACGAGAACGGCTTTCTCGCGACCGACGACCGCGCGCGAACCGACGTCGAGAACGTCTTCGCGGTCGGCGACGTCGCCGGCGAACCGATGCTCGCGCACAAGGCCAGCGCCGAGGGGATCGTCGCCGCGGAGGTCGCCGCGGGCGAACCCGCCGCCCTCGATCAGCAGGCGATCCCCGCGGCGGTGTTCACCGACCCGGAGATCGCGACCGTCGGGATGACCGAGACGGAGGCCGAGGACGAGGGATTCGACCCGGTCGTCGGCGAGATGCCGTTGCGTGCGAGCGGCCGCGCGCTGTCGATGGGCGAGTCCGACGGCTTCGTCCGGATCGTCGCCGACGAGGCGAGCGGGATCGTCCTCGGCGGCCAGCTCGTCGGCCCGAACGCGTCCGAACTCGTCGCGGAGGTCGCCCTCGCGGTCGAGATGAGCGCCACCCTCGAAGACGTCGCCGGGACCGTCCACACGCACCCGACACTCGCGGAGGCCGTGATGGAGGCCGCAGAGAACGCCCAGGGACAGGCGATTCACACGCTGAACCGCTGACTGCGACTCCCCCGTTTTGGACGTCGCGGTCGCGAGCCACTCTCTCTCAGACTGAGACCGCCTCTCGGGCCGACCCGAGGAACTATTTTTCCCGCTGCAGTGGTGGGGATATGACCCGAGAACGGACGATTCGACGCGTCGGCATCCACGACTGGGGGACGCACCCGTGCCCGCCCGAACACCTCCGGGAGCTGCTCGAAGAGCGCGCGGAGGTCGACTGCGAGGTCGAGGTGTGCGAGACCGACGAGGTCGGAGCGTTCGACGGCGTCGTCACGCTGTTTCACCACGACGAGTTCCTCGACGCCGTCGAGTGGGTCCACAACATCCGCTCGGGATACGAGGACTTCCCGCTCGACGCCTACCGAGAGCGCGGCGTGGCGATGACCAACAGCACCGGCGTCGCCGGCGACCTCGTCGGCGAAACCGTCACCGGTCTGGTCCTGACGCTCGCGAAGGGGCTCCACCGGTTTCGGGACCGACAGCACGAACGCGAGTGGGAGCGACTCCCCTGGCGACGACCCTTCGAGGTGAGCGGCTCGACCGCCTGCGTGGTCGGCCTCGGCGAACTCGGCGGGAGCGCCGCGACCAGGCTCGGCGTGCTCGGGATGGACGTCGAGGGCGTCGACGTCCGGCCCGTCTCCGGGCTCGGCCTCGGTCGGGTGTACGACCCCGCCCGGATCGAAACCGCCGTCGCCGACGCCCGGTTCGTCGTGCTCACGACCCCGCTGACGGACGCGACGCGTGGCCTCGTCGACCGATCGGTGTTCGAGGCGATGCGCGAGGACGCCTACCTCGTCAACGTCAGCCGCGGCGAAATCGTCGTCGAAGAGGACCTCGTTGACGCCCTGGAGTCTGCGGAAATCGCCGGTGCCGCGCTGGACGTCTTCTACGACGAACCGCTCCCCGAGTCGTCGCCGTTCTGGGAGATGGAGAACGTCGTCGTCACCCCACACGCCGCGGCACAGGCGGCCACCTACGGCGACCGGATCGCCGACCTCGTCGCGACCAACGTGGGCCGTCTCAACGACGGCGGGACCCCGTGGAACCAGGTGGTCTGACCCGAGCGGGGCGCACTCGTGGTCTCGACCTGTCCCGTCATCGGGAACGGTCATCCGGAATCGACGAGCATCCGGAAGTGATTCGCTCCTGAGGATAGCTTGTTCCTTGAAACCGAACCAAATTGGCAAAACCGGCTTGTCCGACCATATTAGCCCTGTCTCTCACCTCTGATGCGGATATATCATCGATATCTATGATCTTTATTTCATCCGAAGAGAACACTATTTCACTCTTGGCGAAAGCAGTGAAAGCAATCCTCAGGAATGCGCCTGATTGAGTTCGATGATGTTCGCCGCCCGGCGGAGTTCCGGCAGGACTTCGTCCTCGATCCGGTCGTGTCCCATCCGACTCACCGGTCCCGAGACGCTCAGTGCACCGGCGATGTCGTCGTCGTACAGTATCGGAACGGCGACGCAGTTGAGGCCCTTGATCCGCTCTTCCCTGTCGTAGGCGCACTCGCGCTGTCTGATCTCTTCGAGGGCGTCGAACAGTTCGTTTCGCTCCGTGATCGTCCGTTCGGTCATCGCCGGGAGGCCGTGACGGTCGATGATCGCCTCGACGCGCTCGCGCGGGAGGTACGCCAGGATCGTCTTTCCGAGCGCGGTGGTGTGCAGTCTGACCGACTGTCCCGTGTACGAGTCGAGGCTCACGGCGTCGGCACCGCGCTCGCGCGCGAGGAACACACCGAGTCCGTGCTCTTCGACCAGGAGGTTGGCGTACTCGCCCGTGGCCTCGGCGACCCGCTCCATCTCCGGGATCGCGATGTCGTAGAGGCGCTCTCGCGAGCGGGCGTACCCGCCGAGGTCGAGAAATCGCAACCCGACCTCGTACTCGCCGTTTCTCTCGACCACGTAGCCCTCGTGTTCGAGCGTCCGGAGGTAGTTGTGAGCGCTGCTCTTCGCGATGTCGAGTCGGTCCGCGAGCTCGGTGACCGTCGCGCCGTCGAGCGATTTGAGCGTCTCCACGATCCGGAACGTCGTCTGCGCCGTCTTGACCGGCGTGTTCGGTTTCTGCCCCGGTTGTTCCATACGGCTAGCGATGACGTTCATCATTTTATATTTACTGTTCGGCGGTCGCGAAACACCGTTCTTCGGACTGGATCCCGAACGGAAGCCGAGCGCGGTCCCTACGAGGCGCTTCCCGACCGTTACACCACTCGGTACACGGCGAGGCGGACTCCGGTCGGCTGGCGGGTGCCGGCCGCGACGAAGACGCTCTCTGTGAGCCACTCCAACTCCGGAGCGGCGGTCTCGAACTCCGGGACCGAACAGAAGTAGACGTCTTCGGGTTCGACCGGTTTCCCCTCGCGGAGCCGTGCCTTCGTCTCGGGATCGGCGACGCGCATCCCCCGGTTCTCGACGTAGACGCGGTCCCCGTCGATCGTCTCGAAGGCGTACTTGGCGACGAGTTCGGTCGGCCGTCGGTCCCGATAGAGCTGGTAGTCCGCGCCGGCTTCGAGCACCGTTCCCTCGATCTCGCCCGAGACTGTGCCGCCCAGAATCGGGATGATGCGCCGCTGTCCGTCGCCGGTCTGTCCGATCTCGATCGGGGATTCGACGTCGATCTCCAGTTCCATCACGCGTTCGAGGCCGAGTTCGAGGTTCGGGTCGTCCGTCTGCCAGCTGTCGTCTGCCATACGCTCCCGTCCGGACCGGACTCACATAACCGTTTGGCGGACGGCCTCCGCGTCCGAGTATGTCGTAGCCGTTGTGGTGCCGTCCGGAATAACATATGTACTGATGTTATCTGAACTGCTTTCGTCCGTATCCGTTCTCCAGATACATCAGATAAGAATTAAAATATGTATATTTATATATTTTTGCAAGGTATTCGTCGTTCAAACGAGGTAGTACATATTCTGCCAGGGATAGCTAGAATAATTCTGTCGCCGTCAGAAGTTAGGTACTTTTTGAAACAAAAAGAGTCTTATTAGAAGCCTCGAAGATTATTTTACTCTAAAATATATTTGACTATTCTCTTTTATTCAGGTACTAGATAACTCTGCCGCCGTAAAGGCTTAAAACAGCGCGTCGGACTCGGGGAGGATCGCTGCGGGTCCGCCGACCTCCCACACGTCCGTGTCGACGCCGACGTCCCCGACCGCCGCCTGCACCGCGTCGACGTGGGCCGCGGTCGTGTTCACGTAGACGCTCGCGCCGGTATCAGTCGAGAAGTACACCGGAATGTCCCTCTCTTCGCGAAGCTCTCGGACGGCGTTGAAGACGGCGATCGTGTCCGGCTGCCAGTAGACCCACCCGGCCGGTCCGGTCATCGTCGTCGCCGTCAGCGACAGCGAGTCGTGTTCGGCCAACTCGAACGCGCGATCGAAGTCGGCCTCGTAGAGCGCGTCCCGCATCGCGTCGATCTGGTGGTGGACGTGTGCCATCCGCGCCTGGAACATGTGGCTCTCCGCCGCCTCGCGGTGCGCCTCTTCGGTCTCCTTGTACGCGGGGACGTGCGCGGCGACGATTCGGAGGTCGTCTTCGAGGTCGGTCTCGATGCGCTCGGAGCGACAGTCCTCGTCGTTCATCCCGGAGTAGAGCTGTGAGAACGCGCCCGTGACCGCGCGGGCGGCCGAGGAGGACCCCCGGCGGGCGATCGTCGAGACCTCCGGACGGGTTTGATCGAGTCCGGCGGCCTCCGCGAGCGCCATCGCCGCCGCGGCGAAGCCGGAGGAGGAAGAACCGAACCCGATGTTCGACGGGAACGAGTTCTCCGATTCGAGCCGGACTGCGTGATCGAAGCCGGCGAGTTCGCGGACGTGCTCGACGACGGCGTCGATCCGCTCCGCGCCGCGACCCTCGACGCGGTCGCCGCCGATGCGGTAGACGTCCTCTCCTCCCCCGGGCAGGAACTCGACGGTCGTCTTCGTGTGACTGGGCGCGGTACAGACGCTGATACTGTCGTGGTACGGAAGTCGCCGCTCCTCGTCGCGCATACCGTGGTACTTGATGAGCCCCTGAATCGGGTGGGCCTTCGCTGTCGCTTTCATACCCTTATGCGAGAGAGACGGTGGGTTAAACGTCCCGAAAAATCAGGGGCCGGCGTCGTCGCCGCCGTCCCGGCGGTCGCCGACCGGTTTTATAACCCGATTCCGACCGCGTACGGCCACGCGGTCCCCGAGAGCGCGAGGAAGACCAGCGCGCCGCCGAGCAGCGCGACGTTCTTCAGGAAGTTCGTCATCTCCGACTGCTGTTGCTCTTCGGGGACCGCCCAGAAGTCGTGCATCGTCGGCGTCGACACGAGCAGGAACAGGGCGATGGCACCGGCAGCCAGGGCGGGATACGCGCCGACGGCGACACCGAGGCCGCCGAACAGGAGCATCCCGCCGCTGAAGAGGACCGCCAGCCGCGGCGCGGGGAGCCCCTTCGCCTCCGCGTACCCGGCCATTCCGTCGACGTTCATAAAGTGGTTCAGTCCCATGAACGCCAGGACCGCCCCGAAGAGCACGCGCCCGAGGAGGAACGCGATGCCGCTCGATCCGGCGTCCAGTTGCAGTACCGTCGTGGAGATATCAGGTATCATCTCGTTAGTTGGTTACGAGAGGAACTGTTATATCATTTCCCGGACTTCGGTGATACCGGGTTACACGCGCGTCACGTAGTGATGAACCGCATACTCCGAACGGGACTCACAACGTAACGACCATTCGGTCGGCGACCGAGTTCCCGCGCTCGGGGACGTCTCCGCCGGTTTCGATCGCGACCGCCGAGGCGGAACGGAGAGACGTCTCCCCCGGACGGCCGGAGACCACCGGGCGGAGAGAACCTCGATACTGTTTGTAGAAATTTACAATCGCTTAAGTACGAAGCGTCCGACGGACCAGTATCGGTCGCGCGTTGCCGGTCGCTCCAGCGCCGCCGGGCGTTCGACAACTCGCGAACAACACGGTAGGTCCCCCTCGATGAAACGCAAACTGCTCGTGATCTTGATCGTCGCATCGCTCCTGGCAAGCGCCGTCCCTGCCACCGGATACCTCACCTCCAACCCCGACATCAGGACCGTCGCGCAGAACCCGACGCTCCAACCGGGTGGCGTCAACGAGGTCGACTTCAAGTTGGTGAACGATCCGGACGGCCCCGACGACGACACGCGGACGGCGCGAAACGTCCGCGTTCGCCCCCGCGACACCGGCCGGATCGACGTCGAGACCAACGAACTGTACGTCCAGTCGCTGGCTGACGGCGTCCCCGCCGAACGCTCGCTCCGGTTGAACGTCCCCTCGGACCTCGAGAGCGGAACGTACCGCATCCCGCTGCGTCTCACCTACGAGTACGACAACGGGGCGGGCAGCGCAGTCGAACGACAGCGCACGATCTATCTCCCGGTCCGCGTCGAACCGGGTCCGCGCTTCTCCGTCGTCGACACCAGTTCGACGGCGACCGTGAACGGCCAGGGAACGCTCGAGGTGACCCTGCAGAACGTCGGGGACTCGGCGGCCAGAGACTCGACGGTCTCGCTCTCCTCGTCGTCGCCGGACGTCACGCTCGGAGCCGGTCAGTCGAGCGCGCGGTACGTCGACGCCTGGGAACGCGGCGAGAACCGGACCTTCGAGTTCGAGACCCGACTCGGCGAGAGCGCGAAGCCCGGGAACTACTCGCTGAGCGCTCAGGTCGACTTCGAGAAGACGAGCGGGACGACCGGATCGAGCGCCAGCCTCGACGTGCCGCTCAGGGCGCTCCCCGAAATGACGTTTGCCGTCTCGGACGTGGACGGTTCGCTCCGGGTCGGTGAGACCGGAACGCTGACCGGGACGGTCACCAACACCGGGCCGATGGCCGCCGACGACGCCGTCGTGACGTTCCAGGACCCGGGGCCGACGGTCACGCCCATCGAGACGTCGGTCGCGGTCGGATCGCTCGCGCCGGGTGAGTCCTCCGAGTTCGCCTTCGACGTCGAGGTGACGAGCAGCGGGAGTTCGGGCCCCCGGCAGTTCGATCTCGGCGTCCGGTACTACGATCAGGACGACAGACAGCGGCAGTCTGACCCGCTCCCGACGCGCGCCGACGTCGGTTCGGAGACCCCCGAGTTCGACGTCGACCCGGTGAACGCGACGTTCACTGCCGGTTCGGGCGACGAGTTCAGCGTCACTGTCACGAACACGCGCGAGCACGCCGTGACCGACGTCTCCGCGAAGATCTACGCCGATTCGCCGCTCTCGACGTCCGACGACGAGGCGTTCGTCGATCGCCTCGAACCCGGTGAGTCCAGGGAGGTCGTCTTCCAGCTCAGCGCCGGCGGTGGCGCGACCGCGAAGACCTACCCGGTGAAGATGGACTTCCAGTACGACGACGACGACGGCGACACCATCGTCTCCGACACGTATCAGGTTCCCGTGGAGGTGACCGAGAGCACCGACGGCGGGCTTCCGATCGTGCCGATCGTCGCCGTCGCTCTGGTCGTCTTGGCCGCCGGCGGGTTCCTCTACTACCGTCGCCGGGGCTGATCGATGGACCTCGACTATCAGCGCTTCGTCGACTGGGCGGACGACAAGATCGTCAACAGCCCGAAGCGGGTGATGCTCACCTTCCTCCTGGTGACGGTGCTTTTCGCCGGCGGGCTGGGGAACGTCTCCACCGAGGCGGGGACCCAGCAGTTCGCCGAGGACATCCCGGCCGCGGACGCGCTCGAACGGATCGAAAACGAGTTCGAACCGCCGTTCAGTCCCGATCCCGGGAGCACCCAGCTCGTCCAGCGCGACCGCAACGTCCTCTCGAAGGGGTCGATGCTCGCGATGCTCAGAGCCCAGCGGGCGCTCGAAGACCGCGACGATATGTACGTCTCCAGCACCTCGTCGGCGGCGGCGGTGGTGGCGCAGACGATCGATCCGGAGGCGACGACGCTCGAACGGCAGATCACCGCGCTCGAACGCGCGACGGGGGCGGACGTCAGACAGGCCGTCCGCGAGAACGCGGACAATCCCCGGTTCACGGGGACGGTGAGCAACGACTTCAACGCGCGGTCCGCGTCGGCGTCGGCGACCATCGGCGTCGTGCAGCACGACCTGCCCGGCGGCGCCGGCGGCGGCACGGCCGGCCAGTCCGGCGACAGCCCGCTGACGCCGATCCAGAACGACGCCCAGCGGATCATCGACGCGGAACTCGACGCCGACATCACCGTCTTCGGAAGCGGGATCATCGCCGACGAGTTCGGCACCGTCATCACGGACTCGCTTCTCATCGTGACGCCCGCGGCCGTCCTCCTGATCGTGGGCTTTCTCGTCGTCGCCTACCGGGACTTACTCGACCTCCTCCTCGGCGTCACCGCGCTGGCGATGGCCGTGATCTGGACGTTCGGCTTCCTCGGGCTGGCGGGTATCCCGTTCAACCAGATCATGATCTCGGTGCCGCCGTTGCTCTTAGCGGTCGGGATCGACTTCGGGATCCACGCGATCAACCGCTACCGCGAGGACCGGGCGACCGGTCTCGGCATCGAGTCGGCGATGCAGCGGGCGACCGATCAGCTGCTCGTCGCCTTCTTCATCGTCACCGGGACGACCGTCATCGGCTTCCTCTCGAATCTCGCCTCGGACCTGCCGCCGATCCGCGACTTCGGCATCGTCGCGGGCGTCGGCATCGTCTTCACGTTCTTCATCTTCGGCATCTTCCTCCCGGCGGCGAAGGTCTGGATGGACCGCCGCCGCGAGGGCTGGCCGATCCCGACGTTCAGCCAGCGCCCGCTGGGCGAGGAGGGGTCGGCGCTCGGCGAGGTGCTCTCCGTCGGCGTGTTCGCCGCCCGGAAGACGCCCGTGCTGCTGCTCGTCGTCGCGCTGCTGTTCAGCGCGGGCGCGGCGGGGTACGCCACCGGCGTCGACACCTCGTTCTCCCAGGAGGACTTCCTCCCGCCCGAGGAGGTCTCGCCGCTCCTGAAGTCGCTGCCGGAGCCGTTCGCGCCGAGCGACTACGGCGTCGTCGGGACGCTGAACTTCCTTGAGGACAAGTTCACGAGCACGCAGGGGGGATCTGTCACCATATACCTCGAGGGCCGTATGGAGAACGACGCGGCCCTCGAACGGATCCACCGCGCGGGCGAGGACCCGCCCTCGGAGTTCGTCACCGACGGAAACCGCCGCGCCGAGTCGACGAGCATCGTGACGATCATCCGAGAGCACGCCGAACGGGATCCGGAGTTCCAGGCGCTCGTCGAGCGCAACGACCGCAACGACAACGGCGTCCCCGACGACAACCTGGATACGATCTACCGCGAACTGGAGGCCTCGTCGTCTGGCGACCGCGCCTCGCAGTACCTGGCCGACGACCGCCGCAGCGCGCGCATCGTGTACACGGTGTCGGCGGACGTCTCAGACCAGGAGGCCGTGGCCGCGGCCGAGGAGGTCTCAGAGCGCTTCCGCGAGGACACGACGCCCACGGGCCAGACGGTCGTCTTCCAGGCGGTCTCCGATCTCATCTTCGAGTCCGCGATCACGAGCCTCGCGCTCGCGCTCGGGCTGACGGTCGTGTTCCTGGTGGTCATCTACTGGGTGCTGGAGGGGCTCCCCTCGCTCGGCGTCGCGAACCTGGCGCCGATCGTCGTCGCGGTCGCGTCGGTCGCGGGGACGATGCGCCTCTTGGGGATCTCCTTTAACGCCTTCACCGCGACGATCCTCTCTCTCACCATCGGGTTGGGCATCGACTACTCGGTCCACGTCGTCCACCGGTTCGTCGACGAGCGCCGCGAGCGCGCGCTGGTCCCCGCGCTCCGGCGGACGGTCATCGGCACCGGCGGCGCGCTCCTGGGCAGTATGGCGACGACGGCGTTCGGCATCGGCGTGCTCGTCCTCGCCGTCCTCTCGGTGCTCGGCCAGTTCGGCGTCCTGACCGCCATCTCGATCGTCTACTCCTTCCTGGCGTCGCTTCTCGTCCTCCCGTCGGCGCTGGTGGTCTGGGACCGCCTCGTCAACGGCGATCCCGACGTGCCGATGGGGTACCCCGCGGCGGACTCGACCGCCGAATCGACGTCCACGGGTCGAATCGACGACGCCGACACGGCCGAGGGGGGAACGCTATGAACGCCACAGTCACGCACGCGATCGACGGGGGGCGACCGTGAACCCGGCCGACGCAGCCGACGTGTCGGACGTCTCCGAGCACGACGCCGTCGCCGCGCTCGAACGCCTCGGGCTGTCGAACTACGCGGCGCGCGTGTTCGTGGCGCTCCAGCGCCTCGGCGTCGGGACGGCCAGGCAGATCCACGAGGACACCGAGGTCCCCCGCTCGCAGGTGTACGGCGCGGCGGAGGAACTCACCGACCTCGGCCTCGTCGAACTCCAGCAGTCGACGCCGAAGCGCTACCGGCCGGTCGACCTCGACACGGCCCGGCGGCAGCTCGCCGAGGCGCTGAAATCCGAGGCCGACCGGGCCTTCTCGTTCCTCAGAGCGCAGCGCAGCGCTCGCAGCGAGCGCGAGACGCGCGACGACGTGTGGACCACGCGCGGACGCGAACCGATCAACGGCCGCGTCACCGAACTTGCCAGGCAGGCGACCGACACCGTGTTGTTCGCGGCCCCCGACCCGGCGTTCGTCCCCGACGATCTGATCGCGGTGCTCGAAGCGCGCGTCGACGACGGCGTGTCAGTTCGCGTCGTAAGCGAGAGTCCGGCGGTCAGAGAGACGTTCTCGGACGTCGCCGGCGTCGAGGTGGACGCGGCGATGGACTCCCAGCCGATGGAGTACACCGGTCGGGTCCTCCTGGTCGACGATCGGGCCGTCCTGCTGTCGGCCGTGTCGCCGACGGAAGCCGCCGAGGAGACGGCCATCTGGTCCGCCGACACGGCGATGGCGGACATCCTCGTGCGGGCGATCGCCGGCAACATCGACTCGTTCGTCCGCGACGGGGACGCCCCGGCGTGAGCTATCGTACCGTTTGCAAGTCTTCGCCCACACGATCGCGCGACGACGTGCGATCGGATGTGCGACCGGTTGCAAGCGCTACTACACTTCCGGCGACGCTCACCAGCGGACCTCGAACCCGGACTCGGCCTCCGGCTCCTCGTAGGTCACGTCGACGTCCTCGACGGACGCCGCCGGACTTCCCGTGTGACACCACTCGATCAGCTCCTCGACGGCCGGTTCCGGCCCCTCGAAGACCGCCTCCACGCGACCGTCGTCGAGGTTTCGGACCCAGCCGTCGACGTCGCGGTCGCGGGCCGCGTCCCGCGTCGACGCCCGGTAGTAGACGCCCTGGACGGTTCCGCTGACGAAGACGTGCGCTCTGATGCGGTCGTCGCTCATCCCGGGACGACGTACGCGAGTCGACCGAAAGAGCGTGTCGGCTCGGCGGGTCCGGTCTGTGGATTTCTGTTGGAAAATATAACCTATTAGTCTCCTCTTTTTTCATATAGACTGACAATTACAATACCCCGAACCGCTGTCTTATGCTCCCAGAATGGCCACCCGCGACATCGGCGCTACGCTCCGAGAGAGAAGTGAACGCTCCACCCAGGCAGACGTCGTATTCTCGGCCCTGAGCAACCGCCGTCGACGACTGGCCGTTTCCGTGCTGCAGGAGGCAGACGCCCCCCTGGACATCGGCACGCTCTCGACGCGGATCGCCGCCCGGGAAAACGACGTTGATCCCGCCGCCGTCACTCACCGGCAGCGAAAGAGCGTCTACACCTCCCTCCACCAGAACCACCTCCCGAAGCTCGCCGACACCGGCTTCGTCGCCGCGGAACGCGAGTGGGTGGACATCCGCCTCACGGACCGGGCCGATGTCCTCGAATCGCACCTCCGACCGACCGATCAGTCGCCGCGTTCCTACTGGCCGGTGGCGCTCGCGACTGGCATCTGCACGACCGCGGCCGTCGCCCTCTTTCCCGGGTCCACGCTTCCGGGCGTCGCGGGTGCGGTCCTCGCGACGCTGTCGGTGACCCTCGTCTGTCTGGTCGCCTTCTGACCGTTCTTGGAGAATCGGGGCGCAGGCTCGCGTCGAACGTGTAACGGAGACCTGTCAGTCAGTTATAGAGACGCTATCGGGGTTAATGCGAGGCTTTCTCACGCGGTATCCCGCCAATACTCACGGTACATATCGGTCTATCTGCAGTCAGCCCCGGTCGACCGTACCTGTCCCCGGGGAGACACGTATGTACGACTCAGATAGACGCCCCTCCGACAGCGTATCGATATGACAGACAAGACACGAATACGGCTGTTAGCGGTGCTTGCGGCGATGTTTATGATCACGTCACCGATGGCCGGCGTCGCCGGCGCGTCTGCCGTCAGTGACGCTGGGATGTCGCACGCGGTTGGATCGGACCAGGTGAAGCAGCCACAGCTCGATCCGCCAATACCGGATGACAGCGCAGACGCCGCATCCCAGACAGAGACACAACAACGGGCCATCCAACCGGTAGAGGAACAGGCCGCTATACAGACCAGTGGAGAATTGGCCGAGATACAACCGTCAGGGTTCGATAAAGAGACGGTACTCTCCGGGTTGAACCAGCCCACAGCAACCACGTTCCTGCCGGACGGCCGAATGCTCCTCTTACAGAAGGGCGGCGAGGTGCTGATCGTCAACCCGGACACTGGGGCGACCTCTCCGTATATGTCGATCACAGACCTCGACACCGCCGGTGAGGAGGGGCTGATCGACATCACGCTCGATCCGAACTTCCAGCAGAACAACTACATCTACATCTATTACACGCCCGAATCCAGTGGTAAGAACCGAATCGCTCGGTTCACTCACCAGGAGAACGGCGGTGGCCTCCAGAGCACCGCGGATCCGTCGAGCGAGTTCGTGGTCTGGGAGGACAACAGCGAACGAAAGAGTAACTATCACCACGGTGGTGGCCTCGACTTCGGCCCCGACGGGAAACTCTACCTGACCATCGGGGAGGAGGTCGATGGAAACCAAGCACAGGACCTGACCGAGGCCGGCGGCTCCGTAATCCGCGTCAATAAGGACGGAACGATCCCGCAGGACAACCCGTTCGTCGACGGTCCCGGTGGAAACGTCGACGCGATCTGGGCGTACGGCCTGCGCAACCCCTTCCGTGCGGAGTGGGACCTCCAAGCAGAGAATCCGCGCTACTACATCGCCGAGGTCGGTGGGAACGATCAGGCCACCGCTCAGGAGGACCTCCACATCGGCGAGAAGGGCGCCAACTACGGCTGGCCCGATTGCGAAGGTGCGTGTGATAACCCCGATTACACCGACGCGCTGTACACCTACTCACACGAGGGATCCGGCGCCTCGATCACCGGAGGCGTCGTCTACCACGGTGACCAATTCCCCAGCCAGTACGAGGGGACCTACTTCTTCGCCGACTACGTCCGCGGCTGGATGAAGTACCTCACCTTCGACAGCTCCGGAGAGGTCCAGAGCGTCAACACGTTCGACGACAACGCCGGGGCGGTCGTCGAGATCGACCAGGGACCGGACGGGTCGCTGTACTACCTCGACATCGCCTCCGGAACGCTCCAGAAGGTCTCCTACGACGCGACGACCGACGCTGAACCGACGCTCGACTCCATCGGAACTACGTTCGTCGACGAAGGCCAGACGAAACAGGTCACGGTCAGCGCGTCCGACGCGGACGGCGACCCGCTGACGCTGTCCGCCGAGAACCTCCCGGGATTCGCCTCGTTCACCGACAACGGCGACGGCACGGGCACGCTCACGCTCGCCCCGCAGTCGGGTGAGGCCGGCCAGTACCAGGCGACTGTCTCCGTCAGCGACGGCGACGACACTGACAGCGAGACGTTCACGATCTCCGTCCTCGAACCGGGTATGGATCAGGTCGCCTACCGGGTCCACGCGGGGGCTGGAACGATCGCGGCGGTTGATAACGGACCCGACTGGGAGTCGGACACGACGTATATGCAGACCCTCGGTGACACGTCTGACTGGTCGGGCACGACCTACACCGTCGACGACTCGGTCCCGGCGAGCACGCCCGACGCCGTCTTCGAGACGGAACGCTGGCCCTCGTCCGGGTCGACTATCGAGTACGATTTCCCCGTCACGCAGGGTGAGACCTACGAGGTCCGCCTGTACTTCATCGAGCAGTACAGCGAGGCCCAGGACGTCGGCGATCGGGTTATGGACGTCTCACTGGAGGGTCAGACGGTCCTGAACGACTACGACATCGTCGCCGACGCCGGCTACAAGACGGGCACGATGCAGAACTTCACCGTCACAGCCAGCGACGGGACGCTCGACCTCTCGTTCGACCAGGACGGCGGGACCCACAACCCGCTGATGTACGGCGTCGAGATCGTCAAGCAGAGTCCCGACAACGACCAGCCGACGGCGTCGTTCACCTACTCGCCGTCCGATCCCACGACGGGCGAGTCGGTGAGCTTCGACGCCGCGGGATCGAGCGACTCCGACGGCTCGATCCAGAGCTACGACTGGGATTTCGACGGTGACGGGACGACCGACGCGACGGGCGAGAGCGTGTCGCACACGTTCGCTTCGAGCGGTGATCAGACGGTCGAACTCACGGTGACCGACGACGGCGGCGCGACCGCGACGGCGACCCAGACGGTGAGCGTCTCCTCGACTCAGCAGGGACAGCAGGTGCTCTACCGCGTGAGCGCCGGTGGGCCGGAGATCGCGGTCCAGAACGGCCCCGACTGGGAGAGCGACAACGGAACCGCGCCAAGCCAATACCGGGTCGGCGGCGGTGACGGTGCCACGGACTGGAACTCGTTCACGCCCGATCCCCCGCTGCAGTACGACGTCGGCTCCGCGGTCCCGGCGAGCACGCCGGACGCCGTCTTCGAGTACGAACGATACGGCAACGACGGATCCGTCGATTGGGAGTTCCCGGTCACGCAGGGTGAGACCTACGAGGTCCGCCTGTACTTCATCGAGCAGTACAGCGAAGCCAACGGCACCGGCGAACGCGTGATGGACGTCTCGATGGAGGGCCAGACGGTCCTGAACGACTACGACGTCGTCGCCGAAGTCGGCTACAAGAACGCGACGATGAAGTCCTTCGAGGTGACCGCCGACGACGGAAACCTCGATATCTCCGTCGCCCAGGACGGCGGGGACCACAACCCCAACGTCTTCGGCGTCGAAGTGATCCAACCGGGTACCGACGGCGCGAACCAACCGCCCGAGGCGACCATCGACGCGCCCGCCGACGGGTCGTTATTCCAGGCTGGCGACACCATTAACTTCTCCGGGTCGGCGACCGATCCGGAGGACGGCACGCTCTCGGGAACGGACCTCGAGTGGACCGTTCGGTTCCTCCACAACGAGCACTGGCACCCGTACCTGGACTCGGTGTCCGGTTCCAGCGGGAGTTTCACCGTTCCGACGAGTGGCCACGACTTCCACGACGATACGGCGTACCAGATCAACCTTACGGCAACTGACTCCCAGGGCGCCACCGACACCGAGACGGTAGTCGTCGAACCGGACAAGGTCGATCTCACCTTCGACACCCAGCCGAGCGGGTTAGAGATCGATATCGACAGCATACCGCACACCACCCCCCAGGTCCACGACTCGCTCATCGGCTTCGAGCACACCGTCTCCGCGCCGCAGACGCAGTGTATGGACGGGACGGAGTACCAGTTCGAGGGCTGGTCCGATGGGGGCGCGGCCCAGCACACGATCACGGTCCCGAACTCGGACACGACGTACACGGCGAATTACACCGCTGTCGGTCCGTGTGACGGTGGAGACAGTACGATCGCTCAGGCCGTGGCGAGCCAGAACGCGCCGGCCGACCAGATCGATCTCCAGGAGATCCAACTCGCGATCAACTGGTGGTCGACCAGCGCGGAAGTGCCGAACACCGGCGGGGAGACCATCTCCCTCCAAGAGATTCAACAGCTCATCAACGCATGGTCGACCAGCGCGACCGTCGGTGACGGCGGTGACGGGAACCAGGCCCCGGATGCCGCGTTCACCGTATCGCCGTCCGATCCCGCGACGGACGAGCAGGTGAGCTTCGACGCCTCGGGGTCGAGCGACTCCGACGGCGCGATCGCGAGCTACGAGTGGGACTTCGGCGACGGGACCACCGCCACCGGCGCGTCTCCCTCGCACGCCTACGACAGCGCGGGCACGTACACGGTGACGCTCACCGTGACCGACGACGACGGCGCGATCGATACGACGACCCAGCAGGTGACGGTCTCCGCGCCGCATACCCAGTATGTGGTCTACCGGCTGAACGCCGGTAACTCCTCGGTTCCTGCCGTCGACGACGGGCCGGACTGGGAGAACGACACCGAGTATCTCCAGGCGGCGGGTCAGCAATCGACGCCCGATACGTGGGGCGCGAACTACTCGGTTGGGAACGCCGTTCCCGATTCCACACCCGACGCCATCTTCGAGAGCGAGCGGTGGACGGACGCTGGACCGATCGACTACGACATCCCGGTGACTGCCGGCGAGACCTACGAGGTCCGCCTGTACTTTATCGAACAGTGGAGCCAGGCGCAGAACTCCGGTGATCGGGTGATGGACGTCTCAATGGAGGGCCAGACGGTGCTGAACGACTACGACACCGTCGCCGAGGTCGGCTACAAGAACGCCACGATGGAGACTATCGAGGTGACTCCCCAGGACGGGGCCCTCGACCTCACGCTCACGCAGGACGGTGGCTCCGCGAAACCGTTCGTTTACGGTATCGAGATCCTGACCGAGGGCGGCGAGCAGGTGAACCAGCCGCCGACAGCCGGCTTCCACGTCCACGATCCGGTGGCCGGCCAGTCGGCCACGTACCACTCCGAGTCGACCGACTCGGACGGCTCGATCCAGAGTTACGAGTGGGACTTCGACGGTGACGGAACCTTCGAGGAGTCGACGACGAACGCCCAGATCCAGCACACGTTCGATTCGGGCGGCGACTACGACGTGACGCTGAAAGTCACCGACGACGACGGCGCGACCGACACGGCAACCCAGACCGTGACCGTCGCCAGTCAGTCGTCTGAGCAGATCATCTACCGGGTCAATACCGGCGGTCCGGAACTGCAGGCGACCGACGGCGGTCCGAACTGGGCGGTCGACAACGCGACCGACGGAAGCCAGAGCCCGTACCTGGTCGGCGACGGTGACGTGACGGTCCACGATACGCAGTTCAACGTCACAGACAGCGTGCCGCAGTCGACCCCCGACCAGATTTTCGTCACCGAGCGCTACGTCGACCAGCAGATGTCGTGGGACTTCCCGGCGACCGCCGGCGAGACCTACGAGGTCCGGCTGTACTACATCGAACAGTGGGACCCCAACGCGCAAGAAGGCGCCCGCATCTTCGACGTGGCCGCCGAGGGCCAGACGGTCCAGAACGACTACGACGTGATGGCCGACGTCGGCTTCGACAACGCGACGATGAAGAGCTTCACCGTCACGGCCGACGATGGAACCCTCGACATCGACTTCTCGCAGGACGGCGGGGGCGCGTACCCGCTGATCTACGGCATCGAGATCATCCAGCAGGGTGACGGCGGGAACGTCCCGCCGACGGCCTCGTTCTCCGCGTCGACCACGTCGGCTTCTTCCGGCCAGTCGATATCGTTCGACGCGAGCGGATCGAACGACCCTGACGGGGCGATCCAGAGCTACGCGTGGGACTTCGACGGCGACGGCACCACCGACACCACCGGTCCCACGGCCTCGCACGCCTTCTCGAACGTCGGCACCTACACGGTCGAACTAACGGTCACGGACGACGGTGGTGCGACCGCGATGGCCACCGAGCAGATATCCGTCACGGAGCCGTCGGACGGAACGTTCCAGACCGAGCAGATGACCAGCGGCCTCGACCAGCCCGTCGCGATGGAGGTCCTGCCGGACGATCGGATGCTCATCCTTGAGCGCGGCGGCGACGTCCTCATCGCCGAGGAGCAGGGGAGCTCCCTCTCGACCTCGGAGTACCTGTCGTTGTCGAGCGTCAGTACGAACGGCGAGCAGGGCCTTCTGGGCGTGACCATCGACCCCGACTTCCAATCGAACGGGTACGTCTACCTCTACTACACGAACGAGAACACGGACACGAACCAGATCTCGCGGGTCGTCCACCAAGAGAACGGCGGCGGCCTGCAGAGCACGGCCGATCCCACGACCGAGACGAAAATCTGGAACAGTTCGATCCAAGGCGATGCCACGTACCACCACGGAGGCGGGCTCGACTTCGGACCCGACGGGAAACTGTACCTTTCCACCGGGGAGCAGTTTACGGCCTCCCGAGCACAGGACCTGAGTTCGACCGGAGGCAAGATCATTCGGATCAACAAGGACGGCTCGATCCCGTCCGATAACCCGTACGTCGACGACGGCGATCCGAATACCCGCGGTGACATCTGGGCTTCCGGGCTGCGCAACCCCTTCCGTGCGGAGTGGGACCACCAGACCGACCGGTTTTTCGTCGCCGAAGTCGGTCTGGACACCGCCGAGGACATCCACCTCGGGAAGAAGGGGGCCAACTACGGCTGGCCCGACTGTGAAGGCGAGTGCAGCGATCCGGCCTACGACGATCCGATCTACACGTACGGCCACGACGTCGGTGGATCAATCACCGGCGGTGACTTCTATCGCGGATCTCAGTTCCCCAGCGAGTACGAGGGTGCGTACTTCTACGGTGACTACGTCGCCGGCTGGATCAAGTACCTGACTTTCGACTCGGACGGAAACGTCACCGGAAGCTACGACTTCAAGAGCGACGCGAACAACGTCGTCGAGATCGACCAGGGCCCCGACGGGTCGCTCTACTACATCGATATCACCGGTTCGATCCACCGCGTCTCCTTCCAGCCCGCCGAGGAGGGAAGTGCCAGCCTTTCGCTCAACGAGGGCAACAGCAACATCGACACGAGCACCTGGAAGAGCGGCGCAGTCGAGATCGAAAACACCGGCGACAAGCAGATCGAGTCGGTGACGTTCGACCTCTCGACCGCCGCTATGCCCGATATCGTCTTCGGGCCACTGACCGACAGTGGGACACCCGGCAACGCGGTCAAGGACGCCTCGGGCGCGGGTGGATTCCAGACGTCGTACAGCGAGCCGCACGACGGCAACCCCGACGACGGCTACGATCAGCTGACGTTCACCTACGATGACTTCCAGCCTGGCGAAACGTTCACCGTCTCGCTGGACACCGACGCCCTGAGCGTCAAGGGCGCGACGCCGATCCAGCAGGGACTCGAGATTTCCGGTCTCGAAACGACGGGGACCACCGTCACTATCGAGTACGCCGATGGAACGACGCAGACGACGACGCCGTTCAGCGACGGTAGCGCGGCTGGCGCTGTCGCAACTGCGAAATCGGACGTGCCGGCGGCACCGAGTCTCGGTGTCGAGGAAGTGACGCTGGACGGGGGGGCGCTCGACGCTCGACACAGCGCGGCGACCGTCGCCTCGGCCCAGCAGACCGTCGAGGTCAGTGGGGAGCCCAACTCGACCGTTCGAGTGCTTCGCTTCGAAGGTGAACTCAACCTCGAAGACGTGAGCGGCTACGACCTCGAATCCTACGAGGCGAATCGGATCCTGAACTTCGACGAACAGACGGTCACCCTCGACGAGAACGGTGAGGCGACCGTCGACGTGACGCTCTCGAACAGCAGCGCGGCCGGCGGCCTCAACTACATCGTCGCGGTGGGCGAGGACGCGCAGGGCGACACCGGACTCACGTCGGACCCGATCGTCCTTGATTACGACCCCGACGCCGCTCAGCCGTCGGGCGGCGAGGCGACAGTCGCCATCACGACGACCGAGGCGGCCTTCCCGGAGGGGATGGTCACGCTGCAGGACGCGACCACCTATTTCGAGGACTCGGTCCAGATCACCAACACCGGCGACCAGCAGATCGAGTCGCTCACCATCGACAAGAGCACGTCGCTGATCGAGAATATGGTCTACGATCCGACCGGGTGTGCCGGTGACGGCGGGTGCAACCCCGGCGCTACCGACATCCGGATCGTGAATGAGAACGGCGCTGTTCTGACCAGCCACGAGTTCCAGAAGCCGGTCAACGGCGTCGACGGAACCGACGGGTACAAGGCGTTGCATATGAAGTTCGACGACTTCGACCCCGGTGAGACGGTCACCTACGCGTCCGACGGCGACCCGAACACCATCAAGGGCGGCGGCGGCCAGCAGTCTGTTCTCGCCGGCCCCGAGTCCGGCATCGATCTCACGGGCACGACCGTCACCGCGTCGTTCGCCGACGGCACGACTGCGTCCTCGGGCACCTTCAACGAGGGCAGTCTCGCCGGCTCGACCGGCGTCGCGCGAGCGAACGCCCCTGACGCACCCAGCATCGACGCGCAGAACCTGACCCTCCAGGCGACGACCCTCTCGGACAGACACACCGCCGCGACCGTCGCCGACGCCGACCAGACCATCGAGATCAGCGGCCCGCCCGGCGAGACGGTGCGGCTGATGCACGCGGAGGCGACGCTCCTGCTGGAGGACGTTCCGACCTACGACGGCACGCCGGGCTACGACATCGAACCCTACGAGGCGAACAATGTCGAGAACTACACGATCACGGACGTCCAAATCGACCAGAACGGTGAGGCCACCGTCGACGCAACGCTCACCAACCTGACTGGTGAGCTGACCTCGCCCGCGGACAAGAGCGGGTTCAACTACTTCGTCGCCACCGTTCAGGGCGACGACGGCCACGCGGGGACGGCCTCGAACGTGGTCATCCTGAAGCTAGAGGAAGGCTCGCAAACGCCCAGCATCCAGCCGGTCGACGACCAGTTCCTCACCGAGGGCGACTCGACGACCGTAACGGTCGAGGCGACCGATCCCAACGGTGACGCGCTGACGCTGTCGGCGTCGAACCTCCCGGACTTCGCGAGCTTCACCGACAACGGCGACGGCACGGGAACGCTGACGTTATCGCCGCAGACCGATGACGCGGGGAACTACGACCTCACGCTGTCGGCCTCCGACGGCGAGCACACGACGACCCAGCAGGTGACCGTCGGCGTGAGCGAACCCGGTGCCGACCAGGTCGTCCACCGCCTGCACGCAGGGAGCGGCACGATCAGTGCGATCGACGGCGGCCCTGACTGGGGATCGGATTCCCAGTATATGACGACGGCGGGAGATACGTCAGACTGGACGGGTACGACCTACACGGTCGGACCCTCGGTCCCGGCGAGTACTCCCGACGCCGTGTTCGAGACGGAGCGCTACCCCACCGGCGGGAGCACGATTGACTACGACTTGCCGGTTACCCAAGGTGAGACCTACGAGGTCCGTCTGTACTTCATCGAACAGTACAGCGATACGCAGAACCCCGGTGATCGGGTGTTCGACGTCACGATCGACGGCCAGACGGTGCTGAACGACTACGACGTCGTCGCCGACGTCGGCTACAAGAACGCGACGATGGAGTCCTTCGAGGTGACCGCCGACGACGGGACTTTGGATCTCTCGTTCTCGCAGGCGAGTGGCGCCTCTCCGTTTATGTACGGAGTCGAAGTCGTGAAATCGGGGGCCAGTAACCAGGCCCCGAACGCCTCGTTAACTGCCTCGTCCACGTCCGTTGAGACCAGCCAAACCGTCGACTTCGACGCGGCCGGATCGAGCGACCCCGACGGGTCGATCGCGAGCTACGAGTGGGACTTCGACGACGGGACCACGGCCACGGGTCCGACCCCCTCGCACAGCTACGACAGCGCGGGTACCTACACCGTCGAAGTGACCGTCACCGACGACGGCGGTGCGACCGACACCGCCACCACGACGGTCACGGTCACCGAGTCGACGACGTCGTCGATCCTCTACCGTCTGAACGCCGGCGGTCCGGAGATCGCGGCGATCGACGGCGGCCCCGACTGGGAGAGCGACAACACCACCCAGCCGAGCCAGCACATCATCGACGACGGCAGTGTGGGCACGACAAACTGGCTGACGTTCGAGAACGGGCCGCTGAACTACGATGTCGGGGCGGCAGTTCCCGCGAGCACGCCGGACGCCGTCTTCGAGTACGAACGGTACGCCACCGACGACGAACTGGCGTACTCGTTCCCGGTCACGCAGGGCGAGACCTACGAGGTCCGCCTGTACTACATCGAACAGTACGAATCGGCGAACGGATCGTCTGACCGCGTGATAGACGTGACGGTGGAGGGGCAGACGGTACTCAACGACTACGACACCTCCAACGAGGTCGGATTCAAGAACGGGACGATGGAGAGCGCAGAGGTCACTGCCGACGACGGCACGCTTGACCTCACGATCGCCGACGTCAGCGACGAAAACAGCGCGAATCTCTTCGCTATTGAAGTGCTGGAAGCGACCGGTGGGGCGGCGAATCAGGCACCGAACGCGTCGGTCACCGCGTCGGCGACGGATGTCGAGACCGGCGAATCGATCGACTTCGACGCGTCGGCATCGAGCGATCCCGACGGCTCGATCGCGAGCTACGAGTGGGACTTTGACGGCGACGGGACGACCGACGCCACGGGCGCACAGGCGTCGCACGCCTTCCAGAGCGCCGGCACCTATCAGGTGAACCTCACCGTCACGGACGATGCCGGCGCGACCGCCTCGGCTCAGCAGACCATCTCGGTCAGCGAACCGGCGTCGTCGAACGTCGTCTACCGGGTCAACACGGGTGGCTCGGAGGTTTCGGTCTCCGACGAACCGAACTGGGAGAACGACTCGAGCTACCTCCTCACCAACGGGGGAGTGACAACCCACGACACCCAGTTCAATGTCACCGACAGCGTCCCGACGGGGACGTCTGAGCAGATCTTCGTCACCGAGCGGTGGCCGTCCTCCGGTTCCACCCTCGACTACGAGTTCTCGGTGACGCAGGGTGAGACCTACGAGGTCCGGCTGTACTTCATCGAGCAGTGGGCCCCCAATGACCAGGAAGGGACGCGGATCTTCGACGTCACCGCCGAGGGCCAGACGGTCCTGAACGACTATGACATTATGACCGACGTGGGCTTCGACAATGCGACGATGAAGTCCTTCGAGGTGACCGCCGACGACGGCACCCTCGACATCTCGCTCACGAAGGACGGCGGGAGTGCCAATCCGTTCGTGTACGGAATCGAGATCGTCGAGAAGGAGAGTTGATAGTATGAAGAAACGAACCACCCCGAACGGTTCTTCGGAGGAATCGGCGCGGAACGAGCATCGCATTAGTCGGAGAGACGTGCTTCGCGGAACGTCGGCACTCGGCGTCGCCGGGATGGCGTCCAGTCTGACCGTTGGACGGGCCCAGGCGGCACCTGACGACACCACCTTCGTGAGCGTTCCGGATATGTACAACTGGGACATCGCGAATCCTCAGTCCGGCTGGGAGGACGCGATCGACTGGTTCTTCAACCAGCTCACGTCCGTGGAAGGCGCCGAGTTCGCCCTCTCCGCGGGAGACATTATGGACGCCCGCTGGTGGTCCGACAAACAGCAGGTCGAGACGCTGGCAGACGAATACTGGGTCGGATACAAACAGCGATTCGAGAACAGCAACCTCCCGGTGTACGTCGCTCCGGGTGACCACGAGCGGGGCGACAACGACTGGCCCGACTGGAAGCTGGACCTGGTCCCCACGTTCGAACAGAAGTTCGTGGAGATCTTCGATCATCCCACGAACGGCCCGACGGGAAAGGAGGAACTGGCCTACTACTTCGTCGAGGACAACGCGCTGTTCGTCACGGTAGACACGTGGGAACTGAAGAACGGAGAGGTGCATCTGAGCGTTACCGGCGACCAGCTCACCTGGTTCGAGAACACCCTCTCGAACCACCAGGACAAGGACTTCATCGTCGTTCAGGGCCACGTACCAGTCATTCCCGGCGTCAACACCCGGAATTCGAGCGGCCTCTACCTGGAGGGGGGCCAGTCGTCCGCGTTCTGGCAGACGATGAAGCAGTACGGTGTCGACGCCTACCTGTGTGGCGAACACCACGCCATCACCACCGACAAGGTCGACGGCATCTGGCAGATCGTTCACGGGTCCCTCTGGGGGACGCACACGAACCTGAACTACCTCGTGGGAACCGTGGGGTCGGACACGCTCGAACTCGAACTCAAGGAGTTCGACGTGAGTTACGGCGGTGGCTACATCGACCACATCAATCGAGGCGATACGAACGCGCCCCGAGAGGAGGTCACGATCTCCGCCAGTGCCAAGCAGAACGGTCCCACCACTGTCGAGTCGATCACGATCGACAGCTCGGCGCCCGACAACCCAGACAGCGGGGGTTGTCCGGTCACCAAAACCGTGCCCGACCTGACCGATAATGGGAACGACGGGACGATCGAAGGAAACGTGTCGCAGGTCTCTGCCTACGACGGCGACGGCTTGCAGTTCAACGACGGCGGGTACGTTACTGTCGCGGAGAGTCCCAGCATCGACGTAACGGATCCGCCGTTCACGGTGGAGTGCTGGGTGAAACCCACCGACCCGAAAGCCGGCGGGAACGGGTACGAACCCTACGTCACGAAGGTCGGTGAAACAGGTCAGTACTCGCTCCACCGGACCTCCCTGGCGAACGACGCGAACGGCCAACTCGAATTCGCGGTCAGCTCCGAGGGAGAGTTCTACACGCCCCGGTCGCCCGTCCCCGACGACTGGCAGGGAACCTGGCATCACCTCGCCGGTGTGTACGACGGCAGCGCTGTCAAACTCTACGTCGACGGCGCGGAGAAAGACAGCGTCCCGTTCTCGGGAACGCTCGCGGACACGACGAGCCCGGTTGAAATCGGCCGTAACTTCGGAAATCCGACGCGGCAACTCACGGACGGAACGGTCGTCGACCGGGTTCGAATCCACCGGGCAGGACTCACTGCGAGCGAACTCGACCAGTCGGATCCTGCCGGGAGCGAAAACTCCGTCCTCTGGTTCGACTTCGAGTCGATCGATACCGACGCGACCGGTGCACCGACGAGCGACACGTATCTGAGTGATCTCGAGGCGATCGATTTCACTGTCGGCTACACCTTCGAGGATTTCGGCAGGGACGAGGCCGTCTCCGGCAACGCGCTACAGGTCGACGGACAGACGTACGACAAAGGTATCGGGACGCACGCGACCTCCGAGATACGATACTGCCTGGATCGGAACGTTGCCCGGTTCCAGGCCCAGGTCGGTATGGACGAGAAAGGAGGCGAGTTCACCGGCGGAGCTGCAGGCGGAAACGGCGTCGTCTTCCGGGTGCTCGGTGACGGGCAGATCATCACCGAGGAGGGCCCGGTGACCCATCCTGAAGGACCAGTCTCCATCGATATCGACGTTTCCGACGTCAGCGTGCTCACGCTCGTCGCCGACGGCGGCGGCGATACCTCGTACGACCACGCCGACTGGTTGCAAGCGCGCGTCACGACCCAGACAGTCCCCGAGGCGATCGCGGGTCCGGACGGGACGGTGGGCTTCCAGGAGGTCCAGGAGGCCATCAATATGTGGGCGAGAGAGGATCCCGTGCCGGGAACCGGTGGCGAGACCATCGGCTTCCAGCAGATACAGGAGATCATCAACCTCTGGTCGACCGGCGGCACCGTCGGCGACGACAGTGAAGCCACGTCGCAATCGTTGGCGTCGATGATCGGCCCGGGGGGTGAGTGAGAGATGACAGAAGCGTCGGTTGTGCCGATGACGGCACGATTGAACCCCGGTATCGCTCGAGGACACCCGACGCCTCCTTTCCACGGTCTTCCCTCGCCACTGGCGACAGTTGCGTCCCGCTACGCCACTGTCTACCGCCCGAGAGAATCGTGGAGCGATCGATGCGCGAAGCTCACGACGAACGTTCCACACGACGCAGACGAATTGAATGTCAAATAGATTAAACACCGACACGGAACCACAATGAATCACATCGCTCCACGCGCCGGTCGGATCACCGCTGTGCTCGTAGCGCTGCTACTCGTCACATCGGTCTTCGGTCCGATCGGGACGGTGGCAGCAGAACCAGGCGTATCGATCTCTCAGACGGCCACGTCGGGAACGACGGTGGCCCCCGGGGAAACGATCACAATAGAAGCAACTATCGACTACACAGACGTCAACGGACCCGGAATCAACGCCACAGTTCCCGACGGTTGGTCCGTCACGAGCCACACCGACGACGGCGGCACGTACGGACCCCCCCAGCCCGCGTGGGTCTGGCTGGATGGCGGCGAGGCCGGTGCGACCGGGAATCACACCGTCTCCTACACGGTTCAGGTCCCCACGGACGCCTCAGAAGGTGAGTACACGTTCTCTGCCGTCGGATCGGCCGGCAACCCCGCCGGCGGACCGCTTCTGGAGAGCACCGACGAACTGACCGTCACGGTCCAGGACAACCAACAGCCGAGTGCCTCGTTCAGCGCGTCGCCGACCGATCCCGAAGTCGGCCAGTCAGTGACCTTCGACGCCTCGGCGTCGAGCGATTCCGACGGGTCGATCGACACCTACGCGTGGGACTTCGACGGCGACGGAACGACTGACGCCACGGCTGCCACCGCAACGACGTCGCACACCTACGACACCAACGGAACCTACACCGCGACGCTCACCGTCACCGACGACGACGGTAAGACCGCGACCGACACGGTCGACGTGACCGTCCAGTCGCCCGCACCGACTCTGAACCCGAGCGTTTCGGTCACCCAGACGGCCACCTCGCCGACCACGGTCCAGCCCGGTGACATAGTCTCCGTCGAGACGACCATCGACTACACCGACGTCAACGCCCCCGGCATCGACGTCACACTCCCCGACGGCTGGTCCGTCACGAGCCACACCGACGACGGCGGCACATACGGTCCCCCACAGCCCGCCTGGGTCTGGGGCCAACAGGGCTCTGAGACCGGTATCACCGGGTTCAACACTGTCACGTACACGGTACAGGTGCCCGTCGGCACCTCGTCCGGCGACTACACGATCGCAGCCGAGGGTTCCGGCGTCGATCCCAGTGACGATTCGTTCGTGACCGATACGACCGACCTGACCGTCTCCGTTCAGGAACCCACTAACCAGGATCCGACGGCGGTGTTCTCGGCGACGCCGTCCGATCCCGAAGTTGGACAGACGGTGACGCTGGACGCCTCGGGGTCGAGCGACTCCGACGGCGCGATCGCGAGCTACGAGTGGAACTTCGGCGACGGGACCACCGCCACCGGCGCGTCTCCCTCGCACGCCTACGACAGCGCGGGCACGTACACGGTGACGCTCACCGTGACCGACGACGACGGCGCGATCGATACGACGACCCAGCAGGTGACCGTCAGCGAACCGCCGAACCAGAGTCCGTCGGCTGCGTTCACCGCGTCGCCGTCCGACCCCACTGTCGATCAGAAAGTGACTCTCGACGCGTCCGGTTCGAACGACGCCGACGGCTCGATCCAGAGCTACGAATGGACGATCGAGACGCCCGGCACGACGGGCGATACCACGCTCCTCGACACCGACTTCGAGTCGGGCTCGCTTTCGGCGGCTGGCTGGAGTCACGGATCGACTGACGGGACGGCGTCGGCCGGCGTGAGCGATGCCACGTCGAACTCGGGCAGTCTGTCGGCGTTCCACCACGGTGGCGCCGGCGCGCTGGTCTCCCCGGCGGTCGACGCCGCGGGGACGCAGTCGATCGAGATCAACTACTGGGTCCAGAAGGGCCACGACGACTTCAGCGAAAATCCCGACGCGAACGACGAAGAGGATCTCGTCGTCGAATACCTGTCTTCCAGCGGCGACTGGGTCGAGATCGGTCGAATCGAATCGACGGTTTCGCCCGGTGCGATCGTCGAGGAGAGCGTCGTGATCTCGGACGCCGCTGCATTCCACGACAGCTTGCAGGTTCGCTTCCGCCAGCAAGGCGCTGACGCAACCAACGGTGACTACTGGCACGTTGACGATGTCGCGATCTCCGCGACGACCGATGAAACTCAGGACATAACGATGACAAACGAAACGACGACATTCACTCCGTTGACGGCCGGTGACTACGAGGTCACGCTCACTGTCACCGACGACGACGGCGCAACGGACTCGACGACGCAGACGGTCACTGTAGACGAACAGGCACCTGACGATCAATCCATCTCCCAGGCCGTCGCGAGCCTGAACGACGCCGGCGACGACTCCGTCATCGGAACTCAGGAGATCCAGCAGGCGATCGATCTCTGGGTTGACGACGATCCAGTCCCGAGAACCGACGGTGAGACCATCTCGACCGCGCAGATGCAACAGCTCATCGATATGTGGGTTGAGGACGAGACGGTCGACGCCGCCAACGGAGGTGGGAACTGATGTGGCCCGATGATTCGCCACGCAGCAGGCGCTTTGCGGCAATCGCGTTCGCGCTGCTGGTCGCCCTATCGGTCCTCTCACCGGCAGCCGCAATCCCTCAACCAGCCGACACCGTCGGTGTGGAACAGAGCGCGGCCCAGTCGGTGGCTTCACCAGGGCAGACGGTCACGATCGAAACGACGATCAACGCCAGCAGTTACAACGCGCCGGCGCTAGCGGTCGATCTCCCCGACGGGTGGTCGATCCAGAGCCAGTCCGCGCAGGGGCCAGCAACGTTCAAGCCCTCTACCAACGAGTGGGTTTGGTTGTCCGGTGACGAGTATACCGTCACCTACACCGTGTCGGTCCCCACCGACGCGGCCGACGGTGACTACACCATCACCGCCGACGGATCGGCGATCGATCCGTCCGACGATAGCTTCGTAAACAACGGTGCGTCAACGACGATCACCGTCCAGACGCAACCGACGAACCAGCCGCCGAACGCAGACGCAGGTGACGACCAGACGGTCGACGAAGGAGCGACCGTGACGCTCGACGGCTCCGGGTCTGACGATTCGGACGGCGACAGTCTGAGTTACTCCTGGAGCGTGACCGACGACGCGGGCACGGGCGTGACGCTCTCCGACGCCTCCTCGGAGGGACCCTCGTTCACTGCACCCGACGTCGACGGTGATGAGACTCTGACGTTCCAAGTCCAGGTCTCCGACGGCCAGACGAGTGACACAGACACCGTCGAGGTGACGGTCCAGGACACCGACACCGACGATCCGGAACCGGCGGCCGACGTGACGGTCTCGCAGTCGGCTCAAGCGGCGTCGGTCGCGCCCGGTGAGACGGTGACGTTCGACGCGACGATATCCACGACGGCCGCCAACGCGCCAGCCCTCGACGTGACGCTACCAGCCGGTTGGTCGATCCAGAGCCAGTCCGCGCAGGGGCCAGCAACGTTCAAGCCCTCCACTCAGGAGTGGGTGTGGCTCGCCGGCGGTGACTATACCGTCACCTACACGGTGGCCGTGCCCTCCGATGCGACCGACGGTCAATACACGGTCACCGCCGATGGATCGGCTGTGAACCAGGCCACCGACAAGTTCGTCACCGACTCGACGACGACGTCGGTGACCGTCCAGACGCAGCCAACGAACCAGCCGCCATCGGCGGCGTTCACTGCGTCGCCGACCGATCCCGAAGTCGGCCAGTCGGTGAGCTTCGACGCGTCGGCCTCGAACGACCCCGACGGCTCGATCCAGAGCTACGAGTGGGACTTCGACGGCGACGGAACGGTCGACGCGACCGGTGAGTCAGGGACGTACGCCTATGTCTCCGCCGGTGACTACGACGTCACTCTCACGGTCACCGACGACGACGGCGCGACCGCCAGCACCACGCAGACGGTGACGGTCTCCGAGATGCCCGACTCCGATCTGTCGACCGCGGTGTCGCTGTCGCCCGACGAGGATCTGATCGCCGTGAACGGCGCTAGCACGTTCGACGTGGTGGTCGAGGACGCCGACGGCGGCGTCGGCGTGTACTCGCTGTCGCTCTCGGTCGACGACGACTCTACCGCCACGATTACGGACGTCTCGGTCGACGACGACGCGACGACTGACATCCAAATCGCCCCCGACAACGCCTCGGCGACCGTCGAGGTCGCACTGCTCGACACCGAACAGAACGGTTCCGTCACCGTCGCGAACGTGACGGTCGCCGGTCAGTCCGCGGGGACGACGGACCTCGAACTCGACGTGGCCGCGCTCGGAACCGAGTCCGGACAGGCCTACAACGTCACCGCGACGAACGGCGCCTCAATCACCGTCTCCGAACTCGTGGTCGGTAACTCGAAGGCACCCGCACAGGACCCCGACGGCGACGGAGCCCACGAGGACGTGGACGGCGACGGGGATGTCGATGTGCTCGACGTCCAGGTGCTGTTCGTCGAGCGCAACAGCGCCGTCGTGCAGAACTCCCCGGACGCCTTCGACTTCAACGGCGACGGCGAGTTCGACATCCTCGACGTGCAGGCCCTGTTCTACCAGGAGATCGTCCTCTGATCGACGATGGCTAGAACGACACACCGACGTTGCGTGCGACTGGGGGCGCTTGCCCTCGCGTTAGCCGTGGTTCTCGGCGCGGTGAGCGGCGTCGCGGCCGCCGCCGCCGCCACGAGCGTCGGGGTGTCCGTCGAGGCCACCGACGTCGCCGCCGGCGAAACCACGGCGGTCGACATCGTCGTCGAGGACGCCGACGGCGGCGTCGGCGCGGTGGAAGCCACGCTCACGCTTTCGGATCCGGCGGTCGCGTCCGTCGCGGACGTGAGGTTCCACGGGAACCCGGGGCTCACCGACGTGAGCGAGCGCGACGACGGCGTCGAACTGAGCGCCGCGCTCGCGGACACCGCAGACACCGGCCGCGTCACCGTCGCGACGGTCGTCCTCAGCGCTGACGGGGCGGGAGAGACGGCCGTCGACGTGGACGTCGAGTCCCTGGGAGACGAAGACGGAACGGCCTACACGGTCGACTCGGTCGACCGCCCGACGATCACCGTCGCGGCCGACGGCTCCGGTTCTGACGGCTCCGGCTCGTCCGGCGCCGGCGGTTCTCAGGCTGACGCAACGGGTTCCGGCGACTCCCTGGGTGACGCGACCGACTCCGGCGACGCCGGTGGCTCGGGCGCGACGCCCGCAGCGTCCGGTGACGAGGCCTCGAACGACGGTAGCGCCGCATCCGACGGTCAGAACGGCGACTCCGCCGGTACCGCCGACACCGCGAACGAGGGGGCCGCTGGTGAGGGCGACGAGGCGACGGACGCCCCCACGACCGCACGGACCGACGATCGGACCGCGGACGAGCGCGGACGGGAAGGCGTGACCGACGCCGACGGGAGCACCGATCGGATCGCCCTGTCCGGTCCCGGCGGGGCGTCGCTCGCGGGCCCCGTCGGTGCGGTCGGGGTCCTCGTGCTCGCGACGATCGCTCTCTATCGGTTCCGACGGTCCTGAGCGTCGCCTCCTCTACTCCCTCCCGACGGTCCTGAGCGGCTCCTCTCCTATTCCCTCCCGACGGTCCTGAGCGTCTCCTCTCCTACTCCCTCCCGACGGTCCTGAGCGTCTCCTCTACGGTCCCTGCGCCCGTTTCTTCGGGGGCCCCGCTGCCCGATCCGTCGCGTGCTCCCGGCGGCAGGACAGTTCGCCCTGCGGTCTCCGACTCGCAAGCGTGAATTTATAGGTGATCGCGGAGCCAGGGAGGGTATGGAACTCTTCGGAACCGCGGGCATCCGCGGCTCTGCGCGCGACCGCGTGACGCCCGAACTCGCGCTCGCCGTCGGGCGGGCGGTCGGCGTCGACGCGGTCGAGTCGGCGGAGACGGGCAACGCCGCGCGACGGCCGGCGGTCGTCGTGGGGCGCGACGGTCGGGCGACGGGACCGGCGCTCGCGTCGGCCGTGGAGGCGGGCGTCGAGTCCGCCGGCGCGGACGTCCGCCGGATCGGCGTCGCTCCCACGCCGGCGCTCGCGTACGCCTCGCAGAGCCGTCACGGCGTGATGCTCACCGCCTCGCACAACCCCCCGACCGACAACGGGATCAAAATCTTCGTCGACGGCGAGGAGTACGACCGGGAGCGCGAGCGGGGCGTCGAGACCCGCGTCGCGAACGATCACTCGCCAGCCGCGTGGGACGAGTGGGGGGAGGCCGAAGGGATCGACGTGCTCCCCGCCTACCGCGCGGCGGTCGTCGACTACGCGGAGGCCCACGGCGCGGACGCGACGGGGCTCGACGTCGCGGTCGACCTCGGCAACGGGACGGGCGCGCTCGGGACGCCGCAGGTGCTCCGCGAACTCGGCGCGCGGGTCGTCACGCTCAACGGACAGGTCGACGGGCACTTCCCCGGCCGGGAGTCGAAACCGACGCCGGAGACGCTTTCGGACCTCCGGGAGTTCGTCCGCGAGGGCGACTTCGCGTTCGGCATCGGCCACGACGGCGACGCCGACCGGATCGTGATCGTCGACGGCGACGGCGACGTCGTCCACGAAGACACCGTCGTCGCGATCCTGGCGTCGCACTTCGTCCGGGCGGCGGACGCGGCGGACCCCGTCGTCGTGACGACGCCGAACGCTTCGGGCCGGATCGACGAGCGGGTCCGCGACGCCGGCGGCCGCGTCGAGCGGGTCCGTCTCGGCGCGCTTCACGAGGGCATCGCCGCCGTGCGGGCCGACGGCGGCGACGTCGTCTTCGCCGCCGAACCGTGGAAGCACATCCACCCGGACCACGGCGGCTGGATCGACGGGATCGCGTCGGCGGCCGTGCTGACGCGCCTCGTGGCGGCCGAGGGGCTCGCCGGCCTCCGCGGTCCGATCACCGAACGGCCCTACCGGAAGGTGAGCGTCGACTGCCCCGACGGCCGCAAGGCCGACGTGATGACTCGTCTGGAGACGGCGCTCCCCGAGGCGTTCCCCGAGGCGAGCGTCGACACGGAGTACGGGGTCCGACTGGAGTTCGACGACGGCTCGTGGACGCTGGTCCGGCCCTCCGGGACGGAGCCGTACGTCCGGGTGTACGCCGAGGCTGACGACGTCGACGCGTTCGTGGCGTCGGTCACCGAAGTCGTCGCCGGCGCGGTCGACGGCGACCCCGCCGGCACAGTCGACGGCGACGACTGAACCGAAACCGCTGGGTCGTGTCGAGTTCTCCCGCCGTCTGTGGGGGTCATCCGAACCGCTCGACTGCCGACTGCTACCTTCGGATACCCGTCCACTTTTCGACGGAAGGAGTGCGGGTGAAGCGACAGAAGCGACGAATTTATGCACATCTCTCTGCCCATTGTTCTATAGGAGTACACAGCTATGGATAGACGTACATTCGTGAAGGCGACGGGCGTTGCGGGAATCGCGGGACTGGCGGGTTGCAGCGGCGGACCGACCGGCGGATCGGACGGCGACACGGCCACGGAGACCGAAACCAGCGGCGGCGACGGCTCGGGCGACTCCGGCGGCGAGGAGACGACGACGGAGCCGAGCGACGACGGTCCGGCGGCCAACGTCGGGATGGTCTACGCCACGGGCGGGCTCGGCGACGGGTCGTTCAACGACCAGGCCCAGCAGGGGGCGCTCGAAGCCGAGGAGGAACTCGGCGTCTCGTTCAACGAGGCCCAGCCCGACGAGGTCGCACAGTTCAGCACGTTCCAGCAGCAGTTCGCGCAGTCGACCGATCCGGACTACGACCTGGTCTGCTGTATCGGCTTCCTCCAGGCCGACGCGCTGTCGGAGACCGCGGCCGACTACCCCGACCAGAACTTCATGCTCGTCGACTCGGTGGTCGACGCATCGAACGTGGACAACTACGTGTTCGCCGAGCACGAGGGCTCCTACCTCGCGGGCCTGATGGCCAGCCTCCTCACCACGCGGGACTTCTCCGCCGGGGCGGGATCGACGGCGGGCGACTCGACGAACGTCGGGTTCGTCGGCGGCGTCGAGTCCGACCTGATCCGGAAGTTCGAGGCCGGGTTCGTCGCGGGCGTCGAGGCCGGCAGCGACGACGTCGACGTGAGCACGAACTACACCGGGAGCTTCAACGACCCCGCCGCGGGGAAGGAGGCGGCCACGGCGATGTACAACAGCGGCGCCGACATCGTCTATCACGCCGCCGGGAACACCGGGACGGGCGTCTTCCAGGCCGCCCAGGAGCAGGAGAAGTTCGCCATCGGCGTCGACCGCGACCAGTCGATCACGAAGCCCTCCTACGCCGACGTCATCCTCGGGAGTATGGTCAAGCGCGTGGACACGGCCGTCTACACCTCCATCGAGTCGGTCGTCGAGGGCAACTTCGAGGGCGGCGACACCATCGAACTCGGCCTCGATCAGGAGGGCGTCGCGCTGGTCTACGGCGACCAGCTGGGCTCGGAGATCCCCGACGACGTCGCCGATGAGGTCGCGACCGCGCGCGAGGACATCATCGCGGGCGACATCGACGTGCCGTCGACGCCGCAGTAGGTCATCGCGGGCGACGCATCGACCTCATCGCGGACGCATCGATCCCACCGCGACGCATCGATCTCACCGCGACGCATCGATCTCACCGCGGGCGACGTCGACCTCATCGCGCTGCCGCAGTAGGCGCGTTCCCGCGGGAGGCCGCATTGGCCGCCGAATATCCAAACCTATTCGTTGATCCCCCGTTCAAGGGGAGACAGATCTATGGATACAGCCGTCCACCTCGACGGGATCACCAAACGGTTCCCGGGTGTCGTAGCGAACGACGACGTGGACCTCGCCGTCGAGCGCGGGACTGTGCACGCCCTCCTCGGCGAGAACGGTGCGGGGAAGACGACGCTTATGAACGTCCTCTACGGACTCTACAGACCGACGTCGGGGCAGGTGTTCGTCGACGACACCGAACGGCGGTTCGACTCGCCGCGGGAGGCCATCGACGCCGGCATCGGGATGATCCACCAGCACTTTATGCTGGTCGACCCGATGACCGTCACCGAGAACATCACGCTCGGCAACGAACCGCGAAAGTGGGGCGGCCTCACCGTCGACCGGGCGGCCGCTCGCGACGCCGTCGTCGACCTCTCGGAGCGCTACGGCTTCGACGTCGACCCCGACGCCCGGGTCGAGGACGTCTCCGTCGGCGAGCAACAGCGCGTCGAGATCCTCAAGGCGCTCTACCGCGGCGCGGACGTGCTGATCCTCGACGAGCCGACGGCCGTGTTGACGCCGCAGGAGGTCGAAGAGCTGTTCGAGGTGCTCGAAGAGCTGACAGACCAGGGCAAGACGATCATTTTCATCACGCACAAACTGGGCGAGGCGATGCGCGCGGCCGACGAGATCACCGTCCTCAGAGACGGCCGCAACGTCGGCACCGTCGACGCCGACGGGACGACACGCGAGGACCTCGCGGAACTGATGGTCGGGCGGGAGGTCTTGCTCGACGTCGATCGGCCGCCGACGGAGACCGGCGAGGTCGTCGCCGCGGCGTCGAACCTCGTCGTCGAGGACGACCGGGGCGTCCGCGCGGTCGACGACGTCTCGCTCGACGTTCGAGCGGGCGAGGTGTTCGGCATCGCGGGCGTCGACGGCAACGGCCAGTCGGAACTCGTCGAGGCGCTGACGGGGCTTTCGGCCCCCGAATCGGGCCGGATCGAGTTCCTCGGTGAGGACGTCACCGACACCTCCCGACGCCGACGCATCGAATCCGGGATGGCGTACATCCCCGAGGACAGACAGGAGCGCGGGCTCGTGATGGACTTCGACCTCGTGGAGAACGCGCTGTTGGGGAGCCAACACAGCCCCGAACTCGGCCCCAACGGTCGCATCGACTGGTCGGCCACGAGGGAGCACGCCGAGTCGATCATCGAGGAGTACGACGTGCGGCCGCCGAACCCGGATTCGACCTCGGAGTCGCTCTCCGGGGGGAACCAGCAGAAGTTCATCGTCGGCCGGGAGTTCTCGCGGGACCCCGAACTCGTCGTCGCGGCGCACCCGACCCGCGGCGTCGACGTCGGTTCGATCGAGTTCATCCACGAGCGACTGCTGGAACTCCGCGAACGGGGGGTCGCGATCGTCCTCGTCTCCTCGAAACTGGAGGAGGTCCAGGGGCTCTCCGATCGCCTCGCCGTGATGTACGAGGGCGAGTTCATCGACGTGGTCGACCCCGGGGAGACGACCGAGGAGGAACTGGGACTGCTGATGGCCGGCGAGCGTCCGACGGAGGGCGGGACAGACGGACGCGAGCGGCAGGCCGAACCCGGGTCGACGGACGCGCCGAACGGCGGTGAGCGCGCGTGAGCGTCCGCGACCGGGCTCGGGAGGTCCTCGAACGGCTGGCGGGGGCGTCGGCGACCGAGCGGGTCCTCATCAGCACCGCGTCGCTCGTGCTCTCGATCCTCGTCGGCGCCGTCCTCGTCCTCGTCGCCGGGCGGATGACGACGTGCACGGCGGGCGAGGCCGTCTACTACTTCGGGACCGGCTTCTGCTACGACCCCGTCGTCGTCTTCGATCGGCTGTTCCTCGGGGCGCTCGGCGACCCCTTCAGCGGCGGCTGGTCGCCGGACGGCCAGTTCTCGGTGACGCTCCGGGAGACGACGCTTCTGCTCTTCACGGGGCTCTCAGTGGCGCTGGCATTCCGCGCGGGCATCTTCAACATCGGCACCCAGGGCCAGATGGTCGTCGGCGGGATGGCCACTGCGGTCCTCGTGCTCTGGGCGTCCTCGCTCGTCTCGGGCGTCGTCGGGACGTTCCTCCTGGTCCCGTTCGGGGTGCTCGTCGGCGCGGTGTTCGGTGGGCTCTACGGGGCGATCCCCGGGTTCCTGAAGGCCTACGCCGACGCCAACGAGGTGATCACGACGATTATGCTCAACTTCATCGCGACCGGGGTCACGCTGTATCTCGTCAGCGGGGCGTTCAAAGACCCCGAGAGCGCGGCGAACCAGACCGTCCCGTTACCGGAGTACGCCCAGTTCCCCACGGTGCTCTTCGGCGGCCGGCAGGACTTCTCGCTCGTCGCGCTGTTCTTCGGCGTCGTCGCCGTCGGCGCGCTCTACTACCTGCTCGAACACACGGCCTTCGGCTACGACGTCCGGACGAGCGGCATCCAGCCCGACGCCGCGGAGTACGGCGGCGTCGACGCCGCCCGGACCATCGTCGCGAGCCTGACGCTGTCGGGCGCGCTCGGGGGCGTCGCCGGCGCGATGTACGTGATGATGATCCTCGGATCCTTCCAGTCCGGCGTCCCCTCCTACGGCTTCGACGGCATCACCGTCTCGATCCTCGCCGGCAACAACCCGCTCGGCGTCGGGTTCGCGGCGCTGCTGTTCGGCGTCCTCAAGAGCGGGACGACGGTCGTCCAGTTCGCGACCGACGTCCCGCCGCAACTGGTCGGCGTCCTCCGCGGGCTGATCATCCTCTTCGTGGCGATGCCGGAGTTCTTCCGACTCGTCGGAAAGCGGGTGACCGACACGGGGTCGAAGGTCGTCGCGACCGACGGCGGCGCGCCCGGGGGTGACGACGATGAGTGAGGCCTCTCAGGGGTCCGACGCGGAGTCCGAGCCCGAATCCGCGTCCGAAAGCGGCTTTTTGGAGCAGTACTCCACGCGGGTGCTGACGGCCGCGGTGACGGTCCTCGCCGTCGTCGCCCTGCTCGTCGGCGGCTGGCTCTTCCCGGACTCGATCGTCGGTACCTTCGCGGACGTCATCGCCAGCGAGAACACGCTCTCGTCGGCGCTGCGGCTCTCCGTTCCGATCGCCTTCGCGGCGCTCGGGGGATCTTCTCGGAGAAGTCCGGCGTGATCAACATCGGGCTCGAGGGCCTGCTCATCATCTCGGCGTTCACCGCGATCTACGTCACCGATCTCACCGGCGGCGTCTGGATCGGGTTCGGCGGGGGGATCCTCGCGAGCACGCTGCTCGCGCTGCTCTTCGCCATCGTCACGATCGAGTTCCGGGCGGACCAGATCATCGCGGGGCTGGCCGTCTGGCTCATCGCGCTCGGCCTCGCGCCGTTCGCCTCGCAGGTCATCTACGGCGGCCCCAACACGCCGACGGTTCCGACGCCCGGAGCCATTTCGGTGCCGGTGCTCGCCGACGTCCCGTTCTTCGGGGCGCTCTTCTCCGCGTCGCCCTCGGTCTACCTGCTCTTTCTCGCGGTCGGTCTCTCGTGGTACGTCTTCGAGCGCACGGCGTTCGGCCGCTGGGTCCGCGCCAGCGGCGAGAACCCGAAGGCGCTCGACACCGCGGGCGTGAGCGTCGCTCGCGTCAGGTACGCGGCGGTGCTCCTCTCGGGGGTGCTCTCGGGGATGGGCGGTGCGGCGCTCTCGCTCGACCTCGGACAGTTCACCGGCAACGGCCCGACGATGGTCAACGGCAAGGGATTCATCGCCATCGTGGCCTACCTGTTCGGCAACTACAACCCGATCGGCGCGTTCCTCTCGACGATGCTCTTCGCCGGCCTCGACGCGATGCAGACCGCCCTCCAGTTGCAGGGGATCGGCGTCCCCAGACAGCTCATCCGGATCACGCCGTTCGTCGTCGTGATCATCGTCCTCGCACTGGTGGGGCGGACGCGCATCCCCGAGGCCGCGGGCGAGCACTACGAGTCCGGCGAGGAGTAGCGGACCGTCCTCGCCTCACCCGGAGACCCCGGACCCGTCGCCGGCCGGCCGAGGGATAAAGAGTTTTCCGCTCGCACGCGAGAGACGGAACGATGAGTACCTCCCACGAGTACGACGTCGTCGTCGTCGGCGCGGGGACGGCCGGCTGCTACGCGGCGGCCACCGTCGCCCGCGAGGGTCTCGACGTCGCGATCGTCGAGCGGAAACCCGCCGAGGAAGCCGGGCACATCGCCTGCGGCGACGCGCTGAAGGGCGCGGACGCGTTCCCCGAATCGATCCCGAAGTCACAGATCGAGGGCTCCTTCACGAACACGGGCGTCGATCACGGCCGCTTCGAGATTCCCCAGGAGGACACGGTCCTCGACATTCCCGTCCCCGGCGAACTCGCCGTCATCGACCGCTGGGAGTACGGTCGGCTGATCATCGAGGGCGCGGAGAACGCCGGCGCCGACCTCCACTACGACACGGTCGTCCAGGACGTCCTCCAGGACGACGACGGCACCGTCACGGGCGTCCGCGGCAAGCGGAACGGCGACGTCGTCGAGTTCGCGGCCGACGTCGTCGTCGACGGCGCGGGCTCGCTGTCGATTCTCCAGGACAAGACCGACTTCTCGAACTCCCGCTTCGACACGAACGTCTCCTACTCGCAGTTCTGTTCGGCCTACCGGGAGATCGTCGAGGTGCCCGAGCCCGTCGAGTGGGACGACGCCTTGGTCTTCAAGCCGACCGAGCGGGCGGCGGGGTACCTCTGGTACTTCCCGCGGACGGAGACGACGATCAACGCCGGCCTCGGCTTCCAGATGAACGAGGAGCCGATGAAGCTCGTCGACGACCTGAAGCGGGACCTCCGGGACCGCCCCGAGTTCGAGGGCGCGGAGGTGAAAGACAAACTCGGCGCGGCGCTCCCGACGCGCCGACCCTACGACTCGGCGGTCGCGGACGGCTTCCTCGCCGTCGGCGACGCCGCCGGCCACGTCAACCCCACCACCGGTGGCGGGATCGCCGGCGCGGCCTACGCCGGCACGTACGCCGGCGAACAGGCCGTCCGCGCCATCGCCGACGGCGACGTCAGCGAGGGATCGCTGTGGCGCTACAACGAGCGTGTGATGGACCACTTCGGCGCGCGCTACGCCGGCCTCGACGTCTACAACGTCCTCTCGACCGCCGTCGACGTGGACGACCTGATGGGGCTTCTGGCCTCGCTCCCGGGCGAAAAACTCGCCGAGGCGCTGTACTCCGGGACGACGTCGTTCGGCCCGACGCTGCTGGCGAAGACGGCGAAGGACTCCTTCGGCTACTGGGGGCAGATCCTGAACTTCTATAAGACGAAGAGCCTCGCGGACGACCTGATGGAGCACTACGCGCGCTACCCGCGCCGGCCCGAGGCGCTCGACGTCTGGCAGGAGCAGCGCGACGCCCTGATGGACGACATCTACGCGGTCACCGGCGCGGAGCCGAAGTACTGAGCCGGCCGCGTTTCGGCTGTTTCGTTGCGGGCGCGAATTGACACTCTCGGCAGCCCGTGGCCGCTCGTCGGTATCTCTCCGGACGTGGTTTGGGGAGGCGGAGGCAACGGACTAGCCGACGCGCCGTTCGAGGGCGAACCGGTACTTCGAGTCGGCGATCCAGTCGTCGACGGTCGCTTCCGTGATGTTCCCCGAGGAGTACACGCGCCCGTCCTCGAAGGCGATGACGTGCGTCGGCCACGGGCGGGACGGTTCCCAGCAGAACGCGATACCCGTGCCCTCGCGCCCCTGCGCGACCATCCAGGACGCCGCGACGAGCGCGTAGTCCTCACAGTCGCCGGTGCCTCGGGAGACAGTTTCCACGGGCCGCTGGGCGAAGTCGCGAAAGCCGTTCCAGGGGTCCTCCGTCCACTCGTAGGTCGACTCTGACCACTGCTCGAGGTCGAACTCCGCCCAGAACGGATCGCGGTCCACGTAGCGGTTCGGACACAGATACGTGAGAGGCGTCCATCGACGTAGACGCATATGGCTAGGTCACTTCCCGAACGAATAGCTATATCGCTGCGGGCGACGACCCGTTTCCGGCGAGCGTTCGAACTCTCCCGGAAACCGCCGGCGTGGTTTATGATACCCGGGCGCAAACGTCTCCGCAATGGCCTCGGTCACGGACGCGCCGCCGCCAGCGATTCAGCGCGACGAGGAAACCCTCTCCTCGGCCCTCGACGAGGCAATTCCGCCCCGCATATACGACCGGAACCTCCTGATCGCGACGTGGAACGTCCGCGCGTTCGGCGGCCTCACCCGAAAGTGGGTGGCCGACGCCGACGATAGCCCGACGCGGGATTTGCAGTCGATTCGGGTCATCGGCGAGATAATCCGGCGCTTCGACGTCGTGGCCCTGCAGGAAGTCCGGGGCGACCTCGAGGCGCTCCGCGAGACGCTCGCATTTCTCGGCTCGGACTGGGGGCTGATTTTGACTGACGTCACACGGGGCGCGCCCGGTAACGACGAGCGCCTCGGTTTTCTCTTCGACCAGCGAAAGGTCCAGATCGGCGGTCTCGCTGCCGAACTGGTGGTGCCCCGCGAGGAACTGGACGATATCGGTCCAGACGCCCTCCAGCGGCAGTTCGCCCGCACGCCGTACGCAGTGAGCTTCCGCTGTGGCGACGAGAGCTTCGTGCTCGTGACGCTTCACGTGCTCTACGGCGACTCCGCGACCGAACGGACCGGAGAGCTCCGAGCCATCGCAGCGTGGCTCGACCGATGGGCCCGGGACAGCGACGCGTGGGACCACAACCTCATCGCGCTGGGGGATTTCAACATCGACCGGATGGGCGACGAGCGCTACGACGCGTTCACCTCCACCGGGCTGCACGTTCCGGCGGACCTCCATCGGGTCCCGCGAACGCTGTTCAGCGATCCGGAGGACCCGAACAAGCAGAAGTTCTACGACCAGATCGCGTGGTTCACGGAGGCCGACAGTCGCCCCGCGCTCTCCCTCGCACACGAGCGGAGTGGCTACTTCGACTTCAGGGACGTCGCGCTCCCTCGTCGCGATCTGAGCGACTTTCAGCTCTCCTGGCGGATCTCCGATCATTACCCACTCTGGTCAGAGTTCAGCCTCTGACTGCCGAGGCTGAGCGAGAGCCAGCATTCGGGTCAGAAGTATCGTTCGAGGATCCTGTCGGCCGTTCGAGCAGCGAGTGCCTGCCCCGTGTTGGTCGGGTTCGCACCACCGACGCCGTTGGACAGTGCGGAGTGGTCGGCGACGAACAACCGGTCGACGTCGTACGCCTCGCAGGCCTCGTCGACCACCTTCCCCATACGCATCGTGCTGTGAACGTGAAGTGCCGTGGGCGGAGAATCGGAGCGGTGGACGTGTGCGGCGCCGGCTTCGCGCAGGATTTCGGCGGCGATCTCGGCGAGTTCGTCGCGACGCTGCCGGTCGCCCCGACTGGGCTCGTAGTTCACGAGCGGAATCGGCCCGTGCTCGTCCGACAGCGCCTCCGAGACGGTGACGCCGTTGCGCTGGTGGGGACGATCGTCACTCACGACGAGGATCTGGAGCATCCGTCGGTAATCGGAAAGGAGGCGCTTGAGTTCCGCTCCCGCGAGTCGCCCCATCGTGTCCCAGGGAGCGTCGTCGGGGTCGTTCTGGAACGCGAACCCGGACGCGCTGGCACCGAATCCGAGGATCGCACCGATGCCGGGACCGGTGCCGACCGTCTGGAGCATACCGAGGCCGGGGTAATCGAACCGGGCGGCGATGTCTTGTCCCTGATGCTGGTCGATCGTCCGCTTGCCGAGGATTCCTTCGAGGTCGGTGCCGTCCCACAGCCCCATCACGTTGTCCCCGAAATGGATAGTCAGCCCGCGACCCACCCACTCGTTCCGCGGGAGGTCTGCGTTCAGCCACAGCCGCGGCGTCTCGATGGCCCCCGCAGCGAGGATGACCACCTCCGCCTCGACGGACTCCGTGCGTCCGGTCCACGTGTCTCGGAAGGCGACGCCAGTCGCCGCGGGTGAATCGCCCAGGGGAGTTTCGGTCCGAACGTCCGTGGCGAAGGCGTTCGGCCGAATCGTCACGTTGCCCGTGCGCAGCGCCGCGGGCACGAAACTGACGTTGCTCGCCCGCTTCGCCTTCTCTTCGTAGGGTGCCCCACGCGGGTGGGGATTCCCGGCGATGTTCCCCAGCGCCAGCGTGTCGCCCCGGACGTCCGGGTAGGTGAAGCCCCCATCGTATCCGCCGTCCACGTGAAGCTTCGCATCGGGCGGTCTGATGGCGTTCGGCTGGGGGCGGTAGCCCGGCTCGGTGACGTTGTGGTCGTCGACGAACTCCCACCCGGCGCGGGCGGCACCGCGGAAGAACAGCTCCTCCTTGGCGGTGACGGGCGCGGGCGTCACCTCGCACAGTTTCTCGACCTCCCGGTAGTAGGGGAGCAGGTCGGCGTAATCGATAGGCCAGTGGCCCTGCTCGTCGATGGACGCGGGATAGGCCCGCGGATGACAGCCGGTGTAGTGGAGGGTCGTCCCGCCGACGCCCGCACACTGGAGGATAGCGCCGTCGCCCGGAAACTTTCGGAACCAGAAGCCCCGCTCGTGGTCCGCCGGGCCGAAGAGCAGCTTGTTTATCATCTCGAACTCGCGGGTGGTGAACTGCTCGTCCAGCAGATCACCGCTCAAATCGGCTGTACTCGAGGAGGCTTCGCCGCCGGATTCCTCGTTGGGCTTGGGCCACTGCTCGTTGCCGTAGAACGGCCCCGCCTCGAGGAGGAGCACGGACAGGCCGGCCTCTCCGAGTTTCCAGGCCGCGACCGGACCGTCACCACCTGCGCCGACAACCACCGCATCGTAGCTCTCGGCGACCATCGTCACTCCGGATAGGGCTCCGTGTAGTCGCTCGTGTCGTACTCGTTCTCGCGGAACGACCCCGGCTGGTAGGTTATGCGGACCGGTGGCGCGGCGTCCGAGTCGATGGTCGTCCACGTTTCGCCGCCCCCGAGCGGTCCGTCGTCCGTCCCGAGGTACCCGCGGAGCGCGGCGTATCCGTTCGCGAAGCCGGGAAATCCGGTCTGGCGCCAGCCCTGGACGGCGGCCGGATCGTTCGGGTGGACGCGCTCGCTCGGGGCTGTGTGAACTCGTCGTAGCCCTGCCACTCGCTGTAGTAAATCATCTCCGTGAATCCGACGACGAGCTGGCCGACGAGGCCGGCGTCGAACTCGAACAGGTCGTCGACGCCGGGCGTGACCGAGAGCTCGAACTCGTCGAGAATCGAGATGGCTCGCAGCCGGTCCTTTCGGGACAGTTTCGAGAACGCCCCGGCCGCGTCCCGGACCGCCTCCGGCGACGCCTCGCCCGGGTCGAGGAGCGACACTGGCCGGTCCGGGCTCGGCTCGGACTCGTTCTCGCTGCGGTCACACAGCGTCAGCGCCGCGAAGTCGAGGGCGTGCGCGATCGGGTCGGCCAGCCGGATGTTGCCGTGCGGGCCGATATGGGGTAGCCCCAGCTGGAACCCGTCGTCGACGTACGTGATCACGAACTCGTCGAGAGCGATCGCCAGTCCACCGGGGACGTGTTCGTCACCGAGTTCAGTGCCGAGCGCCGGCGTCTCGGGGAGGACCGCGTCCGTGACGGCCCGAAAGGTCACCCGCGTGTGGAGGTCGACGTCCGAACCGAAGCCGATCGTCTCGAGGGCCACCTCGAGCAGTGACGTCACCGCACGCCAGAGGCCGTCTATCCACCGGACGAGTCGACCGAGCGTGCCGCGCGTTCCCATACGACTCTATCGGGGGTTAAATATAATAATCTTTACTGAATAATTAGACGGAGACCGCCCCATCCAGACAGACCCGAGAACAGTTCACTCACGGACCGGGTCGGCGGATCCCTCGGACGTCAGTTCAGTCGCCCGACGGAACCCGAGAGCCAGTAGAACCGATCCCGTCACGCCGGTCGCGAGAAAGTCGAGGGGCCAGTGCCAGGGGTACGGCGACGGCGGGTCCCGAACGTGCTCGAGCGGTGCCCTGAGAACGGGAACATACCAGAAGAGATACGCGAGGAGGTAGAATCCCCCGATGATCATCCAGAGCCAGTCGGTACGCCGGAGCCAGGTGCGAACGGACATAGTCGAGTCATCGCACCGCGTCCCTAAGCCTCTTCGCTGGATCGAGCGATCCGACCGCGCCGTGAGCAGAACCGCCAGACAGCGTAGCCCGCGGCGACCAGTGCGAGCGCGAGCAGCGCGAACCGGACCGAGCGCTGTCCGTCCCCAGCGGACTGGCGTCCCACGGATGCGGTGCCCTGCCACGCGAGCGGGCGGGCGGCGACGTACTCCTCGACGGTGGCCTCCTCGACGACCTCGAAGGTGGTCGATCCGAGCGAGTCGAGGGGAGCGAGAAGCGCCTCCAGGACGTCGACGAACCGCTCTGCGTCGGCGCTGGAGTCCCACTCGTAGAGTTCGAGATACGCTCCCGATTGCTCCCCCGCGAGCCAGAGCTTCCGCCTGAAGCCGGGCAAGCCCAAAAAGAAGGGTGTCGCGACGTTCGCGACCGGCGCGAACAGTACCTCACGGAGCCCCGATGCCGCCTCGCGTTGCGTCACGTCGATCCGAAAGACGAGGACGGCTGGCTCCTCGACCGCGTCCGCCCGGGCCGCCCGGAGTGCCGTCTCTCGATAGACCGAGAACCGATCGCCGTCCTGCAGTTCGAGGACGTATCCCAGTCGGTCGTGGGGGAACCGAACGTCGCCGGCGAGAAAATAACGGACGGAGCGGACGGCTGCCTGTGCGAGCGTGAACGCGTGTTGGATCTTCATAGCGGACCTTCCGGCCGGCGGCCCGACCGAAGTCGACCGATCGATTCGGGCTACAGCTACAAATAGTCGCGCACACCAGATGTAGATACAACGACTGGATGGACAGATACTGTGAACGCGGGACGTCTCTCGTCTCGCGGAGGCGAAACGGAGCGCTTCCCCTCGAACGGGTGACCGAACGACCGCGAACCCGATTTCACGAACGAGGCCGGATATCGAGCCACGACGTCGATCGAGAACCGGTGACCGTCGACACGACGGCCAGTGGCACCTGGACGAGCGCCGGCGGCCATTTCCCGAAGCGTCCCGGTGTACCCATCGTCCTTCTCACATTCCTCACCCTCACAAACACGTGACTGATCGGAAGGTTTTATGCTATATAATAACACATATAAGGGGGTTATGGGGGCCGCCGAGCAGCCGTCGACCGGTGAGAAAAAACCGGTTCCAACTCCGCAGACGGAGACGACGCGTGAGGCGACAGACGGATCGCTGTTGGGGAAGTTCATCGCGAAACGGGTCGTGAACAAAGGGGCGTATATCCGACTCCGCTCGGAACTCACCGCGGCGCGCCCGGAGTTCGAGCAGTTGGTCGAGCAGACGGACGCGGAGGGTGAATCGTGGGTGAAACACGGCCGCGAGCTATTGGCGAGGGCAGAGGCGAATCTTCGACGGGGCGAGATCGAGGAAGCCTGGCGGGCCCTTCACACCGCGAGGCGGTTCGAGGTGTACGGACTCGAAGCTCTCGCCGGCCAGACCGCGACTGCGGGCGAGCGATCGGAACTCCAGATTCGAGCGAGAGTCGTCCACGAGGAGGCGCTCGACGAACTCGTCGGCTGGCGACGGCGGGCAGTCGTCGACATTCTCTGTGACGAGCACGAACAACTCCGGGAGGGGATCACGGGTTCGGAACTTCGGGCGGCGAGTCGACTCCTGCACGAGCAGTACGAGCGGGTCTATCTGCGCCGCAGTGAACGCCAGCGCGAGTTCAATCAGCTGGTCCTGATGGGGACGCTTTCCGGGCTGGCGCTGCTCGTGCTCACCCTGGCCGACTGGTCTCTGGACGCGGCGTCGACTGCGGGGCTTGCGAGTCTCCTTGAGGAGTTCCTGGCGACGCCGTTCGACGCGAGTCCCGGTGACGTCGCCACCCCCGGGTTCGCCGTGTTTATGACCGTCGTCGGTGTTATGGGCGCGTCGCTGTTCGGGATCCGAACTCTGCGAAACCAGTCGCTCTCGACGAAGATTCCCCAGCACATAAACCAACTCACAGTGACTAGCGCCCGCGGCGTCATCGGCGCGATCTCCGCGCTGCTGTTCTACTTCGTCCTGCAGACCCCTCTGCTGACGGACGGGGCGATTCTGGCAGACGGCGTGGTCTCGGCACCGATGATGGCCGTCGTCGCGTTCGCCGCCGGATACACCGAGCGTATGGCTCCGGGCGTGGTCGCCAAGGTCGCGTCGATTACCGATACGGACGACAGTAACGCCTCCTCACCCAGCCCGGACTCGAACGCCGCCACGACTTCGAGGCCGGCGTCGAACGGAGAGCGGCCTGGAACTGAGCCCTGACCGATGGCGTTCCCCGACCTCGCCGTCAATGCGATTTACACCGTCCTCTGTCTGGTTCCGGGCTTCGTCAGCCTCCAGACTCTGGTGTACGCCGCCGACCTCGACGTGGACCTGACCGAGTTTGAGAAGTCGACCTGGAGTTTCATCGCCAGCGGCGTGTCGCTCTCGGCGCTGTACTTCCTGTACGTCGCCTGGATGGCTATCGTGACGGGACGATTCGTGCCAATCCGTTCGCTCGACATCAGCTGGGTCGAGATCGTCGCCGTCTATCCGGTTCTCATCCTCGTGGCGGCCCTCGTCGGCTACGTGGGTGCGAAAGTCCTCGTCCGGACGGGTGGCGCGTCCGCGATACCACAGCACGACACGGCCCGGTAGGAGGCCCGTTCTGAAGGAAGGTGGCCTGTTCTGGAGGGGGATGGCCTGTATCGAACGTAGAGGAGGTACGCCCATACCGAACCGGACACACGCGCGCTCACTCGATATCCAGTTTCACGTCGCCGACTCGCTGTCGAAACGTCGCTTCGAGCGACGTCAGCGGGAGGGTCTCCCGCTCGAGGTGGCGGAGCGTTCTCAGCACGGCCGGATCGACGCTGGGGGTGAGCAAGAGGTACCCGACACCGGTCGAGATCGCACGGATTCGCCAGTCGACGAAGCGTTCCACCGGCGGCCACCGCGTGTCGACTATGAGCACCGCGTTGCGCCACGCCAGCGACCGGGCCTCGGAGAGCCCCACGTAGGTGACGGTCTCGTCGACGGAAGCGAGCCACTCGTCGGCGTGGGCGTAACCGCCTGCGTCGTAGATGTCAGCCATTGCACGCTGGACGACGTCCACCAGCTGGCGGAGGACGTCGTTGATTCTGTCGTGGTCCCGGTGTTTCGCCCGCCTGTCCGGGTCGATTCCGACGTCACAGAGCGAGTACGCCAGGTCGTGATTGATGTGGGCGTTGACCCCGAGCAACGCGTCCTGCAGGAACAGCGTCTCGCCGCTCGCCGAGGCCTGAAAGGCGAGCCGCCAGGCTGGAGGAATGGTAGCTAGCTCACCACGCTCGGCCCCGAGCAGCGCCGTTCGGTACCGCTCCGCGAAAGCGACGAGGTAGTCGCGGACCCACGCGGGAGACTCGAACGTTCCGGATTCGATGCCGCGCTTGACGGTCGCCGTCATTTCCGTGTAAACGGTCAGGAACACTGACCGACGGTCGGAGCGCTGGCGGAGGTATGCCTCCGCCTCGCCGAGGCGGTCGAGAACGTCGTCGACGGACCGGAAGGGATCGGCCATCGTCTGGAGCAGACGGTCGTCGGGGGGGCCCTTCCGGTGAGATTCGACGGGCACCCAGTCACCCTGACCGACGCGCTTACGGAGTGCACGGGCCACGGCCCGCAGCTCGGCGCGCGTCGGTGTGTAGGTGCGAACGCCGGCCGTCATATCGATTCCGGTAGACGGAGCCGTGTGGTCACTGCGGCACTATCCGGCCGCACCGTTGCACAGAGGGAGGCGACCGCCCGTTGCGGGAGTGACAGTGACCGTCGGACGGTGACAATCGGGGTCACGCTCCTCCCGCGTCGACGGGGCGGTCGGTCGAGTCGGTGACCGTGGCCACTTCGTCCGGAGAGAGGTGGGTGTACTCGACGCCCTCCTCGTCCATAACGACCTGTATCTCGTCCATACCGCACTCGACGTCGAGGCCGTACATCGAGACGTGGGCGTCGGGGTGTTCGCTCGGCTCGGTCTCGAAGTGCGCGCTGAGTTCGATCCCGCCGTCGTCGTGGAGATAGCCCCGGACGTGGACCTGCCACCACTCGTAGGGCTTATCGTCGTGGTATTCGACGCGTCGAAGGTTGAGTACCTCGCCGAGGTAGTTGTAGGACAGTTCCCAACCGGGTTCGAAGTGGTGGCGGCCGAACAGGCGGACCACCTCGGGCTTGGTCATCTCGACCAGATAGGCCGGCGTCTCGCTGCGCGGGCGCGTGAAGAACGTCTTGCGGATCCACCACAGCGAATGCCGCAGGTTTCGCAACGGCGCGCGGTGAATCGTCCGGAGACGGTCGAGAATCGTATACGCGGGCTCGAACTGGGACTGCGTGGCCGCTCCGAGAGGGAGCAACTCCCGGAGTCTGTCGGACAGGGTCTCCCCGCTCCTGTGATCGTCGCTTCCACTGGTCATGCGAACGATTGGCACTGAAAGCATATGAATTTACGCTGGCACTCTCGACGTCGACGGCTATCGACGGAGCCGAGCGACCGTCTGCCCGTCTCGCCCGCGTAGCTCGACGAGGCCGTCGTCCGCCAGGTCCGAGCACAGTTCCCGGAGCCACTCGCGTCCGTACGTGCCGTCCGGCGCGTAGTCGACTCTGACCCGCGGCCCCAAGTCGTCCAGGGACAGTTCGTCGTACTCCTTCAGGGCCGAAATCACGCGCCCTCGCATCTGCCGGCGACTGCCCTCGAAATCCGGTTGCGTCGGGACGTCGGGGGCGGTGAAGTCGCCCGTCTCGTAGGCGTGACACCGCTGTCGCCAGGGGCACCCCGCCTCGTCACAGCGCGGCGTCTTCCCGCAGGCGACGCCGCCGAGTTCCATGATCGCGTTGTTCCAGACGCGGGACTCCCCCTCGGGCATCAGCGCGGCCGCGACGCGCTCGAAGGCCGCGTCGTCGTCCTCGACGTCGAAGGCGCGGTAGAGCACCCGCTTGACGTTCGTGTCGACGACGGCCTCGCCGTTGTTGAACGCGAACGAGGCCACCGCGTTGGCGGTGTAGGGCCCGACGCCCATCAGTTCGGAGAGTTCCTCCGGCGTGCGCGGGAACTCGCCGTCGTACTCCTCTCTCACCTGGTTCGCGGCCTCGTGGAGGTACTTCGCGCGGTTGTTGTAGCCCAGCGAGTGGCCGCTCCAGAACGCGACGACGTCCGAGCGGTCGGCGGCGGCGAGCGACTCGGCGGTCGGCCAGCGGTCGAGGAAGTCGTGCCAGGCGTCGACGACGCGGTCGAGTTGCGTCTGTTGGCTCATCACCTCCGAGACCAGGATCTCGTAGGGGTCGTCGGTCTCGCGCCAGGGGAACGCTCGGTGATCGTCCTCGTACCACGAGACGAGCGCCTCGCGGACGGCGTCGACGTCGACCGCTCCGCTTTCGATGCCCTCGACGCCGCCGGTCCGGTCCCCCTCCTCGTCGGTCATCACCCGGAGGTGGGACCGCCCGGATTTGTGGATTCTGGTCGGCGACCGTCGGCGCCCGGCCGCGGCGACGAGCGATCCCGCCGGGCATCGGCCAGCCCCACCGAGACGAAAGTCGTTTGCCCGCGTCGCCCGAGTGGTCGAGGTATGAGTCTCGACGAACTCACCGAGGACGTAGAATCCGCCTACGGCGACGTCGACGAGGAGCAGTCGGTCTCGCTGGACCGCGAGACGCGTCACGAACTCGCGATGCTCTCGGCGGCGTTCGGCACCGAGGACACCGACGAACTGCTCCGACGGGCCGTCCACCTGCTGTTTCAGACGACCGTCGACCGCGGGACGCTCGACTTCCACCTGCGGCAGGGCTACGACGTTACGTACGACGAGTACCTCTCCGGAATGACCTTCGAGGAGATGACCGGGCAGGATCAGTACCCCCAGCGCGACGACGAACGCCGGTATCAGATGTAGGCAGCCGCGGCGACGATCGAGGCCGTCGTCGGCTGTCGACCGGTCGCGCCCCGTCCCCGGGTTTATGTACGAAGACGGGGCCAACGCCCCCGTGATCTGATATCTGCCCCGCGTCGGGTTGCGGTTGCTCGGCACGTCGACGCGGGGGGTGGGAGCGACGGGTCGGCTGTCGGCCGCCGCGCGAGGACGGCGACGACGCGGCCACGGTCGTCGCGAGCGGTGTGCCGACTGTCCGCCCTTCGATCGATCCGCCTCCGGAGCGGAGAGCTTTATTCCCCGGAGCCTCCGATAGCGGGTATGGACACAGACGAGGTCGAACGACGCATCGAGGCCGAGATTCCGGACGCCGAGGCCGAGGTCACGCTCCCGCGCGTCCCCGACGAGGACCACGAGGACGCGCACTTCGCCGCCGTCATCGTCTCGCCCGCCTTCGAGGGGAAGACGCTCGTCCAGCAGCACCAGATGGTCTACGACGCGCTCGGCGACGCGATGACGACCGAGATTCACGCCCTGGAGATGCAGACGTACACGCCCGAGGAGTACCGCGAGCGGAGCTGAACGGACGTCACAACGCCGTCTCGGCGCTCACAGTTAGCCGAACATCCGCTCGAACTCCCGCACGCTCTCGTCCGTGCCGGCGACGACCAGCCTGTCGTCCGTCCCGATTCGGGTGTCCGGCCCGACGTCGGTCAGGACGTCGTCGTCGCGCTCGATGGCGACGACGGTGGCTCCGGTTCGAGCGCGGATGTCGACGTCGCCGATCGTCCGTCCGGCGACCTTCGGCGCTCCCATCCGAACGACCTCCACCTGCTGGTCCAGAGAGAGCACGTCCCGGTCCTGCAGCACCCGCGAGGCGATCATCCGCCCCGTGACCGTCGCCAGCGAGAGGACGTAATCCCCGCCGGCGCGGAACGTCTTCGGGATGCTGGGCGCCTCCTCGACGCGGGCGATGATCTCGGTTTCGGGCGCCATATCCCGGATCACCAGCGTCGCGAACTCCGTCGTCGTGTCGTCGGGGAGCGCGAGCACCACCGTCCGCGCCTCGTCGATCCCGGCCTCGACGAGCGTTTCGGGCTCGGTCGCGTCGCCGACGACGTCCACTCCCTCCGCTTCGGCCCGGTCGACGGTCGTGGACGGGACCCCCGCCCGTTCGAGGGCTGCGGTGACGGTCTGTCCCACCTGTCCGTGGCCGACGACGATCGTCTTTCCCGTGCCGAACTGCCGGAGCCCGGCCTGCGTCATTCCGAGGAGTTGCTCCAGTTGATCCGGATGGCCCGAGACGAACAATACGGTACCGGCCGACAGTTCGTCGCCCGGCGAGAGCCTGGCCGTGAACTCCCCGTGGAACCACGCTCCGATCACGTTGACTCCGGTCTTCTCGCGGATTCCGCTTTCTGCCAGCGTCGTCCCCACGAGACTGCTCCCGTGGTGGACCGGCACCTCGGCGAGCTCGAAATCGTCGCCGATCTCGATCGCCTCGTCGATCTCGGCCGTCAGCGCCGTCGTCACTTTGGCCGCGAGACTCTCCCCGAGCAGCGAGCGCGGCGAGAGGACCTGATCGGCCCCCGCCAGCCGGTGGTACTTCGCGCGGTCCGGCTCCTCGACGACACTGAGGATCGAGACGTCCTCGGCGAGTTCCCTCGCGGCCAGGACGATGCTCGCGTCCACCTGGTCGTCGCCGTCCGCGACGAGCGCCCGAGCCTCCGACAGCCTCGCCCCCGCTAATCCGTCGGTCGATTCGGGATCCGCTCTGATCACGCGTTTCCCGTTCTCGTACAGCTCTGCGGCCTGCGTTCGGTCCGGTTCGACGATCACGTACGGCACCTCCAGCGAATCGAGCTCGGCGGTGAGAGCGTCGGCCCGCGAGGTGTACGAACAGATCACGACGTGGTCCTCGAGGGCGTCCTCCAGGGCCGTGGGGACCGTCGTCGAGAACGCGTCTTCCAGGAACGGCGTCGCCAGGACCGGCAGCGCCCCGATCAGGAGCGCCATCCCGACGAGGTCCATCACGATGATGAACGCGTTCATCTGGGGGCTCGTCCACGGCGAGTCCCCGCCGAACCCGGTCGTGGTGAACATCTCGACGACGACCTGCAGCGAGTGTAGGAGGGTGACCGGATCGTCCTCGTACACCCGCATCCCGTACTGGTAGGAGACCGCGGTCAGGAGCATCACTGTCGCGAGAAACGCGGTGTACCCGACGACGCGACGTCTCCACGCGTTCACAGGCGGAGAACGGACGGGAATCTCTTAAACCGTCGGGAAACGCGACACGGTCGACTCCGGGCGGCTCGGACGGACGCTGGCGGACGGAACCGACGGGTTTTACGCGCCCGCCGGCCGTCGCTCCGAGTATGTCCGACGACGAGTACCGCATCGAGCGGGACAGCCTCGGAGAGATGCAGGTGCCGAGAGACGCCTACTGGGGCGCACAGACCCAGCGGGCCATCGAGAACTTCCCGATCTCCGGGATCGCGTTCGGGCGACGCTTCGTCCGCGCGCTCGGGATCGTGAAGAAGGCCGCCGCGCGGGCGAACCGCGACCTCGGACTCGTCGACGACGAGGTCGCCGAGGCCATCGTCGAGGCCGCCGACGAGGTCATCGCCGGCGAGCACGACGACCAGTTCCCGGTCGACGTGTTCCAGACCGGATCGGGCACCTCCTCGAACATGAACGCCAACGAGGTGATCGCCAACCGGGCGGCCGAGATTATGGGCGAGTCGATCGGCGACCGAGCGGTCCACCCGAACGACCACGTCAACTACGGGCAGTCGTCGAACGACGTGATCCCGACGGCGATGCACGTCTCCGCTCTCGAAGCCGTCCAGAAGGACCTGACCCCCGCGCTCGAAACGCTCGCGGAATCGCTCGAAGCGAAGGAGTCGGAGTTCGACGGCGTCGTAAAGACGGGTCGAACGCACCTGCAGGACGCCACGCCGATCCGACTCGGTCAGGAGTTCGCCGGCTACCGCACGCAGGTCGAGAAGGGGATCGCCCGCGCCGAGGACGTCAGCGACCACCTCGGCGAACTCGCGCTCGGCGGCACCGCCGTCGGCACCGGGCTCAACACGCATCCGGAGTTCCCCGAGCGCGCCGCCGAGTACATGTCCGAGGAGACGGGCCTCTCGTTCCGACCGGCGGACAGCCACTTCGAGGCGCAGGCCGCCCACGACGCGATGAACGAGGCCCACGGCGCGCTCCGCACGGTCGCGGGCTCGCTGAACAAGATCGCGAACGACCTCCGGCTGCTGGCGTCGGGGCCGCGGAACGGCCTGGGCGAGATCGAACAGCCGGAAAACCAGCCCGGGAGTTCGATCATGCCCGGCAAGATCAACCCGGTCGTCGCCGAGGCGGTCAACCAGGTCCACAAGCAGGTCGTCGGCAACGACGCCGCCGTCGCCGCGGGCGCGGCGGAGGGACAGATCGATCTGAACCTCTACAAGCCCGTCCTCGCGCACAACTTCCTCCAGTCGGCCGAACTGCTCGCGAACGCCTCCGAGGTCTTCGCCGAGCGCTTCGTCGCGAAACTCGAGGCCAACGAGGAGGTCTGTCAGGAACAGGTCGAGCGGTCGATGGCGCTGGCGACGGCGCTGAACCCGACGATCGGCTACGACAAGGCCAGCGAGGTCGCGAAGGCGGCGCTGAAGGAGGGGAAGACGGTCCGAGAGGTCGTCGTCGAGAAAGGGTACCTCACCGAGGAGGAGGCCGACGAGGTTCTCGACCCCGAGTCGATGACCTACCGCGGCATCCTCGGCGAGGACTGAGCCGGCGGTCGGTGTCGCACTCGGGGCGTTAAACAGGCCTCTTCGGGGATCTCTCGGGCGGTCTCGGAACCTCGCTCGGGCAGTCTCGGGACCTCACTCGGGCGCTCTTGCCTCCGACCGCGCTCGACCCGCGAACGCGACTCGGCCGCGCGCTCGCACACTTATTGCCCCTGCGGCCGCACGTGGGCGTATGGCGGGTCCGACCCCCGACGAACTGCGTTCCGTCGTCGATCGGTTTCCGACGCCCCCCGACGCCGAGGCGTTCGGCCGCGCCGACGAACTGCTCGACGGCACGTACAGCGCGATCGCCGAATCGTGGTATCCGGAGTTGCGACGCCTCGCGACCGCGTACGCCGAGGGCGACGTCCTCCGCGAATCGGTGCTCGAACACGTCGAGGCGGTCCCCTCCTTCCGGATCTCGGAGGGGGCAACGCCGCTGACTCGGCGGCGCGAGGCGCTCGCGACCGCCGCCGAGACGCTCGATTCGGTGGCCGAGGTCTCGGCGTGGTACGACGACCTGCGGACGCTGCTCGCGGACTCGCCCGACTCGCGTTCGCTCCTCGAACGGCTCCTCCACGACTTCGGATACGCGGCCGCCCACGTCCTCTTCCTCGGTGCGTCCTCGCCGGAGCAGGTGGTGCGCCGACTCCGCTGGGCCTACCGGACCGTGGGCGTCCGGATCGATTCGGTGAGCTCTGAGGCCGGGACCGAACGAACGACGTTCACGTGTCCGTACCGGGACGTCGCGGCCGGGCGGTGCGGCAAACGGTGGGTGTGCCACGAGAAACTCGACCGCGTCGACGACGGCTACGTGACCTACCTCCGGGAACGCGGGATCGACTACCAGCGGCCGCGCGGCTGCGCCGAGTCCGAGCGGTGCCACTCGTCGGTCGCGCGGGACGGTCCGTCGCAGTGGTGGCCGAAGACGCCGCCCTCAGCGGTGGAGCGTGAACCGTGACGCCGAGCGGTTCGGATCGGGACGGACCCGCGCCGTTCGACCTGGACGCCGCCCGGCGCATCCGCCGGGAGTACGGCGCGTGGGCCCCGATATACGACTGGTTCGCGCGGGCGACGGCCTCGATCGGCGGCGTCCGCGACGGCTGCGCGGCCGCGCTCGACCTCGATCCGGGCGATACCGTCGTCGACTTCGGCTGCGGCCCCGGCGTCAACTTCCCGGTGCTGCGCGAGGCCGTCGGGGCCGACGGCCGCGTCGTCGGCGTCGACGTCACCGGACCGATGCTCGACCGGGCGCGGGGGCTCGTCGAGCGGCGCGGCTGGGAGAACGTCGCCGTCGTGCGGGGCGACGCCACGAGACCGCCGGTCCGATCGGTCGACGGCGTGCTCTCCACGTTCGTCACCTCGCTGTTCGCGGACCCCTACGCGGTCGTCAGCGGGTGGTGCGACCTCGCCGACAGCGTCGTCGTGGCCAACTTCGCGCCCAACGGGGGACGCGCGGCCAACGCCGCCCTCGGGGCGTTCGCCCGGCTGAACGCGACCCTGTTCGACGTCGAGGCGGCCGATCCGCTCGGGCAACTCGAGGCGCGGACGGCCGAGTCGCAGCGCGCGCTGGCGGACTGTCTGGACACGGTCGTCTCCCGGGACTACGTGTTCGGTACGATCCGTCTGCACGCCGGCCACCGTCGGGACCCGTGAACCGGCGACGGGGTGTCGGCGACGGGGTGTCGGCGACGGGGCGAGGACTCGGACCGATGTCCCGGAGCCGGGCTACTTCGCGGACCGATGTCCCTGAGTCGGGTCACTGCGCGGACCGATGCCGCGGAGTCGGAACACTGCGTCGAGGTCTCGCCGTGAGACACCACTCGTGGGAAAATCGATACGTTGATACTCGCTTTCGTCGAAATCCGCGTATGCAGGGTCTCCAGTACAGTCGCGACCGCGGTCGGGACCTCCTCGAGTGCCGACACTGCGGTGCGACGTTCCCCGAGGGAAGGGCGACGACCGACGGCTGGCACTACGCCTGCCCCGAGTGCGACGAGGGCAGCGGCATCGGCGACGGACTGCGACGGCTGTAGGTCTTTTTCCCTCACCGTTCGGTCGCCGCGGACTGAATCATTTTTTACGCCGGGAGTGCGCACTCACTCGTAATGACCGCGTACGACTACGACGATCTCGGCCTCGTCGCGGGCCTGGAGATCCACCAGCAACTCGACACCGCGACGAAGCTGTTCTGTCAGTGTCCGACCGACGAGCGCGATCCCGACTCGGCGACGCGCTCGTTTTCGCGCTACCTCCACCCCACGAAGAGCGAACTCGGCGAACTCGACGAGGCCGCCCTCGAGGAGAGCCGCGTCGAGCGCGAGTTCGAGTACCTCGCCTACGACTCGACCTGTCTCGTCGAGGAGGACGAAGAGCCCCCGCACCGGCTCGACGCCGAAGCGCGAGAGGTCGCGCTACAGATCGCCGAACTCCTCGATATGGAGCCGGTCGATCAGGCGCACGTGATGCGGAAGCTCGTCATCGACGGGTCGAACACCTCGGGGTTCCAGCGGACCTCTCTCGTCGCACAGGACGGTCGGATCGAGACGAGCGAGGGGCCCGTCGGCGTCGAGGACCTGCTGCTCGAAGAGGAGTCGGCCCAGCGCGTCGAGGAGCGCGAGGACGGCGTCACCTTCTCGCTGGACCGCCTCGGCGTCCCGCTCGTCGAGATCGGCACGCGACCCGACATCGACTCCCCCGAGCAGGCCCGCGAGGCCGCCGAGACGATCGGGATGCTCCTGCGCTCGACCGGGTCGGTCAAGCGCGGCCTGGGGACGATCCGTCAGGACGTCAACGTCTCCATCGCCGAGGGCGCGCGCGTCGAGATCAAGGGCGTCCAGGCGCTCGATCAGATCGACGAGATCGTCCGTCAGGAGGTCGGCCGGCAGGTCGAACTCCTGGATATCCGCGAGGAACTCCACGAGCGGGACGCCGCCGTCGGCGACGTGGTCGACGTCTCCGAGGTATTCGAGGGGACCGACTCCGGCGTGATCGGCGGCGCGCTCGCCGACGGCGGCTCGGTGACGGCCGTCCCGCTGTACGGCTTCGACGGCCTCGTCGGCCGCGAGATCCAGCCGGATCGACGGCTCGGCACCGAACTGTCGGACCACGCCAAGCGCCACGGCGCGGGCGGCATCTTCCACACCGACGAACTGCCGGCCTACGGCGTGACCGAGGCCGAGGTCGAGGCGCTGTGCGACGCCGTGAACGCCGGTGAGGGCGATGCGGTCGCCATCGTCGCCGCCGACACCGAGACCGCGGAGCTGGCGATCGAAGCGGCAGCCGAGCGCGCGGAGACCGCGCTCGACGGCGTCCCCGAGGAGACGCGCGGCGCCAACGACGACGGCACGACGCGCTACCTGCGTCCGCTGCCCGGCGCGGCCCGAATGTACCCCGAGACGGACGTCCCGCCGGTCGAACTGGCCCCCTCGGCCGTCGAGACGCCCGAACTGCTGACCGAGAAGGTCGAGCGCTACCAGGCCGAGTTCGGCCTCGACGCGGGCCTCGCAGAGCAGGTCGCCTACGGGCGCCGGATGCCGCTGTTCGAACGGGCCGTCGACGAGGGGATCGACGCGACCTTCGCGGCGGGGCTGCTCGAATCGACGCTCACGGAACTCCGACGCGACGACGTCGCCGTCGCGGAACTGACCGACGAGCACCTGCTCGGGGTGATGCGCCTCGTCGAGGACGGCGAGTTGGCGAAGGAGGGCGTCACCGACGTGCTGGAAGAACTGGCCGCCGACCCCGCCCTCACCGCCGAGGAAGCGGTCGAGGAGGCGGGACTCTCGGGCGTCTCCGAGGCCGACGTGCGCGACGCGGTCGTCGACGTCGTCGAGCGGAACGCCGAGCAGGTCGAAGACGAGGGAATGGGGGCGTTCTCGGGACTGATGGGCGAGGCGATGGGCGCGCTCCGCGGGAAGGCCGACGGCGAGGTCGTCAGCGACGTGCTCCGCGAGGAGATCCAGAAGCGTTCCTGATACCCGGTACCTCGCGAACGGGACCCAGAACCAATTCAGGGACCCGCCGTGGCGGCGGGGGGAACCGAACGGATTCGGGACGTAGGAGAGACGCGATTATGCGATTTGATATCTGGCACCGAAGGGTTTTCACCGTGCTCGGTGGCCTGCAGGTATGGCAGAGGCGACGGGCACCACCGCGGGGGGAACCGAATTCGGTGACGGAGTCCGGGGAACCGTCGGGGAGATCATCAAGTACACGCCGAGCGGCTACTCGATCCCCGACGAGTCGTGGCGTCGTCGTCACCGCAACATCGTTGTCCTGCTCCTCGCACACATCCCTCTGCTGTTCGCGCTGGGGATGTACGAGGGGACGGACTCGTTCACGGGGGCGACGATCCCGGGCCGGCCGCTCTCGCAGATCCTGCTCCGGGTGGGCGTTCTCGGCGCCCTCGCCGCGCTGGCGAGTTGGCCGCGGCTCGGCCGTCGGACGCGGACGACGCTCGCGACGGTCGGGCTCGCCACGGGGTCTGCGATCCTCGTGTACTTTTCGGGGGGGTACATCGAGGCGCACTTCCACTTCTTCGTCGTGATGGGCGTAGTCGCGATCTACGAGGACTGGCTCCCGTTCCTCGTCGGCATCGTCTACGTCGCGATCCAGCACGGCGTCTTCGGGATGTTGAACCCGGGCGAGGTGTACAACCACGCCGCCGGTGCCAACAACCCCTTCGTGTGGGCGGGGATCCACGCGGCCTTCGTCCTCGCGCTCTCGGGCGCGTTGATGGCCAACTGGTACTCGATCGAGCGCTCCCGCGAGGAGACCAGAAAGCAACTCGCCGAGACCGAGGAGGCAGAGGAGTTGAAGGCCGAGGCCGAGCGGCGACAGCGCGAGGTCGAGCGACTCAACGACCATCTCGAAACCAAGGCCAACGCCTACAGCGCGACGATGGCGCGAGCGGCCGACGGCGAACTCACCGTCCGACTCGACACGGAGAGCGAGAGCGAGGCGATGACGCAGATCGGCGAGGCCTACAACGAGATGATGGACGAGATCGAATCGGCGATCGCCGACATCCAGACGTTCGTCGGGGAGGTCTCGGACGCGAGCGAGGAGGCCAACGCGGGGGCCGACGAGGTCAAACAGGCCAGCGCGGAGGTCAGCGAGGCCATCCAGGAGATATCCGGCGGCACGGCCGACCAGCGGGAGATGTTAGAGGAGGTCTACGGCGAGATGACGGACCTCTCGGCGACCGTCCAGGAGGTCGCGGCGTCGGCCGAGACCGTCGCGGAGACCTCACACAAGACGGCCGAGGTCGCCGAGGCGGGCGAGTCGACCGCGCGGGGCGCGATCGAAGACACGCGCGACGGACAGGACGCGATCGACTCGACGGTCGAGCACGTCGAACGCCTCGACGAGCAGATGGCGGAGATCGGCGAGATCGTCGAACTCATAAGCGACATCGCAGAGCAGACGAACCTGCTGGCGCTGAACGCGAACATCGAGGCCGCTCGCGTGGGAAGCACGGGCGGCGCGGGCAGCGGCGACGGGTTCGCCGTCGTCGCCGACGAGGTCAAGCAACTGGCCGAAGAGACGCAGGAGTCGGCCAACGACATCGAGGAACTGATCGAGGAGACGCAGGCGCAGACGGCCCGAACCGTCGAGGAGGCCCGGACCGCCGAAGAGCACGTACAGGAGGGCGTCGAGGCGGTCGGAGACGTCCTCGACGCGTTCACCCAGGTCGTCGAGAACACCGACGAGACCGACAGCGGGATCCAGGAGATCAGCGAGGCGACCGACGATCAGGCGGCCAGCGCCGAACACGCCGTCTCGCGGGTCGAGGAGGTGGCCGAGATCAGCCAGCGCACCGCCGACGAGGCCGAGAGCGTCTCCGCGGCCGCAGAGGAGCAGGCGGCGTCGATCTCGCAGGTCAGCTCGAACGTCGAGTCGCTCGCTGCCCAGGCGGAGCGACTCCAGTCGCTGGTGTCGGACTTCGAGGCCGGAGAGACGTCGGAGTCGCCGGCGGGCGGTCCGGACGCGGGAGCGGGCGAGAGCGTCGCCGTCGGCGACGGCGGACGGCCGGAGTGAGCGGTCACTCGATCGGCACGCGAGTCACGGACGCCGCGCCTTCGTCGGCCAGTTCACGGAGTTTCGCGATGCGGTCCTCGATTCGCGGGTGCGTCGAAAAGACCTCCCTGAGCCGTCGCTCCTCCTCGGACTCGACCTCGCCGTGGGTCCACACCGGCGAGAGCGAGCCGAACTCCCGCGACGCCGCCCGGTCCAGTTTCCGGAGTGCGCTCGCGAGCGCCAGCGGCCGCCCGGTCACCTCGGCGGCCCGCTCGTCGGCCGCGTACTCCCGCCGTCGCGAGTACGCCCGGAACAGGAGCGTCGCGGTCATCCCGACGACAGCGACGCTCGTTTCCACGGCACGTCTGACGCGTCCCGGGAGGGTGTCCGGCCACGAGTACGGATCGCCACGGTTCCACGCGACGAAGAGCGCCGTCCCCGTGAGGAGGAACACCGCGGGCGAAAGCAGGAGTTCGAGCGCGATCACGACGAGTTGAGAGAGCGACAGCGCCACGGTCCCGACGAACCCGTCGCGCCGTTCGAGGTGCGCCAGTTCGTGTGCGAGCAGCGCCTCGAACTCCGCCCGATCGAGGAGATCGAAGAGCGACGCGTTGAGGACGACGGTCCGTCGCCCGGCGGTTTCGAGCGCGAACGCGTTCGGCGCGTCCAGGCGCGCGACCAGCAGTCGCGGCCGATCGACCGCCATCGACGCCGCGAGGTCGTCGAGCAGCGCGTAGACGCCAGGCAGTCGTGGTTCCGGCATCTCTCGCGCGTCGATCCGGTCGAGCACGCGGCGCGTTCCCACGCGGACGGACAGGTATGCGACGACGAGCGTGCCGACGAGGAGTCCGACCCCGGCCGCCACCGGATCGACGCGGACCTTCCAGAGCGCCGACAGCACGGCGAGGCTCCCGGCGGCCAACGCGCCGTAGACGAGGAGCGCGACGACGCCGGCGACGGCGGTCAGTATTCGATGCTGTCGGCGGTTCGGCGTTCCCTCGCGCGGACCGGACGGCGGAGCGGACATCTGGGTTCGGGTTGCTTCGGGGAGTCGATCGACGTTGCGTCGGTGTCGAGTGCGTCAGTCGTGACCTGGGTCCGCAGTCGGTTCGGCGGCGTCCGCGTCGCAGTCGTCGGTGTGGTCGCCGAACGTCCTGTCTCCGAGGAGGTCGTTCGCGCGCCGGAAGATCCCGGTGAGGGTGGTGATCTCCCGCTCGGTCGGATGCGCGCGACCGAGCAGCCGTCGCATCATCACGCTCGTCTTCTCGCGTTTGTGCTCGCGACCCTCGATGGCTCGGTGGAACTCCTCGAAGAACTCGTAGAAGCGGTCGATCTCGGCCTCCGAGGCCCGTTCGCGCTCGACGTCCGGCAGCTGCGTCTCCTCGACCGTCAGCGACCGGAGTTCGTAGAAGAGGATCGTCGCGGCCTGGCCGAGGTTCAACACCGGATACTCGCCGCTGGCGGGGATCGAACACACCTCGTCGAGCCGTTCGAGCTCCGAGTTGTCGAGGCCGGTCCCCTCCCGGCCGAAGACGAGCGCCGTCTCCGTCTCCACGGTTTCGAGGCTCTCGCGCACCTCGACGGGGGTCTTGAACGGGAAGCGCACGTGCTTGCGGCTGTCCTCGTTCGTGATCGCGGTGGTTCCGATCGTGTGGTAGTTCTCGACGACCTCCTCGAAGGTCACCTCCTCGGCGTTCGGGAGGACGTCCTCGCGGGCGTGCCCGGCGAAGCCGTACGCCTCGCCGTCCTCGTCGAGTTCGGGCGGATCGACGAGCTTCAGCTCCGAGAGCCCGAAGTTCTTCATCGCGCGGGCGATGGTGCCGACGTTTCCGGGGGTCTCCGGCTCGACGACGACGACGACCGGCTCTCGGCGGCGAGTCGACTCGTGGCTGTTTCCGGACATCTACTTCGTGGGGTAGTCGCGACCGAGATCCACGTCGCCGAGCGACGGCGCGTCCTCGCCCTCCTCGACGGTCGTGATCTCGCCGGTCTTGAGGTCGATCCGCTTGCGCTCGCCCTCGTAGTTCTCGTTGAGCCGGCGGTTGAGTTCGGCGGGGTCCGGCGGCGTCGGCAGCTTATCGGGGTCGGTGTCGACGTGTTCGAGCCCGCCGTAGCCCTCCGGCGCGCGGTTGCCGGCGAGGAACCACTCGTGGAACTCGTCGCGGAACGTCTCCGTGCCGGCGGCCTCCTTCCCGCCCTCCTCGCGGAACCAGTAGAGGAAGTCCGCCTCGTGCTCCGAACAGAGAAGCACCTCCTCCATCGGTTCGCCGTAGACGATCTCGGCCCCGTTGGCGCGGCGCTTCTCGGACTCGCCGTGGACGAGGTAGCAGGCGTCGCAGGGCTTCTCCTGGAGGTACGTCAGACGGATGAGTCGCTTCCGGGTGTCGTCGGGCACCGAGTCGAGCGCGCGGAACTCGCCGTCGTCGGTGAACACCTCCTCCTCGTCGAAGCGCCAGCCGCGGAGACCGATGCTGACTTTGGCCATTGGCGGACGATAGCGGGTCTGCGGATAAAAGGGACGCGTCTCGACCGGAGACGTCGATGCGGTCGCTGACGGCTGACGACCGGGCGACCGGAACGTGCGGCTTTTCCTTCCCCCGCGAGAACGGAGGGGTATGGACCCGAAGCGGGAGCTCACGAGCGTCGACCTGGCCGCCCTCGTCACCGAACTGAACCGGTACGAGGGGGCGAAGGTCGACAAGGCCTACCTCTACGGCGACGACCTGCTCCGCTTCCGGATGCGCGATTTCGACCGCGGCCGGGTGGAACTGATCCTGGAGGTCGGCGACACGAAGCGGGCGCACGTCGCCGACCCCGAACACGTGCCCGACGCGCCCGGGCGGCCGCCGAACTTCGCGATGATGCTGCGGAACCGGCTCTCCGGCGCGGACTTCGCGGGCGTCGAACAGTTCGAGTTCGATCGCATCCTCGTCTTCGAGTTCGAGCGCGACGACGAGAACACCCGGATCGTCGTCGAACTGTTCGGCCAGGGCAACGTGGCCGTCCTCGACGAGACCGGCGAGGTCGTCCAGAGCCTCGAGACCGTCCGACTGAAGTCCAGAACGGTCGCCCCCGGCTCTCAGTACGAGTTCCCCTCCTCGCGGCTGGACCCGCTGACGGTCGGCTACGAGGCGTTCGTCCGGAACATGGACGACTCCGACACCGACGTGGTGCGGACGCTCGCGACGCAGTTGAACCTCGGCGGCCTCTACGCCGAGGAGGTCTGCACCCGCGCGGGCGTCGAGAAGACGACGGCCATCGCCGAGGCCGGCGAGACGGAGTACCGCGCGCTCCACGACGCGCTCGACGACCTCCGGACCAGGCTCCGGTCCGGCGAGTTCGACCCCCGAATCTACACCGACGACGACGGCGCGGTCGTCGACGCGACGCCGTTCCCGCTGAAGGAACACGAGCGCGAGGGCCTCGACAGCGAGGCCTACGACTCCTTCAACGACGCCCTCGACGCGTACTTCTACCGACTGGAGGTCGAAGAGGAATCGGAGGCGGAGGAGCCGACCAGCACCCGCCCGGACTTCGAGGCCGAGATCGAGAAGAAAAAGCGCATCATCGACCAGCAGGAGGGCGCCATCGAGGGGTTCGAAGAGCAGGCCGAGACCGAGCGCCGCCGCGCCGAACTGCTGTATGCGAACTACGACCTCGTCGACGAGGTGCTCTCGACCGTCCGGGAGGCGCGCGAGGAGGGCGTCCCCTGGGACGAGATCCGCGAGACGCTCGACGCGGGGGCAGAGCAGGGAATCCCCGCTGCGGAGGCCGTCGTCGACGTCGACGGCTCGGAGGGGACGGTCACGATCGAACTCGACGACACGGAGGTCGAAGTCGACGTCGACGACGGCGTCGAGAAGAATGCCGACCGCCTCTACACCGAGGCAAAGCGGGTCGAGGAGAAGAAGGAGGGCGCGCTCGCGGCGATCGAGAACACCCGCGAGGAACTCGAAGCCGTGAAGAAACGCCGTGACGAGTGGGAGGCCGAAGACGAAGACGACGAGGGCGAGACGGAGGGAGAAGGCGAAGCGGACGACGAGTTCGCGGACCGCGACTGGCTCTCGATGGAGTCCATCCCGATCCGGAGCTCCGAGGAGTGGTACGAGCGGTTCCGCTGGTTCCACACCTCCGACGGCTTCCTCGTCATCGGCGGCCGAAACGCCGACCAGAACGAGGAGATCGTCACGAAGTACCTGAACAAACACGACCTGTTCTTCCACACGCAGGCCCACGGCGGCCCGGTGACGATCGTGAAGGCGACGGGGCCCTCGGAGCCGTCCGAGGAGGTCGAGTTCCCCGAGTCGACGAAGGAGGAGGCCGCCCAGTTCGCCGTCTCGTACTCCTCGACCTGGAAGGAGGGCCGGTACGCCGGCGAGGCGTACATGGTCACGCCCGATCAGGTGTCGAAGACGCCCGAGTCCGGCGAGTACATCGAGAAGGGATCGTTCGTCATCCGGGGCGACAGAACCTACTTCAGAGACGTCGCCGCCGAGGTCGCAGTCGGCGTCCAATGCGAGGGCCAGACGCGGGTGCTCGGCGGGCCGCCGTCGGCGATCGAAGAGCGCGTGGCCACGTCGATTCGGGTGCAACCGGGTCGGTACGCCCAGAACGACGCCGCGAAGATGCTCTACCGGGAGTTCAAAGAGCGCTTCGCCGACCAGTCGTTCCTCCGGAAGGTCGCGAGTCCGGACAAGATCCAGGAGTTCCTGCCGCCCGGCGGGAGCGAGATCGTCGAGGACTGATACTGATCACTCGCACCTTTCACCGCCGGACGCCACCCCCGTTGGCGACGCTCGGCGAGACGAGAGTAATCAGTATGGGTGGTCGACGCTAATACCACACCACTGTCACGTTACGACCGGATTAGGGGAGGATAAGCCGTCTATGTTTATCTCCTGTGACAGCGTACTGATCGGTCTGAGCGAACGCTGCCGTCACGGCGTCTCGTGACGCCAGCGGCATCGCTCGGTGATCACGATGATACAACAGTCACTGCAGTACCTCCGGAACGACGAAGAGCAATGGGTAAAGACCGTCCTCATCGGTGGCATCCTCACGCTGTTGAGCGTCCTCGTCGTCCCCTCGTTCCTCGTCCTCGGGTACCTCGTTCGGGTCGTCCGCGGGACGATGCACGAGAGCGAACAGCCGCCGGTCTTCGACGAGTGGGGCGACCTGTTCGTCGACGGGATCAAGGCCTTCGTCGTGGCGTTCGTCTACGGCCTCGTCCCGGGCGTCATCGCGACCGTCGTGATCGGGGGGAGCGTCCTCTCGTTCGTCGTCGGCGGCGGCTCCGAGTCCGCCAGCCTCGTCGGGCTCGGAATGGCCGGCCTCCTCGTCGGCGGCCTGCTCGCGTTCGTCCTGAGCCTGCTGGCGGCGTACGTCATTCCGGCCGCCGTGGCGGCCTTCGCCGAGACCGACCGCCTCGGCGCGGCGTTCTCGATCGGCGACCTCCGGCCCGTCCTCACGTCGGGCACGTACGCGACCGCCTGGGTCTACGGCATCGCGATCGTCCTCGCGGCCAGCCTGATCGCCGGCGCGCTGAACGCCGTCCCGGTCATCGGAACGGTCATCGGGGGATTCATCGCCTTCTACGCCGCCGTCGCGGCCTACTACCTCATCGGTCACGCGTGGGGCGAACTCCGCGACGTCGAACTCAACGAGCAAGACGACGCGATGGGCGAGTCGCCGGCGGTGTGATACCCTCGGCTGTGTCCTGATCCGCCGGCGCCGACACCGCGATTCGGCGTGCCGGACCCCGGCGGTCGCGAGATCGGCCGCCCACCCCCGCTCGACGTCGTCGAGGTCGGTCGATTTGACGTCGGATAGGCGCAAGAATTACTTGTTTGCGTCGTGAGATCCGAGCCGATGCTGTCAGATGCCCTGTCCTACCCGCTGAACGGTGATAGTCCCCTCCGAACGATCCTCGTCGGCGGCCTCCTGAGTCTGCTCACGGTGTTCGTGATCCCCGTGTTCTTCCTCCAGGGGTACTACGTCCGCATCCTCCGCGGCGCGTCGAGCGGCGACTCCGAGCCGCCGACGTTCTCCGACTGGGGCGACCTGCTCGTCGACGGGTTGAAACTGTTCGCCGTGAACCTGCTCGTCTCGCTCGTCGTCCTCGTGGTGATGTTCGTCGTCGCCGCCATCTTCGGGGCGGGATCGCTCCTCTCGGGTGCCGGTCCCGCGGCCGACCCCGGAGCGGGGGTCGGCGGGATCTTCGCCGTCTTCGGCGTGCTCGGGTTCCTCCTGTTCGTCGCCGTCGTATTGGCCGTTGGTTTCGTCGCCCCCGGGATGTTCGCGAACTTCGCCCGCGAGGACTCCATCGCCGCGGCGTTCGACGTCTCGACGATCATCGACGGCGTGACGACGAGCGAGTACCTCGTCGCGTGGGTGCTCGCCGTCGTCGTCGGTCTCGTCCTCGGCTCGATCGCTAGCCTCCTCAGCGTCGTCGTCGTCGGCATCTTCGGCCTGTTCTACGTGCAGGTGGTGACGTACTACCTGTTCGGCCGCGGGTTCGCCGCCGGCCTCGACGAGAAGCGCGGCGGCGCGGCGACGACGTACTAGTCGTGTGAGGTGCGAGCGGTTCACCGCCGACTCACGGCCTTCGGCCGTTCGTCGGCGTGTTTTTCCCTCCGCCGTGAGACGCGAAGCGTCTCACGAGCCTTGCTTCGCTTCGCTCAGCAAGACAGGTTTTTGCACGGTGGGTTCCCGCAGCGAACGCAGTGAGCGAGGAACCCCACCGCGTCAAAAAGGTGGATGTTTAGGCCCCGGACCTCGGAGGATCGGGTATGCGAATTTCGAGTCGCGGCCACGGCGAGGAGGGTCGCGAGCGGATGACACTCGTCCCCGAGAACGTCGACGACCTGTGGCACCTCTCGCACGTCCTCGAATCGGGCGACCTCGTCTCCGGTGACACCACGCGGCGGATCCAGCGAGACGACGAACAGCTCAGAGACACCGGCGGCCAGCGCGAACACCTCTTCGTCACGATCGAGGTCGACGACGTCGAGTTCGCGCGGTTCGCGAACCGCCTGCGCGTCGGCGGCGAAATCGTCGACTGCTCGCGGGAGGACCAACTCGGCCACCACCACACGATCAACGTCGAGGAACACGACGAGGTGACGATCGAGAAGCACTTCAAGCCAGATCAGGTCGAGCGGATCGAAGAGGCCGAGGAGGCCGCCGAGAACGCCGACGTCGCGGTCGCGACCGTCGAGGAGGGCGAAGCGCACATCCACACCGTCGCGCAGTACGGAACCGAAGAGCGCTTCTCGTTCACCGCGCCGACCGGGAAGGGCGAGTACGCCCGCCCGCGTTCGGAACTCTTCGCCGAGTTGGGCGAGGCGCTCTCCCGGATGGACGTCGACGCGATCATCCTCGCGGGGCCGGGGTTCACGAAGCAGGACGCCCGCGACTACATCGAGGAGAACCACCCCGAGGTCGCGGACCTGCTCACCGTCGTCGACACGGCGGCGGTCGGCGACCGCGGGGTCCACGAGGTGCTGAAGCGCGGCGCGGTCGACGAGGTACAGACGCAGACGCGAATCTCGAAGGAGGCGTCGCTCCTCGACGACCTGATGGAGGGCATCGCGACGGGCGAGAAGGTGGCTTACGGCATCGACGAGGTCGCCGAGGCCGCGGAGTTCGGCGCCGTCGAGACGCTTCTCGTCCTCGACGACCGCCTGCGACGGGAGCGGCAGGGCGACGGCGACTGGGATGTCGACGTCAACGAGGTCATCCAGACGGTCGAACGGAAGGGCGGCGAGGTCACCGTCTTCTCCGGGGAGTTCGACCCCGGCCGGCAGTTGCGGAACCTCGGCGGGATCGCGGCGCTGCTGCGGTACCGACTGCAGTAGCGTCGGGTCGCCTGTCGGCCCCCCGCCCGTCAGAGTTGGAAGACGACCTCGACCGTCAGAGTCGGAAGACGACGGACTCGTAGGGGCGGAACGTTCTGCCCACGGGAGTCGCCTCCGAGTCGTAGTTCGAGAGGAGCGTCGTCGCGTTCGCGGATCGGAGAGCCGCCTCGTCCGGATCGAACGCGGCCGACTCGTCCGACCAGTTGAGCACGATCAGCAGCCGCTCGTCGTCGAGGGTCCGGGTGTACGCGTATATCTGTTCGTCGTCGGGGAGAAGCAGGTCGTACTCGCCGTAGACGAGCGCGTCCTCGCGGTGCCGGAGGTCGATTAGCCGCCGGTAGTGGTGCCAGATCGAATCCTCGTCGGCGCGTGCGGCTTCCACGTTGATTGTTGGATAGTTCCCGTTGACGTCGAACCACGGCGTCCCGGTCGTAAAGCCCGCGTGCTCGTCGTCGGACCACTGCATCGGGGTCCGCGCGTGGTCTCGGCTCACGTAGTTGACGAACTCCCGCAGGTCCGCGAAGGAGTCGGCGCGGCCGTCGTCGACGGCGTCCTCGACGGCACCGACCGTCATCGGATCGTCGAGAGCCGTCAGACTGTCGAACTCGGTATTCGTCATCCCGATCTCCTCGCCCTGGTAGACGAACGGCGTCCCGCGGGTCGTAAGCAGGAAGGTCGCGAGCAGTTTCGCGCTCTCGACGCGGTAGGCGTCGTCGTCGCCGAACCGCGAGACGATCCGGGGCTGGTCGTGGTTGCCGAGGTACTGGGCGGTCCAGTCGTCGCCGAGTTCCGTCTGCCAGCGGCTCATAATCTCCTTGAACTCGACGAGGCTCCACTCGCCCCACTCGCTCGGGTCGAACCGCCCGCGCGGACTGACGTCGACGTCCATGTGCTCGAAGTGGAGTAACATATTCAGCCCGTCGCCGTCCTCGCCGAGGTACTCGCCGGCGCGGTCGACGGTCGTGTCGGCCATCTCCGCGACGGTCATCACGTCGTAGTTCGCGAAGGTCCGATCGTACAGTTCCCGGAGGTATTCGTGGATTCTCGGCCCGTGGCTGAACACCTCGATGCCGGTGGGTTCGCGGTCGGCCTCCCCGTCCGGGAGCCCTTCGGGCTTCGAGATGTAGTTGATCGCGTCGACCCGGAACCCGTCGATGCCCTTCTCCAGCCACCACTCCACGAGGGCTGCGACGTCCTCACGCACGTCGGGATTGCGCCAGTTGAGATCCGGCTGCTTCTCGTCGAAGAGGTGGAGGTACCACTGCTCCCGTTCGTCGTCGTAGGTCCAGGCGGATCCGCCCATGAACGACCCCCAGTTGTTCGGCGGGACCGGATCGCCGCGCTCGTCGGTCCCGCCGTCGCGCCAGTAGTAGTAGTCCTCGTAGCCGGGCTCGCGCCGGCGGGACTTCTCGAACCACTCGTGTTCGTCGGAGGTGTGGTTGACCACCAGATCCATCAGCAGCCGGATGTCGCGGTCGTGTAACTCCGTCAAGAGCCGCTCCCAGTCCTCGATCGTGCCGAACTCCTCGGCGATCGATCGGTAGTCGCTGACGTCGTAGCCGTTGTCCGCCTGCGGCGACTCGTAGACGGGAGACAGCCAGACGACGTCGACGCCGAGGGCGTCGAGGTACTCGACCCTCTCTGTGATCCCCGGGATGTCGCCGACGCCGTCGCCGTCGCTGTCGTTGAAACTCCGCGGGTACACCTGGTAGACGACCGCCTCCTTCCACCACTCCCGGTCAGTCGGGTCGGCCTCTCGTGAGCTGTCGGGGGTCATAACGAACACGTCCCGAGACGCCGCGTCGCCTAATCTGTCTTCGGATGGCCCTCGGTGCGTCCCGACCCCGCGACGCCCGCCCGCGGTCCGCGCTCACTCGCCGGTGAGCGCCTCGCTGCCGGGCGCGAAGTCGATCGTCTGCCCGAGTCCGGCCTCCTCGGCCTTCTCGTAGAGCAGGTACGCGCCGGCGACCGTCTCGATGCCGGTCCCGCCGCTGTCGAAGACGGTGATCTCGTCGTCGGACTCCCGGCCGGGGGCGTTGCCCGCGACCACGTCGCCCAGTTCGGCGTGAACGTGGTCCTCGTCGACGACGCCGCCCTCCAGCGCGGCGATGAACGAGCCGGCGTCCCGGGTGACCCGCGCTTCGAGGTCCGGAACGTACGTCGCCTTCTCGATCGTCTTCGCGTCCAGTTCCCGCTTGTCCGGATCGTACTGCCCCATCGCGGTGACGTGCGTCCCCGGTTCGAGGTCGTCGCCGTCGAAGACGGGGTCGCTCGCGTTCGTCGCGGTCACCACCACGTCCGCCCCCTCGACGGCCGCGGCGGCGGAGGCGACGGCGGCGACGCTCGCGTCGAGGCGGCGGTCCATCTCCCCGGCGAACGACTCGCGGTGTTCCTTCGTGGGCGAGAACACCCAGACGGTCTCGAGGTCCCGGACCGTCGCCAACGCGCGCAGTTGCCCGCGGGCCTGCGGACCGCTGCCGATGATCGCCGCCGAGGAGGCGTCCGCGCGAGCGAGTTCGTCGGCCGCGACGGCGCCGGTCGCGCCCGTCTTGAACGGGTTCATACTCGCGCCGTCGACCATCGCGATCGGTTCGCCCGATTCGGCGTCGAAGAGCGGCGTGGCGAACCACGCGTCCTCCGCGCCGAACCCCGCGCTGTACATGTAACCGCCCATCGCGCCGGTGTCCGGGAGTACGGCGGCGTACGTCGTGAGAAAGCCCGGCGGCTCGGCGTTCGTGAGCTTCGTCCGGGGTTCGGCCGGCGCACCCTCACCGCGCTGTCGGTACCCATCGCGAACCGCGTCGACGAACTCGGCGGGCGTCGCGAGCCCGTCGACGTCCGCGCTCGTCAGGAACAGCGTCTCGGTCATACGCGTGCGTTCGACGGCCGCTGGTAAGAACGTGCGGGAAACCGTCGAGTCAGTCGGCGGCGTCGCGTAGCGATCGGGAGTGCACAGGGGTCGAGGCGAGCGTCCACGAAATCACGCGAGAGAGGAGAAGTGAGACTGACGAACGGAGAGAGGAGATACGTGAGAGAGGAGGAGAAAACGTTCGACCGACGACGTGATACCGTCGCTCAATCCGCGTTCTGGAACTGTCCCGTTCTCCCGTTCTCGTTGCTGCGGCGTGTCCCCCGAGTCTCGGTCGGCGGCCGGACGAAGAGCGCGTGGCCGATGATCCCGATGGTGACGGCGGCGGCGACCGGCAGGGCTTGCGTGAGCGCGAGACTCGTCTGCATCAGCCCGCCGGTGAATCCGAAAAGCGTCAGCGGGATGAGACCGAGCACGTAGTCGTAATACCCTGGCATAATACAACGCGTACTACGTGGGTATGTGTTATAATTGTTTCCCGTAGCTGACGCCGATAGTCCGCTACACCACTACGATGGTTCTCTATAAGTTATAGGCGGCGCCCACACGACGAGACTCGGGCGGGAGAAAACCCCCGGGGAGGCGTCGACATCGGTGCGTTGAATTGTTCGCTCCTCCGACGGGGAGACGTGAACTCGAACGATCGGTCGATCGTCGCCCTGGTGATGCTGGCCCACGGGATGGTGCACACCTACGAGCTTTCGATCCCGATCTTCGTCTCGATCTGGCTGACCGAGTTCGACGTCCTCTCGCTCGGGTTCGTCGAGGTCGGAGTGACCGAAGCGACGCTCGGACTGGTCGTGACGGCGGGGTACGGCCTCTTCGGCGTGGGGGCGCTCCCCGGCGGCGTGCTCGTCGATCGGGTCGGCTCCGCGCGGCTCATCACGCTCTGTCTGTTCGGGATGGCCGGCTCGTTCGTCCTGCTGGGCCTCGCGCCGAACCTGCTCGTCGTCGCCCTCGCGCTGCTGCTTTGGGGCGCGGCCGCGAGCGTCTACCACCCGGCGGGGCTCACGCTCCTCTCGAAGGGGGTCACAGAGCGCGGGACGGGCTTCGCCTACCACGGGATCGCCGGCAACGTCGGCACCGGGCTGGGGCCGCTCCTGACCGCGATTCTCCTGCTGTTCGTCGACTGGACGGTCGTCTCCGTCCTCCTCGCGCTCCCCGCGCTCGCCGCCGGCGCGTACGCGATGCGCGCGCGGTTCGACGAGACGGCGGCCGTCGACGCCGTCGACGACTCCGTAGACGATTCCGACGGCGACTCCGTCGGCGACGACAGGGCCGGGACGGGAGTCGCGTCGCTCGCGGAGTTCGGCGTCGAGAGCCGGCGGCTCTTCGCCGGCGCGTTCGCGCTCGTGTTCGTCGTCGTGATGGCCTCGGGACTGTACTACCGCGGCGTCCTCACGTTCCTGCCGAACCTGCTGGAATCGCTGCCGGGGTTCGAGCCGATCCCGCTGACGTCGGCGCTCCCGGCGCCCGTCACCGACGCCCTCGGCGTCCAACCCGACTCCGAGCGCGCGATCAACCCCGAGCGGTACTTTTACTCGGGACTGCTCATCGTCGGCGTCCTCGGCCAGTACCTCGGCGGAAAACTGACGGACAGGATCCCCGTCGAGGCCGGCCTCGCGGGCGGATTCGGCCTGCTGGCGCTCCTGGCGCTGGTGTTCCTCCCGGCGGCGAACGCCGGCCTCGCTCCGCTCCTCGTCGTGGGCGCCGTCCTGGGCTGTGCGCTCTTTCTCGTCCAGCCGTTCTACCAGGCGACCGTCGCGGAGTACTCCCCCGCGGGGACGCGCGGGCTCTCCTACGGCTTCACCTACCTCGGCGTGTTCGGCGTCGGGGCGCTCGGCGGGGCGATCGCCGGGACGATCCTGACCTACGCGACGCCCGCGGCGCTCTTTCTCACGCTCGCCGCGTTCGGTGCCACGGGGTCGGGCGTCGGCGTCTACCTCCTGCGGCGGCGTCGGGCAGTCTGAAACACCGACAGAAGACACTTACCCGAATCCGCCGACGTCCGGTCGTGAGCCCTCCCTCCACCGCGCGGAGACGCGAGCTCCTCACTGCCCTCGGTGTCGCGGCGGCGACGACCGCCGCGGGCTGTCTCGATCCGACGCCAGCGAGCGAGACGCCTGACGGGGCTTCGTCCTCGATCTCTGGGAACTCGGCATCGACCGAAACCGGCAGTCAGACGACTGATACCGACGTTCGGACGACCGATACCGACGTTCCGACGGGCGCCGATGTCAACTCGCCCACCGCCGCGACGCCCACCGAACCGCCCAGGGACGGACCCGACCCATTCTACGTCGAGAACCACGCTCCGGGGATCGCTGTGTGTCGCTGTCAGTGCGAAACGCGGACACCGAGGAGGTGGTCCTCGACGGCACGTACACCGTGCCGGGGGCGAAGGGAATCGCCTTCGAGTCGATCGGCGTCGTCGGCGAATCCTTCGTCGTCGAGGCGATCCTCGACACCGGCGAACGGGTGGACGAGGACTGGGAGGTCCGCGTCTGCCCGCCGGAGTTCCGCGGAACCGGACTGAACAACGCGGGACTGCTTCGGATCGACGACGACGTCAGGGTCGTGAGCAACGAGTGCGATTTCGTCGTCGTCGACAGGCCGGAGACGTACGAGTGGGATCCGGAAGAATCGAACTGTACGGGGTGAGAAGAGGGGCCCGCGCCGACCGGCGCGGACGGCGTGAGCGCGGTCACCCGACGACTTTGAAGAAGACCCACCGCCCCACGACCAGCGCGACCGCGCCGGTGAGGAACATCACGACGCCGAACGAGACCTGGAACCCGCCGGGGAACAGCGACGACGCGCGGAGCGCGAACCCGACGATCGAGGCCGGGATCCACGCGCGGACCGCCAGCGGGATCGCCGCCTTCGCCGACTCGGCCGCGCCGGCGGAGTACGCGCCCACGAGCGGCGCGGCGACCGCCCAGCCGACGAGGAACGGGACGAGGGTGAGCAACCAGCCGACCGGTGCGGTCGTGAGGTAGTCGACGCCGTTGTGGTTGACGACGCCGATCGTGAGCACGGCCGCGAGCGCCAGCACGTCGACGACGGCGAGGGGTGCCGCCCCGGCGTCGATGCGTCGAGCGAGGAACGACTCCTCAGAGGTTGACATACGCGAGGATTCGGACGCTCCCTAATGGCTCTCTCGGAATCGATCCGCGACCCCTTCGGCTCCGGACATCGCCCCGCTTCGATCACTCTCCCGACGGAACGCGTCCCACGACCACGTACTCGAACCCCTCGCGGACGATTCGCGCGTCGAACCCGGCCGCCGCGAGCGACTCACAGAGCCCCTCGGGGTCCCAGAACGTCGAATCGAACCCGACCGCTCGCTCGGCGGCGACCAGCGCCCTGCCGCGGACGCCACGCGGGTGGAACTCCTGGACGACGAGCACGCCGCCCGGGGCGATCACCCGCGCGGCCTCAGAGAGCGCCGCTTTCGGATCCGGAAGGTGGTGCAGCGCGTCGACGACGACCGCGGCGTCGACGGCGTCCTCGACGATCGGCAGCCGGCCGGCGTCGCCGCGGACGGCCTCGTGACCGGCGTCGCGGGCGCGGGCGAGCATCCCGGCGGAGATGTCGACGACGACGGGGTCGATCCCGGCGCGCCGGAGTCCTCGCGAGGCGCGCCCGGTGCCGCCCGCCAGGTCGAGCACCCGTTCGATCGGTCGGTCGGCGAACGCGAACCCGTCGCGAAGCGGGCCGATCCGCGCCGGCGGCATCGCGACGTCGTAGATACGAGCCAGTCGGTCGAAGAAACGGACGTCGCCGGGACCGAAGCGGGAGGACATACCCCGCGGTTCGACCCTGATCGAAAAGGACCTGTCGCCGCGTGAGACCCGGACGTCGCACCGCCGGACTCTTGCGCCCGTCCGTCGTAGGCACCCGCTATGGAGTTCGTCGTGCTCGGGTGGCCGCCGGACGGGCCGACCCTTCGGTTGGACTACCGGAACTTCGCCTACGCGGGAAAGTTCGTGATGTCGAACACGGGGAAGGCGGTGGTCCGCGAGCCGAGCGACCGCGAGGCCGGTTCCGCGGCCTCCGACGCTGCCGACGACAGCGACGCCGTCGATTGCGATCCCGACGACGGCAACCACGCCGCCGACCACGAGCCCGAAGCCGACGACGACTACGCCTCCGGCGTCGTCGCCGCGCTCGCGTTCAACGCGGACCGGACCGACGACGCGACGCTTTGGTACCGCTACGTCACCGTTCACGCGGCGGCGAAGGGCGAGAGGCTCGGTCCGCGCCTCGCGGCGTTCGTCGCCTCGCGGGCCGTCGAGCGGGGGTACGAACGACTCAGAATCGCCGTCAACAACCCCTTCGCGTACGAGGCGATGTACAAGGCCGGCTTCGAGTGGACCGGCGAGGAGACGGGGGTCGCGGAACTCGTGCTGGAACGGCGCGCGGAGGGGACGCCGGCGACGAGGCTTCGCGGGGCCGACGCCGGGACGTACCGATCGGGGCTGGATCGGTTCCGGGAGCGCGACCTCGGCGACCCGGAGGCGTCGTTCCTCCGCGACCGGGTCGGTGCCGGCCTCCCCGATGCGTGCGATCCGCCCGAGGCGTAGCGCCACCTCGGTTCCGACGTAGTGCCGACTCCGTTCCGACACACGCCGCCTCGGCCCCGACGTACCCTAACCCCGCTCCGACGTCGCGCCAACCCCGAGGATTAAATCGACGGCCGACCGAACGCACACCGATGGGAAACGCAGATCTACGGAGTCTGGCGGTGCTCTCGGACGTCTCCTTCGAGGAGGTGGCGGGCAGCGTCGTCGCGGTCGACGCGCACAACTGGCTGTATCGTTACCTGACGACGACGGTCAAGTTCACCCGCGAGGAGGCGTACACGACCGCGGCGGGCGACGAAGTGGCGAACCTGATCGGCCTCGTCCAGGGGCTGCCGAAGTTCTTCGAGCACGACCTCGTTCCGGTGTTCGTCTTCGACGGCGGCGTGACCGAGCTGAAAGACGAGGAGGTGGCCGAGCGACGCGAGGCGCGAGAGAAGGCCGAAGAGCAGCGGAAGGAAGCCGAAGAGCGCGGCGACGCCGTCGCCGCCGCGCGCCTGGAGGCCCGGACCCAGCGGCTGACGGACGTGATCCACGAGACGACGCGCGAACTGCTCGAACTGCTCGACGTGCCGATCGTCGAGGCCCCCGCGGAGGGCGAAGCGCAGGCGTCGCACATGGCGCTCCGCGGCGACGTCGACTACGTCGGCAGCGAGGACTACGACACGCTGCTTTTCGGCGCGCCCTACACGCTCAGACAGCTGACCTCGAAGGGCGACCCCGAACTGATGGACCTCGACGCGACGCTCGCCGAGCACGACATCACCCGCGAGCAACTCGTCGACGTGGCGATCCTCTGTGGGACTGACTTCAACGAGGGGCTCTCCGGCGTCGGTCCGAAGACGGCGCTGTCGGCGGTCCGCGAGCACGGGGACCTCTGGGCCGTCCTCGACGCGCGCGAGGCGTACATCGAGCACGCCGACCGGGTCAGAGAGCTCTTCCTCGATCCGCCCGTGACCGACGACTACGCGTTCGAAACCGACATTTCGCCGGACGTCGACGCCGCGCGGGCGTACGTCACCGAGGAGTGGGAGGTCGACGCCGACGAGGTCGCCCGGGGGTTCGAGCGCATCGAGTCCTCGCTGGTGCAGACCGGCCTCGACGAGTGGACCTGAGCACCTCGACGATCGCTCGTCTCTCGGCGGAGCGCCCGTCGTGGCGACGGAACGACCCCGGTAACTCAAACGCGCATTCGACCTTTCCCAACCGGTTTAGTGTCCGCTTTCGAACCTAGCGTGAATGCGTCGCCGCCGTTTCCTCTCGGCTGCCGCCCTCACGCTCGCCCCCTGAGCGGTTGCGCGACCCTCCCGTCGAGCGGCGGATCGGAAACGCGAACGCCCGAGCCGCTTCCCACCACCGGCGACGGCGGGCTCATCGAGTTCGACGCCGGCGACCCCTTCGACAGTCGGCGCGTCGGTGAGCCCGCCGACGCGGCCCACCACCGAGTGGTCATCTGGAACGACGACGCCGACAGTCGCGACATCGGCGTCCGGCTCCGCCGACCGGAGACCGACGAGGCGCCGCTCGACGTGGCACCGACGTTCCCCGCGTACGGATCCCTCCGGATCGACGTGTTCCGCCGTGCCGACTACGTGCTCCGCGTGGACCCGCCCGACGGGACTGACCGGAGGCTGGGCGTCCGACGGGACTTCGTCGACTGCAACGACTCGGCGACCCACGTCGCCGTTCGACCGGACGGCAGCGTCAGAGCCCGCGTCGTCTCGACGGCTCTCGCCTGCGACGTCGCCTCAGAATCGGGCGAGGATGCCCCGACGACACCGGAGGGAACTCCCGCCTCGTCGGTGTAGCGGGTATCCGCCTCGCCAACGCAGCCAGCGTCGAACGCGCAGCGCGCCGGTCGAGGCGCCGATTCGGGTCTGCGCGGTAGCTTTTTGTCCCGTCGCGGTCCCTCGTTCGGTATGTCCGTTCTCGGGATGGGTCGCTCTCGGCTCTCGTGGTGGGCGGTCGGCCTCGCGCTCGGAGCGGCGCTCTCGTACGTGGTCTACTCCTTCGTCGGCACCTTCGTCTTCGGGCTCTTTCTCTACTACTCGACGCGGCCGATCTACCGCCGGATCAAGACGCGGATCCGACCGCCCAGTCTGGCCGCGGCGGTCTCGCTTTTCCTCCTGGCGTTGCCCGCGCTCGCGCTCGTCTCCTACACCGGTGCGATCGCGGTCAGCGAACTCATCCGGCTGACCAACGAGGGGCTGTTCGACCTCTCGCAGTACCCGATCTCCGCGGAGCAACTCGCGAGGCTGACCGACGTCGAACAGGCGCTCGAGTTCGAGCTCGACGCGATCACCGTGCCGCGGATCCAGCAGCTGTTCTCGTCGATCGGTTCCGCGGGCAACGTCGTCGCCTTCCTCGGAATCGGGCTCGTTCACCTGTTCGCGATGATCGCCTTGGCGTTCTACCTGCTCCGAGACGACCGAAAGCTCTCGCGGTGGGCGCGCGCCCGCGTCGCCGACGACAAGGGCGTCCTGGAGGCGTTCCTCGGGGCCGTCGACCGCGATCTGACGAAGATCTTCTTCGGGAACATCCTCAACGCGGTCCTCACCGGGACGATCGGCGTCATCGCCTACACGCTCTTGAACATAATCGCACCGCCAGGCGTGGCGATCCCCGCCGCGGCGCTCGTCGGGCTTCTCGCCGGCGTCGCGAGCCTCGTTCCGGTCGTCGGAATGAAGCTGGTCTACGTCCCCGTGACCCTCTATCTCGCCGCCACCTCCTACCTCGCGGACCCGACGACGCTGTGGTTCACGGCGGTCTTCGCCGCCGTGTCGTTCGTCGTCGTCGACACCATCCCGGACCTCGTGCTCAGGCCGTACATCTCCGGACGCAACCTCCACGTCGGAGCGGTGATGATCGCGTACACGCTCGGGCCGCTGCTGTTCGGCTGGTACGGGATCTTCCTGGGGCCGATCATCCTCGTGCTCGTGGTGAACTTCGCGCGGCACGTGCTCCCGGTGTTGATCGCCCGCGAGTCGCTCGTCCCCTACGCGGTCGATCCGGGCGTGGACTCCGCCGTAGATCCTATCGGAGTGAGTCCAGCGGACTCAGAGGTCGCCGTCGACGAGCCCGTTCCGGGGCCGGAAGACGGCGAAACGGCGTCGAATCGAGACGAACGTTCGGCGACGGAGGGCAGATCGCCGAGTGGCGGCACCGAGACGGACGGCGGAACGCAACGCGAGGCGGCCGCTAGCGGGTTCGAGTTCGGTGTCGACCTCTCCGAACGCTCCTAGAAACCGGTTCGATCAGTCGTCGATGCCGTCGAAGGAGACGTTGATGTACGTGCTCTCCCAGTCCTTCCGCGCGGCGATCTCGCGGCGGCCGCGACGGGTGAGCGTGTAGTAGTTCGTGCGACGGTCGCGCTGTCCCTTGTCGACGAGGCCCTTCTCGACCAGCGTGTCCAGATTCGGGTAGAGCCGGCCGTGGTGAATCTCCTTCTCGTAGTACTCCTCGAGTTCCTCTTTGATCGCGAGACCGTGCGGTTCGTCGAGGCCGGCGATCACGTACAGCAAGTCGCGCTGAAATCCTGTCAGGTCGTACATCTGCTTATTCTACTCGTATATTAGTGTTCTCCAAAATAAACATGTCGACCTCTGTTGTGGGCTGAATACCCGGTAACGTGGTGAGCAGCGACGGAGTACCAATGAAGGCTCGACATACATATCTATCATTTTACGTCTTCGCAGTCAGTATACGAATATGTCTATACGAATACAAAATTCGGGGGACAGGACCGCCGGACGCGCTCGGAAAAACACGGTCAGCCCCGCCCCGGCGACGCCCCGAGTCCGCGGAAGGACGGGCGAATACGCCCTCTCGATGGTCGTGTCACTCCCGGGTTCGTTAGTACGCGAAAAGGAAGCAAGCCGCGTGAAAAACGCGGATGCTTGCCGCCCTGAATTGGTCCCCGCTGACGCTTCGGCCCTCCAAAGCGAAGCGTCACTTGATCCTTACCGACTGCTGTACATAAATATATCGGCTGCGACGAGCCCCCGTCTCCGAGCGCTCCCTCCCGTCGCGACGCGCTTTTCTCTCTGGGTGGATAGATGAGCGTATGCGCATCCGTGGTCGCCGCCGCTGCAAGGACTGCGGCCGGGAGTGGTCGTACTACGAGACGGGGAGCGTCACCTGTCCGGACTGCGGGAGCCTGCGGAGCGTCGGCGTGGGTGAACGGGAGCGACACACCGACAGCGCCGTCGAACTCGATCTCTCCGAGCACCGCGCCGCGCTCGGCGAGCACACCGACATCGACGACGTCGCCGACGAGTTGAAGACGACGCTGCGGGACTACGTCCGACAGCGGGGGTTCGTCCGCGGTGGGGAGCTGCTGACGGTCGACGACACGGTCCTGGCGGCCGCGGAACTGCTTCACGCCGTGGACGTTTTCGAGCGAACGCGCGATCCCGACGAGGCGACGCGCCTGTACGTCCTGGGGTTGCTCCGCGGCGCCGACGACGGCGAGCGTCCGGCCCCGTCGGCGGTCCCCGATCCGATGACCGACGCGCGCGGGCTGGCGTACGCGTCGGTGCTCTCGGAGTTCTGCTCGGACCTCGGCACGTGGCTTGACGACAACCCGGATCCGGCCGCCAGCCGGGTCCGCGAGACGATAGACACCCACGTCACGCGCGTCGAGGCGGTACACGGTGACGTCCCGGTCGAATCCTCCGAGGCGCTCGTCACCGCGTCGCGGGAACTCGTCGCGTACTTGACCGAGGACGACGAAGCCGCGCTCTCGACTGCGCGCGACCGACTCTCCCGGCTCGGGTGACGAGGGTCGGAACGGCCTCCGACCGGGCCGCAGGCCGACGGCAATCTCTTTGTCCGGTGCCGATCCACGTGTTCGTCGATGGGCGATCAGTTCGATCAACACGCCGTCAGACACCGGATGAAGCTCCTCCGATCCGACGGCGACGTGACGCTGTATGAGAACCGAGACGGGGTCGAGTGTCCCGCCTGTGGAGATCCGTTCTCACGAGTCCTGCTCACCGAGCGCCGATCACACTCGTTCGACCTTTCGGAAACGGCGCGACTCTGCGTCTCTCGCGAGGAGGACCGGCTCGTGGTGTGTACACACGACCGCTGAGGCCCCGCCAGGTTTCCAGCGAATCGATGGACAGCCGCGACTTCCGGAGGGACCGTACCAACCCGGAGAACCCGAAACGAACCGCGAGTGCGCCGAGCCTTCTTATGCGATGACGGGACCACACCGCGCGTGACCTGAACTCGGGCCGCGACGGTCACGGCGGTGCGCGGCGCGCCGTCGCGGCGACTGGAAGATGCGCCGCCTGTTCGCCCCCGTCGTCAGCGACGTCGCCGTCTCGCCGGGACCGACACCCCGAACTCAGCCCTTGATGTTGCAGACGGGGAACGTCCGGGCGACCTTGTCGCCGATCCCTAATTCGTCGGAGACGCGGACGACCTCGTCGACGCTCTTGTAGACGCCCGGGGCCTCCTCGGCGACCGTCGCGCCCGATTGGGCCTTCACGTAGATCTGCTCCTGGTCGCGGAGTTCCTCCTGGACCGTCTCGCCCCAGTACTCGTTCTTCGCCTGCGTCCGACTCATCGTCCGTCCCGCGCCGTGCGCCGTCGAGCCGAAGGACACCGCCATCGACTCCTCGCCGCCGCGGAGGACGTACGAGCCCGCCCCCATGCTGCCGGGGATGATGATCGGCTGTCCCACGTCGCGGTAGGCGGCCGGTAGCTCCGGTCGGCCGGCCGGGAAGGCGCGCGTCGCTCCCTTCCGGTGGACGTAGAGCTCTCGCTCCGCTCGATCCACTGCTTCGTCGGGAGCCGCGGGACGCCCGTCGGCGTCGACGCCGACCTCGTGGACTTCCTTCTTCCCGATGTTGTGCGCGACGTCGTAGAGCAGTTCCATCTCCATCGACTCCCAGTCCCGCTCGAAGACGCGCTCGAAGACGCGCCGGGTCCGGTGCATGATGAGCTGTCGGTTCACCCACGCGAAGTTGATCGCCGCGCACATCGCGCCGTAGTACTCCTCGGCCAACTGCGAGCCCGCCGGCGCGGCCGCCAGTTCCTTGTCGGGCAGCTCCGCGAGGAGGTCGCCGTGTTCCCGTTCGATCTCTCGGAGGTAGTCCGTGCAGATCTGGTGACCGAGGCCGCGGGACCCGCAGTGGATCAGCACGACGATCTGATCGGCTTCGAGTCCGAACTCCGTCGCGACCTCCGGTCGGAAGATGTCGGTGACGCGCTGCACCTCCAGGAAGTGGTTCCCGGAGCCGAGGCTCCCGACCTGGTTCTTCCCGCGGTCCTTGGCCTTCTGAGAGACCGCGTCGGGGTCGGCGTCGGGACGCATCCCCTCGTCCTCGCAGTGGGCGAGGTCGTCCTCGACGGCGTAGCCGTGTTCGAGCGCCCAGTCGACGCCCCGGTTCAGGATCGATTCGAGCGTGTCGCGGTCGGACTCGACGATGCCGCCGCCGCCGAGTCCCGACGGCACGTTCGCGAAGAGCGCGTCGACGAGTTCCTCCTCGTGACCGACGACGTCGTCGTAGGTCAGGTTCGTCCGCATCATCCTGACGCCGCAGTTGATGTCGTAGCCGATCGCGCCCGGCGAGATGCAGCCGGTCTCGACGTCCGTCGCGCCGACGCCGCCGACGGGGAACCCGTAGCCCTGGTGGCCGTCGGGCATACAGATCGCGCGGTCTGCGATCCCCGGGAGGTGCGTCGCGTTCCGGAGCTGCTGGAGGGTCTTGTCGTCGCCGATCTGTTCGAGCAGCGCCTCGCTCGCGAGCACTCGTGCGGGGACGTTCATTCCGCCTTCGCGGGGGATCTCCCAGACGTGCTCGCGGACCCGTTCGAGGCGGACGCCGTTGTACTCGAGGACCTCGGGGTCGTCGTGATCGCTCATATCTCCATAGACGACGCCCCGCGAGGAAAGCGTTCCCTTCGTGACCGCCTCCGAAGGGCGGCGGAGCGGCCCGCTACTCCTGGTAGGCGATCCGGACCTGCTCCCACTTGTTCTTCGACTCCAGATGCGTCTGCAGCGCGTCGGCGTACTCCTGGGTCAACCGTTCGGCCGCGGCGATGCGCTCTCGGTCCGATCCCCCGCTCGTCCCGTTTCCGAGCCCGAGCGCACCCTTGATTTGATCGACGACGCCGCCCGACGATCCGCCGGAACTGTCGTCTCCGGGCGCACCGCCCATCTGCGCCATCTGCGATTGGATGTTGTCCAGCTCCGGCATAATCTGCGGGAGCTTCTCGGTGTCGGCGACGATCCGCGCCTGCTCGGGATCGTCGGCGTACTCGATGTCCAACTCGGTCGCGGTCATAATGAGTCCCCACTCCTGACTCGAGAACTCCGAGTTCTCGACGCGGTCGGTGAACTCCCGATCGACAGCCATCCGATCCCCGACGATGCTGTCGGTCCAGTCTGACATACGCTCCCGTAGGTCAGTCGTCGGTTTGAGCGTTTCCCTCACGGTCCGTCTGGACCGTCGAGGAACGCGTTTTTATCGACGGAGATCAGGGAGTACGTATGGATCGGTACGACCTCCTCTATACGCTCTACGAGGAGTACGAGACGGACACGCTGCGGGATCTCCAGAACTTCGTCGATCTCTTTCCTCCCGTCGACTCCCGGGTCGCACTCGAGTACTGGGAGGACGCGAGCGACGAACTGGCCGACCGGAAGGGCGACATCGCCCAGTCGTTCGCCGCGGGTGAAACCCTCGCGAACATCGCCGCCCGCGCGACCCGCGAGCAGACGTTCACCGCCCTCGACCTCCACTCGAAGTACGGTCGCTCGGTGAACGCGCTCGTGCTCGACGTCGACGAGACGCTGCGGTCGGCCGGGCAGACGGACAACGAGATCCCGCGAGAGACGCTGCACCTCCTGACGCAACTGCACGAGACCGGGGTCCCGATCGTGATCTGCACCGGACAGACCCTCGAGAACGTGAAGGGATTCATGATCCAGGGCCTCGGAACCGAGCTGGTTCACTCCGGATCGTTCAGCATCGTCTACGAGGCGGGGACGGGCGTGTTCACGCCCGGACACGGGTCGGACACGAAGCGGCTGCTGTACGAGACGCTCGACGAGGAGATCCAGGAGGTCTTCTCGCTGGTCCGCTCGCGCGTGCTCACCGCCGCGCCGGGGGAGCTGCGCCGCTCGCTGCACCTCCAGGGCAACGAGTTCAACGTCACGCTCAAGCCGAACTTCGACGTCGGCAGCGACGCCGCCGCGGAGGTCATCGACCGGGGGCTCGTGTACCTCATCGACCTGCTCGGCCGCGCCGTCGCCGAGACCGTCGAGGGCGTCGACGACGTGGGGATCGAAGTCCGCGACGTCGACGGCGACGGGCGCGATCGCCCGACGGGTTGGGCGCGGGCGTACTACGCCGACGCCGACCCGGAGATCGCCGACGTGCTCGCCGCCGAGGACGCGACCCCTGACTGCGACGTCGAAGTCGTCCCGGAGCCGATCCGCGAGCGGTTCGACCGGATCGACGTCGGATACTACCACGCCGACGCCGCCGAGATCGGCTCGCTGGACCTGGACAAGCCGACGGGCGTCGACGAGGCGCTGGACGTCCTAGAAATCGAGGACCCGTTCGTGCTGGTGATGGGCGACAGCAAGTCCGACCTCCGGGTGATGGAGTGGGCCGAGGAGGCCGACGCCGGCCTCGCGGCGGCGCCGCGGCACGCCTCGGAGTCGGTCCTCGAACACGTGCGGTCGACCGACGAACTGGTGTACGAACCCGGCGACGCCGGCTCGATCCTGCGGACCGTGTCCGTGTTGAACCAGCTCTCGGAGTGGTGAGGTCGACGCCGCCCGCTCGGGGACCGTCTACGTATCTGCGTCGTCAGGGATCGTTTCGGCCTCGTCGTCCGCGGCCTCGACCCCGAAGTAGCCGGGTTCGTCCCCGACCGGATCGTTGATCACCAGCTCGTCGGCGTGCACCATCAACCAGGGGATCGTCCAGGCAACGACCCGCTCTTCGGTGTCGGCGTCGAGTTCAACGTCGGGGTCGAGGCCCTGGAGGAGCCGCGCGATCTCCGGAACGGTGTACATCAGCTCTGGGTCGAGAACCTCGTCGGGGTCGTACAACCGGTAGGGGTACAGCGTCTCGAACGCGTCCTTCGGTCGGGGCATACTCCCCTCTCGTCGGCGGGACGGAAAAGTTCCGTCGGGTCCGTTCGGCCTTCGGCCTCACTTCCCCGACGACTTCCCACTCGTTTCACTCGCGGGAATTCCGTCGGGTCCGCCCTGCCTTCGACCTCACTTACCCGACGACTTCCCACTCGCTTGATCGCCGGCGCGCAGCGCCGGCTTCCAGCGGGACCGAATGTCCCGCCCGGATCGCGGGAATCTCGTCGGATCCGGCCGTCGACGACCGCGTCGTCGCGACGGTCGAGGTCGCCCTGAGGACTCGCCAGCGGACGCCCTCGATCCCACGACCGCCCCCGACGACTGTCCCCGCCGTCCGTCCGCTGCCAGTCAGTATATGTGTCCGCCCTCCCTGGATCGGGTATGCGAACTGTGGACGCCGCCGGACTGGAGATCGGCGACGAGCATCCGCCGCGGATCATGGGAGTCCTGAACGTCTCGAAGGAGTCGCCCTACGACCCGAGCGTCTTCGACGACCCGGGGGAGGCCGCCGCCTACGTCGATCGGGAACTCATCGACCAGGGCGCGGACATCGTCGACGTCGGCCTGGAATCGGCGAACAAGCGCTTCGAGGTCCTCTCCGCCGAGGAGGAACTCGACCGGCTCGACACGGCGGTCGAGACGCTCGAAAGCGTCTCCGGCGACGCCGTCTTCTCGATCGAGACGCGGTACCACGAGGTCGCAGAGGAGGCGCTCTCGCGGGGGTTCGACATGGTCAACGACATCTGCGGGTTCGCCGACCCGGAGATGCCGCGCGTCTGCGAGGACCACGACGTCGCGGTCGCGAAGATGGCCTCGCCGCCGGATCTCACCCGCCCCGGCGCGGTCGAGTCCGTGGACTGGGCGGCGCGGAGCGCCGCCGAACGGGAGCGTGGCCGCGGCTACGCGGACGACGTCTACGACGCGCTCTCGCTGAACGGCTTCACCGACAAGACGCTCCTCGACCCGGCCTTCGGCGGGTGGTCCGAGGAGAAGACGACCGAAGACGACCGGGAGACGTTCCGGCGGCTCCGAGAGTTTCGGGGGTTGGGGTACCCGATCCTCGTCTCGATCAACCGGAAGAACTTCCTCCGGGAGGTGACCGGCCGCTCGACCGAGGAGGCGCTGCCGGTCTCGCTGGCGGCGACGTCGATGGCGGTCGAGCGCGGCGCACACGTGATTCGGACCCACGACGTCGAAGAGACCAGGGACGCCGCGTACGTCGGCCACGAGTTCGCCCGCTCTCGACTCCGGGGGACGACCGACGGCCGCGACGCCGGCGACGTGTCCGTCGAGGAACTCGACGTGACGACGACGCGGGAGGCCGAACGACACCTCGACCGCCTCGGCGCCGAGGAGTCGGTCGCCGGCGACGCCGTCGTTCGCGTCGTCGAACTCTCCGAGCTCTCGGATCCGGCCGTCGGCGCCCTCTCGGCCGCGGCGGCGGAGACCGGCGTGACCGTCGTCGCGGACGGGTCGGCCACCGAACGGGTCGCTTCCGCCGACGGCGGCGAACCCCACGCGGGGCGCCGCGTCCTCCTCTTCGGGACCCCGAGAGGACTCGCGGGACTCGAAACGGCGGTCGGTGACGGGGCCGGTTCCGAGGCTCTCTCCGACGCGCTCGGGATGATCGCGGCGTCCGTCGACTGCTGAGCGGCTCGGACCCCTTCCGATTCCGACGTGTAGCGACGTCTCCCACCCCGACTCTCGGACGGATGTATCGATTTCCCGCGTCAGACACCGCCTATCCACTGTCGGATTCGATTCAACACGGGAAAGCTTATGACAGATCGATTGAAACCGGACAACTGGAAGCCGGAAGGGCACGCGGGTAGGGGTACTTGGTGCCATTCCGGCTCACGCCGTCACGACCGTGAGCGACAGCTATCGGAACGGTTGCGATCGAGTACTCGCCCGATCGAACGGCCGCGTGCGACCGAACGAGCGGACTCCCCATACGCCATCCCATGAACTTCGAACGCTGGAACCCGATCTACGAATCGATCCTCCGTGACTTCGGCTACCCCAGAGACGGCGACGAGCGCGCCCGCGACGTCGTCGCCGCCTACGCGGAGCCGTTCGACTTCGACCGTCTCGACTGTACGGGCGACGCAGTCGCCGTCGTCGGGGCCGCGCCGTCCGTCTCCGAGGAGGTCAACCGCGTCGCCGACGCCGACCGGACGTTCGCCGCCTCGACGGCCGCGGACGTCGTTCGCGACGCCGGCCACGACGTGGACCTGATGGTGACCGACCTCGACAAGAACCCCGAGACGGCCCGGGAGTTGACCCGCGAGGGGACGCCGGTGGCGGCGCACGCCCACGGCGACAACGTCCCGCTGGTCGAAGAGTGGCTCCCGCGGCTGGAGACGGCGCACGTGCTCGCGACGACGCAGGCCGCCCCCGTCGACGCCGTCTACAACTTCGGCGGCTTCACCGACGGCGACAGGGCGGCGTTCATCGCCGACGCGCTCGGCGCCGCGGAACTCCGATTCGTCGGCTGGGACTTCGACGATCCGACCGTCGACCCGGCGAAGGCGAAGAAACTCCGGTGGGCCGAGCGACTGCTCCACTACCTCGAACGGCGTCGCGGCGAGCGGTTTTCGGTTCTGGACGGCCGGCGCGGTGGGATCGATCCGATCCCGCTCGACCCGTCCGAGGACTGACACTGATCACGCTCACTCTTCACTGCCGAGCGTCACCCCCGTTGTCGGCGCTCGGCGGGAAGAGACGAGGGTACTCAGTACGACGTCGTCCCGACCCGATCTGCCGACACGTTGACGGCGGGGGCGTCCCTCCCCCCGGTATGCAGATCCACTGGCACCGGCGGGACCTCCGGCCGGCGGACAACCGGGCGCTGGCGGTCGCGGCCGGCGGGGCGCCTCCGGACGATCCCGGCGCCCCCGAAGGGGAAGAGCAGAGCGGCGAGCCGACCCCCGTCGAGGACCTGGGGCCCGTCGTTCCCCTGTTCGTCTTCGACGACGCCGTCCTCGAACACGCCGGCGACGCCCGCGTGCGGTATCTGCTCGACGCGCTCGCGGAACTGCGCGCGTGGTACCGCGAGCGCGGCTCGGACCTCGTCGTCGCCCGCGGCGATCCCGTCGAGGTCCTCCCGGAACTGGCCGCCGAGTACGACGCCGAGCGGGTCGTCTGGAACCGGGATTACTCGGGACTCGCCCGCGAGCGCGACGCCGGGGTGCGCCGGGCACTCGACGAGGTCGACGTCGACCGGGCGTCGTTCCACGACGCGATCTTCCACGAACCCGGGTCGATCACGACCAACGACGGCGAGCACTACTCGGTGTACACGTACTTCTGGAAGAAGTGGCGGGACAGAGAGAAGCCCGACCCGCTTCCGGCGCCCGACGCCGACGCGCTCGCTGCCGTCGACGGCGGCGATCTGCCGAGCATCACGGGACTGGGGTTCGAGGAACCCGAAGCCGATGTGCAGAGGGCTGGAACCGACGCGGCCCGCGACCGGCTCGAAACGTTCTGCGCGGACGGGATCTACCGTTACGACGAGGACCGGGACTATCCGACCCGCGACGGCGTCTCCCGCCTCTCGACGGACCTGAAGTTCGGCACGATCGGGATTCGTGAGGTGTACGCGGCGACCGCCGACGCGAGAGAGCGCGCCGCGGCCGAGGAGGCCGAGTCGGTCGAGGAGTTCCAGTCGCAACTCGCCTGGCGGGAGTTCTACACGCACGTGCTCTTTTTCAATCCGGGGGTCGTCTCAGAGAACTTCCGGGAGTACGAGAACGACATCGAGTGGCGGAACGACCCCGACGAGTTGGACGCGTGGAAACGCGGCGAAACCGGCTATCCGATCGTCGACGCGGGGATGCGGCAGCTGAAAGCGGAGGCGTACATACACAACCGCGTCCGGATGATCGTCGCCTCGTTTCTCACGAAGGACCTCCGGGTCGACTGGCGGGAGGGCTACGACCACTTCAGGGAGTTCCTGGCCGATCACGACACCGCCAACGACAACGGCGGCTGGCAGTGGGCGGCCTCGACGGGGACGGACGCCCAACCGTACTTCCGCATCTTCAACCCGATGACCCAGGGCGAGCGCTACGACCCCGACGCCGAGTACATCAAAAAGTACGTGCCGGAACTCCGCGACGTCGACCCCGAACTCATCCACGGGTGGCACGAACTGTCGCCGACGCAGCGCGCGCGAACGGCCGGGGACTACCCCGAACCGATCGTCGATCACGGCGAGCGGCGGGAGGCTGCGCTCGCGATGTTCGAGGCCGCCCGAGGGGAGGAGTGACGGCGATCGGGACAGTCGCGGTCCTCACAAAAGGTGCGGTAACCACCCACGGTTTCGCGCCCGGTCGAACGTACCGTGTTACCACACCTCTCTTAACGTTTAACAGGAATCCGACCGTGTAGTGGAATGGAGGTTCAACATATGAGCTACGAACTCGATCCCCTTCCGTACGACTACGACGCCCTCGAACCGCACATCTCCGAACAGGTCCTCACGTGGCATCACGACACGCACCACCAGGGCTACGTGAACGGCTGGAACGCGGCCGAGGAGACGCTCGAAGAGAACCGCGAGGCGGGCGACTTCTCCTCTTCGGCCGGCGCGATCCGGAACGTGACCCACAACGGTAGCGGTCACATCCTCCACGACCTCTTCTGGAACTCGATGTCGCCGGAGGGCGGCGACGAGCCGACCGGCGCGCTCGCGGACCGAATCGAGGAGGACTTCGGCTCCTACGAGGCCTGGAAGGGCGAGTTCGAGGCCGCGGCGTCCGCCGCAGGCGGCTGGGCGCTCCTCGTCTACGACTCGTTCTCGAACCAGCTGCGCAACGTGGTCGTCGACAAGCACGACCAGGGCGCGCTCTGGGGCAGCCACCCGGTGCTCGCGCTGGACGTCTGGGAGCACTCCTACTACCACGACTACGGTCCGGCCCGCGGCGACTTCGTCGAGAACTTCTTCGAGGTCGTCGACTGGGAGGAGCCCAGCGCCCGCTACGAGCAGGCTGTCGAACTCTTCGAGTAAGCGACGGTACGCGGCGACGCGCGTCGTACACCCCGGATTTTTTTGACGGTCGCACCCCGGAGCCGTGGCTGAAATCTGGATGTGAGTCTTGGGTATGCTTATGCCCCCCGGCGGACAGGAGAGGGGTATGGCCCTCCAACTCGGCCGGACGTTCAGCGACGGCATCAGACGGGTTCTCACCCGAACCGGCGGCGCGCTGTTCGCGGCGCTGCTCGCCATCCAGTTCCTCGTTCAGACCTCGATCAACACGGCGGTGCTCGGGTTCGTCCCGCCCGAAGCCTCGGAGCAACTGCAGGGGATGCTCGGGCTGACGCTCCCCGTCTCGGGGACGGTCGGCGCGCTCCTCTTTCTGCTCGCGTTCGTCCTTTCCTCTATGTACTTCGTCGGGCTGTCGCGGGCGCTCACCCGACCGATGGACGAACTCTCGACCGTCCCCGCGACACTGTTCACCCGACGTCTCGGACGCGCCACGCTCTCGATGCTCGTCGGCGGCATCGTCGTCGGGATCTCCGTCTCGATCGGGATGGCTATGCTCTTTCTCCCGGGGATCTTCCTCGCCGTCTGCTTCCTGTTTTTCATCTTCGAGGTCGGCGTCGAGGACCGCGGCGTCGTCGACGCGCTCAAGCACAGTTGGGGACTCTCCCGCGGGAACCGACTGAAGCTCGCCGTCGTCGTGATCCTCGCCGGCGTCATCGGCGGGGTCGTCGGCGCCGTCGGCGCTCTGTTCGACCTGGTGAGTTCCCCGCTCGTCGCGGAAGTGGTCACCAACACGCTCAGTAGCCTGCTCTTCGTCGTCCTCTACGGCATTATGGCCGCGGCGTATCTCCAGGTCCGCGACGCCGGCGACGGCGGGTTCTCCGGCTCCGAAACCGCCGGCACCACGGAACGCGGCGTCGGAACCGAAGGGCTGTAGCGGTCTTCACCCCGCGCGTCTCCCGGCTACAGCGCCCCGTCCGACGATCCGACGGTCGTGGTACCGCGACCCTCACAAGCCTTATCCCTCGACGGGGTTTACGTTTGTTTGCAATGGCAAACGGTAAGGTTGACTTCTTCAACGACACTGGCGGCTACGGTTTCATTTCGACTGACGACTCTGACGACGACGTGTTCTTCCACATGGAGGACGTCGGCGGTCCGGACCTCGAAGAGGGGCAGGACGTCGACTTCGAGATCGAATCGTCCCCCAAGGGACCGCGCGCGACGAACCTCGTCCGTAACTAACACCGGCTTCAGCCGTCTCACGACGGCGGTAGACGGAACACAATTTTCCCGAGTTCACTCGGGTGATTTCGACGCCGACGAGCCCTTGGTCCGCAACTCGGAGTGAGTTCTCGACCGGTCGTATCGGGGAGAGAGTCCGAAACGCTCAGTTGTACGGCCGACGTTCGACCGCCCGTGACTGCCGAGCGCGACACGGACGAGCGCGGCGACGACCCCCGCGACCGAGACGCACGGGAGCGGGAGGCCCGAACCGGCGTGTTCGTCGTCTCGACGGACGCCGAACGCCGGGACGCGTTCTCGATCCGCCGGGAGGTCTTCGTCGACGAACAGGGCGTCGACGAGGACGTCGAGTGGGACGAGCACGACGAACCCGGGGCGGACGCGACCCACTTCGTCGCCTACGACGACGGCGACGTCGTCGGCGCGGCGCGGTTCCGGGCCGTAGACAGGGACCCGGGGCGCGGTCCGAACGCGGGCGACGCCGACGAATCAGCGACGGGCAAGGTCGAACGCGTCGTCGTCGCCGCCGACAGACGCGGCGAAGACTGGGGTCGGCGCGTGATGAACGCCGTGGAGTCTCACGCTCGCGAGGAGGGGTTCGATCGGCTCGAACTCCACGCGCAGACTCCCGTCCGCGGGTTCTACGAGACGCTCGGCTACGAGGCGTACGGCGACAAGTTCGAGGAAGCCGGGATACCGCACGTCAAGATGGCGAAGCGCCTGTGAGGGAGTTCTCGACCGCGTTCCGATCACAGTCCCCAGAAGAACACGATCCCGCCCGTCGTGACGACCGTCAGGATCAGTTGGAGCGGCGCACCGACGCGCGCGAAGTCGGTGAACTTGTACCCGCCCGGACCGTAGACCATCAGGTTCGTCTGGTAACCGACGGGACTGAGAAGCGGCGTGCTGGCGGCGAACGTCACCGCGAGCGCGAACGAAAAGGCCTCGACCCCGAGCCGGTTTGCGACTTCGACGGCGATCGGGAGCATCAACACGACGCTGGCGTTGTTGCTCACCATCTCGGTGACGAGCGCGGTCCCGAGATAGAACGTCGCGAGCATCGCAACCGGCGGGAGGACGGCGCTCACGGCGACGATGGCCGTCGCGATCAGATCAGCGGTCCCGGAGGCCTCGAAGGCGATTCCGAGGGGGATGACCCCTGCGATCAGGAAGATGACGTCCCAGTCGACCGCCTCGTAGGCTTCTTCCGGTCTGAGGACGCCCGAGAAGAGCATCGCGACGACGCCGGTGAGCGCGCTCACCATAATCGGGAGGTACTCGAGGGCGGCCAGCCCCACGACGCCCGCGACGATGCCGAGTGCGACCGGGATCTGTCGACGGTCGAACTGCTCCCAGCGGCCGTCGCTGGAGACGATGACGTGCGTGTCGGTCCGGAGCCGATCGAGAACGTCCTCGTTCGTCTGAACCAACAGCACGTCGCCCGCCTGCAGATCGACGTCCCGGAGTCGCTGTCGGATGACCTCGTTCCCCCGACGGACGGCGAGTACGGTCGCGTCGTACTCCCGTTCGAATCCGGCGACGCCGCTGCGACCCATCGACCACCGCCGCGGGAGCAACACGACCTCCGTGAGCGAGGTTTCTCGTTCTCTCTCCGTCGACGCCCCCTCCTCCTTGGCCCCGTCGGTCGACGCCTCTCTCCTCTCGGTCTCGTCTCCCGGCTCCCCTTCGCCCGTGGCTTCCATCGCCGCCGCGTCCGCGTCGCTCGCGGTCGGGTGCCACGCGTGACGGGTCGGTGAGAACCCCTCGGGAAGTTGCTCGCTGTATTCGCCCGCGGCGTCGACGAGTTCCGGAAGCAGTTGGAGGGAGTCGTCCTCGATGATCTGTTCGAGGGTTTCCTGGCTCGCTCTCACCGAGAGGATGTCGCCGGCTCTGATCCGCTCGCTCGGGAGGCCGCGGACCACGGTGCGACCCTCGCGGACGATCTGGAACACGTCGAGATCGAGGTCCCCGCCTCTGACCTCTCGGACCTGTGACCCGACGAGTTCGGAATTCTCGCGGACGACGACGTCGGTCAGGTAGTCCGCCATCCCGAACCGGTCCGTCGAGGTCCCCTTCGGGGAGATTCGCGCGGGGACCAAGTACCGACCGAGAGTCAGGAGGTAGACGATACCGACCGCGAGAACGACGACGCCCAGTTGCGTGAACTCGAACAGCGAGAACGGCTCCGCGCCCGGGCCGCCGATCTGCGCCCAGATGTCGCTGGCGAGCAGGTTCGTCGACGTCCCGATGACGGTGAGCATGCCGCCCAGCATCGAGGCGAACGAGAGCGGGATGAGTAACTTCGAGGGCGACGTCCCGGTCTTCTGCGCGAGGTTCGTGACCGCGGGGATCAACACCGCCACGATCGGGGTGTTGTTGACGAAGCCCGCCGTTGGCCCGGACAGTCCGACCGTGGCGAGCAGCTGTCGCGATTCGCTGTCGCCCGCGAACGACTCCATCTTGCGGGTGAGTATCTGGATGACTCCGGTCTGTCGAACTCCCTCGCTGAGGACGAACATCGCGAGTACGGTGAGCGTCGCAGGATTCGAGAACCCGGATACGCCCTCCTCCGGGGAGACGCCGGTCCACGGCCCGAGGAGGATGAGCGCGACCATCAGCGCGATCGCCGTGGTGTCGATCGAGACTGGTTGCCACACGAACAGGACGAGGGCGGCGGCGACCACCGCAAGCACGACGAGCACGTCGACGGAGACGGGCAGTTCTGCGAAACGCTGTTGGAGAAGCGCGGAGTGCGACAGCGATAGTCCGCCTCCGATGTTCGGAACCACGGGAGTTACGTACCGTTCCGACGACATCGACATAGTAGTACGGTTCCGCCCCCTCTCCGTATAGTGCTAGCGGCGGTGGGAAGACGGGGACTGACCCCCTCGGGTTTATTACCGATGACGCGGCCACCGTCGCCGTGACGTGAGACTCACCCCGCGTCGGGCCGCGGTTGCTCGGCACGTCGGCGCGGGACGAGGTCGGGGACGTCGTGGTCGGGATCGACACCGACGTCGACGCCCCCGCCTGCGGGTGCCGACTGTTCGCCAGAATCAGGTCAGTCGCTTCGAGACGTACGGCCCGTCCTGGTGGTAGCCGAGCTTCTGCCGGTAGTACTCGCGCGCGCCGATGCCGGAGATGATCGCGAGCTTCCCGTAGCCCGCGTCGGCGGCGAGTTCCTCGGCCCGGCGGATCAGCCGTCGACCGTAGCCCCTGTGCTGCCACTCGCCCTCGCCGCTGCCGATGCCGGCCTCGCTCCCGTAGACGTGGAGCTCGCGGACGATCGCGGCGTCCGCCAGTTCCCGACGGACTGGATCGTTCGGGAACCGGAGTCGACAGAACCCAACCAGCAGGTCCTCGACGGGGTCCTCGAACGCCAGGAAGTGCTCGGTGCCGCCGGCGACGTCGTAGGTCGTCGCGTTCAACTCGACGCGCTCGGGGTCCGGGTCGGCCTCGTTCATCCCGGCCTCGCGGGCGCGGATGTCCCGGATCTCGATTCCCTTCTCCTCGGCGCGCTGTGCGGCGAGCTGTCGGAGGTTCGACTTCCAGACGCCCGCGTCGATGAAGTCCGCGGGGATGTCCCGCTGGACGCGCTGCAGCCGCGTGTACTCGGGGATCATCCCCATCACCTCGCTCACGATCTCTGCGGCCTCCTCGTTCCCGAGGGGCTCGAATTCGTCGCGGCGCCACTGGTCGTAGACGCGCGTCCCGCGGACGACGAGCGTGGGGTAGATCTTGAGGTAGTCGGGGCGGTACTCCTCGCGCTCGAACAGCTGCCGGAAGTCCTCGAGGATCATTTCCTTGGTCATCCCCGGCTGCCCCGGCATCATATGGAAGCCGACCTTGAACCCCGAATCGCGGAGCCGGCGGTTCGCGTCGATCGAGGCCTGCACCCCGTGACCGCGGTGCATCTCTCGGTTTATCCGCTCGTAGGTCGTCTGGACGCCCACCTCGACCTTCGTCGCCCCCAGATCGAGCATCCGATCGATCTGTTCGGGGTCGCACCAGTCGGGCTTCGTCTCGAACGTCGTCCCGATGTTTCGAATCTCCGCCGTCTCGTTCTCGGCGATCACGTCCTCGACGTAGCGGAACTCGGTCTCCTCGGGATCGGGTTTGAACGACTGATCCTCCGCCGGTTCGGGTTCGCTATCGAGGTCGTAGTCGTTCAGCGCCTCCAGCGCGCGCTTGACGAACCACTCCTGGTAGTCGTGACTGCGCGCGGTCATCGTCCCGCCCATCAGGATGAGTTCGACCTTGTCGACGGGGTGGCCGATGTGCCGCAGCTGTTCGAGGCGGAGCGTCACCTGGCCGTAGGGGTCGTAGTCGTTCTGTTCGCCGCGAGCCGCGGCCGGTTCGTGGCCCGTGTACGACTGCGCGGAGTCGAACTCCGAGGCGGGCCCGCCGGGACAGTAGAGGCACTTCCCGTGCGGACACATGTGCGGCGACGTCATTATCGCGACCGGTGAGACGCCCGAGGCGGTCCGAACGGGCTTTCGCTGGACGACCTCTTTGACCTCCTCGCGGCGGCCCTGCGGGGCGTGCCGGAGGATCTCCGCGTTCTTCGGGACCTTCGGCGAGGAGTGCGTCGAACAGGCGTCGAGCTTCGCCGACTCTAGGTCGTCGCGGCCGACGTCGCCGTCGAGGATCCGCCCGACGAGGTCCTCGCAGGTGCGTCGGAACGCCTCCGTCTCGGCGGGGTCCGGATCCGACTCGGCGTCCGCTCCCGAATCCGGCTCGGCGTCGGTGCTCACCGGTGGATCACCTCCTCCGGTCGCGGCGAGGGGCGGTTCATTACCAGCTTCTCGTCCCGTTTCGGGGTTAAGCGTGTCGCTCCGGGCGGTCGGACGCAACAAAAAGAACCGCGGTCGACGACTGCCCGACCTCAGAGCTGGTCGACGACGGCCGCCGCGACGGCGTCGACGACGTCCTCCCGCGCGCCGGAGAGGAACTCCACGCGGTTCTGTCGGATGCCGACGGCCGTGATCCCTCCTTCAGGGACGGCCTCGCGAGCGTCCGCGGCGGCGGTGCGGACGTCGACGCCCTCGGCGCGGACGAACAGTTCGTCCGTGGAGTAGACGACCGTCGCGGCTCGGTCGTCGTCGGCTCGGCGGTGCAGCGCGTCAGCCAGCAGCGACGTCGGCGGGAAGTCGAAGCGGTGACTGTAGGAGTCGGCGTCGAGGACGGCGACGGAGGCGCCGTCTACCTCGCGCGTCTCGAGGTTCGCTTCGGCGGTCTCGACCTCGTCGTCGAGCTTGATCCGGAACTGCTCGGAGACGTGGCCGGCGAGGCCGCCGTCGTCCTCGAACAAGAGGTCGGTGATGAGTTCGCGCTTGTCCTGATACGACTGGTAGTACGCCTCCAGTGCGACGGCCTGCCGGAGTTCCCGCGTCCGGTCGGCGTCGTAGCCGGCCTCGCTCGCGAGGTCGGCGTACGCCTGCGGCGTGTCCTGCCAGTAGCTCACGGCGGGCAGGTGGGCGAGGTCGTCGCTCGCGTCGGCGTTGACCGCGGCCGCCAGGTTGGCACCGAGTGCGCCCGTCGAGAGGGAAGCAGCGTCGACGTCGGTGAGGCTCGGCGAGACGAGGACGCTCGCCTCGTCGACGACTTCGGTGTCGACCGCCTCGGCGTCGACGACGACCCGAGAGGCCCCGTAGACGCCCAGGAGGCCGAGGCCGTCGAGGGAGTCGGTGGTGCCGCCGACGCCGACGAGGACCACGAGCGGCAGTTTCTCGTCGTGGCGCTCGCTGTCCTGCAGCATCCGCGTCACGTCGTTGGTCGCGGCGTCCATCCCGTAGACGGGGTCGTCGAGCGGTCGCCGGGTGAAGAAGTGGTACTCGGCGTCGGCGCGGGCGTGCTCCTCGCGGATGAGCGGCAGCACCGCGCGCTCGATGGCCGCACCGGCGACGTAGCCGTCGGCGGTGGCGGCGTGGCGGACGACGATCGGACGCGACTGGAGGACGGCGGTCCGGATCGCCTCCGCGGCGTCGGCGAGCTGGTCGGTGACGGCCGCGACCGCCCCGTCGTCGGCGAGCGGCTCGACGGTCTCGGGGCGGGCCTTCTCCGAGAGCGCGTCTTCGAGACGCTCCTCGACCGTGTCAGCTTCCTCGTCGGCGAGCACGGTCAGCTCCTCGGTCTCGACCTGCAGTTCGCCGCGTCGGAGTTCGACCTCGCCGTCGAGTCGGACGAGGTCGCCCTCGTCGACCTCGGGGTACGCGCGGACGCCGGCCTCGACGAACGCCGCGCAGTCGACGACGGCGGTCTCGTCGCGGACCTCGAAGATGGTCGGGCCGCCGGTCTGACGCGCGCCGACGATTTCGCCCTCGATCCGGACGAGTTCGCCGACGCGGTCACCGAGGGAGTCGACCGTGACGCGCTCGGGCGCTTCGGTGTCCGCCGTCGCGTCGGCGTCGTCTTCGGCTTCGTCGCCGGCCTCGGTCTCGTCGCCAGCTCCGGCCTCGTCGAACTCGAAGTCGCTCTCGTTCGCCTCCTCGCTCACAGCGGCGTCCCCGTCGTCGGACGCCGCGTCGGCGGCAGCGGACGCTTCGTCGGCGCCGACATCGGACGTCTCGTCGGTAGCAGCGGACGCTCCGTCGTCCGACTGCTCGGCTTCGGCTCCGTCGGTCGCGGAAGCCGACTGTCCGGAGTCACCGGTGGAGTCGGTGCCGTTGCCGACGCGCGACTTCGTCGAGACGCCCTTCGGCGTCTTCTTGACGGGCGTGGGTCCGTCGTCCGCCGAGCCGTTGTCGATCTCTTCGCCGTCGTCGTCGCCGTCGGGGTCGTGAACGCGCGCCCCGCGGAACTCCGACTCCGACTGTCGGATCGACCAGCCGAGGTCGATGTTGCCGTTGCTTCGGACGTTCTTCACCTGGACGAAGACGGTGTCGCCGGACTCCCAATCGAGGCTCTCGAGGCGACGGTCGAGTTCGCTACGGTGCAGAAGCCCGGTGACCCCGGGCGCGAGATCGACGAAGACGCCGAAATCCGCGAATCCATCGACGGTGCCCTTGTAGTACCGTCCCGGCGTGAGCTGCTTTGGGGAATCTCCCCGGAAATCGAACCAGACGTCCTCGTCGTGCGTAATCCAATCCATTGACAGAGTACAATGTGTCGCGCCTAAAACGATTGTCGAATTCCCGCGCACCGGGTGCGCATCCGTCGCACGGCGTCTTCGGACCCTCAGATCAGTCCGGCCGCCTGGAGAACGGCCTCCCCCGCGTCGAGGCCGCCGAACGCCGACCCGAAGAGCAGCGTCGCGGGGATCGCACCCGCGGCGATGGCGCGGGCGGTGGTGGTGTCGTGTACCTCCCGCAGGCCGACGACGAGCAGCGCGGCCCCGTACAGCGTACAGACGAGACGCAACGACGGAACCGGGAGTCCGGCGGCGACGCACGGAGCCGTGGCGTAGGCGACGACCTGGACCGTCTCGCTCACGCCCGCTCGGTCACGGACGGTGAGTATCAGGATGATCGCCTGGAGCGCGGCCGTCAGGTGCAGCGCCGCGGGCGCGACGACGAGCGCCACGGCCGCGAGCGCGATCGCGGCCGAGACGGTTTCGCCGCCGGCCAGCGCGGGGATCCGCTCCGGGACGAACGCGAACAGCCCGACGGCGTACGCGACGGCGACGGCGACGGCGAAGACCAGCCCCGGAGCCTGATCGCCCGGCGCGACGCCGTTCCGAAAGAACTGCCGCGGGCGGACGAGGACCTCGATCCACGCCCGCAGGAGTCCGCGCGGTCCGCGCTCGCGGCCGCCTTCGGGGTTCTCGACCCAGGTGGTCACGGTGTCTGAATTACTCGCGGCGAAGCGTATGACAGTTCCGGCACCGCGCCTCGTAGGACTCCTCGGCGCCGACGACGATGGTCGGCTCGTCCACGTGGGCGGGTTCGCCCTCGACGAGCCGCTGGTTCCGCGTCGCCGGCTCGCCGCACTGCGAGCAGATCGCCTGCAGTTTGTCGACGTACTCCGCGACGGCCATCAGTTGCGGGAGCGGCTCGAACGGCTCGCCCCTGTAGGTCTGATCGATCCCCGAGACGATGACGCGGCGGCCGTCGTCGGCGAGGCGCTGACAGACGTCGACCAGCCCCGGACCGAAGAAGTTCGCCTCGTCGACGGCGACGACGTCCTCGCCGTTGAGACGCTCGCGGATCTCCCAGATCCCCTCGCCCTCGCTGGGCACGACGGCGGCGTTCCACTGTCGACCGACGTGCGACCCGACGGTCGTCTCCCCGTAGCGGTCGTCGACCGCCGGTTTGAACGCGGCGACCTCCTGCCCGGCGATCTCCGCGCGCCGGAGGCGGCGGAGGACCTCCTCGGTCTTCCCCGAGAACATCGACCCGGTGACGACCTCGATCCAGCCGCTGTTCGTGATGGCGTGCATACGACGTTCGAGCGCGGTCGACGCACAAACCGTTGTCCATTCCGCGGTGGCGAGACCCCGCCGTCCAAGAGCGGAACCGTCGTCGAAAAGCCGATCAGCCGGTCCCGGTCTTACCCGCTCGGGGTGATCCACGCGAGCGTGTCGCCGCGCTCGAACTCGTCGTCCTCCCCTTTGACGATCTCCGCGAGCGTCCCGGCGACCGGCGCGAGCACGTCGACGCTGACCTTCTCGATCTGGATCTCGCAGACGCTCTCTCCCTCTTCGACCGTCGCGCCCTCGCGGACGAACCAGTTGACGACGACCCCCTCGTCGCTGTCGGCCTCGTCGGCCCACTCGTCGGCCGTCACCGGAACGCGGTCGTCGCTTCCGCTCATCGGCTCACTGGGTCCTCCGCACGGCCGCGGCGATGTCGTCGACGTCGGGCACGACCTCGTTCTCCATCGGGCGCGAGTACGGGATCGGCACGTCCGGGAGCGCGACCCGCTCGACCGAATCGAGCGCGGCGAGCGCCTCGTCGGCGACGCTGGCGACGATCTCGCCGGTCACGCCGTAGGAGCGGTAGTCCTCGTCGACGACGACGAGGTTGCCCGTCTTCTCGACCGACTCGACGACGGTGTCGGTGTCGAGCGGGACGAGCGACCGCAGGTCGACGACCTCGGCGTCGATCCCGTCGGCGGCCAGCCCCTCGGCGGCTTCCAGCGCCCGGTGGACGTGCAGGCCGAGCGTGACGATCGTGACGTCGTCGCCGGTGCGCTTGACGTCGGCGCTGCCGAACGGGATCGTGTAGTCCGTCTCGGGGACGGGCGTCTTCGGGCCGTCCGGGGCGGGGAGCCAGCCGATTCCCATCAGGCGCTTGTGGAACATGTAGAGGACCGGGTCGTCGTCGCGGATGGCGTTGTGCATCAGCCCCTTCGCCTCGTAGGCCGTCGAGGGGACGACGATCTTCAGCCCCGGAATATGAGCGAACGTCCCGTAAAGCGTCTGGGAGTGCTGGGCGGCGTCGTTGTAGGTGCCGCCGACGGCGGCGGTCAGCACCATCGGCACGGAGACGTTGCCGCCGCTCATGTAGGTGTTCTTGGCCATCTGGTTGTAGATCTGGTCCATCGCGACGCCGAAGAAGTCGACGAACATCAGTTCCGCGATGGGGCGCATCCCCTCCTGGGCGGCACCCACGGCGGCACCGAGATAGGCCGTCTCGCTGATCGGGACGTCCATCACCCGGTCGTAGCCGAACTCCTCGCGGAGGCCCTCCGTGGAGTCGAAGATGCCGCCGTAGTCGGCGACGTCTTCGCCCATGTAGAACACCTCGTCGTTCTCCCGCATCTCGTGGGCGATGGCCGACACCATCGCTCTGCTCATCGTCAGTTCCCGGGTCTCCGCGCTGTTCTCGGACATCAGTCGTCACCCCCTGCGAACTCGAAGTCGGGTTCGCTGTCCGTCACGCCGCTCGGTGGGTTCACGAATATATCCTCGTGGGCGTCGGACGGGTCCGGTTTCGGCTGCTCTTTGGCCCACTCGATCGCCGCCTCGACGCGCTCGTGCGCCGCCTCGCGGATCTCCTCGATCCTCTCGTCGTCGACGCCGTGGTTCCGGAGGTCACGCTCCAGTCGCTCGATGGAGTCGCGCTCGGCGGCCGCCTCCTGGTCCTCTTCCGGGCGGTACGTCTGGGGATCGCCCATAAAGTGGCCCATCCGGCGGTGCACCTGCACTTCGAGGACCGTCGGGCCGTTGCGGTCGCGGGCGCGGCCGATCGCCTCGCCGGCGACCTCGTAGATCTCGACGGCGTCGTCGGCGTCGACGCGAGCGCCCGGCATCTCGAACCCGTCGGCGCGTTTCGCGCCGTTCTCGACGTCGGTCACGCGCTCTTTGGGCATACTGATCGCCCAGTCGTTGTCCTCGATGACGAACACGACCGGCAGGTCGAAGACCGCCGCGAAGTTCAGCGACTCCAGGAACGCGCCCTGATCGATCGCGCCCTCGCCGAGGTACGCCACGGCGACGCTGTCCTCGTTGCGCTTCTTCGCCGCGAGGCCCGCGCCGGCGGCCGGCGGACAGCCCTCCGCGATGATCCCGCTGCACGCGAAGTGGACCTCGGGATCGAAGAGGTGCATGTGTCCGCCCTTCCCCTTTCCCAGCCCGGTCTGCCGGCCGAAGATTTCGGCCGTCATCCGTTCGAGGTCGACGCCCTTCGCGATCGCGACGTGGTGGGGCCGGTGCGTCGCAGTCACCGTGTCGTCGTCGCGGAGGTGCTGACAGACCCCCGCGGCCGCCGCCTCCTGCCCGGCGGCGAGGTGCAGTTCGCCGGGGATCGGTCCGGCGGAGATGTCGAAGGCGGGCTGTTTGCCCTCGAGGTACTCCTCCTGCAACCGCTCCTCGTAGTGGCGAGCGGTCACTATGTTCTCGTACATCTCGGTTAGGACGGTCCTGCTGACTCCTGGCATAACCGAAACAACAGTTCAGCAGGTATTATAATTAAGGATAGGGGAGGGCGGACCTCTCCGAGGGCCGTCGAACGTCGAGCCCAACCCTCCGGACCGGACGGCGAGCGAGCCCCGGTGGCGTCCTCGCACGACTGCAGTCGTGGGCGTTCTCCCCGACTTCGGGTCAGTCCTCGGTGACCGACCGTGCCGATGGTCGGTCGGCCGGTGCGGGCGGTTCGTGTGTCCCGAACTCCGGGTGCGTCTCCTCCATCCAGACGTACACGACCGCGCCGGAGAGGAACATCAGGAGGGCGGTGAGGTAGAACGCGGCTTCGACGCTCGCGAACTCCATCGAGAGGCCGATCAGGATCGCGCCGACCCCGTAGCCGGAGTCGCGCCACATCCGGTAGACGCCCATCCCGGTCGCGCGCCACGTCGGATGGGCCGCGTCGCCCGGGACCGTCATCAGGTTCGGATAGAGCAGCGCCATTCCGAGGCCGGACACACCGGAGAGCACGGCCCACGGGAGGTACCCGTCGACGAGGACCATCCCGAGGACGCTCCCGGCGGTGAGGAACATTCCCGCGACGACGGGCGGCCGGCGCCCGATGCGGTCCGCGAGGCCGCCGGTCGCGACCTGGAGGAAGTACATCGCGCTGTGAACGCCGACAATGAACCCGACCGCGGCGATCCCGAGCCCCCGACTCGTGAGATACAGCGGGACGGCCAGCCAGTACAGCGTGTCGACGAACTTCTCGATGTGACCGGCCTGCGCCGCGGCGAACAGGGTCCGGTCCCCGTACGTCGCGCGCTTCAGCACCTCGACGAACGGCAGGTTCGCGTCGTGGTGGTCCTCGTCGTCGACCTCCACTCTGGCGTACTGGACCGTCTCCTCGATCAGGAAGATCGAGACGAGGAACGCCAGCACGACGACGACGGCGAGGAAGTAGAACGGCTCGGGTCGGAGGCTCCACCGGCCGGCGATGACGCCTGTGACCCAGGCGCCGACCGCGACCCCCGAGTAGCCGAACGCCTCGTCGATCCCGACCGCGAGGCCGCGTTGGTCGGGACCCGCGAGGTCGATCTTGGCGTTGATCGCCATACTCCAGGTCAGTGCCTGGTTGATTCCCAACAGCACGTTGCCGACGGTGATCCAGCCCCAACTCGGCGCGAAGATGAGGATGACCGGGAGCGGGAGCGCCGTCGCCCAGCCGAGGACGAGCACCGGCTTGCGGCCGTACTCGCCGCCCCACTTGCCGGCGTAGAGGTTGAGAAGCGCCTTGACGAACCCGAACGAGACGACGAACGAGCCGATGACGAACAGCGATTCGACGCCGAGGACGTCGCGCCCGAGGACGGGGACGACGGCGCGTTCGGAGCCGATGGTCAGTCCGGTCGCGAACACTAAGAGGACGTGCAGCGCGAACTGGCCCTTGTGTTCGCGGATTCCCTGTTTGAGTTCCGTTGTCGTGCTCATCGATCACTCGGCCGCGCAGTTGTTCGGGCCCAGTTCCAACTCGGCCAGTTCGTCGTCGGGGACGTCTTCCCGCCCGACGTTCGTGCGCTTGACGCGCTCGAAGTTCGGCGGATGGTCCGGAACGTCCGAGGCGAGCGTCTCGATGAACTCCTCGCGGTCCCGACTGAGGTCCTCGTTCCGCTCTCTGACTTCGCCGAGGGTCGCGCTCACCGGCGGTTCGGGCGAGCCGGGGTCGTGGGACGGTAACACGAGGGCGTCGTCCGGCCGGTCCAGCAACCGCCGGAGGCTCTCATAGAGCGTCGCCGCGTTCCCCTCGACGTCGGCGTCTTCGATCCCCGCTTCGACGCCGAGCTCGACGCGTCCCACGCTCTCGTGAAAGAGCGTATCGCCCGTGAGCAGCGCCGCGCCGTCGACGTCGAACGAGACGCTGCCCTCGCTGTGCCCGGGCGTGTGGACGACGTCGACGTCGAGGCCGCCGACAGTCACCGTCTGTCCGTCTTCGACGGGTGTCGCGTCCATCGCGAGCGCGTCCCTCGGGTGAAGGTAGTACGGGACGCCGTGTCCGGCAGCCAGTTCCGCACCGCCCGAGACGTGGTCGGCGTGGGCGTGCGTGTCGAAGACGCCGACGAGTTCGGCGTCGCGCTCCTCGAGGATCGCCTCGTACTCGTCGAGATAGTGCGACGGATCGAAGACGGCGGCCTCGCCCTCGGAGACGAGGACGTGTGAGAGACAGCCCTTTCCGGGTCGCGCGACCTGGACGATGGCGCTGTCGCCATCGAGTTCGGCCGGCACCTCCGCGTGCCGGTGGACGCGGCTCCAGCCGTTCATTCCGTCGGTGAGCGTCACCGCGTCGTACCCCAACTCTCCGAGAACTTCTGTCGCGGTTTGAGCGACGACGCCTGCGGCACAGACCGTGACGATCCGCTCCTCACGGGGGAGGTCCGACAGGGCTTCCTTGGCCCGTTCGGGGTCGTCGGTTAGTTCGTCGTAGACGTCGACGTTGATGCTGTCCGGGATGTGCCAGTCCTCGAACTCCGCTTCGTGGCGAACGTCGAGAACGAGCGGCCCGTCGTCACCGTCGCGCAATTGTTCTCCGAGTTCGTCCGGCGTTATCTCCTGCATCGGTGTTCCCGGATAGCGGACGTACCCGCTTATAGGCCCTGCCGGACATGACCGGTACCGTTAATTCTGAACAGACCGAAGTCGCTCGTATGAGTCTCTACGAGGCCTCGATCCGGGTCAAACACGAGTGTCCCTACCGGGAGATCTCGGAACGACACCCGGACTTGACGATCCGCGAGTGGCCGCTGAGCGACTGCCAGGTGCTCGAGATCACCTCCGAGACGACGCCGACCGAGGAGCTGCTCGAAGAGATCAATCACCTGGGGACCGTTCTGCACGAATCGGAGGACGACGACGGGTATCACGTCGTCACGCAGTCGTGTCTCTGTTCGCTCGAAGAGTCCGTTATCGACCGCTTCGAGGAGCACAACTGTCTGTACCAGTCGCCGACCATCTACCGCCAGGGTTGGGAGCACTACACGGTCGTCGCGTTCGACGGTGAGGACATCCGGGAGCTGCTGGGCGACCTGCGGGCTGACAGGGAGATCGAGCTGCTGTCGAAAACCTCGATCTCGGAGACGCAGGTCCCCCACAGTATGCTGGCACCGGCCAATCAGCTGTTCGAGAACCTCACCGACCGGCAGCTCGCAGCGCTCCAGTTGGCGCTGGAGAGCGGCTACTACGAGCGGCCCCGGAAGACGTCGCTGCGGGAACTGGCCGGGAAGACGGCCGTCGCTCGCTCGACGTACGAAGAGCACCTCCGGAAGGCGGAGAACAAACTCCTCACGAACGCGGGACAGTTCCTGCGGCTGGTCACTGCGACCTCGACGTCTGACCCGTTGCGAGTAGAAGAGACGCGACAGGCCGAACGGGCGGCCGACTAGACAGCCGCCGATGTCGATAGCGACGGCGGACGAGCGAGTCACGACCCGAGACGGAGGTACGAACACTGTATGAGCGACGTCGACAGTTTCGTTCGGTTCTGTGAGAGCGAGTTCGGGACGGCGGTCCTGGACCGTGAGGCCGCGTACGTGAAACGGCACCTCTCTACCGACGACCGAACTCTCGACGTTGGATGCGGCATCGGCTCGCTGGAGGAGCGCTTTCCCGATCGCGAAATGATCGGGGTCGACCGCTCGGAGACGATGATCCGAACGGCGCGGAACCGAGTTTCTGCACCGTTCGTTCTCGGCGATGCGACCGCGCTCCCCATCGCGACGGCGTCGGTCGATGCCATCGTCTTCGTCTCGACGCTCGAGTTCATCCCCGACATCGGCGCCGTACTCGCGGAAGCGACTCGCGTCCTCGACTCCGACGGAACCCTCGTCGCGCTCGTGTTGAACACGCGCTCGGAGTACGTTCGATCGAATCTTCAGCGGGAGGGATCGTACTTCCAGCGGATGGTCCACCGGGATTCCGCGGCGGTGGCGGACACGATTCTGGAATACGTCGAGGGAAAACAGGAGTTCTTCTTGGGTATCTCCGACGAGCGGGTCTTCGAGAGCACAGACCCGTCGAAAGCCGCGATCTCGGCGGTGGTCGGGACTCCGATTGCGTGACCACGATGTCCTTGCCCGGGTTCTGTGAGCACGAACTGTCCGACTGCCCCGTCCGGTCCGGACCCGCCTCCGCTTTTCGAGGCGGAGGAGTTCGACGAACCCTCCGTATTCAGCCCGGAAACGCCGCCTGAGAACACCCGGCGGCAAAAGAACCCCTCGGCGACGCCCGCGATCTCTCGATGGTCGACGACTGAACCTGATCGAATCCGCCTTTGACCCGACAGAAAGCCTGTGAAACAACGACGGTCACGACGACCGCCGACAGCGAAACCAGATCCGTTCGAGGGGATGGACCGAGCTACCGAACCCGAGACCGCGCCGCTGTCCGAACGTCCGCGTCCTCCGTCGCGTGCTCGATCACGAACCGCAGCCACTCGTCCAGCTGATCGATCCCGGGCAGTGTCTCCGCCTCGCTGCTCGCGATCAATGCGGTGCCCCGATAGACGCGCGCCGGTTCCAGTCGGCCGCTCTCCGGATCGAGACGCAGCGCGACGCGGAACCCGTCGGATTCGGTCCCGACGTCCAGAGCGAAGGAGCGGCTGTCCCGGACGAGATCGACGGCGACCCGCCGGGGCGTCGTCTCATCGAGATCGAAGCCGTGCGCCGTGAGGTCGAGGACGAACTGCGCTCTCGGTTCGAGCGAACCGTCGTGGGTGCTACGAGACATAGAGCCGACTACGAGGCATCCGGATAAACCGCTGTGGGGGTCGTGAACGAAAGCGGATCGGAGTTCGAAGTTTCCCGATGAGAGAAAAATTGGTTTTTTGGAGGAAAGCATTTTGTCCCTGGGAAGTCTCTCAGCCCGTATGACCGATACCGGAGCCCCCAAGACTCGCTGGCAGGGAGACGTCAACGAGGCCGCCGTCGAGGACTGGAAAGCCGATACGACGACGTTCGAGCGCGTTCGCCAGATCATCGACGTGACCACGGAGCCCCAGACCGCGAGCCAGATCGCCGAGCGGGCCCGGGTGAGCGAGCCGACCGCGCGCAAACACCTCTCCGCCCTCGCCGAGACCGGCCGGGTGAAAACCTTCACCTCCGACGCCGGAACGCGGTATATGCGAGCCCCGCAGATGCTGGCGATGCGCCGTATCGCCGACATCCACCGGGAACACACGAAGGCCGAGATCCGAGAGGCGATTCGCGACCTGAAAGCGGAGCTCCAGGAGTTCCGCGAGCGGTACGACGTCGCCGACGTCGACGAGCTCACGCTCGATCTCGAACCGGGCGAGGACGGCTGGGAGGACGTCGCCCGCTGGCAACAGGTCGAGCAGAGCCTCGATATCGCGCAGGCGGCGCTGTCTCTCTACGACTTCGACCCGGACGATAGCCGCTCGGCGGCCGCCCGGACGTCAGAGACGGGATCCACCGTCGAAGAGCGGGGCGCACTGGGCGGCGATTCGACCCAGTCGACCGCGTAGATGGCTCCTGAAACGGACATCGAGGGGAACGTCGGACCGTTAGACGACGTCGCACTGGAACAGATTCGAGAGGTGTTCCGCAGCGTCGACGGCCTCGTCGACGACGCCGGCTTCGACAGCCGACTGGATCCCACGACTCTGGAGATACGGTTTGCCGACGGGATCGGAGACGCCGACTGGTGTCGATTCGACGTCCGGTGGTTCCAGCGGGGCTACTACAGCTTCCACTACACGGACGAACGGGGAGTGAACTTCCGGTTCGACTACCACCCGAAACCGAACGCTCCGGACAAGCACTTCCACGCACCGCCTGAGGCTCGTTCGAGCGATCCCGAGCCGTCCTGCATCGTCGCCACTGAACCGACGGTCGTTGCGCGAGCGGTGCATAGCCTCTGGCGTCGCGCGTACGAGACGGGCTCGCTCACGCTTTTGAACGAGGCCGAAAACCCACCGTAGCGGATCGGAAGGAACTGAAGGGATATAGAACAAAACAGCAACAGTACCCGACGACCTACGGCTTCGCCGCCTGGTACCTCGAACCCCGCGTCGAGCCCTGCTGCTCGATCAATCCGTAACGTTCCAGCGAGTCCAGATACCGCCGCCGCGTCGGTCGGGACTTCGGCGACGACGCTTGTTCCTCGTACTTGCGATGCAGTTCACTCGCTCCGATCTCGCCGGCCTCCGAGACGATCTCGTAGAGGAGTCGCTGGTGCGTCGAGAGCAACTCGACGTTCCGGTCGTGGACCTCCGTGGTCGCGGAGTCGCTGACGGCCTCGACGAGGCCCGGGCTGAGGTGATCGAGTCCTTCTTGCTCCGCTCGCTCCGCAGCCCAGCGGAGCAGCGCGATCGCCACTCGGGCGTCGCCGGCGGCGAGATCGGCGATCGTCCCGCACGTGCCTTCGTCCAGCACTCCCGGGGCGAGTCCGGCCTCCGCTCGTCCCGTGACGATGTCGACGATCTGCTCGTCGTGGTATTTCTTCAGCCGGACCGACGTCGCGGCACGAACGCGCGATTGAACGCGCATATCGACGTTCGAGAGGAATGCGTCCTCGTCGATGCAGATCATCGCGAGCGTCACGTTCGGCTGATCGTACAGCGACAGCAGTGGTCCGTAGTCGTCGAGGACGTCGATCTCGTCGAGGATGAAGACGAGCTGGTAGTCGGAGTCGCGAATCCGGTCGAAATACCGGCTCCGCGGCGTCGATTCACGGCTGAGATCCCGACCGATTCGAGCGTCCCGGAGTAGCGTGTGCAAGACGCCCGTGGAGGTGTTCGCCGAGAGGCAGTTCACGTAGCCGATCCGGATGTCGAGCGTCTGGCGTTCGAGCTGCTGGCAGACGTACTTCGCGAGCGTCGTCTTCCCAGCTCCCGATGGCCCGGTGATCAGCGTGTGTTCGCCGCTAAGATTATCCTCGATCGGCCGGAGACAGGACGAAATGAGGTCGATCTCGTTGTTCCGATGCTGGAGTTCTTGGGGAACGAACTCGTCGCGGAGCGCACGGGCGTCACGGATCATCACTTCCCGCTACTGGATTCGTCGACTTGTAGGCGAGCCGTCCGGAGTGAAAGTAATCGAACCACCGTGAACGAGTTCGGTTCGTGTTGAATCGGTCGGTTCAGCGTTCGAAAGCAGAAACTGGAGAATAGCGTCGCGGGGACGAAATCACTCGCCGCCGTCGGGGACGGCTTCGCCGGCGTCGCCGCCGAGATCGCGGAAGTACCGTTCGGAGTGATAGTCGTCCGGCTCGCCGCCGAGGTCCTCGGCGAGATCCTCACGGACTTCCTCGCGGAGTTCCTGGATCTGCTCTTTCGCCTCGGCGATCTCGGCGTCGGTCATCGGTTGCTGATCCCGTGCCATTGTTCAAATCTCTCGGTAAATCGTTGGAGGTTCTTGGCTAAATGGTCTTCGGCGTGATCGAGAGCGACGGCGGGCGGGAGCGGCGGCGTGACGAACTCGCTCCGGAACTTCCTGCCGTCGCGGTAGATATCGATGTGGAGGCCTTCCTCGGCGACGTCGTGGCCGAAGTCGCTCTCGGGGTCGTGATCGTAGCGAACGACCGTCTGCCACTCGCCGTCGTGGAAATACTCCAGTTGCACGACGAAGCGTGTGACGTCGCCGCTGTCGGTGTCCCTGCAGATCCGCTCCCGAAGCGGACCTGGGAGGTCGCGCTCGTACACCCGGTCGTAGTCTCTGGGTTCGTCGTCTGTCACGTATCCGAACCACCGATTTCGAGAACTGTATGATGTTCGATCGGGAGTTCCCTGGCGTCGAGGATCTCGGCGATCTCCGATGCCGTGAGCGACCCACGGTTGTCGGCAGCGCGGAGCAGCTCCTCGATCTTCCCGTTCCCGTAGCCGGCGACGTCGCCGCGCATTCGGCAGTAGTACCGCGCGGCGTCGTCGAGGGCCTTCGACTTGGCGTTCTCGCCGGTCGCTTCGAGGAGGTTCTCCCAGAGACGCTGTCGTTCGTCGGCGGATTCGATTCTCATTTCTTGCACAACCCCCTCGAATCGGCGTCGATCTCGACCGACTGAGCACCGCGCTCGATGGGCTTTTTTATAAACTCACGTGAGAAACGCGTGACGCCGAATGCCAGAGGCACTCCTTCCCCGCTGACTTTCGCCCAAGCCGAGTCGATCCGCTTGTGCAATTCGTGGGATCGGTTTTCGTCGACGTGTGACCGGCAGCGATTTTCACCGATTCGATTGCCGGCCGAGGAGCTGTTTCTGTTCATATGGGATGGGTCGCTCATCGGCCTCTCCGAGCGGGACGTTCGCGATGTGGTCAAATGCACGGCCGAGCGCGGCCGAACAGACGGGTGACGAGGATTTCCGCCACGTCAGTCCGCACGATCTCCGGCGACGATTCGCCCAGCGGCTCCTCGTCGACGAGCAGGTGAACCCGCGAGTGGTGATGCAGGCCGACGGGTGGGGGTGGGACTCGTTCCAGGCGATCGAGCCGTATCTGAGCGCGCCGACGCCCGACGTCGTCGAAGAAGTCTCGGGTGAACGTCAGTGGTCGTCAGTGAGCCGGAACGCGCCCTTGATCTCGACGAGCGGCAGGGGTCGGGATAACGGACGGACTGGCCAGCACCGGAGCCCTTCTGGAACCGGGCGCGGCTGTCGCAGACGAGACAGCGGTGGATCTGACTGTCCCCGTCGCCGAAGGTCCCGGCGAAGTCCCGGCTAACGTGGGCTCCACAATGGCGACACGGAGATGGATCCTCTGCAGAACTCCTCGTGAGATCCATCATCGACTACCACCCCGAGTTTTCGAAACCGATCGCCCGACGGCGCGGGCCCGCGTATCGTGACGGGATTGGCTCCGCTGAGAGCGCCACTCTCGAATCTCTGGAACGATCGAAACCGTGGAGAAGAGCCCCTACGAACGGATTCGGGTTAGTGTCGATTCGCGTTGTTAGACTATGGGCGCTGCAGGTTGGACCGTGCTACTCGTTCGCACGCTCACTCGTAGCCCGACCCGCAGCTCCGAACCCTCGCAGGCTCGGGATTCGTCGCGATTTGAACCCGCATAGCGAAGCCGGTGGGCATCTGCGAGCGATCAAACGCGCGCCCTGTTCTCTGCTCGTTGCCATTCGATGACCAGACCATGGTAACACAGAACACACTCGAACCCCTCGAACCATCAGACGCAGTCGAATTGTATCTGAACAACCGGGAAACCGATGGAGCGGCCGCCGGCACAGTCCGTGCTCACCGCCACCGCCTAAACCACTTCCTCGACTGGTGCGACGAACAGGAACTCGACAACCTCAACGACATCACTGGTCGAGATCTTCGCTCGTTCAAAGTTTGGCGAACCAAGAGGAGCAAGGCAGGCTCTCTCGCAAGGTCGACTCTGAAGAACAATATGGACACGCTACGCAAATTCATGCGATTCTGCGAGAGTATCGAAGGTGTCCCCAGAGACACTCATATGGCGGTCACGAGTCCAACCCTCTCCGAAGACGACGCCAACCACGACGTAGTGCCCTACGAGACCCAAGAGAAGATTCTGGAGCGACTCAACCGCTTTCAGTTTGCGAGCTTCGAGCACGTGTTCGCACACCTGCTTCACGAATGCGGATTCCGCGTCGGTGCCGTTCGTAGCCTCGACCTGAAGGACTTCCAGCCAGAACCAATGGACCTACCTGACGGAACACGTGTTGGCCCACACATCGAGACCCACCACCGGCCGAAGACTGACACCCCACTGAAGAACGGAAAAGACTCCGAGCGACTGGTCGCTCTCAAAGACCACAGCGTCGAGATTCTCAACGACTACATCGAGTACCAGCGCCCCGATGTCGAAGATGAGTATGGCCGCAAACCCCTCGTGGTAAAGCCACGAGCAAGCAAGCGTTCATCGACACAGACGCTACGAGACATCAGCTACGCGCTCACACGACCGTGTGAATATGGGGAAGAGTGTCCGCACGACTTGGAACCGGATAACTGCGAATCCGCTCGGATGGTCAACTTCGCTTATGGATGTCCGTCGAGTATGTCCCCCCATCCGTGGCGGCGAGCGGTGATGACGCACTGGCGAGCGAACGACGTACCAATTGACGTTGTCGCGGATCGGTTCGACGTGAGTCCGAGTGTGATCGAGAAGCACTACGACGAACGGACGAAGCAAGGAAAAATGGAGCAACGCCGGAGGTACTACGACGACCTATAGGGGTTGGCACGAAGGTTCCGAACAGGCGAACAGCATCCATCCCTCATTATTTTCGCCCTCTTGATGTCCTCAGTAACCAACAGTTCTTGCGGAGATTGAAAGAGGCAGGGACATATTCAGAGGTAGAGTACCTCAATCAGAGAGTTAAGAGCCAATAGGCACCGGACTACCAATTTGGATAGTAGATTCGCATCCACGGGTCACCCCTGTTCGACGCCTCAGGGATGTGGGTTAGTGATCCATTTCGAGCGGCGACTGCAAGCGCACAAGCGTCAAGAATATCGTCACGACCGACGTGTTTCCTGAGGAACCGATCCATTGAATCATCATACACACCCTCTGCGTCAGCAAGCTCCGATTCGAGAATGGCCAGTCGTTTCTCTCGCCCCCGCTCGCTCTTCTTGCTATACGCGACCGGATTCCCATCGTTCAGAGCATAAAAACAGAGTTCCGGGTGACTCTCTCGGAGTGTGGTTTCCGCTCTCTCATCTTGCCGTACTACCGTGTCTACTTGCTCAATCTTCTCGCGGAGGTGCCACGCCTGCTGAGAGAGCCCTTTCCCAGCTAGTTCTCGGTACGTCGCGTTCGCTTCGTCGTAATCCGCCACGTTGAGGAGTGGCCGACAGAGCGTATCGAAAACCGAACTGCCACGACACCCGAGAAGCGTCCGCGCTTCCTCATCACATACCCGGGTCCCCTCATCAGGCAGGCCGATCGGGATGTCGATGAGGATTCGATCCGCGTTCGCATGCGTGGCCCAGAGCGCGTCGAAGGTGGGATAACATTCTGTATCGATATCGTCATCCACCACGATTGTCGCAAACCAACCGCCCGAACAGGCGTCGACGCCAAGATGAGTTACCATAGGCCACAACATCTTCCTGTCGTAATAAGATTATTTAGGCGGCTACATTTTCAAAACGAAGGCATCTTTTCCCATACCTGAGGGCACGCCATATCCGGGCGTTCCGCCAAGGTAGTCAACCAAATGGTTGAGCACCTCCTCCGGGACTCAAACTCGTACAAGTTCGAATCCACGTAGTTATCCCCAGATATCCGGCCCCCGTCCTCCGCTTCGAGCCACCAACAGCAATATCGTCACGACAACTACGGTGGCATACGTGATTGCGAACCACGTATTGGTCGGTGGTTGCTCGTTAAAGTACGCGAGGATAGCTTGACCAACAGCGGTTGCAGCTAAGAATCCCGTCGCAACTGTGAGTACGATATTTATTTGCCGACTCTCTGCACGCCACTGGTCTTCCTTCTCTGTCCGTCGTAATTCGTGTGCTACTCTGAAGCCCTCCTCTGTCAGCCTGTAGACGGCGATGCTGTCGTCGTCGAACGGCCGGAGGAAATGAACCAACTCCTCACCGAGAAGATGCTTGGTCTTCGGTCAGATCGGTCTCTGTGAGTAGTACAGAGTCACTGGGCAGAGATTGAACTGTCTCGTATCCACTCTCCGAGACTTCTTCGGATACGCGTATATGAGATATTTCGAGAGTCACATCCGTTTCGTACAGCATATTCAGTACGCGTGTCCATCCCCGCGTCACCCACGCTTCTCCATCAACAGTCCGCTCCATACGGGAGGGAGACTGATGAAAATACTAAGCCTTCCTCGTTTGCGACGGAAATACAGTCTGACAGCCCCATATGAAAGGTCAGCGAGTATCTTGAACGTGTCATCGGTGGATGGAGCCTCCCTGAATCAAGGGGTATAGTCCTCGGTCCCCAATCTGTCTTCTCTGATCTGTAGGGCCAAGGTATGGAGAGCTAAGAAACAAATCGCTGCTCGCTCGTGCGACATCTCGATAATTTCACCGTGCGTGATTGTGTTTCTGAGAGTCGTGATATCGTCTTGGAGAAAGTCCCCGAATCCGCGTGGAATGAACGCCTCGATTAGCGCTCCGAGGCTTTTCGGTATCTCCTGATCCTCTTCTTCAGTAGTATCCCCGGGAATCTGTACGTATGGTCTCCCATCTCGCTTGAATATCGGGTACTCCTTATTCTCGGCCCAGTCCATGATGAATCCCTCAAACTGTGGTGTCGCTCCGTACATGAACAGCCGATAGTGACCCTCTCGATATTCCTCAGCCAGCTCGGCCATCGTCTCCCAGCGCTCCATCCGCAGTGGGCTTTCCTCGATCTCGGTGAGCATTTTCCGTATCTCTCTCTCACTGAGCCGCTCCGCTACATACTCTCTAGCCGCTTCCTCCCCTATTTCATACTGCCTCTGGAACTCCTCATACTCTTCCGGGGAGAGAAACCACGCCCATGCGAATTGGTCGTCCGGCTCGATTAATGTTGCAAGTGCCTCTCTCACGGTTTGCTCACTACATCCATTGACCACTGCTTGATCCAGCTGTCGCTGGTCGCGACGGCGCTCGGGTGGAAACGTAATTTCGTCCAGACCAGCATCAAGCGAGTCGGTATTAATCGGAAGTTGGGAGATGTCTCGGATGGTATACTGGGAATGGACCTGTGACATCGGCTGTCCGAGGTGCTGAATCAGTAGCTCGTAGGGCTCGGAGCTCAACAGCCTGATGAGGGAATCGGGGTCGGTATCTCCGCACCACACGCCATACCAACTCTGATCGATGATCGCACCATCACCCCGATAACGATACCACGTCCCGTCTGAAAACCTCCCTATCAGCAAGTCTGGGGGATTGTCTATCGAGGAATCGAACGGGCAGAACCAGTAATCGCGCATCTGAAGCGATGCTCTCTCACTGAGTTCCTTATGGGATTCAATATAGTCTGCTACGCTTCTGAAACCTTGCCGACGAAGTTCGCGAAGTACCGTTTCCTCTGGTGGATTTTCGTCAAACTGCTGTAGGAATTCACGCAGATCGAGAGCATAGAAATCGGTACTCCCTGCGGTCACTATCTGGCCTTCCTCATCAACAGGGTCACGGGGCCCTCTCAGCACGGGAGTCAAGAATTTGGACGGGAGGTCTAATTGGTCGACCTCCTCTGAATTCAGATAGAAGAAGTCGTTCGCGCCAGATTTGACGCCATACTGTATCTTGTCGACTATGTCTCCGAGTTCGCGAGTCTCTTCTGCTCGAAGGAACGGGACGATTTGGGGTTCGCGCAGTACCAGCCGAGGGTTCAGCTCCCGGAGGTCTGCAGAGTTCACGAGATGAAATGAGACGCCTGTAATGTCGGCAGCATCGCTCGAATCAAGCTGCTGTATAGGTGCTTGTACCAGACGGTTCAGCCGTGGGTCGAATTCCGGTGCCTCCATCTCGACGAGCCTGACCGCCTTGGAATCGTTGTCACTTCTATCCTTCTCGAACAAGACTATCGCAATCTCAACACTTCGGCGCGCTCCCTCTCCCGGTTCCTCTGGATCGTCTAGTAACAGTACCGAGTGGAGTTGGCCCTGATCAAAGATATACTGGAGGAAAGACTGTCGTGCGAGCTGCCTGAATGGAAGAACGAAGACTCCCCGCCCTCCCTCATCAAGCGACTGAATTCCTTCGGCTGTGAGATACGTCGGTAGGCTGAGTCTCGGTGAGAGACCCAGATTCAACGCCGAAGCACGCTCTTTGAGTGATTCGTTCACGTCGAGAGGCCGTCCCGAGCAGAAGCCCGCGACTACGGCTGACGCTGCCGTATCTTCCGTGTCAGGGTTGCCTTCAAATTGATCTAAATCGGTTTGTTCAGCTGGCTCTTTGAGAATGTCGTTCAGGTTACACTCTACTGCCTCGGTCCGTCGCTGTCCCGGAAAGCGGTATGCTGAGACGAGTCTTCCCACACGCGTCCCTTCGCTCGGCAGATCCACAAGCCGCAAAGCTACATCACCTTCCCGATGACAGTAGTCAAGGAGTCGGTGGGTGAGGGACCATCCATCTGAGCAGAGGTCGACGATATCCTTTGGATTATCGAAGAGTAGCCAGTTCGCCAGCAGGTCAACCATGCCCTCCTCGACATCCGGCGGCCATGCAACCGGTAGTCCTCTTAGAGTTCTGCCCGATCCCTTGATTGGCGTCCCTTCGTGATAGCCCTCATCAGAGATTATATTCGAGAAAAAGAGCGGTAGCTCGTCCGTTGTCAACTCGGGATAATCATCGAACCCGTCAACCAACAACTTGGAGACCATCTCCCCGAGATCCTCGATAAAGGCCTCGGTCGAGTCAGACGACAGGCGTTCGGCCCCACCGCAGTGGTAATCCGAAATCCCCAATACGTGTACCATAGGAGCGGTGGCGAACACTACTCCGGAGTCATCTGGATCCAGAAGCTCTGAACCTTCTGTCAACCCCCCAGAGTGAGCGAGAGCCTCAGCTCCTAAGCACAAGAGCAGGGATCGGGAGTCCCCAGTCACATATATCCAGTTGTCTCCGTATGAGATGATCTCCTCCACAGCCGAAGAATTCTGTAGAACGCCCTCCACATCGGCCCTGTTCGGAGGAGACAGGGTATCGGTCATCAATCAGGCATCGAACGACGAGGATATAGTTTTGATTGTGAGTTTCCGGTCTATGAATCGTCTGTCTCGTCGAACAGGAACACCAACTCAGCCCCCAGTTTCTTGAAGAAATCCTGCTCTGCTCGAATCCAATCGGAGGGAGACTGATCTATGGCGGGACGTTCGATTTCCGCATCAACTTCAGCCAGCAGGGCCTCTGTCAATTCAGCAAACGACTCCCGTATCTCACCGAACCCTGTGAAGCTCTCGTCAGCTTCGAGTATCTCCGAGAGCAGATATTCCAGTCCGACTACTGAATCGAGCTCCATCGGCTCTGAGAAGAACTTGGTCTGGTTCTCCGTGAAACCGATTGTATGTCGATCAGTGCTGTCTCCCTCGTCCATTTCCGGGAGACCATAGCAGGTTGCGAAAACCGTATTCTCTAGAATCGTCTCGTTCCTATGGTGGGAGGCGTATTCTGACATCTCGGAGAAGATGGGGGCCACGTAGTAGGTATGGGGATAGTAGTCTGCGGTCTCGATGAGCGTGTTATGCTGCTTCGCGTTCTTGATTTTGAATCTGTAGTAGTCGCTTGGGAACTCCTTCCAGTGCCGAGCTTGTGCCCCGACCATGTGTTCCGACCGCTTGTATTGGAGGAATAGTGGTTCCATGCCGGCCCCGTTCGATATCAGCGCATCCACGTCGTATCCGATGTCTCCCTCGATATTCTGTGTCGGAAATCGCGGTGGCTGCACCAGCGGGTAGCGCCAATTGCCCTCTTCCAATTCGCTCGTCGCACCGTACACGAACTGCGTCTCACTGATTTCTGGCTTGACCATCTTCCTCTTAATCGAACCAGCCGCGGAATGTGACCCAATCCACGATTATGACAAATGTTCGATGGTATAAGTATTCCTCGGGGTATATCTCCTATTCAGGAGTCTCGATTTGACTGATGTACGCGGTACTTCTGAATATCTCCACCAGAATCGAGGCAGAGATATCGAAGTGGGCTTCCTTGTATCGGAGATCGCCGTGGGCAGTCCGGTTGCGTAGAGCTTCTCCCACGAGGTCGTGGTACCGGAACCGGAGGTACGTCACATACTCGTCGTCTACCAACCCATCCAGTCGATTCACGATTCCCCCGAGGGATTTGGGCAAGTCCTCACCGCGCTTGCTCCCGGTGACTGCAGTCTCTGCCGCCTCCAATTGGTGCTTCATCAGCCCCTCTAGGCGAGCCATCCCGAGATGGATGGCCTCCGGGTGGCGGTCCTCGAAGAATGCGATGATAAAGTGGGTGAGGAATGCTTTATCATCGACCGTTGCGCCCTCGATAGATTCGAGCAAGGTGTAGAAATGATGTTCACGAATCAGTTCTTGATTGATGAGCTTGTAGACGACCCGAGCAGTCAACGCGGTCGATAAGCGAGCATCGATATTGTAACTGTGTGGGATATCTATGTCCGAGACCTCATCGGAGACTGAGTCACCCTCGTGAGTCATCAGTCTGCGGGGGAATATCTCGTGGATCGAGGCAGTCGCGAATTCGTCTGAATCTTCCTCTGGACGTTGACTCGGTTCCTCCCTTTCGAGCTGCGGTAGCAGCACTGGGGCCTTGACTAAGCCGATAAATGCGGCTTCTGGTGAGTGCTGAGTAGCTATATCCTCGAAGGCCCCAATCAGGGTAGAGACAATCGTCTCGAAGTTCTCTGCCTCTTCGTCAGATACCTCCCAACCGACCGACTTCATTTCCTCCTCGATTCCTTCTTTGTTTGCCTCCCGCTTTTCCAATCGCCACCGGTTGAGGGTTTCCTCGTCCGCGAAGGGCTCACATTCCGTAATTGCTCCTTCAATCGTCGCCGCAGTTACGAGGTATCCCCGTGTCCTCTGAAACTCGATTTCGTCTTCGTAGGACTCGATGAGAGCTTCTTCAACGTCCTCGATTGATTTCTCGCGCTGATTCTGGATTCGTCGGAGCCTCCGGAGGTACTTTCGTTGAGAGTGATGGTTTTGTTTCTTGTTCGTATACTCTGCCCGGGTCCAACAGATTTCGACGAGACGGTCGAGCGTTTGATTATCGATCGACTGTAGGTTAGCCTCAGAGATTGCATCTAAAATACGCCCTGCGGCACCTTCGTTTGTATCGAGGCCTGAGTAGTTTTCTTCGAGTAGCTCCACTGCTTGCTCGGCCCCTCTTTGCATTCGATTCTCGTGATTCAGGGAGTCTGCAAGCTCGATAAGCGAGGTGAGTGCCCAACTCGCCACATTCAGCCATCCCTCGCCGAGAGCCTCCTCAAAACCTTCCTCGTACTTCTCTAGGGCACGCTCCGCTCCGTTCTCGTAATCTTGGTCACTTACCCACAGCTGGTACCCGTGAAGCGCGTCGAGGAGAGGGTGTTCAGCGCTAGTTGAATCAAGCAGGGCGATATTGTAGTGGAGCTCATTCTGGATTTCTCCGTCAATTTGTCTCTTGAGCGTGTGTAGTGCTAATTTGAACGCATAATCGTCGGAGGACGTTCTAGCGTCCTCAAGTGCCTTCTCCACGGCGTCCATACTCTATTCCGGGTGTTTGTCGGATTAGTATTAATTGGGGAGCTCTCTGCGGCTTCGCAACGTGTGACTGAACTAATGGAATCTCCATAAGATGTCGCCAGATACGGTGAACTACTCACGAACTAAGTTGGAGCTCTCCTATCTCGGCCCCATCAATTATTCTGAAGTATATGTCCACGTTATCACTTATCGAGGCCGCGCCGACCCTATCCGATGGAATCTAAGTGATAATTTGAATTGCTACTCTCCGAGTTAGTAACACACCTAACATAAGAAGGAAACCTCCGATAAGTCCGATAAGATGGCCATAGACGTTCGTACCCGCGTCCACACCTACGAACAGAGTAACCGGTACCGCTGCGAATAGAATGAGTGCATACACTACCAAATGAACTTCATATTCCCGGCCGATCTTCGCGACAACCTGCCGGTCGTACCCGGCAAATCCGAGTCCAACTACACTAAGCACGGCTAGAAGGACTACCGACCATCTACGGAGTCCAGCAAGCCACAGTACCGCCCCTAACTCCAGTCCCATGAGGCTAGTGCCAGCAATCTCAACACCGATGTCAGCTACTTTCTCGTTCACGTGATAAGCGATAAAGAACGGGAGGGCCCCAGCGTAACCAGCAATCACCCCAGAGAATCCGACGACTGTCTCCGCACCCATGTCGCCAAGTGTTGCTATTGAGTACACCGACACGAGGAGAGGGAGTATGGTCAGAAACAGAATCGATACGATACGGAGGATCCGTTGCTTACCCGCACTCACTGCTAATGGGAAAATGAACAGCATAAGCAGAAGGTAGCTGAGAATGTTGTTTGCGAGGTGGGGGATATCTCCGTGAACGAAGTTGGAGAGGTACAGCTGTACCACCGTTGGGTCATTTAGATTCAGAACCCACTGTTGCTGCTGATGAAGCGGAAGTGCCCCGACAAACAGGAGAATAGTCGGGATGAAGCCGAATGCGAGTGCACGCTGCGCGGGTGTACTACCCGTGATGGTTGCTGTAACGATACTCCGAAACACGCGACCCGGATTTGAGTCCGGTGTCGGAGGTGTTTGGTGTGCCATCCGCTTCTACGTAAGGGGAGCAGGTATCTTGATGGGGAATCAGAATTTGGGTGTTGGTAACACCCAATTGGCGGTCACCAACTGCCGCTGAGGAGGGCTGGGGATTAACAACTTCAATGATGACAGCAGAAATTCCACCGTCGATCAAGGAGGATTTGGAATTTGATGCCAGCAAAGAGGTGCAGGACAGCCATCTCGTCGCAGTCTTCGTTGAGAGTGACCGACCGTTTCTGTCGCGCCGGCGAGTTCAGAACGAGATCGGGCTCTCTAGTCAGGGAACGCGGGACAGGCTGAGTGATCTCGAAGAACGTGAGATTCTGGATTCTGCGGCTGCTGGAGGTGGTCGTATCTACTGGATACGCAACAGCAAGTCTCAGTGGCCAATACCCACGGATGTTGAAGTAGAACCCGTTTCCAATGACCTCACTGTCTCGGAATTGCTCCAAAGACAGCCAGTACAATTCATTGGTGTGGGGCTGATTCTGATGATCGCAGGTGCGCTCTTTACGACTCTATTCACGATGGCACTGGCTTACGACGTTTCCCTTCCTGTCGTTGGAACGCAACAGTTGCTGCTGTGGGCTATTGGGTCGGTCTTCGTCGGTATTGCCTTCTGTGTAGGCGCAGCTGTAGTTTGGGTAATAGACCGCGCTCGAATAGGTGGAGAGCGCCCTTGGTGACCTTCCAGAGTACGACGCAGACGATTCGCCACCCGGCGGCTACTACATCCGAGATGTTGAGACTGGCCGAGTCGTCGTGGTCATCTTTGGTATCCCTGAAGACGACTTCCCTACGAGTTAATATCTGGAGACTCGAATTTCCCAGACTAACGTAGTATACCTACGATTGAATCTTCGAGATATGGTATCTGAAACGCAACTCGGCGAGCATATCGTTGGAGCGTATCACAAGCTCGTAACCGACTGCGAGGTCGTCAGCTACAACCAACGATCGAAAACAGAAGGCGAGCAGATGGAGATTGATGTCATCGGTATCGACTCCACCGACGGGGAACAAGTCATCTACACCTGTGAGGTCATCACTCACCTCCACGGAACAATCTACCCGGGGGAGCCATCCACCAGTCGCTGGGACGAATTTGGAAACACCGACTACCAATACACGCTCGAAAAACTGTGGAAGAAGTTCACCGCGGACCACGAATACGTCACGGAGGTCTTTGACGACGCTGACCAATATGTATTCCAGCTCTGGTCGCCGGTCCTCCCGCGTGGGTACCTGACAGATGGCCTTGATCAACTCGCGGCAGAATTTGAGGCAGAATACAACCACGATATTGAGATGATAATCAACGGTGAGTACACCGACCGTGTTGAGGACCTACGAGAACTCGCCGCCGATGACAAGAAGGATTACGGCGAACCGGCGTTCCGCTTCCTCCAGATTTTAGAGCATCTTCGTTGATCCGCAGCAACATACAGTCAACAGTCTATTATACTGCTGCTTGGCTCTCATCGCTGTGGTCTTGCTACGGACAATATCCTCGCTCTCGAAGGAATTCCCAGTCGTTTCGCCGATCTCTGACCACTCCCCGGATCCCATTTTCTATACCCTGATTGTAGTAGCGACCGAGTAGCACTTCATCAGTAAGGAAAACACTCCCAGATACGAGCCGAACCCCATTGTTGTGATGCCGACGATCTGTCCGTCTATGGTGTCTATTTTAGTCGAGGGCTCCCACTCTACTTCTTCGGCAATTATCCGTCATAGATATGTATGAATTGAACTCTCTCTATTAAGCCGACCTAGCTGTTTTGAGAGGGTGATGGACGCACAGTGCTTGTTACAAAACGGCGAAATCACGGTTCTTGTAATCGGGAGTTTCGACGATGAGCTATCAACTGTAGTTAGTGCAGCCCATGCAGAACACAAGTGGCTACAAGAGAGGTCCCACGCGAAAGTTTTCGCGGATTATCGATGAACGAGGACAGGGAGGAGGATGACCTTACGACATTAGATTGGGAGGAGTGGTTGGAGCGTACTGACGTAGACATCGACGAAGATCGTCCTGCGAGTGAGATCTTGAGACAGTGGCGACGACAACGTAGACTGGCCCCTACAAACTGTTCGGATTGTGGGATGACGATTGATTCTGATGACCAGTGTATACAAGCTAGCTGGGAAGTCTTCGACGGCGAGGAACGACTTGGCACAGGTACCGTGTTATACTGTACTGACTGCGTCCCTCCCGGGATGCGAATCGAGTAACGGCTATCTGGAGACGAGTTATCTCTCCAAGGCACTGCATCGGTGGTAGTGGAGTAGTTCTGATATTTCACGGGCCGAGACTACGGTTTTGCAGAGAGTACATCGATACCACTGCCCAGATATCCTCGTGTATTCGAGATGGCCGTCTGTTAGACGTGGGTCTCTGTCGGTCATATTTGAGCCCACGACGACCGACTGCAATGGTTTAATCCAGATGCGAATGTCCTGTATAAACTGGCTCAGCTATAATCAATCCGGTCCTATTCGCTAGCAATGTTGACTGACAAAGCGTGGGAAACGGTACTAGAGACTCTGAAGCACGAGGGTTCGTTTCGGCTTGAAGAACTACCGTTCGAAGGTGGTGAGCTTGTCTCAGTTGCGATAATGCTACGCCGATTTGAGCAGAAAAACTGGGTTCGGAAAGAAGGCGAATTGTGGCTCCCCGATGAGAAAGCTCGGCGACTTCTGGACCTCGATGACTCGATACCAGCAAGGAAGGGCGACTGAGTCCATTTCCGTGACTGAACTACCTCCTCGGGTTCGGGCGATAATTGGGGCTACTAACGTACGCTGTATCGAGGACACGGAGATCCCACAGGTCCTCAGTCTTCGCCAATTCGATTCAGAGGTGGGGTGGAGCTATCTCCGAAACACGAATGAAGAGTGGAAGTCGGTCCATGCTTCGACTAAAGGAAAGCTGACCCCCTCTCTTGGCGACGCGCTGGTCGAGACGACTACCCATAGTTCAGTACGTCCCAAGGAGGCAACTCCAGACTGGCACGCAGCGTTTCGCACCGCTCTCGATGATTTCGGTCGAGTCCGCTGTCAGGCAGAGGTTGAACCGTACGCTCAGCGATACCTCCAGCATCACGCGTTTGTAGCCGAGCGACGTGCCGACTCTAGTAACAAAGGCCATAGAGAGGCAACCCTGCAGGAACTCTCCCTGACTCCTGATCCGACACGAATCGGGGTCGTAATAGTCGGAGACGACGAACCACGCGAGTTCAGGGGGCACCCTCTGCGTTTACTGAAGGCTATTACCCAGATAAGTGAGGATCAGGGCCTCCACCGTCAGTATCTGGCTGCGGTGGACGGGGAGGAAATCTGTTCTGCCTCATTCGTTCGTGCTCTCGGCGTTCCGTGTATCGTACTGGCCGACCGATTGGGTAAGGAGTACGAACTATTTATTGAGCGAGTCGTCGATTACCACGAGCGGATGACGTAGAAGGAGTTTGAGGCGTCAAATCAGATTTTCATCTGGAGTTGTCCCGCAGGTGTACGGGGCTCTGGAGGCGCTTAGGCTTCGGGCAGGTTCAGTTCCCGGAAGGTCGGGTCTTCGTGAATCTCCCAGAGTAGTTTGGTGGCGTACTCGACCCGGGGACTGTCATCTTGACCGGCAAACCGGTTCTCAAACGACTCTACAGTTGACTCTGTTAGTAACCGAAGAATCGAAACCAAGCCTTGTTGGTCGGGGTACAGCTCTCCTCCACCAGAGAACATCAGATTCGGAATCTCGGATAGTTGGACCTGTACCTGTTCGAGGTTCTCGATTGCCTTCTGTATCCGTTCCTCGTCCGTCATTTCGTCTATGTCTTTCTTAGACATATCTCAGAGTAGTGTGCATTCGGTGATATAGTTTCTCTAAATTTTCTAATATTCTATGGAATGTTGGGACTATTGGTCGGTTATAGTGGTTCCACAATACAGTATTTTGTAAATTTGAGTATTGGATATCGTACTGGGAAGTGTTCGGGAGCAGGCTACAACAGATCTTCTTCCCCTGTTGATTCACCACCACCCATATCAGCCGCTTCTGCTCGGCTCGGCTGCTGTCGTCGCTCTTTATGTGCTTGCTGCCACTGTGAAGTCGCTGGGATGCTGTCAGCCCCGTGGCGGGTATGGCGCTCTCTCACCTGAATCAGCACTGGCGTGTTCATCGAATCACCCGAGACAACTGCTTGTCCCGGTGTGAGTCCGGGAAGTTCTCGGAGTACCTCTTCACCAGCAGCCTCAACGCTGTTCTTGATTGCATCTTGGTCAGTGGGGTTCTGGATCTGCATCGTCACTTGCGTCCCACACTGTGACAGTACGTCTTGGTCGATTTTTGACGGACGCTGACTGATGATTCCCAGTCCGAATCCGAACTTCCGACCTTCGGATGTAATAGTTCGCATAATCCCAAGTGACGGGGCCTCACCAGTCGCGGGGGCGAACCTGTGGCCTTCCTCGAAGAGGGCGAACAGCGGATGTCTGATAATCTCGCCATCAAACTCGTTGTCCTCTCCACGGTTCCGAACCGCTGCTAGCCGTGCCTGATACAGGCGACGCAGGAGAACGGTCGCAATCATCTGCTGGTCGCGGCGGCTCAGAGTGTCCATCTGGAGGACCGTACATCGCCCGGGAGCCACTAAGTCGTCAAGGGGGACGTTCGCGTCTGTGGTGAAGAGGTCGTTTCGCTGGATCGACCGTCGGAGTCGCCACTCTAGCGCACCTACACTGGAGTCGTCCTCCCCGTACTGCTGACGCATCTCGTCAAGCAGGTCATTCACCCCCCACGTTCGCGACTCTCGCCGTTGCATTGCGCGCCATCCACCGTCCAACCGCTCCTGCATCCGATCGCTTGGATTATCGAGAATAGACATCACGTCCCCAACGTTCAACTCCGAGATGCGGATACGCAGGTTTTCTGGGTCGAAATACTCCACTTCCGGTTGGTACCCCTCGCCGGAGAACGTCTCGTCACCACGCATCTCAGAGAGCGTCCCGTACTCGCCGTGCGGGTCGAAGACGAGTAGCGATGCCCGCGAGTCGGGCATCATCATCTCTTCCATCAGAACGCCCGCTGTATACGACTTCCCGGAGCCTGTAGAGGCGAGGATAGCGAGGTGGGTAGCCGCGAACTCGTCGATTGGGACATGAATATCGACCGCATTCGCCTCTCGGTTGAGAAGCCAACCCATGTGTGCGAGGCCTTCACGATCTTCCACGTCGACGCGACTGAGGTCAATCGACCCACTTGTATCAGTTGCTGCCTCCTCGTCAACCCCGAGGTTCGGGAGTATCGCCTCCAACATTTCGTTGGGGGCAGTCCACAGACGAGTTCCCGGACTCGGGAGCTGGCGTGGATTCGAGAACGTCTGCATCCCTGTATCGTAAAATCCGATGACTGTCGCCTCAAGTCGATAGAGATCGATTTCATCTGTCGGGACGCCCAGTGTCGATGCGACAGTCTCCGGGGCGACGTTCGGGTCCGCCATGAACGTCTCAGGTAGCCCTCTGGCCTGTTCGCGATTGGTCACCCGTGCGATGACATCTCTGTCGGTTCCTTCGACGGGGACGGAGTACGTGATGAACTCACCAGTCTTGACAGCCTGCTCGTCTGGCGTGACGACGATGAATTCGTTCGGACCTTCACCGGGTCCCGCGACCGTCCCGATGAGTTCCTTTCCACCTCCCCCTGTGGAGGGCGTTGAATCGATGGAACTCATTGCATCACCCCCCGGTCAACGGAGGATTGCCAGCGTACGTCCTTCTCGACCACGTCCAATACTCGTTGATGTGCATCTTCGGAGAACAAATCCCGGAGCCGCTCTACGATGGCGAGCGTGACTTCTGCCCCGAGTGGCCCGGCCACGTCTAATAGCCGCTCGATGTAGGCTATCTGGAGGCCTCCATCCGTGCCGGTGTGGAAGATTCGCGTGACTTCATCCGGACACTGCTCGACTACATCGTCAACTGCGAGCGTCCATCGAGGCATCTCGTGGCTCGGGGATTCGACCGTCCCGCTCTCGGTTACCTCGGCTGTACCGAGGAGGGCAACTCCCGCGAGTGTTGTCCGCTCCTCAACGTAGCCCGGGGTGAATTGGGGTTGATCGCCCTGTGCAAGCCGTGGCCCCGACCGTCCCTGATCTGGGTCGACAAGCTGGGTGTCGTAAATGACCCCCATGATGATGTACTCGGTTCCATCGATGGTCTTGTGGATGAAGACTGGCTGGCCAAAGCCGCACTCGTGAGGCTCAGGTGGGCGGTCACGGTCGGTCTCGTTGAATATCTCGACCGTGTAGTCCATGTGGCTGTTCGAATTGACGATGCTCCCGATGGCAAGACAGTCGTCAATATGGCTACTCTCCTCGCTTCCGGTGTCGTCTGTAGGTTGGGAACTCATAGGTGGTGTACACTGGGTGTGGAGGTGACGGCTCCACTACCGAGATCGTGCGATATGGGGCGGTTCCCCGGCGATGCGGCACTAATGGAAACTCCATTAGTTCTCGATTTTGCGGGGCCCTTCTCAGCCGTAGTCTTTGGGCTCAGTTGGCCGGCTTGTGCAGGGGTCATCGTCGTCGAAGCTCCTTGCTGAGGGCCTTCGCATCCCATTCGATTGGCACGTCGTTCTCCTCTCCCCACTTCTGGAGGAGGCGGAGGAACTGCTGTCGGTCGCGGTGGTCGAGGACTGCGTCGGTATCGGCCTGCTGCAGGACTTCCGGATACCCCCGCCCAACCCCTGCTTCTGCACGAACCATCGCGAGCGTATACTCGTACAGATTCTCGTGGTGAGCTGGCCCATCTGCCTTTAGCATCCACCCCGGGAACTCCAGCCTATCCAGACCTGCCCCCGGTGGAACCTTGAGGTAGCTAAAGTAGATCTCATTCCCGAAGGTGTACTCTCGCCCCTTGTACGAAGTCTCTAGCCCGTCTACACTGCCGTCACGGCGGCACATAAACGGAATCGTCGAATCACCCCACGGACTCATCATGCCCGCGAGTATGCGTGCGTCTGGAACCGTCCGGTCGCTACCGAACTCCTCCTGTAGGAGAAGCCGCGTCATCTTCGAGAGCTCGACAGCATTCGTGCCAGCAACGTATCCAACGACGGGGATTTCGTGATGTTGACTCGCCGCGAGGATTCGACTGACTGCTTCGAGATATCGTGTTCGGACCGCCGGGCGCTTCGGGTTGGCAAACGAGACGACTAACGGCCCGTCGTAGAGGACAATCGGTGGCTGGTCTGAGCTACCGGCTTCATAGGTCGCTGCGAGTTCCTCGATTTGGTCTATGAGCACCTCCGCCTCGTGCTCGTATCGGTGTAACCCGACCAACGAGCTATCGACGAATCTGTACTCCTCACCACCTTTCTCGCCTCCAGTACGGGTCACGTCCATTGGACCCAGCAGCTTACCTTCGCGCGCTCGCTCCAGTTCCCCTTCCGGGCTATGGTGATTGAGACACCACGCTGCTTGAACGTACGCGAGAGGGACATTGAACTGCGTCGTCGGTGGGATTTCTGACCCGTCAGCCGCCAGCATCGGAACGTCCATCAGAAGGTCACGAGCCCAGTCGTTTACTGCCTCATGGCTTTCCCATTCATCCGATGGCGCGTGGTGATTGATGAGCGAGTCGCACTTGTCGAACGCTTCGACGGGAACCGCCCCCGGGTACGAGAATCGTGACAGCTCCGACCGGAGCTCTTCCGCGGTTCCCCTCGCCGGAAGATCCCGAAACGCCTCCTGATACCGTTCGATAAGATCGCCGTCATCCTCGACGTAGGTGCGAATCGTTTCGATATTCGCATCGAGAGCAGCTGCCACCCCTTCCTTATCGAGGGGCATCAGTCACTCACCACCTCCGAAGTCTGCTCTGGCTTCTCGACAATGATGCTGTGGTCGGTCATTGTTTCGAAGGTTGAGTCGTGGCTGATGACGGTGAGCTGTTCGAAGGCATCGAGTCCGTTTAGCTGCTCCACGAGGTTGGCCTTCTTCTGCTGGTCCAGATTCGCCGTCGGTTCGTCGAGGAACGCGATTCCCAGTCCCGACATCTGTTCGAGGATTGCCAGCCGCACTGCAAGCGCTGCTGCCATCTTCTCACCGCCCGACAGTGTCGAGAACGATTTCCGGACATCAGCATCGACGACGACGATGTCGTAGTCCGATGTCCATTCCAGTTGCTCTGTATTTCGTCCCCGAATCGACCGGAAGATCGAGTTCGCACGTGTGCCGATCCTGCTGGTGATTACTTCCCGCATCTTCGGACCAGCCTTTCGGACGTTCTTCCGAACCCACGTGGCGAAATTATGGTCGGCAGTGAGGTCTCGCAGTGTTTCGACCTTCTCAGATCGTTCCTCCAGTTTACCTTCCAGACGCTCGACTTCAGCGTTGACCTCCTCAAGCTGTTCTTTCCGTTCGCTCCTCTGGACGCCCAGTTTCGTTATCTCGTCGTCGAGCGCGTCAGCCCGCTTTTCAAGCCGCTGGTGTTCCTCAGCGTCGAACTCTTGCTGCCGCTCGGAGAGATTGTCTTCCAGCTCTCCCTTCTCGCCCTCCAGCCCCTCGATTTCGTCTTCCAGAGTTTTGACGGCTTGTTCTCGCTCTTCGAGCTGTTCTGCCGCTTGCTTGTTCCGCTCGTACTTCTTGTAGTCCGCCTCGTGCTTTCCGAGTGTGGTCCTGACTTGCTCTAGCTCGTCTTCGACACCGGCGTACTCGGTCAGTTCTTCCTCAGTCTGCTCGATCTCCTCAGCAGTCTCTTCGATCTTCCTCTTGGCTTCCTCTAACTCCTCAGGAGCGTCGGAGTATTCCTCTACACGGGCCTGTGCTTGGTAGTACGCATCTTTCGCATCCTCAAGCGAGGTGTGTTCCTCCCGAAGTGACGGCAGGGTCTCAACTTCCTCTTCGAGCTGGGTGATCTTCTCCTCCTTCTCCTTTCGCTCACTCCGGATGTCGGCCAGCTCGTTTTCTAGTTGAGTAACCGATTCACGGTGGATGTCTAACTTCGATACGCGATCCTCAACTTGCTCAGCTTCTGCGAGGTCCTCTTGGAGCTGGTCGATTTTCTCTTTCAGCCGGGCGCGGTCCGATTCAATCTCCCCCAGACGGGCCTCCTGCTCCTCAATTCTCTCCTCACGATCCTCCGGATCCAACGATTTCCCACACGTTGGACAGGGGGCATCGGAGTCGGCGTCTCGAAGAATCGAGAGATGTTCTTCGATGTCCTTCTTCTCTGTTGCAAGCGACTTGCGCTCCGCTCGCTTATCCCCTATCTCGTCCCGGAGTTCGCCGGCATCCGGGGCATCCTTTGCCTCTGCCTCGATCTCCGCGATGAGTTCTTCTTTCTCTTGAAGTTCCAATAGTGCCTCGTGTGCCTCATCGTCGAGGTCATCTATCTCGCCCTCCAGTCGGTCGATCGTCTTCTCATCGCTTTCGAGGTCAGATATCTTCTCTCCTAACTTCTCGTAACGTTCCTTCTCTTGTTCGTGCTGTTCGAGGCTCTCCTTGGCCTCTCGATGTTTCTCGGTCTGCTCCTGTAGCGTCTCCTTCTTATCCTTCAGACGCTGGAGTCTGGCTTCCTGCTCAGAGAGTTGATCTTCGAGCGCGTCGAGCTCTTTCTTCTGCTCGCTGAGCTCCTCTTCCCGCTCCTTTGCTTCCTCGTATTTCTCGTGCCCTTCCGCCGCCTCCTCGCATTTCTGGGCGGCTTCACGTGCCTTCGTGAGTTCCGACTTTGCGGTCTCCAGAGCGTCCTTCTTCGCGCTGATCTCCTGTTCCAGTTGGGCAATCTCCGTATCCAACTCCTCGATCCGGTTCTTGACGCTGTCCAGTTCGTCGAACTTTTCTTTGACCTCGCTGAGTTCGGCTTTCGTCTCCTCGATCTCCGTAGAGATAGACTGAATCTGATTTTCCAGCTCCGTTTTCTTCGAGCGTTTAGCCGGGAGATCCTGTACCTCTCCCGTCAGTTGCTGAATCTCGCCTCGTACATCTTCTTGCTCTGCCTCAATTGTATCTGGAACTTGCTTCAGAGCGCCTTTGAACGACTCCTCGTATGCATCGACGCCGAGTAGTTCGTCGAAGGTGGACTTCCGATTGCGTGGTGTCTGTGCGAAGTCGGCGAGGAATCGGGTCTGGGGGACTCCGACACACGACTTCCAGAGACTCTGTAAGTCGTCCTTGCTGTCCAGATCGAACCGAGCACAGAGCCAATCGATCAAGCCGCTCTTCGAGTCGATATCCTGACTCACCCACTCGTCGTTCGGCTCGTCATAGCGGGCGACGCCGTAGTTCGATCGACCGGCAGAACGAGTCACTCTGTACACCTCCACGTCGTCTCCCTGATCGAATTCGATGACGACCTCGACTGTCCCAGAGGACGCCCCCTCACGAACGAACTCGTTGTTGTTGAACGGTAGTGAGTCGAAGAGAGCGAAACCGATTGCTTCCTGTATCGTCGACTTCCCGGAACCGTTCTCACCGAGGATGGCCGTGACACCCCCCTGTAGGTCGATTCTTGTCTTCTCTTCGTAGGACTTGACGTTCTCCAGAGTGACTTCCTTGATCCTCATTGGCGGTCACCTCCGTCGGTACTGGGAACTTCCCCAGACTCGCTCGTGCTCTCCTCCGTGGAACTACGCTCGTCTAGTGTCTCTCCGGAGGCACTCTCGGCAGGCTCCCGTTGGTCGTCGCTAGCGAGAGGGTCCTCTGGAACATCTATGGACACACTCTCCGTGGCGTCCGGAAACAACTCGCGTCGACGCTCTGTTACGATGTCCGCGATGTCCTCGGCAGCCTCTCCACTCTTCGCCATTCGATGAGCATCACCGAGCAACGAGGCGACCTCCTCCGCGTAGTCGCTGTACTGGGACTCTGATGCAATGGTCTCGAAGACACGCTTTTCGAGGGCTTCCGTTCGTAGCCGCCCGTCAACGAACACCTCGTCATCGTCTATCTCAGAGAGGAGTTCTTCGATCTCGGCGGAGGTGATCCGGCTGGTGTTTGTCTGGACGTAGAGCGCGTCGTATGCTTCCTCCGTCCACTCGGCAAGTTCCTCGATCGTAAGGTCCCCCCGGTCGAACTGGAGCGTCCCCTCGAACTGAAGGTCGACCATCGGCTCGCGCAGGTCACCTCCCTTGGTGAACTCCTCCTCGTGAAGCTCGGCCTCAAGCGAGCCACGTTGCGCATCGATGTGGTCGTGGAAAGCCTCCCGCAGTTCGCCGAACGAATCGTACGGGGTGACATCGAACGCCGGGGGGCTGAAATACGGGCGTCGACGAGCGTGGTGGTGCTCGACGCTATGTTCGAGCGCTCCCGGTCCATCGTACCCGTCTCCCGCGGTATCGAGTTCGATCGAGTAGTAGCCGTGGTCCCAGTCGTCTCGTGCCTCGCGCGTCGAATGTGCTTCCGGAGAGCCGGGATTGTAGATCCAACCACCCGAATCGTACCGCTTGTGGATGTGACCCAGCGCGAGATAGTCGACGACTTCTCTCACATCGCGGAGTTCCGCGTGCGTGATGTTCCCTCCGAGCGACGGGACTTCGTCTTCGAGTCCGAAGTGACCGAGGAGTATCGTATAGTCCGGCTCGCCGTACTCCTCATTCGTTGACTCGATTCCGCCAGCCACCTTCTCAAGAGCGGCATCTGTTCGAGCACCACGCCACTGCAGACCGAATACCCGAGCAGTGCCTGACTCGGTCTCGATATCGTAGAACCCCGCACTGCCCGTTTCGGACTGGTCTCCGTACGGTGTGAACTCAGCAGCCTCCGGAGTAGCATCGAGATCCGCTTCGAGGAGGACGATATGTTCCCGCCGATGGAGGTAGTTAAGCCACGTCACCTCCCGTGGCGTGAGATTCTCGTCGTGATTACCCCGCGAAACGACGACTGGTACCTCGTCGGGAACCAGTTCAAGCCCTCGCTCCGCCTCTTCCAGAATTTTCGGGCGCAAGTCCCGCGAGTGGAACAGGTCTCCGGGAAGCAGGATGGCATCTGGGTCCTGCTTGAGGATGAGCTGGAGCGTTGCTCTGAACGAGTTGGACATGTCGTCCTCTCGCTGTTTAAGGCCGTATTGTCGGTGGCCGAGATGGATATCAGCCAGATGTGCGATGTTCATAGATTTGGATTCGATTGAGTGCCTTCCGATGGTACTCCCCCCAACGAGGCCGATATTGCAAACCTTTGCGTAGGCTTGCCCCACACACTGAATTCGGAGTGGCCCCGAAAGTTGGGCTGATTACGGATTTCAGAGTGATGCCACTTAACGCCACGCCGACCGAGGTGGAAGTAGTCGCTCGCTGAGGCTACTGGATTCCGTGAGATCATATTTGACCACCTATTTCCATATTCTACCCCACCACCCAGTCGACTTTGGCTCGATTCCAGTCCACTCGTAGAATCGCTCCGGCTGGTCGAACTGGATTCGAGTCTTCTGTACTTCGGTGCGGATCGTCGAGGGAACGACCTTGTCGTACTTGAAGACCGCATAGCCGTCGAGATTTTCAGAGAAATCCGCCAGCAGGATGTCGTTCTTTTCCTCGATAGTAAAGAGTCCCGTTTGGTAGGCCTGTCGCCACTTCCGACGCCCGTGGTCGTAGATACGCTCCGCGGGCCCGTCATTCGGGAAGTAAACCGGTGGCTCCCGGTTTGCGTACTCGTAGAGTTCCCGGAATACCTCACGAGCGACCGCGAGCTTGTCGTCCTGATCGGGGAGGGTGATTTGCTTCTGGAAGAGCAGATGAGCGAACCACGGAAAGAGCTGATTCCGCTCCTTGATGAGTCGGGCAGTCTCTTCTCGCTCGTGCCCCTCCACGTCGAACACGACATCGAACTCAAGCATCTTCATCCGGGTCCTGTACTCCGACTTCGGGTTCCCGTCATTCGACGTGAACACAAACGTCGGGAAGGCGACCGATCCATCCCACGCGCCCGTCCAGTAGGTTTTGATGATGTCTCGCTCGACCCTGTCTTTGTCAACGTCGTCGACGAGGAAGGGGAACACCGTGTTCGACGAGCGACAGCGCTCGATGGCGTCCTTAGTGAACTGTTGCCCCTCGACTGGTTCGGCGACGACACCGCTCGAGATGAGATTCGCTGCGAACCGGAGGAACATCCCCTTCCCCGAATCGTTCTGTCCGTGGATGTAGAGGAAAGGAAGGTCCTTGTCCAACTCAGCACCATCGCGGTTGGCGTACTCCTGCGCGAAGTAGTTCGCAAACGGAGCCCAGAAGACGTAGATGACGGCCTCGTAGAAGTGGGCCATCGTCTCCTCTGACCGTTTCGCGTCACCGAATCGGTCGACCGTTTCGATGTACTCCTCGATGTGTGCCAGCGCCTCTGAGACCTCTTCCGGTTCGTCTGGTAGCGGAGCAGTCATCTCGAGGGTCGTGTTGTCGAGCTGCATCCGGACCAGCTCTTTCTCTCGGTTCACCCACATCGTCGGGAAGTCGTCGTTGAACCGGCGAAGATATCGGTCGAAACCAGCTGCAGATCCCCGTAGCTCGGTGGGTTTGACCGAGACATTGTGCCGCGAGAGCGTCGACTCAGCCTGCTTCACTGGCTCCTCAAGCCCCTGTGGCGAAAGCCGCATCTGCCGGTCTGGCTGGACATCTGTCGCCTCGACATCTCCGCTCCCATCTGCTTGGAGAGCAACGACCTCTTCGGCCTCTTCGGCCTCCGAAACCACGTTGACCCGCCGAACTCGCTCGTCGTCCTCGTCGAACATCTCCACGATGCGACGGTGGAGGTCGCCGGTCGGATTGTCGGACGGGACGGTTCCGTCTACCCAGAGGTCGTAGACCCGGTCACGCTCCTCTGGATCGTCAGTTTCTGCGAGCTGCTCCGTGAGGTCCTTCATGAACAGTTCACACTCCTCTCGATGTGCCTCGTAGAGCCGGTCGGCGTACTCGTCGATAATGGAATTTCCATTAGTGCGGAAGACCACGACGAGGTTGGTCTGGTTCCCTGACCACGCTTGCTTCGAGAGGTTCGGAGAGCCGAACACCACCGTTCGAGACCCATCGCGGTTCTCCGCGAGGTAGAGTTTGCTGTGGAGCGTGACCCGCTTGTCCAGCGTGTAGAGATTCAGCTGGTCTTCCTCCAGCAGGTGGGTGAGGTGCTTCGCGAGGTCGAGATCTCCTTGTAGGTCTTTACGGTACTCCGCCTGTCGGTAGTCCCCGACCACGACCTCCAGCTGTTCAAGGTTAAGGTCACTACTCGCGAACAGCTGGTGGATGATCTGAGGCGACTGGGAGTAAGTAACTGCGCGGAGCAGGCGAGCGTCACCGAAGTAGTCAACGAACGTTGGCCACGATTTGACCATCGCGAGTTCGAGGTCGATTGCCACCTCATCTCCACCGTCTCGCGTCGGGACTGTGATTGGAATCGTGTATTCCATGGTTTCCTCCGGCCACTCAGGACGGCTACAGGCTGTTTGCGAGCCGGCCACCCCATCCTCCAAACAGGGCGGGAAGTCTCTGCTCCCCTGACGCGGCCATATTCAGAGGGTGGACGGTTGAAATATTAACAATTATGCTGACATTATCGACGCTGACGACTGTATCGTCACAATTGGTATTAATGACATGACCGTGAATGTAGCATATGAAGGACGGTCGAAACCACGAGATGGATGTCGTTGAGCGCGTCCATGTCGCACCGTTGGGGTACGAATATGAGCGGATTGTCCTCCCGACGCTGAATCAGAAGGCAGACCGAGCGGTGCTGATTGATTATCGTGACGACGAAGAACGTCCTCCGTACCACGACCAAGTGCGAGAAGATCTCCGGGAAGCAGGCGTGACCGTCGAGAGTTGTGAAGCCGACATCTTCTCACTCTACGATTCAATCGGAACGGTGGCCCGGCTCATCCGACAAAACGCGGAGCATCAGGTATACGTCAATCTCGCCTCTGGGTCGAAGGTGATGGCCATCGGTGGGATGATTGCCTGTATGGCTGAAGGGGCTACGCCATACTACGTGCGGGCGGAGGAGTACAAGTTCGACGGGCAGGAACCCCTGTCGAAAGGGATCAAGGAAACCTTCGCCCTTCCTGCGTACCCGGTAGAGCAACCGACAACCGAACACATCAGAATTCTTCGGGCCCTACGAGATGACGGATCCCTCTCGAAGAGCGAGTTGATTGACCTTGGTCAGCGAGAGTCACTCCCCTTCATCGAGAAATCAGAGACGGAGAGTCGGCGTGGGAAGTACCGAACGCTTGAGGCTCGGGTCACCAATCCACTCCAAGAGAAGGGGTACATCACGCTCGAAAGCGTTGGACGACGAACGCTGGTCGAAATCACGGATAGCGGCCGCAGTCACCTCCAAGCCTTCGAGTACATGGTTGAGGTCTCCAGCGAGACCGGCTGAGCACTCGTGCATCTTCGTCCGGAGAATTTCCAAACTTGCGGGGGCGGTTGAGTCACCCCTTGATCCCACTGACCGTGATACCTTTATACGCATGAAGCGAAGCTAAACGTACAGTAGAGACGCTGAAGCGGGGGCCGAGGCCCCTTCAGCAGCGGTGAATTACCACCAACCTGCCAACCTACCAATGTTGGCAGGACAGATTGGCGGGAATTTGGTAGCAACTCACCGGTTCAGCCCTCCGAAGTAAGAAATAAAGTCAAAACCTAGCTGACCTCTCTCTGTAACACCTTACTAGACTCCCTCGGTTAGCCCGGGGTCTACCACCCATAGGGGTTCCCCCCGGGGTGCTACAACCATCTCACCCTCGACCCCGCCTACCAACACTGGTAGGTTGGATTGCTACCAACACCTACCGCTACTGTTGGTACCGCCTCGGCTACAACCGGTGTTATGACCCCGCTTGAATTGCTTTGGAGACTGGGACAAGAGAGGGCCTCCCGCTCTGTAGAGTACCCAATCGCACTCGCCCGCTCCTTGAGGTCGGAGGCACTCTCCCGACTTCTGCTGAATACTGCTCATAGGGCCTTGAGATAAGTGCTTAGTCGGACGCACCTTCTTGACTGGTGTAATGCCAGAAGAAGACAAGCCTGAATCAGACGAGCTCGACAAGGCAATTCTTGATGCACTCCTGCGGGCGCGAGAGGAAATTGAAACGGCGCGAGAACTCAGTTACAGCGAATTCCCTGTTCGGTATCCCCGCGAGATGTACGCATTACTCTCCGTCGATGAGTATCTTGAGACCGTGATTCAATCGATTGAATTGGACTCACCTCCACTGCATCCATCGCTGACGCGTGAGACGTACGTTCGCCGGAAGCAGCTCGAGCATCTCATCCAGTTCGCGCGATGCCACCAGTGGAACGGCTCGGTGCACAGTCGCCGCGACCCCCCCGGGTGGGAGCGGAGGAAGCGCTCCGTGGGGGAGGTGTGATTGCTTAAAACGACAGAATCTTTCTACAGCAATACGGTCGGTGTGTGACACACCGCTATTCGTCGAAGACCATCGATACCGCTTTTTCGACTGGTCTAGCATCGACGTTTTCCGGAATCAAAACAATCAGCCCGGAATCCCGGCCAAAGCTTCTCGGTTGCATCTTTTGATTCCTGCGAAGACCAACTGACCGGGCGGGTCGTGTCACGGTGATTTGCATCCCATTATCGCCAGAGGAACGGACTTTCGTAGTCACGGACTCCCCCACACCTCTCCCATCCGATGCAGAGAGAATCGACATGAGTTCCAATAGCTGACCATCGTCAACCTGTTTCGAAGCCAGTACGAGAACTCCACCAACTCCGACCACTTTCACATCGGTACCGACGCTGTAGCCCGCATTACGATATAACCGTGTATTCTGAAAGGCGAGTCCTGTGTTGTTCTCCGAATTTTTACTCTCGATATGCAGTCGCTTGATTCGATTAGGAGGGCTGAATGCCATCACTAATAGAGATTCCATTACCGACTTTATACATAGCGCACGACCCACTCGATCGCTCTTACTCCGGTTGTTCCAATCTCCTCACTTAGTTACGTGGTCGACTTCAAAGTCCTTGACACGTTGCTTGAGTGCTGATATTCGCTCGCTGGGGTCAAATGAACCCAACGGCCGATCATCCGTTTCGACCGCGATTTCGAGACGAGCAATGGACCACCGTAACATACTGATATTCCGATACACGGTCTCGGTAATGTATCTCTGTAGCTGCTCGATCTGCTCTTCTTGGGCCCTGACACGCTCTTTGAGCGTGTCCACTTGTGCTGCTAACTCGTCAACGTCACGTGTGGCCTTTTCTGGTTGGTAGTGTCCACCCTGAAGCAGCCCTTTGTTTTCAATCTCCTCGCACGCAAAGTCTGTGAGAATAGCAATCTTCTGAGCGGACTCGTTGGGTCCTGCAACGTTCTCATCATCATATTCGATTGAGATTAACCCCTTCTGCTCAAGCGACTCATACCGGTATTTTATATCTGAACGACTCAACCCGGATCGTTGTCGTATCTCACTCGTTCGGGCTTTCCCACCTCCGTCGTATACTGCTTGGAGGAATCTCCTCGACTTCTCTCTGGATTCTTTAGAACGACCAATGACTACCATAGCCGTGATGACGTAGCTGAACTGCTTTGGTCTACCCATGAGACAACTGGGGTGAACACCGTGTTGCACCCTACATTATGAACGGTGTGTCTGATGGGCGGACATGGGGCAATTCGTTTTCCGACTACTCTCTATGAGAGTAAACGTCGAAAGAATGGGTTATGACGACTACTCGTAGCATCTTTTCGTACCCCTCCCCCCACTTGCTCGGTGCTCAACTCATCCCCCACTCGCTGTAGTGCTGTTATGTCATGTTCCTGCTTCCCATCTGCTATCCAACTAACAAATATTCCATTAGTTAATTGAGGGACTTCCCGCAGTCATAGCCAATTAGCGTATTCAGAACAGGCAGGGAATACCCGAGTGAGTAAAGCGAGCTCGACAGTCAGTACGAGCCCATAGACTGACACTAATTGGATTCAACACAGTCTCAAGAATCCCTGTCTCGATACGGAACTCATCCGAGGTGAGCGTTAGAGCTCTCAGTTATTCGATCCGCTCACAGATGTCTCGCACACGCTCAAGTGCATCCGTCAGTGTCGGCTCTGGGGTTTTGCATGCTTCCGCGATATCAGCGCCACCAACAACAACCATCCACGACGTGCTCACCTTCTCCACCTTACCCGTTGACTCGTTGGGCGTGATTGACGCAGAAGTTGGCTGAAGTTGACATGGTAACGCAATGAACTCGGATTCTGAAACGGGCAAAATGCAGACTTGAGTCGGGGTCGAAACTGTGAAGATGGAATCGGCTTCACCGACATTATCAAGCCCGATTAGAGGAACTGATAGCGGCGATGGTGCAACCGAAACCCTCCACCCATCAAGGCTCTTCGCTAGTTCAGTTAATCGACGGTGTATCTCACCGTAATCGACGTTCAAATCCGGTACATGTGCTGAATCGAAATTGTCCTGTGGTATGTGACTCATGATAGTATGGCCGATTTGTTTGGCGGAGGCCTGACCACCTTTCTCTGTTGTAGGGCCAGAATGGTATTCGGGCGCTATCCGACCACGTGGCTACGGAAACGCTCCATTCCCTCGTCGCGAGTAATGGGGGTCGCTTCTTCAACGAAGTTCCATCCGTTCTTGGAGTACAGGAATTTCGTTCCGTAAGCTGATGGTGCATACTCGTCGAATTCGATGATGCACTGCTTCTCTTCGCTCTCGAACACGACAGATTCAATTTCTCCGTATCTCGCCGTCAGCTCCTCAAAGTTCTCGAGTGAGGTCCCGAATGCGCTGATTGTGACGATGCCAGACGTGGACCAATCATCAGAGATGGTCACTGCCACCGCTCCATCTTCAATCAGGTTGCTCAACAGCGAGTCCAATTCTATGCTAGTCGTATCTTTCATGGGATACAGCCTTACAGAATTCGTGCCCGGCTATAAATTAGCGTATTGAAATTGATATTTATATATTGGTCGAAGGGGCTACTCTGTCTATCGTTTTTCTAATTCATACTGTATTGTGTGACTACTAAGAGACATACAGAATGGTCGCTCGATGTCCTACCGGCCGGTAACTCTCGGACCCTATGCAGCCAAGCCACGAGTTCCAAAAATACGTGTTCAGTTAACGGATCAGATGCAGTTCTCCTCATCCAATACGTCCTCCTATTGACGACAAACCATTGCAGTCGGGCAGCGTGGGAAGAATATGACTCGGTATTGTCCTGAACAGGTCGGCGAGAGGGCTGAACTTCGTCAGGAGCCTACTGGATTCTGGGTTTGCCTCGGGTGTGGCAGTATATTCGGTCGAAGCTATGGCCGAGCTATCGAACGATGGAGGAGCCACCTTGTGGATGGTTCGTAACTCCTCAGTCCACGGTGAAGTCCGAGTCTGGTGAGCAACTAACGGAAACTCTGTTAGTTCCAGAGCCGCGGTCCGCCTTCTGACAAGAGATCTGCCCAACCGGACTCAACACCAGATATAGATCGGGAGATACTGTACCTGAACCACCATCTGCTGGATGTTTCATATTGAAACCGGAATACAGCATCGCTGTGAGGTTCTGTGATTCCAGATTTCGATGTCCGAGTTGGGTTGACTCTCCTACCCGCAGGAATTTTCTGTCCACTGGCTACACCCGATGTATGGAATCGGGGAAGAAGTCTCTCGAGGAACTCGTGACTGCAGGGGTGTTCCACGTCCCTGAGTACCAGCGTTATTACTCATGGACTGAGCTGGAGTGGGATGATCTCTGGACCGATCTTTACACGCTCCCGAAAGGCAAACAGCACTACTTTGGGACGTTCATCATTCAGGAGACGAAGGACAGGAAGACTGGCGGTACTGATGGAAGCTACGGTGGGTCCTCTGAGAAGCGAATCAATCTACTGATTGACGGTCAGCAGCGGCTCACCTCTCTCGCACTTCTGGTAAAGTCTATGACCGAGCAACTGGAAGTCCTCGCTCCACAGACGGACCACGAAGAGGAAATCCTCGATGACGTAGAAGAGATGCGAGAGACCCTCCACGTTGAGGATAATATCTACCAGCTCGAACTTCTCGACGAGGAGGACAACGACTACCTTGAGCGGGTCATCGATGGACGCAACGTCCCCGACCCGGAGCGGCCGTCGCAGCGGAAGATGATCGATGCGAAGGAGTTCTTCGACGAACGCATCTCGGAGCTAACAGAGTCTCCAGAAGCTGTCCCTATCGAGGTTGCAAACGAACTCAAACAGCTCTGGGAGACCATCTTGAAACTCGAATTGATGGTGTATGTCGTCGATGCTGGCAGCCCAGAGAAAGCGACACTCATCTTCGACAGCGTCAACGACCGGGGGAGATCTCTCTCCACGTTCGATAAGACGAAGTCGTTCTTGATGCGTATGGCCTATCTCGCGGCAGAGGAAGAGAGCGAAGCATACAGTGCTATCCGACGGATTCGGCAGGAGTTCGGGGAGATGTATAATTACCACCAGACGATGCTGGAGTCCCCGTATGTCGGCGATATCAGCGATGACGCAGTCCAGCGATACCACTTCATCTCCTTCTTCGACTGGTCAACTTCGGAAGAGCATAGCGACCCGACCTTCCTCGACGAATTGAAATCGAACGTGCGGACGCTCCGGATGGAAGACCCGGAGGAATGCTTAGAGTACATCACCAACTACACCAGCAGCCTTGAGCGCGGGTTCAAAGCGCTGGCAGACATCCTCGACCGGACTGGCGATGGCGGACCCGATGACTTGATTGACCGCATTCACAAGCTCCGACACGCAACAAAGTTCTATCCCATCTTACTCAAAGCGTGGCCCAACTTTGACGACGAAGAGCGGTACGAGCTGTTGAAAGCAATTGAGACCTACATCTTCAGGGTATATTCGATTGGGAATCACCGGAGCCATACGGGTGAGTCGAGCCTCTACATCCGGGCAAGGGATCTTGACGAGGAGAGTCCTCTCGACGTTTGGGTCAGTGAGATTGCGAATATCATGAAGAGATACGAGGATGATTCTCAGTTCAGACGTTCGCTGAGGTCATCGAACCTGTACTCGAAAGTAACCTCACAAGACCTCCGCTACCTCTTCTACTTCTACAACCAACACCGGGCAGCCAAGGAGAAAGAGAAGGGGAGTATCTCGCTAGCAGAAGCGATGGGGAGTGACTATACTGTCGAACACATCTGGCCTCAGACTCCCGATGAACTACCACTCGAAGACGCAGGGGAATATCCGAGCCCAGAAGCCCGATACGAGGCGTACGTCGATCGGCTGGGGAACCTGACGTTGGCGAGCGGGTCGTGGAACTCGAGCTGGGGTAACGCTCCGTTCGAAACGAAGCGTGATGAAGGATATCCGAACTCGAAACTCTGGGTACAGTCGGATGTCGGCGAGAACTATGAGGAGTGGTCAGTCGAGAATATCGAGGACCGCGAGGAGACCCTTATGGACTTCGTGTTCGAACACTGGCCTACCCCCGAGACGCGACTCGGCGGAATCGAAAATCCGACTGATGCAATTGAGGTTCTCACCCACGAGGAGCGGTACGTCCTCCGGGCACTATGCGAGAACGAGAGCGGCGCAGTGAGGCGCGTCATCCACCGACAAGTGAGTTCATTACCTGATTCTCCATTCGAGAACCCTGAATCGGCCGGGAAAGAACGGGGCAATGTCGGCTCGATCCTTGGCCGCCTTCGCAGCGTTGGGTTGGCTGAACGGAATAAACATACATGGTACCCCAGCGAGGAAGCGATTTCAGCGAATGTGTCCCTCCCGGCGGCCTAATCCATTCCTAAAAGGCTGTTTCAGATGGTGAACTTACAGAACTTCCATTAGTTCGAGATTCGGCCCGCTGCAGGCAAACCCACTCCCCCGGGGTGCTAGGTATCAAAGTTTCAAGCGACGACTGACACCGCACGCAAGTACCATCATCGGCAACGATTGCTTGGAAGTTGGGGCGTGGCATCGTCGGAAGACTCCGCCATTCCGGCTCAGATACTCCCTATCAAATAAGTGCCACCGCTGGGTGGAGTCCTATAATGACTCTTCGTGCTGACGGGGAGGGAGATACTCTTCCATCACTTGACGCGAGGTTTTCTCGAAAAGAGGTATCGATGGCACTTACGATGTGTGGCCTGCTGGTAGATAAGGCTGAGCAGATTTCTCAGCTCTATACGCGTCACCGCGACTGGACGGTCGTCGAAGAGAGATGGGAGACTGAACGATATGACGACCGGAGTACCCGAGACAGTTCGAAGAAGATCTATCGGGTTCTCAGCTCGCGATTTAAAACCGCTCGCTCGAACCTGCCCGCTATCACCAAACTCCCCTCCGTCTTTGACCAGTGTACGAACCACCGGGACAAAGCGCAGGTACTCTACTTTTATCTGCTTGAGGACGACCCGCTCGTCAAGTACACCATCCACCGATACGCGAATCGAATGAGACAGATGGGTGTGGGTGGACTCGATTTCGAGCAACAAACGGTCGAGCGCTTATTGAACGAATTCCACTACGACGACGGTAGTGAGTTCGATTACGCGGACTCGACCACACGTCGCTGGGGCGAAGGGTTCCGGTCAGTGATGCGGGAGATCGATGTTCTGGAATCCCAACAGGAGTTGCACGGACAGGTTCCAAACGTGGGAACTGTCCCGCTACTGGTAGCATCGGGCTATTCGTGGGAGACTGGCGAGAAGGATTGGTTGACGCTACCTGTCGGTTGGCTCTATCTCTTCCAGCCCGAGCAGTATTGGGGTTCGCTGGCTGAGCGCCTTGGGAACCATCCGAGCTGGGAGGCGAGTGGAATTCACGGTGAGTTACGACTACAACCGGTTGACCAGACATATGGGTGGGCAGAGTCTGGGGAGGCAGTAGAATGACTGGTGAGGACTGGTTCTCGGCCGATGTCGGCAGCGATTTCGAGGAATCGGTCCGAATCGATCGCGAGGATGATGAACGCGACCACCGGTTGGAATCGATTGATACGTACCACGTAACAGGGGAAGCTGAGGACTTCCTGACCGACTTCTTCGCTCGACTCCTCGGCCGGTCGGAGGATATGCGGTCCGGTGCCAACTACTGGCTCTACGGCTACTACGGCAGCGGCAAGAGCCATCTTCTCAGTGTACTCCGTGGGCTGATGGATACGGAGTGGCTCCAGCAGCAGGATGCCGTCTGGAGCGAGTTGGCCGATGGTCGTGATCTGGGAGGCCTCGAAGCCACGTGGACCGCGATTCACGACGAGTACGAGGTCATTCCGGTTTCGGTGAACCTGCTGAAGTACCAAGGCCAGAAGGAACGTAGCTTCAGCGAGATCGTCCTCCGGGCGGCGCACACCTCCGAACGACTCACCGGCGTCGAGGGAGGCCTCTCACCACAACAGGACGTTGCCTACTTCGAGGATTGGTACCGGACGACCGATGCGTGGCCGGAACGGACCGAGCACGCCCGGACGGCCTTAGAAGGCACCATAGATAGCCCCGAGAGGTACGAGTGGCTGGATATTCAGCAGTACCGAGCCCTTGCAGATGCCGTTCTTCCGACGCTCATCGAGAAAGAGACCGGGACTGCAGACGGGTTGGACGACCTGACACCCTCGGACCTCGACCCTGAAGCGATGGTTGGTCGGCTAGAAGAGCTCCGGAGCGAGCGTGAAGCAGAATCAGATCGGCCTGTGAAGCTCGTCCTGCTGCTGGACGAGGTGAGTCTCTTCATCGGGACAGACTTCGACCGGCTGACAGAGCTTCAGACCCTCGCGGAGAACATCGACGAGATCGGCGACGGCGATATTCAGATGGTTGCGACTGCGCAGGCCAAAATCGAGGATGTACAGCCGATGTTCGCGGCCCGGGGCGCAGATTTCAGTATCGTAAAGGACCGGTTCCCACATCGGTTCGGTCTACCCAGTCGACACGTTGGGGAAATCGCAACCCAGCGCTTGCTGAAAAAGACCGAAGCCGGCCGAGGTGAAACCGAACGCATCCTTCGGGAGACGAGCAACGAGCCGGAGGCACTCCTCGTATTCACCGGGATTGAACAGAATACCGAACCTCCATTGGACGATATCGACCGTGAGTTACTCATCGACTTCTATCCGTTCCTCCCGTACCAGCCAGCGCTGTTCCTCGAGATTCTCTCCAACCTCCGTCAGGAGGCGAACGACCCTGCGAAATCTATCTTCTCTGGAACCGCCCGCGCGATTCTAGCCCTCGTCCACGGACTCCTGCAGGAGTGGATGGAAGAGGATGTACACGAAGAGACTCACGTCGTCTCGCTGGTCGACTTCTACGATCTAATCGAACCGGAGCTCGATGACATCACACCTCGAGACGTAGAGGTGGTCGAGGAGATTGAGGAGCAGTTCAACGAGGGTAAGCTGGAGGCAACGGATGTGGACGTTGCCAAGGCGGTTCTACTGCTTCAACACGTCCCTGATACGATTCCAATGACTGAGCGGAATCTCGGTGTCGCCGTGCTGAGCGATCTCGACGGTCCGACGCAGTTCCAGATGGAGAATCGTGTCGAGGAGTCACTCCAGCGCCTCCGGAAGTTCATCCGACCGTCCCACGACGAAGTGGGTCCCAGATACACCTTCGCGAATCAGGAGGAACGGGAAATCTACGAGGAGACGGAGACGAACCTCGAGACGCCAGAGTGGGACGCGATTCTCGAAGCTGTCGACCAGTACCTCTGGGAGGATATCGCCCGCGACCTTTCCCTCCCGACATCTGCCGAATACGGTGATACGGGAGAGCAGTATCCGGTCCGGTATGAGTTCAGTATCGACGGTGTCGAGCTTGAGTCGACCATCGATGCCGATGACGCACTTGATGTCACCATCGCGGTCGAGGGACTGTCTCCGGACGGAGCCCCTTCGAGCCCCGCTGACGATCCGCTGGAGTGGACAATCGGAGGAGAGGGCCTCAACGATCTCCGAGACAGCCTCATCGAGTGGTGGTCGCTCCGAGCGGCGGTCGGCGACCATACGCTCCCCCAATCCGTAGAACGCGACCTCTCAGAACGTGCTTCTCGAGCCCGGAGCAAAATCGTCGAGGCACTTAAGAGCGGAACATTCGCGGTGAAGGACCGGACAGATATTCACGGTGTCACTACTGCCGTCGGGAAGTACGTCGGGGTCCGCTATCCGGATGACTTCCATCCGGTGATGCTCCAAATAGGGAAGGAACACCTACAGGAACTCCGCGGGCTGTCGGCACAAGACCCGCTTCCTAATTGGGCTCGGCAAATTGAGGTTGCAACGGAGGTTCCGGAGACGCATGGTGGATCGATTCAGAACAACGTCCGTGCCTTCACCGGCCAACAACTGAAGCAGAGCGGGGGGACCCTCGCGATGGCCACGATTCTCGACGGAATCGTCGATCGGAAAGCCATCTACGAAGGAGCGCGGCCAGCCCTCTGCGCAATCATCTGGGGGCTCTGTAGAAAGGGCGATTTCCTCCCCGTCGACGAGACCGGCGACTCCGTCGAACTTGATGCCGTAATCGACCTTGACGAACTGACCACTACCCGGCTCAAAATCGCTTCAGGAGATGGAGTTCGTTCGGCCCTCGAGAAGGGAGGCTACATCGATACCACCGAAACCGTCCCCGATGGTATCGTCAGGCTTCAGGGGGCAAATGAAGCGCTGGAGAGTCGTCTCAGCAGCCTCAAAGAGGACGTGGAGCTGGTTGCCGACAGTGACGTACAGACCCAGCCCGTTCGTGGACTGCTGGAATCCTTTGCCGAGACACTCGAACGGGAGCGCCGAGAGGCGAGCGAGCGGCGAGAGGCGGTGAAGTCCGGCGACACGGACTGGGCGGAGACGGTCGAGAACACCAGTGCAGCACAGGAGTGGTACGAGGACGCCAAGGAGGTGTGGGACCTCCGATTGCCCGCACTGGCGAAGTTAGACACACTGCTCGTTCTCGCCGAGCAGCCCTTCGGATGGCTCACTGACGACTGCGAGACGGCCAGTCAGGCCCTTCGGGACGGTATCGAAGCGTTCGATGGTGAGTGGTGGACCCACGACGGTTGGGACAGATTCAACGACGCCAGAACCGTCTCACCCTCGCTTGAGGATACTATCGAGGATTCGTGGGAAACGTTCGAGAACTCGGGTATCGCTACACTCGTAGATGAGCTCCGAGCACATCCTTGGCTGCGCCCGGCCACAGAGTTTGAATCGAATGTTCGGCCTGCGTTCGAGAACGAGTACCTCACGCCACTCCGTCGTGTCACGAGGTGGTACGATGGCCTCTCGGAAGCAGTAGCACTGGTGACGGGAGGAACGACCGACTCCGAGGCGGATGACTTCGTCCGGGCGACGAACACACTCGTCGACAGGGAACCGCTCGATGCCATAGCGACCGACGACGTGACAGCGTTGCAAGCAACGTTCGAGGACCTCTGTAGTATCGTCGGAGATCGAGAACCCTCCGGTGTCACGGCTATCGGTCTGCTTCCAGCCGATCGAGACTCTGTCGAATCCGAACTCGAACGACTAGCCGAGCGACACGAGTTGAGTATCGAACGGACGGAGGCGGGGGTGATCATTCGATGACGAGCAAGCGTCCCCTCCACGACTTCACCGAACGTCTCGCACAGTTCGCAGATGGTCGACGAGGGATTCGAAACCCGTTCGTGATCGTCCCGGTCAAGCCGAAATTCGAGCGGCGTGTTGCGGACCGACTCGCAATCTGGGCAGAGAATCCACACGAGACCGACAGCTTCCCCGAGAACGGGACGGTGCAAATCCTTCGACTCGACGAACTACTCGTTGAAACCGACGTGTTCGAACTCGCTGTTGACCTCGGTGAGCAAGCGGACCCCGAGAGCATCGAGGATACACTCCAAGATACGCTCGCCTCGGAACTCGTTGAGGAGATGGTCGCGCGAATCGACGCTCCCGGTGAGCAACGACACGTCGTGCTCCTGACTCACCTCGGGAGTCTGTATCCGTTTACGCGGGCGTCTGAACTTCTTGATGAGCTTGACCGGCGGAACGTCCACTCGACGATCGGCATCCCGTTCCCCGGTGATATCGTCGGCGGGAAATTGAGCTTCTTCGGCGAGGAATCGCGGAACTACTACCCGGCCCACCAGATCGATGGTCGGATTGAGGGGGTGCATCTCCAATGAGCGATACACGAATCCACGACATCTTCCAGCAGTCTCCGACACGGGAACTCGAAGAGGTACAGAAGGTCAACGCACGTGAGCGAGCACAGAACGACGTTCGCGAGTTCTACGAAACCGAGAGTGCTCGGCATGTGCTCACGACGCTCGGGGCATTGGTGGACAAATATCCCCACGAGGACCCTCGATTCCTCTATATCTCGGCCACTTTCGGGTCCGGGAAGACCCACCTCCTGAAACTCATCGGATTCGCTGCCGATTCGGAGTCCGAGTTCGCTGACTTCGGTGAAGAACTGGCGAATCGGTGGCCGGGATTCCAGTCGCTTCGACAGAGCATCGCGGACTCGCATGTCGACCGCCTGAAGCCGGTCTTCCTCAACCTCCTCAACCGGGATGCATCTCAGGAGCCACCGCTTCCCTATCTCATCTACGAGTCGATCGGCCGTGAACTCGGCTACCCTACAGATCCGAACTGGCTACTCGAGTGGGCGTGGCAACTCGACATGAATCACGGGGACTGTTGGGAGCAGTTGCAGGAGCTCGAATACGCCGAAGAAACGTTCGACGAAGTCTACGACGAGCGGGCGATGCTTCGGAGTTGGCTCTACGAAGCCGTGCCGACCCTCGACGACTCTCCCTACACGTCACCCGACGAAGTGAAAGCGTCAATCGACGAGGCCGAAGTAGAAGTCGATCCGGACGAGTTCGACCCATCGGAACTCGTCGAGCGAATCGAGGAGGCACAGGACGCCCTGAGCACCCCGGACACGGAGACCGAACTGCTACTGGGTCTCGACGAGGTCGCCCTATTCATCGGTGATGGGCGACACCGCTACCGTGAATTCCAAGAGACGATGGAAGCGCTGACGAAGCTCGGCGTCGGTCCGAATCCTCCCATCATCGGCACGGGACAGTATCCGATCGAACGTATCCACGGTGAGTTCGAGGACAGCGACGTTACCCAACAGCCGTGGTACGGGGCGCAGGAGCCACTCGAAGGTGCCGACACGGAAATCATCGTCAGGAAGCGGTGGCTCCAGAAGGACTCGGCGGGATCGACGGCCGTCGAGTCGGCGCTCGCCAAACTTCCCGACCTCTCACTGGAGTCGTACTCGGACATCGTCGGAGCCGATCCGAACTCGGTCGAATCCTACCCCTTCCGCGAGTACGACCTCGCGCTCCTTCGGAGGGTCATCCAGCAACTGATGCCCAGAGGACGCGTGACCGAGGAAGAATACGTACAGGGCCGGGCTCTACTCATTCTCGTCCGGTCGCTGTTCACACGGTTCGAGTGGGGTGAGAAATCCGTCGGTGCTGTGGTCACGTGGGACGAACTCTTCGATCTGCTCGTCGATGAAACGACCTACGTCCCGCTGTGGGTGCAGGAGATGGTCGACAACAAGCTCGTCCCCTCGGCGGACGGTGACGAGGACGCCTTCTCGGTCCGTGTCGCGAAGGCCCTCTATCTCCTGAATCAGGTCCGGTCCGACGTTCCATCGACTCCAGCGAACCTCGCCCGCCTGATGGTTGATGCGACCGATGCCTCGTTGGAGACGGTCCACGAGGAGGTCGAGACGGCACTCACGGAACTCGTCGAGGATCGAAAGGTGTTGACCGAGACGAACGACCGCGGCGACGAGGAGTACCTGCTCGTCTCCGAGGAGCAGGAGGACATCCTGACTCGAGCGAAGCGACGTGCTGGGGAGTTGCCGTCCCACCGGATCGGGGCGAAGTTGGCGACGTACCTGCAGGACGGGAGTGAGCTTCTCCTCGCAGACAGCAGCCGACACGACGTGAACTTCGAAGGGGAGCGACAGGTCCCGCTACGATTCGCGTATTCGATTCTCGACCCGATCGAACGCGCACCGACCCCGGAGTTCGACGCGATTCGTGTTCGATTGGTCGCAGACCGGCCCGACACGGTGGCGGAACAGGTCGAGGAATGGCAGTCGACGAACGAAGGGCGGGATGGAGGTGAACACGTCCTCGTGGCGGTCGACGTTCCGGAGTCGACGGTCGAACGGTTGCGGGACGTGATGGGGATGCAGGAGGTACTCACGAAGGAGAACGAGACACATCCCGACTTGGAGGCCGACCACCGCGACGAGCAACGAGCGCTCGAATCCACGGTGCGAGAACACCTCAGCGACGCCGACGTGTACACGCCCACGGGCAGCACGAAGGGACGCTACGAGGACGTGTTCGAACAGATCGTGGTGGAGCAGGTGCAGGCCGTATTCGGCCAGTCCCGGTACGTCCTGACGAACGGAATCCGGCAGGTCGAGGCCGCGAAGCAGATGGCACAGTTCTTCCGCGGCGTCGACGAGTGGCCGCTCTCCGGTGAGGACGCTATCACACTCGGTGTCGATACCGAGCGCAGAGAACTCGTCGATGGATGGTGTCGCGACTTCCTCGACGAGTACGAGAACCAGAAGTCACTGCGAGGCGAGGACCTCCTCGCTCAAACCACCCAACGGGGTGGGACGTATCGAGGTACACCGCACGAGTCGATCTCGGCGCTCCTCATCACACTCGCGACTGCAGACGAAATCGCCCTCCGTCGAGACGACGATTACGTCACCGACCCCGAGGCGATTGGTCGAGCGGTCCGCAACAAGACCGACATCACTGACGTGCAGATCCGTTTCGAGTCTCTCGGGGGAACCGACCCCGACCAGATCCGACGGGTCGTCGAGACAGTAACGGGAGAGTCGCCCTCCGGGACCGACCCCGACGAGTGGCTCGCAGAGCTGTCGGACTGGGTGACCGGGAACAGCGTCCTCGTGAAGCTGGTCTTCCGAGGAGTCGGACGAGAGTTCGGGAACGGCGCTTCGCTGACCGAACTCGAGAACGCGATCGAGCCTGCACTCGGGGGAGACGAACTCGATACAGAGGACTTCTCGACGGAGGAGATCGAGACGCAAGCCGACCGGTTTGCGCGAGCGAAAGCCCTGTTCCAACAGGACGACGAGGGCCAGACGCTCTGGGAACGATTCTCCGGACGAACCACTGAGATGCAACGCCTCTACCCCGGGGCGGATGTCACGGCCCGGATGCAATCAACGGTCGGTGGCAGCGAGGTTCCCGATGAGTCCGAAATCCGGGGGTTGCTGGACGACGCCCAGAGCCACCGACAACGAGTTGTCGAAGCACAGTACGAGCGCATCACGGGCGAGACGCCGTCGAAGGACACCCCCGAGGAGATCGTCTCGAGTCTCGTGACGTGGCTCTACGCTCACGATGGGAGCAACAAGGAGACTGCTGACCGTGTCTCCGTCGAGTTTAGCGCCGTGACCATCGACGACCTCTACGAACTCTTCGAGACTGCATGGGACGGTGGAGATTTCTCGGAGGGTGATCTCGTAGACCCGGCCGTAATTCAGGAGACGAAGCGCTATGCCGATGCGCGTCGACTCCTCGAGAGCACCGACCACGGGAAGAGTCTGTGGTCGCAACTGCGTGGGGCATCGCGACGGCTTGAGGAGGGGTATTCCAACCATCCGACGACTCAGCAGATTGAGGAGACGCTCGCTGAGTCAAAGCCACCGAGCGTTAACAAGGTAGAGAGACTCCTTGACGAAGCCCAGAACCCATTCGAGATTGAGGAGCGATTAGCAGATCTCGCTGAGGAACTTCAAGCGGAATACCCCGAGCACGAGACTACTGCTGCGGTCAAGGCTGTAGTCGAAGGTGGTGAACTTCCCGATGAAGAACAGGCGGGCGATCTGATTGAAGAGGCAGAAGAATTGCTTAGAGGCGGTGATGACCAGCTTCACCGCGTCCGTGAAATGATTGATGAACTTGAGGAAGGAGATATAGTCTTAGTAGAATCTGCGGGCGATAATACGAATTAATCGCGGTTCGACCTACAAACTACGTCCGTTTACACCTCCTCGAATATGTCCTCTATTGTAATCTTGAGGTCAGAAAATTCGTCATCCAGACCTTCTTCATACATGCATTCAGCTATCTCTCGCGCATTCTGTACCTTCCCGTCGCCATAATTACATTCCTGTTTTAACATCGCCTCCGCGTCATCATAGTGTCCAATATCGATGGTGTCATCGACCGACAAGACCTCCTGAATCGCATCTGGGTGGAAATAATTCTCAATCTCTCGTCTGTCGAGTAGCCAGCAATCTAAATCGATTCGCTCGGATTCGTCTTTCAGTATTCGAGATTGTTCTCCCAGCTCACCCCCTTCGGTCTCTCTATCACTGTCAATGAGGATGCCTGAGTTCCGATTGATCTGTTTCATGTTTTCCAATTGGTGTTGGAGGTTTCCACCGCCGGCAGGCTGGATTGTCACGTTGAGGCTACGCCAATCCTCGAATTCGTTGTGGCAAATCACTTCAACTACGGTGGCATCAGAGGCTCCCTCCGTATACAGCACGTAATCGCTCTGGAGAATGTCGCTGTTCTTTGCCCCGATGGCCTCTATGGCCTCAAATCCGTCGTCGTTGACGACTTTGAACTCCGCTTCCCCACCATCATTCGAGGCGACGATGAGGCTTCCATTTTGGTGGCTGTTTATGAGTGACTGTGAGTGAGTCGTGATGATGACTTGGTTCCCTTGCTCTGAAATGTCGCGGAGTGTCTTCCCCATCTCCCTGACTGCACTAGGGTGGAGCGAATTTTCTGGCTCTTCGTACAGAACAGAATATCCATCACCGTATTGAGAGTCAGCGTACGATTTCATCATCGAGAGGATGAACTGATTGCCGACCCCTGACCCGCGCTCAGATAACGACATCCACTCCCCGAGATTATCGTCCTTGACTTTGATGTCGGGCGAAATTGATTTCGAGAGATCGACTTCACCGATATCTATTTTCACGTTGTTGATATGGGGATGTTGGCTAGAAATCACCGTGTTGAGAGCGATCTTGATGTCCTCAGACTGTTCTTCTAACTCCTCACGGATTTCTCGCTTCTTCTCATCGAGCGTGTCGCTACTAAACACAGGAGACATGAGTCTCGTTAGCCATGAATCGCGGGTCAGCGAAGTCTCACTGTTATAATCGCGCTCCGCAAGAACGGTAACCGTCTCGGGAAGTTGGTCTTGAATGTACTCTCGCGAGTCTGATTTACTCAACTCCTCACCGTCAACCTCCACAGCACCGGCATCAAGCTCCTCACTATTGATGTACACCGCGCTAGGAGTCCTTCCCCCCGCGGACTCGTGCCGAACCGTTATCGCGAATTCATCATCCTCGAGGTACTCTTCTGTCAAATCCTCTTTCAGAGTCTCAGAAATTCCATCGAATTCGCAGTGAAGAGTTATCGTGTTACTCACATCGTGTTTATGAAACCCTGATTCGGATGGTGTATCGAAATTCAGTAGTAGGTCGATAGCCTCCAGCAAAGACGACTTACCTACGTCATTCTTTCCGATAACGACGTTGTAGGCCCCGAAATCGATCTGGGCTTGCTTAATCGCCTTGTAGTTCCTGATTGTGAACGAGGCGATGTTCATATCAGTCATATCTCTGAATCTAACCCGACTCTTATGTAAATGTCCGGAGAGACGGCCAAGCAATCTCACCACTAGGATATGGACAATCTTCAAGACACATCCACGGTTCTGAAGAAATATCGCTGACACTCATATGGACGGGAATTCTGCTGCACCTCGGAAGGCACAACTCGACAAGGAAGAGCGTGAGCATCTCGAGGACATCGTCACCGAGATGCGTGACCGGGTGGAGGCAAACGTCCGCTATCAACTCGAAGAGTGCGATCTCGAAGTTCGCCCGGACGACGACGCGTCTCTAAGCGACGAAGAGGAAGATCTCGTTGAGGCGATCGAACTCGAAGCGGTCGACGGCAACGAGTGGGCGGACGGCTACGAGCAGTACATCACGGGCGTCGGGTACACCATCGTCAACCGGCTGGCCGCACTCCGGTGCATGGAGGTGCGGGACTTCGTCGACGAGGAGGTCACCGTGTTCCGCGAGGACGGACTCACGCCAGCCGCCGACCGGCTGGTCAACGAGGAGTTTATGCTCGAGGAAGAGGCTGTCCTCGAAGCCTACCGGAACGCGTGCGAGGACCTCGCCGAGGAAATCGAGATTCTCTTCGACCGCTCGACGGCCTACAGTCTGATCGATCCCGACGACGACACCTACGAGGACCTCTGTGAGATGCTCGACGAGGTGCCCGACGAGGTCTGGCGAGCCGACGACGTGCTGGGCTGGGTCTACGAATACTACAACGTCAAGCTCCTCGACGATCTCCGGCGGAAGGGCGACCGCGAGGGGCTGGAGCCTGAGGACGTGCCAGCGGCGAACCAGTTCTACACGCCTCACTGGGTCGTCCGGATGCTCACCGACAACTCGCTCGGGAAGCTCTATCTCGAAGACACGGGCGAGTTGAGTGAGACCGTCGAGGCACAGGAGTCGCTCACGCCCGACGAGCGCAAGAACCGGCCGCTCTCCCCTGACGAGTCACCCGACATCGCGGACTTCTGTACCTACCTCGTACCCTCGGAGGAGGAGGGCGAGCCGCCGGCGTTCGACGGCCCCCGGGACATCCGCGTCATCGACCCGGCCTGTGGGAGCGGCCACTTCCTGCTGTACGCGTTCGACGTGCTGGAGCGCATCTACCGGGCCGAGACCGACCTCGACCACGCCGAGATTCCCCGGAAGATCCTGCGGAACAACCTCTACGGCGTCGACCTCGACATGCGAGCCTGCCAGCTCGCCGCGTTCAACCTCTATCTGAAGGGCCGAACGCGTGCCGAGGCAGAGGGGGCCAGCGGCTTCGACATGCCGGAGGTCGGCATCGTCTGTGCCGACGCGAAGGTGGCTGACATCGAGGGCGTCGAGGAGGTGTTCGACGAGGTGGCCGACGGGAAGTCCGACGTGGAGGATGCCCTCCGGCGTATCCTCGACGCGTTCGAAGAAGTTCACGGGCTCGGGAGTCTGCTCGACGTGCGCGGGACGCTCGGTGATCTGTTCGAGGACGACAGCGAGCAGTCCGGGGTTCAGATCACGCTCGGTGACGACCCGCGCGAGGATCACACGCTCGGGCAGATTCTACACAGTCTGCGTGATGCAGTCGACCAGCACCGGGAGGAGGACTCGTTCTTGGCGCAGGACTTGCGGAGCTTCGTCCGCCTGTTGGACGTGCTGGCGCAGGACTACGATGTGGCGCTGATGAACCCGCCATATGGATCGAAGAACCGAATGCCAGACATCGTTCAAAAATATGTGAAAAATCACTATGAATATTACCAAGAATATTATATAAATTTCTTCGAAGTCTGCGATCGAGTCACTAAGAATGAAGGTAGAATCGGAATGTTAGTTCCTCGCTCTTTTATGTTCAAGGGTAGCTATCAAGATTTCCGGTCGGATTTTGTCGGTAATCGTGGAAGTTTTGACTTCTTGGCAGAGTTCGGGATTGGTGTACTTGATAATGCCACCGTCCGGACGGTGGGTACAGTCGTGCGGTCAGGTGTTGATCAGGATGCTTCTGGAACATTTCTGCGGCTACATGACCTCTCCAGTGCGGAAAAAGAAGCTGCTTTTATCAATATAATATCTTCTGAAAAATCTGAAATAAATCGACTCTTTGAGATAGAGTTAGAAGAGTTTGCGAAGATACCCCGGACACCGATTTGTTACTATACGCCATCTCCCGTACGGAGTCTATATAATACTGACAATTATCTCGATGCAGAACACGCTGGTGCCGATGGCAGTTCCGAATTTAACGCGGTTCCGGGCCTTCAAACATCAGACGATGACCGGTTCACAAGGAAGCACTGGGAAACTTCAGATTCAGATGCATTCTCTCCGATCGCAAAGGGTGGCGAAAATGCGTGGATAATGCCACAAATCACAGACACTGTAGAGTGGGAGAATAATGGAAGGCAATTAAGAAGATCTAGTAAATCAATTCGGACTCGGAATGAGGAATTCTACGGGAAAGAGGGGCTGACATGGACATTTATTAAGGAGACAGGTAGGAGATTCGGGTATTTCCCCGGTGGCCTATTTAGTCACACCGGCTTCATGCTGTTTCCATGGGGAGATAATTCCCTATGGCAAACGATGTCCATCCTGAATTCCGATCTATATCACAACTTGTTCCTCTCTCAGACAACCGAACGTCACTGGAATTCTGGAGAGATTGGAGCCGTTCCTTGGATAGATGAACTTGAAGAGCTGGATATATTAGAGGAACTTGCCAAAAGACAATATGAGGTTAAGTTAGAAGAGCGGATTCATAAGCCAGTCAGCCCTTACTATATAGCGCCTTCTCTCTATCCAGATGGCTCAATCGGACAATTTCGATATAATCATCCTCATCCGGAAATCATCCAAGAGGAACTCGATATTGAACCAGAGCTACCAGATCAAACCAACTCGATCAGACGCGCTGCGAGAGAAAGCGAAAAACGGCGGTTAGAAAGGAAGAAACAACTTGAGAAAATACATCTCGATATAAATAGAGAAATTTACACTGATATTGATTTATCCGAGGCCACACAGGAAGCACTGGAACAGGAAATTTTCCTCCGAACATCAGAAAATCCCGAAGACCGCGAAGTCCCCGACCCCGAGTCCGTTCCCGAAGTCCCCGACAACCTCGACGAGCAGGTCAAAGACCTCGTCCACCACTTCGCGATGGAGGCCGTCCGCGAGGAGTCGGACGGCATCATCCCGCTCGAAGGCACGGAAGAACAGGCCGATATGCTCGACCGCATCGTCGAGCGGTTCGAGGACGCGTACGGCGAGCACGCCGAAGACCGCCTCGTCGAGGTCGACGATATTCTCGGGGCCGAGTCCGCCGCCGACGAGGCGTACCCCAACCTCCGGTCGTTCATCGAGGACGAACTCTTCGCCTACCACGTCGACACGATGGAGAATACGCCCATCGTCTGGAAGATCAGCACAGCGCGGCTCCTCGCCGATGCGAAGGGCGAGGGCTTCGCGTGCTTCGTCGACTACCACTCGCTCGACGCCAGCCTCTTCGACCGCCTGAGTAACCAGTACCTCGAACCGCGGAAGGCCGAACTCCGCGAGCGCCGGTCGGCGGCGAACCAGCGCCGGAACGACGAGTCACTGTCCTCCACGGAGCGAGCCGACGCCACGGACGAGTTCGAGTTCTGCGGTAGTGCGCTCGAACAGATCGCCGAATTCGAGGAAGTGATGCAGGAACTCGGGAGCACGACCGAGCGGGACTTCGACGATGACGACCGCGAACGCGTCGACGCACTCGCTCCGAAGGTGGCCGCCTTCCGTGAGGAGACTGCGAAGCGCATCGAGACGATGGCGGCACTCCGGGAGCAGAAGGGCGAGGAGTGGTTCGAAGACACGTTCTCCCCCAGCTTCTGGGAGAAGGTCGAGGAGTGGCGCGACGAGTGGCTGGACGCGCTCGACGAGCTGGAACACGCCTGCGGGGAGTACGCCAAGCCGACGGACGAGCCCGTGGAGGCGCACCTCGCTGACCTCTTCGACTACTTCAACTGGCGGCTCAAGGGCTCGGATCACTACTCCAGCACGGGCATCCTCTTCATGACCTACTACTTCGACAGTGCGGGTGCCGAACTTCTCGACGAGGACGGCGAGCCGTTCGACACGCTGACCGAGGACGAGCGGATGCTCGCCTCGCTGGCGACCGGGCTGGAGGACGCGTCCATCGTCGACGAGGAGTACCTCGAAGAGATTGCGGACGATGAGGATGTCGACGGCGTTGGCGACCTCCCACCGCTAGCGGAGTTCAAGGCACTGGCCGAAGAGATCGACGACGGCTGCCAGACCGTCTACAAGCGCATCCCCTCGGACTGGAGCGACCGGGCACTCTCGGAGGTGACGACCGCTGGCTACCAGCCGAATCACAAGCACGGAGTCGCAATCAACATCACGCCGCTGGCGGAGCAGAGTGTCGTCCCCGAAATCGTCGAGGACAAAGTCCTATAGATTCGTATTCCGCTAATCACTCTGGAGACGGGGGTAGTTTGGGGTGTTCGTTCACCTTCTCTGGCTGGTTATCCACCGGTCAACCGACAACGTTCAGCATCTCGTCGATCATTCTCTTTCCAGACTCGTTGAGATTGACCGTCTCGAAGACGGTTTCCACCGGGAGATACGTGATATCCTCTGGGACATCATCGGGCTTGGAGTCTTCCGGTGCAAACATCAGTACCTCAGAACTCTCGCCGGTGTATTCGGCGAGACTATCCAGCTTCCCTGTAACGTCGTCCTCGCTCCCCATCGTCACTTCACCCCAGATTCTGCGGTTCTCGACCAAACCGGATATGTCGACATCGGCAGTTTGGCCCCCCACCGTCCGAATCGTCCGATAGTCCCCATTCACGACGCGAAGGTACTCCTCACACAAGACCTCGACCTCGTCGGATCGTAGCGAGTAGACCGACCGCTTCTTTTTCTCTCCGTTGACGATTCTTCGCAGGTGTTCTTCGACGTTCCACCAGTTGATAATGGAGGCCGAAGGGGGTCTCACCGAGTTGTCAAAGAGAATGGGGTAGTCCTCTCTCGGAACAATCTTGACATCGTCAAGCTGGAGGGCTTTGAAGATTTTAAAGTCCTCCTCGGCCGGCTCATCGATGCTCTGACCGGGGCTTACCTCCTTCTCTTCAACGAATTCACCTTCATCGAAATACAGCAGTTTGATATTGGAATCAGCGGGGACAACGCCTACCAGCATCTCGGACGTGATGATTCTCCGGTATGAGGATCCTACGATTCGCCCCTCACTCGCGAATTCGTTTAGATACTGAATCTCGTTCGAACCGGAATCGTAGTCATCCGGGTCTGCACTCGCGTTATCCCCCCAGTGGAGCGCGATAAGATGGTTGTCCCAGAGATATTCTGCGACCGGCTCGTTGATTCCACCCTTGTGGCGCGCGAACCCTGTCCCGTATTCCTCGTACATGCATTCACAGATCATCATATCACATGATAAATGCAAGTGCGAAATTGAGAGAAAATCTATCCGATAGCTCCGATCGAAATCGATCGACGGTTCCTTGGGTACAAACACGGGAACCGTTCGAGAAACCTGCCCGACCGGCTCAGTGGAGCCCAATATTTAGTGTGCCAGACACAGAACCTTGGCTCAGATTCCCCTGATTTCTCCATCACACGTATGACGGTTGAATCAGTAACTTAGCAAAACTCTCAGCATGCAAGCGACACAATCTCTCCCTGACGCCGCGAAGGACACCATTCGTCGTCAGTTCGACCGTGCCGAGTCGGATGCCCCGATCGTACTTTGGTGGGACGACGGGAACTATCTCGAGGATATCATCGAGCAAGCCTGTAGCGACCTCGGCGTCCACCTCAAGGTCGCAGAGGAGACGCCGCTGGAACTCCGGGCAAATCCCGTCGACGACGAACAGGTCTGGTACGTCCCACACGTCAAGGACCCCGAGGACAAGGAGGGCGATTACGACTGGTTCCGCGACGTGGAGCACACGGGCAGCGAGGTCGAACTAAGCATTGAGGACCTCACCGTCCGTGTTTTCGGGAGTGAGCAACTTCAAGCGTGGGAGCTGAAGAACGCGACTCAGACCGAAGATCCCGTGAAGCGGCGAGAGGTCGCACGGATTCTGCACGACAAACTCACCGGAGTACAGCTACCGACGCTCGAACAACTCCGAACCCAAATCGTCACCGGAGGCTACACCGACCCCGTGGCGTTCGTACTTGAGAACGGGTGGGGGGATATCGATGATGAGCCCGGAACCGTCGACCAGATGAAGGATCTGCTGACGGGTGAGGGAGTCGATGCGGTCGCAAACGAGGCAGATCCAGCGGGAATCGTTATTGCGACGCGTCGATGGGCTGTCGCCGAGTGGCTGATTCACGCTGGAGCCGATGCAGATGCGTTCCCGCCTGAGTTCCGTGCGGAGACCGCTGGCGCTCACGACCTTCCGGAGCTCAAGTCCGTGCTGAACAACACGGCCTCTCCCGGTATCATCGCTGACCGCTATCTCGGCGAGACGGTATGGACCGAGGTCGTCGGTGACGTGGAAGATCCATGGGAACTCTCGGATTGTATCGTCGACGCCGCACTCGAACATCGACTCTGGGACGAGTGGCACGCGTCCTTCGAGGCGGGTGACTACGAGACGTGCCTCGCCCGTGCGACCGACCGCTACGAGGCCCTCCGAGGGAGTGAGGGCTTCCACGGCGAATACCGAGGCGCGTACGGGCCGGACAGCCCGTGGACGAAGACGTGGGAACAAGCAGCGGAGGTGGCTCGATTGGCACACCGGCTGGATACGTGGGACGACCAGACTACCGACGATGTCGTCGCCCTCTACGCCGACGAGGACGAGGGGACATGGCAGATTGACAACGCGGTACTCAAGCTCGTGGTCTCGGGTGAACCCGAGACGAAACTCTCTGGCGACCACCCAGCGACCGAGACGCTCGCCGACCTGCGGATGCAGCTACAGTCGGAGTACGTCGACTATCTCGAAGATCTCGGCGACCTCGTCACTGAGAACGTAGAAGCGGGGGCACCGTTCGTCGACGAGAATCACGCCTACCAGTTCTTCACGAAGGAGTCCACTGGGCTCGAGAGTGGTCAGAGTGTTGCCCTGTTCGTCATCGACGCTCTCCGCCTCGACCTCGCCCGCCAGCTCGCGGACGAGTTGCGCGAGTACGTTGCCACTCTCCCTGCCGATGCCCCCGAGTTCGCTGTCGACGAGAGCGTCTGGCTCGGAACGCTTCCCTCGGAGACCGAGTTCGGCAAGGCCGCGCTCACTCCGGGAGAGGTCAGTATGTTCGATATCTCGCTTGTCGACGGCGACCTACAGCCACTCCGGAATAACCGGCACGTCACGACCAACCGCCGCAATTCGCTACTGAAGAGCGACGGCTGGACGGTGACCCGCGAAGAGGATGATGGGTGGCAGTCGACGCGCGTCGCCTACTTCAAGAACGACCTCGACAACATCGGCGAGAAGGAACTCAGCGACCTCGAAGAGATGCTCTCTCGCCGTGTCGAAACTCTCGCTGAGTTCATCGGCGAGAAACTTCAGCAGGGTGAGTGGGATCAGGCATACATCTTGACCGACCACGGATTCGTTCTCCTCCCACACCACGTGACACCAGAGAAGATCTCGCGACCCGACGCGTCTACAGACTCTGGGCGACGCTGGGTCGCTGGGGAGGATGTGGACGAGGATACGCCCGGCGTGCTGCTCGATTCCAGCGCGCGACTGGGCTATCTGGACGCAAACGTGAGCGTTCTCACGAGCCCTCTCAAGCGGTTCAGTAAGCAAGGAATGGGTGACGCTCGATTCTACCACGGCGGGCTGCTACCGCAGGAATTCGTCCTCGACTTCATCAGTATCACGCAGGGCTGAACACTAAAATAAAGATTACATAGAATGTCATCGCAGGAGATAGAGGCGGCAACAGCGGAGATTCGAGACCATATTGAGGGCTTCCTCGACACGTTGGAGGTCCGGATGGAGGAACCTCGGTTCGATGAGGTCATCGAGGAGAGCGAATCACTTGACAGCAAGAACCTGAGTCAACGACGGGAGCGATGTGTCGAAGATGCCCTCATCTGGCCGATATTGGAGACACTCGGCTTCGACCATACTCCGCGGCCATACTATCCCTCGGGGGACGAGAACGAATGCCCTGACTTTCGGGTGGAGAATCTCGCCGACCGGGTCATCGGGGAGAACAAGTCGATAAACCAGTTCGGCGAGGCGAAAAACGATCTCCGGACATATCTCGATTCTCAGCGGTACGAGTATGGCATCGCGACCGATGGGTTCCGGTGGGCTGTCTACGAGGTTGAGGCCGATGAGAGAGGCCGCGCCACTACTGTAGATGTGGTCGCAGAGCAGAACATCAAGCCCGTAGTGCGACGACTTGCGCGGGAACGCGGGTTGGTCAGCTACACCGAGGAACTACAGTCTGAGAGCACGGTCGAAGGCGTGTTGGGACGCTTCTATCAGGCGTTCAATCACTACGGTGTCCGACGTGCAATCGGTGGACTCGACGAATTCTATGATCTGTATGTAGAGGTCCTCGCCGGAGATGGGGAGTACCAGACCATCGAGTCCGACATCATGTCGATGTTGGAAGCACCAGATGATGCCACACAGAGTGAGGAGTTAGCGTTCGGAGCACTCTTCCTCGATCGGATGGCGTTCCTCAAACTGCTCGATGACCGTGGCGTCATCGAAGGTGTCTCATTGCGGAAGGAGTGGGAAGAGCACAATCGAGGCCTCAACCGATTCCGAGGGAGCTTCTACTCGACGTTCCTGCAACCACTGTTCTACGATGCATTGTCTGCCCATCCTAAGCAACGCGATGGCGAACTCCAGCGATCGCTGCAAGTGGTGCCATTCCTCTCCGGCGGATTGTTCGAACGACTTCTCCCGAACGAACTGGCGTACGACCTCCCAGACGAGACAGTGAAGACGGTGCTCTCCCGGTTCGTCGAGGGCGAGGGACGGACGCTAATCAACGAGGCAGCGAATGGGTCATTGCTTGAAACCTACACCGAAGAGTACGAGAACAGAGAGCTAGCTGGAGAGTTCCCACAGCACTATACAGCTATCGTAGGCGCTTACCACGGCGAGATCGAATTCGTCGAGTCACAGATCGAGAGAACCCTCCGATCCTTCGAGGGATGAATCAGAACCTTCCGATAACATTCAAGATGCCGTGCTCCATTGACACCTTCATCAGCGGATGACGGACTCTACGTTCTCTCCCGGACAGCAAGTGATTCTGAACGGTGCATCTGCCGAGGTGATACAGACCCGGACAGTCGGCGACCTGCAGTATCTCCGCGCCTATATCGACGGTGAAGGCGTCAAGACGGTCTGTCTGGACGACGTTGAAATTCAACCTCGACAAGACCCGATTGACACGGTCAGCGACCAGCAACTCGAATCCCTCCACCCGGATCACGATGCGGTATCGGCTCAGTGGTTCGACCTCCACACGCAGGCGACGAAGCTCAAACTCGCCCATGAACAGGGCCAGTTGCTGAGTATCTCGAACTCGCTCGTCCGGTTGGAGCCCTACCAACTGGCGTGTGTGAACTGGGTGATGCAGAAGCTTCGCCAGCGAGCGCTCATCGGCGATGACGTGGGGCTCGGGAAGACGATCGAAGCCGGGCTCATCCTCAAGGAATTGTCCGCTCGGAACCGTGCTGACCGTGTCCTGTTCGTCGTGCCAGCTCACCTGCAGAAAAAGTGGGTCAGGGACATGGATCGCTTCTTCGACGTGAATCTGACCGTCGCCGACCGGGCATGGGTAGAGGGCGAGCGGCGACGGCTCGGCGAGGAGGCGAACATCTGGAATCAGGACCAGCAGCAGTTGGTCACGAGTATGGCCTTCGTCCGGCAAGATGAATTCCGCCCGGCACTCGAAGACGTGTTCTGGGATGTCGTAGTGGTCGACGAGGCGCACAAAGCAGCCAAGCGAGGAGATTCTCCCAGTAAGACCTCCAATGCTGTCGATACGATAACGGGGAATTCGGACTCACTGCTCCTCCTGAGTGCGACTCCCCACGACGGTAAGGGCGAGGCGTTCCGCTCACTCGTTGAGTACGTCGACCCGTTCCTCGTCGCTGAAGATAGGGAACTCACGCAGGAAGCCGTCGACCGCGTGATGATTCGTCGGGGGAAGGAGGGTCTCTACGACGACAACGGTGAGCGGATCTTTCCGGACCGAGAGGTCAGTTCGGTTTCCGTCCAGATGACGCACGACGAGCGGCAGTTCTACCGGGGCGTCACCGACTACGTGAAGCACGTCTACAATCGCTCGGAGAAACTCAACGAGCCCGCAGTTGGCTTCGCGATGGCGTTGATGCAGAAACGGCTGGTGAGCAGTGTCGGTGCCATTCACTCGACGCTCCGCCGCCGACTCAATAACCTCCTCGACGAGGAAACCGCGACGGACGATCTCTCCGAGGAGACCGAAGCCTATCTCGACGGGGAGGATCTCGACGAGGACGGGAAGCAGCAGGCTGAAGACGAGATTGCCGGGGTTACAGTGGCGACTAACGACGAGCAACTCCAAGAGGAGATTGACACGCTTCGCGACCTCGTCGCACTTGCGGAGGGTCTTCCGGTCGACTCGAAGGCACAGAAGGTCCGACGGTTCATCAGCCAGCTACTCGAAGAGCAACCGAACGAGAAGCTCCTCCTGTTCACGGAGTATCGGGACACCCTCGACTATCTTCTGGAGTTCGTGCAGGACGAACCGTGGGCTGACGAGATTCTGGTCATCCATGGAGACGTGGACAAGGAAGATCGAGCTCGTATCGAGGAGGAATTCAACCACGGTCAATCACGACTGTTGTTCGCGACGGACGCGGCGAGCGAGGGCATCGATTTGCAACACAGCTGCCATATTATGGCCAACTACGAGCTGCCATGGAATCCAAATCGCTTGGAGCAACGTATCGGTCGCATCCACCGCTATGGTCAGGAGAAGGAGGTCAAGGTCTGGAACTTCCTCTTCGAAGATACCCGCGAGAGCGAGATCTTCGAGATGCTCCAGCACAAGGTCGACGAGATCCGGTCGAAGCTCGGCAATACTGCCGACGTGCTCGGGATGCTCGACGACATCGACGTGGATTCGCTCATCATGAAGTCCATCCAGAACGACGAGCCAGCGAGTGCAACCAAGGAAGAACTCGAGGAGATGATCGAGGAGCGTCAGCGTACGCTCGAGGAGTGGTACGAGCGGAGCCTTGTCGAGACAAGTACCTTCGACGCGGAGAGCCGACGGCAGATTCAGGAGGTGGTGGACGACTCCGAGGATGTCTACGGGAGCGAGGGTGATATCCGGGAATTCTTCGAGCAAGCTGTGACGGCCTTCGGTGGCGAGTTCGAGAAGCAGGGTACCAATCTATATCGGGCTGAGCTACCCGAGGGTCTTCGACCGTCGAACGGCGACGAGTCGTACGGCCCCTTCACGTTCGACCGGGACTTCGCGATGGAACATGAGGGAATCACGTATCTTGCGCCCGATACGGATGTGTTGCAGCGGTTGATGGCACGGGTGCTCGACGACGAACGTGGTGAAGTCGGACTCAAGTTACTCCCTTTCGTCGACAGTCCGGGTATCACCTACAACTATCGCGTAGCGTTCGAGGATGGTACGGGGGAGGTGATTCGAGAGGAGACGATTCCTGTCTTCGTCGATGCCGAGCAACAAGATGCGCAACGGGCGCTCGGAGAACGAGTTGTCGAGGGGGAGACGGTCTCTGCGAAACCGGAAGTGGCCCATCTTCAGCAAACCTTGGCCGTAAGAGACGAGCTTCGCACAGCTGCTGATCGGTACGTGAGTATCCGGGTCAACGAAATCAAGGCTGAGTTGGGTGCCAGCCGGCACGAAGAAACGGCCCGTGAATTAGAGAATCTAAATGAGTATGCACAGGCCGAGCGAGAGCGGATCGAGGCCTTCATCGAGGAGTACCAGCGCAAAGCAGAGGGAGGATCAGACATGAACATCGCTATCCGCGGCCAGCAGGAGCGTCTCGAGAAACTCGAATCTCGCATTGAGCGGAGGCGAAAGGAACTACGCCAGCGCGAGCGAGTGATCTCGTTGGCTCCAGAAGTCGAGAATTACTGTCTCACACTTCCTCTTTGAGGTGGGGGAACGCCACTGAATATATTCTTCCACTGATTGTTCAGGTTCGGTTCTCTCAAGCAATCGAACCGGAGTCTCAGAAGAACACTTTCGGGTCAGCTACCCACTGTTCGATTGCGTCAAGCATCGTTCCCTCGTCGTCGAACGAGAGGCTGGCTCGATTGAGTGTCTCGTAATCGACGATAGAACCTTTCTCTACCATCGGCTCGGACTCTGTCACGGTTAGATTCCAACTTCCCCGGAAGTATCCGAGACTGGCTTCAATAGAGCCGTTTCGCATAGACACCTCGCAAACTGTTCGCCATCGTGTCGGCCCCCGTTCCTTCCGGAACTGTCCCTGAGTTAGTCGATCAACCTCGTCAAGCAAGCTCGACCGGAAAGGGCCAAGTAGTGACTCAGGGTCAGATAGTGCCGCCTTGAGTTCAGAAACGGCGAAAGCCTTCGAGTAGAACTCGGCACTCACTCGGTCATCTCCCCGTGTAATGGAGACGATTGTGAACCAGTCGTCAGGAGACTCGACCTCCCATCCACTGATAGAAGCCGTTACCGAGATATCGTCCCGGCTCCACTTGATTTTGGCTTCCCTGTATTCCTTGGCATCACCAGACAGGAAACCACCATCGTAGAGCGACTGGGTTGTTTTGATCTGAGTGTCCACCTCCCACAGCCAAGTGTCATCATCTCCAGCGATTTCCTCTGCGTACCGTTCAAATTCTTGTATAGGGCTCATCGTTTGTTCTCCGGAAGCAGTATCCTCGGACGTGCCGCGGGAATTCGTCCCGTCTATTACAACGGTGTGTCGGAATATGTACTATTCGGTCTGAGTGTAGGGAGAAGATAGCCACAGAAACCATTCTAGTGGTCACACAATACAGTAGAGGATATCCGTGGAAGTAACAGATAATAGGTAATTTCTGATTAGCCAGTTCCGATTAGAGGTCGGAAGGAGTTGGGAAACCTGCTGATTTCACCACTTGACGCTCACGGTGTTGTGGCGAGTGTCAGGGTTTGGTGAGCGTACCCGAGCGTCGTCTCGACACTGCATTGGCGAAATTGCCCGCGCGAGGTGGACATGGGAACGTGAGACGTACCAACTTTTTTGACTCACAGCTTTTCGCGCCCGAGATGACACTGGCAATCGGAGGACTCCTCAAACACGCCAACAAGAAGTGGCGCGTGGTTGTTCCCGTGCGCAGGTCGCGGGGCTGAAAGTAACGCGTAGAGTTAAACCGCCCTCCATTTGATATCTTAGCGAATGGCAGACAGCAGAGACCCCCAACTCAAAACGGGATGGAATCCAGACCATGAGTCGGGGGTGGGTTTAAATAGAACCCGCCGCTGTCGGGTGAATCTGAAGTGTAGTGAGGAAGGATGGGCGCTGCAGGATTTGAACCCGCGACAACTTGGTCCGAAGCCAAGCACTCTGTCCAAACTGAGCTAAGCGCCCTCACTACCTGGTACCGCCGTGGGCCAATTTAAACCCACGGATTCGCTCTCGATCTCGACGACGTCTGAGCCACCTCTCACCAAAGCGGTTGAATTCTGCGTGAACTTCGTTGGCGCACCGGAGAACGATCGCGCGGCTATCCGAAGAGGCTCGTCGGCGCCGTACGTTCGAGAAGCTCGATTTCGACTACCGATTCTCCCGCTGCTCGACCTTGTTCAGCTCGATGAGCAGTCGAAACACGGCCTTCACGAGGTTCGAGTCCACGTCGAACTGTTCGGCGTTTCGCCCCGCACGCTCCATCACGCGCTCTTCTTGGCCCTCGTCGGTCGTCGGCAGGTCCTTTTCGGCTTTCACCTGTGCGACCGAGTCGGCGACGTAGGTTCGCCGGGCGATCAGTTCGACGATCTCCCGGTCGATGTCTTCGATCTCCTCGCGTAGTTCGTCCAGCGACGGGTCCTCGTCGTCGGATGCGGTGTATTCGTTTCGGGTCATTGGATGCGTGCTCCGTCGTTTCGGGTGGTCGTTCGCCACGTTCGTCCGCTTCGTTCGTCCCACAGTTCCTGGACGCGATCGAGCCCCGAATCGTCGCCCACGGCGACGACGCTCGGGCCGGTCCCAGAGAGCGACACGCCGGCGACGTGCGGCATCGCCTCGACGGCCGGTCGAGGCGAGAAGCCGAGCGCGGCCGAGAACGCCAGCCCGTTCACGGTCATCGCCTCGGCGTACCGGTCGTCGAGTGCGAGATCGGCGACTAACTCGGCCATCGGGGCGACGTTCGCACACTGCTCGACGTCGGCGTCGGCGCTGTAGGCGCGTTCGTCGGGCGTCCAGACGAGGACGTCCCAGGTCACCTCGTCGCGGGCGAGCACCTCGTCGGTGTCGTTGTCGGTGACCGTGACCCCACCGAGCATCGACGCCGAGGCGTCGTCGAACGCGCCGGTCACGGTGACGCCGACGTCGCGGGCCGCCCGGACCCCGAGCCGACACGCGTCGAGTCGGTCCGGATCGGCTCCGAGCGCGTCGGCGGCGGCGAGGACCGTCGCGTTGGCCGCGGCGCTCGAACTTTTCAACCCCGCGGCCATCGGGACGTCGCTCTCGGTCCGGACGGATCCGCCGAACGGCGCGCCGTCGTCGCCGTACCTCTCGACCGCGAGTTCGACGCAGCGCTCGATGAGACGGGTGTCGGCGTCGACGTCTTCGGCGACCTCACCGGTGACCGTCCCGGAGTCGTCGAGTTCGACGGTGGCGGCCGTCTCGGCGTCGATGGCGAAGGCCGATCCGGTCCCCGTCGAGAGGGCGTTCAGCACCGTTCCCGCCCCCAACGCGACTGCGTGGCCGTGCATACCTGTATGCTGTCGACCGACCTAAAAGGAGTAGCGGTTGACACTCGCTGCCGGAGGAAGAGTTCACGCCTCCGACGTTCCCGGACCGCTCCGTCGGATCATCCCCAGCACGCGCCAGGTGACGGCGGGATCGCCATCGGGCGTCCGGCCGGTCACGTCCACGTCGACGTAGCCCCGGCGGGGGTCGGACTCCGAAGGGCGCTTTTCGACGACCTCGACGCCGACCGTCAGCGCGTCTCCCGGCTCTACCGGTCGGTGCCACCGGAGGTCGTCGACGCCGCGACCGCCGAGGAACGCGACGTGGCCGAAGAACGCCTCCGTCGCGAGCCGGTTGCAGGCGCAGTAGCTGTGAAGGCCGCTGGCGACGAGGCCGTCGAACGGCGACGCGCCGTCGACGTCGTCGCCGAGGTGGAACGGCTGGGGGTCGTAGTCGGCGGCGAAGTCGACGATGTCCTCGCGGGAGAACGCGACCGTCCGGTCGGCCTCGAACCGGTCGCCGACCGAGAGGTCCTCGTAGGTCAGCACGTCGGAACCGGGGGGTTCAGAGCCGTGATCGTTCATAGCCGAGCGCTCGCTCGCCGCCGTTAAAACGGCTGTGTCTGCGTCGCCGTCACGTTCGCGATCCGGCGGAGGCCGCGTCATCGCGTTCCTTTTGGGCGGGCCGCCCGAACCCGGTGGTATGAGCGCCCGCAACGACGTCCCGCCGAGCACCGTCGGCGTCGAACTCCTCGATCACGGCGTCGAGGTGGAGTACACCGACGGCCGGAAGACGCTGTACCGGGGCGTCCCGGAACCCGTCACCGACACGCTCACCACGCCGCCGAAGAAGGAGACGCACGTCCTCGTCACCGACCCCACCGAGACCGAGGGCGTGATGCTGTACGTCAACGACCTCAAGACCCACGACGACATCCTCGAAGCGACCGGCGTCGGTCGCGTCGTCCTCGAAGACGGCGAGGAAGAGGAGATCTTCCCCGGCGTCACCGTCCGCCGACCCGGCGGGATGCGCACGGAGGTCGAGGCCGACCCCGAGATCGCCCGGGGACGCGTGTTCGTCTTCGTCGAGGACGACTGGAGCGAGCAGTCCTACGAGTTCGTGGCCGAAGACCGTGCTCCCGGTGATGAGGAGGTCGACACCGACGACACCCGAAGCGGCGACGACGCTGAACCCACCGAGGACGGTCGAGAGTCCTAATGGCACTCAGAAAGCGCTGGAAGTCACTGACCCGCAGGACCGTCGGATCAGCGCCCGACGCGTACGCGCTGATCGAGTTCGGCGACGGCGACGGTAACGTCCTCCGCGCGACGGCGGGGCTGTTGCCGGAGGAACTCCGCGAGGAGATCGCATACGGCGACGCCGAACAGGTCCGCTGGAAACGGGCACAGTCCGCCGAACACGCCGAACGACTGCTCGACGAGCGATAGGCGTCGAGGCGCGCTCTGCGTCGACGGTCGAAAGCGATCTACGGTCGAAAACGGTCGACGATCGAAAACAGTCTACGGCCGAAAGCGGTCGACGTCCGACGACTCAATGGCCGTCGCCGTCGTGTCAGTGGCCGTCGTCGTGTCCGCCGCCGTCTTCGGCGTGCTCGTCGGGATGCGTCGGCGTCCCCGAGAGGTTCCCGTCCTCGTCGAAGCGCTTCGCGCGGAGGAACCGCGCCCGGTAGCGGTTCGCGCCCTCGTAGACGTCGGCCTCGCGGATGTCCTCGGTGCGACCGTCGGCGACGGCGTCGACGATGGCCTCGACCTGCTCCTTCTCCGACGGCGTGAGGTCGAACTCGTAGGTGTGCGTCTCCTCTTCCTCCAGCTTCGTCCACTTGCGCGCGGCGGCGACGACGAGCGAGCAGGGCTCCCGACAGGGGAACGTCCCCGCGCCGCCGTCGGCGTCGAGTTCGCGCTCTTCGTCGTACTCCCACTCGCGGCGCTTCAGACACTGCGAGTCGACGCAGCAGGCCTCGGCGACCCACTCGACGGCGTCGGGGTCGAGGTCCTCGATGATGTCGTAGATCCCCGTCTGGCGCTCGGCGGTCTCCCGCCAGTGGGTCACGTCGAGGTCGCCCTCGCGTTCGAGGTTCCAGTTGGCGATCGAAGCCGGGTAGAGGACGTCGAGCGTCTCGACGGCGTCGCGGCCGTCGAGGTCCGGAAAGACCCACCCCGACACGAGCGACGGCGCGGTCTTCAGCGGCCGGTACCGCCCGCGGTCGTCGTACGTCGCGATCTCGCGGGCGTCGAGCGGGTCGTCGTAGGCGTCCAGTTCGTCGGCGTCGGCCCCGGTATCGTCGGCGTGGCGGATCTCGTAGCGACGGTGACCGCCCGAGGCGAGCGTCGCGGTCACGACGACTTCTCCCCACTCGGTCTCCATCCCCGATTCGAGCGCGTCGTAGCGCTCGGGGACCGCGTGATCGTGGGCGCCCTCTGCGTGATTGTGGGAGGTCTCCACGTGATCGTGAGCGCCCTCTGCGTGATTGTGGGAGGTCTCCACGTGATCGTGAGCGCCCTCGGCGTGTCTGAGGAACGCCCACCGGTGTCGGCCGCGGTGGCCGACGACCTCCTCCCAGTAGTACCAGTTGGTCACGTACGGCGCGACGTCGTCGTCGGTCGCGACCGCGCGGAGTTCCGACTCGGAGAGGTCCCCGTGACGAACTGCCGGCGTCTCGACCGCGAACGCCTCGCCGTCGTCGTCCGCGGCCGCGTGGAGGCCGTCGAACTCGACCGGATCGGGGTCCGTTTTCAGGCGGTCACACAGCGCGTCGAGTTGCTCGTCGCGTACGTCGAACCGTTCGGACCCCACGTCAGTCACCCGCCGCCGGCGTCTCACCGTCCGCGTCGGTCTCGCGGGTCTCCTCTCTGACCGTCGCGATGGCGGACTCGATGTCCGCGCCGGCCTCGGCGGCGCGTTCCAGCACCACGTCGGCCATCAGCCCCTCGGTGCCGACGGCTCCGGCGTACCAGATGCGGTGGCCGTCGACCTCGGCGGGGACGTCGTAACCCGTCCGGTAGTCGTCGGTCAGGCCCATGTCCTCCGGGATGTCCTCCTGGGTGTGGAAGCCGTCGGCGATGAAGAGCGGCACGACGACGACGTCCTCGCTCTCGAAGTAGTCGGTGACGTCGTCGACCTCGGGTTCCTCGTCCATGTAAAGCGCCTGGACCTCCTCGAAGCGGCCCGTCTCCCGGATCCGGTCGGCGTGGTACTCGATGGCCTTCGCGGAGTTCTCGTTGCGCTCGGTGCCGTGGCCGACGACCGCGAGGCCGAACCCCTCGCCGACGTCGGGGTCGCCCGTCACCGTCTCGGCGCGGCGGACGAGCACGTCGGTCATCGCCTCGTGAGTCCCCACCGGCCCGCAGTAGTGGACCGTCTGGCCGGTGTCCTCGGCGGTGAACGTCGCCGTGTCCGCGCTCAGCCCGTCGGAGTCCCAGGCGGAGACGTCCCAGCCCGACAGCCGGAGCTCCCGCGGGATCACCTGCTCGGTGAAGTACCCCTCGCTGATGAACAGCGGGACGACGTAGACCTCCTCCGACTCGACGGTGCGGAGGACCTCTCTCAGGGAGGGTTCCTCCTTCCAGAAGCCCGTCTTCACCTCGTCGAACGCGCCCGTCGCGCGGATCGTGTCCGCGTGGGCGTGCGTCGGTGCCGACGAGTCGGGGTTGAGGTGCGACCCGTGCGCCACGATGACCAGCGCTTGCATACGTGATTCAGAGGACGGAACGCCCTTAGGGACTTCGGGTTCCGCGAACGAATTTTCGCGATTCGACAGCCGAATTTTCACGGCCGGTCGCCGGCGGCGTCGGACCCGCCGCGTCCGATCCCCGCGACCCGCGGGTTTTTTGCCCTCTCGTTCGTCTGCGGGGGTATGTCACTCGCCGCCGAGACGCGGGCTGCAGTCCGGGCCCGTCCGTGGCTCCTGCGGGCGCTCCGTGCGGGCGTCGTGAACTACACCGCCGCCGCGGAGTCGCTGGACGTGGAGGGCGACACCGACTCGATCGCGACCGCACTCCGTCGGTTCGCCGACGACCTCTCGGCCGCTGAGTCCGCCGACCGCGACGTCACCGTGCGGATGAGAAGCGGCGTGGGCCTCGCGGGCGTCGACGTCGAAGACGGCGGACCGGAGTCGGCGGCGAACGACACCGAAACGCTACTCTGCGTCGGCGATTCGGCCATCGTCACCACGGACGGCAGCCTGACCGCCGTCGTCGTCGGGGGCGAGGTGGACTCGGCGGCGCTCGCGGCCGTCGTCGAACGCCTCGCCGCGGAGAACGTCGTCGTCGACGCCGCCGGCGTCGCGGGCGACGAACTCGTCGTGGTCGTGCCCCGCCGCGACGGCGCGAACGCGCTCCGTCTCGTCGAGTCGGCGCTGGAGTCGGTGCCGGGCTGAGCGGACCGCTGGGCCGGTCGACGGACCCGTCTCTCGATCCGTCAGTCTGCGGCGAGTTCGTCGAAGTCGAGCCTGTCGATCGATTCTCGAATCACCGCAGCGGACTCCTCAAGCTCCCTCTGTTCCGCCTCCGAGAGATCGAACTCCAGCACGTCTCGGACGCCGCCGCGGTTGACGGTACAGGGGAGACTCAGGTAGACGCCCTCGATCCCGTGCTGTCCGTCGGCGAGCGTCGAGACGGTGAGGATCGAGTCGTCGTCGCCGAGGACCCGCTCGACGGTCGCCGTCACCGAGCGGGCGACGCCGTAGTTCGTCCGCCCCTTGCGCTCGATGATCTCGTAGGCGGCGTTGCGGACGTCGTCGCCGATGCGCTCTCTGAGGGCGTCGACGTCGTCGACGCCGCGGTGTGCACAGTACCGGTCGAACGGGACGCCGCCGAGGTTCGCCGACCCCCAGACGAGCACCTCGCTGTCGCCGTGCTCGCCGATCACGTAGGCGTGGACGTTCGCCGGATCGAGGTCGAACTCGCGGCTCAGCGCGTGACGGAACCGCGAGGTGTCGAGCACGGTCCCCGATCCGATCACCCGCTCGGCCGGGAGGTCCGACACCGCCCAGGTGACGTGCGCGAGGACGTCGACCGGGTTGGTGACGACGAGCACCACGGCGTCGTCGTTCAGCCCCGTCGTGATCTCCGGGACCATCTCGGCGAAGATCTCGGCGTTCCGTTCCATCAGTTCCAGTCTGGTCTCGCCGGGGTTCTGGCTGGCGCCGGCGGTGATGACCACGACATCGGCGTCCCAGCAGTCCTCGTAGTCGCCCGTCCTGACCCGGACCGAGGAGGTGAAGTACGCGCCGTGATCGAGGTCCATCGCCTCGCCCTCGGCGCGCTCGTCGTCGATATCGACGAGGACGATCTCGCCCACCAGACCGCTGTCCATCAGGGCGAAGGCGGTGCTCGAACCGACAGCCCCCGCCCCGCCGACGATCGCGACCGTTCCCTTCCCGCGTGCAGCGCTCATATCGGAACGTTATTTCGACGTAGAGTAAACGTTGGGGCGTTTCCCGACCGCCTGGAACGTGCCCCTCGGCGCGCCGCTCCGCGCGGAACCGGAACCTGCGGTTTCGACCGAGGACGTGCGAGCGGATCCCCACCGACCGTTCCGACGGGTTGAAAAACGCGTCCGGAGAAGGAGACGGTGATGACGCTGTCCGTGACCAACACCCTGACGGGCGAACGCGAGGCGTTCGAGCCGCGGAACGACGACGAAGTCCTGCTGTACGTCTGCGGGCTCACGGTCTCGGACGACGCCCACCTCGGACACGCCCGCCTGTGGGCGCAGGCGGACGTGATGCACCGCTGGCTGGAACACGAGGGCTACGACGTGCGCCACGTCGAGAACTTCACCGACGTCAACGAGAAGATCGTCGCCCGGATCGGCGAGGACGACCTCGGCGAGAGCGAACCGGAGGTCGCCGAGTACTTCACCTCCCACGTGATCCGGGATATGCGCGGGCTCAACCTGAAGCGCGCGGAGGTGTACCCCCGCGTCTCCGAGCACGTCCCCGAAATCGTAGACCTCGTCGAGACGCTCCTCGACCGGGGCTACGCCTACGAATCGAACGGGTCGGTGTACTTCGACGTCACCGCCTTCGACGACTACGGGAAGCTCTCGAACCAGCGGCTCGACGAGATCGAGTCCCAGGGCGCCGACGAGGAGCGCTCGGAGAAGCGCAACCCCGCGGACTTCGCGCTCTGGAAGGCCGGCGCGGTCGACCCCGAGGACATCGCCGAACACCGCCACTCGGACCCCCCCGAGGTCGACGAGTCCTGCGGGCAGACCTGGGAGTCGCCGTGGGGGGAGGGCCGACCCGGCTGGCACGTCGAGTGCTCGGCGATGTCGATGACGCACCTGGACGACACCATCGACATCCACGTCGGCGGCCGCGACCTCGTGTTCCCGCATCACGAGAACGAGATCGCCCAGAGCGAGGCCGCCACGGGACAGCAGTTCGCCCGTTACTGGCTCCACGTCGGTCTCCTGCAGACCGCCGGCGACAAGATGTCCTCCAGCCTGGGGAACTTCCTCACCGTCGACGACGCCCTCGCGGAGTACGGCGTCGACGTCGTCCGCACGTTCTACTGCTCGACCGGCTACCGCAGCGAACAGACGTTCGGCGAGGACGAGATGCGCGAGGCCGAAGAGCGCTGGGAACGGCTCGAACGGGCCTACGAGGCCGCCGTCGACGCCTGCGACAGCACCGACGCGTACGCGAAGGTCGATGACGGAGCGTTCCGCGAGACGCTCTCGGAGACGCGCGAGTCCTTCCGCGAGGCGATGAACGACGACTTCAACGTCCGCGAGGCGATGGCCGCGCTGCTCGAACTCGCGACGGCGGTGAACCGCCACGTCGACAGGGAGGAGAAGTACGACTTCTGGGCGCTCCGAGAGGCCGTCGAGGCCTTCGAGGAACTCGGCGGCGACGTCTTCGGGCTCTCCTTCGGCGAGAGCGAGGGCGAGGGGACGGTCACGCTCGCCGAGGAGCTCGTCGAACTCGTCTTAGAGGTCAGAGAAGCCGAGCGAGAGGCCGGCAACTACGAGCGCGCGGACGACCTCCGCGACGACCTCGCCGCGCTCGGCGTCGAGGTGCAGGACAGCGACGACGGGCCGTCGTTCCGCTTCGAGTAGTCGTCCCGTCACGTCCCCACGCATCGGACACCGCCTACACGCACCAGACACCGCCTACACGCGCCGGACACCGCTCTCCACACGCGCCGAACGCCGCGTCCCGCTCACCCACCGGCGGCTCCCAAGGGCCGCTACTCCGTCGTGAACAGGTGCGTCTCGTCGGGAATCTCGAACAGTCCCATCCGTACGCCGGCGTCGAGCCATCCGTAGCCGTAGGAGAACGCCGCCAGCGCGTTGACGGGGTCGTCGTTCTCGCGGAAGTGCCGGCCGTCCTCCAGGTACGACAGCGCCATCTCTCTGATGTCCGCGGCGGCCTCGCCGAGCGGCGTCGACGTCGGGACGGCGATTTCGGCCTCCGCGAGCGCGTCGGCGAACATCCCCTCGTAGCGGTCGGTCTTTTCGATCAGATCCGCTGGCATGTCCTCGACTCGTCGCCCCGGCGGTAAGAAGACCACCGACCGAGAGCGGGGCGTCGACTGCGAAACAGTATTGATCGTTATGCACAATACAGTCTGACGGGCGGCGCGCACGACAGCGGAATCTAAAAGGGCGGGTCCGACATAGGAGAAGATATGACAGCAGACGCCGACGACGTCGTCGAACACCGACCGCTCATCGTCGCGGGCTCCGGCATCGCCGGGCTCTCCGCGGCGATCTACGCCGGACGTTCGAACAACGAGCCGCTCGTCTTCGAGGGCGACGAACCGGGCGGGCAGCTCACGCTGACGACCGAAGTCGACAACTACCCGGGCTTCCCCGAGGGCATCTCCGGGCCCGAACTGGTCCAGAATATGAAGGAGCAGGCCCAGCGCTTCGGGGCCGAAATCGAGAACGGCATCATCGAATCCGTCGATTCCGACGAGCGCCCGTTCACCGTGCGTCTCAAGAACGGCGACGTCTACACGGCCGACGCGATCATCGCGGCCTCGGGGGCCTCCGCCCGCACGCTCGGAATCCCGGGCGAGGACGACCTGATGGGCTACGGTCTCTCGACGTGTGCCACCTGCGACGGCGCGTTCTTCCGCGACGAGAAGATCATAGTCGTCGGCGGCGGCGACGCCGCGATGGAGGAGGCGAACTTCCTCACCAAGTTCGCGTCGACGGTCTACATCGTCCACCGCCGCGAGGAGTTCCGCGCGGAGGACTACTGGATCGACCGCGTGATGGAGAAGGTCGAGGAGGGCGAGATCGAGATTATGCGCAACACCGAGGTCACGGAGCTCCACGGGAGCCGCGAGGAGGGCGTCGACCACGTCACCCTCGTCGAGCACCCGGAGGGCCACCCGACCGAGAAACTCGACGACCCCGACACCGAGGAGTTCGACTTCGACGTCGGCGCGGTGTTCTACGCCATCGGCCACACGCCGAACACCGGCTACCTCGAAGGGACGGGCGTCGAACTCGACGACGACGGCTACCTGAAGGCGAAGGGCGGCGAGGGCGGCGGGCAGACCGCGACGGACGTGCCCGGCATCTTCGGCGCGGGCGACGTCGTCGACTACCACTACCAGCAGGCCGCCACCGCCGGCGGGATGGGCGTGAAGGCCGCCCTCGACGCCGACGACTACCTCGAAGAACTCGAACGCGGCGAGGCGGCCGCCGAGGCCGGAGAGGTCGCGGCCGTCGAGAGCGACGACGACTGAACATCTACCTTTTTGTCGCGGTGGGTTTCCTCGCTCACTGCGTTCGCTGCGGGAACCTACCGTGCAAAAACCTAGAGGGAAAAACCCGCTCGCTTCGCTCGCGGTGAACGCCGCGCTCCGCGCGGCGATGCTTGCGACAACGACGGCTTGCACCGAGGCCGACAGCCCGTCCGCGAACGGAACGCCTTAGCCGCGTCGGCGACTTCGCCTTACCGTGTCTCGGCTCCGACGAACCGGGTCGAAAATCGCCCGAGCGCTGGCCAGCGTGGGTATCATCGACGAGCGCCGACTGGAGGCGACCGTCGACCTGGCCTGGCCGCGGGTCGTCACCGGGTTCGCCATCATGTCGAAGCGGACCGTGGACCTGGCGCTCGTCGGACTCGTTATCGGCCCGACCGCCGTGGCCGGGCTGACGCTCGCGAACGCCTTTTGGATGGTCGCGAAGTTCCTCGCGATCGGCCTCGCGGGCGGGACCGTCTCGCTCGTCTCACAGAACTACGGCGGCGGCGACGACGAGCGCGCGGCGTCGGTCGTCCGACTGAGCGTCGTCCTCTCGATCCTGCTCGGGCTCCCGATCGTCGCGTTCTTCGGAATCGCGGCCGAGCCGCTGGTCGGCCTCGTCGGCGACGACCCGACGAGCATCGGCTACGGCGCGACGTACCTCGCGGTCGTCGCCCCCGGCCTCGTCTTCGAGTTCCTGAACCTGATCGCCAGCCGGACGTACGCCGGCGTCGGCGACACGGTCACGCCGATGGCAGCCCGCGCGGGCGGCGCCGTCGCCAACATCGCGCTCTCGGCGACGTTCGTCCTCGGACTCGATATGGGAGTCGCGGGCGCGGCGCTCGGGACCGCGCTCGCGACGGCGCTCGTGACTGTCGCGTTCTCGTGGGGGATGACCGGCCGGAACTACCTCCGGGGGCGCGGGGCGAGTCCGGTCCCGCTCACGCTCACGCGGCCGATATTCGACGCGGAACTGCTCCGACAGATCGCCCGCGTTTCGACCCCGCTCGTGGCCCGACGGGCCGCGCAGGGGCTGGTCGTCTTCCCCCTGCTCGCCATCGCGGCGACGTTCGGGCCGGTGGCCGTCGCGGCCATCGGGATCGGTCGCCAGGTCCGCGCGCTGCTCGCGAGTTTCTCCTGGGGGTTCTCCATCGCGGCGTCGACGCTCGTGGGACAGGAGCTCGGCGCGGGCGAGGAAGGCGAGGCCGAAGCCTACGGCTGGGGCATCGTCCGGCTCTCGGCGGTGGTGTACGTGCTCGCCGCCGCCCTCGTGGTCGTCTTCGCCGACCCCATCGCCGGCGTCTTCGTGACCGAGGCCGAGAACCGGGCGCTCTCGGCGCGGTTCGTCCGCGTCGCCGCGATAAGCGTCGTCGCGATGGGGATCGACGGCTCGATCACGGGCGCGTTGCGGGGTGCGGGCGACACGCGGATTCCGTTCCTCTCGGCGCTCGCGGGGCTGTATCTCGTGGCCGTCCCCGTCGCGTGGCTCGGAACCGTCGTTCCGGTGCTCGGGATCACCGGCCTCCTGCTCGCGCTCCTCGCGGAGACGGCCGTCCCGATGGTGGTGAACCTCTGGCGGTTCCGATCGAACCGCTGGAAGGCGATCAGCCGGGAGTACCGCCCGACGGTCGGCGACTGATCGCGACCGTGGGAGCGACTCGCGCGAACCGGTGCACTTCAACGGGTTATCTATGTAGTCTCAGGTTTGACAACGTATCACTTGGAGACGGAACTGTATGCACTCGGTGCGTGCGAGTCTGAGACAGTTCGTGGACGAACTCGACTCCGTGGTGTTCGGCGTCGGGTTCTCGGTATCGCTGATCGCAATACTGGTCTTCTTCCTGAACCCGGAGGCGTCGGCGGCCAGGATGGGACAGATAAACGAGTACCTCTGGACCGAATTCATGTGGGTCTACGTCGGGACGATGTTCCTGATGGTGACGTTCAGCCTCTGGCTGATGTTCGGTCGCTGGGGCGACATCAAACTCGGGAAGCCCGACGACGATCCGGAGTTCAGCCTGCTGTCGTTCTTCTCGATGATGTTCTCGGCGGGTATCGCTGCCGGCATCGTCTTCTGGGGGCCGGCGGAGGCGCTGGCGCACTACGAGAGCGTCCCGCCGCTGATCGGCGCGGAGGCCGGGACGCCCGCGGCGGCCGTCGGCGCGATCCAGTACACGCTCTTTCACTGGGGCATCTCCTACTGGGTCCCGTACCTGATCGTCGCGCTGCCGATCGCCTACTACGCGTTCCGGAAGGACGCGCCGATGCGCGTCTCGACGCTCATCGCGCCGTTCGTCGGCGTCGACAACCTCGACGGGTTCTGGGCGAAGACCATCGACGTGCTCGCGGTGTTCGCGACCATCGGCGGCATCGCGACGACGCTGGGCTTCGTCGGCAGGCAGTTCCTCACCGGCCTGGAGTACACCGCCGGCGTCTCGCTCGGCGACGCCGGAACGGTGCTCGTGATCACCGGCCTGACGGTCGCCTTCACCGTCTCGGTGACGCTCGGCGTGAAGCGGGGAATCGCGCGCGTGTCGCTGTTCAACATGGCCGTCTTCGCCGCGCTGGCGGTCGCGACGTTCCTCCTGGGGCCGACGAACTACATCATGAACACCGGCCTCCAGGCCGTCGGCGGCTACTTCGGGGAGTTCCTCACGATGAGCCTCTACACCAACGCGGCCGGCACCGGCGAGTGGGTCGGCAACTGGACGGTGTTCTACTGGGCGTGGGTGTTCTCGTGGGCGCCCTTCGGCGGGCTGTTCGTCGCCCGCATCTCGAAGGGCCGGACGATCCGGCAGGTCGTCGCGACGGCGCTCATCGGCGCCACGGCGTCGACGATCCCGTGGTTCCTCACGATGGGCGGCAGCGCCATCTTCTTCGAGCGCAACGACATCGCGCCGATGCTCCAGATGGTCGACCAGTACGGCGTCTCCGTCTCGGGGTTCCCCCTGTTCGGGGCGCTCCCCTTCGGCGACGCGCTGGCGGCGGTGTTCATGCTCCTGGTCGTGACGTTCTTCGTCACGTCGGCGGACTCCTCGACGCTGGCGCTCGGGATGCTCACCACCGGCGGCAAGCAGCACCCCTCGACGATCAACCGGATCATCTGGGGCGGACTGATGGGCGGCCTCGCGTCGCTTCTCATCGTCGGCGGCGGCATCGACGCGCTCCGTTCCTCGGCCATCATCACCGGGTTCCCCTTCGCGCTCATCTCGGTCGTCGCCATCGCGGGGATGATCTGGGAGTACCAGTCGGTCTCGCCGCTGCTCTCCGCTGACCCGGACGAGACCGTCGCGGCGTCGAACGACTCGGCGAGGGTGTCCTCGCCGACCACCGACGACGACTGATACCGATCACGAGGCGGACTGCGGTCCCCCCTCGGCGGTGACCCGGGTTTCGGGAGTCGCGCCCCACGTCTCCGCCCGGTTCCCACAGACCCTTAAGTCGAGACGCCGCAGAGACGGTATGGTCGAAACCGAGACCTACACGATCGAAGCGCCGAACGGAGACGTCGAGGAGATCGAACTGCCGGAGGGCCTCGCGGACGTCTTCACCGAACAGGGCGAGTCGCCGACGTCTGTCGTCGGCGATCTCCTCGTCCAGTCGTTCGCCCAGCAGGCCCACGGCGTCGTCCACCACGGGCAGGGCGAGACGCCGGCGGACCTGGAAGCGCTCAACGAGAAGATGGAGGAGCTCTTCGAGGAGCGCTTCGGCGTCTCGCTCTCGGAAGCGATGGGCCACAGCCACTGAGCGGTTCCCCTCTGTCTTCCTGATTTCCCGTCTCGATCGGTCAGAGGAACGCGAGCGGGACCATCGCGAACACGCCGGCGGCGATGCCGCCGAGTAGCTCCCGACGACCGTTGCCGGGGAGCCCCCGACCGATCTCTCGGGCCTCCGGGATGAACTCCGTGAGCACCAGGTAGATCATCGCGCCGGCGGCGAAGCCGAACCCCGCCGGGAGGAACTCCCGGGCGACGCGGACGAAGTAGAACGCGATCACGGCGCCGATGGGTTGCGGGAGGCTCGAGAACACCGACCACCAGACGAGTTTCCAGTTCGCGACGCCCATCGACCGCAGCGGGATCGAGATGGCGACGCCCTCGGGGACGTTGTGGATCGAGATGGCGACCGTCATGAAGATCGCCAGGACGGGCACGACGAACCCGAAGAGCTGGGTGCCGCCCTCGATGCCCAGGTCGGCGAACGAGACGCCGACGGCGACGCCCTCGGGGAACGAGTGGACCGTCAGGACGCCCAGGATCAACACCAGTTTCTTGAAGTCCGCCTCGGCGTACTGGTGGGGGTCGACGTCCGCGCCCTCAATGAGGTCGTGAGCGACGAACACGAGGACCACGCCCGCGAGGAGGCCGATCCCCAGCAGGAGCAGATCCAGCCGAGGGATCGGCTCGACCGCGACCCCGCTCAGCGACACCTGCACGTACTCGCCGAGCGCTTCCAGCACCAGGCCGAACACCGACGCCGAGAGCATGATGCCCGAGGCGATCCCCCACAGCGCGACGTTCCAGCGGTCGCTCACGTCCGAGACGAAAAAGAAGGGGACTGCACCCAGGCCGGTCGCCAGCGCGGTGATGAAGCCCGCGACGAAGACGAACCCGAGAGACCAGAGCTCGACCATACCGCGTCTAGGCCGCGTGCGACCATAAATATTTCATATATCTTAAAATTTGGCTGGCCTAAAAACACGGCTACCTGCGCGCCGGTAGACCGTGAAAAGGAGAGGAATCATATCTTTTCAGATATTTCTTCGGCGGCACACTCGCGAGCGACGAGGACGGCGACGCACCGCCCGCGACCGACCCATCTCGGCCGTTCTCACCGTCGCGGGCGTCGTCGACGTCGAACTCGTCGACAGGGCCGCGCCCGTCCACGACGGCGCCGGCGAAGCGTTCTTCGGGGTCGCGCTCGCAGCCGTTCCTATGCACCGGAGAGCCGCGGAGTTCACGAGTCGGGTGCGGGAGCGCTACGACCTCGACCTCGCCGTCGAGGAGTTCCCGGAGGGGACGAAGACGGCGGCCGACGCCGCGGAGGCGGTCGGTTGCGAGGTCGGACAGATCGCCAGCAGCCTCGTCTTCGACGCCGACGGCGACCTCGTGGTCGTCGTGACCAGCGGTGCGAACCGGGTGGACGAATCGCTGCTGGCCGAGCGCCTCGGCGCCGAAGACGTGGCGATGGCTGATCCCGAGCGGATCAGCGAGGTCGTCGGGTGGAGTATCGGCGGCGTCCCTCCCCTGTGCCACGAGACCGACGTCCCCGTGTACATCGACGAGTCGCTCCTCGACCACGAGCGGGTGTGGGCCGCCGCCGGAACGCCGACCGCCGTGTTCCCGATCGATCCGGTCGAACTGCGGCGGATCGCGGGCGCGACGCCAATCGGCGTGTGAGCGAGAAACCACGATCAAGCGGATGCGAGCGGGTGGCTGCGGTCCATCGGACGTGAGCGAGCGCGGTTCACCGGTCGTTCGCGACGGCGTCGGCGTCGACGTCGGCCCGGCCGAAAGCGGTCGGACGACGTACTCGGAATCGAGTACCGAATACTCGAATTTAAGAATCCGCGCGGAGTAGGTCCGAACGATGGGAGAGCTATCTCCGTTGTTCGCGCCCGAACGCATCGCCGTCGTGGGCGCTACGGACCGCGAGGGGTCGGTCGGCAGAGCGATTATGGAGAACCTCCTCGACGCGTTCGTGGGCGAGGTCGTCCCCGTGAACCCGGGACGAGAGGAGGTCTTCGGACTGCCGGCGCTCGACAGCGTCGCCGACTCGGAGGCCGACCTCGCGGTGGTGGTCGTCCCCCCGACGGTCGCCGTCGACGTCGTCCGCGAGGCCGGCGAGGCCGGGATCACGAACGTGGTGGTCATCACCGCCGGGTTCGGCGAGACGGGCACCGAGGGTGCCACTCGGGAGCAGGAGCTGACGGAGGTCGCAGAGGCGTACGACATCGACCTCGTCGGCCCGAACAGCCTGGGCATCATGTCGACTCCCGTCGGGATGAACGCCTCGTTCGGCCCCGAGAACGCCACCTCGGGGCGGATGTCGTTCATGAGTCAGTCGGGCGCGTTCATCACGGCCGTACTGGACTGGGCGAACGACCAGGGCATCGGCTTCAAAGACATCGTCTCGCTCGGGAACAAGGCCGTCCTCGACGAGTCCGACTTCGTCCGCGAGTGGGGTGACGACGAGGAGACGGACGTCGTGATCGGCTACCTGGAGGGCATCGACGACGGGCAGGCGTTCATCCAGACCGCCAGGGAGGTCACCCAGGAGACGCCGATCGTCCTCGTCAAGTCCGGCCGCACCGACGCCGGCGCGCAGGCGGCCTCCAGTCACACGGGCACCATCGCCGGCTCGGATCAGGCCTACGAGGCGGGCCTCGAACAGGCGGGCGTCATCCGCGCGGAGTCGGTTCAGGAACTGTTCGACGCCGCGCGCGTCCTGGAGAGCCAACCCCTCCCCGAGACCGACGGCGTCGCGGTCATCACGAACGCGGGCGGCCCGGGCGTGATGAGCACCGACTCCATCGGCGACTCGCGGCTCTCGATGGCCTCGTTCGCCGACGAGACGCTCGAGGCCTTCTCCGAGACGCTGCCCGCGGAGGGGAACATCTACAACCCGGTCGACGTCGTCGGCGACGCGGACAACGAGCGGTTCCGCGACGCCCTCGACGTCGCCCTCGCCGACGAGAACGTCGGCAGCGCGATGGTGCTGGCCTGTCCCACCGCGGTGCTCGACTACGGCGAGTTGGCCGAGGACACGGTGGCGATGCAGGCGAAACACGACAAGCCGGTCGCCGCCTGCTTCATGGGCGGCGCGCGGGTCAAGCCCGCCGCGGAGACGCTCTCGGAGGCGGGCATCCCGAACTACTTCGATCCCGCGCGGGCGGTCGCGGGCCTCGACGCCCTCTCGCGGTTCCGCGACATCAGCGAGCGCGAGTACCGCGAGCCGACGACCTTCGACGTCGACCGCGAGCGGGCCCGGGAGATCCTCTCCTCGGTCGAGGGACGGACCGACACGCGCCTCGGCGTCGAGGCGATGGGCCTGCTCGACGCCTACGGGATCCCGACGCCCGACGGCGACATCGTCGACGCGCCGGCCGACGCGCTGGAGGTCGCAGAGCGGATCGACGGCGACGTCGTGATGAAGATCGTCAGCCCCGACATCCTGCACAAGTCCGACATCGGGGGCGTCAAGGTCGGCGTCCCGAACGAGGAGGTCTACGACGCCTACGAGGACCTCGTCTCCCGCGCCCGCAACTACCAGCCGGACGCGACGATCATCGGCGTGCAGGTGCAGGAGATGGTCGACCTCGACAGCGGCGTCGAGACCATCGTCGGGATGAACCGCGACCCGCAGTTCGGCCCGCTCCTGCTCTTCGGTCTCGGCGGCATCTTCGTCGAGACGCTCGAAGACACGACGTTCCGCGTCGCGCCCGTCTCCGAGCCCGAGGCCGAGGCGATGACCCGCGAGATCGACGCCGCGCCGCTCCTCCGGGGCGCTCGCGGCCGCGACCCCGCCGACGTCGAGGGCGTCGTCGAGACGATCCAGCGCCTCTCACAGCTCGTGACCGACTTCCCGGCCATCCTCGAACTGGACATCAACCCGCTCGTCGCCACGCCGGACGGCGTCGAAGCCGTCGACGTGCGACTCACCGTCGACCCCGACGAACTCTAGAGACCAATGAACACGCACACCCTACTCGTCACTTCGATCGCGGAAAGCACCGGCAAAACGGCAGTCACGCTCGCGCTCGGCGGCCTCGCTCAGGAGCGCGGTCTCACGGTGGGCTACATGAAGCCCAAGGGGACGCGGCTCCAGTCGAACGTCGGCAAGACGCTCGACGAGGACCCGATGCTCGCGCGCGAACTCCTGGGCCTGGAGAGTGAAATGCACCAGATGGAGCCGATCGTCTACTCGCCGACGTTCGTCGACGGCGCGATCCGCGGCCAGGAGGACCCCGACGAACTCGGCGGGATCGTCGAGGAGCGCTTCGGGGAACTCGCCGCCGACACGGACCTGATGCTGATCGAGGGCGGCGGCTCCTGGACGGTCGGCGGAATCGTCGAACTCACCGACGTCGACGTCGCCGACCGACTCGACGCGGAGGTCCTGCTCGTGGCGGACTACGAACAGTCGAGCGACCTCGACGACGTCGTCGCCGCCGCCGAGGCCTTCGGCGACCGGCTCGCGGGCGTGCTGTTCAACGGCGTGACCGACGCCGCCTTCGACGACCTCGAACAGGAGGCGGTCCCGTTCCTCGAAAGCCGGGGGATATCCGTCCTCGGCGTCGTCCCGCGCGAGCGAGAACTCGCGGGCGTCCGCGTCGACGACCTCGCCGAGGAGCTGGGCGCGAACGTCCTCACCGGCGGCGACGACGACGCCTACGTCGAACGGTTCCTCGTCGGGGCGATGGGCGGCGACGCGGCGCTGCGGTACTTCCGCCGGACGAAGAACGCCGCGGTCATCACCGGTGGGGACCGCTCTGAGATCATCGCGGCCGCGCTCGAAGCCCCAGGCGTCAACGCCATCATCCTGACCGGCGGTCACCGTCCGACGTCGGCGGTACTCGGCAAGGCCGAACAGCGCGGCGTGCCCGTACTCTCGGTCACCGGCGACACGCTCTCGGTCGTCGACCGCGCGGAGGGCGTCGTCAACACCGGCCGGGCCCGCGACGAGGAGACCATCGCGCGGATGCGCGAACTGCTCCACGATCACGCGGACGTCGACGCGATGCTCGGCGCGGAGGCGGCCGCAGCGGATGAGGACGTGACCGATACGGACGCCGGTCCCGACGCGGACGACGACCCCGACGCGGAGTGAGAGTCACCGTCGGCGGGTGACGGATCCGTCGTCGGACCGACGCGGGGTTTCTGACCGGTGAGTGCCGACATAAATGCCCTCCTTCCGGGCCGTAATCGGCGATTAATTATTACTACGCCCTCCCGTGTGGGTGTATGGACTTCGACTGGCCGACATACTTCGAGTGCGCGGCGTGCGGGTCCGAATTCCCGGCGAAGGACGTCCAGTACGACGATCTGGGCTATCCCGAGTGTCCCGACTGCGAGGCGCGCACCGGTCCGCTCGCCAGTCTGGAAGCCGTCGACGCGGTCGAGAGCGGTATCGCCGATTAGCGACGGTCGTGAACCGGCCCGCTGGGGCGGATCCCCTCGATCATCGCTCTTCTTCGTCCATCATCTCGTAGTCGCCCCCGTATTTCAAAAAGAAGTACGCGAGCGCGACGACGGCGACGAACGCACCCGTCACCGCCACGAGCAGAGTCTTCGCGGCGTCGGGGACGGTCGGGACCGCCGGTCCGCCCGCCTCCGTCTCCGCGCCGCCCGGCGTGACGTCGACGCTCCCGAGCATCCCCACGCTCTCGTGAGGGATACAGAAGTACTCGTACGTCCCTTCGACCTCGAAGGTGTGCTGGTAGGTTTCCCCCTCGGGGACGTCGCCGCTGTCGGGATCGCCGGCCGAGTAGGCGCCGCGCGCGTCCGCCTCGTTGTCGAACCCCCCCGACGCGAAGTACGCGGCCTCGTCGGGGATCTCGTCTTCGTAGGCGGTGACCGAGTGGCCGACGGTTCCGACGGTCTCCCAGACGACGGTGTCGCCGGGGGCGATCGTTATCGAGTCCGGATCGAAGACCAGGTCGTCGGTCATGTCGATGCTGTGGGTCGTTCCCTCCTGCGCGGTCGCCGTTGCGGTCGCACCTCCGGCCGCACCGACGCCGACCGCGGCCTGAAGGAGTCCGCGTCGCGAGAGCCGCTTCGAGGTCTGGGCCATAGGATAGGGACGCGGTGTCACGAATTAGTAAGTCGGAGATTTTCTCGATTTGATGCGGCTAACTGAGTCACGTTCGAGAGATTTCTCCGATCTCACGCGGACGCGGACGCGGTCGCGTCACGAACCCGGCGCAGTCGGAAGATACAGGCCGGAGACGCGCGACCGATCGGTATGGAGTGGACGCGGAACCGCAGCGAGGAGGACCTCGTCGAGTGGACGCGCGCGGACGGGTACGTGACGATCCGACGGCGACGCCGGGCCGACGGCGGGTGGGTCGTCAGACTCGACCGACTGTATCAGGCACCGGAGGGCAGCGGCTACCGGCGCGAACGCGTCGACGACGTCGAGTCGGCCGAGCGGTTGGTCGAAGCCTGGAAGGACGAGCACGGGGCGGCCGAAGAGCAGTCGTCCACGTGACCTAGTCGCCGCCGTGTTCCGATGTCGGGCGTCGCCGTCGGATCCCGGCATCGGCCGTCGCAGTGCCTCCGACAGCGGACGCCGTCGACCGTCACTCCTGAAGCCGGTGCGTCGTCTCGATGAGGGGATGCCGGCCGTAGTCGGCGATCTCGATGTCTTCGAGCGAGGAGAGCCCCTCCTTCTCGGCCGTCCGCTGCATCCCCAACTCCACCGGTTCGTCCAGGACGATCACGGAGGCGTCCATCTCCTCGATTCCGAGCTGGTGGGCGGCCATCACGCGGTGGTGGCCGTCGGCCAGCAGCAGATCGCCGCCGTTGTCGATCACGACGAGCGGTTCGGCGAGTCCGCGTTCGAGTTCGTACTGCCGCCCTTCGAGTTCGTCAGCGTACACGCGCCCCTGCGTCGGAGTGAGGTCGTCGAGTTCGACCACTCTCGGCTCCTGACGTAGCGAGATGCCGTGGATCTGTTCGAGCGTCCGCATCAGTTTCCCCACCTTTTCCGGCGTCGCGCGCTCGATCTGTGAGCGGACGACGTCCGTGTTCGAGATGATCCCGACGAGGTTGTCGGCGTCGTCGACGACCGGGAGCTTCTGGATCCCCGAGCGGAGGATCACGCGCGCGGCGTCGATCACGTCCATCTCGGGGTGGGCGACGATGATGTCCTCGGTCATCACGGTGAAGATCGGCGCCTCGTCGTCGACCAAGAGGAGGTCGCTGGCCGTGACGAACCCCTCGACTTTCCGACTCTGCGCGACCGGGAATCCGTTGTGGCCCTCGCTCTCTTTGATCCGCCGCGCGACGTCTGCGACGGTGTCCGTCGGCGCGACGGTTTGCACCTCGCGCGTCATGTACTCCTTGACTTTCGGTCGCCCACTCATTGTCGTGGGTACGCGGGCGGGCCGCAAAAACGTGCGCCTCTCGTCGTCGAGCACGTGCGCCCCTCTCGCCGACCGCGTCGCCACCGGCGATCGGACGGCCCACCGTGACCGATGATCACTCCTCGAAGGAGTCGAAGGGCGACTCGAACACCCACTCGGCGCCTTCCGGGCCGACGTCGAGAAGCGTCGTCGCGTCTTCGAGCGTCTCGAAGATCCGCCCGGCGATCACCTCCGTAACGATCGCGGACAGCTCCTCCGTGGATTCTTCTCCGGTGTCTCCCAGGATGCCGAGGGGGACCTGCGCGCCGGCCATATCGGCGTGGCCACCCGCGCTGCCGATCGCGCCGAGCGCGTCTCGGAGGGACTCGCCGAGGTCCACGTCGGTCCCGCGCGCCCGCCCGGAGACGTAGACCGTCCCGTCTTTGAACCCGTAGACGACCGCGATGCGGATCCCCTCCATATTCAGCAACCGGTCGGCGGCCTGAGCGAGCGCGTCGCGGTCGGAGATGGGGCCGACGTTCGACGCGAGCGCGTCGCCGCGGACGTCGCGGTCCCGGATCGCCCGCGCCAGCGTCTCCAGGACGGCGGAGGTCATACTCGGCGATTCGACTCGATCCAGCGCGGAGAGGTCGGCGTGCGTGAGCAGCCACGCCGCGGCCTCGAAGTCCGTCGTCGACACCTCCCGCGCGAAGTCGTTCGTGTCGATTCGGATCCCGAAGAGCAGCGCCGTCGCCAGCGACTCCTCGGGATCGATGCCCGCCCGGCGGAGGTACTCCGCCAGGAGCGTGCTGGTCGCGCCGATGTCGCGTCTGAGGTCGACGAAGTGCGCCTCGACGGGGGCGCGGGGCGGGTGGTGGTCGACCACGATGTCGATCTGGGTATCCTCCGGAAGCCCGTCGTTGACGCCGGGGCGAGAGTGGTCGACGAGCGCGACGCCGTCGTACGCGTCGAGGTCCGCCTCGTCGTCGAGTTCGATCAGATCGAGATCCAGCAGATTCACCAGCGCCCGGTTCTCCTGGTGGGAGATGTCTCCGAAGTAACAGGAGTCCGCCGAGACGCCCACGGCGGCGGCGATCCGCGAGAGCGCGAGCGCGCTCGCGATGGCGTCGGGGTCCGGGTTGTCGTGCATCACCACGGCCAACCGACCGTCGATGCGGCGAAGCGCGGCGAACAGTCGTTGCAGGCGGTTCGCACCGAGCCCGAGCGTCAGATCGCGGATCCGATCCCCGAGTACGCGTTCGGCGTCGACGACGCGGTCGGCGACGCGTTCGACCGTGGCCCGCGTTTCCTCGGCCGCGCCGACGCCGAGGTAGACGATCACCTGCGCGTCGGGATACTGCGCGCGCGCCCGGGCGGCGGCGTCGGCGTTCGTCTCGGCGTCGTCGCTCGCGACGAACACCAATTCGGCGTCCGGCGGGTACGCGCCCGGGTCCTCAGGCGCTCCACGTTCGACCGTGACGCCGCTGACCCCGGTCTGGAGGCCCTCGCAGCCACTCTCCGCGACGACTGTCAACTCGCCCGGCCACTCGGCGAGGCGCTCTACGGCCTCGCGCGCGTCCGACCCGCACCCGAGGACCAGCCGCCGTTGCATACTCTGCCGTCTGGTCGCCTGCGCAAAAACCCTGCCCCTCCCGAGGTTTGGGCGGACGAAACCCCGCCGTGAGAAACACGGACAGTTCGTTCGACGTGGGGCCTTCCCGGCCGGACCGCCAGAACGGGTATACGCCGTATAACCGGTTACTTGCTGATAAGCGGGCGGGTAACTATACTCGGAACGCCCGAACGAAGAGACTCCTATGGCGGATCATCGGCTTCGACCAGACCCGCAACGAACGTCTGCGATCGAGCAGGACATCGATAGCGCAGTCTCCCCCCGCGTGATGGACACGGTCCGAACCGGGGCGAAGGCGCTGTTTGCCTCCCGGTCGAGGGTCCTGCTGATCGAGGAGCGGCGGGCCGATGGCTCGACGTTCTGGACGTTACCCGGTGGCGGAGTCAAACCGACGGAATCGTTGCGAGACGGACTTCACCGCGAACTCAGAGAAGAGCTCCGCTGCGCTGCGCGCCTCTCTGAGGACGTGGACAGTTGTCTGTATCGTCACCGTACGAAACCCGACACCGTGACCCACTACACGATCGTCTCGGGAACACTACTGACGTCTCCCGACCCCAACGCATCGGAGGACGTCGTCGGTTACGAGTGGGTGGACCCGGAGAATCCCCCCGAAACAACGCTCCCTCCGATCCAGGACGTTATTCGCGACTCGGGGCCCCTGTAGGCTCCCCGCTGGTTAGTACGCGGGTCCAACAGTCCAGCGTCGCGAGCCGATCGGAACAGGGAGGTTTCGATGGCGGCGCAGCACACCGTCGACGAGCGGGTGTCTCACCGACGGAGCCGCCGGAGTTCCCGTGAGCGACTGACGGGAGCGAACGGGAGCACGGAAGAGCTCTGCTCTTCCGGAGGCGGCGGAGTCGGGCCCTTTTGATCCAGCTGTACTGGACGTTTCAGAGTACACGAGCGGGTTGCTGTCTCACCGATTTGTACCGCGAGGCGAGCCGGGCGGGACCGAAGGTCCCGCTGGAAGCCGGCGCGTAGCGCCGGCGACGAACGCGAGCCGAGCGGAATTTTTCCTCCGCCGTGAGACGCTGCGCGTCTCACGAGCCTTGCTTCGCTTCGCTCAGCAAGACAGGTTTTGCGCGGTGGGTTCCCGCAGCGAGCGGAGTTCCCGTGAGCCGAAGGCGAACGGGAGCACGGGAGAACGGAGTTCTCCCGGAGCGAGCGAGGAAACCCACCGCGACAAAAAGGTGGGTGGTTAGAACAAGGCGGCGGCGACGGCCTGGGCGGTCTCGATGACCGGGCCGAACGCCGGCAGCAGCAGCAGCGTACCGAGGCCGGCGAACAGCACCGCGGCGTAGAGGCCGACCGGTCGGCTCGTGATCTCGAAGTCCTGTGCGGGCGACTCGATCCACATCGCCTTGACGACGCGGCTGTAGTAGAACAGCGACAGCGCGCTGTTGATCGCGCCGACGGCGGCGAGCCACCAGAACCCGGCCTCGATGGCCGAGAAGAACAGGGCGTACTTCGAGAGGAAGCCGCCGAACGGCGGCAGCCCAGCGAGGCTGAACATGAACACCGTCATCGCCACCGCGGCGATCGGTGCGGTCGAGGCGAGGCCGTTGTAGTCCTCGAACGTCCGGCCGACGCCCCAGTGTTCGACCAGGGCGATGAACAGGAACGCGCCGGTGTTCATGAAGCCGTAGACGAGCAGGTGCGCCATCGACGCGCCGAGGACGTCGCCGTTCGGTCCGCCGGCGGTCAGCGCCGCGAGGCCGATGAGCGCGTAGCCCGCGTGACCGATCGAGGAGTACGCCAGCATCCGCTTGACGTTCTCCTGGGTCGCGGCGGCGAAGTTGCCGAGCGTCATCGTGACGACGGCGAGCACCTGGAACGCCAAGACCCAGTCGACGCCCGCCGGGATCGCGCCGAGCGGGAACGCCTCGACGAAGACGCGGAAGGCGACGGCGAAGCCGGCGGCCTTCGACGCCGACGAGAGGAACGCCGAGATCGGCGCGGGCGCCCCCTCGTAGGCCTCCGGCGCCCAGAAGTGGAACGGCACGGAGGCGGTCTTGTAGGCGACGCCGCCGACGATCATCAGCACGCCCATCCCGAGGACGCCGGCCATCTCGGTGTCGCCGATGGCGGCGGCCACGTCACCGAGCACGAGCGATCCCGTGACGGCGTAGACGAGGCTGATCCCGAAGACCATCACGCCCGAGGAGACCGAGCCGACGAGGAAGTACTTCAGGCCCGCCTCGACGCTACCGCGGTTCTTCTTGAGGAACGCGACGAGCGCGTAGGAGGGCAGCGACGCGAGTTCGAGGCTGATGAAGACCGTCGCCAGCGAGTTCGCCATCGACATCATCGTCATCCCCGTCGCGGCGAAGAGCACGAGCGAGTAGAACTCCGCGCGGTGGGACTGCTCGCGCAGGTAGTCGTAGGCGGCGACGGTCACCATCGCGGTGACGACGGTGAAGATGAGCGTGAAGAAGAGGCTCATCCCGTCGACGACCAGCGTGTCGCCGTACAGCGATATCGGGCCGCCGGTCCGCTCCTGTCCGGTGCCGGCGACGAGGAACCACGCCGCGACGGCGAACGCGAGGAGCGAACCGCCGGCGGACACGCCGGCCAGGAGCGTGTTGCTCGTCTCCTTCGGGGAGATGGTGTCGATGCCGAGAAGCACCAGGCCGGTCAGCCCGAGCAGCAGCGCCGGGGCGAGTGCGGTCCACGCGGCGGCGGGTTCGGTCTGCAGTGCGATCGTATCGAACATCACAGTCCACCTCCCGTGAGGATCGGGTTAACGGCCTCCTGGATCATCCCGAAGAAGAGGTCGGGAGCGACGCCGAGCACGATCGTGAGCAGCAGCAGCACCGCGAGCGGCGCGACGTCGTGGAACGGCGCGTTCGTGATCTCGTACTCGCCGTCGAAGCTGAAGGGGCCGAACAGCGTCCGCTGCATCGCGAAGAGCAGGTAGCCCGCGACGATGACGATGCCGAACATCGCCGCCGCCGTGAACAGCGGCATCCCCGCGTGGACGGTCGACTCGAAGGAGCCCTTGAAGATGAAGAACTCGCCCGCGAAGCCGGCCATCAGCGGCAGGCCCATGTAGCCGAACGCGCCGGCGACGAAGATGCCCGCGGTGAGGGGCATCCGGTCTGCGATCCCGGACATATCGCCGACCATCCGGGTGTGCGTCGTGTTGTAGATGACGCCGACCGCCATGAACATCAGCCCCGAGATGAGGCCGTGGGCGATCATCTGGAACGTCGCGCCGCCGACTCCGTAGGTGGTGTACGCGACGAGTCCGAGGATGACGTAGCCCATAGAGGACACCGAGGAGTACGCGACGATGCGCTTGAGGTCCTGCTGGGCCAGCGCCAGCATCGCGCCGTAGATGACGCTGATGACGGCGATGCCCGCGATCGGGACGACGAGCGCCGTCGCGACGTCCGGCATCATCGTGAAGTTGAACCGCAGGAGCGCGTACGTCCCCATCTTCAGGAGGACGCCCGCCAGCATCACCGACACCGGCGTCGGCGCTTCGACGTGAGCGTCCGGAAGCCACGTGTGCAGCGGCGCGACCGGCACCTTCACCGCGAAGCCGAGGAACGTCGCCACGAAGGCGACCGTCTTCAGCGTCGCGGCGTCGAGGCCGGCGAACGCGCCGAGTTCACCGGCGCGGAGCGCCTGGGCGATCTCGGGCAGGCGCATCGACGACACCGAGTCGCCGAGGCCGAACACCAAGGCGATGAAGCCGATGAACATCACGAGCGACGCGACGTTGGTGTACACGAAGAACTTGATCGCGGCGTAGCGGCGGTTCGGACCGCCCCAGACGCCGATGAGGAAGTACATCGGGACGAGGACGGCCTCCCAGAAGACGAACCACGCGAAGAAGTCGAGCGCGGTGAAGACGCCGATGAGGTTCGCCTCCATAAAGAGCATCAGTCCGTAGAACTGCGACTCCCGCTCCGTGATCGGCGTCCACGCGCTGACGATCGCCAGCGTGGAGAGGATCGTCGTGAGGACGACGAGCGGCAGACTGATGCCGTCGACGCCGACGAACCAGTGGAGGTCGAGGCCGCCCAGCGTCAGCCAGACGGCGTCCGTCTCGAACGCGATCGAGCCGCCCAGCAGGGCGTTCCCGCTCGCGTCGTACTGTGCCCACATCCAGAGGCTCCCGAGGATCGGGAGCGCGCTGAGTGCCGCCGCGAGTCGGCCGGCGTACTCGTCGGGGGCGACGAACACGACCAGCGCGGCGAGGAACGTGACTGCGATGAGCGCTTCGATTATCATACGAACCACCCTCCGAGAACTCCGAAGGCGAGAAGCAACGCGGTCAGGCCGAGCGTCAGGAGCGCCGCGTAGTTACTCACGACGCCGGTCTGGATCCGCCGGACGCGGCCGCCGGCGAACAGGCTGACGCCGGAGACGCCGTTGACGACGCCGTCGACGACGCCGCCGTCGAACTTGTTGGCCGCGCGGGCGACCGGTCGGGTCACCCCGTTGGCCAGCCAGACCTGGTACTCGTCCTGGTAGTAGTTGTTGTACAGCACTTTCTTGATGCCGCCGAGCCGGTCGGTGTGGCGGACCGGTTCGGGGACGTTGTACAGCAGGTACGCGAGGCCCGACCCCGCGAGCGCGAGCCCCAGCGAGACCGCACCGGGAAGCAGCGGGCTCAGGTGGAGCCCCGCCGCGCCGTAGCCGGCGAAGTCGTGCAGCAGCGTGCTGTAGTGCTCGGTCGTCAGGCCGGCGTATCCGTGTTCGAGCCACGTGTGGAGGAACTCGATGTGGAGTCCCGTCAGCTCGGCGACGGGAACCATGTTCACGAACCCGGCGACCGCGGCCAGCACGCCGAGCACGGCGAGCGGGAACTTCACGTTCCAGCGCACGCCGTGTGGGTCCTCTGCCGTCTGCGTCCGGGGCTTTCCGTGGAACGTCAAGAAGACCATCCGGAAGGTGTAGAAGCCGGTGAAGAAGACGGCGACGAGCCCCATCGCGTAGGCGGCGAGCAGGATCGGGTTCCCGTCGAGGCCGTGCAAGAGCGTCTCATAGAGCACCTCGTCCTTCGACCAGAAGCCGGCGAACGGGAAGATGCCCGCGAGCGCGAGCGATCCCGAGAGGAACGTGTAGTAGGTCACGGGCATCTTGTCCTTCAGGCCGCCCATGTCCCACATGTTCTCGTTGTGGTGCATCGCGATGATGACCGACCCGGCCCCGAGGAACAGCAGCGCCTTGAAGAACGCGTGCGTCATCAGGTGGAAGGTCGCGGCCACGTAGCCGCCGCCGCCCAGCGCGAGCATCATGTACCCGTACTGCGAGATCGTCGAGTACGCGAGCACCTGCTTGAGTTCGCGCTTGACGAGCCCCATCGACGCGGCGAACAGCGCCGTGAAGCCGCCGACGAAGGCGATGATCGCGAGCGCGGTCGGCGAGACGGCGTAGAAGCCGTACATCCGCGCGACGAGGTAGACCCCGGCGGCGACCATCGTCGCCGCGTGGATGAGCGCCGAGACCGGCGTCGGGCCCTCCATCGCGTCCGGCAGCCACGTGTGCAGCGGGAACTGCGCGGACTTGCCGATCACGCCGCCCAGCACGAGCAGGCCGACGATCGTGAACCACGTCTCCGGCGCGAAGCCGAACGTGGTGACCGAGGCCTCACCGCGGAGCGCGGCTTCGGCGAGCGCGGGGAACGACTCGGAGCCGACGAACGACGCCGTGCCGAACGTCGCGAAGACGGCGACGACGCCGACGAGGAAGAAGTAGTCCCCGAAGCGCGTGACGAGGAACGCCTTCTTCGCGGCGCTCGGCGGGCCCGGCTCCCGGAAGTGGAAGCCGATGAGCAGGTACGAGCAGAGCCCGACCAGCTCGAAGAACATAAACGCCATGAGCAGGTTGTCCGCGACGACGAAGCCGAGCATCGACGCCGTGAACAGCCCGAGACCGGCGTAGTAGCGCGGAAGGCCGGTCTCACCCTCGTCGTTCATGTAGCCGAGACTGAAGACGTGGACGAGGAAGGCGATCAGCGTGACGATGAGAAGCATCATCGCCGACAGCGGGTCGATCAGGACGCCGAACGTCAGATCGACCGCGTCGAGCCCCTCCGCCCAGGTGTAGACGGTCGCGTCGTACGTCTGTCCCCCGGCGACGGTCAGGACCGTCGCGATCGAGAGGACGAGCGATCCCGCCGTCGCGGCGATGCCGGCGTACGCGCCGCCCTTCGGGAGGCGGTCGCCGACCGCGAGCGCGACGAGGAACGAGACGAACGGCAACAACACGATCGCGGGTGCGAAGTCGAGTATTCCTGCCATCTTACCACCTCATCGTCGTCGCCTCGGTGACGTCGACGCCGTCGAAGTTGCGGTACAGCACCAGGATGATCCCGATCCCGATCGCGACCTCGGCGGCGGCGAGCGCCATCACGAACAGCCCGAACGTCTGCCCCGTGACGTTCCCCCAGACGAAGGAGAACGCGACGAGGTTGACGTTCGCGGCGTTCAAGAGCAGTTCGACCGACATCAGGAACAGCAGCGCGTTGCGCCGCGTCAGGATGCCGAACAGGCCGATACAGAAGACGGCGGCGGAGAGAAGCAGGTAGTACTCCGGCGGGACCATCACTCCTCACCCCCGAACAGCGTGCGTTTGAGTTCCCGACCGCCGTCGGCCAGGAGCGTCCGCCCGTCGCCGTCGCCCTCCCGCGTCGCGAGGTGGACGGCCCCGTCGAGGGCGACGTCCAGCGTCACCGCGATCAGGAGGAAGGCGACGAGGAAGCTCTCCCCGGCGACGTCGCCGAGATCGAGGTTGAACATCGCGTAGCCGATACTGGCCGTGATGTTCGCGCCCTCGGCGAACCCCTGCGGTTCGGGGAACGACGCCGCGAGGATCGTCGCGGCCATTACGACGAATAGGGCCGCGGCGGCGAGACCGGGAACCAGGTGCGAACCCAGGTTCAGTTCCGGTTTCGTGGTCATGTGCTACTCACCTCCGGTTGTGTGCGCGTCAGCATCACGGCGAACGTGATGAGGATGAGAACCCCGCCGACGTAGACGAGGATCTGCATTGCGGCGAGAAACTCCGCCTGCAACATCACGTAGTGCACCGCGACGCTCAAGAGCGCGCCCCCCAGCAGGAGTGCGGAGTGCCAGACGTCCCGCACGAGGACGACGCCCAGGCTGCAGCCCACGGTCACGAGGGCGAACAGCGCGAACGCGATGGTTTCATAAACCATTGTGTGTGTCTCCTTGAGGTATCCCTTTGAAGATTTCGAGAAGTCGCCGGCCGGACGCGCCCGGGCCGAGCGGACTTTGATCGGCTGTCTGTTCCGCGCTGTGAGAGATCACCTCACTGGTAGTCCACCTCGCCCTCTCCCTCGCCGATCCACGCGTCGCGGTCGGGCTCTCTGGAGTTGAGCGGGTCGATGTCCTTGTACCACGGAACGTTCTTCAGTTGCTCTTTGTTGTACACGAAGTCGTCCTTCGTGTCGGCGGTGAACTCGAAGTTCTGCGTGAGCAGGATGGCGTCGACGGGACAGACCTCCTCGCAGAGCCGACAGTAGATGCACTGCCCGATGTGGAGGTTGTACTGCTCGCCGTTGCGCTGGTCGTCCTGGACGATCTGGATCGTGTCGTTCGGACAGACGTTCTCGCACTGTCGACACCAGATGCAGCGCTCCTGGCTGAACTTGTGGACTCCGCGGAAGCGCGGGCTCACTTCGGGTGCGACGTCGGGGTATTCGACCGTGAACGTCTCCCCGTCCAGTGCGTGTTTCATCGTCGTCGCCATCGATTTGAGTACGCCGATCATGCTATCACTCCCACGATTACGGCCGTGAGCACCAGGTTCGCGAAGGAGAGCACGAGCATCCCCTTCCAGCCGACGTCGAGGAACTGGTCGATGCGGAGGCGGGGGATCGCGGATCGCGCCCACTGGGTGAACAGGTAGAACGCCCAGATCTTGATCGTGAACCAGACGAATCCCGGCAGGACCGGTCCGGCCGGGCCGCCGAGGAACAGCGTCGCCGCCAGCGCGCCGCCGAGGAAGATGTGGATGAACTCGCCGAGGTAGATGAGCACGAAGTACACCGAGGAGTACTCAGTCTGGAACCCGGCGACGATCTCGGTCGGCGCCTCCGGCACGTCGAAGGGGTTGCGGCCGACCTCCGCGAGGTTCGCGATCACGAACAGCACGAACGCGAACGGGTTGACGAACGCGAACCACTGCGGGATCGTGACGCCCGCGATAGAGAGCAGCGGGTCGGTCTGCTGGGCGACGATCTCGCTCATCTGCAGCGTGCCGGTGAAGATGATCACCGACGCCGCGGTGACGATCAGCGGGATCTCGTAGGCGATGTTGGAGGCGATCGCCCGGAGGCCGCCGAGCAGCGAGTACTTGTTGTTCGACGCGTAGCCCATCATCACGATGCCGAGCGAGGCGATCGAGGAGGCCGCGAAGGCGAACACCGCGCCCGTCTCGGGGTCGGCGAGGTGGATGCCGTTGCCCATCGGGATGACGGCGAAGCCGAGCAGCGCCGAGAAGGGAACCAGAAGCGGCCCCAGGTCGTACGCCGGTCGGTCGACGCCCTCCGGAATCACGAGCTCCTTCGAGAGCAGTCGGACGGCGTCGGCGACGATGACGACCAGGCCGAACGGGCCGACCCGGTTCACCGCGATGCGGTCGGTGAACGCGGCGGTGATCTTTCGCTTGGCCCACGGGCCGGCGACGGCCGTCTGGACGAGCAGTAGGTTGGCGATCAGGAACGCGCCGAGCAGACCGCCGACGATCTGCCCGACCGTCCCCGAAAGCCCCAGGAGGCCGGCGATCCGCTCGGGTAAGAGCACCTGCGACTGCAGCGGCACCATTATCGGTCCACCTCTCCGAGCACGATGTCTAAGCTACCCAGCGAGGCGACCATGTCCGGGATGTACTCGCCGGTGGACATCTCCGGCAGCGTCTGGAGGTTCGAGAAGCACGGACTGCGGATCTTAAAGCGGCCGGGCTTCTCGGTGCCGTCCGCGCGGATGTAGATGCCGAGTTCGCCCTTGGCGGCCTCGACGGCGCGGTAGATCTCCGTGTCGTCGTCGGGGCGGAGCGTCCGCGGCACGTTCGCCTGGATGTTCCGCTCGTCCTCGGGCCAGTCTTCGAGCAGGTCGACGCACTGCTCGATGATCTTCGCGGACTCTTCGACCTCGCGGAGGCGGACGAGCAGTCGGCTGAAGTTGTCGCAGCCGTCCTCCGTGATGACGTCCCACTCGAGTTCGTCGTAGTAGCCGTAGGGGTCGTCCCGACGGAGGTCGTAGTCGATGCCGGAGCCGCGAGCGACGGGGCCCGTCGCGCCGTAGGACTTCGCGACCTCCGGCGGGAGCACGCCCGTGTCGATCGTCCGCGACTGCAGGATCTCGTTGGAGGTGATGAGGTCGTGGTACTCCTCGACGGCCTGCGGAAGCTCGTCGAGGTAGTCTCTGATCATCTCGAAGAAGTCCTCGCGCGGCTCGGGGAGGTCCCAGACGACGCCGCCCAGGCGGAAGTAGTTGAACATCATCCGCTGGCCGGTGAGTTCTTCGAGGACGCTCTGGACCTTCTCGCGGTCCCGCATCGCGTACATGAAGATCGCGGTGAAGTCGCCGTAGACGTCCAGCGCGAACGTCCCGACCGCGAGCATGTGCGAGGCGATGCGGCAGAACTCCGCGCCCATCGTCCGGATGATCTGCGCGTACTCCGGGACCTCGATGTCGTTGAGGTCCTCCGCGGCGCGGGCGTACGCCCACTCGTTCAGGAGCCCGGAGGAGGCGTAGTCCCAGCGATCGGGGTACGGCATGATCTGGTGGCGGTACGTCTTCGTCTGACACATCTGCTCCTCGCAGCGGTGGAGGTAGCCGATGTCGGGGTCGACGTCCGCGACCTGCTCGCCGTCGAGCACCGTCTTGACGTGGAGGACGCCGTGCGTTGCGGGGTGGTGCGGCCCGATGTTGACGTACATCGTGTCGCCCTCCTCCTCGCGGTGGTCGTCGGCGAGGGGGTTCTCCCACTCTTTGAGCGTGACGATCTGCGGGCGGTCCTGGTCGTAGTTCTGCGAGAGCGGGTGTCCCTGCCACGTGTCGGGCAGGAGGATCCGACGCAGATCGGGGTGGTCGTCGTACTCGATGCCGATCAGGTCGTAGGCCTCCCGCTCGTGCCAGTCGGCCGTCCGGAACACCGGTTCGGCCGACTCGCTGACGGGGTCGTCCTTCGTCGTCGGGACGACGACGCTGACCTCGCGCTGTCGGTCGTCGAAGCTCGTGAGGTGGTAGATCGACTCGTAGCGGTCCTCGCGCTCCTCGGCGGTGACACACGAGAGGTGGTCGAACCCGGCCTCGTCGCGGAGGCGACGCAGCGTCTCTTGGACGCTGTCGGGCCGGATGACGAACCCGGGCGCGTTGACGTGCTCCTCGCGGTCGACGACGAGGTCGCCGAGCAGTTCGGCGATCTCGTCGCCCTCCGTCGGGAGGACCTCGACTGCGCCGTCCTCTGGGGTCGGTTCTTCGAGGCTCATGGCGAATCAGCCCAGTTGTACCGCATGACCAGGTCGTCCTCGTCGATCTGGTCGGCGAGCTTCTCGACGATCTCGTCCTGTTCGAGGTCGTCGAACTGTTCGAGCTCGTAGGGTTTGACCGTCACCGGGCTCGACTCGCCCTCGGCGATGCGCTGTTGCAGCTTCGCGACGCCGTAGATGAGCGCCTCGGGACGCGGGGGACAGCCGGGGACGTGGATGTCCACGGGGATGACCTCCTCTGCGCCCTTGATGACGTTGTAGCCCTCCTGGAACGGACCCCCGGAGATCGTACAGGAGCCCATCCCGACGACGAACTTCGGCTCGGGCATCTGGTCGTAGACGCGCTTCATCCGCGGGGCGAACTTCGAGACGATCGTTCCCGGAACGATGATCACGTCCGCCTGCCGCGGCGACGCGCGGGGGACCCCGGCCGCGAACCGGTCGAGGTCGTGTTTCACCGAGTAGGTGTGCATCATCTCGATGCTGCAGCAGGCGATCCCGAACTGCAGCATGAACATGGAGGAGCCGCGGACCCAGTTCATAAACTGGTCGAACTTGGTGAGGATGAACGGCGAGGAGCCGAACGCCTCCCGGAGTTTCGAGTTGAACCGGTTGTCCGCGCCGCCGCCCGTCATCCGGGCGTCCCGGGTGTCGGTCTGTACCTGCGTGTCGTCCGTGACGAATGGTGTGTCTCGTTCGCTGCTCATGCGTTTCTCTCCGTCTTCCGGCGGTTCGCCAGCGGGCTTTTGACCCACTTGACTGCGCCGTTGCGCCACGCCCAGACCAGTCCGACGACGAGGATGCCGACGAATGCGAGCATCGGCAGCAACACCGTCGAGAGGGCGACGCCCTGGTCCAGTGCGGACCGGTAGATGACGGCCCACGGGAAGATGAGAACGGTTTCGACGTCGAACACGACGAACAGCAGCGCGACCATATAGTACTGTATGTTGAACTGGACGCGCGCCGTGCCGGTCGGTACCTCACCGCTCTCGTAGGTGGCGCGTTTGCCTTGTTCGGGTACCGACGGGCGTAGTATCGCCGAGACCGCCATCATCCCCAGTGGGATTCCGACGGCGACGAGCCCGAGGGCCCCGATTGCGATCCATTCACTCATTCCGTAGTCTCCCTGACGTTCGATGGGTTAGAAGCGCCCCCCCATAAGCGTTGATTTATACCGCGGCTGCCCCCGCGACGGCCGAGGCCGCCGTCAGTCGTCGCGTCGGCTCTCGACGTACGCCTCGACCCCGAGGTCGTGGAGGTCGCGGGAGTCGCGTGCGACCCCGCCGACGAGCCCCTCGTGGTACTCGACCAGTCGCTCGCGCAGTTCCTCGTGCTCGCGGGAGAGTATCTGTGCGGCCGAGAGCGCGGCGTTGAACGACTTGCCGGCGTCGACGGCGACGATCGGCGCGCCGGTCGGCATCCCGATCACCGAGTCGACGGACTTCTCCTGAACCGGCACGCCCACGACCGGGAGCGGGTACGCGATGGAGGCGGTCATGTTCGGGAGGTCGGCGGACTTCCCGCCCGCGCCCGCGATCACGACGTCGAGGCCGCGGGCCTCGGCGGTCTCGCCGTAGGCGTACATCAGCTCGGGCGTCCGGTGCGCGGAGACGACGTACGTCTCGTAGGTGAAGCGCGCGTCGGGCGCGTCGCGGAAGTCGGTCTGCTCTTCGAAGCCGAGTTCGTCGAGCGCGTCGTGCGCGCCGGACATCGTCTCCAGGTCCGAGTCCGATCCCATGATGATCCCGACGTCGGGCGTCGACTCGGGGTCGACGTCGGCGTCGGCCTCGGCGTGCAGTCGGTCGATCAGGTCCTGTACGGTCACGTCGGCGTCGTCGTCGGGCGTGTAGTCTGTCATCGTGGGTGTGGTCTGGATAGTCGGTCGCGGGGCCGTCACGAGAGGTCGGCGAATCCCGTCCGTCACTCGCGTCGGCGCGTCCCGTCCGTCACTCGAAGGTCAGCGCGTCCCGAACGTCTCTCGCGTGCGCGAGGAGGTCGTCCGGAACGTGGTCGTCCCCCGCGCCGTTTCCGGTCACCGTGAGGTGGCCCATCTTCCGGAGCGGGCGGACCTCGTCCTTGCCGTACCAGTGCAGGGAGGCGTCCGGGTCGGAGAGGGCGGCCTCGACGTTCCCGAGCCGCGCCGATCGCGGCTCCTCGACGGTGCCGAGGACGTTCGCCGTCACGGTCGGACAGCGCAGGCGGGTCGACCCCAGCGGCCACCCGAGAACGGCGCGGACGTGCTGTTCGAACTGGGAGGCGCGCGCGCCCTCGATCGTCCAGTGCCCGGAGTTGTGCGGGCGCGGGGCGATCTCGTTGACCGAGATGGACCCATCAGAGGTCTCGAACAGTTCGATCCCGAACACGCCGCGTCCCGACAGCGTCTCCAGGACGTCGCGGGCGACCTCGTCGGCGCGGGCCTGCACCTCGTCGGTCGTCCGCGCGGGCAGGATCGTCTCCCGGAGGATCTCCTCCTCGTGGACGTTCTCGCCCGCGGGGAACGTGCGGACCTCGCCCTCGCCCTGCACGGCGATCACGGAGAGTTCGCGCGCGAAGTCGACGAACGTCTCGGCCATCGCGGGGCCGCCGACGGCCGCCATCGCGTCCTCGGCGTCGTCGGGATCAGTCACGGGAACGTTGCCGCGGCCGTCGTAGCCGCCGGTTCGGGCCTTCAGCATCACGGCGCCGAACTCCTCCAGGGCGTCGCGGAGGTCGTCGGCGTCGTCGACCCGACGGAACGGCGGGACCGGCACGCCCGCGTCCGCCAGCGCGCGCTTCTGGACGAGTTTGTCCTCGATCATCGAGAGCGTCTCGGGGTCCGGATTCACCGAGAGGTCGAACTCCGCGGCGACGTCGTCGAGCAGTTCGGCGTCGGCGAGTTCGATCTCGAACGTGAGCGCGTCGACCTTCGAGGCGAGTTCGCGGAAGGCCTCGGGGTCGTCGAAGTCGCCGACGATCTGATCGCGGGCCACCGGCGAGGCGGGACAGTCGGGCGTCGGGTCGAGGACGATCACCTCGACGCCGAGGGGGCGGCCGCCTCGGCGAGCATCCGGCCGAGTTGGCCGCCGCCGACGACGCCGAGCGTGGGTCCGGGTACGGTGACGGTCACGGGCGACGGTACTGGAGGATACTGAATAAAGTTTGCCGAACGGAACGGAAAGTGTGCACGGACGTGTCTATTCCGTGGGCGCACGACGGTCTCCACGCATCGACCGCTATCGGCACCGTCGATTCTTCACGACGACGGTTCGCCTTCCGAGGACGTCTCCGAAACCCGCTCCGGCGCGACGCGTTCCAACTGCTCGTTCTCGACGAAGACCACGACCCTGTCGTCCCAGAGGCGGAACCGGTGCTCGAAGGCGGTGTAGCCCGACAACTGCCGGGAGACCGCGTTGCGATCGTAGTCCTTCGCGATCACGACCGGCGGCGGGTCCGCGAGCGTCTCGCTCAGGTCGGCGTCGGGTGCCGAACTGGTCACGTTCGCGTCGTAGCGTTCCAGATACCAGGGGAGCGGCAGTCGGTCGTGCCACGCGGGGCCGCCCGGCGGCGCGGTCGACAGCGACGACTCGTTTCTGACGTAGAACACCTCGCCGTCGCCTCCCGGCGGCCGACTGCCGACGAAGAGGACGTCCGCGCCGTCGTCGTCGGCGGCCGAGACCTCGCCGACGACTTCGACCGTCGGCTTCAGGGAGTTCTCGGGCTGGGCCCACTGCAGCACCTGTCTGTCGGCCTCCTCGGTGGAGTTGAAGTACGCGGCGTTCGCGGCCAGCGCGCCGCTCAGGGCCGCGAGCACGACGAGCGCCGCGAGGCCGACGCTCACGGCGTCGCGGGCGGCGAGCGCCTCGCGCGCGGAGTCGATCACGAACCCGACGCCGACCGCGGCCGGGACGGCCAGCGGCACGACGACGTGGACCGCGGCCCAGGGGGCCTGGATGTCGGTCGCGATCGGGTAGCCGAACAGCGACGCGACCGCCCAGTAGGTCGCGAACGTGACGGTCTCGCGCGGTCCCTCGCCGGTGAACCCGTACCGGTCGACGACGACGCCGACGAGGCCGAAGGCGAGGACCGCCGGCGCGCCGTAGATCAGCGTCTCCGCGAGATCGCCGAGGTAGGGCAGGTACGGGTGGTCCTGATGCCCCCCGCCGCCCCAGGTGTCGAACAGCTTCTCGGCCGCGCCGACGGTTCCGGCGTCGACGACGCCCGGGAGCTGTGCGGGGTTCGCGAGGGCTCCCCAGAGGTCCGGTCGCGGCGCGTAGAAGAACACGGTGATGACGAGAAAGAGCGCGACGCTCCCGAGTGCGGTCCCGAGTACGCGAGCGAGTGAAGCCTGCGCCGACGACCCGTGGCCCAGGAGCCGCTCCCGGGCCGACGCCCCCCACGCCGCGAAGACCGCGCGGGCCGACTCGCCGCGGGCCCGCGCCCCGAGCAGTCGGTGGTCCGCGAGCAGCGCGCCCGCCCCCAGGAAGCAGAGCACGTAGAGAAGCGCGTTCGCCTTCGTCGTGAACGCCAGCGCCAGCGAGACGGTCGCGGGGAACGCGTAGCGGAGCCGACCGGTGTCGAGCCCGCGGACGACGAACCCGAGGGCGACGACCGAGAACGCGGCCACGAGGACGTCGTTGCGCATGAACCGCGAGTAGTAGACGACGAGCGGGTTCAGCGCGAGCACCGCCGCGAGCGCGACGAGTTCGGTGTCGCGCAGCCGCTCGCGGAAGAGCCACGCGACGAGCGGGAACAGCCCGCCGACGAGCGCGACCGGGAACCGCGCCGCGAAGTCGGAGACGGGAATCAGGGCGAACAGCCAGTCGTTGACGATCGGGAGGAAGGGGCCGTGGACGATCGGTCGGTACGTGTGCACGCCCGTCTCGTGGTACCGGAGGATCCAGTAGCCGACGCGGCCCTCGTCCCAGTGGAAGATCCGCCCGCCGAGCGCGACGAGGCGGAGGCAGAGTGCGACCACGGTGAAGCCGACGACGCCGAGGAGGACGCGGCGCTCCCGGAGCCGTTCGGCGGTAATTCCGTCTGCGATCGTTTCGGGGGTATCGGCGACCGCGGATTTCTTCGGGGTATCGGCGGCCGCGAACTTCTCGGGGGTATCGTCGCCCGCGGGGCTCCCGGCGGCGCCGACGTCCGAAGGCGTCTCGACGGCGTCGCTCCGGGCGGCCCGGTCGTCCCGTCCTTCCCGGCGTACACCGTCGCTCGCGCCGTCGACCGGCGAATCGGAGGGAGGGTCTGACGCACCGTCGGGGTCGGGGGCCCCGTCCGTCTCGCGCGGGCCCTCGTCAGGGCTCATTGCTGGTGTGTGTCCACCAGGCGGTTACAACTCTTGTGTTTGCCGACGCGCGCGCCGGCCGCAGTCCGTCGCGGACCGCTCGCCACGTCCGTTCGGATATCAGACACGTTGTGCTCGCGTCGGGAGACCGACCGCCTATCGCGCCCCGCGCCCCGCGGCCTGCCGGCGGCGTGCCGATACCTCTTTGACGCCGCCGGCGGACCGCATCGGTATGGTAACGCTCGGATTAGTGGTGGCCGAGTTCAACGCGTCGGTCACCGAGGGAATGGCGTCGGCCGCTCGGGAGGCCGCCGCCGAACGGGACGTCGAGATCGCAGCGGAACTGTCGGTCCCCGGCGCGTACGACTCGCCGCTGGCGGCCGACCGCCTGGCGCGGCGCGAGGACGTCGACGCCGTGGCCGTCGTCGGCGCCATCGTCACCGGCGACACGGACCACGACCGCGTCATCGCCGACGCGACGGCGAAGTCGCTCACGGAGGTGAGCCTCGACCGCGACGTGCCGGTGACGTTCGGGGTCTCCGGCCCCGGGCAGAGCGGGGCCGAGGCGCGAGAGCGGATCGACAAAGGTGCGGAAGCGGTAAACGCCGCGGTCGATATGGTGGAGACGTTGGCATGAGTTTCGACTTCGCAGCCCGCGTCGAACGGGTGGAACCGAGCGCGACGCTGGCAATCAGCAACAAGGCGAGCGAACTGGAGGCGGAGGGCGTCGACGTCGTCGACCTCTCGGTCGGCGAACCCGACTTCCCGACGCCGGAGAACATCGTCGCGGCCGGCCAGGACGCGATGGACGCCGGACACACCGGTTACACGTCCTCGAACGGGATTCCGGCGCTTCGGGAGGCGATCGCCGCGAAGCTCCGCGGCGACGGCATCGACGCCGCGAGCGAGGAGGTCATCGTCACGCCCGGCGGCAAGCAGGCGCTCTATGAGACGTTCCAGACGCTCATCGACGACGGGGACGAGGTCGTCCTGCTCGACCCCGCGTGGGTCTCCTACGAGGCGATGGCGAAGCTCTCGGGCGGCTCGCTGAACCGCGTCGACCTCGCGCCGTACGACTTCCAGCTCGAACCCGCGCTGGAGGACCTTTCGGAAGCAGTCTCGGACGACACCGAACTCCTCGTCGTCAACTCGCCGTCGAACCCGACGGGCGCGGTCTACTCCGACGAGGCACTCGAAGGCGTCCGCGACCTGGCCGTCGAGCACGACGTCACCGTCATCTCCGACGAGATCTACCAGCAGATCACCTACGGGGTCGACCCGACGAGCCTCGCGACGCTCGACGGGATGAGCGAGAGAACGGTCACGATCAACGGCTTCTCGAAGGCGTACTCGATGACGGGCTGGCGGCTCGGCTACCTCCACGCGCCCGAGTCGCTGATCTCCCAGGCCGCGAAGCTGCACTCCCACTCGGTGTCGTGCGCCGTGAACTTCGTCCAGCACGCCGGCCTCGAAGCGATCGAGAACACCGACGAGGCGGTGACTGAGATGCGCGACGCGTTCCGCGACCGCCGCGATATGCTCGCGGATCTCTTCGCCGACCACGGCGTCGACGTCCCGGTCGGCGACGGCGCGTTCTATATGATGTTGCCCGTCGCCGATGACGATCAGGAGTGGTGCGCCGGCGCGATCGAGGACGCCCACGTCGCGACCGTTCCGGGCTCGGCGTTCGGCTCGCCCGGCTACGCGCGGATCTCCTACGCCGCCAGCGAGGAGCGACTCCGCGAGGCGGTCGATCGGCTCGCCGAGCACGGCTACATCTAGTCGGCATCGCTGCCTTCTGGACGACTTCCCCCGACCGATCCGCGTTTCTTCCCGCCGCTCAGCCCGCCGGACACAACCTATTTTATCCGTGCACGCGCACCGTCGAGCGTTGCTTCCCCGCCTCGACGACAGGGCGCGTTCGGTCGGGAGAGAGGCCCTCGACCTCGGGTGGCCGGTCGCCGTCCAGCAGACGCTCAACACGCTGATGCGGACGGTCGACATCCTCGTCACCGGCTTCTTCTCACCGGTCGCGGTCGCGGCGATCGGACTCGCGGACCTCTACTCGCGCATCCCGCTCCGGATCGGGATGGGCCTCGGAAGCGGGGCGATCTCCCTGTCGAGCCAGGAGACGGGCCGGGAGTCGACGGCGACCCGGGACCGCGCTGTCTCTCAGGCGCTGCTCATCGGGGCTCTCTGTGGACTCCCGCTCGTCGCCGTCGGCCTGCTGTTCAGCGAGGCGCTGATCGCGCTGCTCGGTGCCGACGCCCCCGTCGCGCGGGAGGGCGGCCGCTACCTGACGATCGTGTTCGCCGCCGCGCCGATGCGGATCGTCGGCTTCGTCGGCGCGCGGGCGCTGCAGGGGAGCGGCGACACCCGCACCCCGATGGTGATCAACGGCGGGGCGACGGGGCTGAACATCCTCCTCTCGATCACGTTGGGGCTGGGACTCGCGGGGGCGCCGCGCCTGGGGATCGTCGGCGTCGGCGTCGCCACGGCGGTCGGCCGGACCGTCGAGGCCCTCCTCGTCGTCGGCGTGCTCCTCAGCGCGCGCACGTCGCTGTCGCTGGCCCGGCCGCGCGGACTGCTCCTCACTCGCCAGTTGCTCGAAGTGAGCGTCCCCGACATCGCCGGCGGGCTGAGCACCGAGGTCGCGAACTTCCCGTTCAACTCGCTCGTGCTGCTCTTCGGGACCGAGGCGAACGCCGCCTACCACATCGGAAAGCGGATCTACCAGCAGTTCACCGCCCCGCTGTTCAGAGCGTTTCGCACCGTCTCCAGCATCCTCGTCGGACAGGCGTTGGGGGCCGCGCGCCCCGACGAGGCGCGTTACACCGCCCGCGCGATCTCGGGGTTCAGCCTCGCCGCTCTCGGGGCGATGGGCGTCCTGCTGTTCATCGCCGCGGAACCGCTGGCGACGCTCTTCACCCGGGACGCCGCGACCGTCGGGTTCGCGACCGACTTCAACCGCGCGTTCGCCGTCGCGATGGCCTTCATCGGGATCTACTTCCCCCTCTCGGGCGCGCTGAAGGGCGCCGGCGACACGCGGACGCCGTTTTACGCCGGGGTCGTCGGCTCGTACGTGTTCCTCCTGGGCGCGTCGTACCTGTTCGCGGTGGTCCTCGACTTCGGGCTCTCCGGCGTGTACCTCGGCATCGTGCTCTCGTACGTCTCGCGAGCGGCGATCGTCGGGGTCGCGATCCGCAGCGACGACTGGACGGACCTGGCCGCGCGGATGATCGCCGAGCGGGACTCGGCGGACGGGTGAGGCGGCCGCCGTGGTCCCGCGGTTCACTCGCCGTCGCCGACGGCGTCGTCCAGTTCCGAGAGGCGTTCCCGGAGTTCGGCCGGCGAACCCGCGAACAGCCGGCACATCGCTTCCTTCCCCACCGCGCCGCGGTCGTATATCGCGTCGGGCACCGATTCGCGGCCGCGCATCGCGCGCTCGACGGTCCAGGCCATCGTCCCGCCCGCCCGCGCCTCGGTCGGGTCCGCGTCGGGTTCGGTGGTCCTGTCGACCTCGACGGCGTCGAACCGCTCCTCGACCGCGGCGGCGACGGTGTCGTCGAGGCGGACGTTGGCCGCGGCGCCGAGGGTCGGATCGCGATCGCGAGCGGCGAGCAGGAGCCGAGCGACGTGGCTCGACGCGCCTGGCCGGACGTCGCCCGTCGCGGCGACGCCGTCGACGGTCCGGTGGAGTCGCCCCTCGACGGCGGCCACCTCCTCCGTCGAAACCGCGTACGGCGTCGCGACGGCGACGTTCAGCCCGACCTCGGGGACGAGCGCGGAGACGTCGCGGTCACAGAGCGCGCGAACCACGCCCCTCACTGACTCTACCGCGTCGTGCCGGGCGGCGTCGTTGCGGACCCCCGCCAGGTGGTGGACGGATCCGGCCCCCCCGCCGACGTCGAGGCCGTACCGGACCGCCCGGTCGACGAGCGCCTCCGCGCGCCCGACGGCGGCGTGGAGGTCCTCGCCGCCGGCGAGCCCCGCGGCGACGGCCGAGGAGAGTGTACAACCGCTTCCGTGGGTGTTCGCGGTGTCGACGCGGCGCTTCCGGAACGTCCGCGTCTCGCCTCCGGAATAAAGGACGTCGACGAGTTGGTCCTCGGCGAGGTGGCCGCCGGTCACGAGGACGGCGTCGGGGCCGTCGTCGGCGATGGTCTCGGCGGCCGCGCGCATCTCGCGCTCGCCGCCGACGTCGACGCCGGCGAGGACCGCCGCTTCGGGGAGGTTCGGCGTGACGAGCGTCGCCCGGGGGAGCAGTTCCGTCCGCAGGGTCGCCTCCGCCTCGGGAGCGAGCAGTCGGTCCCCGCTCTGGGCGACCATCACCGGGTCGACCACGAGCGGGAAGTCGTAGCCGGCGAGGCAGTCCGCGACGGTCTCGATGATCGCCGCGGAACTGAGCATCCCCGTCTTCGCCGCACCGACGTCGAAGTCCTCGGCGACGGCGCTGATCTGTGCCTCGATCACGTCCGTCGAGACGTCTTCGACGGCCTCGACGCCGCGGGTGTGCTGCGCGGTGACGCTCGTGACCGCGCTGGTGCCGAAGACGCCCAGCGCCTCCATCGTCTTCAGGTCCGCCTGCACGCCGGCGCCGCCGCCGCTGTCCGACCCGGCGACCGTGAGCGCGACGTCGCGGTCGGTCATCGCTCGGCCCTCCGGCCGGCGCTTCTCGCCCGCCTCTCGGTCACGTCTTCCCGAAGCACGACCCACAGCAGACAGCCGAAGGTGACGACGACCGACGCGAGGCTTCCCCAGACGAGCACCGCGAAGGCGCCCGCACCGAGAGTCATCGGTCCACCCCCGTTCCGCCGTCCACGACGGCGTTCCCGTCCTCGGGACTCCGAGCCGACCGATCGTCGAGCGAGTGGACCTCCGACGCGAGCGAACCGCCGTCGAACCGGCTGTCGGTCGCCCGCCCCGCGACTACCGAGAGGACGGCCGAGACGGCCGCCGCGCCAGCGAAGGCGTGGACGAACGAAGCGCCGGGGAGGATCGGGCCGACCACGGGGAGACCGGTCAGAGCGCCGTGGAAGGTCGGGAAGTAGGCGAGTCCGACGGCGAGTCCCAGGACGCTCGCGACCAGGGCGCCCCACTGGGTGGCTCGTTCGGAGTAGAGCCCGTGCAGGAACGGAACGAACGTCGCGGCCCCGAGCAGGTCCGCCAGCAGGAACAGCTCGAGGACGCTGTATCCCTGTGCGCCGACGGTGATCGCACCGGCGGCGACGACCGCGGTGAGCCCGCGAGCGACCGCCTGGAGGGTTCGTTCGTCGGGGTCGTCGAGCACGCGGGACAGGTCGACGGTGACGAGGCTCGCCAGCGCGTTGAACATCGTGTCGGCCGAACTCGTCACGAGCAGGACGACCAGCACGACGACGGCCAGCGTCGCCCACTCGGGGAGCGCCTCCGCGACGACGAGGAAGAAGGCGACGCTCGCGTTGCCCTCCGCGAGCAGCCCCAAACCCGCGGCGGCGACCCCGAACAGCCCCGCGAGCAGGATCATCGGGACGCCGGCGATCGCTGCGGCCGCGAACCCGCGGCGGACGGCGGCGTCGCTCTCGGCGGCGAAGACGCGCTGCCACTGGCCCTGGTTGAACACGTTCGCGCCCGTGATGCCGATCGTCACGAACGCCCCGAAGGCGACCCCCGGCAGGAACGTCGGATCGAGGAGGTCGGGGTTCGTCGCGAACACCGCGGCGTGTATCTCGCCCGGACCGCCGAGTCCCAGGACGACCGCCCCGAAGCCGACCGCGAGCAGCGGCAGGACGACGAGCGTCTGGACCGTGTCGGTGAAGATGCTTGCGACCAGTCCCCCGTAGCCGGTGTACGCGAGTACGAACGCGCCGATGGCGCCGGCCGTGACCCAAGTCGGCACTCCGGCGACGTACGCGAGAGCGCCCGAGGCGGCCGTCATCTCCGCCGCCAGGAAGATGAACATGTAGAACGACGCGATAGCGACGGCGTAGGCGTACATCCACGCGCCGTAGCGCGCGTAGACGTATTCCGTCAGCGAGTGCCCCCGGGGAATGGACTCGCGGATTCGCACGCCGACGGAGACGAAGAGCAGGAGCGGGACCGCGCTGCCGATCGCGTAGCCGAGGACCGCCGCCACGCCGCCGAAGGCCGCGCCGGCCTCGGCGGGGCTGAACAGGATCCACGCGCCCATCCCGGAGGCGACGAGCGTGGCCGCCGTGCCGCCGGTGCCGGTCGACCCCCGGGCGCTGACGTAGTCCTCGACCGAGAGCATCCGCCCCCGCGAGTAGAGCAGCCCCGCGACGGTTACGCCCGCGAGCGTCAGCACCGTCGCGCCCAGTGCGAGCCCGGCTTCGACCACTCTAGACCACCTCCGGACCCGCTCGCTCGTGCGGCCACCGCTCCTCGGTGTAGGCCATCTCCCAGAAGGCGTGTTCGAGTTCGGCGCTCCGGCGGAAGGCGGCCTCCATCTCCTCGCGGAGCGACGGATGCTCCTCGGCGCAGCGGTCGACCAACCCGCGCATCCAGGCGACGGACTCGCGGAACGCCTCGCTCGTGTACTTCTCGATGAAGGGCGTGTATCGGTGCTCGCCGTCGGCGCGGTCGGCCATATGCTCGGCAACGTCGAGGTACCCCCGTCCACAGGGGAAGATGGCCGCCGCGCCCACCGGAAGGGGACTCCCTCGCGCCGTCCGGAGCAGGAAGTCGGTGTACGCCTCGCACGTCGGCGTCTTCCGAACGTCCGTGAGGTCCGCGGCGGTGAGGCCGTGCTCGGCGGCGAAGGACCGGTGGAGGTCCATCTCCTCGTCGACGATGGCGTTCGCCACCTCGAAACAGTGCGCCATCGTCCCCTCGTCGGTCGCCTTCGTCCCGAGGATCGCGAACGTCCGCGCGTAGTCGAGCAGGTACAGGTAGTCCTGTTCGAGCCAGGTTCGGAACGCCGCCTCGTCGAGGCTGCCGTCGGCCAGCTCGCGGACGAACGGGTGTCGCTTCTGTGCGTCCCAGAGACTCTCCCCGGTTTCGAGGAGGTGGTCGCTGAAGCCCATATCCGTCCGGAGCCTCAGCCGCCGCGAATATATAACTGACGAATACAACCAAGTAATATCGAAGTACACGGCCTCCCGGTCCGATGAGTTCGGTTCCGGAGGTCGTCGGGTCCCGGGGGCTCGCCGACGCCAGCCGCAGCATTCCGACTCGGGTCTTATCGGCTCCCCGGCGGCTCGACGCCGTCAGTCCGCGGCCGCGGAAGGCGCGCCCGGCTCCACGTCGGGGACGACGCCCTCTTCGGTCCACCCGCGGGCCTCGTAGTAGTCGTCCAGCGCCGTCTCGAAGCCCTCGATGTCGTAGGGGAGCCGGTCGTCCGCGCGGTCGAAGCCGCGCTGGTTGTTGAAGTGTCGCTCCAGTTCGACGACCCGCGACCCGACGTCGAGGAGGTCCTCGTAGTCCGCGTCGAACAGCGCCTCGAAGCGGTCCGGCGTCATGAAGTCACGCGAGAACCGGCAGACGACCCCGCAGTCCTCGAGCGCCCGCGCGTTCTCCAGTTCGACGAGCTTCTCGGCCTTCGCCGCGTCGAGGCCGTCGGGATCGAACGCGTCCTGGCGCGGGACGAGCGGGTACTCGTAGGCGTAGAAGGTCGCGTACATGTGGTCCGCACCGCGGTTGGCCGTCGCGAACGAGAGTCCCTGCCCGTTCAGCGCGCGGCCGTCGTGAGCGGGGAACTCCAAGCCCTTGACGGTCCAGTTCTCGATCCCCAGTTCCTCGTGGGCGCGGTCGATCCCCTCCGCGAGCGTGTCGCCGACGCCCTCGCGCGCGGCGATCTTCTCGACGGTCTCGCGGACGAGTTCCGCGTCGCCGAAGGCGTCCTCGCTGGCGAGGTAGCCGGCGACGGTGTCGCCGCAGGAGATCACGTCCAACCCGAGGCGGTCACACAGCTCGTTCGACCGCATCACGTCGACGATGTCGTCGACGCCGCAGTTGCTGCCGAAGGACATCACCGTCTCGAACTCCGGACCCTCCGTCTCGACGCCGGTGGCCTCGTCGCGGGTCGGGAGTTTGCAGGCGAACGCACACTGCGAGCAGGTCCCCTTCTTGTACTTCTTCTCCTCGACGCGGTCGCCGTTGATCCCCTCCGCGCCCTCGAAGGACTGCTCGGCGAAGTAATACGAGGGCAGCGCGTCGGTCTCGTTGGCGAGGTCCGTCACCGACGTCGTCCCCTGTCGCTTCATGATGTGGTCGTCGGTCGCGGCCTCCCGGTGGACCTCCATCTGGACCGAGGGGATCTCGACGCCCGGGTCGGCGTCGCCCGCGAAGGTGAGGAGCTTGACGTTCTTCGCCCCTAGCACCGCGCCGAGGCCGCCGCGGCCGAACGCCCGCGACTCGCTGGTCATAATCGACGCGAACCGAACCCGGTTCTCCCCGGCGGGGCCGATGCAGGCCGTGTGCTCCGGTTCGAGCCCGTGTTCGTCGGCGGCGTAGGCGACGGTCTCGGGGACCTCCGCCCCCGCCAGTTCCGGCACCTCCTCGAACTCGACGCCGTCCTCGCGGACGTGGACCGCCAGGAGTTCGTCGCTCTCGCCGGTCACCTCCACCGCGGCCTGGCCCGCCCCGACGAAGTTCCGCGAGAGGAAGCCGCCGGCGTTCGACGAGAAGAGCCCGTCGGTCAGCGGCGACACGCCGGTACAGTTCATCCGACCGGTGAACGACATCCGCGACGCCTGCATCGGACCGGTCGTGAAAAACAGGCTGTTCTCCGGGCCGAACGGGTCCGCGTCGAACGGGATCCGGTCGTGTGCGAGCGCCGTCGCCACCCCCGACCGCCGACGAACTCGGCGAGCGTCTCCTCGATCGGTTCGGTCGCGGTCTCGCGTGCACCCACGTCGATCGTACGAAGCGGTCCCTGCGTGTGCAACATACGAATTTCAACTCGGGGCTCGATAATAAAATGGTGGCATAGATGTGCCGGTGTTCAGACGACCCCGACCGCCCTGACGGGGGCACCGTCGCCGCCGAGCGCCAGGGGGTAGGCCCGGAGTTCGAACCGGTCTTCGACCGCATCCAGACCGGTGAGGTTCTCCAGGACGAGACAGTCGGCCTCGAGCAGCGCGTGGTGGGCGGCGAACCCCTCCGGTTCGCCGTCGTCGGCCGCCGGCGTCGGCGTCGGATCGGGGTTCAGCGTGTCGGAGGCGACGGCCAGTCCCCGATCGGCACACCGCCGTGCGGCCGCCGGCGAAAGGTACGGGTGATCGGCGTATCGGTCGGACCCCCAGTGGTCGTCCCAGCCGGTCCAGAGCACCAGACACTCCGCCTCGGTCGCGGGAACGCGCGCTGCGGGGATCGGTTCGCGCGCGCCGAGGTCCCGGCAGTCGACGCGCACCGCGTCGAAGACGAACCGGTCGAGGGGGTAGTCGTCGAGCGTCTTTCCGTCCGGAACCACGTGCGAGGGGGCGTCGACGTGCGTTCCCGTGTGGCTGCCCAGGTCGACCGACGAGACGCGGTAGCCGTCGGCGTCGTGCGACGCGTGGTCGTGAACTGCCACGTCCGGGTCCCCCGGATACGTCTGCATTCCCGTCTCGATCGGATGGGTCAAATCGACGTGCATTCGAGCGGTGGTTCGTGCTACGGGTACGTAAGCCATGTCACTCGCCACCACAATTTTTATATGTGTCGTCTCACTCTGCTTCTCTTGATATGGTAATACATTACCACCATCGGTGTCGGGCGGGCGATCGGTTCTCCGACCGGGGTGATCGGCCGTGGTGACGCAACTCACGGGCGCCGGGCTCTTGGCGGCCTGGGGGGTCGCGATGATCGCGCTGAGTTACTACATCTACCAGCGGCAGTCGGTGAACGACACGGAGGAGTTCATCACCGCCGGCGGGCGAGCCCAGGTCGGGCTGACGACGGCCTCGTTCGCCGTGACCTGGATGTGGGCGGGCGACATCCTCGGCGTGCCACAGTACGTCGGCATCACCGGCGTCGCGGGCACCTGGATGTACGCCGCCCCCGCCGTGCTCTCCTCGTTCGTGGTCATCCCCTTCGCGCTGCGGATGCGCAAGCTCTTCCCGCAGGGACTGACCTACAGCGAGTACTTCATCGAGCGGTTCGGCAAGTGGGCGCATCTGGTCGTGATCTTCGTGATCCTGTACACGATGGTTCTCGGCGGGGTGATCCAGCTGTTCGTCGGCGGGACGGTCATCGGTGGACTGACCGGCATCGACCCCAACATCGTGATGGCGGTTCTGATGGGCGTCATCGGGGTGTACATCCTCCTCGGCGGCCTCTGGGGGTCGATGACGACCGACTTCGTCCAGTTCGTCAGCGCGCTGGTGTTGACGCTGGTCTTCGTCCCGCTCCTGCTGCTCGAAACGGGAGGACCGGGCCAGGTGTACGACCAGATGGTCGCGAACCTCGGGTCGCAGGCGTCGTCGTTCCTCTCGATGGCGAATCTCAACGCCATCGAGGGGCTGTTCCTCCCCTACGCGCTCGGGCTGGGCGTGTGGGGCGTCGTCTCGCTCGCGACCTGGCAGCGCGTGTTCGCCGTCCGCCGCGACAAGACCTCGCGGTTCCTCACGATCGGCGGGATCGGCGTGTTCACGACCATCGCGATGTACTCCGTCATCGGGTTCGTCGGCCTCGCGGCGTTCACCGACGTCGCGCCGGGCAACCTCTCGATCGAGGCGCTCGGCCTGCTGCCCGACTGGGCGGCGATCCTGTTCCTGCTCGTGGCGCTTATGGTCCTGGGATCGTCCGTCGACTCGTACCTGACGGCCATCGCCAGCCTCACCTCGCGTGACATCTACTACCGACACCTCGACACCGGGGCGTCGGACGAGCAGCAACTCCGGGTCGCCCGCGCCGCTTCGATCGGGTTCGCGGTCGTGATCTTCGTGGCCACGGTGTTCGCGCTCGGTTCGATCAGCTTCGTGCAACTGCTCCTCATCGGCGGCATCGGCGCGTCCGCGCTCGTCGGCCCGTTCGCGCTCTCGCTGTTCTGGAAGAAGACCTCGCAGGCCGGGTTCGTCTCCGGCGTCGTCGTCTCACAGGTCGTGACGGGGTACCTGCTCGCGGCGAGTTACGGCGTCGTTGTCAGCACGCCGGCGCTCAAACTGTGGGAGATAATGGCCGTCGGCCACCTGGTGTCGACGGGGCTCGCCGCCGCCCTCAGCGCGGCCGCCCCCGACGACTTCCGGTTCGATTCGATCGCTCAGAAGGGCTCAGAGATCGCTGCCGACGGCGGCGTCGACGGAGGTGAGGACCGATGATGAGCCAGGGCCTCTTCACCGGGATGATCGTCCTGTTCTGGGTGGCCGAGGCGCTGTTCGGCGCGCTCGTCGTGTACTGGTTCCTCACCCAGGGGTTCGACAGCGATCGGGAGACCGCCGACACGGGGCCGGTAGAGCTCGAAGACAGGACGGAGACGCTGCGGTCGCTGGGACTGTGGGCCGCGTTCTTCGGCGTGCTCATCGTCGGCATCGTCGTCGGCGCGTAGTCACAGCCGTTCGCGGAGCGTCGGCGCCGGTTCGAACGCGCTCCGCGGTCGTACTCCGCCCAGCGACTCCCACTTCCGTAGTAGGTCGTGTTCGTACAGCAGCGCGAACGCCGCCTCGCTGACGCCGCCGTAGGTGAGCGAGGCGAACTCCCAACCGGACCGACCGGCCGGGATCTGGCCGGTCTCCCGAGGACGACGGAAGTCGAGCACGCCGCCCAGTTGGTCCCGTGCGGCCGTCGAGAGGTCCCGCGCCTCGTCGAACCGGGTCAGCGGAAACTCCCGGCTGTCGACGATCAGGATCCCCTCGCGTTCCTCGAGGATCGCGTCGACGTCCGTCCGACCGGCCTCGACGAGCAGGCGAACGACGTCCATCGTCGAGCCCTCCCCGCTGATGGCGTCGATGTAGCGGTCGATTTCGCCGTCGTATTCGACGAGACCGCCGGTGACGAGCCGAGCGTTGATCCCGCGGGAGAGGAGGATTCCGTCCAGCGTGATGCTCGACGGGGCCGCGATCTCCACCTCGGACTCGGAGTCGGTCTCGATCAACGAGACGGGGACCGGACCCACGGACGACCGGTGGAGCGCGGTCAGCAACGCGAACGCGTCGTCGACCCGGTCGGCCGGCACTCGACCGGAGCCGAACACCACTTCGCCGCCGTCCTCGGAGGGGTCGTAGGTGACCTCGCTCGTCAGGGTGGCGATCCGCTCGCGGATCCGCTCGAACCGACCGCTCACGTCCCCGCGCCGGAGTTCCTCGCGTCCCTCGGGCGTCAACCGCCGCCCCTTTCCGGTGACTTTCTCCGTGAGGTTCTCCTCGTCGAGTTCCGACAGCATCAGGCGGATCGTCCGGTCCTTGATCGAGTAGCCGCGCTGTTGCATCAGATCGACGAGCCGGATGCTCCCGATCGGTTCGTTCTCGTCGATGAGGCGGAGCAGATCGTACCGTCGCCTCTCTCCACCGGTGGCCATTTGCTTACTTCGAGCCACGACAGGGGCGGGTAAAAATCCTCCACACCCACGGATCTAAGCGGAAACAGATTACCATATCTCATCCCGACGATCCGTCGCACGTACCGCACCGGGAAATCGCTATTCGCATCTTTGACCCGTTTCTGGTCGGCTCGCTCACCTCAAGATTTTTGAACGCATCGAAACAAGAGCCACTCAAGGTGGAATAGGGATTCCATATAAATATGTCACAGCAAACAGACTCACCACCGTCGAACGAGCGGGTCGAAGCACAGTACGACGAGTATCTGATGCCCATCTGGAAGAATCTCAACGTTCCGATCAAGCGCGCGTCCGGGAGCACGGTCGAGGACTTCGACGGCAACGAGTACCTCGACGTGTTTTCGGGGATCTCGGTGACCAACGCGGGCCACAACAACGAGGCCGTCGTCGAGGCGGCCAAAGCGCAACTCGACGAGTTCGTCCACGGGTGCACGTACGTCCATCCGAACCAGCCGGCCGCGGCGCTGGCGGAGCGACTCGCGGAGGTCACGCCCGGCGACCTCCAGAAGACGTTCTTCTGTAACTCCGGCACCGAGGCGGTCGAGGGCGCGATCAAACTCGCGCGGAAGTACACCGGCTCGAAGGAGGTGCTGGCCCTGGAGATGTCGTTCCACGGCCGCACGCTCGGCTCGCTCGCGCTGACGGGCAACAAGTCCTACAAGGCGGACATGGCCCCGACGATCAACGACGTCGCACACGTCGCGCCGCCGTACGCCTACCGCTGTCAGATGTGCGACGGCGGGCCGTGCTCGTGCGCCTGCGCCGAGGACGTCGAACGCGTGATCGAGACGCACACCGCCGACGACCTGGCGGCCGTCGTCGTCGAGCCCGTGATGGGCGAGGGCGGAATCATCGTTCCGCCGGAGGGGTGGCTCTCGCGCGTCAAGGAGATCGCGCACGATCACGGCGCGCTCCTCGTCGTCGACGAGGTGCAGGCCGGGTACGGCCGGACCGGCGAGATGTGGGCCTCGGACCACTTCGACGTGGTCCCCGACATCATGCCGCAGGCGAAGGGCATCGCGAACGGCCTCCCGCTCGGCGCGTTCACGGCCAGCTCGGAGGTCGCGGACGCGTTCGAGGCCGGCGACCACCTGTCGACGTTCGGCGGCAACCCCGTCGCGTGCGCCGCCGCGCTGGCGACGATCGACGAACTCGAGGGCGGCCTGATCGAGAACGCGAGCGAACAGGGCGCGTGGCTGAGCGACCGGCTCGCGGAACTGGAAGCGGACTACGACGTCGTCGGCGACGCGCGGGGACTGGGGTTGATGCAGGGCATCGAACTCGTCGATCCCGACGAGACCGGACCGATGGGCGTCGCGCCCGCCCCGGACGCCGAACTCGCGAAGTCGGTCGGAAAGCACCTCCGAGAGCGGGGGATCATCATCGGCGTCGGCGGCTTCCACAAGAACGTGATGCGGTTCCAGCCGCCGCTGTCGATCTCCCGCGACCAGCTCGAACGCGCCGTCGAGGGGCTCCGGACGGCCGTCGAGGCGACCCGCGACGGGGGCGCGTGAGATGGACCGAGGCCAGGGAACCAGCGGCGCCGCCGGGGGCCAGGGCACCAGCCGCGCCGCCGCGTTCCGCGAGTCCAACCCGGGGAGCGCGGTCGAACTCCCCTACGCGGGCTTCGACACGTTCCTGAAGCGCGAGATCGCCGACGTCGAGGAGGTCGCCGGCGCGGACGCCGCCGTCCTCGGCGCGCCGTACGACGGCGCGGTCAGCAACCGGCCGGGGACGCGCTACGGACCCCGCGCCCTCCGCCGCGCCAGCGGGTGGCTGGCGTACCTCTCGGGCTACAAGGGCGGGTTGACGAACGTCCGGACCGGCCGCGAGGTCGACTTCGGCGCGCTCGACCTGGTCGACTGCGGCGACGTCCCCGTCTTTCCGATGGACCGCGAGACGACGGCCGAGTCCATCTCCGCGCACGTCGCGACCGTGGCCGACCAGGGCGTGATGCCGGTCCTCCTCGGCGGCGATCACTACTGCACGTTCCCGTCGTTCAGGGGGTTCGCCGAGGGCAGTGACCACGACACCGTCGGCCTGGTCCAGATCGACGCCCACACCGACACGGTGGCCGAGAGCGCCGTGCTGGGCGAGCACTTCCACGGCTCCTCGACGCACCACATCGCCGAGTCGCCGCACACCGACTACGAGCACGTCTCGCAGGTCGGCATCCGCGGCTACGAGTCGCCCGGGTTCTTCGAGTTCGCCGAGGAGAGCGGGCTGTCGCTCTTCACCGTCCGCGACGTCGAGCGGGAGGGGATCGAAGCCGTCGTCGAGGCGGCCGTCGCCGACGCCGCGGCCGACGCCGACGCCGTCTACGTGACCTTCGACATCGACTCCGTGGACCCGTCGGTCGCGCCGGGGACCGGGACCCCCGAACCGGGCGGGTTGAGCGCCTCGCAGGCGCTGACCGTGATGGAGACGCTCGGGCGGCACGGCTCGGTGGGGGCCGTCGACCTGATGGAGGTCTCACCGCCGCTCGATCCGACCGACAACACCTCGCGGCTGGGCGCGTACCTGCTCACGACGCTCCTCGAACAGCGGTTCGCGTAGTCGGGCGCGACTTCCGACTTCGGTGGCACGCGGGAGTTTTTATGTGATGACGCGCCCACTCGGAGGTGTGCACGTCAGCGACCTCCCCGTCCCCGCGGCCGTCCGCGAGCACTACCGCGCGTCGGGCATCGAGGAACTGTACCCGCCGCAGGCCGCCGCCGTCGACGCCGGGATCACCGAGGGCGAGAACGTCGTGGCCGCGATCCCGACGGCGTCGGGGAAGACGCTGATCGCGGAACTGGCGATGCTGACCGCCGACGGCCCGGCGCTGTACGCCGTTCCGCTGCGCGCGCTCGCCCGCGAGAAGTACGAGTCGTTCGCGGAGCTTCCGGGGGTGAGCGTCGGCATCTCGACGGGCGATTTCGACTCGCCCGACGAGGAACTCGGCGAGGAGGACGTCGTCGTCGCGACGGCGGAGAAGGTCGACTCCGCCATCCGGAACGGGGCCTCGTGGGTCGAAGACCTCGCCTGCGTCGTCGTCGACGAGGTCCACCTGCTCGGGCGGGAGCGTCGCGGCCCGACGCTGGAGGTCACGCTCGCGACGCTGCAGCGGCGCGCGCCGGGCGTCCAGATCGTGGCGCTGTCGGCGACGGTCGACAACCCCGAAGACGTCGCCTCGTGGCTCGACGCCGAACTCGTCGAGTCGACGTGGCGGCCGGTGTCGCTCCGGACGGGCGTCTACGACGGCGACGACGTGACGTTCGACGACGGGTCGACGCTCGGAGTCGACGTGCGCGACGTCGGTCCCGACGAGGAGCGCGACACCGAGGCGACGGCCTCGTTGGTGGAGGGGGCGATCGACTCGGGCGGGCAGTGTCTCGCGTTCGTCCGCTCGCGCCGGGAGGCGGAGTCGCTGGCGGCGCGGCTCGCCGAGGCGGAGCTGGCCCCCGACGCTGCCGCCGCGGGCGACCTCGCCGAGGAGATCCGCGGCGTCGACGGGACCGCGACGGGGAGGCGCCTGGCCGCGGCCGTCGAGTCCGGGGTCGGATTCCACCACGCGGGGCTCGTCGACGAGCACCGCGCGCTCGTCGAGTCCGCGTTCCGGGACCGCGAACTCGGCGTGATCTGCGCGACGCCGACGCTGGCGGCGGGGGTGAACGTCCCCGCGCGGCGCGTCGTCGTCCGCGACCTCGAACGCTACACCGGCGAGGAGATGTCGAAACTGCCGGTCCTCGAGGTCCACCAGATGTGCGGCCGCGCGGGCCGGCCGCACCTCGACCCCTACGGCGAGGCCGTCCTCGTCGGCGACGAGCGCACGGCCGAGGACCTCTGGGACCGCTACGTCGACGCCGGCCCCGAGGCCGTCGAGTCGCAACTGGCCGCGCGGGAGGCCCTGCGGACGCACGTCCTCAGCGTGGTCGCCTCCGGGTTCGCCGACTCGACGGCGGGCGTCCTCGACCTGCTCGACGCGACGTTCTTCGCCCCCCAGTCGCCCGACGTCGACCTCTCGGGGCTGCTCGCGACGGTCGCGGGCGAACTCGCGGAGATGGAACTGCTCGACGTGGACGGCGACGCGGGCGGCGCCGCGAGCGCCGACGCGGAGCGGGGTCGCGGGGACGGACCGGATCCGAGGGCGACCGCCAGCCGGGCCCTCGCCGCGACGGACCTCGGGGAAACCGTCTCCAGACAGTACGTCCGCCCGGAGACGGGCGCGCGGTTGATCGAGGGAGTCCGGACGATCGAGTCGATGGCGGACGCCGACGTCACCGCGCTCACGGCGCTGGGCGTCGTCTGCGCGACGCCGGACATGCGCGGGACGTACCTCGGCAACCGCGAGCGCGCCGACGTCTACCGGTACGCCTCGCGGCACGCCGCGGAGTTCACGACCGCACCGGAGGAGGCCGAGGACTTCGAGGCGTGGCTCTGTGCGGTCAAACTGGCGCGACTCGTCTTCGAGTGGAGCGAGGGCGCGTCCATCGAGGCGCTCGTCGACCGCTACCGCGTCGGCCCGGGGGACGTCGAGTCCCACGTCGAGCGCGTGGTCTGGCTCCTCGGGGCCGGCGACGCCCTCGCGGGGACGCTCGGCGCAGACGTCGACGTCTTCGATCGGGTTCGGCGGCGACTCGCCGATTCGGTCGAGGACGCGCCCGGTGACGAGATCGGACGACAACCGCGGTGACGTCGCTGACGACACGAGATCGGACGACAACCGCGGTGACGTCGCGGACGGCGCAGGGACGGGTGACAACCGAAGCGACGTCGGGGCGGGCGGACGACAGCGCCGCCCCCGACGAGGTTTATCAGCCTCCGCCGTGAACTTCGACGGGTATGGCTGGAATCACCTACGAGGACTTCATCGACCTGTCGTTCGAGCCGTCCGACGCCGACCTGGTCTGTACGTTCCGGATCGACCCCGCCGACGGGATGGGCGTCGAATCGGCGGCCTCCCGGGTCGCCTCAGAGTCGTCCAACGGGACGTGGGCGGCGCTCCCGACGGGCGAGGGGTTCACCGATATGCGGGCGATGGCGTTCGAGATCGGGGAGATCGACGACGACTCGGGCACGGGCGCCACGACCGACGCCGCGGAGATCAAGGTCGCCTACCCAGAGGGCCTCTTCGAGCCGGGGAGTATGCCGCAGATCCTCTCCTGCATCGCGGGCAACATCATGGGGATGAAGGCCGTCGACACGATCCGGCTCGTCGACTGCGAGTGGCCCGAGGGGCTCGCGACGTCCTTTTCGGGCCCGCAGTTCGGGTCGTCGGTGCGCCGGGAGATCTTCGGCGTCGACGACCGGCCGATCCTCGCGACCGTGCCGAAGCCGAAGGTCGGCCTCTCGACCGAGCGGCACGCCGAGGTGGGCTACGAGGCCTGGACCGGCGGCGTCGACCTCCTGAAGGACGACGAGAACCTCACTGACCAGGAGTTCAACCCGTTCCACGACCGCCTCGTCGAGAGCCTCGCCGAGCGCGACCGGGCCGAAGACGAGACCGGCGAGCCGAAGTCGTACCTGATCAACGTCACCGCGGGCACGAACGAGATGCTCGAACGCGTCGACCAGGTCGCCGCCGAGGGCTGCGAGTACGTGATGGTCGACGTCGTCACCACCGGCTGGGCCGCGGTGCAGACGGTGCGGGAGCGCTGCGAGGAACTGGGCCTGGCGATCCACGCCCACCGCGCGATGCACGCGGCGTTCGACCGCCTGCCCGAGCACGGCGTCTCGATGCGCGTGCTCGCGCAGGTCGCCCGCCTCGTCGGCGTCGACCAACTCCACACGGGAACGGCCGGACTCGGCAAGCTCGCCAACGAGGACACCGTCGGCATCAACGCGTGGCTCCGTGACGATCTACACGGCCTCGACGACGTCCTGCCCGTGGCATCGGGCGGGCTGCACCCCGGACTGGTCCCGGACCTGCTGGACGCGACCGGCACCAACGTCTGCGTGCAGGCCGGCGGCGGCATCCACGGCCACCCCGACGGCACGCACGAGGGCGCGAAGGCGCTGCGTGCGGCCGTCGACGCCTACGCCGAGGACCGGTCGCTGGAGTCGAAGGCCGAGGAGAGCCCCGCGCTCCGGGCGGCGATCGACGAGTGGGGGACGGAGACGCCGCGGTAAGAGACGAGAGCAATCAGTATCAGTCGGTGTCGGTCCCGACCGGGTCGCCGCCGTGATCGGCCGCCGCCGATCCCGACCGAACCCGGCTCCGATACAGCGCGGTCGCGGCCGCGAAGACGGTCGCCCCGGTCGTGTTGAGGACGAGGTCGACGACCGTGTCCTCCACGTAGAACGCCAGGGACCAGCGGTGCCAGAACGCCTTGAAGAGGAACTCGTAGACCTCGAAGCCGGCCCCGATCGCGAGGACGGCCGGGACGAGCCAGACGGGTGACCGAAGCGTCGGCCCGCGGAAGGTGAACGCCAGGAGCGCCGCCACGCCGAGGCCGCCCATGGCGTGGGTCATCAGGTCCCACCACGGCATCGTGGTGTAGACGTTGTAGTAGACGCCGCCGAAGTGCAGCCCGGAGACGGCGACCGACCAGAGCGCGACCGCGACCCACGCGGCGGTGAGGTGGTCGCCGCGGGGGAGTTCGTTTCGGAGCCGCGAGCCGAGGACCTTCGGCCACGCGGGAAGCGACCGCTCTGCGGGGTAACCCGACGTGCGCATCGTCGCCCACGTCGCGACGAGCGCCAGGAGGAGGGAACCGACCCCGACGACGAGTTTCGGGGAGAGGTGCGGGGGAGTCGCCATCGCTCCTGGGTCGCTCCCACGTCGGTAAAACTCTTCTGTGGCGGATCTGCGTCGCTTCGGTGCGGCCGGCAGTGCCCGACGCGGTCGTCTGCGCCGGCGGACCACTCGTGGACGCCCGCTCAGGCCTCCGCCCACGGTTCCGTCGTGCTCTCGCCGAACAGCTCCCGCATCAGGCTGACGATGCTCTCCGGCGGGAACTGACCGCGCTCGGTGACGATGGCGTCGACGTAGCGCGGCGGCGTCACGTCGAAGGCGGGGTTCAGAACCTCCGGGTCGCCGATCTCCTCGGCCGTCTCCCTATCGACCACCTCGCGCTCGTCGCGCATCTCGATGTCGACGGTGTGGCCGGTCAGGGTATCGGGGTGGAGCTTGATCGTCTGGGCGGCGCAGACGATCGGAGTCCCCCGGTCGCGGGCGTTGACCGCGAGGCCGCTCGTGCCGATCTTGTTGATCACCGACCCGTCGGCGGCGATGCTGTCGGCCCCGACGAGGACGTGGTCGACGTCGTTGAGGTACCGCCGCGCCGCGGAGTCGACGATCAGCGTCACGTCGACGCCCAGCTCGCCGAGCGCCTCGGCGGTGATGTGACCCTGGTTCCTGGGCCGGGTCTCTTTGACGAACGCCGACAGCGACTTCCCCTGCTCGACGGCGGCCTCGACGCAGGCGAGGACGTCCGTCGAGTGGCAGTGGGTCATGATCGTGTCGCCGTCGCGGAGGCGGTTCGCACCCACGCGTCCGAGGTCGGTCTGTGCGTTGTCGAGCCGTCGACAGAACTCCGAGACGCTCGCCCGGACGCTGGCCCGGAGGCGTTCGACGGTCTCGCCTTCGACGTCGCGGAGGACGTACCGGAGCGCGTTCGGGAGGCTGACCGCCGTCGGACGGGTGTCGTAGAGGACGCGGGCGGCCGCCCGGAGTTCCGCGCGGAACGCCTCGGGGGAGTCGGCGTCGCTCCCGGCGGCCTGTTCGCCGAGCGCCTCGGCCGCCGCGGCGGCGATGGTCGCCGCGCCGCGGATCTCCATCGAGCCGATGTCCTCGGCGGTGCGGGCGACGGCCGGCGATACCTCGACCTCGGGTGGCGAATCGCTCATACGGCTCCTTCGGGCCCCCGACAAAAAAGCGCGCGCCCGGCGCCGCGGCGGTCACGCGAGGGGCGGCCGGCGCGGTCGCTCTATAGGTACTGCTCGATCAGCGACCGGAGCGTCGACTCGTCGCGGACGCCGACGACCTGCTCGACGGCGTCGCCGTCGCTGAAGAGCTGGAGGGTCGGCACGCCGCGGACCTGGTACTGCTGGGCGAGCTGCTGGTTCCGGTCGATGTCGACCTTCGCGACCGCGGCGTCGGTCGAGGCCGCCAGCGACTCGACGGTCGGTTCGAGCATCTTGCACGGACCGCACCAGTCCGCGTAGAAGTCGACCAGCACGACGTCGTACGTCGAGATCGCGTCCTGTAGCTCGTCGGACCCGTTGACGTGGATCGGTTCGCCGGGCACGGAGGCCTCCTCTTCGGACTCGTCGGCGGTCTCGTCCCCGTTCAGCTGGGAAGCAAGCTCCTCGCGCTTCTGCGCGCGGATCTCGTCGATCTCGTTGGGTGATTCGCTCATCACCACCTCGTTGGAGGGCGTAGAATAAAACAGTTTTGCAAACTACGGGCAATACAATCGCACAAAACGATCCGGTACCGGGCGTCGGGCGGATGCCGGAACCGCGGGAGAAAGTGAGACGTTCGACCGACGCCGGCCGACGGCGGGTGACGGCCGACGCGGCGCCGATCAATCGGCGTACAGCGAGTAGGTGATGACGGCGAACCCGACGAACGTGAGGATCGCGTCGATGAGCAGTCCGGTCGCGAGGTCGACGCCGAGGATGAAGTCGAACGTTCCACCGAGGAGCGCGCCGAGGGTGATGATGCCGAATCCCATCGCGAGCGCTCGCAGCGCCCTCGTCCCGGTCTTGCGGTACGCCTTCAGCGAGAAGTACGTGATGAGTCCGCCGAGGATGAGGATCCCCGTCTTCACCACGATGATTCCCGTCGCGATACTCGTCGTCGTAGTCGTGTGTACCATTATGTTTCCTCCCGTACGGCGGTCCAGATGTCCGCGAGCCGTTCTTCGGGCCCCTGTTCGAGGCGAGCGACCTCGACGTCGAGCTCTCGGGACTCGGTGAGCGCGATCCGGACTTCCTCGAACGCGACGGCGTACGTCGTCGTGTGATGTCCGTCCGAGCGGATCTCCGTGCCCTCTTCGAGCAGTCCCGCGTCGGTGAGTAGATCGAGCTTTCGGTACGTCGTCGACAGCGGAATGTCGCACTGTTCGGAGAGCTCACTCGCCGTTCGCGGCTCGTCCAACGCCCGGACGATAGCTCTCGCGTCTTCGTCGTCGAGCGCGTCGAGGACGGACTGGAGGTCCGCCGACTCGTTCGCGGACGGCTCGCGCGCCATTATCAGATGCTGGAGTACCGCCCGTATTAATCTCCCGGGATGTACTCGCTCGGCGGCGCGGGCCGTCCCGCGGTCGACGCGAAAACGCAGCCGCTACTATATGACGCGCGGTCGAAGCCCGGCGCGTGAGCGACCCGAAACCGTTCAGATACGACACCGAGGTGCCGCCGGGGCAGACGCGGCACCTGCGATACGAGATCAGCGAGACGTACCTCGGCGACCCGGTCGAGATCCCCGTGACCGTCGTCAACGGCGAGCACGGCGGGCCCACGGCGTTTCTCTCCGCGGCGATCCACGGCGACGAACTCAACGGCGTGAAGGTCCTCCAGGAGGTCGCCGACCGGTACGATCCGGCCGCGGTCCACGGCACGATCGTCTGCGTGCACGTCGCCAACGTGCCCGGCTACCTCGCACAGCAGCGGTACATCCCCATCTACGACCAGGACCTGAACCGCTCGTTCCCGGGGAGCGCCCGATCGAACACCGCCGAGCGGATGGCCAACGTGATCTACGAGCGATTCGTCCGCCCCTGCGACTTCGCGCTCGACTTCCACACCTCGACGCGCAACCGGACGACGATGTACCACGTGCGGGCGGACACCAGCAGGCCGGAGGTCGACAGGCTCGCCCGCGCGTTCGGATCGAACCTCGTCCTCTCGGGCGAGGCCGACGCGGGGTCGCTTCGCACCGTCGCGACGAACGACGGCATCCCGACGATCACCGTCGAGATGGGCCGCGCCCACCGGTTCCAGCCGGAACTGATCGACCGCGCCCTCGACGGCGTCGAGAGCGTCTTCGCGGAGTACGGGCTGTTGCCCGACGCCGCCGTCAGGTGGCCGGGGTGGACCCGCGTCGTCGACGGCAACGGCGACAAGAAGTGGCTCCGCGCCGACACGGGCGGGCTCGTCGAGATGCAGTACGGACCCGTGCCGCTGGTGTACGAGGGCGACACGATCTGTACCGTCTCGGATCACTTCAAGGAGCGCGAAAAGCGCGTCGCCGCCCCGTTCACCGGCCTCGTCATCGGTTCGTTGCAGAACCCCGTGGCGGCCCCGGGGCACCCGCTGTGTCACCTCGTCGGCGTCGACGACGCGACGCTCCGGGAGATCGAACGCGAGATAGACGCCGGGGAGTTCTCCGAACGGCCCTGGGTGTGACGCCCGCGCCACCCGCCGAACCCGATCAGAACGCGAGGTAGCCCGCGTTCGGGAGCAGCCCCGAGAGGTACAGCAGCGCGACGGCGGTCATCGTGACGGCGATGGCCATCGCCGGCGGATCGACGTGCGTCCCCGAGTGCGCGTAGAACACGCGCTGGGTGACCTCGCCGACGATCCCGGTGAGCCCGCCGAACGCGCCGGCGACGAGGAGGACCAGCGGGTCGCTGCCGACGACGGGGAGCGCGACCACCGCGCCGACGCTGCCCAGGAGCGTGACGTGGTGGGTGACGGGGATCCGCTCGACGCCCAGGTTGAGAAACAGCAGGCTCATCGCCGAGATCGCATACCCCAGGAACACGCTCCCGGTTTCGAGCCAGATGTAGCCCGCGAGGACGCCCCCGACCAGCCCGATCGCCGTGACGCCGCTCCAGGTGTACTGGTGCGGGAGCCACGGCTCCGTCGCCGGCCGCCCCTCGACCGTCCCGCCGTCGGGCGCGGGCCGCGGCTCGTCGCGCTCGAACGGCGACATATCGAGGACGTTGCGGCCGGCGATCCGACCGACGATCGGGTACCCGAAGGCGACGCGAGCGAGCAGGGCCGTCGCGACGACAGACAGCGCGATCGTGTCCGTCGGAGCCCCGAGGCCGCTCGCGAGGCGGGTGATGAGCATCCCGAGGACGCCGAAGATCCCCCCGACCGCCAGGACGTCCGGTTTCGTCCCGAACGCGAAGCCGATGTTCTTCCCGAAGTGGTAGCTCCAGCCGTCGGGCTCCATCTCCGGGTAGCGCTTGGCGGCGTAGGCGGCCGCGGCGACGCCGCCGGCGAAGGAGACGTGCGGGCCGGTCACCATTCCGAACCCGATCACGCTCGTCACGCCCGTCGCGAGTTCGCCCTGCGGGGCGAGATCGACCGCCTCGATCTCCCGCTGGAGGATCCCGAGTCCCTCCCCGAGGAAGACGACGAACCCGGTGAAGACGAACGCCGGGAGCGCGCCGAGCGCCGCGCCGAACGCCCCGCCGGCGAGGGCGGCGATCACCAACACCGCGAGCCCTTCGACGCCGACCCCGAGCAGCGGCACCTGGAGCGGCAGGTCCAACACGGGCCCTTACTCCTCTCTGGCCCAGTCGAGGGAGCGTTCGACGGCGTCGCCCCACCGCCCGTAGCGTCGATCGGCGGTCGCAGCCGGCATCTCGGGGGCGAACTCCCTGTCGATCTGCCAGTTGTCGCGCAGTTCGTCGACGCTCCCCCAGTAGCCGACCGCCAACCCCGCCGCGTAGGCGGCCCCGAGCGCCGTCGTCTCGTCGACCTGCGGGCGGGCGATTTCGATCCCGAGGACGTCGGACTGGAGCTGACACAGGAAGGAGTTCTTCACGGCCCCGCCGTCGACCCGGAGCGACGTCGTCTCGATGCCCGAGTCGGCCTCCATCGCCTCGGCGACGTCGCGCGTCTGGTAGGCGATCGACTCCAGGGCGGCGCGAACGATGTGTTCCTTTCTGGTCCCGCGGGTCATCCCCACGATGGTCCCGCGGGCGCGACCGTCCCAGTGGGGCGCACCGAGTCCGGTGAAGGCCGGGACCAGATACACGCCGTCTGTCGACTCTACCGAGCGAGCGAGTTCTGCGGTCTGGGCGGCGTTGTTGATGAGATCCACGTCTTCGAGCCACTCGATCGCCGCGCCGGTGATGAAGATCGACCCTTCGAGCGCGTACTGGACCGGCTCGCCCGAGAGCTGGAACCCGATCGTCGTCAGCAGGCCGTGATCGGAGTCGACCGCCTCCGTGCCCGTGTTCATCAGGTAGAACGATCCCGTCCCGTAGGTGTTCTTCGCGTCGCCCCCGTCGAAGCAGGTCTGGCCGAACAGCGCCGCCTGCTGGTCTCCGAGCGCGCCCGCGACCGGAACTGCGGCTCCGAGGAACCCCTCGGGGTCCGTGTGACCGTAGAGCGCCTCGTCGGAGGACGGCCGCACCTCCGGAAGCATCTCCGCCGGCACGTCGAACTCCGCGAGGAGGTCGTCGTCCCACGCCAACTCGTGGATGTTGTACAGCATCGTCCGCGAGGCGTTCGTCACGTCGGTGACGTGGTTGCCGGTGAGGTTGTAGATCAACCACGCGTCGACCGTCCCCATCAGCAGCTCGCCCGCCTCCGCCCGCGATCGGAGGTCGTCGTCCCGCCTGCTCTGCATCTTCAGCGGTTCGGCGTTGTCGAGCAGCCACTCGGTCTTCGTCGCCGAGAAGTACGCGTCGGCTTCGAGGCCGGTCTTCCCGCGGATCCACTCGACTTTGTCTGCCGACTCCAGCTCCTCGACGCGGTCGGTGGTGCGGCGGTCCTGCCACACGAGGGCGTTGTGGACCGGCCGCCCGCTGTCGGCGTCCCAGACGACCGTCGTCTCGCGCTGGTTCGTGATCCCGAGCGCGTCCAACCGCTCGGCCTCGATACTGGCCTCCCGGAGACCGCGCTCGACGACGGCCTGCGTGTTCTCCCAGATCTCGACGGGATCGTGTTCGACCCAGCCCGGCTCCGGGTAGATCTGCTCGTGTCTCTCGTAGGCGTTCGCGACGATCCGTCCGCTGTGGTCGAACGCGATGAACCGCGTTCCGGTCGTCCCCTGATCGATCGAACCGACGTAGGTGGTCGTCATTGATAGCTCTCGGGCGGACGAGCGAGATCGGCGGATCCCGACGTTGTCCTACCGCAGTGACGGCCTCCGCGTGTATAACGATTCCCCACACAATTTCACAGAGGTCAATTTCTGGTGGTATCTGCAGAAATTCAGGTAGAAAAGATCCGAATAGGCGGATACATATCGAACGGGATCGGCTTCGCGTCTCCGGGTCCACCTCAGTCGCCGGAATCGGCCTGTTCGTGCGTGTGGTGGTAGAACCGGACCCGCGCCTCGCCGTCGACGAGGACGGGGTCGAAACAGACCCGCCGGTACCGCTCGTTGTCGAGGAGGTTCACCATCAGTCCCGCGGCGTGTTCGGAGACCGAGTCGTAGTCGGCCCCGCAGACGGGACAGTTCGCCGGGGAGTCGTCTGGAACGTCCATCTGGTGGCAAAGTCGCTCGTCACTCGCGGCCCGAACGGACCTCGTCGGCGACGCGCGAGACCGTCTCGTACCCGTCGTCGCCGTACGTGATGAACCGGACGTCTTCGAGCGTCGCTGGACGGTACGACCGTATCTCCTCGGCGATGATGCGCGCTCCCTCCGCGAGGTCGAACCCGGCGACGCCGCACCCGAGCGCCGGGATCACGACCGACTCGCAGCCGAGGTCGTCGGCGCGTTCGAGGCTGTTACGGGTCGCGTCGCGGACGCTCTCGGCGGTCGCCTTCCCGTCGCCGTAGTGAGGCATCGCGGCCGCGTGGATCACGTACGCCGCGTCCAGATCGTAGGCGTCGGTGACGGCGACCTCGCCGAGGTCGACCGGCCCCTTCGTCACGGCGGCCTGGTTCAGCGCCTCCCCGCCGGCGCGACGGAGCGCGCCCGCGACGCCCGATCCCATCTGAAGGCTCGTCCCGGCGGCGTTGACCAGGGCGTCCGCCGACTGCCGTGCGATGTCGCCCTGGATGACGGTGAACTCCATACCGCCGGTTTGGTCGGCCACGGACAAAAATCTCGGCGGCCGTCGGTCCGACGGCGCGAGGACCGAACCGGGTTCCGGAACCGACCGCGAGAACCGAACGGTTCTTTCCGCGTCCGCCCCCTGCTCGCAGTTATGAGCGACCACGCAGTCGATCCGCCGCTGCTGGAAGCCGTCGCCGCGCGAGCGGTGCGGGCGGGCGGCGACTACCTCGCCGACGCGTTCCGCGACGTCGACGTCGAGGCCGAGTACGGCACCCACGACGTGAAATCGGCCGCAGACCGGATCGCCGAAGACCGCGCGCTGGCCGTCGTCGAGGACGCGTTCCCCGACCACGCCGTGCACGGCGAGGAGTCCGGTCGCGACGGCGAGCACCGCTACGAGTGGGTCGTCGACCCGCTCGACGGAACGAACAACTTCGCCGCCGGACTCCCCTCGTTCGCGACGGCGGCGTGCGTGCTGGAGGAGGGGACTCCGCTGGTGTCGGCCGTCTACGAACCGCTCCCCGACTCGCTGTATCTCGCGCGCCGGGGCGAGGGCGCGACGGTCGACGGCGAGCCGCTGGCCGCCGACAGCGACCTCGAACTCCCGCAGGGGACCGTCTCCTTCGTCGTCGGGCTTCCCGCGGTCCGCGACGACGACCACCGGGCCGTCGCCCGCGAGGTCGAATCGGCTGTCGACGCCCGCTGCAAGCGCGTCGTCAACACCTGGTCGCCCTGCGTCGACTGGGGGCTCCTCGCCCGCGGGGGACTCGAGGGCCTCGTCGCCTACCGCCCGGACGTCTACGAGCAGTACGCCGGCGCGTTGCTGGCCGAGGAGAGCGGCGTCATCGGCCGCGCCTTCGACATCGGCGCGGGTGGCGGCGACCTCCAAGAGGCCGCGGACCCGAGGGCGACCGGCGTCGACGGTCTCTACGTCGCGGCACCGGACCGCGAGACGTGCGACCGACTCGTCGAGGCGGCGACAGAGGCACTGTAGCGGCCCTTCGCGGACCGATCCTCGCCTCGGGCACGACGCCCGACTCGCCCGCCGGAGAAGCCCGAAGTACCTGCGGACCCTACGTTCGGGTATGGATGTCCTCCGAATGCGGTGGACCGACGCCCTGTTCGCACACTGGCCGGTCGACCCGAGCGTCGTGTCGGCCCGGCTCCCGGCGGGGTTGGAGGCGGCGACCTACGACGGACGGGCGTGGCTCGGCGTCGTCGGCTTCGCGATGGAGGACATCAGGCCGCGGGGGTCCCCGGTCGGGCTGTCGTTCCCGGAACTGAACCTCCGGACGTACGTGCGACGCCCCGGGAGCGACGACCACGCGGTGTACTTCTTCAGCCTCGATGCGGACGACCGGGTCGGCGTCGCCCTCGCTCGAAGACTCTTCAGACTGCCGTACTTCCGCGCGGAGATACGCGTCACCCGCGAGAGCGGGGAAATGATCGACGACGACGCAGGAACTCGTGACGACGCGGTGACGCTCCGACACCGGCGGACGCACGCGGACGCGCCGCCGGCGCGGTTCGGGGGGACGTACCGCCCGCTCGAAGATCCCTCGCCGCCCGCCCCGGAGACGCTCGAACACTTCCTGACGGAGAACTACCGGTTCTACACCGAGGGGGACCGGCTGTACTACGGCGACATCGATCACCCGCCGTGGCCGCTCGCAGCGGCCGAGGTCGACATCGAGTCGAACACGCTGTTCGCGGCGAACGGCTTCGAGCGCCCCGCAGGCGACCCCGTCGTTCACTACGCGCCGGGAACGGAGGTGACCGCGGGCCGGCTCCACGCCGTCCGGTAGGTCGAAATCGCGGAACCGCCCCGGTCGCGTATCAACTGCAGAGAACCGCGACGCCGGGGGCCGACGCCCGCGACCGAACCGCCGGGTTTCAAGCGCCGTCGGTCCTTCTCGCACCCTATGGTACTCGACACCGTGATGACGACCCTGCACGTCCTCGTCGGGGCGCTGTGGGTCGGCAGCGTCGTCTTCGTCGCCGGAGCGATCCTCCCCGCCGCGGTCGAGGGAGCCCTGGACGCGGCCCCGCTCGAGAAGATCGCCGACCGGCTCGTCTACCTCTCTCGCGGGTCCTCGGTCGTGATGTTCCTCACCGGCGGCCACCTCGCCGGCACGCGGTACACGATCGAGACGCTCACCGGCACCGGCCGGGGACACCTCGTCCTCGCGATGCTCGCGCTGTGGCTCGCCCTCGCGGCGCTCGTCGAGGTCGGACGGAGCCGACTGGTCGACGGGTTACAGGAGAAGCGCGTCCGGACGCCCGCGGCCGAGGTGACGACGGTCTTCCGCGTCGCGGCGGTCGTCGGAATCCTGCTCCTCGTCGACGCGGGACTGCTCGCCTCCGGACTCGCGCTCTACTGATCGACCAGATGAACCGACTCCACCCCCGCATCCGACTGCTCTGGGTCGGCCGATCCCTTCTGACGGCCGTGATTTTCGCCGGCATCGTCTTCGGGGTCGGCCGCGTCGTCGATCCCGCCTGGCTCCCCGCGTGGGCGCCCGCGGCGGTCCTCGTCGCGTTCGGCGGGCTCGGGTCCGCCTTCGCCGTGCTCCGGTACCGCGCCTGGCGCTTCGAGGTCCGCGAGGACTCGCTGTACCTCGAACGCGGCGTGCTCACGAAGGTCCGGACGGTGGTCCCGTTCGTCCGCATCCAGCACGTCGACACCTCGCGCTCGCCGACCGAGCGACTCGCCGGCCTCGCGAGCACCGTGGTCTACACGGCCGGCTCCCGCGGTGCCGACGTCTCGGTGCCGGGGCTGACCCCGGGCGACGCCGACGACCTCCGCGAGCGGCTGAAGCGGCTGGCGATCCGTTCGGAGGGCGAGGACGCCGTCTGAGATGCCCCGATCGCTCTCACCGCTGTCGGTCCCGTACCGCGTGCTCCAGCGCGGCGGCGGTCTCGCCGTCGGTCTCGCGTTCGTGCTGAGCGGCGGTGTCAACCTCCCGTTTCTCGGTCCCGCCGGGCCGCTCGTCGTCCTGGCCGTCGCCGGCGTCGCGGCGGTCGCGCTCGTCGGCTACGAGACGGCGTACGTCCGCCGGTTCAGCTACGAACTCACCGCCGACACGCTCGATATCGACTCCGGCGTCCTCTCGCGCCGGAGCCGAGAGATCCCGCTCCGTCGGATCCAGAACGTCGACATCTCGCGGAACGTGATCCAGCGGCTGCTCGGCATCGCCGTCGTCTCCTTCGAGACCGCCGGCGGCGGCGAGACCGAGGCACAGCTCCGGTACGTCACCTTCGAGGAGGCCAAGCGGCTGCAAACGGAGCTCGCGCGGCTGAAGCGGAGCGCGTCGACGGACGCGGAGGGTTCCGCGGCCGACGCCGCCGACGCGGGGTCGGTCGAACCGGAATCCACGGAGCTGTTCGCGCTGGACCGAGGCGAACTCGCGATCCTCGGCGCGCTGTCGGTCGACCTCCGGGTCCCCGGGGTCCTCTTTCTGCTCGTCTCGACGCTCGGGTCGACGGTCGTCTCGACGTACCTCTCGGCGGTCCCCGGCGCCGCGCTGGTGGTCGTCGCCGGCGTCCTCTTCGTGGCCGTCGCGGCCGTCTCCTGGATCGTCGGGGCCGCGGCCGCGATCGTCGAGTACTACGACTTCAAGTTGGTCCGCTCCGGCGACGAACTGCAGTACGAGCGCGGCCTGCTCCAGCGCTACGACGGGTCGATCCCCTTCGACAAGATCCAGACGCTGACGATCGCGGACAACCCGCTGAAGCGGCACTTCGGCTACGCGACGCTGTACATCGAGACGGCGGGCTACACGCCCGGGGGCTCCTCGGGGTCGCGCGGGTCGGAGGCCGCGATCCCGCTGGCCGAGCGCGAGCACGTCCTCGACCTGGTCGAAGAACTCGAACCGGTCGGGGACGTCGACTTCGAGCGGCCGCCCCGTCGCGCGCGGCGGCGGTACCTCGTCCGCTCGCTCCTCGCGGTCGGCGCCCTGACGGGAGTCCTCTACGCCGCGCGCGCGCTGCTGTCGACACCGTTCCCCTGGTGGCCGCCGCTGCTTCTGCTCCCGATCGCGGTCCTGTACGCGCACGCGACGTGGCGTCACCGCGGCCGCTGGCTGGGCGACCACCACGTCGTCACCCGCAACGGCGTGCTCAGGCGGAGGACGAAGATCGTCCCCTACTACCGGATCCAGACGATCATCGACTCGCGGAGCGTCTTCCAGCGCCGACTCGACCTCGCGACCGTCACGGTCGACACCGCCGGGTCGCTCTCGCTGGGCGGGCAGGACGCCGCGGCGGTCGACGTGTCGGGGGCGACCGCCGACGGACTCCGTGACGAACTGGAGACGCGTCTCAGTCGCGCAGTCGACGCCTACCGCGCCGGCCGCGCCGGGATCGGGATCGAGGACGAGTACGCGCACGGACAGAACGGGGCGACCTCCGAGGACGGCGGCGACTCGGCGGCGAACACGGGAGCCGATCCCGGAGCAAACACCGGGGAAGGTCCGGTGAAAGACACCGACGGTGGCGACGCCGGAAATGCACGGACGTCGTCCTCCGACGAGGACGCGTGACGCGCCCTGACGGCTCTCGTCCTGTCTGAGGGGTGCCCGTGAGTAATTCGCTGCCTCGCGGTAGCGGACATCTCGAAGACGCGAACGGCCGACAGCGTCAGTCGTCGGCGGCGGGCGGCGCCACCGCGCGCTCGGGGGAGACGGGTTCTGCCTCCGCTTCCAGGCCCGTCCACGAGAGTTCCTCCTCGTAGTGGAAGGGCTCGTGTCCGCGAGTCGGATCGACGACCGTCAGCGAGAGCCAGTCGTTGTCGAGGAGCGTGGTGAGTTCCGGGTGCTCGGCGAGGACGTCGGTCACGCGGTCGACGGGCGCGTGGATCACCGTCGAGAGCCGGAGCGGCTGGTGGTGGGGTTCGCCGTCCGTGCCCGTCACCGACTGGAGGGGAAGCCCGCGCATGAGGTCGCCGCCGTTGCCCTGGAAGACGCCGACGTTGCCGACAGGGTTGTGGGTCACCTTCGAGCCGCTCCCGTAGACGGCCGTGTCGACGGTCGCGAAGTAGTACTGGGCGCTGATCCACTGGGTGACGACCATCGGGCCGGTGAGGATCCCCTCAAGCGCGTCGCCGTCTGGGTCCGCGCGCCAGTCGTAGGAGTGGAGGAAGGCGCGCCCGTTCAGGTCCAAGTCGGCGGTGAGGTCCCGCGGCCCGACGACGAACCCCGCGTTGCCGGCGAGGCCCCACTCGGGGCGTGTTTCGGCCCAGTCGCCGGCGCGCCGTTCCGTCTCGCGCTCGGGGTTCGAGGGGTCCGCACTCAGCGATTCGGCGCGCTCTGCGGCCGCGCCCTCGGCGGCGGTCGCGAGGTCGGCGCGCAGCCGCTCGACGTCGGCCTCGTGGCTGGCGGGGACGGCGTCGTCGTACAGCGACACCTCGTCGGTCGTGGTGTTGTGTTCGGCGGCGACGAAGACCGTGTCGTCGGGAATCTCGATGCCCCGCGACGCGAGCGCCGCGCGCACCGCGTCGTCGTTGCAGATCGACGCGAGGACGCGGGCGTTCGGGCCGCCGGGGTTGCCGGCGCAGGCCCCGCAGTCGAGGCTCGATCCGAAGGGGTTGTTCGACGTCTCGCTCGCGTGACCCGCGAACACGACGACGCGGGCGAACTCGTCCCACCCCATCAGCTCGAAGGCCGTCGCGGCGTACTCGACGCGCTCTTCGAACGTCATCCCCAGCGGGAGGTCGTCACCGGCGTCCTCGTCGCGTTCGAGGGTCTGACCGCAGAACTCCCGCGCGTTCGGAACCCGCTCGTCGACCGCGCTCAGGAGGTCGCGGACGCGACCCGGCAGGAGCGTCCGGGCCGCGAGCGCCGCCCCGTACCCGCTCCCGGACGTCTCCACGAAACTGAACGCGGTCGCGGCGTTCGACTTGAGCGAGTGGAGGAGCGTCTCGCCCGCCTCGACCGCGTCGGTCCACCGGTCGTGGCTCGCGTGGCGGTGGTCGTGGCCGTCGGTCGGGCGCTCTTCGATCCGGTGGGCGGCGTCGACGATCGGCGGACACGCGTCGGTTCCGACGTCGGAACCGTACCCCTCGTAGCGCATCGGGACGCCGAAGAACCCGGCGTACCCGTGCGTCTCGTAGTCGCCCGTCGATTCGATGTGCCGGCGGACGACCTCCGAGCGCGTGTCGATACAGAAGACCAACTGCGCGTCGGGGCGGTCTTCCTCTTCGGCTTCCTCGCGGGCGGCGCTCTCCTCGGCGACGGCGTCGACTAGTTCCCCGCGGTACGTCGCCTCCCAGGCGTTCAGCCACGCCTCGGCCAGCGGGACGTCTCCGTCGCCGTCGACCTCGGCGCCGGCGGACGTGACCGGGACGTCCGCCGTCTCACCCACCGCCGCTTCCGGCGCGATGGGCGCACCGAACGCGTCGGCGAGCGTCAGCCGGACGGCCAGGTACCCCGGGAGCGAGATCGGGTGCGCCGACTGCCAGGGACCGCCGTCCTCGACGCGCTGTCTGATCAGGCCCGTCCAGCCGGGGAGCGCCGAGAGGTGGTGCTCGAAGATTCCCACCCACTCGTCCCGCGAGTGCCCGTCGAGACGGTCCGCGAGGGCGTCGATCGGGTCCTCCGGGAGGTCGGCGATCGCTGCGCTGTCGGGAATCTCCCCGTCGTAGCGTGCGACGGACCGGAACGCGCGGTAGAACCCCTCCGAGCGGTCCGCCATCGGCCACTCCGCGCGGCCCTGATCGAGGAAGGCAGCCAGCCACTTCGTCAGGACGCCGTCGACTCGATCCGACGGGGTCGTCTCGGACTCGTCGTCGGCGTCGTTGTCGGCGGCGGCCTCGACGGACGTGTCACCGTCATCGGACTCTGCGGACGCCATCCGATCGAGGAGCGTCTCGGGGTCGGCGTCGTACCCGTTCCGCTCCAGTTCCTCGCTGAGGACCTCCGTGTCGATCCGTCCCCGCTCCCACGCGCGGCGGAAGACCGCGGCGCTCGGATACCCGTCGCCGCCGAACAGCCGCTCGCCCTGGGCCACCGCCTCGTGGAAGGGCCGGTCCTCGAACCCGGCGAGAGGGTTGGCCGTCACGAACGAGTGGAGCGGCCAGACGCGGCCCACTGCGCTCTCTGCCTGCTCGATGCTGTCGCGGATCGCGGTCTCAGTACTCATTGTAGTCCTCCGTCGAATTCAGCACCGTCGCGGACGGCGGGCGGGACGCGTTCAGGAGCGTCACGTAGAGACGCCGACTGCGACGGTAGACGCCCGTCTCGATCGCGAGGTACGCCAGGACGAACGCGGCGGCGACGAGGCCGTGCCCCGCGGTCAGCGGCGCCGGTGCGGCGACGACCGGCAGTCCTGCCAGTACGGCCTCCACGGCGCGATAGACCATTCCGTAGACGGCGATTGCGGGAAGGAACACCAGCGGGACGACCGCTGCCCGGGCCACCACCGGGAGCGCGGTCTGGGAGATCGTCTCCCGCGTCGCGTGCAGCGTCGTCAACACGACGACGAGCGCCAGCAGGAGTCCGCTGTCGAGTCCCGCGCCCTTGCCGGTGAGCCACACGAACACCGCCCCGCCGGCCACTGCCGAGAGGATCGTCGCGACCGTGCCGACGGCCCCCAGGGAGTCGCCGTTGGACTCCGCTGTCGGGCTCGTCCGTTCGACCCGGCTCCCCGACGAGAGGAACTTGTAGGCCTTGTAGAACCCGTGCAGGACGAGGTGGGTGATGGCCGCGCCGAAGAAGCCGAGGCCGGCCTGCATAATCATAAAGCCCATCTGACCGACCGTCGAGCAGCCGAGCCGACGCTTGACGTCGGGTTGAACCGACTTCAGGAGCTTCCCGCCCAGCGCGCTGACGGCACCGACGACGACGATCCCGAGCATCACCTCCGGGTTCGCCGTCACGACGGGCGCGAACCGCACCAGCAGGATCCCGCCCGCGTTGACGAACCCCGCGTGCATCAGCGCCGACGCCGGGGTCGGGGCGGTCATCGAGGCGAGGAGCCAGGCGTGAAACGGGAGCAGCGCCGACTGGATCATCGCCGCCAGCACGAGGAGTGCGGAGACGAGAAGCACCGTCGACGCCGGGAGGGACCCGACCGATGCGGCGATCCCGGCGACGGTCGTCGCGCCGGTCTGCCACCACAGGACCGCGACGGCGAGGCTCAGCAGGCCGCTGCTCGCGAGGAAGTACCGGCGGGCGAGGGCGGCCGCCGCCTGCGCCTGCGGCCACCCGCGGACGTGACCGATCAGGTCGGCCATCACGAGCCCCATCGCCAGCCACGCGACCGCGAAGAGCGCCGCGTGGTTCGCGGCGACGAGGACCATCACGACCAGCGTGAAGGCGAACACTCTGGTGAAGAACCGGGCGACCCCGTCGTCGCCGGCCATATACCGGCGCGAGTAGCTGTGGACGATCCCGCTGAAGAACGTCACGACGACCCACAGCAAGAGCGTCAGTCCGTCCACGGCGACGACGTCACCGAGCGTCCCGGTCGCCGACCACCACCCCAGGAGTCGCGCGGCGAGCGCCCCGAGGCTCGCGACACAGAGCGCCCACACGAGTCGCGTGAACGCGACCGGCACGAGCGTCGTCCGCTCCGGACTGGCGTTCGGCAACTCTCCGACCGTCGTCGACTGGTTCTCTCCCGTCATTCTCGAACTTGTGGTCGGTCGGGGACCGCGGCGGCGGATCGGACCGCCACGAACGGAACCCGTCCGAATCACCTCTTCGTAGAACAAATTGCCTATTAAATCTACTTATCTGAACAGAACGTTCTATAATAGAACATTATAGAACATTATGTTCTTGGAGAGAAAGGGAACGAAGGGGGAGGAGAGAGGTGGGGACGAGGAAGGAAAGAAGAGGGTAAGCAGGGGGAGACGAAGGGAACCCCGACTGGTCGGTCCGCCGCTGCGAACCGGCGAGTACCGCGGTACCCACCGGACACCGGACCCAGCGCTCCGGGCGAAAATGAGTCGAGCGGTCGACAGCGCCGTTCGGTAGCCGGTTCCGGTCAGTCGGGGTCGAACGCGCCGAACGGTTTCGTCTCGTGACTCCGGACGAGCACCTCGTCGGCGACGGTCAGGCCCATCTCCAAGAGTTCCTGTGCGACGGGCGTGATGTCGTCGTCCGTGTGCCCGACGACGGTGACGAGGAGGTTGCGCTCGCCCGTGACTAGCTCCTGGACCGAGACCACGCCGTCGATCTCCAAGATGTCCTCGACGAGTTCGCCGCGTTCGGGGATCGAGGCGGTACAGAAGAGCAGCATCCGGAGCGGGTACCCGGAGGCCTGGTAATCGACCTCGGCGCTGTACCCCTTGATGATCCCGTCGTCTTCGAGGCGGCGAATTCGCTTACGGACGGTGCTGTCGGAGGTCCCAGCACGTTCGGCGATGTCGCCCGACGACACGTTTCGCGCGTCCTCCTGGAGCGCGTGGAGTATCGCCTTGTCGACGCCGTCTATCTCCCGGTCGGACATAGCGGGGCGTTCACGCGGCGCAGACTAAGGTACTTCGGCTCGGTCGGTGTGACGAGGGGTATCGCGACCGCCGGCCCCGGAGCGGTTCGCGTTCGCGGCCGACCGGATCACGCCTCTCGGGCGTCTTCGATCTCCCGTCTGAACTCCCGCGCCGTCTCGGTGATCGTCTCGAACTCGCCCGCGGCGATCGCCTCCTCGTCCATGATCGCGCTGCCCGCGCCGACGACGACCGCGCCCGCTTCGACGTAGTCGGCGACGTTGTCGAGGTCGATCCCGCCGGTCGGCATCAGCGGAATCTGCGGGAGCGGCCCCGCGATGCTCGACAGGTGCGAGGGCCCCATCGACGAGGCGGGGAATATCTTCACCAGATCCGCGCCCGCCTCGTAGGCGCTGATCGCCTCCGTCGGGGTGAGCGCGCCGGGGGCGACGAGCGTCCCGTAGCGGTTGCACGTCTCGACGACGCCCTCGTCGACGGTCGGGCCGACGACGAACTCGGCGCCGCTCGCGATCGCCGACCGGGCCGTCTCCCCGTCGAGGACGGTGCCCGCGCCGACGATCGCTTCCTCCTCGGTGAACGACGCCGACACCTCCTCGATCAGGCCCATCGCCTCGGGGTTGTCGGCGGTGATCTCGAAGGCCGTGACGCCGCCGGCCGCGAGCGCGTCCGCCACCTCGATGATCGTGTCCGCGTCGGCGCCGCGCATCACCGCGACGACGCCGCTGTCCACCAGCCGCTGCATGTCCTCGCTCGCGTCGAGTGTGACCATCTCCCCTCAGTGTGTGAACTGCGTCGAGATAAATCCGACCGTCAGTCCGTCCGCGGGACGGCGAGCGCGCCGGCGACGAAGAACGCCACGGCGAGGACGGCCACCACGAGGAGGTTCGGGAGGGCGGCCGTCGCCGCGTCGGCGTAGGTCACCGCGCGGATTCCGCGGGCGACGTAGGTCAGCGGCGAGAGTCCGAGCGCGGGGCGGAACCAGACGGGCAGCAGGTCGGGCGTGACGAACGTCTCCGAGAGGAACAGCAGGGGAAGCGCGATGGCGTTCGAGGCCGCGATGACGCCGTCCTGGGAGTCCGCGACGCGTCCGATGACCGCGCCGAGCCCGCAGAACAGCACGACGCCGAGCGCGACGAACGGGACGACGAGCAGCGTCGCGGGCGTCACAGGCAGCGCGGTCCCGGTGACTGCGACCGAGAGCGCGAGCAGCAGGAGCGCGGCGATCCCGATGACGACGACGTTGACGAGCGACTGGGCGAAGAGCCACTCCGCCCGGGTCAGCGGCGTCGTCGCCAGCTTCTCGAACCGGCTCCCCTCGCGGTATCGCGCCACAGTGCTCCCGATCCGCGACAGCGGCGTGAACAGCACGACGACGGCGAGGTAGCCCGCGACGTAGTAGCCCTTCGGCTCCGCGAAGAGCCCCCCGCCGGTCGGCTGGGTCTGCACCAGCGCGCCAAAGATCACCACGATGATCGCCGGGAAGAAGAACGTGAAGAAGACCGCCGTCCGCCGACGGAGGAACGCGTGCCAGGCGGCGGTGAACTCCGCACGGACGCGTCCGAGGCGGGTCATCGGTCCGCCTCCTGCGATCCGCTGTGGTCTATGTCGCCGTCGACACCGGGGCCGACGGCGACCCCGGTGTCGCCACCCCCGTCCGCGAAGAACTCGCCGGTGAGTTCCAGGTAGACGTCTTCGAGGTCGGGCTGTTTCCACGTCAGCGACTCGAAAGGGACGCCTCGGTCCTCCAGCGCGTCGACGACGTCGCCGATCTCTCTGGGATCGACGCCCTCGACGACGAGGCGACCTCCGGAATCCGAGACGTCGAAATCGAATCCCTCGCCGTCGAGGTCCGCGAGCACGGCGTCGGACCCCGCCACGTCGGCATCGGTGTCGACGAGCAGCCGACTCCGACCGCCGTGGGTCTCGATCAGGTCGCGCGGGGGGCCGACCGCGACGAGGCGCCCGTCCTTCAGGAATCCGACCCGGTCGGCGAGCCGTTCGACCTCGGCCATCGAGTGGCTGGTGAGGAACACGGTCGTCCCGCCCGCGGCGAGCCCCTCCAGCAGTTCCCAGAGGTCGCGGCGGCCGGCGGGGTCGATCCCCGTCGTCGGCTCGTCGAGGAAGAGCACCTCCGGGTCGTTCACGAGCGCGATCGCGACGCAGACGCGCCGCTTCTGCCCCCCCGAGAGCGTCTCGTACCACTGCTCGGCGGTCTCGCCCTCGATACCGACGTCCGCGAGCACCGCGTCGGGGTCGCGCGAGTCGTCGTAGAGACCCGCGTACTGCGCGAGGAGTTCGCGGGCGGTGAGGCGCCCGGCGGGCGAGAACGACTGCGGGAGGAGGCCGATCCGGGACTTCTCGATCTCGGCCGGGTCCGCGCTCAGGACCGAGACGCCCCCCTCGACCGCGGTGGTCCCGGTGAGCGCGCGGACCAGCGTCGTCTTGCCCGCGCCGTTCGGGCCGACGAGCCCGAACACCTCTCCGGTGTCGACCGAGAGCGAGACGCCGTCGAGCGCGGTCACGTCGCCGTAGGACTTTCTGACGCCCTCGGCGACGAGTGCCCCTGTCATACCTCCCCGTCGGGACCGTCCGGTGGTAAGCCGTTCGGATCCGGTCCGTCGGCGTCGACTCCGGTCCCGTTCGACACCCGCCGGACGACCGCCCGGTTCGCCCCCGGCGGCGGCCGAATCGTCCTTGTGTCCAGGGACCGTCGTGCGGATATGGACCGTCTCCGTCGCCGCCGGTTCCTCCGAACCGGTCTCGCCGCTGGAATCGCCTCCTTCGCCGGGTGTGCGACCTTCGAGCGTCACGAAGAGGCGGCGGGCTCGTCGGGAACGGAACCGGCCGACGCGGGGGCGGAATCCGAATCCGATGCCGACTCGAACGCCACCCCCGGCGAGTCGGGAACCGAACCGCGAATTCCGACGCCGCGCGAGACCGGCGGTCCCCGGCCCGCCCTCGACGACGCGGCGGTCGCGCTCGACCCGGTCGCCGACGGACTCGCGGCCCCGCTGGATTTCCTCGCGCCCGCCGGAACCGACCGGCGATTCGTCGTCGACCGCGACGGCCGGATCTGGGAGGTCGGCGCCGGCGGCCGGCGGTCGGCTCCGTTCCTCGACCTCTCCGATCGGGTCCTCCTCGGGGGCGAGCGCGGCCTCCTCGGTGCGGCTCCTCACCCGGAATTCGCCGACAACGGGCGGCTGTACGCCCGCTACAGCGCTCCCGCCCGACCGGAAACGCCGGGCGACTACAGCCACACTTCCGTACTCGCGGAGTTCACCGTCGACCCGGAGGCGGACGTCGCTTCCGACGCCGAGGAACGGACTCTCCTCGACGTCCCGCAGCCGCAGTCGAACCACAACGCCGGCGCGCTCGCGTTCGGCCCCGACGGCTACCTCTACGTGGGGTTCGGGGACGGCGGCGGGGCGAACGATATCGGGTCAGGTCACGTCGACGACTGGTACGACGCCGTCGACGGCGGCAACGGTCAGGACGTGACCGAGAACCTGCTGGGGAGCATTCTCCGGATCGACGTGGACGGCCGCGGCGGCGTCGACCGCGACGGAGAACGGCCGTACGCGATCCCCGAGGACAACCCGCTCGTCGGCCGCGAGGGCCTCGACGAGCAGTACGCCTGGGGCTTTCGGAACCCCTGGCGGTTCTCCTTCCACGGCCGGGACTGCTACGTCGCCGACGTCGGGCAGAACGCCTGGGAGGAGCTGAACCTGCTCGAAGCGGGGGGCAACTACGGCTGGAACGTCCGCGAGGGCGCCCACTGCTTCCGAGCGGAGGGGTGTCCGACCGCGACTCCCGACGGCGATCCGTTCGTCGATCCCGTCGCGGAGTACCCCCACGACGGCGACGGCGTCAGCGGGATCTCGATCATCGGCGGTGTCGTCGTCGAGAGCGATACTGTCCCCCACGTCGGGGGCGCGTACCTCTTCGCCGATTACGTCGCGCAGGGACGGCTGTTCGCCGTCGACCCCGGCTCGGAGCCCCCGTGGACGGTTCGCACCGTCCCGGTCGTCGGCGGCGACGACCTCGGGCGGTTCGTCCTCGGGTTCGGTCGCGATCAGGAGGGAGCGGTGTACGTCCTCACGACCGACGAGAGCGGGGGCGACGGCAGCACGGGCGCGGTGGCGCGACTGGCCGCGCCCTGACGCGGAGCGACCGGACGTGATCCGCTCGCTACGATACCTACCGCCCCGCGTCGGTTCCGTTTCCGACGCCGCGGTCCCCCCTCTCGTCGACGTCGTCGGCTTCGTCGGTCTCACCGGCCGCCTCGTCCGGTTCATCGCCTGCCACGTCGTCCGTCCCGTCCCGTTCGGCGTTGTCGTCCGTCTCGTAGTCAGGCCGTTCAGCGTTGTCGTCCGTCCCGTCGGCGTCGTCACCGGCCTCGCCAGCGTTGTCACCGGACTTATCGGCGTCGTCACCGGCCTCGCCAGCGTTGTCACCGGACTTATCGGCGTCGTCACCGGCCTCGTCTGCATTGTCACCGGCCTCCTCGGCCGCCTCGCCGCCGGCGTCCTCCGCAGCGCCACCACGGCCCGCTCGCGGTTCGACCTCCTCCTTGATCGACGCCAGCTCCGCCTCCACGTCGACTTCGGGAGCGTCGTCCGCGACGCCGTCGTCTCTCCTGCCGGAGTCGCTCCCGTCGTCTCCCTCCTCGTCCGTCGTCTCGTCCTCCGCGCCGAGTCCCGCGTCCGTGACCTCGATCTCGACCGGGCCGGAACCGCCGCTCGCGTCGGCCGCAGAACGGCCCCCGGGCGTTCCGCCGGCGTTCGACGCGCGTCGGGAGCCCGAACGCCCGCGTTCACGCTCCCCGGAGGCTTCTGCGAGCCGTTCGGACACCTCTTCGGAGAGCCGCCTGGCGTCTTCGAGGAGGTCTCTCGCGGGCTCGTCCTCGGGGAGTTCCGATTCGGAGAGGGCCGTCTGGAGTTCCGAGAGCGCGCGTTCGACCCCCGTGACCGCGCCGCGGCCGACGCCCGCGACGCCGTCGGTCATCCGTGCGGCTGACGACCGCCCCGAACGGTTCTCGGGATCGAACGCCGAGCGTTCGGGGTCGGCCAGTCGGAGGACGCCGCGGAGCAACTCCAGCGACTGGATGGCCGTCTCCAGCGTCGCGATGAGCGTCGGCAGCGTGTACTGTTCGGTGAACCGAAACAGCTCCGAGAGCGACGGCGGTCGCGGACGCTCCGGAACCGATCGCCGAGCGGGACCCGCCCGTCGGCCCGCGCGGTCCCGCACCGGATCGGATCGGCCGCCCTCTCCGCTCCCGCCCTCGCGGAGTTCACCGCGGAGGTCCGTGAGCGTCGCTTCGAGTTCGTCCACCAGATCACGGAGGTCGTCGTCGCGGTCGGCAGGGGGCATACCCGACCTTGGGTTCGCGCGGGCAAAAGCGTGTGCGCCGCGGTCGGCAGCCAGTTCTCCGCGTCGCCGGAGACGATCAGCGGAACCGACCGCGCTCGTACTGCACCGGCCACTCGACGTCGACCCCGAGTTCGTGGGCGGCCTCCAGCGTGAAGTACGGGTTCCGGAGGTGCTCACGTCCGACTATCGCCAGGTCCGCGCGGTCGTTTCGGATCAACTGATCGGCCTGCTCCGGCGTCGTGATCCCGCCGACGGCACCGACGGCGGCGTCGGTGGCCTCGCTCACGCGCTCGGCGTAGGGAACCTGGTAACCGGGGCCGCTCTCGGGGACCCGCTGGTCGGGGTGGATCCCGCCCGAACTGACGTCGATCAGATCCGCGCCCGCCGCGGCGAGAAGCGGCGCGAGCCGCGCGGAGTCGTCGAGGTCCCACGACGGCCGGTCCGGCAGCCAGTCGGTCGCGGAGATCCGCGCGAAAACCGGTCTGTCGTCCGGCCAGACGTCTCGGACCGCCTCGACGACTTCGAGCGGGAAGCGGGCGCGGTTCTCGAAGGACCCGCCGTACTCGTCGTCGCGGTCGTTGGCGACGGGCGAGAGGAACTCGTGGAGGAGGTAGCCGTGGGCGAGGTGGACCTCCGCGATCCCGAACCCGACGTCGCGGGCGCGTTCGGCCGCCAGCCGGAACTGCTCGATCACCCGCTCCATATCGTCCCGCGTCATCGCGCGGGTCGGGACCGGTTCCCCGTCGGGGTGCGGGTACGGGACCGCACTCGGCGCGAGCGTCTCCCAGCCGCCCTCGGATTCGGGGATCGGTCCGCCGCCATCCCAGGGGCGTTCGACGCTGGCCTTGCGTCCGGCGTGGGCCAGTTGGATCCCCGGGACCGCCCCCTGCTCGCGCATAAACTCGACCGTGTCCGAGAGGGCCTCGGCGTGGTCGTCGGACCAGATTCCCAGGTCGCCGGGAGAGATCCGTCCGGCCGGCGAGACCGCCGTCGCCTCCGTCATCACGACGCCCGCACCGCCGACGGCGCGGCTCCCGAGGTGCACCCGGTGCCACTCCGTCGCGAACCCGTCGTCCGCCGAGTACTGACACATCGGAGAGACCATCACGCGGTTCGGCAGCTCCGTCTCGCGGAGTTCCAACGGGGTGAAGAGCGAGTCGGTCATCGTCGGAGCCTCGTTCCGAGCGCTCATACGCTTGACGTCCGCGGAATATCCGAACGACGGATCGTTTTAGGCCTACCAAAAGCATTATCACCGGTCCACGACCTCCCTCTGGTATGGACCTGAGGGACGCCGTCGACGGAGCGAGAACGAATCAGGAAGCCGGCGAGGAACAGCGGGCGGAGTCACCGGCCGTGTCGGCCCTCCGATCGTCGCCGGATCGCGTCGTCTTCAGCGAGGACGGGAACAGCGACGGCTGGATCTCGATCGACGCGGAACTGACGTTCCAAGTCGAACGGTAGCGGCGAGATCAAATCGATCGATAGCAGCGGGACGAAAACCGACCGATAGCGGCGAGATCAGACCGATAGCGACGGAGCCCGACGGACGCTCGTTGTTCGGTGCTCGCTACTCGGCGGTCACGACTCCTCGTCTACGGCGGCGTCTGCGATCGACCGCCCACCCGATCTGACTCAGTCGGTCGTGATGCCCACTTCGTCGACGGGACGGCTGAGTTCGACGACGGTGCCCTCGTGTCGACACGTCTCGAGCGCGTGTTTCGCGTCCATCCCCGCGACGTGGGGATTCGAGGCGACGCCGACGCCGACTTTGAGTTCGACCCCCGCCTCCGCTTCGACGTGGTCGATCGCGTCGCGGTAGTCGTCGCCGTCCATCGCCGGACAGATCGAGATGATGTTGTCGCCGCCGACGAAGAAGGAGAGCGCGCCGTACTCCTCGCGGAGGTACCGCATCAGGGTCGCGTACCCCTGTTCGATCTGGATGAACGAGTCGAACTCGTTGAGCTGATCGGTGTACTTGCCGGTCGCGTCGTTGACGTCGAAGTGTGCGATCTGGACGTCGGAACTCGTCCGCTCCGGCTCGGCGAGGAACTCCCCCGACAGCACTTCGCGACGGTCGCCGTCCTGGGCCGATCCCGCGTGTTGGAGCCCGGCCGTCGCCGCTTCGAGCGCTTCGACCGGGGAGGCGTCGATACCGGTGCCGAGGCTGATCGTGACCGGATACCGGTTCCCGATCGTCTCCTGTAGCAGGCGGTGGTCGTCGGCGTCGAGCCCGTTGGTGATCGCGACCATGTTGTCGAAGCGCGTGAAGAAGACGTACCCGTCGCGACTCCCGACGAACTGTGCCAGGTCGGCGAAGAGCCGGGACTGGAGCGTCTGGAGGTCCATCTCGCGTCGGGGTTCCGGCGTCACGGTCCACGGCCCGTAGTTGTCGATCTGAACGAGGGTGAGCTGGGAGTTCGTCACAGTCGTTTTCTGGGACCTCGCATATATGCCTCTTTCCGTATCAGATTAGATTACCTTCTCAGTTCTGAGATAGCGCGGGACCGACCCGTCCGTCACCCCGAACGGATCGCGACGCCTGCGGGCGCGCCCGTCACGTTCAATATTTACACCTCCCTACGGCGTCCGATGGGTGTTCGCGGAGTCATCTTCGACGTCGACGGGACGCTGGTGCGAGGCGAGGAACCGATAGCCGGCGCGGGGGCCGGACTCGACGCCGTCGACGCGACGGGGCTGCGCCGCCTGCTGGTCTCGAACAACCCGACGAAGCCGCCCGAGGCGTACGAGCGCCGGCTCCGTCGCGCGGGCTTCGCCGTCGATCCGAGCGAAGTCATCACCGCCGGGTCCGTGACCGCGCGCTACCTCTCGGAGAACCACCCGGAAGACGAGATCGCCGTCGTCGGCGAGTCGGGCCTGATCGATCTGCTCCGGGCGGCCGGACTCGCGGTCGATCCCCTCGGCGGCGACGCTTCCCCTCGGGCCCCGGACGTCCTCGTCGCCTCCGTCGATCGGGAGTTCTCCTACGAGACGCTCCGGCGCTGCCTGCAGGTCCTCGAAGACCGGTCCGTCACGTTCGTCGGGACCGATCCGGACGTCGTCATTCCCGCCGCGGACGGCGACGCGCCGGGGTCGGGCGCCATCATCGACGCCATCGCGAACGTCGCGGGTCGCGACCCGTCGGTCGTTCTCGGGAAGCCGAGCGAGAGCGCCCGAGAGATGGCGCTCGAACGGCTCGGTCTCCCCCCGGAAGACGTCCTCGTCGTCGGCGACCGACTCGATACCGACGTCGCCTTCGGCGAACGCGCCGGGATGACGACGGCGCTGGTCCGGACCGGGATCGCCGGCGCGACCGATCCCGGGGCGCCCGGGATCGACCCGGATTACGTGCTCGACTCCCTCGAAGGACTCGATTCCGTTCTCGACGACCTCGCGACGTCCTGATCGCGGGAAGTGCCGAACGTAGGCAACAATAGTTATTGATCCTGCGACGAAACGTTCAACGAGGTAAAACGATGAGCAAACAGATCCTGATGATCGTCGGCGACTTCGGCGAGGACTACGAGACGATGGTACCGTACCAGGCCCTAGAGATGGTCGGCCACGAGGTCGACACCGTCTGTCCGGAGAAGGAGGCCGGAGACACGGTCAAGACGGCGGTTCACGACTTCCGCGGCGATCAGACGTACCTCGAGACGCGCGGGCACGACTTCGAGGTGAACGCGACGATGGACGAGATCGACCCGGCCGACTACGACGCGCTCGTCGTCCCCGGCGGGCGGGCCCCGGAGTACCTCCGCACGTACGAGGAAGTCTTAGACGCGGTCAGGCACTTCTTCGAGGAGGACAAGCCGGTCGCGGCGGTCTGCCACGGGCCGCAGATCCTCGCCGCCGCCGGCGTCCTCAACGGCTACGAGATGACGGCGTACCCGGCGGTTCGGGCGGAAGTCGAGGCCGCCGGCTGTTCGTGGGTCGACGAGGTCACCGTCGACGGCAACCTCGTGACGGGGCAGGCCTGGCCCGACCACCCCGAGTGGCTGGCGGCGTTTCTCGACCTCCTCGGGACGGAGATCGAGACCGGCGAGGCCGCCGTCGCCGACGATTAGGGTCGGACGTGTCGCCGTCGTCGACGAGTCGATCCGGACGCGCGTCGTCGGCGACGAGCGCGGGATTGGACGGGCCGTCGTCGTTGAGGAGTGATGCCGGACGGGCCGTCGTCGTCGACAATAGAGGCCGGACGGGCCGTCGTCGTCCACGAGTGAGGCGCCGAAACGGGAGTCGACGCGGCCGCCGCAGGGGAACCGTCCTGTCCACGCTCCCGTACGTATCCGCCGCGGACGACCGAGTGGTGTGGTACCGTCTGACAAAGGTTTATGTACTATCGAGACGTTCCTGAGAGTATGGACAGTCAGCCGAACAGTCCGTACGTCTACTCCGAGGACGTCTCGGAGCCGGCCGAACCGTACGTCTCGCACGACGAAGTCGAAGAAGACGCCTTGCCCGACCCCGAGGGTCGAGACGTGATCATCGCGGACGGACAGGCGATGAGTTACCGCGCGTACCACCGGCGGTGAACTCGTTTTCGGAACTGTTCGATCGAGGCGGCGAGAGCCGCTCGCCCTAGAACGCGTCGCCGTGGACCGTCGCGTCCGCGTGGAGTTCCTCGCGGAGCGCCGAGTGGACGTGACAGATGCCCTTCGCGCGCTCGAGGATCTCGTCGAGCGTCTCCTCGTCGAGGTCCGCCTCGACGTAGATGTCGAAGCGGATCGCTTCGAGGTCGTCGTCCTCGTCGAGGTCCGCGTCGGCGTCGATCTGGACCTTGCCGAGGTCGTCGTGGCCGCGCTGTTGGCCGCCGACGCGGAAGGCCGGCAGGAAGCAGGAGGCGTAGTCGGCGACGAGAACGGCGTTGGGGTTCGGTCCCTCCTCGTCGGTCGCGTCGATGGTGAGCTCGAAGTCGCCCACCTGGCTGGTGCTCGCGAACCCTTCCTCGCTGACGGTCGAAGTCTGAATGTCGCTCATTCTGACTGAGGGGACGGTCGGGAGCGCCCTAAAGGTTGGCTACCGGGTCGTTTTCGCCCCGATCTGTGACCGACGAGAGCGCGGACCGAACCGGCGTGGTGCGGGCGGTTCCGGCGCTACGCCGCTCTGACGCTACTCCAGGGTGAACGACTCGTCGCCGTCGAGGACGTGAACGTCCGCCGAGGAGCCGGTCGCCTTCACCTCGCGGACGAAGTCGTCGGTGTCGATCTCGATCGGCGGGAACGAGTCGTAGTGCATCGGGAAGACGTGATCGACGTTCAGCCAGTCGGTGGCGATGGCCGCCTGCACCGGGCCCATCGTGAAGTGGTCGCCGACGGGCAGCGCCGCGGCGTCCGGCTCCAGGTACGGCCCGATGACGTCTTTCATTTCGGACATCAGCCCGGTGTCGCCGGCGTGATAGAACGTCGTCGCGTCGGCGTCGGACTCCTGGGTGGGCTTCTTGTCGCTGATCAGGAAGCCGACGGGGACGCCGAGGCTGGTCTCATAACCCGTGTTGAGTCCGTTCGTGTGGTCCGCCCGGTGCATCGTCACGAAGGCCTCGCCGCACTCGACGGTGCCGCCGATGTTCATCCCGATACTCTCCCCGAAGCCGACCTCGGACTCCATATAGCCGGTCATCTCGGGGACGCCGACGACCGTCGCGTCGGTGAATTCCCCGGCGTCGCTGATGTGGTCGGCGTGGCCGTGCGTCAAGAGCAGGTAGTCCGGGGTCTCGACGTCCGCCGCCGAGAGGTCGGTCTTGGGGTTGTCGAAGAACGGGTCGATCAGGAAGGTTGTGCCGTCGACGTCGACGTGCCACGTCGAGTGGCCGTGCCAAGTGAGTTCCATCGTCATGTTCCACCTCTACATTCCATCGGATCGACAATAAAGCGTACTGTAGACAGATAATCACACGCACACCTCTGTCCGCGGAGATGGAAAGAACGAAGCGACGCGCCGCCGACTGCCCGCGTATGCGCACGGTCAGATTCAGAGACCCGGCGGGATCGGTTCGAACGGGCGAGTGGCACGGCGACGGCGTCTCCTTCGGCGGGGAGACCTACGACCTCGGCGACGTCGACGTGCTGCCGCCGTCGGACCCGACGAAGATCGTCTGCGTCGGCCGCAACTACGCCGACCACGCCGCGGAGATGGACAACGAGATCCCGGACCGGCCGCTGCTCTTTCTGAAGCCGCCGAACGCGCTCTCCGGACACGGCGACACGGTGACGCTGCCCGCCGGCAAGGAGCGCATCGACCACGAGGCGGAGATCGCCGTCGTGATCGGCGAGGCCGCCCGGAACGTCGACGCCGCCGACGCGATGGACCACGTTGCGGGCTTCACCTGCCTGAACGACCTCTCGAACCGCGACGACCAGCGCCGGGAGACCAACTGGGTCCGCGGGAAGGCGTTCGACAACGCCGCCCCGACGGGACCGGCGCTGGCGACGCCCGACGAGGTGCCCGCCGACGCCGACATCGAACTGCGCGTGAACGGCGAGACGAGGCAGTCCTCCTCGCGGGACCACCTCGCCTTTTCGGTGCCCGACCTCATCGAGGAGATCACGGACTATCTGACGCTGGAACCGGGCGACGTCGTCGCGACCGGAACTCCCGGGGGCGTCGGCCCGCTGGAAGACGGCGACACAGTCGAAGTCGAACTGGAGGGCGTCGGCACCCTCGAACACGACGTCCGAATCCCGGAGTAGAGCGGAGAGCGCCCGCGGCGACGGATCCGACGATCGACGCAGCGTTACGCGGTCGGTCCCTCCCCGACGAAGGCGTCGAGGAGGGACTGCTCTCGCGCGTCGTCAGCGGGTCGCTCACGCTGTCGGTGCTGGAAGACCTCGACACCTCGGTGCTCCTGGTGGAGCGCCCTCACTCGCGGTCGATCGCGGAGCGGCTGTTCGGCCGGTGAGCACGTCGCCGATCCGACCCGGTCCGAAAGGACAACCCCTAAGTTTAGGTTCGCCTAATTCGAGGGCGTGGAACTGACTCGACGCGACGCCCTGGCGGCGCTGGCGGCCGCGGGCGCGACGATTGGCGGCGGCGTCCTCGCCGGGCGGATGGAGCCGCCACGCGCGGACAGCGAGGGACCGGCGTCCAACGGCTCGGACCCCTCGACGGAGCCGTCGCTGTCGACCGATCTTCTGGACCTCCTCGACGCGCTCGCCGGCGTTCTCTATCCGGACGGCGTCGATGGGCGCCGGGAGTTCGTCGAGACGTACGTGCTGGGGCGCATCGGAGACCGCCCGGACTACCGCGCCGGACTCCAGGAGGCGGCCGCCCAGCTCGACGCCGTCGCCCGCGACTGGGAGGACGCCCCGTACGCCGACCTCGACGCCGACGCTCGCGACCGACTGCTCCGGAACCTGGGCGTCGCGGCCGCCGATCCCGACCCCGAGGGGCCGATCTCGGATCGGATCCGCTTCTTCCTCGTCGACGACCTGCTCTTCGCCTTCTACTCGTCGCCCGCCGGGGGTCGGCTCGTCGGCATCGAGAACCCGATCGGCCACCCCGGCGGCATCGAGAGCTACCAGCGCGGGACGATGCCCGACGCAGCCGGCGGCCAGAACGGCGGTGAGAGCGATGGCTGAGGACGGCGGCGTCGGCGACGGCGTCGACCGCGCGCCCGCCTCCCGCGCGGACGTCTGCGTCGTCGGCTCCGGACCCGCTGGGGCGCTCGTCGCGCACCGCCTCGCGGAGCAGGGCGCCGACGTCGTCGTGCTCGAAGCCGGCCCGCGGTTCGACTTCGCCGACCGACGCGAACAGCAGGAGCGGCACATCCGTCCGGGGATGGACGACCCCTGGGAGATGGGCGGGCCGCGGGACGACTACACGACCGCCGGGCGTCACTACCCGCTGAACGCCGCGCGGGTGAAGGGAGTCGGCGGGTCGACCCTGCACTGGCAGGGGATGGTGATGCGCCTGCACGAGCGCGACTTCGAGATGGAGACGCGCCACGGTGTCGGCGTCGACTGGCCGATCGACTACGAGGACCTGCGGCCGTACTACGCGGACGCCGAGCGGGCCCTCGGTGTCGCGGGCGCGATGGACAACCCCTACGCGCCGCCGCGCGAGGAGCCGTATCCCCTCTCGGCCTTCCCGCCCTCCTACTCGGACTCGCTGTTCGCGGAGGCCTGCGAGCGACTCGGGATCGATATGCACTCGGTCCCGAACGCGCGCAACTCCGAACCGTACGACGGTCGCGCGCCCTGCCAGGGGTACGGGACCTGCCGGCCGGTCTGCCCCTCGGGCGCGAAGTACACCGCCGAGTCCCACGTGGAGAAGGCCGAGTCCGCCGGCGCGCGAGTGATCGATCACGCGCCCGTCCAGCGACTCGAACACGACGACGCGGGCGACGTCGTCGAGGCCGCGGTCTACGCGACGCCGGACGGCACCGGGCACCGGCAGACCGCCCGGCGGTTCGTCCTCGCCTGCGGCGGCGTCGAGAACGCGCGCCTGCTCCTCCTCTCGGCGTCCGAACAGCACCCCGACGGCCTGGCGAACTCCTCGGACGCCGTCGGTCGCTTCTTCATGGACCACCTGTTCGCCGGCGCCGGCGGCCGACTCGACGAACGGACGCGGCAGAACCACGTCGGGTTCATCACCAGCGAGTGCCACCAGTTCTACGACGACGAGGACCCGATCGAGGGGACGAAACTGGAGTTCCTCAACTACGCCGGCCCCTCGCCGGTGATCGAGGCGCTGCACGCCGAGACGTGGGGCGACGAGCTCTTAGCGCAACTCCGGGAGTCCTACGGCACGCACATCGCGATGGGGGGGCTCGTCGAGCAACTGCCCGAGGCCGAGAACCGGATCACGCTCGACCCCGAACGACGCGACGATCACGGCAACCCGGTCCCGCACGTCGAGTGGTCGCTCTCGGAGCGAACGAAGCGAGCCGTTCGACGCGCGAACGACGTCCAGCACGCGATTTTAGAAGAGCTCGGCGTCGACATCGAGTGGACCGTCGGCCCGGAGGCGACGGGGCCCGCCTACCACCAGATGGGCACCACGCGGATGGGGACGGACCCCGACGAGAGCGTCGTCGACGCCGAGTGCCGGACGCACGACCTCTCGAACCTCTGGGTCGTCGGCTCCTCGGTGTTCCCCACCGGCGGGGCGATGAACCCGACGCTCACCATCGCCGCGCTCTCGCTCCGTGCGGCGGCGTCGCTGTCGGCGTCGCTGTAGGTCCCGACGGTCCCCCGTAGGCGCTCGTCGCGGACAGCCGTCCCCGACGCCGGTAGCCGCCGGCGCGTCGAATCCGCGCCGAGCCCGCACCGGAGACGCACCCTTAAAGACCCGCGGGCGACAGCGTACGCGTATGCAACCGAGGGACCTCTCCGAACACGAGGCGTACGTACCCGGCCGCGGGGCCGAGGAGGTGGCCCGCGACCTCGGGATGGACCCCGAGGAGTTGACGAAACTGTCCTCGAACGAGAACCCGCACGGGCCGAGTCCGGACGCGGTCGCGGCCGTCGAGGCCGCCGCGCCCGACGTGAACGTCTACCCGAAGGCCTCCCACACCGACCTCACCGAACGGATCGCCGAGAAGTGGGGACTCGACGACTCGCAAGTGTGGGTCAGCGCCGGGGCGGACGGCTCGATCGACTACCTCTCTCGCGCCTTCCTGGAACCCAACGACGACATCCTCGTCCCGAAACCGGGCTTTTCCTACTACTCGATGTCGGCGCGGTACCACCACGGCGACGCGTCGACGTACCGGATCTCGAAGGACGACGACTTCGAGCAGAGCGCCGAGGCGATCCTGTCGGCGTACGACGGCGAACGGATCGTCTACGCGACGACGCCGCACAACCCCACGGGATCGGTGCTTCCACGCGAGGAGATCCGGACGCTCGCAGAGGAGGTCGACGAGCAGACGCTCGTCGTCGTCGACGAGGCGTACGCCGAGTACGCAGCGGAGCCCTCCGCGATCGACCTGCTCGACGAGTACGACAACCTCGCGGTGCTCCGGACGTTCTCGAAGGCCTACGGGCTCGCGGGGCTCCGGATCGGCTACGCCGCCGTCCCGTCGGCGTGGGCCGACGCCTACGCCCGGGTGAACACCCCGTTCGCGGCCAACGAACTCGCCTGTCGCGCCGCCCTGGCCGCGATCGACGACGAGGAGCACCTCGAACGCTCCGTCGAGACCGCCCGGTGGGCCCGCGAGTACTATCACGAGGAACTCGACGTGCCGACGTGGGACTCCGGCGGCAACTTCGTCCTCTGTGAGGTCGGCGACGCGACCGCCGTCGCCGAGGCGACACAGGAGCGCGGCGTCATCGTCCGCGACACCTCCAGTTTCGGTCTCCCCGAGTGCGTCCGCGTCTCCTGCGGGACGCGCGAGGAGACGAAGACGGCGGTCGAGGTGCTCAACGGGGTCGTCGCCGACCTGCGCCCGGAGGCCTCCGAGCCGTGAGCCGAATCGCGCTCACCGGAACGCCCGGAACAGGGAAGACGACCGTCTCAGAGCTCGTCGCCGAGAAGCTGGACATCGAGGTCGTCCACCTGAACGACGCGATCCGCGAGGCCGACCTCGTCGAGGAGCGCGACGTCGAACGCGACTCGCTGGTGGCCGACCTCGACGCCGTCGAAGCGTGGCTCGACGATCGGGAGTCGAAAGGCGCAGACGGAGCCGTCGGCTCCGACGGGGCCGCTGGGGAGCACGAACGAGACGTCCTCGTCGAATCGCACCTCTCGCACCTCCTCGACGTCGACCGCGCTATCGTGCTCCGCTGTCACCCCGACGAACTTAACCCGCGGCTCCGCGAGCGCGGCGAGTCCGAGGACTCGATCGCCGAGAACGCAGAGAGCGAGGCCCTCGACGTGATCCTCGCGGAGGCGGTCGAACGGCACGGCGCGGAGTCGGTCTGGGAGATCGACACGACCGGCCGCCCGCCCGAGGCCGTCGCCGACGACGTGGCGGCCGCTATCGAGGGCGAGGCCGAGCCCCGCGTCGGCGTCGTCGACTTCGTCGAGTACCTATGACGCTGGATCAGTACCGCGACCTGGCCGATCGGCTGCTCGGGCCGTTCGTCGCCGCCGCCGACCGGGCGGGCTTGAGCCCCGACGGGGTCAGCGTCGTCGCCTTCGGCTTCGCGGTCGCCGCCGGCGGCGCGTTCGCACTCGCGGCGCCGGCGTGGTACGTCCTCGGCGCGCTGTTCGTGTTCTGCAACGGCTGGCTCGACCTCGTGGACGGCGCGCTGGCCAGGGAACAGGGCGTCGAGAGCGACGGCGGCGACCTCCTCGATCACGTCCTCGACCGCTACGCCGACATCGCGATGCTGGTCGGTCTCGCGGCCGGAATCGACGCCTACGCCCTCGGACTGGCGGCGGTCACCGGCGTCCTGATGACCTCCTACCTCGGGACGCAGATCCAGGCCGTCGGGCTCGGCCGCGCCTACGGCGGCCTCGTCGGGCGCGCGGACCGACTCGCGATCATCGGCGTCGTCGCCTTCGCCGCCGCGCTGTCGCTGGCGGTGGCGTCCGTCCCCGTCCGGCCGCTCGGCCTGTCGCTCGTGGGGTGGCTCCTCGTCTTCTTCGCCCTCGTGGGACACCTCACGGCGCTGCAGCGGTTCTGGGGCGCGTGGTCGGACCTGTCGGCGTAGCGAGGTCGGCACCGCCGGAGAAGCGTCTCCGGATAGGGGCAGGTTGGCGTACAGTCGGCACCCGCTCGCGGCGACATCCTCGCCAGCGACGCAGTCGGTTTCCGCAACGCCGACCGCGTCGTCGCCGTCATTCCCCGCGTCGACGTGCCGAGCAACCGCGGCCCGACGCGGGGTGACTGTCAGATCACGGAGCGTCTGGTTCCGGGTTTCTATATAAACTCTCGCCGATCGGGTGAGGGCGCGGGACAAAATTGATGCCCGATTCCCGTCTGGGTTGACGTATGGTCCCCCAACCTGACACCGACCGCGGCTGCCCGAAGTGCGGCCACACCGAGACCGACGTCGGGACGATCTCGACGACCGGCGGCGGGCTCTCGAAGATGTTCGACATCCAGACGAACAGCTTCAAGGTCGTCTCGTGTACGAACTGCGGCTACTCGGAACTCTACCGCGATACGACCTCCGGCACCAGCGACATCGTCGACGTCTTCTTGGGCTGATGGCAGAGGGCGCGCTCCTCGTTCTCGTCCTCCTGTTCGCCGTCGGAGCGCCGCTGGTCCTCTACGCGCTCGTGCGAGCGGAGCACGACCAGCGGTCGACGATGGACCGTCGCGACGCCGAGCGGGCGGCGCGGCGGGATACGACGGAAGAACCCGGCTCCCGCGACCCCTGATCGAGTCCGGTGGACCGATAAGCCCCCACCGCCGAGACGCGGTCAGGAATGGACGATCCGACCCCGACGCGACGGCGGTTCCTCGAACTCGGCGGGACGGCCGCTCTCGGTGCGATCGCGGGCTGCAACACGGATGCACCGAGCGCCGGGACGGGGTCGCCGCGGGAGTCGAGGTCCCCGACGACCGCACCCAGTGACCACGCCGTCGACGCGCCAGAACCGTCGGAGGCGACGGCAGTAGACAGCCCGTACGCGCGAGTGTATCGGCAGGCCGTCGGTTCGGTGGTGCAGGTCCGGACGGACGGGGGCCGCGGGACGGGGTTCGTCGCCGAACCGTCGCACGTCGTCACGAACGCCCACGTCGTCGAGGACGCGTCGGCCGTCGACGTCCGGTTCAGTGAGAGCCGGTGGAGCGAGGGGGACGTCGTCGGCACCGACCCGCGCACCGACCTCGCGGTGATCGGACTGCCGGAGTCGGCTCCGAAGCCGGAGCCGTTGTCGTTCGCCGCCGCCGATCCGACCGTCGGGCAGGAGGTCGTCGCCATCGGCAACCCGTTCGATCTCGACGGCACGCTCACCACCGGAGTCGTGAGCGGCGTCGACAGGTCCGCGCCCGCGCCCACCGGGGCGCAGATTCCGGACGCGATCCAGACCGACGCGGCGATCAACCCCGGAAACAGCGGCGGCCCGCTGATGTCGCTGGACGGCCGCGTCGTGGCCGTCATCAACTCCGAGACGGGCGAGAACATCGGGTTCGGTATCTCGGCCGCACTCGCCCGGCGCGTGGTGCCGCGGCTCGTCGAGAACGGCTCGTACGATCACTCGTTCCTAGGCGTCACGCTCGCGGGAGTCACTCCCGGCCTGGCTCGCGCGCTCGGACTGTCCGGGCCGCAGGGAGTACTCGTCACCTCGGTCCTCGACGACGGCCCGTCGGCCGGGCGCCTCCGCGGCGGCACCGAGACGCGTCTCGTCGACGGAGCCCGTGTCAGCGTCGGCGGCGACGTGCTCCTGTCGATCGACGGAGAGACGCTTCGGACGACGGAGGACCTCAGCAGCCACCTGGCCCTCGAGACGCGACCGGGAGACACGGTGACGTTGACCGTCCGCAGAGACGGGTACGTGACCTCCGTCGACGTCGAACTCGGAACCCGACCGGAGTAGCGACGCCGGCGGAAAGTGCCGTCACGTCGTCGGAATCGCGTGAGAAGGCTGTCGAAACGGGGCCGTCACGTCGTCGAAACGGGGCCGTCACGTCGTCGGAACGAAGCGCGCCCCGTTCCCGCGGCGTGTGCTTTATATCGCCCCCTCGACTACGGCAGGGTATGCCCCAGTGCGAGATGTGCGGCAGTGAGCGGCCGTCCCTGACGACGGTCAAGGTCGAGGGGGCCGAACTCGAACTGTGCGACGACTGCAAGGAGTTCGGCACCGAGGTCCGCACTGAGTCGAGTTCCTCCCAGTCGACGAAGTACTCGACGTCGAGCTCCTCGCAGTCCTCGGGTTCGAGCGGCTCTTCGAGCACGTCCTCGTCGGCCGGGAGCGGTTCCTCCGGCGGTTCGACCCGCCGCCGCGATATGTTCGACGATATGGACGAGATCGCTGCCGACTACGACCAGCGGATCCGCGAGGCGCGCGAAGGCCTCGGCCTGAGCCAGGAGGAACTCGCGCAGTCGCTCAACGAGAAGGCGAGTCTGATCCGCAAACTCGAACGCGGCGACATCCTCCCCCCCGACGACGTCCAGAAGAAACTCGAACGGAAGCTCGAGATCTCGCTCGTCGAGGGCGGCGACACCGACGACAGCGACTGGTCGGGCGGGTCGTCGACGACGACGACGCTCGGCGACGTGGTCAAGCGGAAGGACTGATCTTCTGACCCGTTCGGGTCGAACGATGTCGGTACCGATTCCGATCGGTAATTTATTTCGTCGCGGGGTTGCAACCGCATACGTGTTCATCCTAGTCAATCTGAAGGCCTATCCGTGTGACCCGATCGAGGTGGCGACCGCCGCGCGCGACGTCGCCGAGGAGTCCGACGTCCGCATCGCCGTCTCCCCGCAGGCGGCCGACGTCGCCCGCGTCTCCGAGACCGGCGTCGAGACGTGGGCCCAGCACGTCGATCCGAACGGTCACGGGAGCCACACCGGCAGCACCCTCGCGGAGTCGGTCGCCGAGGCCGGCGCGGACGGAACGCTCATCAACCACTCCGAGAAGCGACTGAAACTCGCTGACATCGACGGCTCGGTCCGGGCCGCCGAACGCGCCGGACTCGAGACCTGCGTCTGCGCGAACAACCCCGCACAGATCGGCGCGGTCGCGGCGCTCGGCCCCGACAGCGTCGCGGTCGAACCGCCGGAACTGATCGGCGGGGACGTCTCCGTCGCGACGGCCGACCCCGGCATCGTCGAGGACGCCGTCGCCGCCGCCGCGAACGTCGACGAATCCGTGGACGTCTACTGCGGCGCGGGCATCTCCTCGGGCGAGGACGTCGCGACCGCGGGCGAGTTGGGCGCGACGGGCATCCTCCTCGCCTCCGGCGTCGCGAAGGCCGACGATCCCCGCGCGGCGCTCGAAGACCTCGTCGCGCCGCTCTGAACGGATTTCGGATGCAAACTCCAGTATGACGCTCCGGCGATTTCTCGATCGGGTCGAGGATCCGAACAGATCGCTCGTCGTGCTCAACAGGCGGGCGCCGGATCCGATCCAGCGGATGCTGGGGAACCTCTTCGAGAACCAGCCGATTTCGATCGAGGAGGTCGACGTCCCCGACGGCGACGAGGACGTGGTTCTCGTCGTCGAAGACGGCTCGATCGTCGCCCAGTCACCGCTGGAGGAACTGCAGGACTCGATCCTGCTTATCAACTCCGACCTGTTCGTCACCGGGGCGCGTGAACTGGAGGAGGTCGAACTGCCGTCCGTGATCCGACGGCTCGACGACGTGCCGTTCTTCCTGCGGGGCTACCCCCAGTCGCACTCGGAGAAACTGCTCTTGATCCTGCTGTCGCGATACATCGAACGACGGGCCTGGGAGCGACGGGCCGGGACGCTCAGGGCGTCGTTTCAGGACCTCTCGCGGATCGAAGACGAGATGGGGACCAACAGGGTGTACCGCACGCTGGACGATTCGCCGGTCGACGTCCACGTGTACGGCACGCCCGGTTGGGAGCCCCCGCGGGACTCGACGATCACGATCCACGCCGGGTACGAGGAGGACTTCCTCGACTCGTGGTTCGTGGTGTACACGCCCCCGGAGGGCGACGAACACGTCGCGCTGCTCGCGCTCGAAGAGAGCCCGAACCAGTGGGCGGGCTTCTGGACCTACCGGCGACCGCTGGTGGCGGACATCAACGAGTACATTATGCGGCGGCTGTGAGGGCTCTCAGTCGTCTGCGGCCTCTGCGTCCGTCTCCCGTACGTCACTCCCGCCCGTTTCCCGTTTCCCGTCCTCGCCGGTTTCCCGCTCTCGGCGGTCCGTCCCGTCTCCAGCCGTTGCCTCCGTCTCCTTCCCGGCGCCCTCGCCGGGTCTGAACGCGGCCTCGACTGCGGCGACGACCTCGCGCAACTCCTCGTCGTCGAGGCGGTCGGCGAACTCCTCGCGGACGAGTTTCGGCAGCGCGTAGGCGTACCGCCCGCGGCCGACGTGCTCGACGAACCCCGCGCGGCGGAGGAGTCCGTTCCGGCTGTAGGCGAGCTGCTTGTCGCCGACCTCGCCGGCCGCGACGTGCGCGTCGACCGGGTCGCAGGCGTCGATCTCGCGGTAGAAGGCGAGCATCCGCCTCGACGCCGGCGGCAGCGACCGAACGACGTCGCGCAGTCGCTCGATCACGTCCGCTCGGCCGGTCAGCGCCGCCGTCTCTTCGTGCGTGCGTTCGGGCGGAACGTCGGGGTCGGAATCGTCGGTCTCCGCGTCGTTCTCGGGAACTCCGCCGAGATGGATCTCGCCGTCGCTCCCGACGTCCATATCGAGTCCGGGATACGCGCCGGCGGCGGCCTCGCTGACGGCGACTTCCTCGTCGTCGACGGCGTCGTCCGGTCCCGATGGGGCCCCGTCGGCGTCCCGATCGTCGGTCTCGGCGACGGTGACGTCCGGGTCGTACTGGTCGAGTGCGGCCTGCTGCTCCTCGGGTCGACTGAGGTTTCGCCCCTCCCCGCCCCGGTAGGGCGACTCCGCGGTCTGGAACATCGCCTGGGTGAACTGCTCTGCCATCTGCGAGAGGTCGCGTGCCTCTTCGAGTTCGGATTCGAGCTGTCGGATCTTCGCCTCCTTCTTCTCCAGTTCCTGCTTCAGATCCGCGATCTCGCTCTCCCGGCGCGCCTTCTCGTCGGAGATCTCCTGAAGCTCGGAGACGAGATCGCCGTCGATCGATTTCAGTTCGGGTCGCTGGAAGTCGTCCAGGCCGGGGGTCGCGCCCGCGTCGAAGGTCTGTTTGCGGTGGAACTGGACGCGGCGGATCGACTCGTCCCAGTCGGTCATCACGAACGCCTCGCCGTTGCCCATATCCTCGATCGCGTCGGCGTACTCGGACCCGAGGATCCGACCGACGACCTTCGTGTCGTTGTTCCAGGTCAACCGGTGCCAGACGAGCCAGTCGCACTGCGTGATGAAGTCCTTCTTGACGTTCGCGGGTCGCTGGCTGATGCCGACGATCCCCAGGCCGTGCTTCCGGCCGCGCTTGCCGATCTTGATCAGCATCTTGCCCGCCTCGGTCATCCCGCCGCCCTCGGGGATGTACTCGTGACACTCCTCGACGAGCATCAGGAAGGGCTTCTTGAGCTTCTTCTCCTTCGCGAACAGTTTCTTCGCGACCTCCGTGAGCAGTTCCTGTGCCTCGGCCTCTTCGAGGTAGCCGGAGACGTCGAGGATGATCGGGACGTTCTGTTCGAGTGCGAGGTTCGCAAGCTTCTCGGCGTGTTCGGGACTGACGACGATGTCGCACTCGTCGTCCGCTCCGGCGTGGAGGAGCTCGAACTGCTCTTTGAGTCCATAGTACTCCCCATCCGTGTCGACTACGAGCACGGGAAAGTTGTTCGAGAGGAGGTTTTCGATGATCACCGACGCGGTATTCGACTTCCCGGAACCCGACTTGCCGGTGACGAACCCGCGACCGGTGAGAATGTCGACGACGGGGAGTTCGACCTCCGTTCCCGGCTCTCGGGTCCCGTCGCCCCCCGGCCCCTCACTGACGGTCGCGACGCCGATGGTCTCGGTGTCCTCGGTCATCTATCGGATGCTCGCCCCCGCGTGGCATAGTTCCTTCCCCGTCGAACCGCGGGAACCCCCTCCGGGTCGAATGGTACTGTTTAGTTAGGAGTGAAATCGGTGGGAAGGATGCAGGGAAGCCCTCGGAAGCCCCCGCGTTCTCGACTCGATGCGCTCGCTGTGCTCCTCGTCGCTCACTGTGTTCGCTCCTGCGGTGCTTACGTCGCGCGTCGAGTCGAGAACGCGGCCCCTTCCATTCCCACCCGTCGGTGGTTTTCCGGGTGGGAGTCGCTTAACTAAACGCGACCGGTCGAATTCGGCGTACGTTTATTTACCAAGACGAGGCCAGGGTCCCCGTGACGTAACGAGTGTCCCGCGTCGGGGAGCGGTCGTTCGGCACGACGACGCGGGAGCGGAGGGACGGAATTTCCGTCCGGCCGGTGCCGACTGCTCGCCATTTGGCGTCCTCGAGCGATGCGACCGCGACTCTATGGTCTGTCTGTCGAGGACGGTGTCCCCGTCGCCGTCGAGACTGGTGTCCCCGTCGCCGTCGAGGACGGCGTCTCACTCCTCGCCGTCGAGGACGGTGTCCCCGTCGCCGCCGAGATCGTCGAACGAGAGTTGTCCCTCCGGTTCCGCGTTCTCCCCGTCGGCGAGGTCGGACAGCTCCTCGCCTTCCGCGCCGTCGTCCGCGTCGCCACCGTTCCACCCGTCGAGTCGGGACTGCTCGCCCGACGCGAACGAGAGGTTCGAGACGCGGACCCCCAGTTTGCGGACGGCGTCGCCGTCGAACTCCGAGAGCAGTTCGAGCGCGACGTCCTCGACGAGGTCCGGATCGTCGACCGGCCCCGGGAGCGACCGCTCCCGGGTGTTGACGTCGTACGGGGGCACGACGGCCTTGATCCCGATCGTCCGGTAGGTCGCGTCCCGACTGCGAGCGCGGGCCGCGACGTCGGCCGCGAGCGCCGCGAGCGCCTCCCGCTTTTCCTCCCAGTCGTCGGTCGCCTCGGCGAACGCCGACTCCCGCGAGAGGCTCTTGGGCCGGCCGGTCGGCGTCACCTCTCGGTCGTCGATCCCGCGGGCCCGGTCGTGCAGTTCCACCCCGCGGGACCCGAACGCCGAACGGAGCGCCGTCGGGTCGGCCTCGGCGAGGTCGCCCGCGGTCTCGATACCCATCTCCGCGAGCCGGTCGGCCGTCACCGGCCCCACGCCGTGGACCGCGTCGACGGACAGCGGTGCCAGAAATTCGCTGACCTCGCCGGGTTCGACGACGACGAGTCCGTCCGGCTTGTCGTGATCCGAGGCGATCTTCGCGGCGGACATGTTCGGCGCCACGCCGACGCTCGCCGGGACCCCCACCTCCCGCGCGATCCGCTGTTTCACGTGTCGCGCGTACCCCTCGGCCAGGGTCCGGTCGCCGTCGGGCGTGCGCTGCCAGGCGGTCTCCTCGGTGACGTCGAGGTACGCCTCGTCGATGCTGACCTCGCGGACGACGTCGGCACACTCGTGGAGGATCTCCTTCACCGACGCCGCGACCGACTTGTAGAAGTCCAGATCGACCGGTCGGTAGTGGCCCGTCTCGGTGGAGTGCGCGTCGTCTCCGACGGGCGTGCCGCCGGCGTCCGCATTACCGTCACCGGCGGCGCCGTTGCCGCCGGCCGCGTCGCCGTCGTCGATCGCGTTCTCACCGCCGCCGCCGCCCGCGTCCGGGTCGGATTCCGTATCGGTATCTGTCTCGGCGCGCGGGAGTCGCTCCAGCGCCTCCGAGATCGGCTGAGCGCTCTCGACGCCGTATTCGCGCGCCTCGTAGCTCGCGGTGGCGACCGCGCCGAACGTCTCGCCGGACTCGTATCCCATCCCGACGACGACTGGCTCACCGCGGAGAGAGGGTTCGCGCAGTCGCTCACAGGAGGCGTAAAAACAGTCCATATCGACGTGGAGGACGATCCGCGAGGGCGTCGACTCCTCGACGCCGGGGAGCGTCTCCCCGCTCATCGTCCGCTGGCCCTCGCGCGGTCGGTTCGGTTCGTGAGTGACATCTGCGGTCGTCCGTCCCGGTGACGGTCGGTTCTACGCGAGGCGCTCTCAATAGCGTTCTCAAACCGGAGCGGAAGTAGAGCGGGCCGGAGCGGTGGAGGATCGATCAGAAAATCGGACGGGAGCGGACGGCCGTCTTACCTCGTGGGAGAGGTCACTTCAGTCGTTCCTGCAGGAACGACGGGTGGGCGGCGGTGATCCCATCGATCGACAGCAGCGTCTCGGCGATGACCTCGCCGAGAGCGTCGCCGTCGGGCGCGCGGACCTCCGCCATCAGCATGTGATCGCCCGAGGAGGTGTACAGCGACTCGACGGCGTCCAGTTCCTTGAGTTCGCGCGTCGCCTCGACGTAGCGCTCCGAGGCCACGTCGAGTCCCACGAGCGCGATCGAGGTCTCAGAGAGCTTCTTCGGGTCCACGTCCGCGGAGTAGCCGACGATGATCCCCTCTTCTTCCATCTGCCGGATGTACTTCCGGACGGTCGGCTTCGAGACGTCCGCCCGCTCCGCGATCTCGGCGTACGACGCCTGGGCGTCCTCCTCGAGAACGTCGAGGATGCGCCCTTCCGTCGAAGTGGCTTCCATACCCCTATCTTTCGGATGGCAGAAAAAATACCTTCCGAACCTGAAAAGCGAACTTCCGACGACGAAACCCTCGGTCGGATGGAGTGCGCGTACGACTCACAGAACAGATGCGACCGCGCCGTCGAACCGACTCGGTCTCGTTCGGAGAAGCGAGAGAGATGCCGTTTCAGACGGCCGCAGACGACGCCTACTTGTGCTTGTCGAGGAACGTGTCGTAGACGCGTTCCCACTCGTAGTCGTCGTCGAAGTACCGCTCTGCGAGCGGTTCCTCGGGGATCTCGCCGATCCGCTGTTTCTCCTGCTGGTAGGACGGCCGGTCCTCGTCGACGTAGTAGCGGCCGGTGAGGACGGTCCCCTCGTGGAGGACGTTCTCCGTCTCGTGCATCATCTCGGAGGCCTCCGAGCGGTCGGTGTTGTCGAACTCGTAGTCCTCGGAGTCGTTGATGTCGATGTAGGGGACGTACTGCTTTGCGTCCTTGTTCCAGGTCGGACACTGCGTGAGGAAGTCCACGTGGGAGAACCCGTCGTGCTCGATGGCCTCGACGATGATGTCCTTCGCCTGGTTCGGGTTGACGGCGGCCGTCCGAGCGATGTAGGACGCGCCGGCCGTCAGCGACAGCGACAGCGGACGGATCGGGTCCTTCGCCGACCCGTGGGGCTGGGTCTTCGACTTGTGGCCCTTCGGCGACGTCGGCGACGTCTGGCCCTTCGTGAGCCCGAAGATCTCGTTGTTGAACACGATGTAGGTCATATCGTGGTTCTCGCGGGCCGTGTGGGTGAAGTGGTTGCCGCCGATCCCGTAGCCGTCGCCGTCGCCGCCGGCGGCGACGACGGTCAGTCCGGGATTGGCCAGTTTGGCCGCCCGGGCGACCGGCAGCGACCGGCCGTGGATCGTGTGGAAGCCGTAGCTCTCGAAGTAGCTGTTCAACTTGCCCGAGCAACCGATGCCCGTGCAGACGAGCATCTCCTCGGGGGACAGTCCCAGTTCGGCTGCCGCCCCTTTCAGGGCCTTCAGCACCCCGAAGTCGCCACAGCCGGGACACCAAGTCGGCTGGGGTTCGAGGCCGGGCGTGTACTCGTTACGGTCGCGTTCGGCGTTCTCGCCGATTGCACTGAATGCGCTCATTGTTAATCACTCGCTGCGGGGACGAACTTGGTCTCGTGGCCGGGCAGCGACCCGTCCTCGACGATGCTCGTGACGAACCCGTCGACGATCTCGGCGGGCTCGAAGGGGTTGCCGTTGTACTTCAGGAGACTCGAGAGCTTCTCGCCGAAGCGACCGAGTTCCTTCTGCGTCAGGCCGCGGAACTGCGCGGAGGCGTTCATCTCGACGACGAGCACCTCGTCGACGCTCCGGATGAACTCGGTGACCTCCTCGACCGGGTACGGCGCGAGTTCGGAGACGCCGAGCATCTTCACCGAATGGCCGTCGTCGTTCAGTCGGTCGACCGCCTCCTCGGCGGTTCCCTGCTGGGAGCCGAACGTCATGATCCCGTACTCGGCCTCTTCGGGTCCGTAGTGGGTGTTCGTCTCCTCGTCGCCGTCGAGGTCCGCCCGGATGGCCTCCATCTTCTGCATCCGACGGTTGACCTGATTGACGCGGTTGTCGGGGTCCTCGGCGATGTGACCGGCGGGCATGTGCTCGTTGCCAGTCGCGAGGTAGCGGCCGCCTTCCTGTCCGGGGAGCGAGCGCGGACTCACGCCGTCTTCGACGTCGTGCTGGAAGCGGTTGTACTTGCCCGAGGGGTCGTGCGGCGCGTCCGCGAGTTCGGCCTCGGAGATGACCGACCCGAGGTCGGGGTTCGGCTCCTCGTCGAAGACGCTGGCGGGGACGTTCCGCATCTCGCCGCCGTTCTTCTGGTCGTAGAGGACGATCGACGGGATCTGGTACTCGTAGGCGATCTGGAACGCCCGCCGGGTCTGCTTGTAGGCCTCCTCGGCGCCCGAGGGCGCGAAGACGACCCGATGGGAGTCGCCCTGCGACGTGTAGAGGACGTGTTCGAGGTCGGCCTGTTCGGGCTTCGTCGGCATCCCAGTCGAGGGACCGGCGCGCATCGCCTCGACGAGGACGACCGGCGTCTCGGTCATCTCCGCGAGGCCGAGCGGCTCCGACATCAGCGCGAAGCCGCCGCCGGATGAACCGGACATCGCCTTGACGCCGGCGTGGGAGGCCCCGACCGCGAGCGCCGCGGCCGCGATCTCGTCTTCGACCTGCTCGGAGATCCCGCCGACCTCCGGGAGGTTCTGCGACATGATCGTGAAGACCTCGGTCCACGGCGTCATCGGATAGCCGGCGATGAAGCGACAGCCCTCGTCGAGCGCGCCGTACGCGATGGCGTCGGACCCCGAGATGAGCACCTGTTCCTCCTCGTGCTCGCCCTCCGGTACCGACACGTCCGGTGCGTCGGCGTCGAACTCCTCGAGGACGGTCTCGTAGGCGTCATCGAACACCGACATATTCGGCTCGAACACCTTCTCCGGCATCGAGTCCTCCATCAGGCTCTTGATGACGTCGGGTTCGATCCCGGCGATGGCGCAGGTGACGGCGACGCCCGCGGTGTTCCGCATCACTTCGCGGCCGTGCTCGCGAGCCATCGTTCGGAGGTCGATGTCGTAGACGTGCCAGCCGTTCTCCTCGACCCGCTCGTCGAAGTTCGGGATGTCGTCGGTGTCGAGCAGCCCCGAGTCGTAGACGATGACGCCGCCCTCGTCCAGTTCGTCGAGGTTCTCCGACAGCGGTTTCACCTCCTCGTTGCCGTAGTAGGCGTTCTCCTGCGGATTACGGGCGAAAGAGTCGCCCAGTGCGAGGAGGAAGTTGTACCCGTCGCCGCGCGATTTCACGGGCTCCGACGAGACCCGGACCTCCGTGTAGGTGTGGCCGCCGCGGATGCGCGACGGGTAGTGACGATGCGTGAATACGTGTAGGCCCGCTCGCATCAGGGCCTTTGCGAAGTTCTGGCTGGTCGAGGCGATCCCGTCTCCGGAACCACCCGCGATTCGCCAGATGAGTTCGTCGTCAGTCATATCTGAGCTCACGGCCCGGGTGGGCCACTACCGAAAACTTTCGGAAGGAGTCGATTAAAGCCTTTGCTATAAGTTACCAAGGAAAGATGATGATGTTCCTAATATGTGTCCACAACACACGATATATTGAAGAATAGTACGTGTTCGTCCACTGTATTCACGTAGATTTTAACGGGTTCGAATCACAGCGCGAAACCTTGCGCAGAACGACACAACCGAAACGGCGGCGGCTCTGGTTCTTTCGGCCGTTTCTGAGATATTCGGCTATCGATCCGATATGCTCGCAAAGAAACCTGTTTCCCACGTCGGAGAGTACGCCGACGGCCGCCGATGGTGGCGGCTACTCGTTGTCCGGGCTCGACGGGTGGTAGTCGGTGTCGTACTCGCCGGGGTCGTCGTCGAGGCGGTCGGGGTTGATCCGGCCGCCGAGGAGCATGAAGTCGAGGATCGTGAGGTTCAACATCGCCTCGACGACCGGCACCGCACGCGGCGGCAGCACGGGGTCGTGCCGCCCGACGACCTGGATCTCCTTCTCCTCGCCGGTCTCCCAGTCGACGGTCTTCTGCTTCTTCGGGATCGACGTCGGCGCGTGCCAGGTGACCTCGCCGTAGATCGGCTGTCCGGTCGTGATGCCGCCCTGGAGCCCGCCGTGTTTGTTGCCCTCGGGGACCGGGTCGCCGTCGGAGTCGAATTCCCAGTCCTCGTTTCGGTCCTTTCCGGTCCACTCGCGGGCCTCCGTCCCGAGACCGAACTCGAAGGCCGTCGTCGCCGGAATCGACATCATCGCCTGGCCGAGTCGCGAGGGGAACGAGTCGAACCGCGGCGCGCCGAGTCCGCGGGGGACGCCCTGGGCCTCGAAGTAGATCGACCCCCCGATGGAGTCGCCGGCCTCCTGGTAGTCGTCGATCAGCTCGCGCATCTCCTCCGCCGTGTCGGGATCGGCGCACCGAACCGGATTCTCCTCCGCGTGTTCGAGCATCTGCTCGAAGCTCACGTCGGGTGCCTCGATGTCCCCGATCTGGTTCACGTGCGCCTTCACCCGAACGTCCTCGGTCTCCAGTATCTTCTTCGCGACGGCGCCCGCGGCGACCCAGTTCACCGTCTCGCGCGCCGAGGAGCGGCCGCCGCCGCCCCAGTTGCGCGTCCCGAACTTCGCCGAGTAGGTGAAGTCGCCGTGGCTCGGACGCGGGGCCGTCACGTACGGCTCGTACTTGCCCGAGCGGGCGTCCTTGTTCTCGATGACCATCCCGATCGGCGTCCCCGTCGTGTACCCGTCCTGGACTCCCGAGTTGATCGAGACCGCGTCGGGCTCGCCCCGGGAGGTCGTGATCATCGACTGACCCGGCTTTCGTCTGTCCAGTTCCGCCTGGACGTCGTCCTCGTCGAGTTCGAGCCCGGCCGGACAGCCCGACACCGTCACGCCCATCGCGTCGCCGTGGCTCTCGCCGTAGGTGGTGACCTGGAAGAGCCGGCCGAATCGGTTCCCGTTCATTACCTCGCCGTCGTGCTTCCGGGCATATATACGTTGCAGAAAGCCGCAATCGGCGGGGAGGGAGTCCCGCTCGCGACCGCCGGGGGAACTATGCTGCGCGCCCGCGAAAGAGAGGTACGGGAGCTCCCGGAACTTCGTATGGACAACATCGAATACGCGTACACCCACGGAATGGACGACGCGGCGGTCGAAGAGCGACTGGAGACGACCGGGACCGGCGTGCTCGCGCTCTCGGAGGGCGACGACAGTTATGCCATTCCGCTGGCACACTACTACGACGGCGAGCGGCTCTACTTCCGCCTCGGCGTCACCGACGGGAGTCGAAAAGGGCGGTTCCTAGAGACGACGGACACCGCGTCTTACGTCCTCTACGGAACGGCGGACACCGACGACCCGCGGGGGATCGACTCTTGGAGCGTCCTCGTCACCGGAACGCTCACCGAACTTCCGGAGTCCGAACACGAGCGGTTCGACACCGCCGAAATAAACCGCGCGTTCTCGCCGATCCGCGTCTTCGACGAGGACGTCGAGGAGATGGAGATCCGCATCGTCGAACTCGAGATCGAGTCGATCACCGGACGGCAGACCGCCGAGGCGTAGCCGGCGGAGCCGCCGACTGGACTTCTCTGTGGGCTCGCCGGCCCGACTACTCGGCCCGCTCGACGTCGACGCCGAGCGACTCCAGCGCGTCGAAGAAGTCCGGGAACGACACGTCGACGTGTTCGCCGCCCTCGATGACGGTGTCGCCGTCGGCGACGAGGCCGGCGACCGAAAGCGACATCACGATCCGGTGGTCGGCGCGGCCGTCGACCCGCGCCCCGACGAGGTCGCTCTCTCCCCCGTGGACCGTCAGCCGGTCCCGTTCTTCAGTCACGGACGCGCCGAGCTTCTCCAGCTCCTCGGCCATCGCGCTCACGCGGTCGGTCTCCTTGTAGCGGACGTGCTCGCAGTTCTCGATGACGGTGTCGCCGTCGGCGACGGCGCCGAGCGCGGCGATCGTCGGGAGGAGATCGGGGGTGTCGCCGACGTCGACGGTCGTCCCCGACAGCGACGCCCGCGGGACGGTGATCTCGCCGGCCTCGCGGTCCCACTCGACGGCCGCGCCCATCGACTCCAGAATCCCCACGATGGCGCTGTCGCCCTGCGCGCTCGGGCGTGCGCCCTCGACGACTACCGCCTCGCCGTCCGCGGCGGCGACCGCGCCCGCGGCGAGCAGGTACGACATCGACGAGAAGTCCCCGGGGACGGCGTACTCGCCGCCGGTGGGGTCGTAGGACTGACCACCGGGAACGGTAAAGCCCTCGGCCGTCCGCTCGGCCTCGACGCCGAAGTCGCGGAGGACCTCCAGCGTGATGTCGACGTACGGCGCGGACTTCAGTTCGGTTTCCAGGTCGATCTCGATGCCCTCCTCGGTCACCGCGCCGGCCATCAAGAGCGCGGTGATGTACTGCGAGGAGACGTCGCCCGGGATCGACACCCTTCCGCCGCCGGTGTCGCCGCCGACGACGAGCGGCGCCTGCCCGTTGCCGCGCGTCGACTCCGCGCGGCCGCCGAGTTGGTCGATCGCGTCGAGGAGGGGTCCCTGCGGTCGCGAGCGCAGGGAGTCGTCGCCGGTGAAGACGCAGAGACCGTCGGCGAGCGCGCCGCAGGCGGTGACGAGCCGCGTGGTCGTCCCCGAGTTCGCGCAGTCGACGACGTCGTCCGGAACCTCCGGCCGGCCGTCGAAGCCCTCGATTTCGAGTCGCGCGTCGTCGCCGGAGCGGTCCACCGACCCGCCGAACGCCTCGACCGCCCGCATCGTCGCGCGGGTGTCGGCGCTCACGAGCGGATCGGAGACGACGGCCTCGTCGCCGTAGCCCGCCGCCAGGATGGCTCGGTGCGTGTAGCTCTTCGAGGGCGGCGCGCGGACTCGCCCCTCGACGCGCGACTGCGAGATAGTGACGTCCATACGGGTCGTTCTCGGTGGCGGGGGTATGATACTTACTGTCGACGGTCCCGGCGTTCCACGTGGCCGCGCGGGAACCGCCCGCCGCGTCAGCGACGCATCGCCAGCAGCGCGGCGGCAGCGAGGGCCGCGAGCGTCACCGCCGGACCGAATCCCGGCGTGTCGGTTGACGTCGTCGGCGACGCGTCGGGAGTCACCGTCACGGGCGGCGTGCCGTCGTCATCGGTCGTGGCGTCGGTACCGGGCGTCGCCGTCGACGCACCGGACTGGAGCGCCCGGTACTCCTCGTAGGCCTCGGGGTGGACGCGCCGCATAATCACCTCGGCGGCCTGGACCGACCGCGGGGCGGGCTGCTGGAGGTAGTTCGTGTCGACGCGAATCACGTTCCTCTCCTGTACGGCCGTCGTGCTGTTGTAGGCGGCGTTCTCGGGGATCGGGCTCCCTTCGGGCGCGACGATCCACTCGGGGTTCATCTCGACGACCGTCTCGTCGTTGATCGGTTGGAACCCAGAGATACCGGCCTCCGCAGCGCCGTTCTGCAGCCCGGCGGTCGTCATCAGGTCGCCGATGAACGTGTTCGCGCCCGAGGTGTAGCCGTAGAAGACGTTGAGCCCGACCGGTCGCTCGGTGCCTTCGAGCGCCCGCTCCATGTCGTCGACCGACTGGCGGATCTCCGCGGCGCGCGCAGCGCCAGCCTCGCAGTTGCCGGTGAGCCGACCGATCCGCTCGGTCTTGTCCGCGACGAATTCGAGCGACTCCGGCTGGCCGAACACGTAGACGGGAACGCCCTGCGCGCGGATCTGTTCGACGCGCTCGGCGGCCGCCCCGTAGGAACTGTTCGGGACGAGAACGAGGTCGGGTTCGGCGTCGATGACGGTCTCGACGCTCGGGCCGCCCGCGCCGGAGACGTTCGCCTTCTCGTCGGCTCCTTCGAGGTAGGAAGCGTACTGGGAGACGCCGACGACTTCGTCGCGCGCGCCGATCTCCCACATCGTCTGGGCGGCGCTCGGGTTCAGGGTCACGATCCGGTCGGGGTCGGACTCGATCGTCACGTTGGCCCCCGTCGCGTCGGTCGTCTCGTAGGGGAACGTACAGGTCTCGGCGTCGGCATCGGATCCGGAGTCGGCGTCGGCATCGGATCCGGAGTCCGACTGGTGGTCGTGGGGCGGTGCGTCGTCGAGGGCGTCGACGCCGCTCTCCGGCGTCACCGCGTCGCCGGCCGCGTATCCCGCGGAATCAGCGGACGGAGCGGACGGAGCGGCCGCCGCGCCCGCTGCGGGCACGACTGCTACGCCGACTGCGGCGACGACGAGGAGCATCGAGAGAGCGACTGCGCTGCGTTGCATACTCGGGACTGAACGCTATCGCAACAAGTATTTGCCTAATCCAACTGAAGTTGAGATACTCGTGAGTATCCGAACGCGGACCGTCGCGTGGTCTGTCGCGCTCTCGGGCGCGCTCGCCGCCGTCGTCGTCGCCAGCGCCGGCATCGGCCCGGTGTCGATCCCGCCGGCGACGGTCGCGAAGGTGCTTTTGTCTTCGGACCCGCTCCCCTTCGCCTTCGACGTCGGCCGGACGAACCGGATCATCGTCCGCGACGTCCGCCTCCCGCGGATCGCGCTGGCCGCGTTCGTCGGCTTCGCGCTCGCGACCGCCGGGACCGTGATGCAGGGGTTCTTCCGGAACCCGATGGCGGACCCCTCGATCATCGGCGTCTCCTCGGGCGCGGCCGTCGGGGCGGTCGCGACGATCGTCGTCCCCTACGCGCTCCCGTTCGGGCTGGAGCTCCAGGGCGCGGCGTTCGTCTCGGCGGTCCTCACCGCGTTCGGCGTCTACCTCATCGCGACTCGCGACGGCCGAACGCCGACCGCGACGCTGCTTCTCGCCGGCGTGGCCGTCCAGACGTTCCTCGGAGCGATCATCTCGCTTCTGCTCCTCCACAGCGGCCAGAGCATCCGCCGCGTCGTCTACTGGCTGATGGGTCACCTCGGCGGGACGACGTGGGCGGAGGTGCGAGTGATCGCGCTCGTGCTCCCCCCGCTGTTCCTCCTCTTGCTCCTGTACGCCCGCGATCTGAACGTCCTGCTGCTCGGCGAGGAGGACGCCCACGCGCTCGGGATCGAGGTCGAGCGGACGAAACGGCTCCTCCTGGCCGCCTCGAGCGTCGTCACCGCGGCGGCCGTCGCCGTGACCGGCGTGATCGGCTTCGTCGGGCTGATCGTCCCGCACGCGATGCGCCTCCTCGTCGGCCCCGACCACCGGATCCTGCTCCCGACGAGCGCGCTCGCCGGCGCGTCGTTCCTCGTCGCGACCGACACGCTGGCGCGCTCGGGCCCCACGGAGATCCCCGTCGGCATCGTGACCGCGGCCCTCGGCGCGCCCTTCTTCCTGTACCTGCTCCGCTCGCGGGAGGTGACCGGGCTGTGAGCGGACCCGAGCACGGCGCCGTCGATGTCGGCGTCGGTCCGCGAACCGAGGTCGACGACCCCCTCGTCGAGGTCGCGGACCTCCGGGTCGGCTTCGGCGGGACGACCGTCCTCGACGGCGTGGACGCCGCGATCGACCGCGGCACGTTCGTCGGCCTCGTCGGTCCCAACGGGGCGGGGAAGACGACGCTGCTCCGGACGCTCAACGGGACGTTGACGCCGTCGTCGGGGGCGGTCACGATCGACGGCGAGCGGATCCACGACCTCTCCTCGAAGGCCGCGAGCCGCCTCGTCGCGACGGTCCCGCAGGACACGACCGTCGCCTTCGAGTTCGACGTCCGGACCGTCGTCGAGATGGGTCGGAACCCCCACCGCTCGCGGTTCGGCGGCTGGAGCGAGGCCGACACCGAGGCCGTCGCGCGGGCGTTCGAGTGGACCGACACCCGGCAGTTCTCCGACCGCGGGATTTCGACCCTCTCCGGCGGGGAGCGACAGCGCGTCCTCCTCGCGCGGGCGCTCGCCCAGGAGAGCCCGCTCCTGCTCTTGGACGAACCGACGGCGAGCCTCGACATCAACCACCAGGTCCGGACCCTCGAACTGGTCCGAGAACTCGTCGCCCGCGGGAAGACCGCGATCGCGGCGATCCACGACCTGAACCTCGCCGCGCAGTACTGCGACGAACTGCTGTTGCTCTCCGGCGGCGAGGTCGCCGCCGTCGGGCCCCCGGAGTCGGTCCTCACGGAGGACGCACTCGGCGCGGCCTTCGACGCCAACGCCGTCGTCTCCAGGCATCCGGTCACCGGATCGGTGTACGTCACCGCGCTGCCGGAGGGACGCCGCTCGGACGTCGGAGCGGAGAGCGGCCGAGTCCACGTCGTCGGCGGCGGCGGAACCGCCGCGCGGTACCTCTACGTCCTCGACGCCGCGGGCTTCGAGGTGAGCGCCGGCGCGCTCAACGAGGGCGACACCGACGCGGAGGCCGCCAGGAGCCTCGCGCTCGACCTCGTGACCGTCGACCCCTTCGCCGGCGTCGACGCCGCGGCCCGGGAGGCGGTCGAGACGCGGGTCGCCGCCGCCGACTGCGTCCTCGTCGCCGACGTGGAGGTCGGGACCGGTAACCTCCCGAACCTCAGGGCGGCGGCGAACGCCGACAGCGTCGTCCTCGTCGAGGAGCGACCGTTCGCGGAACGGAACTACGTCGGTCCGGAGGCGCGGCGCGTCTACGAGGAACTTCGCGCCCGCGCTCGCGTCGTCGACCCCTCTTCGGTCCCCGCCGCCGTCGCCGCGGCCGTCGAGGAATCGGCGCCCGACGGCTCGACGCCGTCGCAGTCGCGGCCGACCTAGACGGACGGGAACGTCGCTGTCCTCGACGGCGCCCGACCGCCCCGCTTCGGGGGATTCTCGCCCGCCTCCGGACACGTCAATCGAAGAGTATTTCATCAGTGTATTGATACCGGATCGCACACTCGCCGGCGGCTCCGAGAGCGAGTCCCTACCGTCGGACGTATCGGCTCGGTATTGTGTTCGCACACGGCCGACACATTTTTTAGGCGCGCCTACAAATGCGGTATTGAGAACGAGGCGGTGGTACGGTTCTCACCGTCCTCCCGTGAACCAAAATGAGTGACGCCCTTCACACGCGCGCGCGAGACGGAACTGAGCGAGAACGAAAGTGGCGCGATCACGACGCCGACGCGACCGAGAACGCCACTGCCGACACCGAAGAGCAGGAGCAGTCGGCCGACGAGGAGACGCTCCAGTGTCCCGAGTGCGGTTCGACGGACCTCCAGACGGACGACGAGCGCGGAGAGACCGTCTGCGGGGCCTGCGGCCTCGTCGTCGACGAGGACTCGATCGACCGCGGCCCCGAGTGGCGCGCCTTCGACAGCGCCGAGCGAGACGAGAAGTCCCGCGTCGGCGCGCCGACGACGAACCTGATGCACGACAAGGGGCTGTCGACCAACATCGGCTGGCAGAACAAGGACGCCTACGGCAACTCCCTGTCGTCGACGCAGCGGCAGAAGATGCAGCGGCTGCGCACCTGGAACGAGCGCTTCCGAACCAGGGACTCGAAGGAGCGCAACCTCAAGCAGGCGCTCGGCGAGATCGACCGGATGGCCTCGGCGCTCGGCCTCCCCGACAACGTCCGCGAGACGGCCTCGGTCATCTACCGCCGCGCGCTCGACGAGGACCTGCTGCCCGGGCGCTCCATCGAGGGAATCGCGACCGCCTCGCTGCACGCCGCCGCCCGGATGGCACAGGTCCCCCGGAGCATCGACGAGGTCGCGCGCGTCTCCCGCGTCGACGAGGACGAGTTCGAGCGCGCCTATCGCTACGTGGTCCGGGAGCTCTCCCTGGAGATCCAGCCGGCGGACCCCTCGGAGTACGTCCCCCGGTTCGCCTCGGACCTCGAGATCCCCAAGGAGACCGAGCGGACGGCCCGGGAACTGCTGGAGAACGCCAAGCGGAAGAACGTCCACTCGGGCAAGTCGCCGGTCGGCCTCGCCGCCGCGGCGCTGTACGCCGCGGCCCAGCTGACGAACGTGGAGCTGACGCAGGCGGAGGTGAGCGACGTGACGGACATCTCGGAGGTCACGATCCGGAACCGCTACCAGGAACTGCTGGAAGCGTGGGACCTCGACTCGCCGCGCGGCGGCCGGCAGAGCGCCGCGGAAGCGTAAGCGAGCGAACGAGCGGCGCTAGTTTTTGCGAGGCCGCGGTCCGGTTTCGTTCGTGTGCCGACCGCGACGTGAACCGAATCTGGTCCGGCCGCTTCGGCGAGCCAGGGATCTTCCGCCGACCGTCGCTACTCTTCGACGACCACGACGCCCTTCATCCCGATCGTCTCGTGGGGCGTGCAGTAGTACTTGACCGTGCCCGGTTCCTCGAACGTCTGCGAGAAGGTGTGGCCGGCCTCCTGCACCTGTTCGGACTCGAAGGAGCCGTCCTCGGCGACGACGTTGTGGAGGCTGCCCTTGCCGTTCCACTCCCAGACGACCGTGGTTCCGGCCGAGACCCGAACCGCTGCGGGTCCGAACCCGAAGTTGCCGCCGTTGGCCTCGGCGCCGACGGTGACGGTCACCTCGTCGCTCCCCGTCTGATCGACGACGCCGTCGTAGTTCGAGGTCCCCGAGAGGTAGCCGTCGAACGAGGGCGTCGACCCGCCGTCGCCGGAGCCGCCGCCGTCGCCGCCGGATCCGTCGGAACCGCCGCTTCCGTCTCCCGATCCGCCGCCGGAACCGCCCGAACAGCCGGCGAGACCGGCGGTGATCGCTGCGGTTGCACCCAGAAACGTCCGGCGAGTCGGTGTAGATCGTGGCATCACCCGCCGTAGGGGTTCCGTTCTTTAAGCGCCTCCGACTCGTTCTCACTGACCGAAAACGGGCGGAACCGGTTCGGGGGTCGACCTACGTGTACGGAACGATGACCGACTCGAAGAGAATGCGCGTGACCGAGCCGCGGGGCGATACGACGCCGGAGTGGGAAGTGTTCCTCCGCGCGGACCGGAGCGAATCGCTGCGACACGTCGGGAGCGTGTCGGCGCCGAGCGCGGACGTCGCACGGGAGCAGGCGAGCAGCCTCTTCGGGTGGACCGCACACACCCTGTGGGTCTGTCCGGCCGAGGACGTCGTGCGGTTCACCGAGCGGGAACTCGGCGAGAGCCGGTCGGGGGAAAGTGCAGGAACGGAAGCGGCGGATCCCGCAACCGACGATGGGACGCGGAGTGCCGCGACCGGCACGGCGACCGACGGCGACACCGGGGAGGCGTCGCGATGATCTCGATCAGCAAGCTCCTGTGCGACCTCGACGCCGAGGGCGACGGGCTCCGGTACGACGACGGCCGCGACTCCGCACGCGAGCAGATCACCGAGGAGAGGACGACGAAACCGGTGGTCGTCTGGAACCTCACCCGCCGCTGCAACCTCTACTGTCAGCACTGCTACGCCGGCGCGGACCTCGACGCCGCGCCGGGGGAACTGACGACCGACGAGGGGAAACGACTGCTGGACGAACTCGCCGAGTACGGCGTTCCGGTCGTGCTCTTCTCCGGCGGCGAACCGCTCGTCCGCGACGACCTCGAAGAACTGGTCGCCCACGCGGCGGACGTCGGAATCCGGCCGGTGCTCTCGACGAACGGGACGCTCGCGACGCCGGAGCGCGCGGCCGCGCTCCGGGAGGCGGGCCTGAAGTACGCCGGCGTCTCCGTCGACGGGATGCCCGAGCGCAACGACGAGTTCCGGGGCGAGGAGGGCGCGTTCGACGCCGCCGTCCGGGGCATCGAGAACTTCCTCGACGCCGGTCTGAAGACCGGCCTCCGCTACACGATCACCGAGAAGAACGCCGCCGACATGGAGTCCGTCGTCGACCTGCTCTCGGAGGTCGGGGTGGACCGCTTCTGCTTCTACCACCTCGACTACGGCGGCCGCGGCGGCGAGATCGCCGACGCCGATCTCGCGCCGTCGGAGCGCCGCGAGGCCGTCGAACGGCTGTGCGAGACGACGCTTGAGTACCACGACGAGGGCGAGGAGATCGAGACGTTGCTCGTCGGCAACTACTGCGACGCCGCGTTCCTCGTCGAGTACGCCAGAGAGCGGTTCGGCGAGGCGAAGGCCGCGGCGGTGCGTCGCTACCTCGAAGTCAACGGCGGCGACCCGACCGGCGAGCGCGTCGCCGACGTCGACTACCAGGGCAACGTCCACCTCACCCAGTTCTGGCAGGGCTACAGCCTCGGGAACGTCCGCGACCGGCCGTTCGGCGCGATCTGGGAGGACGAGTCGAACCCGTTGCTCGCGGCGCTCCGGAATCGAGAAGAGCACCTCACGGGCAAGTGCGCGGAGTGTCGGTACCAAGATATCTGCCGCGGCGGATCCCGCCTGCGGGCGCTCGCGGGCAGCGGCGACGTGTTCGGCCCCGACCCGCAGTGTTATCTGACCCGCGAGGAGCGGCTCGGGAGCGCCGTCGACGTTCCCGGATCAGCGGCCGACTGAGCCGCGCACACCCCGATTCCCGACGATTGGGAAGCAGTTTCCATTTATATACCCTCTCGTGTCGTATCCGTAACCGAGATGAGCCACTCACGCCCAACCCGTTCGGTCGGGATCGACCCCCTCAAGATCGCACTCGGCGTCTTCGTCGTTCTCGGCGTCGTACTGACCGCCGTCGCCGGATACGCGCTCTTGGATTCGTTCGGCGCGCTGAGCGCGCTGCCCCCCGAGTTGGCGATGACCGTCGTCTTCGGCGCGGCGCTCCTCCTGACCGGGGCCGCGGCCCGTCGCGCCGTCCCGAAGCGTCACTGACGCCGAACCCTGACGTCACTGACGCCGGATCGTGAGTCGCTCGCCGCGGCGTAAGGCTTACTTACTGTGTCGTGGTACCAATGACCAACCAATGGCGAGCGCCGACCTCCCGTTCCCGCAGTGCTGTTCGGCCTGTCCCCACCGCAACGCCTTCACGGCCTCCTGCACCCACGACTACCGACAGTCGGTCTTACAGACCGTCGACGACTCCCGGAGCTGTCCCGTCTACGTCGACGAGAAGACCGAGGCGATGCGAGCGTTGGCCGAGTCCCTCGACGGAGTCCAGCGATCCTGAGGAGGGCCCTATCGCTCCGGGCGGGCAAGGGCAGAGGTCGGGCACGGATCGGGCACGGATCGGGCACGGATCGGGACCGTAGACTAGCGGAGCGTCGCCCACAGCGCGGCGACCGTGAGGACGAACAGCCCCGTCGAGAGATCGTAGGCGTACGCGCCCGTCGTCACGCCGAGGATCGTCGCCGACGCGCCACCGGCGGCCGCCGTCGACGCGCCGCCGAGGAGCCCGGAGACGACCGCCGCGAGGACGGGACCGACGCAACTCACGCAGGTCACGAGGCCGACGAGCCCCGAGAGGACGCCGGCCGCGGCCCGGCCGACGCCGACGTAGACCAAGATCGCGAGCGCGACGTAGCCGACCGTCTCGAACGGAATCAGCGCGATAGACACCGGACCGCCGACGAGTAACACCGGCCCCCATCCGGGCATCGCCGGCGCGATTCGGAACGAGAGCGCGCCGCCCGATCCCGCCCCGACGAGCCCGCTCGTCCACGCGAGGACGAGCAGGTAGCCGGCGGCGACGACGGCCGCACCGACCGAGCGGCGGTCCGCCGGTACGGGAACGTCGACGGCGCGGACCGCGAGGACGGCGAGGTTGATCCAGACGAACGGGTAGAGCAGGTACCGTAACGACAGCACCGCGGCGTCGGTCGCGAGGAGATACGTACCCACGAGAACCGACTCGACGGCCAGCAGGGTACCCAGGAGCAGCACGGTCGACTGTGCCGGTCGCGGAACCGATGCGCGAAGCGTCGAGCGTTGGCGTTGGGTCATCGGTGGATCTGTTTGGATCGGGGCGGGCGGTTGAGACGGTCCGTGTCGGTCGAGGCGAACCGTTCGCGCGGTCCTGCACCGGTCGAGTCGAGCGCCGGAGTGCGAGAGGAACTGGATCGCTAGACCCGAGCGTTCTTCGCCAGCCGACTACGGGGTCGCCGCGCCCTCGTCCTCCTCGTCCGGCGTGAGGCGCCCGAGGACGTAGATCGCGGTGATGACCGCCAGCAACACCGCCTCGAAGGCGATGACCGCGACGAACGGCAGTTCGATCCCGAAGAACCCCGCTACCGTCCGGAACTCGACCGCGACCGGGACGGTGAAGGCCACGAGCACTAAGAAGAGCGCCGGCGAGATCCGACGCATCAGCGACGCACCTCCGCGAGGCGGTCCGCGACGGTGTCGGCCGGCGCGACGCCGGCCAGCGAGTCGAGCGAGAGGTTCCCGAGGGCGCCGACCGTGGCGTCGACCACCCACTCCAGGGAGATCGTCACCGGGAACCCGGGGCTGCTCCCGAGGAGGCCGGCGTCGTTGACGATGCTCGCGAGCGGCAGCGTGTAGGCGAGCACGACCAGGAGGACCGCGATGCCGGTCCACAGCGCGAGGTTGTCGAGGACGAGCGGGGCGCCGCTCGACGGCGAGAGCGGCTCGGGGATCGTGTCGTCGACGGGCGTGTCGACGCGGTCGTCCGCCCACGTCGCGGCGACGTTGAACAGGAACAGCACGACGCTGAGGAACAGGAGCAGGCCGCCGAAGGCGATCTGCATCCTGATCTCGCCGACGCTGCCGACGGCCGCCGCGAAGTCGAAGTTCTGATACTGCGGCTCGGCGGTGCGCCGCGGGACGCCGAAGAGGCCGGCGCGGTGCATCGCGTTGGACATAAAGACCATCCCGATGAACCACAGGATCACCTGAAGGAGACCGATCGGACGGCTGTACACCGCCTTTCCGGTGAGCTGCGGCAGGAGCCAGTAGGTCCCCGCCATCATCGTCAGCGCCACGGCGGTCCCGACGGTCATGTGGAAGTGTCCCGGAACCCACAGCGTGTTGTGGACGAGGTAGTTGATGTTCATCCCGGCGTTGATCATCCCCGAGAAGCCGCCGGCGGCGAACATCAGCCCCGCGAGCGCCATCCCGGCGAAGGCCGGGTCGCGCCACGGCAGCGCGCCGAGCCAGCTGAGGTACCCTTCACCGCCCCGCTGGCGCGCGCCGTGCTCGACGCTCGCGACGACGGTGAACGCCGTCAGGAGCGACGGCAGCAGCAGGAACATCGTGTTCGTCATCGCGATGAACTTGAACCCCTCCGCGATGCCGGGGTCGACGTACTGGTGGTGGATCCCGACCGGCGTCGACAGCAGGACGAACAGGACGAAGACGACGCGCGCGAGCGGGTCGCTGAACAGCCGCCCGCCGGAGAGCTTCGGCAGTACCGTGTACCACAGCAGGTACGCGGGCATCAGCCAGAAGTAGACGACCGGGTGGCCGAAGTACCAAAAGAGCGTCCGCGTGAGCAGCGGGTTGACCGTCTCGATGAGGCCGAGCGACCACGGGATGAGGAAGAACACGACCGAGACGGCGACCCCGAGCGTCGAGACGTACCACATGATCATCGTCGTCAGGACCATAAACGCCTGCAGCGGGATCCGGCTGTCCGGGTTCTCGCCCCGCCAGCCGCGGTAGGTGAGGAACCAGTCCGCCCCCGCCATCCACGTGCCGATGATGAACATCGCCAGCCCGATGTAGAAGATCGGGTGCGCCTGCAGCGGCGCGTAGAACGTGTAGAGCACGTCCGCGCTCATCGGGATCTCGGGGAACAGCCCGGCGACGATGGCGACCGTGGCCAGCACCGTGCCGGTCGTCATCAGCCCGAACCACGCCCAGGTCAACCGAATGTCCGGAAGCGGCCGGTCGAAACTCCGGGTGACCGCCCAGGTGAACAGCCCGACGAGGAAGAAGATCGTGAACACCAACGCGAGCAGGACGCCGTGGGCCGTCAGGAGCGTGTAGTAGTCGACCGAGTCGATGACGCGGAGCACGTTCGTCCGGTGGAGCGCCTGGATCAGTCCGAAGAGCGCGCCGATGCCGAGCGCGACGAACGCGACCGCGAACGACGCCTGTACGACCTTCGCTTCGTCCGGGTAGTTGTCGACGAACGTGGCCATCTCAGTTCACCACCATACTCTCGTTCCACTCGCTCTGCGGGACGACTTCGATCTTCCCCTCCATCGCGTGGTGGGCGCTCCCGCAGTACTCGTTACAGAGGAGTCCGTACTCGGTCGGTTCGCCGAACTCGACGGTGATCGTCGCCACCTGGCCGGGAATCGCCATCGTGTTCGCGTTCGTCCCGACGATCTCGAACCCGTGGATCACGTCGGGTGAGGTCACGTGGAACGTCACCGTCGAATGTGCTGGCACGCGGATCGGCTCCGACGTGCCCGGCTCGAAGAGGAACTGCCTGGCGACGACGTAGACGTCGTACTCGTTCTCGCCCGACTGGTAGGTCCCGGGCTCCCCGAACCGCGGGTGATCGTCGAGCGAGGCCGGATCCACCTGTCCTCCCTCGTCGTCGACCATCGCGATACCCGCGCCGACCGCGCCGTAGGAGACCGTGGCGATGAACCCGACGATGAGAAGCAGTGCGCCCGCGAGCCAGATCTTTTCGTACCTGTGTATCTCCATTATATCACCCGATCACCGTGAGATCGCCGCCCAGGAACTCGACGAAGTACATAAAGATCCACATCGCGCCCACGATGACCATGTAGATCGCGATGAGGACGAGCGTCCCGACCGGATCGAAGTCGTCGTGGTCGATCCGCCGGACGATTCCGGACCGGCCCGACCCGATGACGTACCCCTCGTCGTCGACCGACTCGGGGTCGGGAATCGGTGGTCCGTTCTCGCTGGCTGCGTCCCCCGACGGGGTCGCAACGTCTCCTGGCTCCGTGTCCGACTCCGCTGACATACTGCTCCCTATCGACGGGACGTTCTTTAACGAGCAGAGAGATTCCTACGTTGTGGGAATCGGCGAAATGCGGAATCAAACTGGGTCGAACGTAGGGGTATGGAACTGACGCCACGACTCGCCGGGATGGTCGCGTTACTAGCGTTCTTACCTGTCCTCGCCTTCGGACTCTTCCGGACCTGGTGGGCAGGCGCGATCACGCTGGTCAACGTCGTCATTATCGCCGTGAGTCTCTATCTCCTGATGTCGCCGACCGAGGAGGAAGGACACACCGCCGACAACGGCGTCGAGAACGCGGGCGACGAAGCGCTCTGATCGGCCGTGTCCGCACTGTCGCTCGGCGATCCGGTGTTCGGCATCGTCCCCCTTTCTGCAGTCGACGTCGGCGACCTCGCCGCTTCGAACGTCGAGGCGGGCGTCTTTCTGGTCATCGGTGCGCTCGGCGGTGCACACTGTCTGGGGATGTGCGGCCCGCTCGTGAGCGTCTACGCCGACCGGCTCGAAGCGACTGAGGACACTGACGTCGGACTGTCGCTCCGGCAGGTCCGACAGCACGCCCTGTTCAACCTCGGACGGGCCGGTGGATACGCGATCGTCGGAGCCGTGCTCGCACTCGTCGGCGCGGTCGCGGTCGGGGCGGCGGACTCGGTCGTCGCGTTCGGAAACGGAATCAGGGCGGCGACCGGAATCCTCGTCGGCACCCTCATTATGGTGACTGGCGTCTCCTACCTCCGCGGCGGAACCGGCGGAACGGTGCGTCTGCCGGGGCGACTCTCGGCCGTGTTCACCCGCGTGAGCACCGCGCTCACGAGTCGAGTCGACGCCCTCGTCGGCGACGCCAGAATCGCCGGGCTCGGCTTCGGACACGCGTTCCTCCCCTGTCCGATCACGTTCCCAGCGTACCTGTACGCGTTCGTGATCGGCGATCCGGTCCGCGCGGCGTTCCTCCTCTCGCTCCTGGGACTCGGGACGTTCCCGACGCTGTTCGTCTACGGGACGGCGCTGGGGTCGCTCTCGGCGGGCCGTCGCCGGTCGCTGCACCGCGTCCTCGGGGCGGCGTTTCTCCTCCTGGGGTATCTGCCGCTGGCGCACGGCCTGATGCTCGTCGGCATCCACATCCCCCACCCGATGGTCCCGATCTATCAGCCGCTGGGATAGCACTATGATTCTCCGCGTAGAGACACGTACGTCGAAGCGCGCAAACGGCGCGCTGGGGCGGACGGATGCGAGCATCGCACACCCGACAGACGGGACCACACGGGAGGCCCTCGCGCCCCCGACGCCCGGGGTCACACGGGAGAACGAATGGCAGACCCACACGAGACGTGCCGGAGCGGGCCGATGAGTGACGACGACGACGCAGCGACGTGTTCGCTCTGTGATCTGCCGACGCCGGACCCGCCGCTGACCGGCGAGGACGTCGGGGGAACGTACTGCTGTCGCGGCTGCCTGGAGGTGTCGCGGGCGCTCGGCGGCCCCGAGGCGGCCGCCGACGCCGCGGAGTCCGACCTGGCGGGAGCGCTCGGTGCCGAGGAGGCGGGAATCCCGGCCGGGACGGGGACCGACGGCGCCGCCGACGCGGATCCGCCGGAAGGTGCCGATCCGCCGGAGGACGCCGAACAGACGTACCTCTCGGTCGACGGGATGCACTGTGCGACCTGCGAGACGTTCATCGAGTCCACTTCCGAAAAGGACGACGGCGTCTACGCGGCCGAGGCGTCCTACGCGACGGATATGCTCTCTGTCACGTACGACCCCGAACGGACCGACGTCGACGAACTCGGCGACCACCTCGGCCGGTACGGCTACGACGTCGACGATCCGGAGGCGACGACCGACGACGACCGGTCGGGGCTGGCGTCGTTCCTCATCGGCGGCGGCGTCTTCGGGATGATGGTGATGGTCTGGTACGCCGTCTTCCTGTACCCCACCTACCTCGGCTTCGAACCGCTCGTCGACCTCGGCGGGTTCGACGGCCTCTACGTCCTCGGGAACGTCTGGGTGATGTCCTCGATCGTCCTGTTCTACACGGGCTATCCGATCCTCCGCGGGGCGTACGTCAGCGTCCGCGCGGGCCAGCCGAACATGGACCTCCTCGTCGCCCTCGCGGCCGTCGCGGCGTACGTCTTCAGCGTCGGCGCGATGCTCGCCGGGCGGACGCACGTCTACTTCGACGTGAGCGTCGCCATCGTCCTCGTCGTCACCGTCGGCAACTACTACGAGGACCGGATCAAACGCGGCGCGGCGAGTCGGCTGACGGACCTGACGAGCGCCCGCGTCGAGGACGCGACCCGGCTCCGGCCGGACGGAGCGACGGAGACGGTCCCCGTCGAGGACCTGACGTCCGGCGATCGGGTACTCGTCAGGCCGGGCGAGCGGATCCCCGTCGACGGCGTCGTCGCCGACGGGAGCGCCGCGGTCGACGAGTCGCTCGTCACGGGCGAGTCGCTGCCGGACCGGCGCGTCCCGGGCGACGACGTCCTCGGCGGGACCGTCGTCACCGACGATCCGATCACCGTCGAGGTGGGCGAGACCGCCGACAGCACGCTCGATCGGCTGGTCGAGCGGCTCTGGCGGATCCAGTCCTCGCGCTCGGGCGCCCAGCGGCTCGCGGACAAGCTCGCGACGGTGTTCGTCCCGCTCGTCCTGACGCTCGCGGCCCTGACGACTGCGGGGCTCCTCGCGACCGGGGCGCCGCTCGCGGCGTCGGTCCTGACCGGGCTCACCGTGCTCGTCGTCTCCTGTCCCTGCGCGCTCGGACTGGCGACGCCGCTCGCCGTGGCCGCGGGCGTCCGCGATGCCGCCGACGCGGGCATCGTCGTCGGCTCGGACGCCGTCTTCGAGGAGGTCCCCGACGCCGACGTGGTCGTCTTCGACAAGACCGGGACGCTGACCGACGGCCGGATGCGGGTCGTCGACGTTCGCGGAGAAGACCGCTCGGGCGACGCCGGGTCGCCACAGCGGGTCGGGGCCGCGCCCGACGGCGGCGAGGTCGACCGCGCCCTCGGAGACCACGGCGACCGGGACGTCGAGAGCGGGTTCGATGACCGCGAGGACGGCGAGAGCGCTGCCGACTTCGAGGACAGCGAGGGCGCTTTCGGAGTCGGTGACCCAGACGGCGGCGTCGCGGTGGCGCTCGAACTCGCCGCCGCGGTCGAGCGGTACGACTCGCACCCGATCGCCGGGGCCGTCGTCGAGGCCGGTCCCGAGGCGCTCCCTGACGTGCGCGACCCAGAGACGCACCCGAAGGGCGTGACGGGGGACGTCGACCTGACGAACTACGGCGGTCCGGCGGCGGGTAGAGAGGGGGAGACCGAAATCGCGGTCGGGCACCCCGACCTCCTGAAATCGCGCGGGATGGAGATCCCCGACGGACTCGCGACGTCGGCGAACGCGGTTCGGGCGGACGGGCGCGTGCCGGCGCTCGTCGGCTGGGGCGGCCGTGCGCGCGCCCTCCTCGCGGTCGGCGACGCGCCGCGGACCGAGTGGGACAGAGTCGTCACAGACCTCGGGGGAGACCGAGAGATCGTCGTGCTCACCGGCGACGACGAACGGGCGGCGGCGCAGTTCGAGCGTCACCCGGCCGTCGACGAGGTGTTCGCCGGCGTGCCACCGGAGGCGAAGGCCGAAACGGTGGGCCGTCTCCGCGACCGCGGCACCGTCGCGATGGTCGGCGACGGCTCCAACGACGCGCCGGCGCTCGCGACGGCGGACGTGGGGATCGCGCTCGGCTCCGGCACCGACCTCGCCGGCAGCGCGGCCGACGCCGTGATCGTCGACCGCGGACTCGACGCCGTCTCCGACGTGTTCGACGTCGCCGGCGGGACGCACCGCCGCATCCGGGAGAACCTCGGGTGGGCGTTCGTGTACAACCTCGTGGCCGTCCCGCTGGCGATCGCCGGCCTGCTCAACCCGCTCTTGGCCGCCGTCGCGATGGGCGCGAGCAGCCTCCTCGTCGTCACCAACTCCTCCCGGTCGATCCTCCCGTCGCCCGCCGCCTCGAACGACGAACCGGGAGCCACGAGTTCCGGGGTCGCCACCGACGAGTGACGCCGATGAACCACGAGGAGGACGCGATCGATTCCGCGGACCGGCCCGGCGACGAGACCGTTTCGGCCGACGACGGGCTCCCGTCGGTCCACCTCGACGGCCGCTTCGGACCCGGGGATAGCGACGGCCGGTCCCGATTATCGCACAACGACGGCCGTTCCGGGTCCGACGACGGTGACGAACCTTCCCAACCCGACGACAGCGGCTCGGAGTCGGCGGACTCCTACGGCGTCGATCTCCCGGCCGGGTGGTCGGCGCGCTCGGGCGACCGGACGGCGGTGTACGAGAGTAGCGGTGGCGCCCACCGCGTCCGCGTCGTCGAGTTCTCCAGGGGGCTGTCGCTGTACTGGTGGGTCGACGTCTTCGTCCGCGACGGCGGCGAGTGGCGGCGGCTTGCGGTCGGCCTCGGAGACAGTTACACCGACCCCGAGGCGGCCGCCGCGGCCGTCGAGTCGTATCTCGACCGCGTCGGCGGCGGGAGAGGTCCCAGCGGTCAGTGATCGTCGTGCCCCTCGGCCGGGGTGGGATGCCCGACCGCTCGTATGGGTCGGATTTTTTTCGGTGCCTCGCGAACCCTCCGGTATGAGCCAGCAGGCGGCCGTCGAACTCCGACGAATCCTGGTCCCGGTCGACGGGAGCGAGGGTGCGGATGCGGCGCTCAATCACGCGATATCCCTCGCCGGAGCGGTGGGCGCCGAGATCCGTCTCCTCTCGGTGGTCGATCCCTACGTACTCTCCACGGTGACAGAGCGCAAGGAAGTCGAAGAAGAACTCGAGGCGGTGGTCGAGGAGGCGGCGGCCCGCGTTCGGGACGCCGGCGTCGAAGCCAGTACGGCAGTCGAGACGGGCTTTCCGCACGAGGAGATCCTCGACGCCGTCGCAGACGACGACATCGACCTCGTGGCGATGGGAACGCACGGACGGCGCGGACTCCAGCGGTTCGTCCTGGGCAGCGTCGCCGAGAAGGTCGTCCGCCTCTCGCCGGTCCCCGTGCTCACCGTGCGGACCGGTGCAACCGGAAGACGCCCCTACGAGAACATCGTCGTGCCGACGGACGGCAGCGACGCGGCCCTGCCCGCAGAGCGCCTGGGCGTGAACCTGACGGGTCAGTTCGACGCCGTCGCCCACGCGCTGTCCGTCGTCCCGAAGGGTCGCATCCGGTCGAGTGAGACGGTCGAAGCACAGGAGGAAGCGGCGCGGAAGGCGGTCGACCGGGTCGTCGCGCTGGGCGACGCCGCGGGCGTTCGCGTCGAGGAGGCGGTCGAACACGGCGTCCCGCACCGAGTCATCGTCGACTACTGCGAGAGTCTCGACGCCGACCTCGCGGTGCTCGGCACGCACGGCCGAACCGGCGTCGAGCGGTTCGTCCTGGGGAGCGTCGCCGAGAAGGTCCTCCGCCTCTCGGAGACGCCGGTGCTGGTCGTACCGTCGGGGTGGGAAGCCCGCGAGTGAGGTCGTGGCTTCGGCCTGCATCTCTGTGAGCCGGGAAACGTCACGCTTACTCCGGTCACTCGCCACGCTCGGGTATGGGAGTCCCCTGCGTCCGCGTCCCGACCAGCGAGGGCGAGGCGACCCGTACCGCGCTGGCGGATCGCGACCTCGTCGACCGCGAGCACGAGATCACGGTCGAGTCCGGCGACCTCTACATCCCCGTCGTCGACCCCGCGAGGGTCCCGGCGGGGTACGAGGTCGTCGACCGCGACGTCCCCGCCCGCGAAACCCAGACGACGCCCGCGGATCTGCTGGGGTTCGAGCCCTCCTACGAGCGCCTCGGCGACGTCGTGATCCTCGACGAGGACGACGCCGAGCGGGCGCGCCGGATCGCCGACGCCATCGTCGACTCCGACCTCCGCGCGCGGACGGTGGTGAACCGCGCCTCGAAGGTGAAGGGCGAACTCCGGGTTCGCGAGTGGGACGTCCTGGTCGGCGAGTCGACGGAGACGGTCCACCGCGAGTACGGCCACGAGTTCGCCCTCGACATCGCGGAGGTGTACTTCTCCCCGCGACTCGCGACCGAGCGCCACCGCGTTGTCTCGCAGGTCGCCGCCGACGAGCGCGCGATCGATATGTTCGCCGGCGTCGGGCCGTTCGCGGTCCCGATGGCCGGCCGGGGCGCGGAGGTCGTCGGCTGCGACCTCAACCCGGTGGCCGTGGAGTACCTCCGGGAGAACGCCCGCCGGAACGGCGTCGAGGACCGCCTGACTGCGGTCGAGGGCGACGTCCGAGACCTCACCGAGGAGTACGCTGGGTGGGCGGATCGACTGGTGATGAACCTCCCGCACAGCGCCGGCGACTTCCTCGAGACGGCCGTCGAACTGGCGGGAGAAGAATGCGTCCTCCACTATTACGACATCCAGCACGAGGACGACCCGTTCGGTCCGGGCGAGCGCGCCATCCGCGAGGCCGTCGCCGACGCCGACGATGACTACGCGGTGACCGTCGAAACCGAGCGCGTCGTGCGCTCGTACGCCCCACACGAGTACAACGTCTGCCTCGACGTCCGTCTGACCGAACACTGATTCGGAAGCCTTATTTTACTCATCGCAGTACGGACGAGTGCGTCTCGACGACCGCGCCGGGGTAGCTCAGCTGGCAGAGCGATTCCTTCGTAAGGAATAGGTCGAGGGTTCAAATCCCTCCTCCGGCTTTCTGCTGCGAACAATTGTGAGCAGCGGAAGCCACGGAGGATTTGAACCAGGGAGGCGCCTCGCGCCGACCGTGGTTCACGATCCTCTCCTCCGGCTCTTCTGCCGAACGTAGCGAGGTTGGAGAACCTCGGCCAATCTCTAGGCTAGGCCCCCTTCAGCACCCGTGGGACGACCACCAGTTCGACGGCGGCGACGCCGAGCAGGAGCCACCGAGTCGTCCCCTCGAAGAACGTGAAGGCGACGAACGCGATGACGAGAGCGCTCCCGACGCCCATCCCCTGGCGGATCTCCGAGCGTTCGAACGGGGAACTCATAGCGGAAGAGGGAGCCGAGAGCGGAAAGTCGTTGCGCCGGTATCGAAGGGTGGCGCACGGGATCCGGCCCGCGCTGTCGCCTCGATCGCTACGCGGCGTCCGAGTTCGTTCGAACCGTCGGCGTCTCGTCGAGCGGCTCCTCGATCGCGAACACGCCGACCGTCCCGACGGCCGCCGTCGATCTGGAATCCACCCGCTCGTCGCCGTCGACGGAATCGGCCCGATCGACGTCCGCCACCAGGTTCTCCGGGTCGGTCCCCGCCGGGAGATCGACGAGGAGGGGGTCAGCCTCGAAATTGAGGACGACGAGCACACGTTCGGGATCGGCGCCGTCGACGTCGCTCGCGTCCCGGACGAAGAGCGTCGCGGCCGCGTCGGACGGCCGGTCGAGCGGTTCGAGCGCGGCGTCGGCGTGCAGCGCGTCGAGGTCGTGATACCGATCGATCAGCCCCCGATAGAACGTCAGGTGGTCCCCGTCGTATCGCTCCCAGTTCATCAACGCCCGCTGCCGGCCGCCGGGGCGGACGTCGGCGTCCGGGTCGATTTCGCCGTTCGACCGCACTCCGCGGTCGTCGGCATCGTCGGCGTCGTGGACGCGTCCCGCCCCGTAGCGGCTGATCTCCCGCTCCGCGCCGTAGTAGACGGTCGGGACCCCGGGCAGCGTCACCGCGGCGGCGAAGCAGGCCCGCTGGAGCGCGGCGGCCCGCTCCCACTCGGCGTCCGTGAGGTCGTCGCAGTCGGGGTCCAGCGGATCGACCGCGGCGGCGTTGAGCAGGCGGTGTTCGTCGTGGTTCTCGACGCTGTTGAGCAGCAGGGAATAGTCGGGGTGGCCCTGCTCTCGGCGTTCGAGGACCGCCTCGACGAGGTCTTGCGGGTGTGGGTGGTCCCCGGATTCGAGGTGCGATCTGCGGGCGGCCGCGAACGCGGGCTCCTTCCCGTCGGTGGTTTCGGAACGCCGGGCAGTCGAGTCAGACGGAGATCCGCCGGGACGACGCGCGAGCCACCGAACGAGGTCTCGTGCGGCGTCCGTGAACCCGGTCGTGTCGACGTGCACGTCGAACTCCGACGCCGAGAAGGACGGGTCGTTCGGGATCGCCTCGTCGAGCAGGACGAACTCGCCGTCGTTCGCCTTGACCAGTTCTCTAAGCTCCTTCCAGAACCCGTGCTGGACGCCGAAGGCGATGTCGCACCGGAACCCGTCGACGCCGACCTCGCGGGACCAAAAGTCCGCGACGGCGAGCACGTACTCCCGGGCGGCGACGTTGTCGTAGTTCCAGTTCGGCATCCACCGACTGCCGGCGAACCCGGTCGAACGCGGGGCCGCTTCGAGGATCGTCCCGTCGGAGGCCAACCGAGGAACGTCCGCGCGGTCCCACCAGTCGAACGTGCGGGCGTCTCGATCCCACCGGAGGATCCGGAACCCGTCGATATCGCCGTCGTTCGGAACCGACCCGGTCGACCACGCGATCGACGAGGTGAACTCGTCGATGCCCAGCCCCGCGTGGCTGACCACCAGATCGAAGACGACTCTGATCCCCCGGTCGTGACAGGCGTCGACGAACTCGCCGTAGGCGTCGAGTGGATCCGCTTCCGGCGGCGCGAGGTCGGGCGCGATTCCGAAGTAATCGAGCGTTCCGTACCCGTGCGGGCCGCCGGGCGGGTACTCCCGCGTCGGACTCACGGCGGGGACGACCGGCGTGAGCCAGACGACGTCGACGCCGAGTTCCGCGAGGTACTCGACGCCCCGGGCTCCGGTCGACTCGTCGCCCCTCACGAGCGTCTCGAACGTGGTCTCTGCGCGCTCTCCGGCCCACGACCGCGGGAAGATCTGGTACAGGACCGCGTCCCGGAGCCACTCCGGAGGCCGGTTCGGACGGTCGATCGCCCCGTCGGGCGACAGTTCGATCACGTCCTGCACGCTCGCGGTGTGACCGTCGTAGGCCGCCGCGTGGACTCGACCCCGCTCGCCGTCGAGCGCCTCGATCGGGACCGTCGCAGAGCGGCCGTCCGCCGCCGTTTCGATCGCGTCGGTCGCGAGCGGATCGCGGTCGTCCGCCAGGAAGACGACCACCGGCGCTCCGATCGCGGCGTCGCTCCCCGGGGCGAGCGCGGCGTTCGATTCGACGTGAAACCCTCCGGTCGACGGATCGAATCTCCCGTCGAGTTCCAGCCGCGGCCGCGACTCGGTCGTCTCGCGTTCGGGAAAGGCGAAGACGGTCAGCTCGTGGACGCCGTCCGGCGCGTCGAGGGCGAGGACGTACTCGCCGGGGGCGTCGGCCTCGAACTCGGCGACGTGATCGAGCCCGTGGTCGTACCTGGGGAGCGCCGTCGTCGACGTGGCGAAAGAGAGCACGTCGCCGTCGCTTTCGGCGGGGACGGAAACGACGTCCCACTCGAAGTCGTTTCGGGCGTAGGGTCCGGGGGTCGCCCGCAGTTCCGGGACGCGCGGTGCGAGACCGTCCCGGTCGTCCGGTCCGACCGCGACGTCGACGCCCGTCCCGGTGGTGTCGGCCCCGAGGACGAACACCGGGTCCCGAATCGGTTCACCGACGTGGACGAACCGCGGCGGGCCGGGATGGTGGGAATCGACGGGGGTCCGCGGGTGGAAGTCGTGGGTCATCGGTCTGGAATCCGCCTTGAAGCGTCGCAAGCGGTGGAACCCGTTTTAAATCGTCGCGAACGGGGAAATCCGCCGACGCACGGGATCTCCGTTGCGACCGTTACTGCCGGCATCGTTCTAAGGATTGGGGCGCAGACGGTTCGGGCGGGAGCGCCCCGCGGTCCAGTCCGCGTCCTTTATCTCGAAGCCGCGGTCACCGGATAGGTATGGCATCGTCCGGTCCGGACCGAGCGACCGTTCGCGGGTTGCTCGAACTGACGCGTCCCGGGAACGCGGTCGCCGCGGGCGTGCTCACGTTCACCGGCGCGTTCGTCGCCGCCGGGATCGGGTTGGGTCCGATCGCCGTCGTCGCTGCCGTGGCGGCGACGGTCTTCGCGACGGCCGCGGGCAACGCGGTCAACGACTACTTCGACCGCGACATCGACCGGATCAACCGCCCCGACAGGCCGATCCCCCGCGGGGCGGTCTCCGCACGCGGGGCGCTCGCGTTCAGCGTCGCGCTCTTTCTCGGTGCCGTCGCCGCCGCGCTGGCGCTCCCGATGCTCGCCGTCGCCATCGCCGTGGTGAACCTCCTCGCGCTCGTGGCCTACACGGAGGTCTTCAAAGGGCTACCCGGCGTCGGAAACGCGGTGGTCTCGTATCTGACCGGATCGACGTTCCTCTTCGGCGCCGCCGCGGTCGGACGACTCGCGGATCCCGCCGTCCTGGTGCTGTTCGCGCTCGCCGCGCTGGCGACGCTGACGCGCGAGATCGTCAAGGACGTCGAAGACGTCTCCGGCGACCGCGAGGAAGGGCTCAGGACGCTGCCGATCGTCGTCGGCGAGCGGGCGGCGCTCCGGGTCGGTGCCGTCGTGATGGGCGTCGCCGTGCTCGCGAGCGCCGTCCCGTTTCTGATGGACACCTTCGGGATCGTCTATCTGCTGCTCGTGCTCCCGGCGGACGGCGTGATGCTCGCCGCGGTCCGGGCGTCGTTCTCGGCGCCGTCGATCGCCCAGCGACGACTGAAACGGGGGATGTTCCTGGCCGCGGCCGCGTTCGTGGCCGGGCGTGCCGTCGAGATCGTTGGAGCCGTGTGAGAATCCGTTGGAACCTGTGAGTACCCGTTGGAACCGTGTGAGTATCGACGCTGAGTGCGTCGACGGACGGGCGTCTCACGGCCCGATTTGGGAGATAAACCGTCCGGCGGCACCGTGGCACCGGTGTCGGAAATTCTCACCGCGGAACCCGTCACAATCAAAAAGAATATTATGTGCACCCAGTATGGTATACTCGTCAAATGACTCCCGGCGAGTCGATCCACCGAACGACCACTGTCGCTCCTGCAGCCGGCTCGACGCCGAGGAATCCGGATGTATGACCTCGGCCCGGACCTCGACAGAGAGGTCCCTCCGGGGACGAACATCCTGGTGAGCGGGCCACCGCTGTCGGGGAAACGGTCCCTCTGTTTGGACGTCCTGGCTTCGGGAACCGACCAAGGCGAGGGCGCGATCATCGTCACCACGAAGGACGGAGCCGACCGCGTGTTGAACGACTTCGCGAAGCGGACCGCGTACGAGGACCGCCCGGTGGCCGTCGTCGACTGCGTCACGCGCCAGCAGGGCGTCGGCGACGTCCGCGACGACGACCGGATCAAATACACCTCTTCGCCGGTGGACATGACGGGGATCGGGATCAAGCTCTCGGAGTTCCTGCAGGCCTTCTATCAGGACCGCGGCATCGAGCGGAACCGCGTGATGTTGCACTCGCTGTCGACGCTTCTGATGTACGCGGACCTGCAGACGGTGTTCCGCTTCCTCCACGTGTTCACCGGCCGAGTCCAGAGCGTCGACGGGCTCGGCGTGTTCGCCATCGACGCGAGCGCCCACGACGACCAGACGATGAACACGCTGAAACAGCTGTTCGACGGGATCGTCACGACCTACGAGGACCGCGAGCCCTCGGTTCGGCTCGCGGGCGACTGACGGTTCCGAAGCCGCGGTCGCGCGTTCGGAACCGCCGGGGACCGGAAGGACCAGAAACTATTTTTGGCGTAGTTCCATCGGGATCGGTATGTCATTCACTGTACTGCTTCAAGGTGCTGCCGGCGCGGTCGGCGTGGTGATCGGACTCCTCTTTCTGCTCGTCGGGATCGCGATGATCGTGTGGACGTACACCGACGCGAAGAAGAACAGCACGCACCCGGCGTTCCTCTGGGCGATCGTCGTCTTTCTGGCCCCGATTCTGGGACTCGTCCTGTACGTGCTGCTCGGTCGAAACGCCCGGTAACGCCGATCGACGCGCACGGAAGCGGTGATCCGTTCCCTGAGGTGATCGGCCGAAGAAGCGTCTGCGCCCCCGAGACGTACGTCCGGTCCGCACTGCCGCAGCAGTATTTTACGTCCCCCGAACGTCCGTTCACGTATGGTCATCACCGAAGACGACGAACTCCGAGCGGTACTGGACGCCGAGACCGTCGCGGTGGTCGGCTGTTCGACCACGGCCGGGAAGGCCGCCCACGACATCCCCGCGTACCTCCAGCGCAACGGGTACCGGATCGTCCCGGTGAACCCCTTCGCCGACGAGATCCTCGGCGAGACCGCCTACGACTCGCTCGCGGACGTCCCCGAGAAGGTCGAGATCGACGTCGTCGACGTGTTCAGGCCGAGCGAGGAGGCCGGCGGGATCGTCGACGAAGCGATCGAGCGACACGAGTCCGTCGGCGACGTCGATTCGGTGTGGCTCCAGCTCGGCATCACCGACGACGAGGCCGGCGAGCGGGCGTCGGCGGCCGGCCTCGGTTTCGTCCAGGACAAGTGTATGAAAGTCGAGCACGCGCGTCTCGCAGAGTAGCCGACCGCGCGTCCGGGCGAGTCGGTCCCGGGACGCGCTCGCCGTGTGTCCCCGAAACGACTACTCGCCGGCGTCGGTCTTCGTCGAGGACGGATCGACCGACGCCTCGTCCGCGGCCGTGTCCCCGTCGGCGCCGGGCCCCTCGCCCGAGGCCTCGGCCTCGAAGATGTGGGCGTCCGCGGAGACGCTCTCGACGTCGATGCCCTCCTCCTCGGCGAGCGCCTCGAGGAGCGCGCGCATCTCCGCGCTCTCGCGTTCGAGGCGGTCGACGCGCTCTTTGGTCTCCTGGGTGGTCTCCCGCATCTCGATGACCTGATCGCGCAGGTCGTTGAGCCGCGTGTAGACGTCCTCGGCCATATCTGTCACTTTCTGGAGCTTCTTCGCCGTTCCTCCGAGTCCCATAAGCCCCTCTTCTGGACCGGGCTTTGTGTGCGTTCCGGCTTCGACCGGGGAGCTAAAGGCGGGTCCGGGCCCGTCCGAACGCCTCACGCGAGGTCGTCGGCGTCGAGCCGCCCGACGAGACGGCGGAGCCCGCCGTAGACGACGACCGACCCGACGACGACGGCGGCGACGGAGAGGTACTCGGCCGTCCCGCCGCTGCCGATCGCCAGCCGCGCGGCGGCGTTGATCGGCCCGTTCGGGAGCAGCGCCGTGCCGCCGAAGACGAAGAGCACGCCGATCGAGTAGAGGAACTGCGCCGCGCGGCGTTCGGGCGTCAGGAGCGCCAGCGCGGCACCCAGCCCACAGATCAGGAGCGCCAGCGCCGCGACCAGCGCGAGGAGCGGGGGGACGTTCGCGACGCTCGTGCCGTTGAGTTCGAGGAGGCCGATCCACAGCGCGGCCTGGAGCGGCGCCAGCCCGGCCGCCGCGAGAAGCTTCCCGTCGACGACGTCGATCAGCGAGACGGGCGCGACCCGGAGCAGTTCGAGCGTGCCGCGGTCGATCTCCTCGGTCAGGGAGTCGACGGCGACGGAGCCCGAGATGAAGACCGGGAGAAAGAGCAGAAGCGGGAGCAACACCGTGTACGTGAACCCGAAGTACGGACTGGAGGCGGCTTCCGGCGGCAGTTCGAGCGGCAGCGAGTCCAGGTACGCCGCGCGGTCGGTCCGCTCGGCCCGCTCGAACGACCGGACCACGTCCCGCAACTGGACGACGACGACCGTCGTCTGGACGTTCGAGTCGGGTGCGACGGCCCTGAGGAACACCCGCTCGTCGCGCGTCTCCGCGACGAGCACCGCGTCGACGCCGGTCGCGCGGTACTCGTGGAACGCGCGCATCGCCGTCTCCTCCGAGCGGTAGAACCGCGCGTCGACGCCGCGGACCTCCCGCGAGGCGCGGATCAGTTCCTCGGCGGCGTCGCCCGTCACCGCGACGTCGACCTCGTATCCCTCGACCCCGCCCGGGTCGTACAGCGAGACGAGGCCGACGACGAGGAACGAGGAGAACGCCGCGATGAAAAGCTGCAGCGCGAGCGCCAGGAGGATCGTCTTCTCCCTGCGGAGGCTGTCGAACTCGCGGCCGGCGATGGTGATGCGGGGGTCCCGCCGCTTCCCGCCGCTCGCTCCCGGCTGCGGAGCGGGGCGGTCGCTTCCGACCGTGTCCTCTCGGTCAGCCAAAGTAACTCACCACCGTGAGGTTGTAGGCCGTGTGGACGGCCACGCTGCCGACGAAGGCGACGCCGTACCACCGGAGGTCTCGCATCGCTCCGAGAGCAGTCAGCCCCGCCGTGACGACGTGCAGCGCGAGCGGTGCGAACAGCAGGCCGAGGGCCGGGAACACGCCGATGCCCGACGGCGCGAAGGCCGCCTGCCCGAGCGCCAACTCGGGGAGTCCCACGACCTGCGAGACGGCGGTGAACTTCTCTCCGACGAAGAATCCGAGCCCCGAGAGCGCGCCGAGGACGACCGCGACGCGTCCGACGCGCGGGAACGTACCGCTCTCGAATGCGGCGTAGACGTGGAGGCTCTTGGCGACCTCCTCGACGAGGGCGACCACGAAGAGGAGAAGCGGCACGGTGAGCGAGACGGGCAGGGCGAACAGGACAGCGACGGCGAGCAGTTCCGCGACGAACACGAACGGGATCGACAGCCCCGAGAGGACGGCGACGTCCCGCGGCCGCGACACCCGGGCGTCGAGCGCGTCGAGCAGTTTCAGCGGCACCGCGCGCTGGGTGAAGAGGTCCTCCTCGCGGTAGATGCCGGTCCCGAGCAGGAAGAGGACGCCCGCACAGAGGACGAACGGGGCGGTCGCGAAGGCGAACGCGCCGGGCGATACCGACTCCAGCGGCTGGAGGTCGCGGACGACGACCGTCAGCGGCGAGATGAGCGCGATCGGCGTGACGTTCGCGAAGATGGCCGGGACGAACGTGTAGGCCGTCAGGAAGACCGAGACCGTGACCGTGACGAACGTGAGTTCCTTGAACGACCGGGCGAACATCGCGCCGGCGAACGTCGCCGCGAGGAAGACCAGCGCGATCGGCAGCACGGCCGCGACGGAGACGAGGCTCCCGCCGACGCCGAGGGCGATGAGCGCCGTGATCGCGACCATCGCGCCGAGATACGGCAGCGTCTTTCCGGCGACGATGTCGCCCGGGGAGACGGGCGCGACGAGGAGCAGTTCGCCGCGGCGGTTGATCCGCTCGTTGAGCATCGTGCTGCCGTACGCCTGCACGACGAAGTTCATCGGAACGAGGAAGACGAACGCGAGCACGAGCGAGCCGAACGGGAACGGAGGCTGGATGTCGGCGGGCGAGCCGGAGCCACCGCCGCCGAGGGGATTGATCCCCGAGAGCGCGGGCACGCCCAGCGGGCCGCCCCCGCCGCTCGTCGTGGAGGCGTCGCCGTCGCCGCTCCCGTCCCCGCCTCCGTCGTCGCCGTCACCGCCGGAGCCGTCGCCGCTGGAATCGACGACGGCCTCGCCGTCTCCGCCCCCGTCGGCGAACGCCTCGTCGGGAAGCGTGTCGTCGCGCGAGACGTACTGGAGGACGGTCACGACGGGAAAGGCCGCCGAGCCGTTCTCCTCGCCGCGCATCTGCTCGAAGTTGTGACGCCGAACCGCCGACCGGAGCTCCGAGAGCGCCGCGCGCCCCTTCGGCGTGTCGACGGCGCGGAACTCGCCGTCTCGAATCAGCACCTCGACGTCGCCGTCCCGGAGCGCGTCCGGGTCGGGCGAACGAGCGTCGAGGGCGACGCTCCGCTCGACCGGTTCGCGGTACGGGCTGTCGGCGGCGACGCCCACGCGGTAGACGTCCCGGTCGAGCGCGACGCCGCCCCCGAGCAGGCCGGCTCCGAGGATCGTGCCGGCCAAGAGCAGGGCGAGCACACCCAGAGCTGCCGTCCGCCTGTCGACGACGCCGGCCGAGCGCGAGACCTCCCAGCGAGCGATCCGGCGGATCGACGAGAGGTGGTCCCGAAGCGAGCGCTTCACCGCTCGCTGCCCCCGTCAGTCGACGACGCTGTCCGCCGTCGCCCCCGCTCGGAACCGGCCGCCGGCGTCGCCCCGCTGGCGAGGTCGAGGAAGATGTCCTCGAGGCTCTGTTCGCGCGTTCGGATGTCGACCACCTCGCCGCCGTCGGCAGCGGCACGCTCGCGGACGTCCTCGACGGCGTCCATATCGGGCACGACGCTCCGGTGACGGTCCGTCTCTGCAGGGACGCTCCCCGCGGACGGATCGGGTTCCGAACCCGCTACCGGGACCGTCGTGAAGACGTGGTAGGTCGTCTCGCCGTATTCTTCGCGTATCTCGGGGACGGTCCCGCGGGCGATGATCTCGCCGCGGTTCATGATCACGATCCGGTCGCAGACGCTCTCGACGTGATAGAGGTTGTGCGCGCTGAAGACGACGGTCTTTCCCCGGTCGGCGAGTTCGCGTGTGAACTCCAGGACGTAGTTCGTCGTCAGCGGATCCAGCCCCGAGGCGGGTTCGTCGTAGATCAGGAGGTCGGGGTCGTTGACCAGCGAGCGAGCGATGGCGACCTTCCGTTTCATCCCCTTCGACATGTCTCCCAGGCGGCGCTCTCTGTGCTCTAATTCGAGGCGGTCCAGCGTCCGCTCGGTTCGTTCCCTCGCCTCCGAGCGCGGGACGTCGTAGAGGTCGGCGAAGAAACGCAGGTACGACCGCGGCGTCATGTCCTCATAGAGCGGCGATTCCTCGGGGAGAAAGCCCAGGTTCCGCCGCATCTCCGGGTCGCCGGCGTCGTAGCCGGCCACCTCGGCGACCCCGTCGGTCGGCTCGACCAGCCCCGAGAGCATCTTCAGCGTCGTCGTCTTCCCGGCGCCGTTCGGGCCGACGATGCCGAAGATCTCGCCGCCCTCGACGGCGAAGTCGCTGCCGACGACGGCGGGGAAGTCGCCGTAGGTCTTGCGGAGCCCCTCGGCGCGTATCATCGTCATTGTCGAGCGCCACGGATCCGGCGGGAATAAAACCTGACCGCCGGGTATCGATTCTGATACGGGCTGAGTCACGAGGTTTCTTTCGTGTCATTTGGTGACAACACACAGTCGACAGTATGAAGTTCTCCACCGTGGAGGTACAACCGAACGGAGGCAAGCGTGACCGAGGACGAGGGGGACGAAAGAGCGTTCGACGCGGGCGAAAGCGACGCGACCGCCGAAGAGGGATCCGGCTGGTCCGCAGTGCCGGATGTCGGCGACGACGACCTCGAGATCCCGCTCCCGTGGAACACCGTCTCCGGCGGGGGGTCCGACCCCGACGGTATCGAGACTGGGAACGCCGACGAAGCCGACAGCGGGAGCGCCGACGAAGCCGACCGTGGGACCGCCGGCGAGGTCGCCGGCGACGAGGGTGGAGACGGGGAGGCGCCGACGGAGTCCGGAGAGGAGACGGCCGACCCCGAGACGTTCGAGGACGTCCGGTTCGTCGGACCGAAGAGCGCGGCCGTCCTCCGCGACTCCGCGGTGTCGCTCTCCGATCTGGTCGAGAAACGGGTCGCCTACCGGGATCTGACGGAAGCGGGCGTCAACCCGGGCGTCGCCGCGAAGATCAGGCGCGAACACTCGCTGTCGTGGTCGCTCGACGGCGGGGGGACGGACCTGGATCGGCGCTCTACGCAGGTCCGCGGCCTCGACGACGACGAGCGGGCGTGGATCGCGGCGTCGTCGGGCTGGTCCGACGAGTCGGCCGCGACCGAGACCGACGGGTCAGGGGACGCGACGGAGGCCGAGGCGGCCTGGCGGGCGCGGACCGACGACGCGGCGACGCCGTCCGGGGGGGAGGACCGTCCCCAGACAGCCGGCGAGGCCGCGTGGCGCGACGGAACCGGGGCGGGCGTCGGCGCGTCGGAATCCGACGAAAGCGTGGAGCGCTCCGACGTCGACGCCGAATCCGCCTGGCGAGAGCAGAGCGTGCCGACGCCTGTGACGGCGCTCGACGACATCGACGAGCGGGCCGCCGCGACGCTTCGTCGGGCGGGCATCGGGTCGGTCCGTCGACTCGCGACGGCCGATCCAGAGAGCGTCGCGGACGCGCTCGAACTGGGCCGCGACGAGGTCGAAACCTGGTGTCGGCTCGCGCGCGAACACGAGTAACGTGACGTGACACCGGTCGGTGAGTGACGTGGTACCGATTGGGGCACTGTGACGCCGATACCGCTCTTCGCGATGGACCTTCCGGTCGCCGCTTCCGACTATTAACGTTCCGAGTAAATATTTATACGACCGGAAGAACGGGGCGTACAGGCGACTAGAACGTCTTCTACGGCCGTTCAGACGTTCGAGAACGGATATTCGCCAACAAAGAGTTTATGTATATAGTCACCGCATACGCAACTAACGAACACCTCCGTTACTGACACGAGTACTCCGATGGCTACGAAAGAAAACTCCGGCTCGACCGACGCCGAATCGACCCAAAAGACCGTCAACGCCGTCCTCGACGCCGTCGCGCGCACCGCTCCGGAGGTCCGGCGTGGCCTGCCGGGCCGACGCATCGCCATCGAGGGGAAGAACCCCTCGGGCGAGGAACAGAAGGCCGCGGACGTCTACACGGACGAACTCCTCTTAGAGCGCATCGGCTCGATCTCGAACGTCGGCGTCTACGCCAGCGAGGAGCGGGCCTCCGGCGTGGACGTCGGCTCCGGGCTCTCGGTCTGCGTCGACCCGCTGGACGGCTCCTCGAACCTCGAACCGAACGCCGCGATGGGCACCATCGTCGCCATCTACGACGACGACCTGCCGGCGTCGGGTCGGGACATCGTCGCCGCCGCGTACGTCCTCTACGGCGCGACGACGACGATGATCGTCGCCCGGTCGAACAAGGAGACCGTCACCGAGTACGTCATCCACGAGAGCGGCGACTATCAGGTGGTCCGAGAGGAACTGACGCTCCCCGAGAACCCCTCGGTGTACGGCTTCGGCGGCCGCGTGCCCCACTGGGTGGAGGAGTTCGAGGAGTACGTCTCCGAGGTCGAGTCCGACCCCTCGATGAAACTCCGGTACGGCGGCGCGATGATCGGCGACGTGAACCAGGTACTCACCTACGGCGGCATCTTCGGCTACCCGACGCTCACGAACGCGCCGGAGGGCAAACTCCGCGTACAGTTCGAGGGCTACCCGGTCGGATACATCCTCGAGAAGGCCGGCGGGGCGTCCTCGGACGGCCGGAAATCGCTGCTCGACGTCGAGAAGGACGACCTCCACGCGCGGACGCCGGTGTACGTCGGCAACGAGGGACTGATCGACGACCTCGAAGCGGCGCTGGCCGATCGGTACTGAGACCGCCGGTCTCCGGGCGGGACGAGCCTATTTATATTTTCCAGAGTGCAGGCAGATGTAGAAAGAACTTGGTTTATATGACGAATACAGGCGTCTGATCGGTTTTAATATGCTATGTACCTGAAGAGAATATAAATATATCTTGGAGTCAGCTCACCAGGAATCCTCGAAGAGATTCGCGTAGGCGTCGATCCGTTCGTCGCTCGGCGGCGACGTCGCGAGCGCGACGACGAGCATCGCCGCGAGCTGGACCACGAGCAGCGGTATCACGGGCAGGAACCCGAAGGTGAGACTGCCCGGAAGTATCCCGAGCTGGAACCCCCACAGACCGGCGAAGCCGAGTGCGAGCCCGACCGCCGACGCGTGCTTCGTGACCCGTCTGGTGTACAGCGCGGTCACGATGGGGAAGAACATCAGCGCGTAGCCGCTGAACGCGAAGATGGTCGTGTCGATGATCGACTCGCGGGTCAGGAGCGCCGCGACGTACGCGACGGCCAGAATCGCGACGATGAAAAGCCGCGTCATCAGCACCTCCGCCCGGTCGGTGATGTCCACGAACGGTCGGAGGATGTCCTCGGTGAGCATCGTCGCCAGGGTGAGCACCTGTCCGTCGAGCGTCGACATCAGCGCGGCGAGGATCCCCGCGAGCGCGAGGCCGACGAGCCACGTCGGGAAGTTGGCCTGAATCAGCGCCGGGAGGATGAAGTCGGGGTTGTCGATGTTCGGGAACTGACCGACGCCCCAGAAGCCCAGCATCACGGCGGGCCCCCAGGTCAGCATCAGCGCGATCGGGTAGACGACGGCGGTTCGCTGGAGTTTGCGACTGGACCGCCCGGTCATGTACCGGATGAAAAGATGCGGCAGGATGAACGTCTCGATGGAGACCAACACGGCTACCGAGGTGTAGCTCTTCCACGTGAGCGGCGGGAGGTCCGCGCGGTTCAGCAGCGCCGGGTTGACCTCCAGCGCGGCGCTCGTGGCCGCTCGGAAGCCGCCGAGTTGCTGCGGGATGACGATCGCGAAGCCGATGAGCGCGATCACGAAGACCGCGCCCTGGAAGGCGTTCGTCCACCCGGTGCCCCGCATCCCGCCCGCGGAGACGTACGCCAACACGACGAGCGTGATGATCAGCCCGCCCGCCCAGTAGGGGACGAAGCCCTCGGTGAGCGCCTCGAAGGCGATCCCGCCGCCCTGGATGCCCACGAGCAGGTACGGCACCGTCCAGAACGTGAAGAGCAGCATCGCGAACAGTCCGAGATAGGTCGACTCGAAGCGGTGATTCAGCACCTGCGCCGGCGTGATGTGCCCGAACTGCTTGCCGACGAGCCACACCCGGTGTCCGATGGTCATCATGAGCAGCGGGAACGTGAACACCAGGAGGCCGATGAAGTAGCCGTAGGCGTTCGGACCGATGTTGTAGGCCAGCCCGGGCGCGCCGATCATCACCACCGCGGACATATTCGTCGCGAACAGCGCCGCGAGCAGGACGATCGTCCCGAAGGACCGACTGGCCATCAGGTACTCTTCGCGGGACCCGCCGGTCCGGCTGGAGGCGTACTGTCCCACTCCGAGGACCAGCGCGAGGTAGGAGACGACGATGACGAGGATCAGCGTGATGTCGGACGTCAGTGCCACCATCTCGATCACCTACCGTTCCGACCCCGACGCGGGCTCGTTCGGCGTGCTGACGTCGTCGCGCTCCTCGCCCTTCGGCGCGACCGTGTACACCCAGTACAGCAGGAGCACCGCGAGAACGGTGTAGGCGAGGTCGTAGGCCAACTGGATCGGCAGCCACCCGAACAGGAGGCCCGCGTCCATCAGTCCGAACAGTGAGGTGTGGTGCAACAGTACCATCCCGACGAGCATCACGAGAACCGCCGCGTTGCGCGGCGAACTCGGATACCAGACGCTCTCTTTGAACATACCCGAATCGAGGTATGTACAATCTACAATAATAAACTAACTATAAAATCGAGGTACGAAATCGAGTAGTTACGACTCGTCCCTGACGTTAGGGAATGCGGTTACGACAGCACGTGCGCCGTCTCGTAGTGCGTCCGGAACGCGAACCAGAGGCCGTGTCGGCCGGGGATCCGCTCGCGGGTCTCGCCGCCCGCCGACCGCAGTTCGTTCCGCGAGAGCGACCACCGCGTCCCCTCGCCGTCGACGAGGGCGATCTCTCCCTCGTCGGTCTCGACGCGCTCGACGGGGCCCGCCGGCGCCTCGTAGACGGCGACGTCGTCCGTCGCATCCAGCAGGGCGACGACGTCTCGATCTCCTATCTCGGCCTCCAGGACGCTGCCCTCCCCCTCGCGGAGGTCGTCGATCGAGATCACCCAGACCTCGTCTGGGTCGTCCGCGACGACGCCGTACACCGACGCCTTCTCCGGGAGCGGCCCCTCCTCGCGCCGGACCCCGGGCTGGACGATCTCCTCGCGGTTCCAGTAGTGCTCGAAGAAGTCGACGTTGCCGTCGTAGTACGAGTAGTCGTACCCGTAGCCCGTGTCGAGATCGAGCGCGAGGGTGGCCGGATACTCGGCCTTCCAGTCGCCCCACTCGGTCTGGGTGACGGCGAACTGGTCGAGGAACAGGTCCGGGTCCGTTGCGAGCGTTTCGCCGCCGATCGGTGTCCCGGCGTGTTGGTCCCACAGGGTCTCGGTCTCCTCGTCGTACATCACCTTGTTGCCCGAGGCGAGCATCCCGGTGCTGCCGAAGGTCCGGACGTCGAGGGCGTCGGCCCCGTCGGGGTCGTCCGCTCCGCTCGGCCCGTCAGCGCCGTCGCCGCCGGTCGGGACCCGCCGGTCGTAGAGGATCGGCGCGTTACAGAGCGTGCAGTAGGTGAGACTCACCGGCACGCCCTGGAGTTCCGCGTTCAGCAGTTCGTGCGGGAACAGCACCCACCGCGGGACGGCGTAGGCCGTCCCCTCGATCTCGAAGCCGAAGACGACGTGATCGTCGTCGAGGTAGCGTTCGGGGGCGTCGTCCTCGGGGACGTCACGGTCGTCCGCATCGCCGCTCGCGTCGACGGCCTCGCCGGGGACGAACGTCGGCCCGTTCAGCGCGGCGAGGAACGAGCGGTCGCAGTTGCCCCACCGGATCCCCTGCAGGTCGAACTCCCGCGGCTCGCAGTCCAACAGGCCGCCGACCGGCGGGAGGTACGACCGGTACAACCGCAGTTTCCACTCCTCGAACCCGTCGAGCGGGTCGATCTCCTGCTGGGAGTACCACGTCTCCCACTCGACCCACGCGTGATCGGAGTCGAAGTCGGGATCGGCGAGGCTCGCGAGCGCGTCGCGGATGCCGGGCCAGCGGACCTCCGGGAGTTCGAGGTAGCGCGGCGGATCGCGCTCTCTGAGCACGGCCGGGAAGCCGAAGCGCTCCCAGTCGTTCGCGATGCTGTCGATCACCAGCAGTTCGACGAGGTGCGGCACGACCCGTTCGTCGCCCTCGTCGGCGAGCGCCGAGACCGCCGTCGCGTGCACGTCGGCGTCGCGGACGAGCAGTTGCTCGGTCAACCACCGGAGCCGGTCCACCGAGGTTCGATCAGTCTGTGTCACGGTACCACATCTGACTGAATCGAGCGTCATAATCGTTCCTCATCGGGGGCCGATGACCCCGCTCCGATGGCCGACAACGGCGGGTATAAGTGATAGTTACACACAGTAGTACGCATATGCCTGACCGCGACAGCGATGCCGTTTCAGACGGCGGCGATGCCGTTCCCGACGGCGGCGTAGCCCGCGCCGCACCGGCGAGAGACGCCCGGTCGGACTACGAGTACGTCTCCGAGTCGGTCGAGCGACCCGACCTGGTCGACGCGCTCGAACCGCGCGTCGACGGCGAGGTCCGGTTCGACACCTACACGCGCCAGATGTACGCCACCGACGCCAGCGCCTACGAGGTGACGCCGATCGGCGTGGTGTTCCCGACGTCGACCGACGACGTCGCGAGCGTGGTCTCCTACTGCGCCGAGGAGGAGATCCCGGTCCTCCCGCGCGGCGGCGGCACCAGCCTCGCCGGCCAGACGGTCAACGAGGCCGTCGTCCTCGACTTCACGCGCCATATGGACGCGGTCTACGACGTCGACCCCGACGCCCGCGAGGCGCGCGTCCAGGCCGGGACGGTGCTCGCGACGCTCAACGACCGCGCCGCGGAGTACGGCCTGACGTTCGGGCCCGACCCGGCGGCGGGCAACCGCAGCGCGATCGGCGGGGCGATCGGCAACAACTCCACGGGCGCGCACTCGCTCGTCTACGAGAAGACGGACCACTACGTCGAGGAGGCCGAGGTAGTCCTCGCGGACGGGACGGTCACGACGTTCGGAGAGGTCGCGGTCGAGGACCTCCGCGAGCGCGCCGACCCCGAGGGCGACGCCGAGGCCCGAGTCGCCGCGGGCGTCGTCGCCGTGCTCGACGAGCACGCCGAGGAGATCCACGAGCGCTACCCGGAGATGAAGCGGAACGTCTCGGGGTACAACCTCGATCGGCTCGTCGCCGAGGCCGAGGGCGAGTACGGCGAGGAGGGCGTCGTCAACCTCGCGCGCCTGCTCGCGGGCTCCGAGGGGACGCTCGCGGTCGTCACGGAGGCCACCGTCTCGCTGGAGCCGGTCCCGGAGACGAAGTCGGTCGCGCTCCTGACGTACGACAGCGTCGTCGACACCGTCAGCGACGTCGTCCACGTGCTCGAACACGACCCGGCGGCGGTCGAACTCATCGACGACGTGCTGATCGAACTTGCGTCGAACACGAGCGAGTTCGAGGAGGTCGCGGGGAAGCTCCCCGACCGCACGGAGGCGGCGCTGCTGGTCGAGTTCTACGCCGAGAGCGACGAGGCCGGTCGCGAGAAAGTGCAGGCCCTCCTGGACGATCGCGTTCCCGATCGCGGTGACGCTGCGGGCGGCGGAGGCGACGCCGAGACGACCGCCGACCCCGACCGCTACGCCTTCGACGCCTTAGAGGCCCACGACGACGAGGATAGAAAGGAACTCTGGAAGCTCCGGAAGTCGGGTCTCCCGATCCTCCTGAGCCGGACGAGCGACGCCAAGCACATCAGCTTCCTGGAGGACTGCGCCGTCCCGCCGGAACACCTCCCGCAGTTCGTCACGGAGTTCCAGTCGGTCCTCGAAGAACACGACACGTTCGCCTCGTTCTACGCCCACGCCGGGCCGGGCGTCCTGCACGTCCGCCCGCTCGTGAACACCAAGTCCCAGACGGACCTGGACGCGATGGAGGCGATCGGCGAGGCCGTCACCGACCTCGTCGTCGAACTCGGCGGGTCGGTCTCGGGCGAGCACGGCGACGGCCGCGCGCGGACCCAGTGGAACCGGAAGCTCTACGGCGACGACCTCTGGTTCGCGTTCCAGGACCTCAAGACCGCGTTCGACCCCGACTGGCTCCTCAATCCGGGGCAGGTCTGCGGCGACGTCGCGCTCACGGAGAACCTCCGCTTCGATCCCGACTACGAGTTCGACGCCGGGTTCGACCCCGCCTTGGTGTGGGACAACGAGAACGGGATGCAGGGGATGGTCGAACTCTGTCACGGCTGCGGCGGCTGCCGCACCCAGCAGACCGAAGGCGGCGTGATGTGCCCGACCTACCGCGCGGCCGACGAGGAGATTCAGGCGACGCGCGGTCGGGCGAACATGCTCCGGCAGGCGATGAGCGGAGACCTCCCGGACGATCCGACCGACGACGAGTTCGTCACCGAGGTGATGGACCTCTGCATCGGCTGTAAGGGCTGTGCGAACGACTGCCCGAGCGAGGTCGATATGGCGAAGCTGAAGGCCGAGGTGACCCACGCCCACCACGAGGAACACGGCTCGTCGCTCCGCTCGAAGCTGTTCGCGAACGTCGACACGCTGGCGAAGGTCGGCAGCGCGTTCGCGCCGGTCTCGAACTGGGCCGCGAAGGTGCCGGGCGCGCGAACCGTGCTGGAGGAGACGATCGGCATCGCGAGCGACCGCACGCTCCCGACGTTCGAGCGCGAGACGCTGCAGGACTGGTTCGAGGCCCGCGGCGGCTCCCGCGTCACGGTCGGCGAGGCGGACCGCCACGCCCTCCTCCTCCCGGACACGTACACGAACTACAGTCACCCCGAGGTCGGGAAGGCCGCGGTCGAGGTGCTCGAAGCCGCCGGCGTCCACGTCGACGTCGCGGACGTGACCGACAGCGGTCGACCGGCCTTCTCGAAGGGCTACCTCGACGTCGCCCGGGAGACCGCACAGGAGGCGGTCGACGCGCTCGCGCCGCGGATCGAGGAGGGCTGGGACGTCGTCGTCGCCGAGCCCTCCGACGCGGTGATGCTCCAGTCGGACTACGGCGACCTCCTCGCCGGCGACGACGTCGAGAGCGTCCAGGCGAACAGTTACGGCGTCTGCGAGTACCTCGACACGTTCCGACTCGACGAAGCGATCGACTTTGCCACTCCTGATCGCTCGGTCGCCTACCACGGCCACTGCCACCAGAAGGCGACGAAGAAGGACCACCACGCCGTCGGCGTCCTCCGGCGGGCGGGCTACCGCGTCGATCCGCTCGATTCGGGGTGCTGTGGGATGGCCGGCTCCTTCGGGTACGAGGCCGAACACCGCGCGATGAGCCAGGCGATCGGCGACACCCTGAAGGGGCAGGTCGACGACAGCGAGGCCGAATCGGTCGTCGCCCCCGGTGCCTCGTGTCGGACGCAGCTCAACGACCTCGGCGCGACGGTCGACCGCGCGCTGTTGCCCGACGGCGACGCCGACAGGGACGAGCCGCCGACGCCGATCGAGGCGCTGGCGGCGGGGCTGGCGGACGGACGGTAAGCGGGGTCGCGGCCGAAGGACCGGCACGCGTTCCTTTTCGATCCGCGATTTCGATCACGCGAGCGTTTATCAACGATGGCGGGACCACAGTCTCCGTGACCTGAAGGCAGTCCCGCGTCGGGTCGCGGTCGTTCGGCACGTCGGCGCGGGCACGAGAACGACGGCTGCCAGTTAGGCGAGGAACCGGCCGGTCGTCCGACGCGGGTGCCGACTGTTCGCCACCACTGAGCGGCGTCTCCGCCCACGATCGAGCCACGCGTCGTCGCTGAGCGGCGTCTCTGTCCAGGACCGACCGGCATCGATCGGATCGGGGACGTGTACGCGTCTCGTACTGATTACTCTCACTTTTTACCGCCGAACCCACCCCCCGGCGCTCGGCGATAAGAGACGAGAGTAATCAGTCTCAGGCGTCCAGCGGAGCCGTTCCCCGGTAGAACAGCCACGCGCCGAGGAGCGTCGCGGCGCCGATCACCAAGAGCGGCGGGGCGTAGCCGCCGGTGAGTCCCCGGAGCACGTTCAGCGCGATCGGGATCGAGAACGCCGTCGTCGCCTCCGCGACCGTGAAGATCCCGACGATGGCCGTCGCGTTCGCCGGCCCGAACCGCTCGATGATGATCGGCGAGAACAGCGGCGCGACCGCCCCGAGGCCGACGCCGAACAGGACGAGTAAGGCGTACATCGGGAGCGGCGTCGTCACCAGCGGGAGGGCGCCCATCCCGAGCGCCGCGAGGACGACGCCCGCGGTGAGCGTCACCCGCATCCCGATCCGGTCGGCGAACTCGCCGCTGGCGACGCGGGCGGCGACGCTGACGCCGCCGACGATCCCGAACGCCGTGGCCGCGAGCGTCCGGCGGATGCCGTTCTCCGTGAGGATGCCGACGAAGTCCGCCGAGAGCACGAAGTACCAGCTCCAGATGAGCGCAAAGCCCGCGAGCGACGCCAGGAACGCGCGGTCGGTCAGGTTCGATCGGAACCACGTCGCGTCGACCGGCGAGACGTCCGTTCCCCGGCGCCCCGGCGGTCGACGGTACAGGAGGCTCGCGAGCAGGATGGCCCCCACCGTCGCTCCGCCGACGACCGCGAACGCGCCCCTGACGGAGGTCCGTTCGAGCAGCCAGACCCACACCGGCGGCAGGACGAAGACGCCGAGTCCGTTCCCGGTCATCGTGATCCCCATCGCCCGTCCCTGGTACTTCTCGAACCACTGCGGGACCAGCGAGATGACGACGACGAACACCGTCCCGCCGGCCGTCCCGAGCAGTCCGAAGGCGAGCACCAGTCCCGCGAAGGAGGCGGAGACCTGCAACAGCGCGACGGCCGTGGCGAAGACGACGCCGGCGGCCGCGACGACCGGCCGCAGCGGTACCCGGGCGATGAGGACGCCGATCGCGCCGCCGGCGACGTAAAACGCCGCCGTCGTGATGGAGAAGATCGACGAGACGCGAAGGCTCGTGAGCCCGAACGCCTCACCCAGCGCCTGGGAGTACACGGTGAACGTGAAGACGATTCCCCAGATGAGCACGAGCAGGAGGACGCCCAGCGCGACGATGAGCCAACTGGTGAGCGAGTCGAGGGCGGAGTCTTGCACGTCTGTCATAATGTGTCACGAGCGCCGGCCGTCCGAACCCGGAGCGCCGGCGACGCCGTAGTTCGGTCAGAGCGTGTCGCCAGCACCGCTTAGTGTTTTCTTTCGGTTCCGGAACAAAAACGCCCGTCGAGAGTTCCGATATCATCCGTGTAACCCGGTCACTACCGGTAAACGCCGTAATCTGACCAAACTTTCATTAGTGAATCACGGTAAGTATGACCTATGGCACTCGAAGGCCAGTCACGATACAGCATCGACGCGGACTGGAACAAACTCTATATCGACGGCGAGTGGGTCGAATCCGAGAGCGGCGAGTCCACGCCCGTCGAAGATCCGTCCACGCGGGAGGTCGTCACGGAGGTCCCCAGCGGAACCGAGGGCGACGTAGACGCCGCCTACGAGGCGGCCGTCGAGGCACAGAAGGAGTGGGGCGAACAGCCCCCGGCCGCGCGCGAGGAGGCCGTCCAGGGACTCATTCAGGCGATCGAAGAGCACTCAGAGGAGATCATCGAACTGATCACCACCGAGATCGGCGGCATCCACGGCGTCGGCGAGACCTCGATCCAGATCACGCAGGACCACCTCGCGGAGGCCGCGACGCTCCCCCGGCGGATGAAGGGTGAGACCGCCGCCTCGAACATCCCCGGCAAGGAGAACATCGTCTACCGCGAACCCGAGGGCGTCGTCACGGTCATCTCGCCGTGGAACTTCCCGCTGAACCTCACGGCGCGGGCGCTCGCGCCGGCGATCGCCGCGGGCAACTCGGTCGTCCTCAAGCCGGCGACCGACGCGCCGATCGTCGGCGGCCTCGTCTGGGCCCGCTTGGCCGAGGAGGCCGGCATCCCGCCCGGCGTGATCAACGTCGTCACCGGAAGCGGCTCGGAGATCGGCGACCACCTCGCCGGCCACCCCGACAGCGACGTCGTCGCGTTCACCGGATCGACCGAGGTCGGCCAGCACGTCGCCGGTCTCGCCGCGGAGAACCTCGCGGTCCCGGCGATGGAACTCGGCGGCAACAACGCCCACATCGTCACCGACGAGGCGGACCTCGACCAGGCGATCGACGCCGCGATCTTCGGCTCGTTCATCCACCAGGGGCAGGTCTGCATCTCGATCAACCGCCACCTCGTCCACGAGGACGTCTACGACGAGTACGTCGAGCGACTGACCGAGCGCGCAGAGAGCCTCCCGGCCGGCAGCGCCCACGACGAGGTCGTACTCGGCCCCATCATCAACGAGTCCCAGCGCGACGAGATGCTCGGGTACGTCGAGGAGTCGATCGAGGCCGGCGCGACCCTCGAAACGGGCGGAGAGACGGTTGAGCTCGAAGGCGTCGAGGACTCGCTGGTCGTCCGTCCCACGGTGCTCTCCGATGCGACGAACGATATGGCGGCGTCCTGCAACGAGCACTTCGGTCCCATCGCGCCCGTGATCCCCTTCTCGGACGTCGACGAGGCGGTCGAGATGGCCAACGACACCGAGTACGGGCTCACCGGCTCGGTCCACGCCGGCGACATCGGCACGGGGCTGCAGATCGCAAAGCGGATCGACTCGGGCAACATCCACGTCAACGACCAGGGCATCAACGACGAGGCGCACGTCCCCTTCAGCGGCACGAAGGCCTCCGGTCTCGGCGGCTACAACTCCACGGACTTCCTCGACGAGGTGACCGAGAAGAAGTGGATCTCCCTGCAGCACGAACCGCGGGAGTTCCCGTTCTGAGATGGTCGACGGGACGGTCTGCATCGTCGCCGGCGGGGGTAACGGCCTCGGACGGGCCGCGGCCCACGAACTCGCTGCCCACGGCGCGCGGGTGGTCGTCAACGACCTCGGCTGCGAGGTCGACGGCACGGGCAGCGACGCGTCCGTCCCCGAGGACGTCGCCGAGGCGATCCGCGAGCGGGGCGGCACCGCGACCGCCCACCACGGCGACGTGAGCGACTTCGAGTACGCCGAGCGCCTGATCGCCGACACCGTCGCGGAGTACGGTCGCGTGGACTTCGTCTGCAACTTCGCTGGCATCCTCCGCGACGGGATCAGTTACAAACTCTCGGAGGAGGACTGGCGTGAGGTGATCGAGACGAACCTCACCGGCCAGTTCGCGCCGCTGCGTGCCGCCGCGAAGCACTGGCGAGAAGCGAGTGAGGAACAGAGCGTCGAGAGCGACGGGGACGAGTCTGACGACGGCGGATTCGACCGCCAGCGCTCGTATCTCGCCGTCAGCGCCGGGGCGGCGCGCGGCAGCCTGGGCCAGGCGAACTACGCCGCCGCGAAGGCCGGCGTCCTCGGGATGGTCCGCTCGGTGTCGAACGAACTGATCCGCTCGAACGTCCGGGTGAACGCGCTGGTTCCGAACGGCTACACGCGGATGACCGAGACGGTGCCGGAGGAGCACCGACCCTACACCGAATCGGAGATGCCCCCCGAGAAGGTCGCGCCGCTCGTCGCCTACCTGGCCAGCGAGGCGGCCGAGGACGTCACGGGCTGTACGCTGTACGCCGGCGGCGACCGCGTCGGCGTCTTCTCCGACCCGGCGACCGAAGCCGTCGGCGTCAGTCCCGACGGCTGGACGCTGGAGTCGCTCTCGGAGCACTTCCGCGAGGACGTCGCGGGCGACGTCGAACTGAGTCGGACGGAGAGTTACCTGTAGGGCGGTCCCCTCGCCGTCTCGCTTTCGGCCGTCCGACCCGACGCTCGCGCCGAAAGGCATCTTTTATCACGGATTCCGCCGATGATTCGCGTATGCGATTCGTCCGCTACGACGACGACCAGCTCGGACTGCTCACCGACGACGGCACCGGCGTCATCGACCTCTCGGACCGCCTCGGGCTCGACGGCGACGAACCCCTCGTCGAGTACATCGAGGGCGACTACGACGCCGCCGAATACGAGGACGAGGATCCCGACCACGACGTCGAGGACGTCGAGATCGGCTCGCCCGTCGGCCGACCGGGGAAGGTCATCGCCGCGCCGCTGAACTACGAGAACCACATCGAGGAGGCCATCGCCGACAAGGACATCACCACCGACGAGTGGTTCTCGATCAAGGACAAGGGCTACTTCCTGAAAGCGCCCTCCAGCGTCGTCGGCCCGGACCACGGGATCGAACTCCCGTTCGAGGACCGCCGGACGGACCACGAGGTCGAACTCGCGTTCGTGATGGGCGAGGAGGCCAAGGACGTCTCCGCCGAGGAGGCCTGGGACCACATCTTCGGGTACACGATCCTGCTCGACATCTCCCTGCGCGGTGACCAGGACCGCTCGAACCGCAAGTCCTACGACACGTTCACCGTCATCGGGCCGTGCGTCGTCACCGCCGACGAGATCGACGACCCGCAGGACCTCCAGATGGAACTGCAGCTCAACGGCGAGCGCCGCCAGTACGAGAACACCGGCGACATGGTCTACACCTGCGCCGACGTCGTCCAGTACGCCTCGCTGGGCGCGACGCTGGAAGTCGGCGACGTCATCACCACCGGAACGCCCGAGGGCGTGAGCGAACTCCACGACGGCGACACCATCGACGCCGAGATCGAAGACGTCGGCTCGATGACCGTCGAGGTCACCGGCCGCGACGTCTCCTACGCCGACGCCAACGTCACGAAGGGCGGCCAGGAGTAGGCCGTCGGCCCGTTCGCGAGTGGGGCCAAGAGCGACGTCCGACCCGCTGTTCTTTCGGATCGACCGCCGTGACGAAGAGGGACTGCCGTGGCGATCGATCGGCGGTCGCCCTCCTCGCGCGCGCACCGGCAGCCGGACGGCCCCGAGTTCCCCGCCCTCGTCCGCCTCCGCCGGACGCTGCCCGAAAGGTAGGCTTAAGAAAGCCGCCGACGTACGACGTGACAATCGATGTCACTGCTCGAAGTAGATTCGATAGACGTCGCGTACGGCAACGTGCAGGTCCTCTGGGACGTGAGCCTCTCCGTCGACAAGGGCGAGACCGTGGCGTTGCTGGGAGCCAACGGTGCGGGGAAGACGACGACGCTGAAGACGATCTGTGGCGACCTCTCCCCTATGGACGGGGAGATCAGATACAAGGGCGAGTCGATCGGCGACATGCCGCACGAGGACGTCGTCGCGAAGGGCGTCGCCCACGTTCCCGAAGGGAGAGAGGTGTTCACCGAGAGCACCGTCCGCGAGAACCTCGAACTGGGGGCGTACCTCGACCGCAGCGGGATGGACGAGCGCCTCGAACGCGTCTACGACATCTTCCCGCGTCTCGAAGAGCGCGCGAAACAGCAGGCCGGGACGCTGTCGGGCGGCGAACAGCAGATGCTCGCGATCGGCCGCGGGCTGATGAGCGACCCCGACCTGCTGCTCCTCGACGAGGCCAGCCTCGGACTCGCGCCGGTGCTCGTCGACGACGTCTTCGAGGCCATCCAGCGGATCAACGACGAGGGAACGACCGTACTCCTCGTCGAGCAGGACATCTACAACGCGCTCCGCGTGGCCGACCGCGGCTACGTCATCAAGACCGGCGAGATCTCGCTGTCGGGGACGGCCCAGGAGCTCGCACAGGACGAGCGCGTCGAAGAGTCGTACCTCGGCGCGTAGCCGGGACGCTGTAGGCTTTTTTCCGAACGGCGTCGGAAACAGAAAAAAGAAAAGCGCGAGAACCGAGCCGACTCAGTCGTGGGCGGCGTCGGTCTCGACCGTCTCCTCGACGAGGTACTCCTTGATGAGGCCGTAGAGCCCCGTCGGGAGGAAGATGATGAAGAGGATGATCAAGATCCCCTCGACCGCAGAGGAGAACCCGCCGACGATCGCCGAGAGACCGTTGTCGAGAAGCAGGAACAACGCGGACCCGAAGATCGGCCCGGCGAACGTGCCCATCCCGCCGAGGATGACGATGACGAGCGAGTCGATCGTCCACGTCACCGCGAGCGTCGACTGGGGATTGATGTACAGCGTGTAGTGGCCGTACAGCGCGCCGGCCAGCCCCGCGAAGAACGAAGAGACGACGAACGCGTACATCTTGTACTTCAGCGGGTTGACGCCGAGACTGCTCGCGGCGTCCTCGTCGTCGTGGATCGCCTTCATTCCGAGGCCGGTGGGTCCGCGGACGATCAGGTAGGTGACGACCACCGTGGCGACCGTCGCGACGAGCGTGAGGAAGAACATCACGTCGCCGTGGGAGATGGCCTCCCCGATCGAGAGGTCGGCGTTCACGTAGTAGCCGGTCGCGCCGCCGGTCAGGTCCCGGCGGTCGAGCATCACGAGTTCGATGACGGCCGCGAGCGCGAGCGTCCCGATGGCGAAGTAGTGGCCGGTGAGCCGGAAGATGACCGGTCCGATCACCAGGGCGATGAGCGCCGACGCGAGCGCACCGATCGGGATCGCCACGAGGAGCGGTAGTTCGATCGAGCCGGGGAACCCGGCCGCAGAGGGCGTCGTGAGCCACGCGGAGACGAACGCGCCCATCCCGAAGAACGCGGCGTGACCCAGCGAGATCTGCCCGGCGTAGCCGGCGAGCAGGTTCCAAGAGACGCCGAGCATCACGAAGACCAGCCCCGTGAGGATGAGCCCGGTCAGCGAGTCCGTCGTGGTGAACGGAACCGTCACTAACCAGAGCACGGCGAGGACGCCGAGCCCCTGCACGCGCCGATCGGTGGCGAGCGACTCGCCGGGCGCCTTCTCGAGGAGCGCCACTACTCACCACCTCCCGAGCCACCGAAGAGGCCCTCGGGCTTGACGAGCAGGACGACCAGGAAGATGAGCAGGCTCACGACGTTGCGGTAGCCGCCGCCGAGATACAGCGCACCGAGGTTCTCCGAGACGCCGAGGACGAGGCCCCCGACGAGCGTCCCGATGACGCTGCCGACGCCGCCGAGGACGACCACGGCGAACGTCTTCAGCAGGTAGGACCACCCGACGTACGGGTCGATGGGGAACAGCATCGAGAGCAGCGCGCCGGCCGCGCCGGCCAGCGCCGTCCCGATGCCGAGCGTGATGACGTAGATCTGATCGGTGTTGATCCCCATGTACTTCGCGGCGGTTCGGTTCTGCGCGGTCGCCCGAATCGCCTGTCCCGTCTTCGTGTACTGCAGGAACGCCCAGGTGAGGACGATCAGCAGAACGGAGACGACGAACGTCACCGTCCGCGGGAACGACATGAACGCGAACCCGAGCTCGAATCCGTCTCCTGGGATGCCGATGTCGGCGGTTCGGGCGTCGCCGCCGAGCAGGACGCGACCGAGGTTCTGCAGGATCAACGCGAGACCGAACAGCACGATGATCGGCTGTTCGAGCCCCTCGTCGACGACGTGCTTCAGGAGCACCTTCTGCAACAGGACGCCGAGGCCGAACATCAGGACCATCGCGAGCAGCATCCCCACCAGCGGCGTGATTCCCGTCGCCGCGAAGACGAGGATCGCGACGTACGCACCGACCATCAGCATGTGGCCGTGCGCGAGGTTCACGATGTCCATAATCCCGAAGACGAGCGAGAGGCCCAGGGCTGCGAGGGCGTAGATGCCCCCGAGCAGCAGACCGTTCACCACCGATTGGGTGAGCAGGTCGGTTGCGACCATCGTCAGGCGTGTACGGCTTCTGTCCGGCCGGTCATCGCTCGCTCCACGGCGGGATCGGGTACTGGAAGTCGATAGCGCGCTCGGAATCGGTGTCCGGGTACGCCAGTCGCTGTGCGCCCTCCCACCACTGGCCGGTCGGCGCGGTCAGTTCGCCCTCGGTGGGCAGCCCGTTCTCCTCGAAGGTGAACGAGCCGATCACGGTCTCGAACTCCGTGCTGCGGAGCGCGTCGCGAACCGCGGTGGGCTCGACGGAGCCGGCCGCCTCGACGGCCTGCTGGGCGACCTGCGTCAGGTTGTACGACCCGCCGACGTTCGCGGGCATGTACTCGCTCTCGATGTCGTACTCGTTGAAGAACGTCTCGCGGAGCGCCGCGTTGCCGTTGCCCGTCAGACCGGGCACCCAGCCGGGGCACATCAGGGCGTACGCGCCGGACTCGCCGAGGGCGGACCACCAGGCGGACGGGTCGGCGCCGCGGACGAACTTCAGCATCTTCGGGGCCCAGTTGTTCGACTGCATCTGGTTGACCGCGGTGATGCCGCCCGGCGGCGTCGGGTTCGACAGCAGCACTTCGACCTCGTTGCTCTCGGCCTGCGAGATGAGCGTCGAGAAGTCCGAGGAACCGATCTCGAAGACCTCTCGCATCACGACGTCGTAGCCCGCCTCACTGAGAGTGTCCTCCCAGTACTGGGCCTGTTCCTCACCCCAGCCCGAGTTGGGCTCCCAGATACCGACGTTCGTCGGTCGCTCCTCCTCGGGGATGAGCTGGAGCGTCCCGAGCGTCGAGCGGGCGACGTCGCGGGACTTCGGGAACGGCGCGAACGTCCACTCGTAGTTGTCGTTTCGGTGCGGTGCCTCGTAGGCGAACGCGATGCCGAGGAAGGGAAGCCCCTGGTTCTCCGCGAAGGCGCTCCCGGCCGTGACGAGCAGGCTGGAGAAGCTCCCCCAGATCATGTTGACGTCGTTGTTGCTGACGATGGCCTGGAGCTGTTCGCGGAGCGTCTGCGCGTCGCTCTCGTCGTCGCGGAGGATGAGCTCGACGTCGCGGTCGAGCTCTTCGTTCATCCGGGCGACGCCGAGTTCGTAGCCGCGTCGGAGGTCCTCGCCGAGCGAGGAGAAACTCCCCGTCTCCGGAACCGTCCCCGCGATGGTGAGCGGCGTCGTGTCGCCGCCGCCGTCCCCACCGCTGTCTCCGCCGCCGTCTCCGCTGTCGCCACCGTCGCCGCCGCCGTCACCGCTACCGTCACCGCCGTCGTCTCCACCCCCGCCGCCGAGCGTGCAACCGGCGAGACCGGTGATCGCGAGTGTACTGGTCGCCCCAGCACCTTTTAGATACGTCCGTCGTCGAATTGAGGTGTCATCACGAGCCATACCGTGTGGCACAATAATTATAATGGAATATAAAAGTGTATGGTCCAGAAGCGGTGTGTTAGCGACTCCCGTTTCGGGCGGTAGAGAGTGCAGAGCGCAGCGTCGCAGACGGCCTCGACGGCCGAGCCGTCGTCGCTACGACGACGGCTCGGCCTCGGCGTAGAGGTTGAACGCCTCGAACACCGGCCGGTCGGTCATCGCGAGCAGCGTCGCCTCGCCGTGAGGTTCGTGGTGGTGGATCTCGTCCGGCGGGACGATGAAGATGTCCCACTTACTCCACTCGAAGGCCTCGTCGCCGATGTGAGTGATACCCTCGCCGTCGATGACGAAGAACACCTCGGTCATGTTGTGGAAGTGCGGGTCGGTGTCCTCCTGCATCAACTGCGCGCGGAACGACATCGTCGGGAACAGCGGCGGTTCGCCGCTGGCGGGGTTGACGTACGAGAGGCTGTAGCCGTCGTTCGGGTTCGGGTCGTTGTTGTCGGCGCGCTGGTGCAGCGACTCGACCATCTCCTCCCACTGGAACCGGTAGGGCGGCGTCGGCTCCCGGTTCCCCTCGAAGGGACCGGGGATGCCGTCCTCCTTGAGGTCCTCCTGCGCCCGGCCGCGACCGTACTGGGAGGCCCAGTAGCCCTGGCTCTTCGTGACCGGCTGGCGTTCGAGTTCGTGGTACTCGAAGGTGTTCTTGGCGTTCAGCGAGTCGAGGACCAGCGGGAGGTCGAGCACGTCGAGCCACGCGGCGGTCTCGTCGCTCTCGTTGACGTGGTCGTGCCACTCCCACTGCGGCGTCGTGATGAGGTCGTTGTCCTTCATCGGGAACTCCTCACCGGCGACGACCGTCTTCATATCCTCGTGGCCGTCGATCGTGAAGCGCAGCGCGTTCGCCCCGTGGCGGTGCGACGGCGCGGTCTCGCCCGGTGACACCGTCTGGATCCCGACGTAGATCGTGTTCGAGATGGCGTTCGCCGTGTTGATCGGCACGGCGACCCGTCGCTGGAACCCCGGCGGCAGGTCCGCGATCGGGACGTCGCGTTCGATCGCGTCGATGGACTCCTTGATGTCGTCCCACTTCCAGATGTCCGCCTCCGGATCGTCGAGGACGGTACCCATCTCGTCTTCGACTTCCCAGAGCGGACGGAGGTCGTGCTCCTCGAGGATGCTCCGTGTATCGGAACTCATCTCTAGGAGTTCCTCTGGCTCTTGCTGTGCCATACGCGATTATTCGTGAAACTCGATAATAAGTGTGTTGGAGGCTCGCACGCCACAAAACGGCACAGGTGTCCCTCAGAACGGCCTGTACCGTGATTTCGACGACACCGACGACCGGGGCGCGCCCCTATGCGGTGGCTTCGGCGGTCTCTGTCGACTGCGCCTCGAAGACCTCCTCGGTGCTGAAGAGCGACCGACAGTCCTCACACACCATCTGTCGCTGGATCGCGTACTCCCAGAGCTTACCGCCGCAGTTCAGACAGTCGAAGTGCGCCTCGACGAACGGGTCATTGGTCGCGTACGGGTTCTCGAACTCCGCCATACACCGAGTTACTCGCGTAATTCCTAAAAGCGTATCGCCGGGTCCGACGCTCCCGGCGAGGGTTTATATACGATACCGGGACCAGACGGCCCGTGAGTTGACGACCACCCCGCGCCGGGTCGCGGTTGCTCGGCACGTCGGCGCGGGAACCGAGCGGGGAACGGAACCGGCGGCGACGCCGCCGGCGAACGCCTCGCGAGCGGGTGCCGACTGTTCGCCAACCACTCCCGGTCGACCGAGCGCGGTCGCTCCGCTCGCGGAGGGAGCCGGCGTCGCGGCGCCACACGGGGTCCGGAGAAAGCCGTCCCGTACTCTCGCTGCGATTACTCCTCGGCGTACTCGACGAACTTCGAGTGGATCTCCTCGGGGATCTCGACGGCGCCGCCGCCGCCGGTCTCGGCGCAGACGCGCTGTTCGTATCCCGAGAACGCGAGCGTGTCGCCGTTGTACGCCTCGTACTCGAACCGGACGGCCCGCGTGCTGGGGTCCGGCGTCAGCGTCATCCGGACGTCGTCGCCCGCGTGGAGCGGCGCCTTGAACTCGAACTGCATATCGACGAGCGGGAACCCGAAGTCGTAGTTCTCCGTGAGCTCCCAGAAGGGATAGCCGATCTCCTGCATGAACATGTCCGAGGTCTCGTGGAGCGCGTCCACGATGCGGGGGTAGTGAGCGATGCCGTGCGGGTCGGTGTCCGAGAACCGGACCGTCCAGGTGCGTTCGTACATTATCGTTCCTCGAGTACGACCAGCGCATCGAGCGCCATCACTCCATCGGTCGTCGCAAGAACTGGATTGACGTCGAGTTCGGCGATCGGGTGGTCGTCGACCAGGTCGCCGACGGCTACGATCACCTCCGCGAGACGCTGCACGTCCGCGGGGTCGCTCCCGCGGTAGCCCGAGAGCAGCGGCGCGGACTGCAGTTCCGCGAGCATCCCGCGGGCCTCGGCGGCGTCGATCGGGGCGATCCGGTGGCTGGTGTCCTCGAAGATCTCGGTGAAGACGCCGCCCAGCCCGGTGAGTACGACCGGACCGAAGGACGGGTCCCGGACCCCGCCGACGATCACCTCGGTCCCTCGTTCCAGGTCCGCCGCCGCCTCGACGAGGACGTCGGCCTCGATTCCGCGCTCCGCCGCGGCGTCGAAGATCGCCTCGACGGCCCCTCGAACCGCGTCGGGGGTGTCGAGACCGACGGCGACGCCGACGCCGCCGGCCCACTCGCTCTTGTGCGTGACGTCCGGCGAGGACACCTTGACGACCGCCGGGTAGCCGACGGTCTCGGCCGCCTCGACCGCCTCGTCGACGCCCGAACACACCTCGAACGAGGGCGTGTCGACGCCGACCGACGCGAGGAGCCGCTTCCCCTCGGCCTCGGTCAGCGTGTCCCGGCCGTCGGCGCGAGCGGCGGCGATCGGTTCCGGGAGGGCCTCACTCATCGGTCGACACCTCCTCGTCGGCAGCCCCGGCAGGCGCGTGCCCGTCGGCGGCGGCTCCAGCAGACGCGTTCCCGTCGGTGACGACCCCGGCAGGCGTCGATCCGCCGTCGGCGACGCGGTCGTCGCCGTGTAACTGCGCGTACCGGGCGAGCGCGCCGGCGGCCTCGGCCGCGCGTTCGGGCGTCTCGAAGAACGGCACGCCGACGTCTTTCAGCGCCTCGCGCTCGTCGGCCAGATCCTCTTCGATCCCCTCGGTCGCGAACAGCACGGGCTTGTCGACGCGTTCTGCGAGACCGTCGAGTTCCTCGACCGGCAGACCGAGCGCCGCCTCGAACAGTTCGTAGACGAGGACGATGTCGATCCGGTCGTCCTCGGCGACGGCAGTGACGACGTCGCCGAACGCGGGCATCGGCCGGCCGGTGTCGACGGGGTTGTCGGCGTAGGTGATTCCGGGGAGGATCTCGTCGACGCGTTCCTGGGTCGCCTCCGTCAGCTCCGGAAGCCGCCCGCCGGCGCGCTGGATGCGGTCGGTGATGATGATGCCCGGGCCCGCCTGGGCGGTCACGACTCCGACGTTCGGGCCGTCCGGGGTGGGAGAGTTCCCGAGCGCCGCGGCGGCGTCCAGCAGGTCGTCGGTGGCGTCGACCGTCGGGACGCCGTACTGGGCGAACCCCGCGGTGTACAGCTCGTGATCGCCCGTGAGCGCGCCCGTGTGCGACTCGGCGAAGTCGCCGACGTCGGACTGGCCGACCTTGTACGCGATCACCGGCGTGTCGCTCTCGCGGCAGGCTTCGAGCAGCCGGCGGCCGTCGTCGGTCCCCTCGACGTGGAGGGCGATGGCGTCCGTCCGGTCGTCGCCGTCGAAGTACTCGACGGTCTCGGCGAAGCCGACGTTGGCCCGGTTCCCGAGGCCGACCATCGCGGAGATGCCGCGTCCCTGTCGCCGCGACTGGAACGCCAGGACGTGTGCGACACCGCCGCTCTGGGCGATGACCGCAGTGTTCCCCGCCGGGATCTCCTCGGCGCCGCTGGCGAACGTGCACCGCAGGTCGGTCCCGGGGACCAGAAACCCGCTGGTGTTCGGTCCGAGCAGCGAGATGTCGTACTCCTCGGCGATCTCGACGATAGCCGCCTGTAGCTCCTCGCCCTCCTCGCCGGCCTCGGCGAACCCGCTGGCGTAGATGACGGCCGCGCCGATGCCCGCCTCCCCGCACTCCTCGAGCACGTCCGGTGTCGCCGGTCCCGGGACACAACAGAGCGCGAGGTCGACGTCGCCGTCGATTTCGGTCACCGAGGGGACGAACGTCGAGCCGAACAGCTCCCCCGTGGCGGAGGGGTTCACCGGATACACCGGCCCGTCGAACTCCGCGGCGTTCGCCATCGCTTCGTACCCGATCTTTCCCTCGGTCGCCGACGCGCCGACGACGGCGATCCCCGAGGGGTCGAAGAGCTGTCTGAGAGTCACGTTCCCTCCTATACCGAATACCGTCAAAGCGTTTTCCCCCGTGGTCGACACCAGTCCCACACGACTCGCCGAGCGGAGGGCGCTTTCGCACTCTGGATCGGGGCCGAGGCCGCTGTCGGATCGGCCGTGACCGCTCTCCTCGACTCACGGCATCTCTTCGGCTATTCCGTAAGTTTATCATCTTGGGTTGGATATCGATCGATAATGACGTTACTGGAAGGACGAGGGCTGACGAAGAAGTTCGGCGGGGTCGTCGCCATCGAGGACGTCTCCTTCACCGTCGACCGCGGCGAGGCCGTCGGGCTCATCGGTCCGAACGGCGCCGGAAAGAGTACGCTGTTCCGGACGATCACCGGCGTGCACCCGCCGACGGAGGGAGAGGTGTTCTTCGACGGCGAGAACATCACAGGCGAGTCGCAACACGAGATCTGCCACCGCGGGATGGCGAAGACCCACCAGATCGTCCGGCCGTTCGAGAGCCTTTCGCTCCTCGAAAACGTCACCGTCGGCGCGTCCTTCGGCGGCCGCAAGTTCGACGACCCCAGAGAGCGAGCCGCGGAGATGCTTGAGTTCGTCGGGCTCGACGAGCAGATGCACGCCGACGTGGGCGAACTCAGCGTCGGCCAACTCAAGCGCCTCGAGATCGCGCGCGTGCTCGCGACCGATCCCGAGATGGTCCTCTTCGACGAGGTCGCCGGCGGGCTCGACCCCGAGGAGACAGAGGGCATCATCGACCTCGTCGGCGACATCATCGACGAGGGGAAGACGGTGTTCCTCATCGACCACGTGATGCGCGCGCTGATGAGCGTCAGCGAGCGCGTGATGGTGCTCGACAACGGGAAACTCATCGCGGAGGGAACGCCGGAGGAGATCCAGAACGACGACCAGGTCATCGAGGCCTACCTGGGCGAGCACGCCGGGAAGGACCTCTCGGACGCGATCGCCGAGAGCTGAAGTCGATTTTTTCGAGAACTCCTCGCCCGCCTACCGCTTCCCGGCGAAGTCGACGAACGCCGCGATCTTCTCGCTCGCGCCCTCGGTCACGCTCGACCCGTGGTAGACGAGGCCGACGTCGAACTCGTACTCCAGCAGTCGCGAGAGCGACTCGTCGGCCGTCGCGACGTCCGCGGAGTAGTACGCCGTCGGGAGGACGAAGTACCCCGCCGGGAGTCCCCTGGCGTCCGACCCGAACAGGGCGTCCCCGAGGACGGCGACGCCGCTCGCCTCGTCGACGAGCGCGTGATGGCCGTCGGCGTGCCCCGGCACGTGGACGGCCGTGAACGTCCCCACCCGGTCGCCGTCGCCGAAGCGGTGGTCCACCGCGACGTCGACGGCGACGCCCTCGGGAACCCACGTCTCCAGGTCGAAGCGTTCGACGAGACCCGCCAGGCCGCCCACGTGGTCGGGGTCGCCGTGCGTGATCACGATCCGCTCGGGCGTGATCCCCAGCGAATCGAGCGCGGCGGCGACGACGTCGACGGTGTCATCGAAGCCGGCGTCGACGAGCGTCGGCGTCTCGCCGTCGACACAGAAGACGCGCCAGCGGGCGTCGTCGGCCTCTTTCACGGTGATGTCGTAGACGTCCGGTGCGGTCTCCGTCACGGCCGGGTCGGTGTCCGTCATCACCCGTGTGTACGCCGCCGCGGGTGTTAAACCTACACTGTGAGTCCGAACGGATTCGGCGGGTGATCCGCCGACTGCGGACGCATCGACACCCCTATTGTGGTCCACGGTGACACGACGGACACGAACGATGACAGATGGAATCCCGGCGCGGGCACGCGGTGCGCTCCCGGTCGATCCCTCCTGGCTCGCGCTGCCTGCGGGCGTTCTCGTCGCCGGCGCGGTTCTCCAGTTCGCGCCGCTGTCGGCCGAGGCCGCTCGAATGCTCGCGATCACGCTGTTCTGCGTCGCGATGTGGATCGGGTCGCCGGTGGACCCGTGGTTCACCGCGCTGATCGGGATCGGGCTGATCGGCGTGGGGTTCTCGGCCGAACTCGCGCTGACGGGCTTTCAGTCGCCCGCGACGTGGCTGGTCGTCGTCGGCCTCCTCATCGGCGAGGCCGCGACGGCCAGCGGACTGGCCGGCCTCGTCGAGCGGACCTCGTTGCACCGGATGCCGGACCGGATTGCCACCGACGCCGTCGCCGTCTACCGCTATCTGCTGGTCGTCCTCTCGGTCGGGAGCCTGGCGCTCGCGGTGTTGGTCCCCTCTTCGCTGGTGCGGGTGCTGATCCTCGCGCCGATCCTCAAGTCGCTGGGCGACCTGTTCACCGAGCGGAGCGCGAAGATCGGGATCTTCCTCGGCCCGCTGTTCGCGACCTACTACGGGGCGTCGGGCGTCCTGACCGGGTCGCTGGCGAACATCATCGTCACCGGGCTCGTCGAGTCGAGCGGCGGGCCGGCGATCTCCTGGACGGAGTGGACGCTCTGGATGGGACCGGTGATGGGGATCGGCCGAGTCGTCGTCGTCGTCGCCGTCACGTACCTCCTGTATCGGCCCCGCGACAGGGACGCGATCGACGCTCCCGAACGTCTCGAATCTGTCTCCGCGTCGCCCGAGGAGCGACGGATGCTCCTCTTTCTCCTCGTCGGCGTCGCGGTCTGGGCGACGGACTTCGCCCACGGCCTGCACCCGCTCTTCGGCGCGGTCGTCGTCGCGCTCCTGTCGTTTTCCCCGCGGATCGGCGTCATCGACCACGAGGCGATCGGCGAGACCGACTTCTCGATCCTCTTCTTCCTCGGCGCGATCTTCGCCATCGCGGAGGGCCTCCAGCGGACCGCCTTCACCGACCTGGCCGCCGAGACGATGCTCTCGTACCTGCCGAGCGATCCGTCCCTGCCGCTCGTCTTGGTGTTCGTCGTCGTCGTCTCGATGTCGCTCGCGTTCGTGATGGAAGGGATGGCCGTCGCGAGCGTGATCACGCCCGTCTTCGTCTCCTTCGCGACCAGCGCGGGGATCCCGCTCGTCCCCGTCGCGATGATCGAGAGCGTCGCCCTGAACGCGTACTTCTTCCCGTACCAGTCGGCCGTGCTGGTCGCGATGCTCGGACTCGGCGTCGTCGACACGATGGAGCTGAGTCGGATGGCTGGACTCTGTACGGTCGCGACGCTCGTGTTCCTGCTGCCGATTCAGATCGCGATGTTCACGTTCCTGTTCTGAGCGCCGCCGGACGCGCGTTCACGGGGCGGTCCCCGCCGCTCCCCACCGACGACCGCGTTTTGAAATAGAAAATCCGACGCCGGCTACGAGAAGTACTTCTCGACGAGGTCCTCGCGCTGGATCGTCCCCGTGTCGGTGCGCGGCAGTTCCTCGTCGGTTATCGCGTACGCCCGCGGCCGCTTGAAATCCGCCAGCCCGTCGTGCTGGAGGCAGTACTCCTCGAGGTCGTCCTCGATGAGTTCCGCGCCGTCCTCCGTGACGACGACGGCCGTGACGACCTGTCCCCACTCCTCGTCGTCGAGGCCGAAGACGCAGGCCTCCGACACGTCGGGGTGGTTGCCGAGAACGCGCTCGACCTCCGCGGGGTAGACGTTCTCGCCGCCGCTGTTGATCATGTTGTCGACGCGGTCGACGATGTAGAGATAGCCCTCCTCGTCGATCCGGGCGACGTCGCGGGTGCGGAGCCACCCGTCGAAGTAGGACTTCTCGGTCGCCTCCTCGTTGTCGATGTACTCGTGGGACATCCCCGGACCGCGGGCGATGATCTCACCGCGCTCGCCGGCGTCGACGGTGGCCTCGGGGTCGGGATCCTCCGAGAGCGGGACGGTCTCGACGACGCGGATCTCCCAGGTGAACGACTCCTTGCCGATGGTGCCGGGGTGCTCCTCCTGGACGCTCGGGTGGGCGAAGGAGAGGTCCGGGCCCGCCTCGGTCATCCCGTAGGTGTTGTAGACGTGCTCGGAGAGGTGCTCGTGGGTCGCCTCGATGAGGTTCTCCGTGACGATGGCGCCGCCGGTGCGAATGTACGACAGCGAGTCGGTGTCGTACGGCGTCTCCGCCTCGCGCTGGACGTCGTTGAGCGCCTTCAGCTGGGTCGGCACGGCGAGCAGCCCCGTGACCTCGTGGGTCTCGATGAGGTCAAGCGCCTCCTCGGGGTCGAACGCCGAGTGGAGGACGACCGTCGCGCCCGCGACGAAGTGCGGATAGAGCCACGCGTCGGTCGTGACCATGTGGTACCACGGCGAGGTGCAGAGCGCGGTGTCGGTCTCGTCGATGCCGTGTTCCATGATGACCTGGGCCGCACCGTACCAGAGCTGCTCCTGGTCGAACGCGACGGTCTTGGGGACGCTCGTGGTCCCGCTTGTGTGTAACACCGCACACTCGTCGCCGGCCGGCAGCGACTCGTCGAGGCCCGGGTTCGACTCGTCGAGCACGGTCTCGTAGGACTCGACGGCCTCGTGGTCGACGTCGCGGTCGCCGGCGTGGATGGCCGCGTCGAACGCGCCGCGGTCGAGGAGTTCGAGGGCGTCCTCGACGTTGTGGTCGTCGAAGACCAGCGCCTCCGCGCCCGCGGTGTCGGCCATCTCCTGTAACTCGCCCACCGTCGCCCGGTAGGAGAGTTGCACCGTCGCGACACCGCGCTTGTTCCCGGCCCACATCGACTCGATCGCCGAGAAGTGGTTGATCGCGAGAGTGGCGAACCGCTCGGTCCCGATACGGTCGGTGAGGGCGTTCGCCAGACGCGTGCTCCGGTCGTCCAGTTCGGCGTACGTGAACGAGCGGCCGTCGTCGGTTACGAGCGCCGGTTTGTCCGGGTGACAGCGGACCGAGCGCGCGAGGGCATCTCCTAGTTTCATAGTCTCGTGGTAGGCATCAACAGGCCAACTGCAGCATTAATTGTTTTGATCGGTGCCGGTTCGCGGACCCGCGTCCGGCGCCGGCAGTGGCACCGACACGGCGAATTTATCACCGGCCGGGCGGAATCGCCCCGTTATGACACGAGTGCGCGGCGGCATCGACGCCCTCCTCGCGTACGTTCGACCCGCGTTCATGTTCCCCGCGGTCGGGATGTCGGCCTACGGCGGAGCGCTGGCGCCCGCGCCGGCGTTCGAGTGGCCGATCGCCGCGCTCCACGCCGGGACCGTCGGGCTGGCCCTGTTCGTCGCGCACCTCCGCGACGGCTACGTCGACGGCCACCTCCGCGAGGAGGAGACGCCCCGGCTCTCCGTCGCGGCGTTCCGGCGGAGCATCTGGGCGGGTTCCGCCGGCGTGGTCGCCCTCTCCGGCCTCTTGGCGGCCCTCTCGGGGATCGTACCGGCGCTCTCGACGGTCGCCCTCCTCGCGCTCGCGCTCCTGCACGCCCCGTATCTCGACCGACATCCGGTGACGGTCACCGTCGACTACCCGGTCGGTATCGGCATCGCCCTGATCGGTGGACACGCGGCGCAGGCGACAGTCCCCGCGACCGCCGCCGCCGTCGCCGCGCTCTTCGTCGGCCTCCTCGCGGGCATCAAGGTCGGCATCGACCGCCTCGACGAACCGTTCGATCGGTCGATCGGCAAGCGGACGCTGCCGGTCGCGTTCGGGCCGGAGCGAGCCGATCGCATCGCGGCGGGGCTCTTCCTGCTCACCGCGGCCGGGACCGTCGGTGTCGGGCTCTCCGGGACTGCGGGATTTCTCCCCGTCACTCCGGCGCCGGCCGTCGGCGCGGCGTTCGTTCCGGCCGCGTGTCTCCTCGCGACGGCCCGGCTGGCCCCCGAGCGGGCGGTTCGGGTGCAGATGGCGCTGACGTACGCTTTCGCTGCGCTCCTCTTTCTGTCCGCGTGCGACTCCGGGTGTGCGGGGATCGCCGTGGTCGAGGGGAGCCTCGACGTGCTCGGTCAGGGGGGTCTCGACGCGCTCGCCCGCGCGATCGGTGGTTAATGACCGGCGGACGGCGATCAGCGGTACGCGATCGTGAGATCGATCTCGTCGGTGGCCGCGCGCAGGCGTTCGAGGATCTCGCCCTCGCAGCGCTCCTTCGACATTCGGTGCGCGGGTCCGGCCACGCTCAATGCGCCCTGCACTTCGCCGTCGACGGTCAGCGGGACGCCGATCGCCTGGACCCCTTCTAAGTCCTCGCTGAGGTTGAGCGCGTACCCCTGCTCGCGGATCTGTTTCAGTTCCTCGTCGAGACGCTCCCGGTCGGTGATCGTGTTCTCGGTCCGGGCGGGCAGGCCGTGTCGCTCGACGATGCGGTCGACCTCCGCCTCCGGCAGGTGTGCGAGAATCGCCTTGCCGCCGGAGTTGTAGTGCATGTGGTCCTCCGTCCCGAGGATGGTGTTGACGTTGATGTCGTTGTCGCCCCCGCGCCCGTAGACGTAGATCGCCTTGCCGTTCTGGTGGGCGATGAGCCACGACATCTCGCCGGTCTCGCGTTCGAGTCGGTCGACGGCGGCGAGTCCGGACTGAAAGATCTCGAGCTGGCTCCGAACGTACTGTCCGTACTGGAAGAACCGGAGTCCCAGGTGGTACTCACCGCCGCGCTTGACGACGAAACCGCGGTCCACGAGCGTCGTCAGGTGGCCGTGAACGGTGCTCTTGGCCGCGTCGAGACGGTCCGCGAGTTCGGTCACCCCCGCCCCGTCGAGTTCCCGAAGGAGTTCGACCACGTCGAACAGCGTCTCGTCGGACTTGATCCCCCGGCTTTTCTCCGATTTCGGTCCCATACGTCCTTTTTTCGAACCGGAGGCAAGTATTTGTCGCGGACCGTCGCCCCGGGCCGTCCGGTCGCCGGTCGACGGTGATTCAGCAATCTATTCGATGTCGTCGAATACCCGCGAATCCGATCAGAAAGATAACAACCGTACGGATGTTACCGCCGCTCGATCTTATTTTCACATACAAAACAGTGGAGGCCGCCAAAACCGAACGGACGGACCGTGGTATCGGATTTCACGACGGGCGTCGCCGGTCGTCTCGACACCGCGCGTTCGATACCACCGAACAGCCGTCCGGGCGTCAGTCGACAGCGCGCGTGTCCAATCCCGCACCGCGGAACCGGGCGGCCAGTTCGACGTACGTCTCGTGGGTCCGGTCGATCTGTGCGAGCTGCTCGTCCGTCAGCGGTCGCGTCTCCGCGGGCGTGCCGTACGCGAGGTGTCCCGACGGAACCGTCTGGTCCTTCCGTACCACCGCGTTCGCGGCGACGATGCAGTGGTCCTCGACGGTCGCTCCTCCCAGGACGGCGCTCTGCATCCCCACGAGCGCGTGGTCACCGACGTCCGCGTAGTCGACGACCGCCCCGTGGCCGACGGTGACGGCGTCGCCGAGGGTCGCCCCGTGGAGCATCGCGAACTCCTGAACGTTCGTCTCCCGGCCGACGGCCACGCCCGTTCCGTGTCCACGGAGACAGGCGAACGGCCAGACGCTCGACCGAGCCCCGACGTCGACGTCGCCGACGAGGTACGCCATCTCCGAGACGAACGCGTCTTCTGCGACCGCTGGTTCCGCGTCCTCGAACGCACGTAACATACCGGACAACTGCCGGCGCGCGTCATTAATCTCACTGTCGCGCGATCCGCGCTCGGGCCGTCGAGGAAGCGTTTCCGACCGCTGTGTTCGACTCTGTCGAACAGAGTTGGCTGCTCTGCCGACTCTCCCCCGAGCACTCGGGGACGGATCGACGGCGAGGGGCTCGGAATCGGCGCGGAATTATAAGTGGGTGGCCGGCGGACTGAGAGGTATGGTTCGAGTACTACTCGCACTCGACGACGACATCGCACAGGCACACGCACAGACGAACGCCATCGAGGACATGGTCGAGACCGCAAGCGACGCGGAGGTGTTCATCCTCCACGTGTTCCGCGACAACCCCGAGGGGGCGTCCGTCCAGCAGGTCGAGGCGGTCCGAGAGGCGTCCGACCGGTTGGAGGAGGCCGGCGTCGACGTGCAACTCCTCGAAGCCAGCGGTTCACCGGCGGACGAGATCCTGCGGTACGCCGACGAGCGGGACGTCGATCAGATCTGCGTCGGCGGTCGGAAGCGCTCGCCCGCCGGCAAGGCGCTGTTCGGAAGCGTCACCCAGGACGTGATCCTCGGGACGCACCGTCCGGTGCTGGTCTGCGGGAGCACCGAGGAATAGAGAGCCGGACGTTCGATCGGAGCGAACGGATCGCCGACGACGCGTTTCGGAACCCGTCGTCGTTACTCGCTTTTGATCGCCGAGTCGAGATTCCGCTCCAGTGCGGCGACGCTCCGACTGATCTCTTCGACCTGGTCGGTCTGTTGCTGGTTCGCCGCGGCCAGTTCGGCGACCTCCTCGGCGATCCGCTCGACGCCCTCGACTGTCGTCCCGAGCATCGCCGAGATGTCCTCCGCGCTCGTCGCCTGCTCGTCGGTGGCCGTCGCGATCTGTTCGAGTTGGTCCGAGACGTCCGCGATCGACGATTGGATCTCGCGCTGGTTCTCGTTGACGGCCTCGATCTGGGTCTCGATCTCCTCGACCCGCTCGGTCGTCTGCTCGATCCCCTCGATGGTGTCGGTGGCGATCTCCGAGATCGACTCGACGAGCCCCTCGATGCGATCCGCCTCCGTCTTCGACTCCGAGGCCAGCGACTTCACCTCGTCGGCGACGACGGCGAAGCCCTCTCCGGCGTCGCCCGCCCGAGCGGCCTCGATCGACGCGTTCAGCGCCAGGATATTGATCTGGTCCGCGATGTCGTCGATCAGGGCGACGACCTCGTCGATCTCTTCGACCCGATCGGCGAGGTTCTCCGCGTCCGAGGCCATCCGGTCGCTCGCGCTCGCAACGTCCTCGACGGTCCGCAGGAGTTCGGTCGTCGACTCCTCGGACTCGGTGGCGAGATCGGCGGTGTCTGCGCTCTGCGTGCTGATCGTCTCGACGCTCGCGGCCACCTCTTCGGTCGTGGCGCTGAACGTCTGGATCTCGTCGTCGACCTCTCGGACGTGCTCGGCTTCCTGCTCTGCGACCTCGGCGATCACGTCGACGTTCTCTGTGACCTGCGAGGACGCCCCTTCGAGTTCACCGACGGTCGACTCTAAGTCCTCTCGGACCTGCTTTTGGACGCGCTGCATCGACTTTCGCTGTTCGACGAGGTCGGTCACCTGATAGAGGACCTCGAAGGATCCGACGACGGACCCGTCGGGGGCGGTGAGGGGGACCCCCATCGCTCGGCCGTGTCCCTTCTCGCCCTCGGTGTTCGTGATCGTCCGCACTTCGGTCTCTCGGATCGTCTCGCCGGTGCGTGCGACCTCCTCGGCGAGCGTCTCGGTCACCTCCTCGGTGCCGATCACCTCGTGGGCCTCTCGACCCAGCGCGTCCTCGGCCGAGAGGCCGACGAACGACGCCTGCTCCTCGTTCCAGTGTGTCAGCCGACCGTCGTCGTCGACGACGATGACCGGTTCGGGGAACTCCGCCGCGAGCTGGTCGAACATATGCCGCCAGTGGTCGCGTTCGGCCTTGTACCGCTCAGATTCGCTCAGCCCGTCTGGAAGGTCCGGGGCGAGGGTGGCGTTTTCGGGAACCGGGTTTTGGGTTGCCATCGCGAACGTGTCCATCGTGTCCCCACATAACTGATTCGCCCGGTTTTCACGAATGATACCGGAGGTCCCGAGAGCGTCTCGGGCCGGCGGACCCGCCGGCGATCAGTCGTACGCCCGCCCCTTGACGAGGACGACCGTCTCGAAGCTCGCGACGACCTCGTCGTCGTCGTTGAGCGCCTCCCCCGCCGTGGTGACGTAGCCGCGGTCGTCGTGCTTTTTCGAGGGCTGCTTGTCCAGTATCTCGGTGCGCAAGCGCAGCGTATCGCCCGGCCGGACCGGCTTTCGCCACCGGATGTGTTCGGCCTCGACGCCGGCCAGCGCCGCGGGCGGATCCGGCTGCTCTGCGATCATCCGCATACACATCGCCATCGTGTGCCAGCCCGAAGCGACGAGCTCTCCGAAGAAGGAGTCCGCAGCGGCCTCCTCGTCGGTGTGAAACGGCTGCGGGTCGTACTTCCTGCCGAACTCTTTGATCTCTTCGGCCGTCACGTCGTAGGATCCGAACGTCGCGGTCGATCCGACCTCGATATCCTCGAAATATCGCATACCCGATGCACACGCGGCGGTGTAGAAAACCCTTCGACGCCACGGTCGTCGTCACCACGTCGATCAGTCGTCCTCACCAGCCGCACGGCCCGCAGCGCCGCCGTGAGGAGTGCCACACCAACGTACCGCAAGGATTTATGTACCGTAAGTCGAAGTAGCGAGTATGGCGCGACAGTCAGATCTGGAAGAGGCTGCCGAGGCGGCGGACGACCTGCCGGACCCGCGCGACGTCATCGGCAAAGACGAGGAGGTCCCGCTCGGGGAGATCTTCGACGGGACGTTCATGACCGAGAACACCGACTTCGACACCTTCGACGAGATGGTGGCCGCGAGCCCCTCGGAGGCGACCTCCGCGGACGAACTCGGCCGGATCCCCCGCGGCGAGTGGGACGAGTTCATCGCGGAGACGACCGACTTCGAGGACGAAGAGGAGTTCGTCTTCGCCGCCAGAGACCACTGGGTCGCGAAGAAACTCGGCCTGAACTGACACCGAACCCGAATCCGCCGGCGTTCGCAACGGATTCGCTGAGTCCCTGCTGTACCCGTCGAAACCGCCGCGTCCGGCGGTCTCCAGCCGATGCAACCACAACGATTATGAGGTACGTGTGGTAACGTACGAACAGACACGATGAGCTCAACCGACATCGACCAACCAGTCTTAGTCGCCGGTGCGGGGCCGACCGGGATGACCGCGGCGCTCGCGCTGCACGCGCGTGGAATCCCGACCGCGATCCTCGAAGCCGACTCCGAGGACCGCGACCGCGCCGGGAGCCGTGCGATCTACGTCCACGGATCGACGCTCAAGACGCTCGAACGGAACTACCCCGGCCTCGGGAAAGACCTCGTCGACGAGGGGCTCGTCTGGCCGACCCGCCGGACGGTCTGGCGCGGCAAGGACGTCTTCGAGCGGACCTACGACAACCCCGGCGGCAGCGGCGAGTTCCCCCACTTCACCAGCCTCCCGCAGGTCACCACCGAGAAGTACATGCACGAGGCCCTGGACGACCTCGGCATCGACATCCACTGGGACGCCGGCGTCGAGTCCGTCGAGTCGACCCCCGACGGCGTCCACGTCGAGACGGCGGACGGTCGAGAGTGGGAGACGCCGTACCTCATCGGCGCCGACGGCGGCGGCTCGGCGGTCCGAAAGGAGATCGGCTCCGAGTTCGAGGGCGACCAGTCGGAGAACTCCTTCATCATCGTCGACGTGGAGACCCTCGACGGCAACACGATCGAGGAGGAGCCCATCCCGTTCGAGCGGCTGTTCCACTACGACGCCCCCGAGGCGGGCGGCCGCAACGTGATGCTCGTGCCCTTCTCCGGCGGGTGGCGGCTCGACATCCAGTGTCTCGGCGACGACGACCCCGAGGAGATCGCCAGCGACGAACAGATGCGCGAGTTCGTCCGCGAGATCATGGGCGAGGAGTACGTCGACAACATCCAGTGGACCTCGACGTACAAGTTCCTCCAGGTCATCGCCGACTCGTTCGTCGACGAGCACCGCCGCGTGCTGCTGGCGGGCGAGGCCGCACACCTGCTGGCTCCCTTCGGTGCCCGCGGGATGAACTCCTGCGTCGCCGACGCCGACGAGGCCGCCTCGGCCGTCGCCGTCGCCGCGCGGGCCCGACAGGACGCCGTCGCGCGCAACGAGGTCGAACTGTACGCCGCCCGCCGCGAGCGCGCCGCCGAGTACAACGTCGACGCCGCGGGGCAGGCCCTGGACTACCTGCAGGGCGACACCCCGGTCACCGTCCTCCGCAAGGAGGTCGCCGCGTCGCTGGCGGACCACTTCGAGTCGGCCGGCGAGTACCTCGACGACGCGCCGTACGGCCCCCACGACGCCCCGCCGATCGCGGCGACGGGCAACTACTGATACCGGTTACTCTCCCTTTGTACCGCCGAGCCTCACCCCGGTTGTCGGCGCTCGGCGGTACAAAAGGAGAGTAATCAGTCTGAGCGCGTCGACGAGCGGCCGCTCCGCGAACTCCGTTTTTTGCCGGCGCGATTCTCTCCGGGGCCTCGCCTCACCGGCTCTCGTTGGTCCGACCGGGTCGTGACCGGGCGGATCAGCGACCTGGCCGACCTCGGGCAGTGGCGCGACCGACCTCGGGAAAGAGCGCGACCGATCCCGCTCAGAAGTTCCGGTAGATGAGGTCGCGCTGGACCGCGCCGACGCCCTCGTAGGCCATCGGCATCCGGACGTCGCGGTAGACGCGGGTGACCCGCTCGTCGTCGAGGAGCGCCCGGCCGCCGTGGAGTTTCATCGCCGTCTCCGCGCACTCGGCGGCGACTTCGGTGGCCTTCGCCTTCGCCATCGCGGCCCACCGCTCGGCGTCTTCGCCCTCCATCACGTGATCGACCGCCTGCCACAGCAGCGCGCGAGCGCTCTCGAACTCCATCCGCATCTCCGCGAGGTCGTGCTGTACGGACTGGAAGTCCGCCACCTGCCGGCCGAACTCCTCGCGGTCGTGGACGAACTCCCAGGCCTCCTCGATGGCGGCCGCGGCGAGGCCGATGCCGTGCGCCGCCACCCGGACCCGACCGGTGTTGAAGAACTCCGCGACCATCTTGAACCCGTTCCCGCGCTCGCCGACGAGGTTCCCCTCCGGCACGCGGCAGTCGTCGAAGACGATGTGCGCCTGCTCGGACGCTCTGTAGGCCATCTTCTCGGGGATCGTTTCGGCCTCGTAGCCCGGCGCGTCCGTCGGGACGAGGAGCAGCGAGTGGTTGCCGTGCCGGTCGTCGGTGTCCTCCGTCTTCGCGTAGACGGTGATGTAGTCGCCGGAGACGCCGTTGCCGATCCAGTACTTCTCGCCGTTCAGGACCCACTCGTCGCCGTCGAGGCGAGCGCTCGTCTCCATCCCCGCGAGGTCGCTGCCCGTGTCGGGCTCGGAGATGGCCATCCCGGTCCGTTTCTCGCCCTCGGCGACCGCGCGGAGGTACTCTTCTCTCTGCTCCTCGGTGCCGAACTCCTGGAGGATCTCGGTCCCGAAGCTCTGGCTGACGATCCCGAGACCGAGTCCCGCGTCGGCGCGGAAGAACTCCTCGACGGCCGCGACGATCTCGTCGAGCGAACGGCCCGGGCCGCCGTACTCGGCGTCGATCTCCTGGGCGACCAGTCCCGCGTCGTGCGCGGCCTCGACGACGTCGACGGGGTACTCCCCCGAGTCGAAGTACTCGGCGGCGACGGGGGCCATCTGCTCTGCGGCGAACGACCGCGCGCGGTCTTTCGCGACTCGCGCCTCCTCGGGAACGACGGTGTGTGACAGTATATCTGATTGCATATCTTTTTTCCGTGGTGTCAGTTGTCAAAAACCTCTGCGTGGGAGCCCCGATCTCAGTCCTCCAGCGGAAGCGAGCCGTGTTCGTCGGTGAACTGGTCTCGAAGGCTCTTCTTGTTGAACTTGTGGGTCGTCGTCTTCGGAATCTCGTCGACGAAACGGAATACATCGGGCAGCCACCACTTCGGGAACGTCTCCAGCAGGTGTTCCCGCAGCGTCTCCTCGTCGACGCTCGGATCGTCGGTCACGACGAACGCGACCGGCCGCTCCTGCCACTTCTCGTGGGGAACGCTGATCACGGCCGCCTCGGCGACGCCCTCGGCGTCGATGAGCGAATTTTCCAGTTCGACCGACGAGATCCACTCCCCGCCGCTCTTGATCGCGTCGTCGATCCGGTCGACGATGTCGAGGTACCCGTACTCGTCGATGGTGCCGACGTCGCCGGTCTTGAACCACCCGTCCTCGGAGAACGACGTCTCGTTGGCCTCGGGACGCTTGAAGTAGCCGTCGGTCAGCCACGGCGACCGCGCGTGGATCTCCCCGGGCGTCTCCCCGTCGTGTGGCACCGGCTCGCCGTCGGTGTCGCGCAGGCGGATCCGCGCGCCCGGCGCGGGAATGCCCGCCTTCCGCTTGAGTTCGTAGCGCTTCTCCTCGGGGAGGTCCTGCATCTCCGTCGTCTCGAAGGTGTTCGCCAGGTGCGGCGACGCCTCGGTCATCCCGTAGCCCTGGTAGATCGGGGCCTCGTACACCTCCTCGAACTTCTGCATCAGCGACGCCGGCGGCGCGCTGCCCCCCGTGAGCACGCGGTCGAGGGTGTCGAGCGGTTCGCCCTCGGCGGATTCGAGGTAGCTGTCCATCTCGATCCAGACGGTCGGGACCGCCGCGGCGACGGTCACGTCCTCGGCGTCGATCAGGTCCGCGACCGCCTGCGGGGAGGTGTGTTGTCCCGGAAGCACGAGCTTCGATCCGTAGAACGTCCCCGAGTAGGGGAAGCCCCAGCCGTTGACGTGGAACATCGGGACGACCGGCATCACGGTGTCGTTCTCGCCGACGCCGAAGACGTCGACGTGCCCGTGGACCAGCGTGTGGAGGAACATCCTGCGGTGACGGTACTGGACGCCCTTCGGGAGGCCCGTCGTGCCGGAGGTGTAACACAGCGCGAACTCCCGCTCCTCGTCGAGTTCGGGCCAGTCGTACTCGGTGTCGTAGCCCGCGATGAACGACTCGTAGTCGACGACCTCCTCGAGGTCGGTGTCCGGGACCGCGTCGTCGAGTACGACGTACTGCTCGACGGTTTCGAGGTCGTCGGCGATGGCCTCGACGGTGTCGAGGAACTCGGGGTCGACGAACAGCATCCGGTCTTCGGCCTCGTTTATGATCTCCACGAGGTGGTGTTCCGGAAGCCGGTGGTTCGTCGTGTGGATGCTCCGGCCGCTGCAGGAGGGGCCGAAGTAGAGCTCGTAGTGACGGTAGTGGTTGACCGCCATCACCGACACGCGGTCGCCGCCCTCGAGGCCGTAGTCGTCGAGGGCGTGAGCGAGCTTACAGATCCGCTCGTAGGCGTCCGCGTAGGTGTAGCGGTGGATCGATCCGTCCGCCAGTTTCGAGACGATCTCCTTGTGGTCGAAGAGGTCGACCGCCCGTTGCAGGAACTTCGTGATCGTGAGTTCGTAGTCCTTCATGTCTCGTTTCTTGTCTACTCCTGTGGTTCGAACCGGTAAAAAACCCGCTCGTGGTCGACCGGGCCGTCGATCTCGACGATCTTCATCTCGACGGGATCGCCGATCGCGAGGTCGTCGTACTCCGCGTCGTCGATCCGCGCCGAGAGCTTCACGGGCCCGAGGTCGACGATGCCCGTGACGAACGGGACCTCCTCTTCCATCCCCATCGGCGCGCCCGCTCGGACCGTCGAGAACGCGAAGAGTTCGCCCTCGTGCGGGAGGTCGACGTACTCCAGATCCTCGCTCCGACACTCCGGACAGACGATCCGCGGCGGGAAGTGGAGTTCGCCGCACTCCTCGCACCGCGTCGTCGTCAACTGTCCGTCCCGGAGGTTGTCGTAGAACTCGACGATCTCCGTCGTCGCCTCGTTCTGTAGCTCGTAGAAGTCGAGCAGTCGGGGCAACTCGATCGTCTTCGGGATCTCGACGACGTCCCTGTCGGTCCCGCCGTCGGTCACCGCCTCTGCGCCGCTTCGGAGTTCGTCCGCGTTGTCTCTGTCGTTCTCGTTCATGGTCGACCTCGCGCGAGGGTCATCACGCTGTGCACCGAGGCGCTGCCGCTGAGGTTGTGGATCAGCCCGGTCTCGGGGTCCGGTACCTGCCGCTCGGGCTCGACGGTGCCGCGGAACTGGTTGAACACCTCCAGCGCCTGCGAGACGCCGGTCGCTCCCAGCGGGTGTCCACAGCCCAGCAGTCCGCCACGGGGGTTGACGGCGATGTCGCCGTCGAGTTCGCTGCGGCCCTCCTCGATGAATTTCCCGCCTTCCCCCTTCTCGACCCAGCCGAGGTCCTCGTACTCGACGATCTCGCTGATCGAGAAGCAGTCGTGGACTTCCGCGACGTCGAGTTCGTCGACGGGGTCGTCGATGCCGGCCTGCTCGTAGGCCTGTTCGGCCGCCTTCGTCGCCTGCGGCCACGCCGACATCGACGGGAGGTTGTTGATCGAGTTGCTGCCGAGACACGTCTGGCCGCTGCCGGTGATCCAGGCGGCCTCGTCTGTGACCTCTCTGGCTTTCTCCTCGTTCATCAGGATCAGCCCCGCCGCGCCGTCGGTGACGCCGCTGCAGTCGTACAGACACAGCGGCGGCGACAGCTCGAAGGAGTCGTAGACGTCTTCGACGGACACCTCCTTTTGGAAGTGCGCGAACGCGTTGTTCGCCGCGTGGGTCTTGTTCTTCGCGGCCACCTGCGCGAGTTGCTCGCGGGTGGTGTCGTACTCGTGCATATGCCGCTGGGCGACCATCGCGAAGTACGGCGGCGCGTTGAAGCCGTTGACGCCGTCGAACTCCCGATCCATCACGTTGGCCATACTGGTCTGCGCCTCGGGGGTGTACTCCCGCGGGAGGTTCATCTTCTCGACCCCGAGCACCAGCGCCGTGTCGATCTGCCCCGCGGCGATGGCGAGCCACGCGTACCGCAGCGCGGCCTGCCCGCTCGCGCAGGCGAGTTCCGTCCGCGCGATCATACTGTCGACGTCAACGCCGAGCAGTTCCGCGACCATCGGCGCGACGTGCGTCTGGAAGGCGAACCGTTCGGGCTGGACGGAGCCCACGAAGAGCCCCTCGATGTCGTCGGGCGTCACGTCCGGGACGTCCTCGAAGGTGGCCTTGCCGGCCTCCTGGATCAGGTCCTTGTAGCTGGCCTCGCGGACGCCCCACTTCGTGTGGCCGCCGCCGACGATGCCGACGTTTCGCGTCATCTCACTCGCCCCCGAAGTCGGGTTCGCGGTCCTGGTTGAACGCCGCCACGCCTTCGAGCATATCGTCCGTCGTCGCGAGCAGGCCGAAGCCCTGGCTCTCCAGCGTGAGGCCGGTGTCGAGACTCGCGTTCTGCCCCTCCTGGATCACGTTCTTCGCGACTTCCAGCGCGGTCTGCGGCCCGTTCGCGAGGTCGTCTGTGACGTCGTCGATCAGTTCCTCGAACTCGTCGTCCTCGACCGCGCGGTTGAGGATGCCCCACTCCTCGGCGCGCTCGGCGGACAGTTGCATCCCGCGGTAGACCATCTCCTTCGTCCGCGGCTCGCCGATGAGCCGGACGAGCCGCTGGGTGCCGCCGCCGCCGGGGATCAGGCCCAGGTCGATCTCGGGGCTGCCCAGCGTCGACCCCTCGGTGGCGTAGCGGAGGTCGCAGGCGAGCGTGATTTCGAGGCCCGCACCCAGACAGAAGCCGTCGATCTTCGCGATCGTCGGTCGCGGATACTCGTAGATCGTCTGGACGGTCTCGTCGACGCTCGCGAGGTCGGTCGGTTCGGCGGTGGTGAAGCCGGTGATGTCCGCACCGGCCGAGAAGGCGCGGTCGCCCGCCCCCTCGAAGACGACGCAGGCGACGTCCTCGTCGTCGACCGATTCGAGGACGCGCTTGACCTCGTCGAACATATCCGTCGAGAAGGCGTTGAGCCGCTCTTCGCGGTCGAAGACCACGTTTAGCACGCCGTCGTCGGTCAGTTCGTGGGAGATGTAGTGGTACGGACCGCCGTCGCGGTAGTCGTAGAACCCCCGTCCCGCCTTCTCGCCGGTGTGACCGTTCTCGACGAGTTCGACGAGGTAGTCGTCGGGTTCGTAGCGCTCCGCGCCCGTGCGCTCGTGGAGCGATTCCAGTTTCTCCAGCACGTTGTCGAGGCCGAGCTTGTCCGCGGTTCGACAGGTCCCCTCGGGGAGGCCGCCGCCGAGGCGCATCCCGACGTCGATGTCCTCGGGGTCGGCGACGTCGTCGCCGACGAGCCGGGCTGCCTCGTTGATCATCCGCGCCTCGATTCGGAGCGTGTCGACCCCCTCGCCGTCGGTCGGCTCGTAGTTCACGCCCTCGCCGTCCTCGTAGTCGTAGAAGCCCTTGCCCGTCTTCCGTCCGAGGTTGTCGTTTTCGACCCGAGAGCGGATCGAGTCGGGGACGGGGAGGTCCCACTGGTCGCGGGAGTGAGTGAAGATGTCCAGTCCACCGAAATCGTTGAGTTCGAACGGACCCATCGGATAGCCGCGCTGGAAGATCATCGCGGCGTCGACGTCCTGGATCTCGACGTCGCCCTCGTCGAGCATAAAGCCCGCCTCGCCCATCAGCGGCGTCAGGACGTTGTTGACGACGAACTGGGGGACGTCCTTTCGAACCCTGATCGGCGTCTTATCGAGCGACTCGACGAACTCGACGGCGGCGTCGACGACCCCCTCGTCGGTCTCCTCGCCCGAGGCGACCTCGACGAGGTCCATCTTCACCGGCGGGTTGAAAAAGTGCATCCCGCAGACGTACTCGGGGTGTTCGGTCGCCTCCGCGATGTCGGTCACGCGGAGGCTGGAGGTGTTCGTCGCCATAATCGTCTCCGGCCCGGACGCCGCGTCCACGTCGGCGAAGATGTCTCGCTTGATCTCCAGATCCTCCGGTGCGGCCTCGATCACGAGGTCGGCGTCGGCGACGGCGGCCTCCAGATCGACTGTCGTCGAAACCCTGTCGAGGACGTCCTCGGGGTCCTCCTCGAGTTGCCCCTTCTCGGCGAGTTTGCCGAGGCTCCACTCGATCTGGTCGTACCCGTCTTCGACGAGTTCTTCCTCGATATCGCGCATCACGACGTCGTAGCCGGCGATGGCGGCCACTTCGGCGATACCGTGGCCCATACTGCCGGCTCCGAGAACCGCGACGCTCTCGATTTCTGCGTCCATCGAGTGAAAATTCGGATCACACGTATTGAATGTAACGGTGCGACGGTGTCTCACGGATGGTGTGGTCTCACCATTCACGGGGGACGTGGTAGCGGTATTCGTACAGGGGTGAACAGCGCGTGAGACGGGTTCGGTTCGACGTCGCGGCCCCCCGTCCGCGCTCGGCGGCGCGCTCGGCCGTGCCGGCGACCTCGTCGGCGGCGGTGGCCCGCACCACATCCCGGCAGTCGATGACGCGACCCGGCCGTCGACGGCGAAATTTCACGCGCCAACCGAGCGACGGCCTCCGAGCGCTAGTCGCCGCTGCGGAGGCCGCCGAGTCGCTTGCGGAGGCCCTCCCTGTCGTCGTACAGCGACGTGATCGACGGCACGATGCCGTCTCGGAAGTACAGGAAGAGGACGGTGAGAAGCAGGCCGAACGCGACGGTCCGCCACTGCCCGAAGTTCCCGAGCAGGTTGTCGATGTAGATGATGACCGCAGCGCCGACCAGCGGTCCGTACCGCGACCGGAGGCCGCCCAGCACCAGGATGATGAGGACGAGCACGTCCACGGAGTTGAAACTGAACAGTGACGGGATGATGATGCCGGTCGTCTGCCCGTAGAACGGCCCCACGAGCCCGATGATGAACGTGCTGATGAACCCGGCGAACACCTTCAGCCGGACGACGTCGACGCCCGTCGCGCGGGCGGCGAACTCGTCCTGGCGGATCGCGTCGAACGCCAGCCCGTACTTCGAGCGGTTCAGCCAGGTGTACACGCCGAGCACCGCGGCGAAGATGGCGAGCAGGACGTAGAACTGGATCGCGTACGAGCCGAGTCCGGTCACCTGTTCGACGGCCGGCAGCTGGAGCCCGTTGAACGGGAACCCGGTGCTGCCGCGGGTGATGTCGCGAAGCCCGACGAGCACCTCGGAGATGATCATCTGGAAGGCGAACGTCACGATTGCTAGGACGATCACCGTGAACTGCCGGCGGGCGGCCACGTAGCAGACGATCGATCCGAAGACGCCGGCCACGAACGCGCCCAAGAGCAGCGTGATCCACGGCGAGATCCCGAGATACTGGGCGGTCAGCGCGGTCGTGTACGCGCCGACCGCCGCGATCCCGCCCATAAAGAGGATCAGCTGATCGGTCTCGCCGAAGACGATGTTGAGCGCCATCGCGAAGATGGCGAAGATCATCACGCGGATGAAGCGCCGCGAGATGTAGGTCGTCGCGGGGTCGAAAAAGAGGAACGGCACTGCCAGGAGTGCGGCGAACACGACGGCGGTTGTGAGTCTGTCCCGAGTCAGGGCGTCTGCGCCAGTTCGGTTCATGATATCTGCTCCGGTTTGTAGATCAGCACGGCGATCGCGACGGCGAAGAGCGTCACTGTGGACAGGTACGAGCCGAACAGCGCGCCCGCGACCGTGATGACGATACCGAGGACGATGCCCGCGGCGACGGTGCCTCTGATGCTGTCGACGCCGCCGACGATCGAGACCATAATCGCGAACGTGGTCAACTCGAAGGCGCTCGCGGGCGTCACCTCGGCGTCGAGGGCGTAGAGGATGCCCCCCGCCGCGGCGATGGCCGCGCTCAACACGAACACGATCGACTGCACCCGACGGGGACGGATGCCGCAGAGGATCGCGCCCGTCTCGTCCTGGATGACGGTCCGCGTTGCAACCCCGAGGTAGGTGTGGTTGAAGAAGTAGTAAATGAGTCCGAACAGGACCCCCGCAGACACGATAACCGCCATCGAGGACCCCGTTATTCCAGCGCCGCCGACCGACACCGACGGGACGCCGCTCTCGAGGAAGTAGCTCCCGGCCAGGTAGACGAAGAGCAGGCCCTCGAACAGTAACGACAGCCCGAGCGTGACGAAGATGCCGAGAAGCACTCGGTCTTCGCCTTCTTCCCGGTAGACGAGCGATAGTACCGATCGGTCCAACGCGAACGCGAACAGGGCGACGGCGACGATCCCGCCGAGTCCGGCGACGAGCAGCCCGGGGACGACTCCCAGGAGCAGGGAACACACGATGACGGCGATGACCGCGAAAACGCCGAGCATGAGGTTGAGAATGCCCCCCAACCCGAAGACGAGCGTGATCCCCAACCCGAGGAGCGAGAGGATCATCCCCCTCGCCAGCCCGTCGATAAGCAGTTCTACGCCTCTGGCAAACATAGTGGCTCATCGTTGGACTGTGTGTATAAATATTATGGATACCGAACCGCTTCCCGCGAAACTGGCCCCGGGGTCGGTTCCGACGTCGGTTCCAACACGTCGGTTTCGTGACGACGATCTCACACATTGCCGCGGATCCGACGATCGGACCCCGATCACCGAATTATTTATGTAGAATCGTGGGAAAGCCGAGTCTGTGCTAACCGCCACCAACGTAACCAAGCGATTCGGCGGGCTAGTCGCCGTCGACGACGTCGATTTCGCCATCGGCGACGAGGAGATCGTGGGACTGATCGGACCGAACGGGGCCGGCAAGACGACTCTGTTCAACACCATCACGGGCGTGCACCCCCCGAACGAGGGTTCGATCACGTTCAACGGCGAAGAACTGGTCGGCAAGACCCCGAACCAGGTGGCCCAACTCGGCGTCGCCCGGACCTTTCAGGCGGTCCGGACGTTCAACGAATCGAGCGTCCTCGACAACGCGACGGTGGGCGCGGTGTTCGGAAACGACGAGTCCGTCTCGATGACCGAGGCGACCGAGCGCGCCCGTGAAGCGCTCGCGTTCGTCGGACTGGGCGGCCGCGAGGAGGAAGAGGCCGGGTCGCTGACGATCGCCGACCGGAAGCAACTCGAACTCGCGAAGGGCCTCGCCGCCGGTCCCGACCTCATCCTCGTCGACGAGATCGGCGCGGGGCTCACGCCGGCGGAGATCGAAGAGATCACCCAGACCTTAGAACGCGCCCGCGACGAGCGCGGGATCTCGGTGTTCTGGATCGAACACATCATGGAGGCGATCATGAGCGTCACCGACCGTATCATCGTCCTCAACCGGGGCGAGAAGATCGCCGACGGCACCCCCGAGGAGGTCCGTTCGAACGAGGAGGTCACCCAGGCGTACCTGGGGGAGGTCGAATCGTGACGCTGATCGACGTCGACGGCCTCGACGTCCACTACGGCGATCTGCAGGTCCTGTGGGACGTCTCGCTTTCGATCCGCGAGGACGATTCGATCGTCTCGATCGTCGGACCGAACGGGGCCGGCAAGACGACGCTTCTGAAGACGCTTTCCGGCGTCCTGACGCCGACCGCCGGCCGCGTCGAGGTGCTCGGCCAAGACGTCACCCGGGTCCCCGCCAGCGACATCGTCGAGCGGGGGTTCGTCCAGGTGTCCGAAGAGCGGAACCTGTTCGGCGACCTCTCCGTCGAGGCCAACCTCCGGATGGGATCGTTCACCAAGCGCGAGACCTTCGAGCGGAACCGCGATAGGGTGTTCGAGATGTTCCCCGTGCTCGAAGACCGGCGGGACAAAAAGGCCCGAACGCTCAGCGGCGGCGAGCAGCAGATGCTCGCGATCGGTCGAGGGCTGATGGCCGAACCGGAGGTGCTGGCGCTCGACGAGCCGTCGAACGCCCTGGCCCCGCAGCTCGCCGAACAGGTCTTCGAGACGATCGAGGAGATCTCCGACGACGTGACCGTCGTCCTGGTCGAACAGCACGTCGACCGGGCGCTCGCGCTCGCCGACCGCGGCTACCTGCTCGAAAACGGCCGCATCGAGACCGAGGGAACCGGCGCGGAACTGCTCGAAAGCGACGCGATCAAAGAAGGGTATCTCCGCGGGTAGCCGTCTTTTTCAGCCCGACAGGATGTCGCTCGACGGGTCGTACGCCGGGAGCGGCTCCGAGCGGAACTCCTCGGTCAGGTCGACGCTCCCGTCGGGGTAGTACTCCGGCGAGCCGGACTCGAAGCCGACCATCAGCTGGACGAGGTTCTGCAGTTCGCCCCACTCGGTGTACTCGATCGGCGAGGCGAACAGCGTGTCGAGTTCGATGTTCCGGATCGAGTCGGCGATCGCGGTCGGGTTCGCCTCGCCGGCGTCCTCGATCGCGGCGGCGAAGAGGTCGGCGACGACGTAGCCGACGCCGTTCAGCACGCCGAACCACCCCTCCGTCTGGTCGTAGAACCGCTGGGCGACCTCGGCGTACTGATCGGAGAACGGGTCGGGCTGCGTCTGCGCGAGGAATCCCTGTGTGACCGAATCACCGAGCGCGTTGGCCGACAGCTTCGCGTCGCTCCGCCCGATGACGTAGTCGGGGTTGACGTCGCTGAGGCCCTGCAACTGGTTGTAGATCGTGAACACGCCCGGCGGGTGGCTTGCCGTAATGAGCAGATCCAGGTCGTCGGGCATCGACCGGAGGTACGTCGTGAACGAACTCTCGCCGAACGGGGCGACCTCCATATGCACGTCGATGCCGTCCGGGAAGACCGACTCGATGCTCTGCTCCCAGGCGCGACCGTACGAGTAGTCCGCGATGATGGCGCCGACGCTCTCGAACCCCTGATCTTGGATGAACTGGCTCACCGCCCTGGCGTTCGTCGGGGCCGGCGCGAGTCCCATCCGGAAGTTGTACCGGGAGTCCCGCGTCAGGAACTCCGAGCTCCCGACGAACTGGGGAACGTGCGGGACCTGGTTCTGCTCGGCGATCGGCCCGACCGTCAGGCCGATGTCGCTCGAGATCGGCCCGGTGAGGGCGACGGCGTCGTCGGCCTCGATGAGTTCGGTCGCGAGCGTACTCGCCTCCGCGGGATCGAGCTGAGTGTCCCGGTCCTCGAAGACCAGGTTGCGACCGAGCACGCCGCCGTCGGCGTTGATCTCGTCGAGCCGGAAGTTGAAGCCGTCGACGAACTCCTGAGTCGTCTGCGCGTAGGGCCCGGTGTAGGGCTGCAGCCCGCCGATGACGATGTCTTCGCCGCCGTCACCGCCGCTGTCGCCTGCTGTCGCACCGTTGCTATCACCGCCGCTGTCGCCGCCGCTGTCACCGCCGCCGTCCCCGCTGTCGCCGCCGTTGCCGCCGTTGCCGCCATTGCCGCCACAGCCGGCGAGGGATCCCGCGACCACGGTCGCACCGGTCAGTTTCAGGAAATTTCGTCGATCGGCCCGATTCGACCCACTGGTGTTACCAGATGGCATACTCCTAACTGTCTATCATCAACATATATACTTTTCTACTACGGCACGGCCCAGTCGAGCGCGACGAGGGGGTCGATCACCTACAGTCGACCGCCACACTACGGACCGTGGGCGTCGATCGTTCCGCAGCGACGGCGATCACTCCTCGTCGACTCCCTCGCGACTCCGAAGCGACTGGCGGCGGACCTTCCCCGTCGTCGTCGTCGGAATCTCGTCGGTGAACTCGACCTCTCGGGGGTACTCGTACTTCGCGAGCCGATCCTTGACGTGAGACTGCAGTTCCACGACGAGCCCCTCGCTCGGATCGTACCCGTCCGTGAGAACGACGAACGCCTTCGGGATCTCGCCGCGCGTCTCGTGGGGTATCCCGATCACGCCGACGTGCTGGACCGCCGGGTGCGTCAGGAGCACCTCCTCGATCTCCTTGGGCGCGATCCGGTAACCGGAGCTGATGATGACGTCGTCCGAGCGGGAGTGGAACCTGAAGTAGCCGTCCTCGTCGACCGACACGAGGTCGTCCGAGAGTAACCAGCCCTCCTGGACCGTTTCGGCCGTCTTCTCGGGCAGGTTGTGATACTCGAGGAACAGCATCGGGTCGTCCTCGTATCTGACCGCTAGCTCCCCGATCTCGTGTGGCTCCTCGATCCGCTCTCCCGTCTCGGGGTCGAGAACGGCCACCTCGTGTCCCACCGAGGGGACACCGAAGTACCCGAGGCGGTGATCGAGGCCGACCGCGGGATCGTCGCAGACGAGCCCCCCGATCTCGGTCGTTCCGTACCCCTCGATGAACGCGGCGTTCTCGAAGGTGTCGCCCACCCACTCGATGATGTTCTCGTCGGCGGCTTCGCCGCCGGTCGTCAGCGACTGCAGACTCGTGAGGTCGTATCTCGTCGCCGGGTCGTCGATCTGCATCATCATCCGGACCGCCGTCGGCGGGAGGTTGAGGTGGGTGACGCCGAGTCGGTCGATCAGCTCGAACTCCACCTCGGGGTCGAACTGGTCGCCGGCGTAGCCCACCACCGGCAGCCCGTAGAACAACGCCGGCAGGACCATCCCGGGGAGCGACATGATCCAGGACCACTCGGACACCGTCCGCACGACCTGTTCGTCGTCGGTGCGGTGACACTGGAGGCTGAGGAACTGCGGCAACTCGCCGAGGAGGTGACGGTGGGCGTGGACGACGCCCTTCGGCTGTCCCGTCGTCCCGCTGGTGTAGATGATGAACGCCTCGTCGTCGGCCGCGGTGTCCTCGCTCTCGAACCGCCCCGGCCGCCCGTCGATGGCCTCCGCGAAGGTGACCGCTCCGTCGACGCCGAAGTCGTCGTAGGTGACGACCAGTTCGAGGGAGTCGACCCGGTCGCGGACCGACCCGAGCGCGTCGACGGCGGCCTCGTCGACGAGGAACACGGAGGCATCGCAGTCAGAAAGCCGATATTCGAGGCCGTCGGATCCGAGGAGGACAGTCAGGGGGACGGAGACGGCGCCGAGTTTGAACGCCGCGAGGTGACCGGCGAGCGATTCGACGCACTGGGTTCCGTTTATCGCGATCCGGTCACCGGCGCCGACCCCCTCCGCCGCGAGGTACGCCGCGAACTTGCTCGCCTTCCGATCGACCTCCCGAAACGTGTAGGTCGCGTGGGCGTCGTCGGGTCGGGAGAGAGAGAGCGCGACGCGATCGGGGTCGGTTTCGGCCCACCGTTCACACGCGTACTCGGCGATGTTGAACGTCTCCGGGACCTGCCACTCGAACCACTCGCGGACCTCTTCGAGCGTCTCGAACCCCTTCTGGTGGAAGTAGTAGTTCTCGAGCTCGGCAGTCTCTGTCATCGTGTCCCTAATTGCAACGGTCTATAATAAAAATGCCCTCCTGGTCGCCCTCGCGCGCGTCGGACTGCGAGATGTTCGAACGTCCGCTAGGGCGCGTACTGGTAGTTCACCGAGACGATGTTGGCCGACTTCTGGACCTCGTCGGCGAGCCGCTCGCGGTACTCCTCGTCGCGGAGGCGGTCGGAGGGGCAGACGATCCCGATGGACCCGAGCACCTCCTCGCCGACCCTGATCGGGGCGGCGACCGCACCCATTCCGACGACCTGTTCGTTGCGGTCGATGCCGTACCCACGCTCTCGGATCGTCTCGAGCTCCGATTCGAGCTCCCTCTCGTCGGTGATCGTGTGCTCCGTCCGCGCCTCGAGCCCGTGCTCGTCGATGATCTCCCGAAACCTCTCTTCTCCGAGGTGTGCGAGTATCACCTTCCCACCCGCGTGCGTGTGAATCGGCGTCTTGAGCCCGGGGTAGATCCCGAGTCGGAGCGACTCGGAGCCGAACTCGGTGTGGAGTATGACGAACCGTCCCCGCTCCTCGACGTTGATGCTGACCAGCTCACCCGTCTTGTCCACCAGCCGTTCGAGCTCCGGCTTCGCCACGTGAAAGAGGCGGTTCCGGTACTTCACCTGTCCACCCAACTCCAGCAGCTGGAATCCCAGCCGGTAACTCCCGTTCTCGTTGATCACGTAGCCCATCGAACGCAGGGTTCGCAGGTAGTCGTGGACCGTACTCTTCGGCAGATCGAGGCGTCGAGAGAGCTCTGCGACGCCGACCTCCTTCTGCTCTTTGAGCACGTCCATTATCTCGAAGGCTCGCTGGATCGTTTTTAGTGGCGGCGCGTCGTCGGTCATCTCTACAGGCCAAGTGATTCCGAGGTGACCTAAAGACTACGGTTATCTCGAACAGTCCTTCCCGATATCGCGACGACCTAGAATCGGGTCGGCAACGGCGTGGACGGTCGCCGTTCCACTTTTAAATCGTAGCGCATCCCCGGAGATCGGTTCGTCACGCGTTTCGATCACTACCGAATCGCTCCCCGGTCTCGAACGACGTCGATACGGCCGTCACCGCGCCGTCTCTCTCGAACGCGTTTCCGACCGAAGCGGATCGGTATCACTGCGAGTAAATCGAACGCCCGATCGGTCACGAACGCGGCAGTCACAACGGGCGATCTACCCGAGGCCCGGCGCCGTGGGAGAAACTGTGACGAACCGTACGGTCGAAGCGGTCAGACGACACGCGGAATCGGACGCCGCTACCGTCCTCAGAACTGTTGTCTCCCCATCGCGAACGCCTCGAGGCCCGGAGTAAGACACGTAACGAAAGTACAACTGTTATCCTTTACTCCTCGATCGGGGGAACTTCGATCGCCGATACGAAATCGCTCGTAGTGACTTATCATCAAATAAAATATATCTGTATCGGTGCTGTACGCATTTTGGCTCGAAACGCGACCTGAAGCGGCTTGAAGTCGAAAAATAGATGAAGCGTTTTTTTATCATTCATCGGAACAAACGTGAATCGGCAGCCCACCCGTTCGCGTCGGTGTCTCACTTCCGGTAGTGCGGAGATATCGAACGAATCCCGTGTGAAAAATGATACTCGATACCGAGTTCTCCACACAAAGTATATATACATATGAACGGTTACATCGGGTATGGCGACTTCCGAACAACTGACTGACTCCGCGCATTTCTCTGTCGAGAACGTCGGCGGAATCGACCACACCGAAGTGGACATTCCGCCCGGCGTGACCGTCCTCACGGGGAAAAACGCGACCAACCGGACCTCCTTCCTCCGCTCGATCATGGCCGCGATGGGCAGCGAGCGCGTCTCCCTGAAAGGCGACGCCGAGGACGGCCGCGTCGAACTCACCCTCGACGACACCACCTACGAACGCACGCTCACCCGCGCCGGCGACGGCGTCACCTTCGAGGGCGACGCCTACCTCGACGACCCCGAGGTCGCCGACCTCTTCGCGTTCCTCTTAGAGACCAACGACGCCCGCCAAGCCGCCGCCCGCGGCGAGCAACTCCGCGACGTCATCATGCGCCCCGTCGACGTCGACGCCATTCGCTCCGAGATCCGCCGTCTCGAAGAGGAGAAAGGCGACATCAACGACGAACTCGCCCGCATCGAGTCCGACAAGCGTGAACTCCCGGAACTCGAACAACGACGCACCCAACTCCGCGAGAAGATCGAAGAAAAACGCGCGGAACTCGCAGAACTGGAGGACGAAATCGACGACAGCAGCCGCGACGTCGAGGAGGGCCGCAAAGAGCAAGCGGAACTCGAAGAGAAACTCCAGGAACTCCGCTCGACCCGCTCGGAACTGGAATCCATCCGCCGGAAGATCGAACGCCAACAGGAGAGCATCGCCTCGCTGAAACGCGAGCGCGGCGACCTCGAAGACGACCTCGAGGAGCTGCCCGAGACGCCGATGGGCGACCACCGCGACCTCGAATCGGAGATCGAGCGACTGCGATCCGAACGCCAGGAACTCAACACCGAGATCAACGAACTCCGCAGCCTCATCCAGTACAACGAGGAACGCCTGGAAGCCGAGGACTACGATCTCCTCGAAGACGGCGGTGCGACCGCCGAGGGCGGCGACGGCTCCGTGACCGACCAACTCGTCGCCTCCGACTCCGAAACCGTCGTCTGCTGGACCTGCGGGTCCTCCGTCGAGCGCGAGCAGATCGAATCGACCATCGAGCGGCTGAAGTCGCTCCGCACGGAGAAAGTCGAGGAACTGAACGGCGTCAAGAGCCGCCTCGAAGACCGGAAGCAACAGCAGCGAGAGGCGACGAAGAAACAGCGCAAGCGCTCGGAAATCGAGCAGAAACTCGACGACATCGAGTCGGAACTGGACCGCCGCGACGAGCAGATCGACGCGCTGAAGGAGAATCGCGAATCGCTGACCGACGAGGTCGAAGACCTCGAATCGGAGGTCGAGAGCCTCGAATCGGCGGACTTCGAGGAGATCCTCTCGCTGCACAAGGAGGCCAATCAACTCGAATTCGAGATCGACAGCCTCGAATCCGACCTCGATGAGGTGACAGAGGAGATCGAGTCGATCGAGGCGGACGTCGAGCGGGCGGACGAGCTCCGCGAGGAGCGCTCGGAGCTGGTCGACGAACTCACCGACCAGCGGACGAAGATCGATCAGATCGAGGCCGAAGCCGTCGAGTCGTTCAACGAGCACATGGAGTCGATTCTGGACCTCCTGGGCTATGAGAACATCGAGCGGATCTGGATCGAGCGGATCGAGGGCGCGGGGACGAGCGACGGGCAGACGCGCTTCGAGCTGCACATCGTGCGGACGACCGAGAACGGGGCGGCCTACGAGGACACGATCGACCACCTCTCGGAAAGCGAACGGGAGGTCACGGGACTGATCTTCGCGCTGGCTGGCTACCTCGTCCACGACCTCCACGAGACGGTGCCGTTCATGCTGTTGGACTCCCTGGAGGCGATCGACTCCGACCGGATCGCGGCGCTGGTGGAGTACTTCGCCGATTACGCGGACTTCCTGGTGGTGGCGCTGCTGCCGGAAGACGCCCAGGCGCTCGACGACGAGTTCACTCGCGTTACGTCGATCTAGGGACGTCCGGGTTCGCCGGGGATAGCCCAGTACATTTTTGAGGCTCTTCGGCGAAGGGACGTCAATGCCAGACACGACCGACAATCGGCCGTCGAGCAAGGTGGCGCGGCTGATCGCCGAGTACGGCCTCGACGGACTGGGCGACGAACTGGAGGCCCGCTGGACGGGCGACGGCGTCGAGCGGACGAGCCTCCGAGATCTCGCGGACTACTTCAACGAGCGGCTTCTGGAACAGACGCTCATCGACGCCGGGATGAACGCACTGGAGAGCGACGTCTCGACGATGTACCAGAACCTGACCGACGACGAGGTGAGCACCGGTGTGCGAACCGACACGCGGAGCCGCCTGGAGCAGAACGGAATCGACGTCGACGCGCTCGAGTCCGACTTCGTCAGTTACCAGGCGATCCGCTCGTATCTCACCGAGTATCGCGACGCCGAGTACCGCCGGCTCTCCGACGAGGAGAAGGTCGAAAAGGACCTCCAGAGCATCCAGCGGCTGATGACGCGGACCCTCTCTGTGACCGAAGAGCGGATCGAGAAGCTCCGCGAGACCGAACGCATCGACGCCGACGCGTTCGAGGTGCTGCTGGACGTGCAGGTGCTCTGTCAGGAGTGCGGCGAACAGTACTCCGTCTCGGAGTTCCTCGAGAACCGCGGTTGCGCCTGTCAGAAGGAAGAACAGTGAGACGCGCGACACGCGTACGATCGTAGCGTCCCCGGCTGCCGATCCGGTCGATGGTCCGTACGGTCGAGCGCGTGGCGACGAACGCTGCGGTCACGCCTGACTGAGTTTCAGCTCCAGTTCGTTGGCGGCCCCGCGGATCTGATCGACGATGCCGTCGGCGAGCTGCTGATCGGTCATCCGGTTCGCCGGCCCCACGATGCTTATCGCCCCGACGACGTCGCCGCCGACGATGATCGCTTTTCCGATGGCGCGTGCTCCCTCGACGGCTTCCTGATCGTTGACCGCGTACCCGCGCTCCCGCGTGGCCTCCAGCTCGGCGAAGAGTGCCTCACGGGAGTCGATGGTGTGGGGCGTCCGCTGTTCGAGGCCGTGTCTGTCGACGATCTCTTCGACCCGCTCTTCGGGGAGGTACGCCAGGATGCTCTTGCCCGACGCCAACTGGTGGAGATACGAGCGCGTTCCGATCCGAGCGTGCGTCTGGACCGCGTGCTCTCCGAGCGCGTAGTCGAGGTACACCGCGCGGCCGTGCTCCTCGGTGACGAGCCACGTCGCCTCGCCGGTCTCGTTCGCCAGTTGAGTGATCGTCTGTTTGCCGATCTCGGCGATGGCGTGGCGGTCCCGGGACGCGATGCCGTGATCGAGGAGCCGAAGCCCCAGATCGTACTTTCCCTCCGTCTTCACCAGGTATTCGAGGTCGTACAGCGAGGAGAGATAGTCGTGGGCGGTACTCGTCGGCACGTCGAGCGTCTCCGTGATCTCGGTCGCACCGAGCGGCCCCTCTTCCTGAAGCAATTCGATAATCTCGGAGACCCGCTGGATCGACTGTAACTTAACCGCATCGTCTGTCATTGTCATTCAGTACGTAAGGAGGGCGTATAAACTTAGCTTTGTGGTCTCTCGCCCGTTGCCCGCCGGTCGATACTGTCGGACCGCCCCGGAGGCCGATCGCCTCCCCTCGGTGTAGCCAGTCTCGCATTCGTCGACGGATATCCGGCGGGTCCGCATCAGTCCTGGGGACAGTGGCGACGGCGGCGTTACCGGGTTCGATGGCGAGATCGGGGAATCCGAAGCGGGCCCCTCGATCCGGCCATCTCGAATGGCTCGATGTCGCAACCACGCCGGGGGCCGGGCGGAAAACGCTATTTCTAACGCGCGTACTCTTGTTATTTCTATCCCGAAGAGGGGTAACCATCATAATAATTAATTTTATATCATCCGACAATATCGGATTTTTGAGGCCTCACACCGATAGCGGGGCAGGTGGATCGGTCACCCCGGGACAGAACCGATCGGCTTCCGCACGGGAGACGAAGGCCCAAAAGTCAGTGTCGGGGTCGGCACGTGGCCGCGTTCGTACTCACGGAGTCGTGCTACAGACGGTCCAAAAGCGGGTGGTCAACGGCCGAAACGGCGTCATACAACACAGTCGACGACGGGAGCGGTCGATACGACGAGAACGAGGACGTCGACGTTCCGGTTCGGGGTTACTCGCCTTTCCGCTGGTCGGGCGAGTACGGCACCTCACCGACCGTCGCGCGGATCTCGGTCTGTTCGTGCCGTTCGACTTTCGGGTTCGGCGAGTCCTCCTCGCCCCACACCAGCGTGACTTCGGTCCCGGGCTCGCTGTGTTCGACGTCGATGCTACACAGCGAGATGATCGTCCCCGCGTCGTACTCGTAGGAGCGCGAGTGGGAGAGACCGATCAGTTCCCCGCCTCTCAGCACCTCGTCGTAGTTCGCTCGTCCCCAGGCGATCCGCGGGAGGTCCATGAACTTGTTCGTCTCGCCATCACGGAACAGCGACGCGTAGACGTCGACGACGTCCTCGGTGTCCCAGGCCAGAGAAACGAGCGTCCGATCGGGGTCCTCGACTTTCTCCGCGAGCGCCTCGCGACCGACGTAGTCGTGATCGAAGCTGATGAGTTTCTCGTAGCCGAGTTCGATCGGGTCCATGTAGTACTCGGAGATGTCGTCGGAAACGAAGCTCCCGTCGATGGAGTAGGTCGCCTCTCGGCTGTCGGCGTCGAGCCACTCGCGGTAGTCGCGCATCTCCTCGACGTCGTAGATCGGCGGAACGCCCGGGGGAACCCACCCGAGCTTCACCGAGAGCGTGTGGTACGCCTTCGATCCGAGCCGTTTGAGTCCGTACTCCTGTCCGGCCTCGACGATCGCCTCCTGGACCTGGTCGGCGTGCTCGTAGGGACCGATGAACTCGAAGCCGAACTCCGTCGACATCCCGTGCCCGACCGCGAGGGTGTCGACGCCGGCGAGGTCGATCTCCTCGAAGTGGTAGAACGGAATCGAGTCGAGGTCGGCGTCGGTGACCTGCTCTAGGACCTCGCGGGCGTTCGGGCCCTGGACCTGGAACACGAACTTCTCGGGGTCGCCCTCGTGTGCGGAGGTTCTCGGCTCCGTCTCCACGGTCGCGTCGTAGTCGCCGGTCTCCAGGTTGTACCGAACCCAGTTCGCCGACAGCATTCCGGCGCTGTAGTACTCCTCGTCGCCGACCCGCAGCATCGGTCCGTCGCCGATGATGTGGCCGTTGGGGTTACACATCACGAGCTGCTTCGCGCGTCCGACCTCGAAGCTCTCGAAGCTGTTGACGCTGAGATCGCGAAGCAGATCGCGGGCGTCGGGGCCGGTAACGCGCAGCGAAGTCATATGGTGCGAGAGGTTGGCGAGCGAGACGGTCTCTGTGACGGCGCGCTGTTCGTCGAGCCAGTTCGTCTGCTCGTTCGGCACGACCGGGAAGTTGTCCGTGTAGTCGCTGCCCTTGCGACGCAGTACTTCCACGGGGTTACCAGACGCCTGAATCTCTTCGGGGTCCATACGTTGAGGGGCTTCCCCCACACACTTAAATATATCTTACATAGATCGTTTGCAAAACGCAGGTGAATTATCGGAAAATAATACGAGAAATCCCCCCTTCGGGTCGGGTCCCGCCGTCGTTACAGATCCAGCAGCCGCTTGATGTTGCCCGAGAAGATCTTCTCTCTGTCCGCCGCCGGGATGTCGAGCTCCTCGATCAGCGGGATGATCTCTGTGGCCCAGTACTGTCCCTTGTCGGGACCGAACGGGTAGTCGGCGCTGTAGACGACGTTGTCCGCGCCGAAGAACTCCAGTCCGCACTCCAGGGGGTACGATTCGCCCTGGCTACTGACGGCGGTGTCGCCGTAGATCCGATCGAAGTACGCGTCGAGCGGTTCCGAGAGGTCGGCGATGGCGGGGTTTTGGTACAGTTCCGGCTCCTCGGTCCGCGTCTGATACCACGAGCGGATCCGGCCGATCTGGTAGGGGAACGACCCGCCGAGGTGATGAGAGATGATCTCCAGGTTCTCGTGGCGGTCGAGAACGCCCGAGAAGATGAGTCGGGCCAGAGCGATGTTCGTGTCGAACGGCCACGCCAGCATCTTGTAGATCCAGGTATGGGACTGGTCGTAGTCGTGCCAGTCGGCGAGTTGGGGGTGGATCCAGATCGGGATGTCGAGGTCGTCGACGGTCGCGTAGAACTCCTCGAAGTCGTCGTCGTCGAGCATCCGCCCGTCGATGTTCGAGAAGATCTGCACGCCGGACATTCCGAGGTCCTCGACGCACCGACGGACCTCGTCGACGTACTCGTCGGTGAGAAACGGCACCGTCGCCGTCGGGATGAACCGATCGGGGTGCTCGTCGGCGATCCGTCGGATCTCGTTGTTCGCGACGCGGGTCGCCTCCAGGGCGTCGTCGGGGTCGATGCCCTGCCAGAGCATCGGCGCGGCGAGGTTGATCACCTGCCGATCGATCCCGTTTTTGTCCAGATACTCGATCCGTCCCTCAACGTCGAACATCCGCGGCGCGTTGCGGAGGCTGTCCAGTTCGGAGGTCGGGTGGACCTTCTCCAGTTCGTCGAGCGCCTCGCTCGACATAATGTGCGAGGTCGCGTCTATGATCTCGGGCATCGTTGGCTGCTTGGTGTGATATTACTTAAATCATTGTGTAACTCGGGTGAGCGAGCGCACGAGCGCTACTATGGCGATACCGTCTCAGAGCGCGATTCTCCCGGAGTCTGGGATTGACGACCCCGATCCGGTCGCAAAGCCTAATACCGTTACCCGGATACGTGATAGTATGTCTCAGGAGCGCGTCGAGCACCGCGGGATGTTCGTCAACGGGGAGTATCACAAAAATGAGAGCACGTTCTCGGTCGAGGACCCCTCGACCGGGGGACAAATCGCGTCGGTGACCGACGCCGGCGAATCCGGAGTCGACGCCGCGCTCGATTCCGCAGAGCGCGCACAGGCCGAGTGGGCGGCGATGGACCCCGTCGAACGCGGCCGCGTGCTGCGCGACGTCGCCCGCGCGCTGGAGGCCCACGTCGAGGAACTGGCCGAGATCTCGACGCGGGAGATCGGGCGTCCGATCGGCCAATCGAGGGGGCTGGTGGCCAACGCGGTCGATTACGTCGACTACTACGCGGGGATGACAGACAAGATCGAGGGGCAGACCTTCCCGCTGAAACAGTCGAATCAGGCGTTCAGCCGGAAGGAGCCGATCGGGATCAGCGCGCAGATCGTGCCGTGGAACGCGCCGGTGCTGCTCTGTTTCCGCGGCGTCGCCCCCGCGCTCGCCGCCGGCAACGCCGTCGTCGTCAAACCCTCGCCCTTCGCGCCCGGCGTCATCCTGAAACTCGCCGAGATCGCGAGCGAGGCAGGTCTCCCGGACGGGCTGTTCAACGTGGTTCCCGGACTGGTCGAGACGAGCAAGTCGCTGACCACCGACCCGCGGGTCGACCAGATCACGTTCACCGGCTCGGTGTCGACCGGCCAGATCGTCGGGAAGACGGCGATCGACCAGGTCGTCCCGACGGTCCTGGAACTCGGCGGCAAGAGCCCCGCCGTCGTGTTCGACGACGCCGACCTCGACGACGCGCTCGACGGGGCGATGAAGGCGATCACGCTCGTCAACGGCCAGGTCTGTTTCGCGACGACGAGGATCTTCGTCCACGAGGACGTCTACGACGAGTTCAAAGAGCGGTACGTCGACGCCGTCGAGTCGATCACGCTCGGTCCGGGCTCGGAGGACCCCGATCTGGGGCCGGTGATCTCCGCCGACGCGGTCGAAGAGATCGACGGCTACGTACAGAGCGCGGTCGACGAGGGGGCGACCGTGCTCACGGGCGGCCGGCCGGCGGACCGCGAGGGGAACTTCTACGAACCGACGGTCGTCGTGGGCGTCGACGACGACGCCGCGATCTCCTGTGAGGAGGTGTTCGGGCCGGTCATCAACCTCTACTCCTTCTCCGAGGAGGAGGAAGTCATCCGCCGGGCGAACGACACGGAGTACGGCCTCTACGCGACCGTCTGGACGAACACGCTGGATCGCGCCCACCGCGTGGCCAACGGGATCGAGGCGGGCAGCGTGATGGTCAACCAGTACGCCGGCTCCCGGCCGCAGACGCCGTTCGGCGGCTACAAGAAGAGCGGTCTCGGCCGCGAGAAGGGGATGCAGGCCGTCGATCACTACACGCAGTTGAAGACGATCAACGTCGACATCGGCTCCGTCGGCGACGAGTGAGGCGCGGCGTTCGTCTCCGCCGCAGTTTCTCCCCGTCCTACGGACGCTCGACCTTCACGTCGAGCACCGCGGGCGTCCCGCCGTCGACGGCCTCGACGGCGTCCGCCAGCGCCCCCGGCAGTTCGTCGGGATCGTCGACGACGCGCGTGTGGGCGTCGACCAGCGTCGCCGGAGCCGAGAGGTCCATCGTCGTCTCGATGCGGCTCTCCGGAACGGCGTCCGCGGCGGCCGCCCCGTCCGGGTACTGCGCCGTCGTCGCGCCCTCGACGGCGTTCCAGCCCTGGTTGTCGTAGACGACGGTGAGCGTCGGCGCGTCGTACTCCGCCGCGAGCAACGCGCACGCGGAGGGGTTCGCGAACAGGTACGAACCGTCGCCGACCAACGAGATCACGCGGCTGTCGGGGCTGGCGAGTTTCGCGCCCACGCCCGCTCCGCCCGCCCAGCCGAGCCCCGCGCCGCCCTTCCAGAAGTAGCTCCCCGGTTCCGCGAGTTGGATCTGCGACATGATCGCGGGACGGCTGGTGACGGCGTCCTCGACGACGATCGTCCCCTCGTCGACGATCGAGTCGATCGCGTCCGAGAGCACCGTCGGGGTGAGCCGATCCGCTTCGACGTCGGCCGACAGTCGGTCTGCCGCGTCCGCACGGCGTTCGGCGGCGACCCTCCGCCAGAAGGACCGGCCGCCCTCGTCCGTGGAACCGAGACGGTCGGCGACGGCCGAGAGCGTCGCCGCGGCGTCGGCCTGGATCGACTCGTCGACCGCGAACGGCCACCGCGGGAACGCGGGCTTCGTCGGGTCGGGATCGATCTGCACGACTGCGGCGTCGGTCGCGACGGCGTCCCCGTCGGGGATCCAGGGCACGTCGGTGTCGGCGAGAATCACGAGGTCGGCGTGCTCCAGCGCCACCGCCGGGTCGTAGCCGACGTGCTGCTCGTGGTCTCGCGGGAAACAGAGCGTCGTCGGCGTCTGCTCGACGACGCCCGCACCGGTCGCCTCGGCGAACCGCACGAGTGCGTCGACGCGCTCTTCGGCCGGCGCTCGGCCGATGTCGCTCGTGATCACGGCCGGTCGCTCCGCGTCCCGGACGAGTTCGAGGAGCCGTTCGGTCTCGTCGCCGTCGGCACCGCCGGGGCCGACTCGACGGCGCGCGGCGGTCGTCGGCGTCGGGTCGACGGTCTCGCTGAGCGCCTCCCGCGTCGCCGTGACGTAGACGGGTCCCGCGGGTTCCGACGCCGCGCGTTCGAGCCCCCGCCGGACCGTCTCGGCCGGATCGGCGGGCGGTCGGTACTGATCGGTCCAGCGGCAGTACTCCCGGACGATGCCGGGCTGGTCGAAGACGTCCTGGAAGTAGTGGACGGGGTGGTCGCGCGACCCGGAGTGTCCGGCGTCGGTCACGGGGGCGAGTCCGGCGAGGACGTACACCGGCGCACCGGCCCGGTGGGCGTTGTGCATCGCCGCGCCGAGGTTCTGCGTCCCGACGTCGACGTGGACCAGGACGACCTGTGGATCCCCCGTCACGGCGGCGTGGCCGTGCGCGGCGCTCATCGCGGCGAACTCGTGGGGACAGGAGACGATGTCGGGGATCTCGTCTCCCTCTCCCGCCCGTCTGACCGCGGCGGCCGCCTCCAGGAGCGGGGTGTGGTCGGTTCCGAGGTTCGCGAATATCTTTGTCACCCCCTGGCGGTGAAACGAGCGGAGGAATCTCTCTGCGGCGGTGCGGTCGGCGTTCGTGGAGTCTGGTTCGGATGGTGACACGGGCGTGGTCTCTCCTACGTGAGACACTCACTGCCGATCCGGATATAACTATGCCGACGGACGCTCGCGAATACGAGCGAAACGACGTCGGTGACGGACGAGGCCGTCGGAAGGTCGAGAATCGGAGTCGCCGTCGAGGTGCCCGGAAGGGAGGGGTGCCGTGACAGACCGGTTCAGCGGGGCCCGGTGCCCATCGAGGACTTGACGTCCTCGCGCCAGGAGAAGAGGTACGTTTCGGCCTTGCTGAAGACGCCGTACTCGATGATCATCATCACGATCACGAACAGGACGACGTACTGGAGCACGCCGACCATCGAGAATCGACTCATGTTGTCTCGGATGAGGAAGCCGATCCCGATGTTCGAGATGACGACCTCCGCGAGGATGGTCACCTTCCACGCGACCGAGAAGGTGAACCGAATGCTCGAGAACACCTCGGGGAGGATCGACGAGAACAGGACCCGTCTGTACACCCGCGTTCGCGACACGCCGAACGCGCTCGACATATTGAGCAGGTCCGAGTCGACGTTCTCGACGCCGCTCTGAATCATGTCCACGACGAACGGAGCCGTGATGACCGCCGTCGCGAGCATCGGCGTCGTGTCGCTGATCCCGAACGCCATCGCGGTGAAGATGACGACGAACAGTCCCGGAACGGCCATCCCGACCAGGACGTAGTAGCGGAGCACCCGCCCCCAGAAACTGCTCACACCGAGGACGATGCCGCCGACGACGCCCACGACGAGCGCGGCGACGAACCCGTATATGATCCGCTGCATCGACGCGACGAAGTGCATCACCCACTCGCCGGTCTGGAGCATCTCGTACATCGACGCGCCCACCAGAAGCGGGGAGGCGATGAGGTCGGTGATGCCGAAGACGCGGGCGCTCAGTTCCCAGACGAGGACGAGCAGGAGGATCGACTCGACGAAGACGACTCTCCGGTTGCCGAGGAGGACGCCTTCCACCGTCCCGCGTAGCTGTGAGGTGCTCATCGGGCCTCAGACCATCTCTTCGAGGTCGGACACCGTCATAAACGTGAGGTGGTCCTGCCACCCCGAGGGAACCTGTCCCAGGTCCTCCATCACGTTCATCACGCTCCGGGCGTCCTCGACGGACTGCTCGTCGAGACCGACTTCGGAGTACAGCGCCGAGCGCGAGAGGCTCTCGATCTGCTCTACCTCGTTGCCGGAGAACAGATCCATCAGGAACCGCGCTTCTTCCTGGCTCTCGGCTTCGAGCGTCTCCTGTCCCGCCGGATCCTCAGCGATCTCCGGGATGTTGTCCTGAACGTAGTTGAGGCCCTCACTCCACATGTTGATCATATTCAGGAGCACCTCGGGGTTCTCCTCGGCGAAGTCGAGTCGGGTCGAGAGGCTGACGAGCGGCGGTCGGCCCCACCCCTCCTCGAGGTAGTCGTTCCAGATCCACAGCAGCGGTTTGAGTTCGCCGTTGACGATCTCGGTGAGCCCCGCCGAGGAGGCCGAGTGAACGGCCGTCGCGAGGTCGCCGCGCAGTGTGAGTTGCGGCATCGTTCCCCGGTCGGTCGTCTGGACGTTGAAATCGCCGCCGTCCTGCGCCAGGTTGTAGCCGTACTTCTCCTGGATGATGTTCTGGAGGTGCGGCACCGCGCCGGCGGCCCAGCCGGGGATCCCGAAGCGCGCGCCCTCGTCGACGATCTTGTCGAGCGACGCCTGTACGCTTCCGGTCTCGGCGGGGTCGTAGGGGCCGCCGACCTCGACCCACGGAGTCGAGACGACACCCTCGATGTTCCCGAACGTGACGAGTTGCTGGTCCTGTTCGACGCCCAGACGGGCGTCTTCGACCCAACTGACGGTCCCCATATCGATCTGACCGGAAGCGAAGAGCGTCGCGTCCTCGAAGGTGAGTTCGTAGTCGAGCTGGTAGCCGTCCTCCTCGAAGCGCGGCTGGATGAGGTCGTTCTCGGCGAGGTAATACTCCATCACGATGTTCACCGGCATCCCGACCGGCGGGGTCGCGAACGACACCGTCGTCAGGTCACCGCTTCCACCGGAGTCGCCACCGCTGTCGCCGCCGGAGTCGCCGCCACCGTCGCCGTCCGAATCGCCGCCTCCATCGCCGGAGTCGCCGCCGTCTCCGCCGCCCCCGCCGCTCGTACAGCCGGCGAGGGTCGCAGCGACCGCACTTGCGCCGGTCGCCTTGATGAACTTCCGCCTGTTTATACGACTGACTGACTGAATTGGCCGCTCTTCCCGTGGCATACGGTATCAAATCAGCATCGATCATTAAAAACCCATCGGTCACGAACCCCCGGACGACGCCGAGTGCACCGGACGGCGTGTATTCCGAGCGCGATTCCTCCGCGTGACGCACGCCGCGGCATCAGTGCCACGTCTGCGGGTGCGAGTGGGGGCCGTGAAACGACAACTCGACGACACCGTGGGGTGGTGTCCCGTAGCAAACCTAAAGTACACCGAATATCTATAGGCGGTCACAGTTATGAACCGAAACGAGTCTCTCACAGTCCGAATCCGACCGTATTCGGAGATCGCGACGGACGGAGGTGGCCCGGATGGCGTCTGAGGTGCGACAGTCGGGGCAGACGGACGAGACGGCGGGGGTCGCCCACGGGACGTCCGCCGCCGGCGCGATCCACGTCAGGAACCTCACGAAGGTGTTCGACACCGAGGAGGGGACGGAGACGGTCTTCGAGGACGTGAGTTTCGACATCGAACCCGGATCGTTCGTGACGCTCATCGGGCGCTCCGGCAGCGGCAAGTCGACGATGCTGAACATCATCAGCGGCGTCCTCGAACCGACGGAGGGACGCGTCGAGTTCGAGGCGACGGAGGAAGGCGACGTGACGCTCGGACACGTGTTCCAGTCGCCCCGGCTGCTGCCCTGGAACACCTGCGTCGAGAACATCGAGTACGTCCACGAGGACAACCCCGACTACACCAGGGAACTGGCCGAGGAGTACCTCGACCTCGTCGGGCTCTCGAACCACTACGACAAGTACCCCTCACAGCTCTCCGGCGGACAGCGCCAGCGCGTCGGCATCACCCGGGCACTGAGCATCGATCCGGAGATCCTCGTCATGGACGAGCCGTTCAGCAACCTCGACGAGATCACCGCCGAGTCGCTCCGCGAGGAACTCATCGAGATCTGGCAGAAACTCGGGAAGACGGTGTTCTTCGTCACCCACGACATCACGGAGGCGATCGAACTCTCCGATCGGATCCTGATGCTGGGCAACGGAGAGATCTTCGACGATATGTCGATCGAACTCGATCGACCTCGCAACGTCGACTCCGAGGAGTTCCTGAAAGTACGACAGGACGCGATCGACCGGTTCCACGCGATCAAGTGAGTGGGTCGATGGAACGCAGCAATCCACACCCGTCTACGCAAAGAATTAAGTCTATAAGCGTAATCCCTGATCGTATGCGAGTGAGTGACCCACGAGTGTCTCGGGGACGTGTACCGGTTACCGGCAGCCGGGGACCGCCGGCGGTCGGGCCGGTGGAGTGAGAGCCGATGTCCACAAGCACCCGGTCGCTTCCGACGCCGCTCCGTTCGACGCTCGGAGACAAGTGGGCCGCTGCGCTCATCAGCGCCGCGCTCGGGCTCGCCGCCTGGTGGCTCGTCACGGTGGTCTTCCCGCGCGGGCTCTTCCCCGGGCCGATCGAGACGGTGAACGCCTCGGCGGAACTGCTCGCCTCCGGCATCGTCTGGACGCATATGGAGGCCACGTTCTTCCGGACGTTCCTCGGCTTCATCGGCGCCTTCTTCGTCGGCGGGGCGCTCGGCGTCGCGATGGGGATCAACAACTTCGGTGAGAACTTCTCGACGCCGATCATCATCATCGCGCTCTCGGTCCCCGGCATCGCGTGGGCCGCGATCACGACGATCATCTTCGGATTCGGCGTCGCGGCCCCGGTCGTCGCCACCGCCGTCACCGTGTTCCCGTACATCTCGCTCCGGATCTGGAAGGGGGTCGAGGACATCGATCCGAACCTCATTCGGATGAGCCGTTCGTTCGACATCTCGAAGACCCGCCTGCTCCGCCGGATGATCCTCCCGAGCATCGCCCCGGCGCTCTTCACCGCCGTCCGGTTCGGACTCGCGATCTCCTGGAAGATCGAGACGCAGGCTGAGATCTTCGCCTCGAACTCGGGCGTCGGCTACCGGGCGATCGAGGCGTTCTCGCGCTATCAGTACGACACCGCGATGGCGTGGGCCGCCGTGTTCGTCGTCATCGTGTTCCTCCTGGAGATGGCGGTGCTCCGCCCGCTCGAACGGAAGGTGTTCGCCTACCGGAAGGAGGCGGATTTCGGCGTTCTCTGATCCGCTCGGCGCCGCCCTGTCTCTTCCGTGGGCGTCGGTCTCACTCGGAGGGAGTATTATATACGTGGGTAGCGAACCCCTGGCGTATGTCCGTTCTCGCAGCAACCGACGGAACGACTGTCCCGGACCGCGTCGTCGAGGTGGCGGCCGATCTCGCAGCACAGTACGGAGAGGAGCTCGTCGTCGTACACGTGATCCCCGAGGACGTCTTCGAAGAGCAGCGGAAGTCCTCGGTCGAGAGCACCTCGGACCTCGCGCTCACGTTCGCCCCGGAGATAACCTACCGGGAACTCGGCGATCAGACGGGGACGCCGGGCGGAAGCGACGACCGGTACTCGCTCGAACACGCGCTCCGCGACGCGGCGGGCGTCGCGGAGGACGTGACAGAACGGACGGTCGACGACGTCGACGACGTCGAGGCGTCCTACCAGGGGCGCGTCGGCGACGTCACCGAGGAGATCCTGCAGGTGACAGACGAGACGGATCCGCGGTACCTCGTCGTCGGCGGGCGGAAGCGGACCCCCGTCGGTAAGGCCATCTTCGGAAGCGTCACGCAGTCGCTGCTGCTGGAGGCCGACCGGCCGGTCGTCACGGTGATGAGCGGGGAGTAACCCGGCGCCACCGAGCCGAACGGTTATCATCCCTCACGACAGACCACCGCATAGCAGATGAACGCTGAGAACACAGCCGTGGTGACAGGCGCGGCGACCGGCATCGGAGCGGCGATCACAGAGCGGCTCGCGGCGGACGGGTACCACGTCGTCGTGGCGGACGTCGCAGACGGGAGCGAGACGGTCGCTCGCGTCGAGGCGGCCGGCGGCAGCGCCGAGTTCCGCGAGGCCGACGTCACCGACGAGGACGCGATGCGATCGCTGTTCGAGGGCCTCGACCTGGACGTCCTCGTCAACAACGCGGCGTACTACGCGCCGCTCGTCACAGACAAGAAGCGGTTCGACGAGATCCCCTCCGAAGAGTGGGACACCGTCCTCGCGGTGAACGCGAAGGGGACGTTCCTCGCATCGAAACACGCGCTCGACGCGTTCGGCGACGGCGGGAGCATCGTGAACATCTCGTCGTCGGTCGTGACGATGGGCGTCCCGGGCTTTCTCCACTACGTCGCCTCGAAGGGGGCGGTGCTCGCGATGACGCGGGCGATGGCTGCCGAAGTCGGCGACATCGGCGTCCGCGTCAACGCCGTGATGCCGGGGTTCACCTGGTCGGAGGCCTCCCAGCAGGCGGGCGAGGAGTACCTGGAAGACTACGTCGGCGAACAGGACCTCGACCGGGTCGTCGAGCCCGAGGACATCGCGGGGGTCGTCGCCTTCCTCGCCAGCCCCGACAGCGGCGTGATGACCGGGCAGGCGATCAACGCGGATCCGGGGCTCTCGTACTACTGACGTTACTGACGTCGCGGGAACGTTTGCGCCGTCGACTTCAACTCAGAAGTGTCACGCCGATCGCGCCGGCGACGGCGACGAGCGCGCCGATCACCAGCCGCGGGGTGATCCGTTCGAGGTTGTCGCTCACGAAGAGGATCGAGAGGAAGATCACGACGAGCGGGCTCGACTGGACCAGCGGCACGACGAGCGACACCGGCTCCAACTCCAGCGCGCCGTAGTAGCCGAGGAGAAAGAGCGTGTTGGCGAGTCCCGCCCCGACCAGCCACGGGAGCTCGCGGCGCTCTACCTCCCGGAGGTCCGGAAGCCCCTGCGTCCACCACAGGTAGACGAGGAACCCGACGCCGGCGCTGACCGTCTTGACCGTCAGCCCGGTGAGGACCGCCGCCCCCTCCGCGAACCCGAGTTTGGCGAACGTCGGCTCGATCCCGTAGAAGAACGCCGCCGCGAACGGGAACGCGAGGCCGGCGTAGCCCGCACCGCCGTCCCCGGCGTCCGAACGCCCGTGCTCGTAGGTGATGATCGCGATTCCGAGGACGATGGCGACCATCGAGACCAGGTGGCCGCCAGTGACGACCTCACCGAGGACGACGACGGCGATGAGCGAGGCGTGCAGCGGCTGTGAGGCCTTGATGGGTTCGGCGCGGCTGGACCCGATCCGCTTGATCCCCTCGAAGTGCATCGCCCGCCCGACCATCGTTCCGAGCAGTCCCGCGGCGGTGAACGCCCCGAGAGAGCGGAGCGTCAGGTCCTGAATCGGCGAGCCGAGCAGGAACGCCGCCGGCACTAGCGCGAGGACGTTCACCACGAGAACGACGACCAGGGCGTCCGAGGAGTCGCTGGTGATCGTTCCGTAGCGGATCGACAGCGACTGTACCGCCAGCGCGAACGCGCCGAAGGCGGCCAGGAGGACGCCGAGCGAGAGGATCTCTCCGCCGGGGATCATCGCGTCGCTCCCGTTGCGGTTTCGATACGAACGCCGCTCGGAGCGTTGGGACTCTCGACGGGGCTGCGTTTCATCGGTAGCGACGTGGACGTGTTACGGTATAACAGTTGTCATTCGACGGACCGCGTCGAACCGAGTGGTTGGACGGGGCGTGACGAGAAGGTGAACGGTCGCCTCGACGCCGCCGCGCGAGTTGTCATCGCCACCGCATAATGCGGTGTTCTGCGGCGCGCAGCCCCTCTTGCCCGAGGATGATCAGGATCACGGGCACAACCACCCACCCGAGGAGGAGGTCGACCCGCTGCTGCTGGAACCAGTAGTTGACCATGTAGCCGACGCCGGACCCGGCCCCGAACACCTCGGCGATGAAGAGGACCTTCCAGGAGACGACGAGGCCCCAGTACATCGAGGGGAAGAGGTACTGGAGGACCTGCGGCAGGAGGATGTCGCGGTAGCGCTGGAGGCGACTCGCGCCGAAGAAATCGGCCATCTCCGTGATCTCGGGGTCGAGTTCCTGGGTGCCCTCCCACATGTTCAGGATCACGAACGGGACGCCGACGATCACGACCGTCAGGACGGGGACCCACTCGGAGATACCCAGCGCGATGATGAGAGCGAACGCGACCGCGATGGACGGGACCGAGAGCCCGAGGACGATCCACGCGCGCAGGAACGCCTCCGCCTCCTTGCGGAGGCCCATCGCCGTTCCGACGACGGTGCCGACGACGACCGAGATGGCGAACCCGGCCAGCAGCCGTCGGAACGTATCGAGGATGTTGCTCTGGTAGGTGCCGAACTGGGAGTCCGTGACCACCGTTTGGGTGGCCACGGCCAGTTCGACCAGGCCGGGAAGGACGTACGACGGATAGAACTGCGATCCCACCTGCCAGGCGATCAGAAGCACCGCCGCTACGGCCGCCTTCTTTTCGATATTTCGTTCTTGGATGTAAGAATACATAGGGAGTGTCGAGCCGTTGCGGACGTTACTGCGGGTTCCGGAGGACGTCGTCCTGCGACGGCATCTCTTCGAGGAAGTCGTAGCTGCTCATCAGTTCGACGAACTCCCAGGTGGCGTCGCGGTAGTCGTCGGTGGTGGTGTCGCGGAAGATCTGTCCGTCGCTGGCCCACTCGTCGACGACGTCCACCTTCGCCTGGTTGTCGATGGAGGCGGTCTCGCCGTACTCGTCGAGGATCGAGACGGTGTTCTCCCGCCAGTGTTCCGTGGCGCTCTGCCCGCCCCGGAGGAGCGCCGCGGCGGTCTCGGTGTTGTTCTCGTACCAGTCGGAGTAGCTCCACCACGAGGTGAGCGGCAGCGTGTAGCCCGTCCGCTCCCGCCACATCTCGTTCAGTTGCGTCAGCCGACGGTACGTGTCGGGATCGGACTCCATCGTGATCGTGAGCCCGCTCACGTTGATCACGCCGTCGATCTCCTCGTCCTGCAGGAGGCCGAGGAGGGCGGGCGGGGCAGCGGTCGTCGTCCCGAAGTCCTGTCGCAGTCGGAGCCCCGATTCCTCCGCGACGACCGCCTGGAACGCCTGGACCGTCGAGGAACCCCACGACCACACGCCGATGCGTTGGCCCTCCAGGTCACCGATCGACTCGTACTCGCTGCCGGCTCGGGTGTACAGCGCGTTGATGCTCTGGAGGCAGCCGTCCCAGCCGAACGTCACGAGGTCTTCCCCCTGGATGTAGTTGCCCATATAGGGGATCATCGAGACCATATTGACGTCGACTTCCCCGCTGGTCAGCGACTGCACCTGCGCGCTGAACGGGGCGTAATCGACCGTGAGGTCGATCCCCTCCGCCTCGAAGACGCCCGCGTCCGTCGCGGCCTCGTACATCGGGTAGTGAATCGTACCTTCCGGGAGCTGGATCCGAACCGACGTCAGATCGTCCCCCGCGGAGCCGGCAGTGGTCCCTTCGGACCCGCCGTCGCCGCTATCGCCGTCTCCGCTACCACCGCCGTCACCGCTGTCTCCGCCGTTACCGCCGCTGCTGCAACCGGCCAGTCCGGCGATTCCGACAGCACCCGATCCAGCGATAAACCGCCTTCTGCTAACACGATGCATAGTACTCCGAAATTTATCGAAGGTAATAAAATCACCGGGAAGATCGTGAATGATCGCGCGTTCGTCGACGGAGACCCGGGTTCGTCCCTCGTCAGCGTCGGGTCACCGACTCGCCGGCGTCGAGCCATAGAAAGATTATTATACACTCACAATCTTGTGCCAGGTGTTCACACGATCTATGTACCGACACGATCTCTGTGCCGATATTCTCTCGAGAAACGCCTCAGGAGGGGGGCGATGACCGCCGCCGAAGAGGAGGCGCCCGCCCGCGGGAACGGAGGGGGGTCGGAAGGGACCCTGGAACTCCGAGACATCGTCAAGACCTTCGAGAAACCCGGGCAGGGCCAGATTCTCGTCCTCGACGAGGTCGACCTCGACGTCGAGACCGGCGCGTTCATCTCTCTTCTCGGCCCCTCGGGCTGCGGAAAGACGACGTTGATGAACGTCGTTTCGGGGCTCATCGAACCGGACGGGGGAACGATGCGACGGGGCGGACGCGACGTCTCTCCGGACGACCTCTCGCTCGGGTACATCTTCCAGGAACCCCGGCTGCTCAACTGGAAGACCGTCGCCGGCAACATCGAGTTCGCGCTCGAAGCCAGGGACGTCCCGGAGGCCGAGTGGGACGAGCGGATCGAGCGCTACCTGGAGATGGTCAACCTGGGGGACGAGGGGGACAACTACCCGACCCGGCTCTCCGGCGGGATGAAACAGCGCGTCGCCATCGCCAGAGCGCTCGCGACCGAACCCGAGATCATGCTGATGGACGAACCGTTCAGCAGCCTCGATGAGATCACCGCCCGCGACCTCCGACAGGAGCTTCTGGACATCTGGAACCGCGAGGAGAAGACGATCCTGTTCGTCACCCACGACATCAACGAGGCGGTGTTCCTCTCCGATTACATCTACATGATGAACACCGACGGCGAGATGTTCGCCCGGCGGGACATCGACATCGACAGGCCGAGGCAGTACGACGATCCCGACATCGCACAGCGCGAGGCGGAACTGTACACGGAGTTCCACGAGCAAGTGGTGGACTGAGATGGACCGGCTGACACGGTACCTCTACACCGTCGCGTCGGTCATCACGCTCCTGGCGCTGTGGTACGTCGGCGGCGTCACGCTCCCCGAGGTCGTCCCCGGGCTGCCGGAGACGTACGCCGCGCTCGTCGTCGTGCTGACGACGCCGGGGCCGTACGATCACATGTTCTACTTCCACGTCTGGAAGACGATCCAGATGCTCTTCGCGTCGCTCGTCGTCTCGATGATCGCGGGGACGCTTCTGGGCGTCGCGCTCGGACGCAACGAGACGCTCGAGAGCACGCTCGCGACGTGGGTGTACGCCTGGCTCGCGATCCCCTCGCTGGTGATCGTGTTCCTCTCGGCGATCTGGATCGGGTTCGACGCCAGCAGCGGCTACTTCGCCATCCCGCTCGTGATCACGCCGTTCGTGGGCCTGAACATGTGGGAGGGCGCTCGCAACCTCGACGACGACCTCGCGGAGATGGCGGAGTTCTTCGGGGCGGGGCGCGTCCAGACGTTCACCGACATCGTCATCCCACAGCTCGCGCCGTTCCTGTTCGCCAGCTTCCGCTCGGCGCTCTCGATCGGGTGGAAGATCACCCTGCTCGTCGAGGCGTTCCTGCTCACCCGCGGCGTCGGGTTCATGTTCCGGCGGTACTTCGACCAGTACGACCTCCCGACGATGATGAGTTGGCTCATCATCTTCGTGGTGTTCCTGATCGTCGTCGAGTACGGCGTGCTCGCGCCGCTGCACGAGCGCGTGATGGAGTGGCGGCCGGACGCCGAGGGGGTGCGAGTGACGGAGTGAATCGACCGCCGGCCCGCCGAAGTATCGAGGCGGTTTCGGGAGCCCAGAACGGCCCCTCCGTCCCAATCAGCGGCGCTTCTTCCAGTCGCAACACGATCGACCTCATCGAGCGCCGGGAGCACTGCCGTACTGAATTTTGCCAGAGAAAATTCCCGTAGAATACGTTTTCAAATTGAGAACACACGATAGGGAGTCTCTCACAAATAGACGTTCCAAACGCGGTCGCAAACAGCGGTACATCTGTTATTTCACCGACCAATACTGACAGGGAATATACGCTGAACGCGCGTTTCCGCCTCTATCTGTCGAATCTTCCCCACGAGCGGCGGATCAATCTTTCCGACGTCATCGGGATCGCTTTCCGATTTCTGTTCTGAGATAGAAAATTCTCTCAGTTCGTAGTTTTCTTTACGTCCTCATCGGAGACGGACCGCGACGGGTCCGACGACGACTCCCGACCGGCGTTCACCCCTCGACATCGAGCCTGACGTCGAGGACGGCATCCTGCCCGCCATCGACCGCCGCGACCGCCTCCGAGAGGGCTTCGTCCAGCGAGTCGAGGTCGTCGACGCGCCGGGCGTGGGCGTCGCCGATCGTCGCGACCCGCGAGAGGTCGACCGTCTCGCCGTAATCGCCCTCGGGGACCCCCTGTGCGGCCGCCGCTCCCGTCTCGTGTTGTTTCCGCGTCGCCCGGCGGACGGCCTCCCAGCCCTCGTTGTGGTAGATAACGCTGAGCGTCGGCGCGTTCGCGTTGTCCGCCGCGAGGACGCTCGCGGCGGGGTTGCTGAAGAGGTAGCCGCCGTCGCCGAGCAGGGAGATCACGCGGTGGTCGGGCGCGGCGAGTTTCGCGCCGATCCCGGCGGGCACGGCCCAGCCGAGCCCCGCGCCGCCCCGCCAGAAGAACGACCCCGGCTCGGACAGCGGGATCTGCTCTAGGGCGGGCACCCGGTTCGTCGTCGCGCCCTGCAGGACGACCGTCTCCTCGTCGACGTGGTCGCCGATCGCATCCGAGAGCACCGCCGCGTCGAGCCGACCTGCCGCCCGCGACTCCTCGACGCGCCTCTCGGCCGCCGCGCGCTGTTCGGCGTGCATCTCCCGCCAGAACGTCCCGTCGCCGCCGCCCGCGGTACCGACGCGTTCGGCCAGTCGCCGGAGCGCGGCGGCCGGATCGGTCATCAGGGTCGTATCGATCTCGAACGGCCACTTCGGGTAGGCGGCCTTCGAGGGCTCCGTGTCGATCTGGACCACGTCGAGGTCGTCCGGAACCGTGGTCTTCGAGGGCACCCAGGGAACGTCGGACTCGAGGACCACCAGGAGGTCGGCCTCCCGTACCGGATCGGTGGGGTCGAAGCCGACGTGGAGGTCGTGGTCCCGCGGGAAACACAGTTCGTGCGGGACGTGTTCGACGACGCCGGCTCCGACGGTCTCCGCGAACCCGACGAGGGCGTCGAGGTCGGGGTCGCCCATCGGCCCGGCCCCGCTGCTCGTGACGACGAGCGGCCGCGCCGCGTCTTCGAGGCGCGCGACGACATCGTCGAGCGCGTGGTCGTCGGGGCCGGCGGGTCGTGCCCGTCGGACGGGTCGGACGTCACCGGGTTCGGTCGGTGAGGGGGTTTCGAGCGCCTCCCGGGTCGCCGTGAGGTAGACCGGCCCCGACGGCGTCGAGGCGGCGCGTTCGAGGCCGCGCCTGACCGTCTCGTTCGGATCGGCGGGCACCCGGTACTCCTCGGTCCAGCGGCAGTACTCCTCGACGATCGACGTCTGGTCGAAGACGTCCTGGGCGTAGTGGACCGGGTTGTCCCGCGAGCCCGGGTACCCGGCGTCAGACACCGGCGAGAGTCCCGCAATCACGAACACCGGAGCGTTCGCGCGGTGGGCGTTGTGCATCGCCGCGCCGAGGTTCTGCGTCCCGACGTCGACGTGGACCAGGACGGCCTGCGGATCGCCGGTCCGGACCGCGTAGCCGTGTGCGGCCGACAGCGCGACGAACTCGTGCGGACAGACCACGAACTCGGGGAGGCGGTCGTCGCCGCCGGATTCCCGGAGGCGAGCGGCGGCCTCGATGAGCGGGGTGTGGTCGGTGCCGAAGTTCGAGAAGACGTACTCGACCCCGCTTTCGGCGAGGGATCTGAGCATCGACTCCGCGACGGTCCGTTCGTCCGCGCCGGTCGAATCGTCGATCGGCGTCATCGTTCGAGTGGGCCCTGCGAGGTGGTGGGCGACCGCTTCCTGTCACCGAGAGACATATTCGAAGGAGAACGATAGACGACATAAATTTATGCACCCACGCGGACCCCCGGCCGGGTCTCCTCGGGGCGGTCGCCCACTCTCGAATCCACGAGACGGCCCCCGGATCCGAATCTATATACGACTGATGGTCGAGAACGCAGGTATGTGGGTCCCGAGACACGAAGGGGGACGCAGTGGCGTACGATGATGCGGTCTTCCAGGTCGTGGGCCCCGAGTCCCGCAGCCCTCTCGATTCCGGTGGCGATTCTCGCCGCGGCGGCCGTCCGGATCGCGGCGCCCTTCGCGCCGGCGGGGGCGACGATGCTTTCGATCACGACCCTCTGTATCGTCCTCTGGGTCGGGAACGTCGTCCCGCCCGCCTACACGGGCGTGCTCTGTCTGGGACTCGTCGGCCTCGCGTTCTCGCTCGACCTCGCGCTCGCCGGGTTCAGTTCGCCGGCGACGTGGCTGATCGCGTTCGGGCTGGTGATGGGCGAGGCGACGCGCCGGAGCGGGCTCGCGGAGTGGGCCGGCCGCTGGGTCATCCACCGCGTCACGCTCGACTCCCCGTCTGCGGCTCCGAGGCGGACGTACCGACGGCTGCTGTTCGGGCTCTCCGCCGCGGGGCTGCTTCTCGTGTTAGTGATCCCGGTCGGCATCGTTCGCGTGCTCGTGCTCGCCCCGGTCGTCCTCGAAGTCGGCGAGCGGTTCGACTCTCGGCGGGTTAAGCTCGGGCTGTTCTTCGGACCGATCCTGACCACGTACCTCGGGACGTTCGCCGTCCTCACCGGCGGCTCGCCGAACATCATCGTTCTCGGCGTCCTCGAATCGGTCGCGGGGACGTCGATTCCCTGGACCGAGTGGTTCGTCCTGATGTTTCCCGTGATGGGCGTCGGCCGACTGTTTCTCGTCGTCGGCGTCGTGTACGCGATGTACCGGCCGCCGGCGGCGGTGGAGATGGAGGAGACCGCGAGCGGGTTGCGGTCGATGACGGGGGACGAACGACGGATGCTCGGGTTCCTCGCCGCCGGCGTCGCGGTGTGGGTGACGGACGTCTTCCACGGTTTCCACCCGGTCTACGGCGCGCTCTTGGTGGTCGTCCTCGTGTTCCTGCCGCGCGTCGGTATCGCGGACTTCGAGGAGACCGTCGGCGAGGTCGACTTCTCGATCCTCTTTTTCGTCGCCGCCGTCCTGGCGATCGGCGAGGGGCTGACGCGGACGAACGTCGCCGCCGCGCTCGCCGAGGGGGCGTTGACGGTCGTCCCGACGGACGCCTCGACCTCGGTCGTGCTCGCGATCGTGTTCCTCGCGACCGTCGCGCTGATGGTCGTGATGGGCGGCCTCGCGGCCGTGAGCGTCGCGACGCCGATCGTCGTCGCGCTCGCCGCGGACACGGGGATCCCGTTGGTCCCGGTCGTGCTGGCGTCGACGGCCGCGCTGGGCGTCCCGTTCTTCCCGTACCAGTCCGCCGTACTTGTCGTCATCCTGGCGTTCGACATCGTCGACGCCCGGGAACTGATCCGCGTCGCCTCCGTCGTCGCGGTCGCGACGGTTCTGGTGCTGATGCCGCTCCAACTGGGGATTCTCTCGGTCGCGTTCTGATCGCTCTCGAATAGCCCTCTGATCGTTCTCTCGAATAGCTCTCTGATCGTTCTCCCGAATTCCCTCCGCTATCAGCTCCGAGCGGGAAGGGTCGACTGCGACGGATTTTTGTATTCGCTTGCGTATCTATGTACGATGCTACACGCCAACGGTTCGCTGCTGACGGTCGACGTGGGCGACCGGACCGCGGAGACGACGAACATCGACGACGAGCTCGAGGAGTTCGTCGGCGGACGGGGCGTCTCGACGAAGCTCGCGCACGATCGGATCCCCTTCGACGCCGACCCGCTCGGCCCGGAGAACCGTGTGTACCTCGCCTCGGGCCCCCTTCAGCAGTCCTCGATGAGTTTCACCGGTCGGATGAACATGACCGGCCTCTCGCCGCTGACGGACGGACTGCTCTCTTCGAACGCCGGCGGGTACCTCTCGCGGAACTTCGTCGGCACCGGCCACTCCGTCGTCGAGGTCGCCGGCGAGAGCGACGAACTCCTCGCCGTCCACGTCACCGACGAGGGCGTCGAGTTCGAGGAGGTGCCGGAACTGGCCGGCGCGACCGTCCCCGAGGTGACAGAGGAGATGAACGAGCGCTACGGCCTGGAGGCGGAGAACCTCGTCACGATCGGCCCCGCGGGCGAGAACGAGGTCCGGTTCGCGGCGGCGATGACCTACGACGAACGGGCGTTCGGCCGCGGCGGCCTCGGGGCGATCCTCGGCTCGAAGAACGTCAAGTGTCTCACCTTCGAGGGCGACTCCGCTCCCGACGTCGACCTGCCGAACGAGGACGTGCACATGGACGTCCACCGGCAAGCGGCCACGAGCGACGACATCTTCCGTCGACAGGGGACGACCCACCTCGTGCAGGTCCTCAACGACAACTTCTCGCTGCCGACGCGGTACTTCTCGGAGATGTCCTTCGAGCACGCCGAGAAGATCAACGGCGACCGCGTCGAGGAGAAGAAGTACAAGAAGGCGGCCTGTTCGGTCTGTGCGTTCGCCTGTAAGCTCCCGACCCGCGACGAGGAGCGCGGCGTGGAGACGGAGGGCCCCGAGTTCGAGACCGTGATGTCCTTCGGCAGCAACTCCGGCGTCGGCGACATCGTCGACATCATGAAGTCCAACGGCCTCTGTGACGATCTCGGGATGGACACCATCTCCTGTGGGAACACCATCGCCGCCTACCTCGCGAGCGAGGACGAGTTCGGCAACGTCGAGTTGATCCACGAACTCATCGAGAAGATCGCCCGCCGCGAGGGCGTCGGCGACAAACTCGCCGAGGGCATCGACCGCATCCACGAGGACCTCGACGTCGAGAACTGGACCGTGAAGGGGATGGACTTCGCCGCCCACGACGGCCGCGTCGTCCACGGGCAGGGCCTCTCCTACGCGGTGGCGAACCGCGGCGCCGACCACATGTACTCGACGCTGATGATCCCGGAGTACAACGACGTCATCCCCGCCGAGGGAACGGCCGGAAAGGCCGACTTCCTGATCGATCACGAGAACCGCAACGCGGTCCGCGACTGTGCGGTGCTCTGTCAGTTCGGCCTCGGTCGCGTCATCGAGGAGGAGGTCTTCGAGGCCCTCTTCGAGGAGGACTACGAGGACATCCTCGCGATCGGGGATCGAATCGTGAACCTCGAACGGCACTTCAGCAACCAGCGCGGCCGGGACGCCGCCGACGATCGACTCCCCTACGACCTGCCGGACCTCGACTCCTCGATTCAGGAGTACTACGAGGCCCGCGGGTGGACCGACGACGGGATCGTCCCCGGCGACCTCGTCGCGGACTTCGCCCAGGCCGCCGGCGACTGAACGCCCAGGCCGCCGGCGACTGAACCGCCTCGACGCTCTCGTCGCGATCGTGCGATCCCGTTTTGCTGTGCCGCGGAGCCTCCGCACCGGTTCGGAGAGTCAAAGGGGTGTCGCCGGTGGAAGGTCCGTCTCTCGACCCGTCGTTTAGTCGGCGTTCTCGGGGTCCTGTGACTTGTATCGGTCGCGGATGTGGTGTGCGCCCTCGTCGGACCAGTCGGTCTCGTCGGTCGGCACGTAGTCGTACTGTCGCCGGGCGTGCTGGCCGGCCTTGCCGCCCCACCAGACGAAGCTGTCCGATCCGTCCTCGGCGGTCCAGGTGACCGTCTCCCACTCCGGATCGAAGATGAGGTAGCCGCCGGCGAAGATCTCGATTTTGTTCCCCGACGGCTCGACGTAGTAGTTGAAGTGAGCCTGACTGACACCGTGGCGGGCGGGGCCGCCGACGAACTCGATGCCGCGCTCTCTGAGGAGGTCGGCGGCGCGTTCGAGTTCGCCGCGGTAGCCGCCGTCCATATAGTAGGCGACGTGATCGATCTTGTCGACGACGTTCGCGTCCGGCGGCGGGGCGACGAACGCGATCTCGTGGACCAGCGGGCTCACACTGAGCCACGCGCCGGCCTGGTTCCCGTCGGGGTCCAGCCCCTCCTCGCGGAGGTCGAACCCGAGGACGCTCTCGAAGAAGTCGACGCACTCGGGGACGTTGCTCACGTTGAAGTTCACGTGATCGATGCGGCGGAAGCCGGCACCGCGCTCGGGCTTGCGCGCGGGCTGATTCTTCAACCGGGGCTTGTTCTCCGGAGCAACCGTGTCGAACGCGCGGTCGACGTCGTAGACCAACTCCATGTACTCCGGCGTGGCCCCCGGATAGTCGAACTTGAGCGCTCGCCCCTGTCCGGGTTCGGCGCCCTCCTCGATCCACTCGGTGTCGTACCCGGCCGCCTCGATCCGCTCTTCGAACTCCTCGAAGTCCTCCTCGTCTTCCAGCATCCAGGCCACGTGTTTGCAGCCCCAGGTGTCGCCGTCGCGGAGGATGAGCGTGTAGTCCTGCCAGTCGCCGAAGGCCGCCAGATAGTACGCGTCGTCCTCCTCGTGGCGGACGTACATCCCCATCGTGTCGCGGAAGTGCTCCAGCGACGCTTCGAGATCCGGACAGTACAGTTCTGCGTGTGCAAGAGTTGCAATACCCATATGACTGGATCGATGATTACATTATTTATTTGTTACGCTGGTTTCGAGCGTTTGAGAAACAGATACAATTATTTTCCGAGTAGATATCGTGGCCACGAACTTACCCGTCTTAGAAAAATGTATATAATAGAACCTCCAACCGTTTCGTATGGCAGAACTTGCCAAACTCGGACACATAGCCTTCGAGACGCCCGATCTCGAGGAGTCGCTTTGGTTCTTCCGGGATCTGATGGGCATGAAGGTCGTCGAGCGCGACGACGACACCGCGTATCTCTGTGCGCTCCGAGACTACGAGCACCACACGATGAGCCTCACGGAGGGTGAGAGAGGCGCGGTCGATCACATCGGATTCCGCGCCAAAAACCCCGAGTCCGTCGAGGAGTACTACGACCGGTTCGAGGAACTCGGTCGGGACGTCTGGTGGACCGAGGACGGACACGAGGCCGGCATCGGCGACTCGATCATGTTCGAGTCGGAGTCCGGACACCGCTTCGAGATCTACTACGAGATGGAGAAGCCGGACATCGACGGCGAGCAGCGCTCGAACATCCCGATGCGTCGGTACAGCCCCGAGTACGCGAACCGAGTGTACCCCCAGCGCATCGACCACACGCACGTGCAGGACGGCAACCCCGAGGCGACCTCCCGGCTCTTCGAGGAGGAGTTCGGAATGGGTCTCAACGAGGTCTTCAAATCCGAGGACGGCACGACGTGGGGCTGGTGGCACGCGACGACGCCGCTGCCGCACGACATCGCCGTCCATAGACTCGAAGAGGACGCGACCGAGTTCCACCACATCGCCTACCACCTCGATCACCTCCAGGACCTCTGGGACGCCGCCGACATCCTCTCGGAGAACAACGTCGAGATCGACGGCGGCCCGGGCAAGCACGCCATCACGAACGCGAACTACCTCTACGTGAACGACCCCGCCAGCGGCATCCGACTCGAACTGTTCGCCGGCCCCGGCTACCTCAACTTCGAACCCGACTGGGAGACGGTCGTCTGGCAGGAGGACATCGGCTCCGAGTCCGATCACCAGTGGTTCGGGACGCAGTACAGCCTCGGCGGCATCCCGTACACGGACCGTTAGGATCGTCGGCGGAACACCCTTCTTTCCGCTACTCCTCGGCAAGTCGGGCGTTGACCGTCCCGATCGAGGTGAACTCGACGGAGACGACGTCGCCGGGCGCGAGATCGACCGCGGGCGTCAGCGACCCGCTCAGGACGACGTGCCCCGCTTCGATCCGCTCGTCGAGGTCCGACAGCGTGTTCGCGAGCCACGCGACCGACCGCGCGGGGTGATCGAGGACCGCCGCGCCGACGCCGGAGGATTCGAGCGTGCCGTTCTTGTAGAGTTTGACGCCCTCCAGAGAGAGGTCGGTGTCGGCGAGACTCGTCTGCTCGCCGGCGACGTACAGCGCCGAGGAGGCGTTGTCGGCGATGGTGTCTTCGATTCGGATGTCCCAGTCGCGGACGCGGCTGTCGATGACCTCGACGACGGGGAGCACAGAGCCCGTCGCGTCGAGGACGTCGAGGTACGTCACCGGCGGGTCGAGCGGTTCCTCTATGATAAAGCCGATCTCGGGTTCGATCCGCGGGGCGATCAGGTCCTCGCCGGGAATCTCTCTCCCCTCGACGAACATCGTGTCCAGCAGCCGGCCGTAGTCGGGTTCGTCGACGCCGAGTTGCTCCTGGATTCCATCACTTGTAAGTCCGATCTTGTGGCCGACGATCTCCGCGCCGTCGTCGAGGCGGCGGTCGATGAAGCGCGTCTGGATGTCGTAGGCGTCCGCCATCGTCAGGTCGTGCTCGGCGGTGAGCCGATCGATCGGTTCCTGCGTCCGCAGCGCGTCGTAGAGCGCGTCGGCCAATTCCTCGCGCGTGTCGTCTGAGACTGCCATAGGCTCGCTACCGCCGGAGGCGTCAAATAGGTTGGTGATCCGGTCGGTTCCGAGGAGTGGGTGGCCAAGAGCGAACCGGGTCGCCGGTTCGGCGGTGCCGTCGGCGACGCAGATCCCGGGCTTTTATGCGAGATTACCACCGAAGCTCCGGTATGGACGTGATCCACAGCGCGATCTGGGTGTCGGACGTCGAGCAGACCCTCGACTTCTACGTCGGAGAACTCGGATTAGAGAAGACGAACGACTTCGTCGGCGGCGACGACGCCCGGAACGTCTACGTGCGCGGCGAGAGCGAGACGGAGATCCAGTTCAAGCACAAGCCCGACCACGACCTCGGAGAGCCCACGACCCGGCGGTTCGACCACCTGGCGCTGGAGGTCGACGACACCGACGCGCTGGTCGAACGCCTCACTGAGGAGACCGAGAGCGAACTCCTCCGCGGTCCCCTCGACTCGACCGGCGTGAGCGCGCGGATCGCCTTCGTCACCGACCCTGACGGCCACGTGATCGAGCTGATCGAACCGCGCGAAGACCTCTGATACGGCGGCGCCGGGGATCGAATCGAAACACCGAGTCAAAAACGCGAACGGCGGGAACCGAATTCTGCGGACGGAAATGGCCGATCAGTCGTCGTCGGAGGCGGCTTCCGCGGCCGCGCCGGACTCCTTCTCCTCGGCGAGCCGCGAGGCGACGTCGGTGATCAGGTCCTCCTGCCCGCCGACGACCTCCATCTCGCCGAGTTCGACCAGGATCTCGCGGGGGTCGATGTCGTACTTCTCGCCGGCGCGCCGGGTGTGCCGGAGGAACGAGGAGTAGACGCCGGCGTAGCCGAGCATCAGCGAGTCGTTGTCGAGTTCGGGCATCTCGTCGTCGTCGATCATCGGCACGAGGACGTCCTCGGCGGCGTCCATCACGCCGAAGAAGTCGGGGTTGATGTCGTAGCCGGCCTTCTCTAAGACGCCGACGAGCACCTCGATCTGCGCGTTGCCCGACCCGGCACCGAGGCCGCGGAGGCAGCCGTCGGTCGTCACCGCGCCCTCTTCGAGCGCGGCGAGCGTGTTGCCGATGCCGAGACCGAGGTTGTTGTGCGCGTGAAAGCCCACGTCGATCGAGAGCTCGTCGACGAGCGGGCGGATTCGGTCGCGGACGTCGTTCGGCAGCAGCGCGCCCGCGGAGTCCATCAGGTAGACGGCGTCGGCGCCGTACTCCTCCATCAGTTTCGCCTCCTTCAGAATCCGCTCGGGCTCGGCCATGTGCGAGAGCATCAGCAGGCCGTTCGCCTCCAGACCGCGGTCTTTCACCTTCTCGAAGTGGTCCTCGGAGATGTCCGCCTCGGTGACGTGCGTCGCGATCCGGCAGATGTCCGCCCCGCGGTCGATGGCCATGTCCAGTTCCTCGACCGTGCCGATGCCCGGGAGCAGGAGTACCGAGAGCTCCGTGTCCGTGAGTTCGGGGACGACGGCGTCGAGGTACTCCTCGGTCGTGGCCGCGGAGAAGCCGTAGTTGATCGACGAGCCGCCCATCCCGTCGCCGTGGGAGACCTCGACGACGTCCATCTCCGCGGCGTCGAGCGCGGCCGCGACGTCGGCCATCTCCGCGGGCGTGAACTGGTGGTCGACGGCGTGCATCCCGTCGCGGAGCGTCATGTCGACCAGCCGGACGTCCGCGTCAGTCATCGCTGACACCCCCGATGGCGTCGGCGTCGACCGCGTGCTGTGCCACCCGTTCGGCCGCTCCGAGTGCTGCGCTTGTCATAATGTCTAGGTTGCCCGCGTACGGCGGGAGGTGCTGGCCCTCCCCCTCGACTTCGAGCATCGTCGTGAGGATGATCTTGTCTTCGAGGTCGAACGCGACCTCGTCTTGGTCCTTCACGGTCGGTTCGAGCGTGACGTCGTAGCCGGGGACGTACTCGCGAACCTCCGATTCGATCCGCGAGACGGAGTCTTTGACCTCGTCGACGTCCGTCTCCTCGTGGACCATCGTGTAGACGGTGTTCCGCATCATAATCGGCGGCTCCGCCGGGTTCAGCGTGATGATCGCCTTCCCCTCGTCGGCGCCGCCGACCTCCTCGAGGCCGGCCGCCGTCGTCTGCGTGAACTTGTCGATGTTCTGTCTGGTCCCCGGACCGGCGCTCTTCGAGGCGATGTGCGAGAGCATCTCCGCGTATTCGACGTCCGCGACGCGGTCGACCGCGTGGACGAGCGGGATCGTCGCCTGCCCGCCGCAGGTGACCATATTGATGTTCTCGTGGCCGCTCTCGACGACGTCGTCGACGTTGACGACCGGGACGGTGTAGGGGCCGATCGCCGCCGGCGTGAGGTCGACCGCGAAAATGCCGAGGTCCTCGTAGACCGGCGCGTGCTGTTCGTGGATGCCCGCGCTGGTGGCCTCGAAGACGACGTCGATCTCGTCGGCGTACTCCTTCACGCTGTCGATGCCGTCGGTGCCGACGCCGACTCCCTCGTCGACGGCGGCCTGGAGCCCCTCGCTCTCCTCAACCGGGAAGATGCCGATCATCCGCCGGAGGTCGATCTCCTCCCCCCTGTCGAGTATCTTGTACATCAGGTCGGTTCCGATGTTACCCGGACCGACGATCGCCGCATCTAACGACATACGTTCGGGTACGAATCTATCGTACTAATAACTTCGCTTGGCGCCGGTGGGACGCACCGGGTTCCGGCGGCTGACGGAACCGAAAGACGGGGGAGCGAAGTCGGAACCGACGATCCCGGCGAGGTCGGACGACAGCCGCGGGGAGTCGTCGGGCCGCCCCGCTCAGAAGAGGTACTCCCGGGGCTCGCGCTGGACCGACGTCCACTTCGTCTCGGTGAACTCGTCGATGATCCACTCGCCGTTGTAGCGGCCGAGACCGGACTCCTTCACGCCGCCGAACGGCACGTGCGGCTCGACGTTGACCGGCTGGTCGTTGACGTGCATCATCCCGACGTCGATCTGATCGGCGACGTCGCGGGCGTGCCCGCGGTCCGCGGAGTGAACCGATCCGGCGAGGCCGTACTCGGTGGCGTTCGCGAGTTCGATCGCCTCCTCGTCGTCCCCGAACGGGATGATCGGCGCGACGGGGCCGAAGTGCTCGTTGCACGCCGCGGCCATGTCGTTCGTGACGTCGGTGATGACCGTCGGTTCGACGAACAGGCCGTCGGAGCCGCCGCCGGTGAGGAGCGTGCCGCCCTCCTCGACGGTGCGCTCGATGTAGTCGAGCATCTCGTCGCGCTGGGACTCGTTGATGATCGGCCCGATCACGACGTCGTCGTCGGTGGGGTCGCCGATCTTCAGCTCCGAGGCGCGCTCGGCCAGCCGTTCGGCGTACTCGTCGTACAGCGACTCGTGGACGAGGTGGCGGTTGATCGAGATGCAGACCTGTCCCTGGTTCCAGAACGATCCGAAGACGCCGGCGTCGACGGCCTGATCGAGGTCCGCGTCTTCGAGGACGACGTGGGGGTTGTTGCCGCCGAGTTCCAGGGCGGGGAACGCGAAGTGCTCGATCGCGTTCTCGCCGACGAGCCGTCCCGCGCCGGTCGACCCGGTGAACGCGACGACGTCGCAGTCGGGGTGTGCCGCCGTGCGGTCGCCCGCGACGGAGCCACGTCCGGGGACGACGTTGAGCACGCCGTCGGGCAGGCCGGCCTTCTCGAAGAGCCGGGCCAGGAGGAGGCCGCCGGAGATGGTCGACTCCTGGGCGGGCTTGAGCACGACGCTGTTGCCGAGCGCGATGGCGGGCGCGACCGCGCGGATCGAGAGCTTCATCGGGACGTTCCACGGCGAGATCACGCCGACGACGCCGACGGGCTCCTTCCGGATGATGTTCTCCTTGCCGGGGATCTTCGACTGGTTGTGGCCGCCGGAGGAGCGGAACGCGAAGGACGCGGCGTCGTGGACGAACGTCACGGTCCCGCCGTGTTCGATGTCCTGGCGGGGCTTGGCGGCCCCGGTCTCGACGGCGAGGATCTCTCGGATCTCTTCCTCGTACTCGTCGATCAGATCGGCCGTTCGGCGGACGACCGCGGCGCGCTCGTCGGGTGTGGTTTCCTTCCACTCCTGCTGTGCGCGCGTGGCCGCCTCGAACGCGCGGTCGACGTCGGCCTCCGTCGCCGCCGGTACCTCGGTGATCGACTCCTGCGTCGTCGGGTTGCGGACGTCGATCCGGTCTCGCCCCTCGGGCGTCTCCCACTCGCCGTCGATGTAGAGCCCGCCCCAGGGGGCGTCGATCGAGATCTCCTGATCGCGTTCGGCTTCTTGCATACGTCCGATCCAACGGTCGCCACGAGTAAAATGATGTCGACCCCGGAACCGGTTGATGATTTAAAATGAACGTGTTCGGGTAACCGAATACCATTACGCGACGGGTGTCCCTCCGACCGAAAGTCCGGCTGTCGAAAGTATAATGAGCGCACCGGCGAACCGTAGGAGTGTATGCCACTCAGCCAGGACGAGGTCGACGACCTCGCGACGAAACTCTACGAGGCCTACGACGAGAAGGAGCCGATCGCGCCGCTGACCGACGACGTCGAGTTCTCCACCGAGGACGCCTACCGCATCCAGTTCGAGGTGTTCGACCGACTCAGCGCGGGCGGCCGCGACGACGTCGTCGGCCACAAACTCGGCCTCGTCAGCGAGGCGAAACAGGAGCAACTGGGGATTCCGGAGCCGATCTTCGGGTACGTCGCCCACGAGACGGTGCTGGAGAACGAGCCGATTCCGACCGAGGAGATGATCGCCCCGCGGATCGAGGCCGAGATCGGGTTCGTCCTCGACGAAGACCTCACGGCCCCGGTCTCGACGATGGACGTCCTCACGGCGACGCGGGCGGTCGTCCCCGTCGTCGAGATCCTCGAGAGCCGATACCAGGGCTGGGCGATCCCCTCCGCGCAGGACGTCATCGCGGATCTCACCTCCGCCGGCAAGGTCGTCGTCGGCGAGCAGTACCGCGACGTGACGGACGTCGACCTGAAGATGGAGAGCGTCGCCGTCTCGGTGAACGGCGACGTCGAGGCCACCGGCATCGGCGGCGACATTATGGGCAATCCCGCCCGACCCGTCGCCTGGCTCGCGGACCGACTGGCCGACGTCGACGACGGTCTCCGCGAGGGCGAACTCGTGATGAGCGGCGGGATCTCCGCCGCGATCGACATCGAACCCGGCGACGTCTACACCGTCGAGTTCGCGAACCTCGGCTCGATGGAAATCCGCGCCGAGTAACGAATCGGAACGCGTTCTCTATCTGAAAATTTCGGTCTCCCCGGGCGGAACCGACGTGAGGAGGCCGTTCAACCTTGATAATTCGCGTCCCGCCGAAAACAGATAACATATGTACGCCTGTTTTCTACAGAAACGCGACGTCTGGAGACGACGCCGGTTAGACGGCAGAGTTTTGATCTCGAAAACGGAATTCGTGAAACGCGACCTCTACGAGATCAGGTCGTAGAGATTGTCTGCGAAGATGTCCTCGCGCGTGTCGTCGTCGACGTCCATCCGGTCGACGGCGTCGATGGTGTATTCGACCGTTTGGCGACCGCGCTCGGGACTGAAGGGGTAGTCGGTCCCGAAGACGACGTTGCCGGCGTCGAAGAAGGACTCCGCACATTCGAGCGCCGGCGTCGACCCCGAGACCGCCGTGTCCGCGTTGAACTTCTTGAAGTACTCCTCGGCGGGCCTCGACAGTTCGGCGGCGTGCTCGTGGTACCCCTGGTAGTTCTCGGGGTAGGCCATCCGCTGCTGGTAGAACATCTCGATCCGGCGGCCGTAGAACGGGACCATCCCGCCGCCGTGGTGGGAGACGATCTGGAGGTCGGGGTACTCCTCCATCACGCCGCCGAAGACCAGCCGCGAGAGGGCGAGCGTCGTGTCGAACGGCCACCCGAAGAGCCGGTGTTCCATGTACTCGGAGGCCCAGTCGTACCACTCCCAGAGCTGGGGGTGCATCCAAAGCGGCGTGTCGGTCGCCTCCGCGCGCTCGAAGAGCGGCCAGAAGCGATCGTCGTCGAGTGGCCTCCCGTCGACGTTCGAGAAGATCTGGACGCCGGCCATGTCCAGGTCGTCGACGCAGCGGTCGAACTCCGCGAGGAACTCCTCGCTCACCGTCGGAATCGTTCCGACGGGGATGAAATCGTCGGGGTGCTCGTCGGCGAGCCGTCGGATCTCGTCGTTGGCTAACCGCGTGATGTCCAGCGCGAGGTCGTGGTCCATCCCCTGGAACATCGTCGGCAGCGCGAGCGTGATGACCTGTTTGTCGACGCCGTAGTCGGCCATGTCCTGTTTCCGCTGGTCGTGGTCCCAGAGGAATTCCGGGCGACCCGAGAGCCCCTGGAAGCCGAACTTGTCCGTGAGGTCCTCGAAGAACCGCTCGGTCAGTACGTGCGTGTAGCCGTCGACGATTTCCGGCATATACGGGTACTACGCGCGAACGGGGTGATAATTGTTCTCACTGCGTTTCGTCCTCACCGGATTCGCGGTCGCGTTTCACTGCCTGGCGTACTTGATGTCGAGAGCGAGTTCGTGAGCGGTGCTCTCCACTTCCGCGGTGATGTCGTCGTCGAACCCGGCGTTCCCGAGCCGCTTCGTGGGCGCGGAGATGCTGATCGCCCCGAGGACGTCGCCGCCGAGTTTGACCGGCGCGCCGATGCAGGTGAGCCCCTCGGTTCGTTCCTCGTCGTCGGTCGCATACCCCCGTTCGCGGATCGTCTCCAGCTCCTCGAACAGTTCCTCGCGGTCGGTGATCGTGTTCTCCGTCGCCTCCGGTAGCCCCCACTCGTCGACGATGGCGTCGACCCGGTCGCGGGGGAGCGAAGCGAGGATGGCCTTCCCGATTCCGATGTTGTGCAGTCGGAGCCGATACCCCACGTGGGTGTCGAGGTGGACGGCGTAACTCCCCCGGGACTGGTACAGATAGACGGCCCGCCCCCCCTCCTCGGTCGCGAGGTTCGCGAGCATCCCGGTGTCGCTCGCCAGTTGATCGATCTTCGAACGGCCGTACTGATACAGCGGCGACCGACTTCGAACGTGCCCTCCGAGAGAGAGAAACTTCAGGCTGAGAGTGTACTCGTCGCCGTCTTTCGTGACGTACCCGTGTTCCCGAAGCGTGCTGAGATGGTTGTGGATCCCGCTCTTGCTCATCTCCAGGCGGTCTTCGAGTTCGCTGAGTCGAAACCCGTCGTCGGTGTCGAGCGTCTCGATCAGCCTCAGTGTCTTTTCACTCGTTCGGACGGGGTGGTTCGCCTTTTTGTTCATACGTACTCGATGCGCACGGAGACACATACATTTTCGGTGTGAAAACTCTGCACTCTTTCGATGCCGATATAATTAACAACAATAGTAGTAAAGTTAATTAATTATCGGATAATATTCTTATATAGGGATAAATAAGTGGTTTGAGCGGATTTATTCTGACTACAGTAAGTATACTAATTGTTGTTACGTTTATTCACTGCGTCCCCCGACACCTAGGGACCGCTATCGAATCGGCACCCGGACGAAGGCGGTTACAATACAGTAGTTCTTAAATTCCCCCCGGCTGAAATTCCGGTTATGTCCGACCCGAACCCATTTGAGAGTCTTCAAGAGCAGGTCGACGACGCTGCGGCCTATCTCGATATCGACGAGGACGTTCTCACGCGACTGAAGCACCCGGAACGCGTTCTCGAAGTGAATCTCACGGTCGAACTGGACGACGGGTCCCACCGTCGATTCAAGGGGTTCCGTTCACAGTTCAACGGCGATCGGGGACCGTACAAGGGCGGAATCCGGTATCACCCGGACGTCTCTCGCGACGAAGTCAAAGCGCTTTCGGGGTGGATGGCTTACAAGTGTGCGATCGTGGGGATCCCGTTCGGCGGGGGCAAGGGCGGCATCGTCGTCGATCCCGACGACTACTCGGAGTCGGAACTCGAACGGCTGACGCGGGCCTTCGCGACCGAGCTTCGCCCGCTGGTCGGCCCGGACCGTGACATCCCCGCCCCCGACGTGAACACCGGACAGCGGGAGATGAACTGGTTCAAAGACACCTACGAGACGCTGGAGCGGACGACGGCCCCGGGCGTGATCACCGGCAAGGCCATCAGTTCCGGCGGGAGCGCGGGCCGCGTCGAGGCCACCGGTCGGTCGACGATGCTCGCGGCCCGCGAGGCGTTCGACTACCTCGATCGGGACGTCGCGGACGCGACGGTCGCGGTCCAGGGGTACGGCAACGCGGGCTCGATCGCCGCGCGGTTGATCGAGGACCTCGGGGCGACCGTCGTCGCCGTCTCCGACTCGTCGGGGGGATCTACGATCCCGACGGGCTGGACGCCCGCGCGGTGAAGTCGTTCAAGAACGAGACCGGAACCGTCACCGGGTACGAGGACGCCGAGGAACTGACCAACGAGGAGCTTCTCACGCTCGACGTCGACCTCCTCGTCCCGGCGGCGCTCGAGAACGCCATCGACGGCGACCTGGCCGAGGACGTCTCCGCCGACGTGATCGTCGAGGCGGCCAACGGGCCGCTGACGCCGCGCGCCGACGACGTCCTCACCGAGCGCGACGTCCACGTCGTGCCGGATATCCTCGCCAACGCCGGCGGCGTCACCGTCTCGTACTTCGAGTGGGTCCAGAACCGCCAGCGCTTCGCCTGGACCGAAGAGCGCGTGAACGACGAGCTCGAAGCCGTGATCACCGACGCCTTCGACGACCTGGTCGCCGCCTACGAGGAGAACGGCCTCCCGAACTTACGGACGGCGGCGTACGTCGTCGCGACCCGTCGGATCGCCGACTCCTACCTCGAAAGCGGCAACTGGCCGTAGTCTAGGGCGCGGTCTGCGAGCCCCCGATCGAGGCGACGCGCACCCGTCGTCGACCCGAGCGATTCAAGTCGGTTCCGGGCGGGGTTGCATACAATGCGTCAGGACCACCTCATCTCCGCGACGCAACTGTCGCGGCCCGACATCGAGGCGGTGCTCGACCGCGCGGCGGAGATCGACGCCGACCCGAGCGCCCTCCAGGGGCGACACGACGGTGCGATCCTCGGCCTCTGCTTCTTCGAGCCGAGCACCCGAACGCGGATGAGTTTCGACACCGCGATGAAACGACTGGGCGGCCGCACGATCGATATGGGATCGGTCGAGTCCTCGTCGGTGAAGAAGGGCGAGACGCTGGCGGACACGATGCGCGTCCTCGAGGGCTACGCCGACGCGCTCGTCCTCAGACACCCCTCCGAGGGCTCGGCGAAGATGGCCACGGAGTTCGTCGACGTCCCGCTTGTCAACGCCGGCGACGGCGCGGGCCAGCACCCAACGCAGACGCTGCTGGATCTCTACACGATGCGGCAGAACGCCGGCCTCGACGACGTCACGGTCGGGATCATGGGCGATTTGAAATACGGGCGCACGGTGCACTCGCTGGCCGCCGCGCTGACGAACTTCGATACCCGCCAGCACTTCATCAGCCCCGAGAGCCTCAGGCTGCCGCGGAGCGTCCGCTACGACCTCCACGAGTCGGGCGCGCAGGTGCGAGAACACACCGCGCTGGAGGAGGTGCTCTCGGAACTGGACATCCTCTACGTCACCCGCATCCAGCGGGAGCGCTTCCCCGACGAGAACGAGTACCTGAAGGTCGCGGGGGAGTACCAGATCGACGCCGCGGATCTGGAGGCCGCGAAGGACTCGCTGACGGTGATGCACCCGCTGCCCCGCGTCGACGAGATCGCGCCGGACGTCGATCAGACCGAGTACGCGACGTACTTCGAGCAGGCCCACAACGGCGTCCCCGTTCGGATGGCGCTTCTCGATATGTTGCTTTCGGAGGAGGGTGACCGATGAGCGACACCGACCGCGAACTCCGCGTCTCGAAGATCCGAAACGGCACCGTCATCGACCACCTCGCCGCCGGACAGGCGCTGAACGTCCTCGCGCTCCTGGGCATCGACGGCTCCGGGGGCGAGAGCGTCTCCGTCGGGATGAACGTCCCGTCGGACAAACTCGCGAAAAAGGACATCGTGAAGGTCGAGGACAGGGAGTTGAGCCAGTCGGAGGTGGACGTGCTCGCGGTGATCGCCCCGGAGGCGACGATCAACATCGTCCGGGAGTACGACGTCGTCGAGAAGAAGCGGATCGACCGTCCCGAGTCGGTCGACGGCGTCCTCTCGTGTCCGAACCGGAACTGCATCACCAACGACGACGAACCGATCCGGACGCGCTTTGCGGTCCTCGACGACGCGCTCCGCTGTGATTACTGCGGCGAGATCGTCCGCGAGGACGAGGTCGCGACGCACCTGGACGTCGCCTGAGCCTCAGCGACGCGTCTCGACGTCGCCCGGCCCACTGCGGCGCATTCCGACGTCGCTCGAATCACTGCGGCGCATTCCGACGTCGCTCGAATCACTGCGGCGCATTCCGACGTCGCCCGACCCACTGCGGCGCCCCTCCCCGGCCGATTGCGGCGGCAAGAGACCCGCAATCGACGACGGCGGGCGACGGTCGATCGGTTTCCGCCGCGCCGTCGCGCGGTCTCTCGGGAGGGAAACCACTTTGTACCGAGGGAGTCTAGGGACTGGTATGTCCGGAAAGTCCAAGTTCATCCTGGTACTGGCCCTCATCGCACTCGTCTACTTCGTCGTCTCCGGCGGCGAGGATCCCGTCGAGGTCGAAGTCGACGACGAATAAGCGCTCCTGATCGACTCCGCGTGAGGACCTCGCGTCCGAGGTCTTCGGTACATCACACCGACGAGCAGGTGGTCTCTCCACACGAATAGCGTCGGTACGACGCGAGAGCGACGCAGCGGGCGTCGCGCCCGGCGGTGAGATCCTCGCGGATCGTCGCGAACCGTGCCGACGGACTCATACCGCTCGGCCCGAAACGGCGCCTATGTACGGTGTCGTCACGCGGAACGCCGAGGAGGTCGAATGGAGCGAGTTCGACGTCGGCTTCTACGAGGTCAAGGACGTGACCGGGCGGGCCGCACAGCCGCTCTCGAACGCCGTGAATATGATCTCGTGTTTCGGCGACAGCGCGGCGGTCGACGCCGATCCCGACCTCGTCGCGGTCGACGCCGAGGGCACGCCGGCGACCCGCGAGCAGCCCTACTTCGACTGGTCGCACGTGTGCCCGACCAACGAACAGTATCGGGCGGGGCTCCTCGAGATCGTCGCAGACTGCGCGGCGGAAAACGGCGACGTCCGACTGGACGACGTCGGATTTCCACGCGAGGGGTACTGCCGGTGTGACCGCTGTGAGCAGCGCTTCGGGGAGAGCGGCCACGACGACTGGCGCGACTGGCGCGCCGCGGAGGTCACAGACTTCGTCGCCGACGCGGCCGAGCGGATTCCGGGGCGGACCTACCTGACGCTGTATCCCGACCCGTATCCGGGGCACCTGTTCCGCCGCGAGGGGATCGACGTCAAGTCCCTCGCGGAGTACGTCGACGAGTTCGTCGTCCCGCTGTACGACACCGCCTACGCGACGACCTACTGGCTCGAGACGATCGCCAAGGGGTTCGAGAGCTTGCTCGATCCGCTCGGGACGCCGTTCTCGATCGAACTCTACGCCGTCGACGTCGATCTCGACGCGCTCGTCGGAGCCACGGAGGTCGCGGAGACGTACGCGGAGAACGTGTACTTCGGCTACGACGCCTCGAACGCGGCGGCGGCGATCCGCCGCAAGGGAGCCGACGAGCGGTCGGGCGTCACCCACCGACCGGAGGGCGGAGCCGAGTGAGCGGACAGAGCGAGCCGAAAAACGACAGGAAGAGAGAGCGGCCGTCAGATCGCACCGGCGAGGAACGCGACGACCACGATCCCGACGACGAACACGAGCGCCGCAAACACGAACAGCCCGGCGACGAGTCGGCGTTGCTCCGCGGTCGGCTCGGCCATACGCTCGCTTACGAATCGGACTCGTAAATACCCGACGGCGGGATGGCCGGTCGGGTTCTCGGGGGTGGAAACGTCGTCACGCCGAGGCCGGGAACGCTGTCACTCCGGCGGCTGGCGAAGGGCGGAGAACGCGTCGCCCGCGAGCCCCGGACCCGCGGGAACCCGTATGCGACCGCCCTCCACCGGAGCCGGGTCGGGGGCGAGGTCGTCCGCGAGCATCGCCCCCGTCGCGAGCCCGCAGGCGGGGACGTCCGGAAGCGCCGCGGCGACGTGCACCGCGCCGACCCGTGCGATCACGGCGTCGATCGTGGTCGTCACGACGACGTCGACGCCGCGCTCTGACGCCTGCCGCGCCACGTCGAGCGTCCGGATCGGACCGCCGAGAGCCATCGGTTTACAGACGAGGGCGTCCGCGGCGTCGGCCGCGAGGACCCGCGCCGGTCCGGCCGTCGCCAGCGACTCGTCGAGCGCGACGCCGACGCCGCGGCCCCGAAGGTCGGCGTGTCCCTCGACGTCGGCGGACGGAAGCGGCTGCTCGACGTACGAGAAGTCGAGTTCGGCGGCCACGTCGAGCATTCGCCTCGCCGTCTCGACGTCCCAGGCGCCGTTGGCGTCCGCGCGGAGGCCGACGTCGTCGCCGGCGGCCTCACGGACCGCTCGGAGTCGCGTCGCGTCGACGTCTGGGTCGCGCGCGCCGACCTTCACCTTCACCGTACTGAACCCCTCCTCGACGGCCTCGCGCGTCGCCCCGGCGGTCGCGTCGACGGAGCCGTCGCCGACGGTGGCGTTGACTGCCACGGTGTCGGCGGGTGTCTCGTCGGCGAGGAACGCCGCCAGCGACTCCCCTGCAGCGCGTGCTTCTGCCGTCGCGACGGCGAGTTCGGCCCCGTGCCGGGCGGCCGGACGACGAGGCCTCCCCGCCTCGCCAGTCTCGCTCGGAAGCGACTCGGGGCCCCGCATACCCGAAAGCGCGTCCTCACACTCCGCGTAGGACTCCGTCCAGCCGGGGAGCGGCGTCGCCTCGCCGAGTCCGACCACGCCGTCGTGTTCGACTCGAACGAGAAAGCCCTCCCGTCGGCTGATGGGCCCGCTGGCGGTCGAGAGCGGCGACCGGAGATCGAGGGAGAACGGTTCGGTCTCCATTACAGCGGGAGCGCCGTGAACGAGAGGCCGACGGCGAACAGGACGGCGTAGGCCGCCAGGAGCCGTCCGGTCCGTTCCAGCGTCGGGTTGAGGATCCGACCGTCGGTCTCTCCCAGGATCGTTCGCGTGATGCTTGCGGCGTACGGGAGGGTGAGATACGGGAGCGCGATGGCCACCGTATACCCGGGACGGGCGAGGAACCACAGCGGCACTGCGTACGCCACGAGGAGCATCGCGAGGAACTCCGCGCGGGCGAATCCGTAGCCGAACCGAACCGCGAGCGTCCGCTTGCCGGTGGTGGCGTCCTCCTCCCTGTCGCGGACGTTGTTGACGACGAGAATGTCCGTCGACAGCGCCGCGATCGGCAGCGCCGCGACGAGGACCGCGAGCGGGAGCGTCTCGGGCGGGACCCCGAGGGGGAACGGCTCGGCGAGCACCGCCGCGGCCTGGACGTAGTACGTTCCCGCGACCGCGACGAGGCCGAAGAACACGAAGACGAACAGGTCACCCAGGCCGTGGTAGCCGAGCGGGTACGGGCCGCCGGTGTAGGCGATGCCGGAGGCGACCGAGAGGAGTCCGACCACGAGGATCGGCGCGCCGCCGACGTAGACCAGGTAGGTGCCCAAGAGGATCGACGCGGCGAACGTGAGATACATCGCGCGCTTGACCGTCTCGGGGTCGATGAGCCCCCCGCCGTCACTCGGGTGAACCCCTCTCGTTCCTCGGTGTCGGCGCCCTTGACGTAATCGTAGTAGTCGTTGGCGAAGTTGGTCCCGATCTGGATGAGGCCGGCACCGACGAGCGCCGCCAGTGCCGGGAGGACTGCGAACACACCGTCGTGGACGGCGATCCCGGTCCCGACGACGACCGGCGAGGCCGCCGCCGGCAGCGTCTGTGGCCGGGCGGCCATCACCCACGCCTCGCGTTTCGTGACCTCCTGCGTGCTCATTACTCTCCCCTCCGAACGGCGAGGGTGTCAAGCTTATCCTTCCACCTTTTTTCACGGAGGGGTCTGCAGGACCCCTCCGCGCAAAAACCGGGAGGAAAAAAGGCCGCCGACGTCGACGGTGAACCGCTCGCTTCGTCGCCAGCGTTCTGTGCTGGCTTCCAGCGAGACCGGAGGTCTCGCCCGGCTCGCGGATGCTCAGACAAGGAACGCCTAGGTCGTTCAAAACAGAACGATGAGATACTGTTACTCAGATCATCACAACTATTTTTCCCTCAGCGTGGGAGACTATACGTAACGTGAATAAAAATAAAGAATTGGTTATTTACGAACGACAGGATGACACTGAGTTTGAAGACGACTTATTCACGGCATTTGAGGTAGCCGGTGCAGACTTGGAGAACCAAGATGTACCGATGATGGAGTTCATTGACCCACTTGCGCTTAAGCAATTAAATTGGGATAATCCACAGTTAGAAGTCCGAACTGAAGTATGGGGATACCTCTTACGTATCACTCCCGACGATATTACGATCTACTCACGTGAATAAATTCGTTCAGTCCAGGACCTACACGTACCAATCTCCAGGAGGCTTCTGGTTGGTGTGAAATTCTCAGGGCGTCGATTCGACGCGCTCTCCTCGTACTGTGACGTAAATGAGTATGCCGAGCAGTCCGGGAACCAAGCCTGCCAAGAACAGCAATGCGATACCTACTCCCCATTGCCACGCCCAGTCGCTCCCACGAGCTTTCGCATCGCGGTAGACCCACCGACCGATTAGACCGAAGACGAGGGCCAGTATCAGGAAGATAATCATCAACTCGGGTCCACCGGGGACTTGTAAGGGAAGCGGGAACACAGATAATGCAATTCTCAGAACCCGTATAGACTTTTCTCATACGGTCAACCCACACTTCTGTTTCAACAGCTGATTCAGCTACAGAGGTGTGAAAACAGTCCCTCGGGAAGAGTTCAATAACACCTTCGGGCCCACACAAAATTACAAGAGTATCAGCGCGATTTTTCCGAGGAGACGGGCGGTAACGTTGAACAGAGACATCGAAGTGATCAGTCCAATCATACCGATGGGGACAGCGATCACTGCTTCAGTCAACGTGTCGATCGTCCAGATGCCGAGTTCGATCCCAGTACTGGGAACCGTGTAAATGAACGGTGCCAGCAGCAAGCCGGCAGACACACTCAGAGACGCGATGAGTAGACTAAACACCAAGATCCCGAGCGGGAGCTTCAACACTAAATAGACGATACCCTTCCACGTTGAGCGAGCTACCACCCGTACTCGTATCTGCGGCCATAGCGTCGTCTCGTCTGTAATTGCGTCTTCAGGTGGCCGGATATCGAGGTTCAGCAGCGCGTTTGTGAGTTCTCGCTCGAAGGCACTAAGATAGCGGCTCCCGAGAATGACGCCGATCAACAGCGGCACTCCCACCAGAACGACTGTTAATCCAAGTCCGAGGACAGTCCCGACAGTTAACAGAACGAAGTATGCTATCCCGAGAGGAAACATTATCAGTAGGTACAGGAGATTTCGGTACGTCTGTGCTCGGCTGAGTGGCCTGAGCACGGTGGACATCAGCGAATCGTCCCGTTTGGGTCGGTCGTCGTGACTGCCCGATTCATTTCTGAACACCAATCTCGTCGATTCCCGTGCTTGTAGGCTGCCGTTTTGTGTTGCGTGTCGCCCGTCGATCTTGCCAGAGAAGCCATACTCCGATCGCTCCGGCGAGCAGTACGAACCCGATTGAAATCAGTTCGTAGACCATCGACGTCGTCGCTGCGAGTGATCCGGTCACATCAACTGCGAAGTGCCAGACGATGAGCGGCCAGAGGCTCTCTAGCCGGAGTGCAATCGCACCGAGACCGATACCTAACGGGATGATGAGCAGCATCTGTGGGAGCCACTCGGCCAGCGAATTCCCGAGGATGACCTGTGAGATGTGGGCTAGACCAAACATCGTGGCCGGAAGCACGACAGCCAGCAGGCGGCTGCGAGGCTCAAGTGCACGGAGCAACACACCACGATAGATGAGTTCTTCAGAGATGGCCGCTCCGAGTGCCACACCCACGATGATCACGAAGAGTGCCGCCCACGGCGGAAGGGTTTGGCCCTCAATGAGCGAGATCTCGGGGATAGCGAGGCCGAATATGACTGGGACAAAGACGACGACCGCGAAGGGGAGCAGATAGACAATCGCACGCCGATTGACTGGTGCCGTGAGCCGAATTTTTCCCCACCACCCGAGCCAGGTGACGAGCGCGATACTAACCGCCACGATGAGCCAATTGAGCACGAGCCCGATTCCGTGAAGCGTCAACTGGGGCACGACAGCTTCGAGGATAGTTCGTGTGAGTAGTGTCAGGACAACAAGTGCGGCTGTGAACCCGAGTGTAAATCCGACTGGGTGACGTTCGACAATCGATACCATACAATATGTACGTCAAACTACTATATATAATCGTATTGACAAACGGACACTGACAACCTATATCAAAATCCTCGTGCTGGATATCAGAGAAGACGTAGATCGTTCGATAAAGGGCCACTATTTTGCAATCTATTCAACCACGGTGAAATCGGTGTCGTCGGTCACCAACAGTTGATTTTCGTTTTTCTTTACATATCTGTGATCTTTTACTCCTCTGAATCGAATCGTCTCCCCAACGTCGAAATGAGGATGTGAAACCCCATCCGAGACGACCAGCGGGACTCGTTTGGATGAGCCTTCTTCGCGGACGATAGCCTTTAGATCAGGTGTATTGGAGGTGTTTTTTGCTACGAATTCGACCTCACTGATCGTGGCTTCGACTGTGACAAACTCTTCAGAGCCACGTAATTCAGTAAGATTCCGTTCCGGATAATCCTTAGAAACGCTCGTGGTTGAGGTCTCATATTGTTCGTTTGGCTCTTGGCTTGATGATACAATATCTGGGTCTTTGAGTTCTACCGTCAGATAATTTGTTTCGCTGTCCGTTCCGATACGAAATGACTGAACCTCGACCGTGATCGTTGCCCCGCCATCTGTTGGGGTCGGTTCATCTCCGGGGAACAGACAAACAGTCTTAGAATCACCAGCTGGTTCGGTTACTACCCACTGACCGCCAGACCTTCGGATCTGAATTTCTCCCGTTCCACCAGACCTGTACCACACTTCAGTCATACACTCTCTTCATCAGGTATATGTTTCAAGCTTTGTCCGTTTAGCTACTATTAGGACAGCAAACATATCATCAGACTCTATTTAGGAAATATACTATCGGATCATACGTTAGAGAGTGGACTGGGCACTCTACGCAATACGCATCGTCTATCAGACGGCTAGTTCAGAGAGAAGGATATCGAATTAATAGGATTTCAACAGCGCCGGCTGTCCCTGTGTTGGGCACACCAAGATTCTGAAACAAGCGATTTACCTGTACGGTTCAAGCGAGTGGAGCGGCACATACGAGTGAGATCCCCTACTCCGTTATAAATACATTACCGGATTAAGCTAAATCTCGATGCTATTCTGGGCCCGTTATACTAATTGTATGGCACACAAAGGCCGCAGTGGCGAGACGAGCACAGACACTGAATCAAAATTCTATCTCCCTGTGGGGATCTCGCCATCTTCCAAAGAGAGCTGGATCGACCGCATCTGGACGGTCCTGTTCAATCACCGCGTCTGAGAAATCAGAATCGCAGCAAGTGGTGACGATGAAAGAGAACTAGTCAACTAGTTTTTCCAAGGACATCGTTATCGACCACGTTCGAGGACCATCATACGAGGACTTCTAACATTTCTTTGCGAACATCACAAGATGAGTTTCAACTAAATATCTGGGAAACTAACATAGAGTGGGAATACGTCTTGGAAATCACTCGTGTAGAAGACTAATGAGCGATATTAAAGCCGTCATCCGAGTCGAGCACCCTGATATTGTGCTCACGGGCACTGTCAGTCACGACCAAAGTGCGACGGTGATGCCTGTGTCAGAAGCAGGTACTGACCCCGACACGGGGAGGTTTCTATACCACGTTGAATCATCGGACTTCTGTCGATTCGAAGATGGATTACGAAGTGACCACACGATAGCAGAGTTCAAACGAGTCATCGAAACCACCGCTGAGAGGGCAATCTACAGCTTTGAGTACACTGACGAAGCAAAGACGTTCTCGCCGGTGATCTCGAAAGCGGACGGTGTAGCGCTTGAGATGGAAAACGAGAGCAACGCGTGGCTCATCTCGCTGTGGATGCCCGATCGAGACAGACTGGCCGACGTTTGGGACTACGCGCAAGCCAACAGTATCGACATCGATCTACGGCGGGTAAACGAGTATGCGAGTCTCGGGAAGACAACTGCTGGATTGACTGAAACGCAACGCGAGGCGTTACTCGTCGCTTTCGAGGCAGGATATTTCAAGGATCCACGCGAGGTAACACTCAGTGAGGTTGCGGACACGCTCGACATTTCGAAGCCAGCCGCCAGTGGTCTTCTTCGACGTGGAATCCAGCGATTAATCATCTCCAGCCTCGTCGAGGACAGTTGAACAATTACAGCCAGCTTTTTGTTGACTCGGGTGCGACTCCGGCGCACCGCTCTCCACGGGCGACCCGTGAGTCGCCCGTGGGGAAGCGAGACGGCTCTGCCGTCTCGCCCTCGTTGCAAAAAGCTGTCTTGCTGAGCGAAGCAGGGATTACATACACCGGATAGTTCGGATAGGTGTAACTCGAAGGTCCGGAGTTTGCACCCACTATTTACGCGTCCCCCGTGATTTTTGAACTATGGTCCCTTCCGAGAGCATAGACGACGACCAATATTTCGGTGGGCGAAGAGGTGTCGTAGTTCTCGCTGTTGCGTACGTGGCAGTTGGACTCGGGTTGTTCTACAGTCTCGCTACGCAGTCGATAGACCTTTTCAGCGGCGTTCTTGTCGCTATCATCGTTTTAGTGGGGCTATCACTGTATATCCTCTACAGACGGGAGGGATTAGTGACAGCCGAGAATAAACTCATTGCCATCTTCGTTCTGGTCGCAACGGGGCTTTTGTTTGGACTCCTTGAGTTCACCACCCTACCGTCAGAGATTGTCTATGGAATAGTATTTGGGGTCGGTGTCGTTGTTCCCGGGTTACTCCTACAGTATACTGATTACGGGAGTGACTGATTGGTTCGATTGTTCTATTCGCATCGTCTATCAGACGGCTAATTCATCGACGATAGACGTGAAATCAATGGTCCCGAACATCCGTCCCACGCTCAGATTCTAGCATATTCCACCGCGATCGAGGCCGAAGGCCGAGCGAGCGGCCTTTTTTGGTCCAGATTTTTTGCGGGGGTTCGAGGCCGCGCGCAGCGCGGCCGAGGACCCCCGATAAAAAAGGTGGGTTAGTAGTGCCAGGGGTACCCCGAGAAGTCGGGGTCGCGGCCTTCGAGGAACGCGTCCCGTCCCTCCTGGGCCTCCTCGGTCATATACGCCAGGCGCGTCGCTTCTCCGGAGAACACCTGCTGGCCGACGAGGCCGTCGTCGGTCAGGTTGAACGCGTACTTGAGCATTCGTATCGCGGTGGGCGATTTATCGGTCATCTCGTCGGCCCATTCCAGGGCGATGTCCTCCAGTTCCTCGTGGGGAATCGCCTCGTTCGCCATCCCCATCTCGACGGCCTCCTCAGCGGAGTAGGTCTTCCCGCGGAAGAACACCTCTCGGGCCTTCTTCTGGCCGATCTGCTTCGCGAGATAGGCCGAGCCGAACCCGCCGTCGAACGACGCGACGTCGGGGTCCGTCTGAAGGAACTTGGCGTGATCCTCGGAGGCGAGCGTCAGGTCGCAGACGACGTGCAGCGAGTGGCCACCACCCACCGCCCAGCCGGGAACGACGGCGACGACCGGTTTCGGCATAAATCGGATGAGGCGCTGCACCTCCAGGATGTGGAGCCGACCGGCCTTCGCCTCGCGGACGAGCGGGTCGTCTCCCTCGTCGGCCTCGTCGTCGTCGCGGTACTCGTAGCCCGACTCGCCGCGGACCGACTGATCGCCGCCGGCGCAGAAGGCCCAGCCGCCGTCCTTCGGCGACGGGCCGTTGCCCGTCAGGAGGACGCAGCCGACGTCTGCTCGCTTGCGGGCGTCGTCGAGCGCCGCGTAGAGTTCGTCGACGGTGCCCGGGCGGAACGCGTTGCGCTTCTCGGGCCTGTCGAAGGCGATCCGAACCGCCGGCACGTCGATCCCCCGGTGGTACGTGACGTCGTCGAAGGCGTCCGCGCCGTCGACCTGCTCCCAGCGCGCGCCGTCGAAGATCTCTGAAACCATACCGGGAGAGGGCCGGGAACCCGCAAAAAGATTGGTTTCGACCGTTCGGGAGCGCTCCCGCGATCCCGGGCGGTTACGTCGTCGTTTCGAGAACCCGTTCGACCGCCCGGTCACGGAGGTCCGTTCGGACCTCGTGGCTCGACTCGGCGTCGGTCACGACCTCCACGACGTGCGAGCCGTCGCGTTCCGTCGCCTCCGTGTACGCCTCGCGGAAGGCCCCTCGGTCTCCGCCCGCGACGCGCGCGAACGAGAGGTCGTAGAGGTCCCCCGTCGGCTCGAAGTCGAGCCCGTGCGGCGTCACGAACTGCGAGGTGAACGGCGGATCGTACGCCTCGATCGGGAGCATGTGGAAGATGCCGCCGCCGTCGTTGTTGAGGAGGACGATCGTCGCCTCGACGTCGCAGCGACCGAGCGCCAGGAGGCCGTTCATATCGTGGTAGTAGGCCAGATCGCCGGTGACGAGCGTCAGGTCGTCCGTCGTCGCCGAGCCGGCACCGAGCGCCGTCGAGACGATGCCGTCGATGCCCGACGCCCCACGGTTTCCGAGGACCGTCCGAGTCGCCGTCGTGGGGCCGCCGAAGCGATCCAGGTCGCGGACCGGCATCGAGTTCGAGACGAAGACCGTCGAGGGGTCGGGCGCGAGCTCGACGACGTCCGCCAGGATCTGTCCCTCGCAGAACGATTCAGTGTCGTCGAGAACCGCCTCGTGAGCCGCCTCGGCGTCCGTCCAGCGGTCGCGCCACGCGGTGCTCCCCGGACCGGCGAGCAGTCGGGAGAGCCGACCGAGCAGCCGCGAGGGGTCCGCGACGACCAGATCCGTCGCGGTGAACTCCGCCTCGCGCCACCCCGCGGTCGGATCGACGACGTACTGCCGGGCGTCCGCGGCGGCGAGGTACTTCCGGAGCGGCTTCGACGTCGGCGACGCACCGACGCGGACGACGGCGTCCGGATCGGGCCACGCCTCGCGGACGCGCTCGCCCAGGAAGCCGTCGTACCCACCGATCACGGGCGTCGTCCGAACCAATCCCCCGTATCGGACCCCCGAGAGCGGATCGGCCAGGACGGGGAAGCCGCTCGCGTGGGCGAACGCGGCGACCGCCTCGGGATCGACCCCTGGAGCGTCGGTGGGCCCCACCACGAGCAGCCCGCGGGGTGCCGAGAGATCCGCGGCCAGTTCCCGCAGCGCGTCGTCGTCGAGTTCCGGTACGCCCGCGGCGGTGTCGACGAACGGCCCGTCGCGCCCCTCGGTCGCGATGTGGGGCAGGTCAGCGGGCACGTCGCCCTCGACGGGCGTCGGTTCCAGCGGTTTGCGGAACGGGAGGTTCAGGTGCACCGGTCCTGCCGGCGTGCCTGTCGCCCTGGCGACCGCCCGGGCGGCCGTCGTCCGGAGCGACCGGAGCTTTCGCGGCGTCGCCTCCGGTTCGGCGACGTCTCGGTACCACCGCACGGCGTCGCCGTAGAGCTTCTCCTGATCGATGGTCTGGTTCGCACCGGAGTCGCGGATCTCGGGGGGCCGATCCGCCGTCAACAGCAGCAGCGGCACGCGGGACTGGGAGGCCTCGATCACCGCCGGGTGGTAGTTCGCGGCCGCCGTCCCCGACGTGCACACCAGCGGCGTCACCTCGCCCGTCCGTCGGGCGCGACCGAGCGCGAAGTACGCCGAGGAACGCTCGTCGAGGTGCGAGTACACGTGGACGTCCTCGTGCCTGTCGAACGCGACCGTGAGCGGCGTCGACCGACTCCCCGGAGAGATACAGACGGCGTCGACGCCGGCGGCGACGAGTTCGTCGACGAGCACGCGGGCCCACAGCGTGTTGCGGTTGGGGTCGCGGTCCCGCGTCGACTCACCGGATCGTTCTCTCTCGGTCATCGGTTCTCCGTTCGTTCTCGCTCAGTCATCGTCGTCCCGTCGGTCTCGCTCAGTCATCGTTTCTCCGTGCGGTTTCTCTCGGTCATAGCCGTCCCGTCGGTGGCGTTCAATCATCGCGTTCCCGTTCCAGTTCGTCCAGAATCGGTCGGTACTTCAACTGCACCTCGTCCCACTCCCGGTCGGGATCGGAGTCGGCGACGATGCCGACGCCGGCGAACAGCGTCGCGGTGTCGCCGCGGGCGACCGCAGAGCGGAGCGCGACGGCGAACGTGCCGTATCCGGCGGCGTCGATCCAGCCGACCGGCGCGGCGTACCACCCGCGGTCGAACGGTTCCGTCTCCCGGATCGTCGCCAGCGCCCGCCCGGGTGGAAGCCCCCCGACTGCGGGTGTCGGATGCAGGGCCTCCACCAGCGAGAGGACGTGCTCGTCGCGGTCCAGGGTCGCCGTGATCGGCGTCCAGAGGTGCTGGACCGTCGCCAGACGTTTGACCCGGCGCGAGCCGGTACTGACGGTGCCCGCGAACGGCGAGAGCTGCTCTTCGATGGTCTCGGCGACGAGGTCGTGCTCGTGGGCGTTCTTCTCGTCGCGGGCGAGTTCCTGCGCCAGCCACTCGTCCTCGGCCGGCGTCTCGCCGCGTCCCGTCGTCCCGGCGAGGGCGTCGGTCTCGACGGTCCGACCGCGAAGCGAGACGAGCCGCTCGGGCGTCGCCCCGAAGAAGGAAGACTGCGGACGCGACGACGTGGGCTCGGGTTCGACGAGGAACCGGTAGCACTCGGGGTACGTTCGGCCCAACCGGGTGAGGACGTCGGGGAGCGAGAGCGTCCCCGCGAGGTCGACGTCGAGCGCCTGGGCGAGGACGACCTTCCGGAGGTCGCCGGATTTGATCCGCGAGACGGCCGCCTCGACGCCCGTCTGCCAGTCCGACCGCGCGGTCGTTCGTCGGCGGTCGGTGACCCCGGGGGGCCGGCCGGCGAGTCCGGGGCGTCGAGCGAGTCGATCCGTTCCCGTTCTCGGGCGAGTCGCGACTCGACGGTCTCCGGGTCGACGTCTCGTCCCACGGCGTTGACCGTCAGCCACGCGCCGCCGTCAGTCCACGTGACCTGCACGCGCGGGAAGACGAACCGCGCGCCGGGGAAGTCCTCCCACGGCGACCCCGAGGTGCTGTCGGCGTGGAAGGCGAACCCGCCGAACAGCCTCGGACGGGCGGCCTCCGTCCCGGCGTGGACGTCGCCGGAGGCGAAGAGCGACTCCGCCGACTCGCGGATCGACGAAAAGCGGCTCGGGCCGTCGGCGGTGAGCGTCGCCGCCGCGCCGCTGCCGACGACGGTCGCCTCCTCGGGCGCGCTCCAGACCGTTCGCGGCGCGTCGGCCCCGTGCAGCACCGCACGGAACGACGGCGTCGAGATGGGGACAGAGCGGCTGACGAGGTTCGTTTCCGCCGCGTCGGTCCGCAACGATTCCATTACCCGTGCTGAGGGCGCCACGCTCTTTTATTTGACTATACCGGGGGCGGCGGTCGCGAGACCGACCCACGGATCGGGGTTCCGCTCGGGCCGCTCAGCCGTATCGCTCCTCCTCCCAGGGGTTCGCCGACGCGGAGTAGCCGCGCCGCTCCCAGTACCCCCGTTCGGTCTCGGTGAGGAACTCCACGCCGTCGACCCACTTGGCTCCCTTGTAGGCGTACTTGTGCGGCGTCACGACCCGGAGCGGCCCGCCGTGCGGTTCCGGTAGCGGGTCGCCGTCGAGGCGGTAGGCGAAAAGCACCTCGTCGCGCAGACACTCCGAGAGCGGGAGGTCCGTGGTGTAGCCGTCGAGGGCGTGAAAGAGCACGTGCGTCGCGTCGTCTCGAACCCCGGCCTCCGCGGCGAGCGTCGGGAACGTGACACCGGTGAACTCGCAGTCGAACGTACTCCACCCTGTGACGCAGTGGAAGTCCTGCCGTTGCGTCGTCGCGGGCAGGGCTCGAAACTCGTCGAGATCGTAGGAGCACTCGTCTTCGACGGCACCCCACACGTCGAAGGACCACGTCTCGGGCGTCCACGACGGCGTCCCCCCTTTCGAGAGCACCGGGAAGTCGTCCGTCTCGCGCTGGCCGGGCGGGAGCCGCTCGTCACCGAACTCGCGGTACAGTTCTGTCGCGTCCTGAACCATACCCGCCCTCGTGGCGCCAGGCACCTTACGCTGCCGTTAAGGGAGTCGAAGGCAACGAGAACTGATAATGGTTATCAGACCGCGGCAGCGCCGTTCGGTCACGTCCGGGGCACTTCCGATACGAGATAACGTGAAAAAGAAATAATTATGCGGTGACTAAGAAATTTATGTGTCTTCTTCGTAAAAGATAATTCTCTTATCACGGAAACTTCGCCGCAGGGTTTAAATAACCCGGCTTCAAACCCCCTCACGTTCAGATGCCCAAGGTGAACATCAACGTCCCCGAACACCTCGAGATGCAGATCGCACAACTCGTCGACCAGGGCGAGTTCGTCAACCGGGAGGAAGCAATCGAGGAACTGCTCTCGACCGGCCTGCGCGCGTTCAAGACCAGCGGCCCGATGGACGAAGACGACCGCTTCGAAGACGACGGGATGATGGGCCACGAAGACGAGTACGTCTTCTGACCGTGTCAGTTTCCACCAATAATCCTTAAATCGGCCTCTCACGTATCCACGTCTATGCACAAAGACGAGCTCCTGGAACTGCACGAACAGATGGTGATCATCAAGGACAACTTCGCCGCGCGCGAGGACGTCGATGGCAGCATCTTCGACAAGTACGAGAACCTCGAAGTCGACCCGTCTCACGTGCACAAGTCCAAGAGCGAGCACAAACACGCCGTCTTCGTGCTCGGCAACGCGCTCGCGACGGCGATGAGCGAAGACGAGTTCTCGAACGCCGGACGCGTGGGCAAGCGGATGGAGGAACTCGCGAAGGACGCCGAGAACAAACTCTGAGTTCGGGGCGCTCACGGTCTGACGGTCCTCTCACAGATCGCTCGTGTGCATCTCCTGTCTCCTCCCGGCGCGGCGTTCGGTCGAAACGACGTAGTTTCTTAACTGCCCGGTCACTCCTGGGAGACGATGGAACCCCTTCCGGTCGAGCTTCTGCAGCGCGTCGGCGTCGTGGCCGCGCTCGTGATCTCTCTCGCGGTCGCGTCCGCCCTGGACCGGCCGTCGGCGCTCGGCGCGCGCCTCCGCCGGCGGTTCGTCCTCGGCGTCCCGTGGGGGACGCTCGTCACGGTCGGACTCGTACTCGCGGTCTATCTCTTCCTGCAGGGCGGCTACGGCAACTGGTACTCGCCGGTCACGATCCCGTTCCGCGCGTGGTCGTACTTCTATCCGCTCGGAATCGCCAGCGCCGCGTTCTCACACGGCGGCGCGGGACACCTCGTCGGAAACCTCGTCGGGACGCTGACGCTCGCGCCCCTGGCGGAGTACGCCTGGGGGCACTTCCCGCGCGAGCGGGGCGCGCACTCGTTCGGATCGCCCCGGACGAACCCGTACGTCCGCGCGTTCGTCGTCTTCCCGGTCGTCGTCGTCGCCGTGGGGCTGCTCACCTCGGCCTTCGCGATCGGTCCGATCATCGGCTTCTCCGGCGTCGTCTTCGCGTTCGCGGGCGTCGCGCTGGTCAACTACCCGCTCGGTACCGTCGTCGCGCTCGCGGCCGGCGGGGCGCTTCGACTGGTGTACAACGCGCTCCGGGCGCCGGTGCTCACCGCCAGCGGCCGCCCGGGGTACATCACGCCCTGGTGGGCCGACATCGCCATCCAGGGCCACGCCCTCGGGTTGCTCATCGGCGTCCTCGTCGGCCTCGTGATCGTCCGCGCGCGAACGCGAGACGGCAGGCCGAGCGCGCGTCGACTGTGGCTCGGTACGCTCCTCTTCGCGGTCGAACAGTCGCTGTGGGCCGTCTACTGGTTCCGCGGCGGCGAGACGTACGTGCTCTACCGGGCCGCGGGCGTGATCCTCGTGGCGGCGCTCGCGCTCGTCGTCGTCTTCGCCGCCGTCGCCCGCGACGACCCGCTCTTCACTTGGGAACTCCTCGGCGACAGCGGCGTCGTGCGGAACTGGCAGGTCGCCGCCGGCGTCCTCCTGCTGTCGACCGCGGCGATCGCGGGCCCCGCGGTGCCCGCGAACCTGTTCACGGCCGAGTCGGGCGACCTCCCGGGCGAGGAACTGATGGTCCGCGACTACGAGGTCACGTACGCCGAGGACGTCGAGAACGGCCTCGTCGCGGTCGTCGACGTCGAGGCCTTCGGCGAGACGACCGCCGTCAACACCTCCGGCGTCATCGTCCGCAGCGAGGAGCGCGGCATCTGGACGACGACGGTCACGAAGGGCCGACTCGCCTTCGACGGCCAGGCCGCCGTCCGCCTCGGCGGCGTCGGGTGGCGCGAGACCGTGTACGCACAGCGCGACGGCTGGAACGTGCTCGGCAACGGCACGGCCTACCGGGTCGCGCTCGGCGACAAGGAGTCCGGCCGGGTGGTGTACACCTCCGATCCCGTCACGGCCGCGCCGACGCTCGCCGAGCGGAACGTGACCGTCGTCCCGACCGAAAACCGGTATCTCCTGCGCGTCGATCGCGGAAACGACTCCCTCAGCACCCGGATGCCGGCGAAGAACGAGTCGGTGACGCTCGACGGGCTGACGTTCACGCGCAACGACTCCCGCGTGTTCGTCTCCTACGACGGGACCCGGCTACAACTGCTCGCGAAGGAGACCTACGAGTGACAGGCGTCCTTCGGAGTCGGCTACGTCGCACCGTTCTCGTCCGTCGTCGCGCCGCCCCGATCTCCTAGTCCGTCGTCGCGCCGTCCTCGTCCGCCGTTGCGCCATTCTCGTCCGTCGTTGCGCCATTCTCGTCCGTCGTCGCGTCGCCCCCGCCGTCGTCGCCGGACCACTCGATCCGGTAGACCTCGGCGTCGATCTCCTCGGCGTCGGCCTCGTGGAAGTCGAACTGCCGCTCCAGAGCGAGCGTCGCTCGGAAGGCGTGGGTGACGTCGCCGCCCCTGTCGGCCGCGAACGACTCGACGAACTCCCGCGATCCCGCGTTGTGAACCGAGTAGGAGACCGTCGATATCGACGCCGCGGTTTCGAGGAAGGCGCGGTCGGCGTGTTCGTTCCCGCGCTGCGCGCCGAACGGCGGATTCATCAGGACCGTCGTCGGGCCGTCCGGACAGAGCGGCGCGCGCGTCGCGTCCGCGTGGATCCAGTCGATCTGGGCCCGCGTCCCGACCCGTCGACGGTTCCGCACGGCCGTCGAAAGCGCCGTGCGGTCGACATCGATCCCGACGACGCGCGCCGGCCCCCTGAGCGCGGCGCCGAGCGCCAGCATCCCGGTCCCGGTCCCGAGGTCGACGACGAGCCGGTCCTCGACGTCGCCGTTCAGGTCCGCGACGTGGACGACGTGGGCGGCCAGTTCCGGGGGCGTCGGATACTGTTCGAGGTCCGCCTGGGGGTCTTCGAACCCCGCGACGACGGCCAGCTGCGTCTCCAGCGCCGACTTCGTGCCCATCAGGGACACCCTCCGGTTACCGCGACGGCGACGCCGTCGACGAGGGCTGTCCCCTCGGCGGAATGCGGCGGCGCGAAGGTCGGTTTCATCGCCGTAGCGTTTCCGCCGAGAGCATAAAAACCCGGCCCCGCGTGAGCGCCGGCGGCGACGTGCTCACAGTGGTGCTTCACGCGGTCTTAGCCGCCGGAAACGACGTGCAGGCCCGTGATGCCGACGACGATCAGGCCGATGAACGCCACGCGAAGGGGCGAAGCCGGCTCGTCGAAGAGGACGACGCCAAGCGAGGCCGTCCCGACGGCGCCGATGCCGGTCCAGACGGCGTACGCCGTGCCGATCGGGAGGTCCTCGACGGCCCGGGCCAGGAGCACCATACTGGCGACGATGGCGACCGCCGTGCCGAGCGTCGGCCCCGGCTTCGAGAACCCCTCCGAGTACTCGAGTCCGATCGCCCAGCCGATCTCGAACAGGCCCGCGAGGAGCAGGAGGTACCACGACATACCGCCCGCTACCCGCTCGTCGCGACTATAGGTTCCGTTCTACCGACGACTCGACTTCAGTACGATTTCCGAACGACCACCGATCCGTCGGCGTCGCGGACGGTGACCACGTCGCCGTCGTTGTTCCAGACGGCGCCCCCGGCGCCCCAGTAGACGGTCGTTTCGGTGTCCGATCCCGATCCGGTCCGCAGGGTCAGCTCCGCCCCGGGGTCGACGACGGTCCCGTCGGGGAACGTGTAGGCGTGGTCCGCGGCGTCGGAGACGGTCCATCCCGAGACGTCCAGCGGCTCGTCGGCCGAGTTGCGGAACACGACGTACTCGTCGTTCAGGTTCTCGTTGTCGTTGCCCTCGGCGTCGTAGTGGACCTTTGCGATAGTCAGCGGCCCCTCGCCGCCGTCGGTGCGGGTCGCGGTCGCCTCGGTGGTGCCCGACACGGCCTCGGGGTCGGCGCAGGCCCACAGGCCGCGCCGGTCCTCGCGCGCCCTCGCCTCGGTCCGCTCGTAGCGTTCACGTTCGGTAAAGGTGCTCTCGTACAGGCGGGCGTGGCCCTCCCGGAGGAGCGCGTGGTTGAACGACCTGCCGTCCACGTAGACGTACGCGAGCAACCGCCCGTAGTACCCCCGTCGGTCCGACTCCTCGTCGAAGACGAGCGTGACCGTCTCGCCGGCCAACCGCTCTTTCGCGTACGCCGAGGCGCGCTCTCCCGCCGTGCGGAGACAGGACTCGCCGGCCTCCGTCTCGGGGACGCCCTCGAACTCGTCCGGCGAGTTCGATCCGTGCACCTCCGGCGTGTCGACGCCGAGCAACCGGACCGTCTCCCGCGTCCCGTTCGGATACGCGACCTTCACCGTATCCCCGTCCACGACGTCTGTGACGGTGACCTGGACCCCCTCGGTGCCGGGATCGAGCGTCGGTGCGTCCGTGCCAACAGTCGTAGTCGTCGCATCCGCGCCGCTCTCGGAGGCCGGCGTTCCGGAGAGACAACCCGTGGTAACGACGAGGAAGACGACGACGACCGTCAGGGCGCGCATACACGGTTTTCGGACGGCAGAGTCATATACCGATTGGGACTCCGCGGGAGGTTCTATTGGTATTTTGTCACAAAGGTTTAAATTCACTGTTCACCACAAACCTTATAATGGAACGTTCGCGTCGTCAGCGCCAGCGAGAGCAGGAGACCGAACAGACAGACGACGAACGGGTCGTCTGCCCGGAATGCGAATCCGAAAACATCGTCACGGACGCCGATCAGGGGGAGTTAGTCTGTGACGACTGTGGCCTGGTGTTGGACGAACAGCAGATCGACAGAGGGCCCGAGTGGCGGGCGTTCAACCACTCCGAACGGCAGTCCAAATCTCGCGTGGGCGCGCCGATCACGGAGACGATGCACGACCGCGGCCTGACGACGACGATCGACTGGAAGGACAAGGACGCCTACGGGCGCTCGCTCTCCTCGGAGAAGCGCTCGCAGATGCACCGGCTGCGGAAGTGGCAGGAGCGCATCCGGACGAAGGACGCGGGCGAGCGGAACCTCCAGTTCGCGCTCTCGGAGATCGACCGGATGGCGTCGGCGCTGGGCGTCCCGCGCTCGGTACGGGAGGTCGCCTCCGTGATCTACCGCCGCGCGCTCAACGAGGACCTCATCCGCGGGCGCTCGATCGAGGGCGTCGCCACCTCCGCGCTCTACGCCGCCTGTCGCCAGGAGGGGATTCCCCGCTCCCTCGACGAGGTAGCGGAAGTGTCGCGCGTCCCTCAGAAGGAGATCGGCCGGACGTATCGGTACATCTCCCAGGAACTCGGTCTCGAACTGAAGCCGGTCGACCCCAAGCAGTTCGTGCCGCGCTTCGCCTCTTCGCTCGGACTGAGCGAGGAGGTCCAGTCGAAGGCGACCGAGATCATCGACGTCTCCGCCGAGCAGGGACTGCTCTCGGGGAAGTCGCCGACGGGGTTCGCGGCCGCGGCGATCTACGCGGCGTCGCTGCTCTGCAACGAGAAGAAGACCCAGCGGGAGGTCGCCGACGTCGCGCAGGTGACCGAAGTCACCATCCGCAACCGGTACCAAGAGCAGATCGAAGCGATGGGCTTCCGCTGACCCCGGCCCAGCGTCGCTGACGACCGCATTCTCTCCGGCGGATCACCGTCTCCTCTGGACGCGTCCGACGATTCCGACGCCGCGTCCGCGACGAACACGATCACCTCGCGGTTCCACAGACCGAGCCGGTAGCTCTCCGGTTCGTACTCCGGGCCGAGACGCTCCGCGAGCGCGTCGCGGTCGGACGGATCGGCGACGACGATCGGCGGGGCCGACCCGTTCCTCTCGGCCGAATCGAACGACGAGACGTTCGCTACGCTTCCCGTGTCCGCGCCGGCCGACTCGAAGTACCAGGGAAGGGGGAGGCGGTTCCCCCAGGTGTCGTCGACCGGCGGGTAGCGGGTGGTCCGATCCGCCGGCACGTGGAACGACGGCCCGACGTAGCGAACCTCGACGGTCGCGGGGTCGCCGTCTGCGACGTCGCGGGCGGCCGATTCGAGGCCTTCGAGGTCGTCGCTCGGCTGCGCGAACTGGGCCAGTTCGTTGCTCCGGTCCGAGGGCCCGTAGACGTCGGCGGCGACGACCGCTCCCGTCTGCGCGCCGACGGCGACGAGGACGAGAACGACCGCGACGACGGTTCCGGCGTCGACCTCGGTCCGTGCCGCGGCGTCGACGTCGGCCCGCGAGGCGGCGGCGACGCCGCGGCGGAGGATCGCCGCGAGGCCGACCGCCGCGGGCAGCGAGAGCGGAACGACGACGTGGACGAGCGTCCACGGCGCGGACACCTCCGAGAGCGTCGGAAACACGACGACTGCGGCGAGTCCCCAGTAGCCGACGCCCTCGACGAGCGGCCGGCGCGACGGCGCGTAGCGCGTCCAGAGCGTGGTCGCGACGCCCGGGAGGAACACCGGGAGCGCGGCCGAAACGAGGAGGCCGGCCGCGTCGCCGACGTACGGGAGGAACGCGTGCGTGCCGTCGGGGAAGCGGTGGACGATGCGGACGCCGACCAGCCGACGAAACGCGCCGACGGTCCCCTCGTAGAAGGCCAGGTGGAGCGTCGTCGGATCGTACAGCCCGACGTCGACTCCGGGTCCCGACCGCGGGGCGAACAGGAACGCCGTGACGCCGACCGCGAGGAGACCGGCGCGGGCCGCGGGCGTCGCCGTCCCCGCGAGTCGCTCGCGGACCGCGATCGGGATCGCCCGAACGCTCGTTCCCCGATCGCTCGCGACGCTCCGCTGGTCGACGACGAGCACCCACGCCACGGCCCAGCAGACGAGATAGCCGGCGACGAACCCGGAGGCCGACGCCGCGAGCGGCAGCGCGACGGCCGCGGCGTAGGCGTCGCGTCGGCTCCGGCGGTTCCACGCCCTGAGCGCGAACCCGACGGACGCCAGGGCGAACAGCGCGAGCGGCACGTCGCCGCGGAGGAAGCGCGAGTAGTACAGAAGGAGCGGTTGAACGGCGAGGACAGCCGCGAAGAGCACCGTCTCCGCGTCGTCGAGGTACTCCCGGAAGAGCAGCGCGACGAGCGGCAGTGCGCCCCCGAGAACGGCGACGGGGAGCCGTGCGATCCGTTCTGAGACGCCGAGAGCGGCGAACAGGGCGCGATCGAGCAGGTAGAGCAGCGGGCCGCCGGCGACCGGGCGGTACTGGTACGCACCCGTGTCGAGGAACCTGAGCGCCCAGTAGCCGACGCGGGCCTCGTCCCAGTGGAACGGCCGCGCACCGAGGCCGACCAGTCGGAGTCCGAGGCCCGCGACCGCGATCGCGACGACGGCGAGAACGACGGAATCGGGTCGAAACGACGATTCGAGGGACGACACGCGCCGTCGCTCGGACCCGTCGGACGCGGCCTCGTCCTCGCCGGCCATACGGTGCCGTCGCCGCCGGGGGAGTAGAAGTTTTGTGATCGGCGTCGGAGCGGTACGATCGCCGTCGGGCGTTGTGATCGCCGTCAGGTGTTGTGATCGCCGTCGGGTCGTGTGACCGGTGTCGGAGAACGGCGGTGCCCGCGGGGAGCGCGTCGCGCTCGGCCGCGATCTCCGATCCGCAACGCACAAGCGACGTCCCGCCCCAGTCCGCCTATGAGCGTGGTCGAGTCGCTCCCGTCGCGGCCGCTGGAACCGCAGGAGCTACTGGAACTCAACGGCGCCGAGGCGCTGGAGATGGCCGTTCCGGTCGAAGACGAGGGCCGAGTGACGGGGGTGCTGATCGCGACGGCGTCCTGGGTGAAGGGGCTCGGGTTCGACGCCGACGCCGGGTCCTGGACCGTCGTCGAGGCCGTCTCACTCGGAGAGGGTGTCGAGCGCGTCGACGCCTTGCAGACCTGCGAGGCCGAGATCCTCCGGTTCCGCGGCGACGATCCCGACGACCTAACCGCCGCGGACGCCCCCGGCACGTACGAACCCACCGTCGACGGCGGCGAGTGACGCCGACGATAGCGAATTGAACCGCCGAGGAGCGAATTGAACCGCCGAGGAGGTGGTTCACGGGCGAGCACGCCATCGAAATCGCGAACCTCCTCCGACGTGACAACCACGGGTAGTTTCTAAACCCTCGGCGTCGTACTCAACTCCGAGACGATGTACGACAACATCCTCGTTCCGACCGACGGTAGCGCCGCCAGCGAGGGGGCGGTCGATCACGCCATCGAACTCGCGAAACAGTACGACGCGACGCTGCACGCGCTGTACGTGGTCGACACCGGCGCGTACTCGGCGATGGAAGTCGGCTCCGACATCGTCATCGAGGCGCTCCAGGAGGAGGGCAACCAGGCGGTCGACCGCGTCGCGAGCGAGGCCGACGAGGCCGGAGTCGCGGTCGAGACGTCCGTCCGAACCGGGATCGCCCATCGCTCGATCGTCGAATACGTCTCCGAGGAGGGGATCGACCTGGTGGTGATGGGAACGCACGGTCGGACCGGCGTCGGTCGGTTCCTCCTCGGCAGCGTCGCAGAGAAGGTCGTCAGAACGGCCGACGCGCCGGTGATGACGGTTCGAGCGAACGAGGAGGAGACAGAAGAGTGAACGGGTTCGGGACGATCATCGGGGACCCGCCCCGTCGTCCGGGACGGCCACACCCCGACCGCTTCGCGAAGAGTTTTGAATCGGTCCGTCGAACGGCGAGGTATGACTGACTACACCGTCGAGTTCGTCGGCACGGGCGAGACGATCGAGATCTCGGACAAGCAGACGATCCTGAAGGCCTGCATCGAGGCGGGAATCGCCCAGGAGTACTCCTGCCGCGTCGGGATGTGTCTGGCCTGTTCCGCCGAGATCGTCGAGGGCGAGGTCGCCCAGCCCGCGGCGAGAGGGCTCACCGACGAGGAGCGCGAGAACTACGCGCTCACCTGTATGGCTCGGCCGCAGAGCGACCTGAAACTCGACCGGGGCGTGTATCCGCCGAGCATCGAAGACGACGCCGCGAGCGCGGCCGCCGCGGCCGACGACGACTGATACTGGTTACTCTCGTCTCGTACCGCCGAGCGCTCCCCCCACTGACGGCGCTCGGCGGTGAAAAGTGAGAGTAATCATTATGAGATGGGGATACGGACCGCCGTGATTGTTCACGACGATCGTCAAGACGCGATGCTGACGGAAGCGAAGCCGATCGACGGCGTGCCGTCCGACAGAGGCGACCGCGGTCAGCCGATCGCGGGAGCGCGGAGGGACGTCTCACCGGTTCGGTCGTCGGGCCTCACTGACTCGCGTCGCTGGCCTTATCGACCCGCGTCGCCGGTTTTATCCACTCGAATCGGCGGCCCTATCGACTCGCGTCGTCGGGGCTGTCGGTCCCGTCTTCGACGACACCGCCGTCGGTTCCGACGAACGCGAACCCGTCCTCGGCCGCCGCGTCCGCCGATGCATCCGCCGAGACCGTGGGGGCGTCCCGTTCGCGTGAATCGTCGGCGTCGACCGACGGCGTCGCCTCGGGAGCCGACTCCGCGGCCGCCGGCCGAGCCGACCCGGTCCCGTCGCCGTCGGACGGGGATCCGTCCGAGTCCAGGTCGGCTAGTCGATCCGCCGCGCGTCGAATCCGCTCCATCTGTTGGGTCTGTTCCCTGCTCGCTTCGGCGACGTCATCGACGCGCTCTGCGACCTCGTCGGCCCGATCGCGCGTCTTCTCGACCATCGCGGTCACCTCCTCTGCGCTGACGGCCTGCTCGTCGGTCGCGACCGCCACCTCGGTGATCCCCTCCGTCGTCCGCTCGACCGCGTCGACGATCTCGTCGAGGCTGTCCATCGCGTCCTCGCCGCGGTCGATTCCCTCGTGGAGTTTGTCGGTCGTCTCCGAGAGGCTCTCGATCGTGTCGGCGGCGTCGGCCTTCACGCGGTCGACCGTCTCTTCGACGTCGCTCGCGCGCTCGCGGGACTCCTCGGCCAGCTGCTTCACCTCGTCGGCGACGACGGCGAACCCGTCACCCGCCTCGCCCGCCCGGGCCGCCTCGATCGACGCGTTCAGCGCCAGCAGGTTCGTCTGCTCGGCGATGTCGTCGATCGCCTCGATAACCGCGTCGATCTCGTCGATCTGCGACTGCAGGCGTTCGAGATCGGCCGACGCCTCCGTCGCAGCGTCGGCGACCTCCTCCATCACGTCGATGGCCTCGTCGGCCGCCTCCTCGCCCGAGCGTGCCCGGGAGGCCGCCTCGTCGCTCGTCCCCTCCACCTCGTCGGCGGTCGCGGCGATCTCCTCGACCGTCGCGCTCATCTGTGAGATCTCAGCCGCGACGTCTTCCATGTCGCCGGCCTGTTCGTTCGCGATGTCGCGAATCGCCGCCGAGCGTTCCGCGACGACCGACGAGGACGAAGAGACGTCGTCGATCGGCTCCCGGAGGTCCCGTTCGACGTCTCGGGCCAACCGCTCACGGTGCTCCGCCGCGCGGCGCGCCTCCTCGCTGTAGGCGTGGATGTACGTGTCCATCGCGATCTGCTGATCGAGCGCGAGCACTTTCATCAGCGAGGTCGTCCGCGCGACGACGGCGTCGACCGCCGCCTCGACGTCCGCGTCTCTCGTCTGCCCCACTTCCGTCTGCTCGTCGGCCCCGCCCGTCGCTTCGTCGTCAACGCTCTCGGACGCCGATCCGCCGAGGAGACCGGCGAGGAGACCACGTCGTTCCGAGTGGCCGGCGGCGGTGCGCTCGGCGTCGGCGGCGGGGGTTCCGCCGTCGGAGGGGTCGGCCGCGTCCCGCGGCCCGTCGCCCGAACCGCTCTCGCTCCCGAACTCCGCTTTCACTTCTTCACCGATCGCGTCGATCAGACCCTCGTAGTAGACGCTGTAGGCCCCCATATAGAACTTCGGCCCCATGTTCAGCATCTCGTGGACCTTGCCCACGCGCGCCCGACGGGCGAAGTAGTCTCGGCCGTAGTCCCCGTCGGTCAGCGACCGCAGGTACGACTGTTGGTCGGTCTTTAGCCGTTCGAGGCCCTTGCTCGACCGGCCGAGGACGTCCGTCGCGTCGGCGTCGCTCGTCAGGTGCTCGTAGAACTCGTCGACGACCTCGTCGGCGACGTCGTCGAAGGCGGACTCCAGTTCCCGCATCCGTTCTCTGTCGGCGTCTTCGAGACGAACGAACGACTTCCGCCACTCGATCTCCGCGTCGTCGATGTCCAGCGCGTCGATCAGCTCCTCGCCGTCGACGTCCCCCCGCTCCCGCTCGCCGACGACGACTCCCTGATTGTTCATACGTGGGATACCGACGTCTCGACTTAAGATTGTTCGCAGCTGCTATCAGATCTGATATCCACGGGACGCGTGCGCGAACGGTTCCGGATGGCCGAGATGCTCAGATGGCCGAGACGCCCGGATGTCGGGAACGAACCGGCGTCGAGAGCAACGGTTAGGTGACGCGACCCCGCGGTATCGATATGGACAGCGACGACGCGACCGCCGCGGAGGACGAACGGACGCCGGGCGGGCTCCGAACGCGCCTCGAATCCGACTACGCCGGAGAGCTCGCGTTGCTGGGATCGGATCGGTTCCGAACCGCCGCGGCGGACGGCACGCCGAGCCCGGAGACGCTGCTCGCGGCCGCGGCCGAGAGCGAACACGCCGCTCGTGTGACGTTCGCCGAGTGGGCGGCCGACGAGAGCGACGACGGCGCCCGCGACGCCTTCGAGTCGGTGGTCGAGCAGGAGACGGAACACCGCGAGCGGGTCGCCGCCGAACTCGACGGGTGGGCCCCGGAGGACGGCGGGCCGGGACCGATGCACGCGTACCTCCGGGGGCGCGAGGCGACGGTCGAACGGATCGCCGGCGGGATGGTCGGCCGCCCGCTCGTCTCGCTCCGAACGCACGCGCAGTTGATCGATTTCTTCGAGCGCGAGCGGGAGGAGGGCGATGGGTCCGCGCGGCGCGCGTCGCTGTTTCGCGACCTCAGGGCGGAGACCGCGGGGACGCTCGAGGAGGGGCTGGCTCTGCTCGGAGAGCGGTGCGGAGACGGAGAGTGGGAGACGGCGGAACTGGTCGCCGGCTACACGATCCGGCTCGCCCACGACGACACCGCCGACGCGCTTCGCTCGCTCGGGATCGACCCCGGCGTCGGCGACGAGCCGTGAGCGGACAACGTCCGGCGAGCCCGACTTCGCGCCGCTCAGTCGAACGCCGTGAGGCGCAGCCTCACGTGCCCGGCGAAGCTACGCTTCGTCGAACGCCGATGGACTCGCTCCGCTCGCCCATCGAGTCCGATTCGGCTCACGCCGAATCGAACAACTCCTCGCCGTCGACCATATGCTCCTCGACGGCGTCCATATCCAGCGTCAGGCCGAGCCCCGGTTCCTCGGGGATCTCGATGTAGCCGTCTTCGATGACGGTCTCCTCGACGAGGTCGTCCCACCAGCCGAGTTCGTAGGAGTGGTACTCGACGGCCAGGGCGTTCGGGATCGCCGCGCCGACCTGCGCGGAGGCCATCGTCGCGACCGGCGAGGAGACGTTGTGCATCGCGACGGGGACGTAGTACTGGTTCGCCACGTCGGCGATCTTCCGCGTCTCGCGCATCCCGCCGACCTTCGGGAGGTCGGGCGCGACGATGTCGACCGCCTGGTTCTCGATCAGGCGACGTTCCTCGGTGACCCGGTACCTGTTCTCGCCGACGGTGATCGGCGTCGTCGTCGACTTCGTGACCTCCTCCTGGACCTTCAGGTTCTCCGGCGGCACGGGGTCTTCGAGCCACCAGACGTCGTAGTCCTCGATGGCGGCAGCGAGGCGTTTCGCCGACCCGCCCGAGAACGTCCAGTGGCAGTCGAAGGCGACGTCCGCGCGGTCCTTCACGCGCTCTGTGACCTGTTCGACGATCTCGGCCTTGTGGCGGATCTCGCCCGGACGGAGGTGCCGGTTCGCGCGATCCTTCTCCAGTCCGGAGGGGACGTCGAGGTCGAACTTGAGGGCGTCGTAGCCGAGGTCCTCGACGACGCGCTCGGCCTCGTCGGCGCAGGCTTCGGGGTCGGCCTCTTCCTCGGTGTGGCAGTCGCAGTAGACCCGCATCTCGTCGCGGTACTTCCCGCCGAGCAGCTGGTAGGCGGGGAGTTCGAGGATCTTGCCCGCGAGGTCGTGCAGCGCGACCTCGATGCCCGCGATGGCCGTGACGGTGACGCCCTCGATCGATCCCTCGCCGGACATCTTCTGGATCAGGTGCTCGTAGAGGCGATCGATGTCCAGGGGGTTCTCGCCGACGATCATCGGCGTCATCCGCTCGATGAGTTCCGGGACGCCCGCGCCCCAGTAGGCCTCGCCGGTACCGACGACGCCGGCGTCGGTGTAGACGCGCACGAGCGTCCACGGGAAGTTCCCGTCGACCATCGTGGTCTGGACGTCCGTGATCTCGACGTCGCGGCCGCCGCCGCGCTTGGCGCGCACTCCCATCGTCTCCGCGGAGAGTTCCCGCATCGTGTATTCCGCGTTCGGATCGTGTAAGTCGGCGTAATCGACTCCCATAGATGTTGGTTTACTCGATATTAGGTAAACCTTTGGAGAGTACCGGAGGACCGGTCTCCGGCGAGCCGTCAGCCGAGCTGCGCCGCCCGGATCGCGATCCCGACGTCGTCGAGCGGCCGCTCGGTGATGCTCGGGCCGTGGCCGACGTGGATCACGTCGAGGTCCTCGTCCAGGGACCGCCGGAGGTACTCGATGCTCTCGACGAGCGTCTCGCGATCGCCGCCCTCCAGGTCAGTGCGGCCGAACGCGCCGTTGGCGAACACGAGGTCGCCGGCGAAGCAGACGCCCGCCGATCGGGAGTAAAAACAGAGGTGGTCGGGCTTGTGGCCGGGCGTGTGCAGGGCCTCGTAGCCGTCGTCGCCGATCTGGACCGTCTCGCCGTCGGCGACCGGGTGGTCGACGTACTCGCTCTCGGGGTCGAAGCCCCACGTCTCGACGTCGAACGCGTCGCGGACGGCGGCGACGTTCTCGACGTGATCGGGGTGCGTGTGGGTGAGATAGAGGCGGTCGAGGTCGTCGACGTGGGATTCGATCCTAGAGACGACGTCGAAGTTCGCGCCCGCGTCGACGAGTGCGGTGGTCTCACCGGTGACGAGGAAGACGTTCGCGGTGAACGCCTGCACGTCGCGTGCGAGGTTGTGGATCACGGCGGTCGGTAGGTCGGCCCCCGACTTGCGTCTTTCCGCTCGGACGCGTGGTACGCCCGCGCCGGCGTGACGCGCCGCATCGAACCGGGTCGCGCGGCATCCGATCCGCGTCGGTCGGGGCGCTTTTGTGTGCCCGAACCCAGCGGCCGATATGTACCGGAAGGGGCACTACGGCGTCTCGCTGCTCGTCTTCGCGCCGATCGCGTTCGTCCTGCTCGCGTTCGACCGGGCGGACCTCGCGCTCGTCACCGGGGGGACGATGCTGTGGCTCGCGATGCTCCCGGACGTCGATCACCGGATTCCGGGCGTTCCCCACCGCGGCCCCACGCACTCGCTGGCCTTCGCGGCGCTGGTCGGCGCGGCGTTCGGGGCGGCCGGCGTCGCCCTGCAAACGGCGGCTGGCGGGGTCGCCGTCGACGTCGCCGCGGTCTCTCGGGGCGTCTCGCTCGCGGCGGCCGGGTTCGCGCTCGGCGCGCTCACCGTCGTGGCGCACCTCCTCGGCGACGCGCTCACCCCCGCCGGCGTCAACTTCCTGTGGCCGCTCTCGGGGCGCACGTACACGCTCGGGTTGTGGACCGCCGACAGCGCGGTCGCCAACTACGGACTCCTCGCGATCGGCGTGTTCGCGACCGGTGCGGCGGCGTATCTCGGAGTCGCGATCTGACCTCGGACACGCCGGTCTGGCCTCGGACACGCGATCGACGGGGAGTCTCGACACAAGGCTTATTTATTGCCTTCGCGTATTGCCGGCCGCAATGGCGAAAGGTACGGTTGCGTTCTTTAACGACACGGGCGGTTACGGTTTCATCGAAAGCGACGATTCTGAAGAAGACGTCTTCTTCCACATGGAGGACGTCGGCGGCCCCGACCTCGAAGAGGGCCAGGAAGTCGAGTTCGACATCGAGCAGGCCGACAAAGGCCCGCGAGCGACGAACCTCCAGCGCCTGTAAGGACGCACCACGAGAGCGGTACTGCGGTCGGCGATCCCGTCGAGTCTCACCACGATTCTGCATTTCTCACCCGCCGAGCGACGCGTGTCTCTCGTTTCCAGGCTCGAAACGGGCCGAGGATTCCGTCACAGTTCGCCCTCGGCGGCAGCAGTCCGGAGGTCCTCGGCGCGCTGGCGGATGGCTCGCCACTCCGCGTCGTCCTTGCGGTCGACGTGTGAGTACATCAGTCCCATCCGACCGGTGCCGCGGAGCGTCTCCTCGTGTCGCTTCAGGAAGTCCCAGTAGAGCGCGTTGAACGGACAGGCGTTCTCGCCCGTCGTCTCGGATTTCGCGTACGGACAGGCGGCGCAGTAGTCGCTCATCCCGTCGACGTAGTTCGCGGAGGCGGCGTAGGGCTTCGAGGAGAGCACGTCGGTCCCGAACGATCCCATCCCGACGACGTTCGGCGTCGTCACCCAGTGGTAGGCGTCGACGAACCCGAGGTGGAACCACTCGTTGAGTTCGGCGGGGTCGACGCCGTAGAGCAGCGCGAAATTAGCGAGGATCATCAGCCGCTCGATGTGGTGGGCGTATCCCCGCTTTCTGACGTGCCCGACCGCCTCGGAGAGACACCGCATCTCCGTCTCGCCGTCCCAGTACAGCGGCGGCAGCGACGCCGTCTGTCCGAGTTGGTTCGCCTCCGCCAACTCCGGCATCGCCCGTCGGTAGACGTGTCGCACGAACTCCCGCCAACCGATCACCTGGCGGACGAACCCCTCGACGCTGTTGAGCGGGGCGTCCCCCGACTCGTACGCCGCGACCGCCGGATCGACGACCTCCCGCGGGCGCAAGAGGCCGAGGTTCAGCGCCGCCGACAGCAGCGAGTGACACAGCGCCCACTCGCCGTCGCGCATCGCGTCCTGGTAGTCGCCGAACTCCGAGAGCCGGACCGACACGAAGTGATCGACCGCCGTCAGCGCCTCCTCGCGCGTCACCGGCCAGCGAAAGCCGCTCGGGTCGCCCCAGTGGTCGTCGTAGCGCTCGGCGACGAACGCCTGAACCCCGCGGGTCGTCCCGTCCGGTTCGAACCGCGGGACGTCCGGGGGCGACCACTCCGGCGGCGGCGTCTCCCGGTTCTCCTCGTCGTAGTTCCACGCGCCGCCGACGGGGTCGTCGCCGTCCATCAGGATCCCGGTCTCCCGCCGGACGTGTCGGTACCAGTCCTCCTGACGGAACGCGGTTCCCTCGTCCGTAACGGCCGTTCCGGACTCGCCGTCGTCGGACGCGTCGACGCCAGCCCAGGCGTCGAAGTCCGCTCGCGAGGTCAGAAACAGGTCGTTCTCGACGAGCGTCAGCGCGCCGCCGCGCTCGTCGACGAGCCGGCGCCGCCACTCGTCGGCCCCGTGGCTCGGCGAGCGCATCCCGACCAAGTCGTCGCCGGGGTTGGCCTCGAAGTACTCCTCGAGCGCGTCGCCGAACGTCTCGGCGCGGAGGTAGGTGACGTCGTAGCCGCGGTCGCGGAGGTCGTCGCGGAAGTGTCGCATCGCGCTGAACACCAGCGTGAGCTTCTGGGGGTGATAGCGACGCCGTTCCGCGAAGGCGTGCGCTTCGACGAGCAACACGTGGTCTGCGGACCGGAGCGGCGTCGCGTCCGGGTGTAACTGATCGCCGAGGAGCCAGACCGTCATCGGGTTTGTCTTCGACGAGCGCGACCTAATTCTGTCGGCCGGACCGTTGTGACGCGTCGCGGTGCCTCGGGCTGCGGAACCACATTTTCACATCTGATAGTGGGGCCTCCCCGAGTGAGCCGATTTCGATCGCCTCAATCGGGGTCTCTCGCCGGCATCAGTGGTCAAAACGCCGTTCTCCGGTGGTCGTTATTCGGAGGGCAAGAATTTAGACGACGGCCGGAGAGGTGGGAGATAGACTGCAATGGACGGCGCTACTCCCCGGGTCCTCGTCGTCGAAGACGAGCCCGACTTGGCCGAGCTCTACGCGATTTATCTCTCGGACATCTACGACGTGCAGACAGCCACCGACGGTGAGACGGCCCTCGAGCTGGTCGACGAGGAGACGGACGTCGTCCTCCTCGACCGGCGGATGCCCGACCTGACCGGCGACGAGGTGCTCGATGAGATCCGAGCCCGCGGGCTGGAGACGCAGGTCGCGATGATAACCGCGGTCGAGCCCGACGTGGACATCGTCGAGATGCCGTTCGACGACTACCTGGTCAAACCCGTCACGAAGGACGACCTTCACGGCCTCGTCGAGGTGCTGCTTCGACGGGCGAACTACGACGAGCGCTCCCAGGAGTTCTTCAGGCTCGCCTCGAAGAAGGCCGCGCTGGAGTCCTCGCCGGACGTCTCCGTGGAGAACGAAGAGGAGTACCGGGAACTGACCGAACGGATGGAGTCGATCCGCACCGAACTCGACGAGACCCTCGCGGAGCTGAGCGACGACGACTTCCGCGAGGCGTTCGCGTCGTTCCCGGACATCGAAATCGACGAGTCCGAGGGCGACGGCGACGGGGTCGGCTCGCCTCCGCAGTCCTGAGCGGCCGTCTCGATCCGCCGATCGATCGCTCGGTCGACCGGGCGCTACTCCCGCCGTTCGACGCGCGTTATTCTCGCCGTTCGACGGGCGCTACTCCCGCCGTTCGACGCGCGTTATTCTCGCCGTTCGACGGGCGCTACCCCCGCCGTTCGACGCACGTTATTCTCGCCGTTCGACGGGCGCTACTCCCGCCGACTCCCGGGTTGCGGATCGACGTGCGCCGGGGCCAGGAGGTCGTCGAGTCGCCGGCCGTCGAGCCACTCGAGGAGTTCGACCAACTGCTCCGCCGCGGCCTCGAAGAGGCGTTCGCCGATCTCGGGAGTCGCGCCGGTCTGGTCGCCGAAGACGCCGTTCTCGGAGTTCTCGACGGCGTCATAGAACGTCCGCGCGCCGTTTTTCCGCAGGTGCGCTGCGGCCTCGATGTCCCGGACGCCGCCGTCGCGAGCGGATTCGAGCTCCTCCTCGCGGACCAGTTCGGGCGCGAGGTGCTGGATCATCGCCGTCTCCTTCGGCCCGCCGTGCGGGCCGTTCTGCTCGAAGGCCTCCTCGACGAGGTCGGGGATCGACTCGTCCCACATCCACTCGATCGCGTAGAGCGTCCCGTCGTCGCGGAGGCGACGGCCGACCTCACGGAGGTGCTGGACGTTGCCGCCGTGGGCGTTGACGTAGACGACGCGGTCGATGCCGTGGTACGCGAGGTTCCGCGTCAGCGACTCGACGTAGTCGCGGAACTGCGGTCCGTCGACCCACATCGTCCCGTGGAACTGCCGGTGGTGGGGGCTGACGCCGACGTTGACCGTCGGGGTGCAGAGAAACCCCGTCCGGTCTGCGGCCTCGCGAGCGAGTCCCTCGGCGATGAGGTGATCCGTCGCGAGCGGGAGGTGGGGGCCGTGCTGTTCGGTCGAGCCCAGCGGAACGACGGCGACCGACTCCTCGGCGACGTAGTCTCCGAGTTCCGGCCACGTCTGGTCTGCGACGTACATACCGGGGGAAAGCGGTGCGGCGTCAAGAAGGTACGGCACGGCGGTCCGGGTTCGGCGAGGCTCCGGTTCGGATTCGACGAGACGCCGGTAGGGGTTCACCGAGACGCCGCCCCGACGACGCCGCCTACGCCGTCGCCTCCGGTCCGCTAGCGGTCGCACCGGCGTCGCCGCCGCGCTCGTCGCCACCGGCGGTCCGCTCGCGGAGCACGGAGACGAACGCGCCGAGACCGACGAGGAGGACGAGGAACGAGACGAGGCCGCCGACGAACGGGACGAAGTCGGCGAGCGCGACGACGGCGACGCCGACGACGAGGGCGGCCCACCGGTTCTCCGAATCGGCCAGCGAGAGCACCCACGTCCCGACCGCGAGCGCCCCGTAGACCGACGCCACCCACAGGAGGACGGCGAAGACGACCACCCCGGCGATCGAGAGCGGGATGCCGACGACCGTCAGCAACAGGAGGAGCAGCGCGATCGGCGTACCGACGAGGGCGAGGAGGCCGATCCCGCCGCTTCGGAGCGCTCTCGACGTCCCGGTCGCGACGACGTCGCGGGCGAAGCGAGGCGCCGCGAGGAGCAGCACCGCGCCGAGGAGGAGGTTCACCAGCGCCCCGTAGATCACGCCGACCCAGGAGGGAATCGACGGCAGGGCGGGTCCGCCGCCGGATCCGAAGACGTCGGGACCGGCGACCGAGAGCGACTCGTCGCGGGTGACCGACCCCGCGACGGAGGCGTCGTCCGAGAGGGTGAACTCCTCGGCGTCGTACGTCAGCGATCCGCCGACGGTCGCCGTGGGGCCGACGACGAGCGTGTCGGCGCCGACGGTCGCGTCGCCGTCGACCGCGCCGTCGAGGCGGACGTCGACGGCACCGGCTTCGAGGCTCCCGACGCGGGACCCCTCGCGGAGTTCGAGCGACGCGCTGCCGACGGTGAGCGCGCCCTCGACGGCGCCCTCGATCACGACGCTGCCCGCCGCGGCGTCGACGGAGCCGGTCACCCGGCCGGAGTCGGTGACGATGACCGATCCGGCGGTCGCGGAGACGTCGCCCTCGACGGTGCCGGCGACGACGACGCTGCCCGCCGCGGCGTCCAGGTTACCCTGGTACGTCTCGCCGGCGTCGACGCGAACGGTACCGCCGACTGTCTCCCCGGGACCCGATCCGCTCGGGCCGGACTCCTGTGCGCCCGCGATCGCTGTCATCCCGCCGAACACGACGAGAGAAGTGACAAGGAGGACTGCGAGTCGTCTGCGCGCGTGTCCTGACATAGATCTCACGAGAGGGGGACCTCTCACCGCGGCGATACGATGGCATCCGCCTTAATTTCTCCTGAGTGACAGGCCGCCCCGACGCCGCTGCCCGTGTGGCTTTTTGCCCCTCCGTCGCGTGCGTTCGCTATGGAGTACACGACGCTCGGCGAGACGGGCACGAAAGTCTCGAAGATCTGTCTGGGCTGTATGAGCTTCGGCGACAGCGACTGGCGCGAGTGGGTGCTCGATCCCGAGGAAGGAAAAGAACTCGTCGACCGGGCCATCGAACTGGGAGTGAACTTCTTCGACACCGCCAATATGTACTCAAACGGCGGGTCCGAGCGCGTCCTCGGCGAGGCGCTTTCCCACTATGACCGCGACGAGTTCGTCGTCGCCTCGAAGGTGTACTTCCAGATGGACGACGACGACCCCAACTCGGGCGGCCTCTCGCGGAAGGCGATCGAACAGGAACTCGACAACTCGCTGGACCGGCTCGGGATGGACACCCTCGACCTGTTGCAGATCCACCGCTGGGACTACGACACGCCGATCGAACGGACGATGCGGACCCTCGACGACGCCGTGGACCGGGGGAAAGCGCGGTATCTGGGAGCGTCGTCGATGTGGGCCCACCAGTTCGCCGAGGCGCAGCACGTCGCCGAGCGGGAGGGATTGACGCCGTTCTCGACGATGCAGAACCACTACAACCTCCTCTACCGGGAGGAAGAGCGCGAGATGCTGCCGCTGTGTGAGAAGCAGGGGGTCGGGGTCATCCCGTGGTCGCCGCTCGCTCGCGGGTGGCTCACCCGGCCGCACGAGGACTCGCGGTCGACGACGCGGGGCGAGACCGACGACCACGCCCACCAGCACCCGTATCTGGAGGGCGGCGGCCGCGAGGTCAACGAGCGCGTGCAGGAACTCGCCGAGGAGAAGGGCGTGAAGATGGCGCAGATCGGCCTCGCGTGGCTGTTCGAGGACGATCGCGTCGACGCCCCGATCGTCGGGACCACGAGCGTCGAACACCTCGAAGACGCGGTCGAGGCGCTGTCGATCGACCTCTCGGCGTCCGACATCGAGTATCTCGAAGCGCCCTACGAGCCGGTCCGCGTCTCCGGCCACGAGTAATCGGACTCCGAGTCGGAGTCAGATCCCGAAATCCGCCAGACCGCTCGCGCGGCGACGGTCGCGATCGCCACCTCCGAGAGGCCGACGACGAGGAACGCGGCGAGATAGCCCGCCGTCGACGTCGTCGTGCCACCCAGCAGAAAGCCCGCGAGGAACCCGAGGCTACCGAAGACGTTGAAGCCGCCGAGGGCCGCGCCGCGGGTCTCGACGGAGGCGACGTCGGTCACGAGCGCCATCGTCGCGGGCGCGACGAGCGCACCGAGGGCGCCGACGGCGACCATCGCCGCGATCGCGACCCACAGGACCGGCGCGACGCCGACGGCGACGATCCCGAGCCCGTAGCAGATCGAGCCGACGATCACCGGGACGGCCCGCCCGACCCGGTCCGAGAGCACCCCCGCAGGGTACTGCAACAGTGCGAACGGGACGAAGAAGGCGGCGAGCGCCAACCCCGCACCCGCGGCGTCCAGCCCGAACGACTCCCGAAAGTAGTAGACGCCCACGAGCGCGAAGAATCCCGCGGTCATCCGGTCGATGAACCCGAACGCGTAGGGGACGGCGAGCACCGGTCGCCGCCTGAGCCGACCGAGCACGTCGGCGACACGGAGGCGTTCGCCACTCGGGAGTTCCTCCGAAACCGTCGCGAACAGGACCGCGACCGCGACGAGCGTGGCGGCGGCCGCGTACAGGGGGTACAGGGGATCCGCGTCGGCGAGGCGGCCGCCGACGACCGAGCCGAGCGCCGCGCCGAGGCCGATCGCGATCCCCGCCGCGCCCATGTTCCGTCCGTTCCCCCCGGCGAGGTCCGCGAGCGCCGTGATGGCCAGAGAGAACGCGCCGATCGTCGCGGCGCCGCCGAGGAGACGGACGACGAGGACGCCCGCGAACGGGAGCCCGATAGTCGGCGCCGCCGCGAGGACGAGATACCCCGCCGCGCCGCCGAGCGCCCCCGCCGCGGCCAGCGGCATCCGCCGCCCGACGGCGTCGCTGGCGGCGCCCCACACGCTGGCGAAGGCGACGAAGGCGGCGAACTCGGCGACGAGGAACCACATCCCCGCGCGGATGGTCCCGCCGCCGCCGAGGGCGCCGACGATGTCCTCGACGCCGGGGTACAGAAAGACCTGCGAGACGAGGACCCCCCAGACCCCGACGGCGAGCCGAATGCGAGTCCCGCGGCGTGTCACGGGGTGCGATTCGCCCTCCGCACAAATATCCGCGTCGTTTCCGGAGCCCATCCGAATTCACTTAGCCGTCCGCCGCGTACGTCGGGTATGTTCGGCGGGGAAGACGAGACGAGCCGGCGGGCCGTCCTGAAGGGTGCCGTCGCCGTCGGCGGCGCGGCGGCGCTGTCGGCGTGTCTGGAGGAGACCGAGCCGGAACCGGTGCCGAGCGGTCCCGACGACCCGTCGTCGCTCCCGGCGCGTCAGCACGCCTGGAACGATCACGTTCGAACCGACGATCACGGTAACACCCTCCTTCCGCGCCACCAGTTGCTCCTGTATCTCACGCTGCCCGGCGACGGACCGCCCGACGCCGCCGCTAGACGGGACGTCGAGTCCGCGCTCCGGACGCTCGATCGGGCCTACGAGCGGAGCAGCGACGGCCTCCTGCACTCGATCGCCTACTCGCCGCGGTACTTCGGCCGCTTCGAGGCGGGTCTGCCCGACTCGGTCGACCTCCCCGAACCGCGGGCGCTCTCGCCGTTCGAGACGCCGGAGTTCGACCGACAGGACGCGCTGCTACACCTGGCGTCGGACCGCGCGGACGTCGTCCTCGCCGCCGAGGAGGCCCTCCGAGGGAACGAACCGACGGTGAACGGGCGGGAGATGGAATCGACGCTGACCGACGTCTTCGAGGTCGCAGACCGTCGGAGCGGGTTCGTCGGTGCCGGGATGCCCGCCGAGCGGCAGGACGGGCTCGCGGGGATCCCGTCGTCGAACCCGGTCCCCGAGGAGTCGCCGCTGTTCATGGGTTTCATCGCCGGGTTTCGGGAGAATCAGGCGACCGAAGACCACGTCACGCTCTCGGAGGGCCCGTTCGCGGGCGGCACGACGAAGCACGTCTCGAACCTCCGGATGCGGCTCGAGGACTGGTACGGCGAGCAGTCCTTCGAGGAGCGCGTCGCGGAGCTGTTCTCTCCCGTCCACGCCGAGGAGGGACTGGTCGACGGCGTCGGCGAGGATCTCGGCGACGACAGCGGGATCACACAGGAGATGATCGAGAACGTCAGATCGAACGCCCGGCAATTCGGGAGGGTCGGCCACGCACAGAAGGCCGCACGGGCGAACCGCGAGGAGGACGGCACGGTTCGAACGCTCCGGCGGCACTTCGAGTCGACGGACGACGACGAGGCGAGTCTCCACTTTCCGAGCCTCCAGCGACGGATCACGACGTTCGAGGAGGTTCGAGAGGCGATGAACGGAACCGACCTCGCGGACCTCCCGGCCATCCGACAGCGCGTGAACAACGGGATACTGGAGTACATCTTCGTGAAGCGACGCGGCAACTTCCTCGTCCCGCCGCGGTCGCTGCGGGCGCTCCCGACGCCCGAACGCTGAGCCTACAGCTGACTGTCGATCGCGGAACGGACCGCGTCCCACCCGTAGTTGTCGAGCAGTTCCCCGTTCACGTAGACCGCCGGCGTCCCGGGAATGTCTCGTTCCGATCCGGTCTGTCGATCGGCCTCGACGACCTCGCGGTAGGGCTCCTGGTCGGCGGCCGCGGCGACGGCACAGCCGTCGACGCCGAGTTCGTCGGCGAGATCGTGGACGATCTGGTACCCGTTCGCGCTCAGGTCCCCCTGGTTCTCGTAGACGCCTTCGGTGAACGAAAAGAACGTCTCGTCGTCGGCGCGGTCCTGCACCGCGCGCGCGGCGGAGGCGGCCGCCCAGGACCACGTCTCGTCGACGGGAATCGGGAAGTCGAAGAACCGATACCGGACGTCGCCGGCGTCGACGTAGTTCGACTTGATCTCCGGGTAGACCTCGGTCGTGAACGTCTGACAGTGCGGACACGCGAAGTCCTCGAACACCTCGACGGTCACGGGCGCGTCCTCGGGACCGAGCGTCGGACGGGGGAGCGACGAGACCGATTCCAGCGTGCCGACGTCGCAGCCGTCGGGCAGGTTGGCGCTTCCCGATCCCGAGCCGCCGAGACAACCGGCCGTCGCGCCGAGCGCTGCCGTTCCGCCGAGTCCAGCGAGGAAGGACCGTCGTGTGGATCGCATATCCGTGCGATGGGAGCGACGACATATATACCGTGGCGGTCTCGGACGAACCCATACCCGGCGTGCGGTCCCGGACGAACGCCCTTCAGTCGGAGCGGCGGCATCGCTCTCTGGGGGCGACGCCCCCCGCGTCGTCGCCGCGTCCGAGCGGCGAATCGCGTCTGCGTTCCTCAGACGCGTCGCGTCCGGTCGGAACCAGTCGACTTTTCACCGCCGCGGCTCCCTTCTCCGGTATGGAGTTCGAAGAGGACGACAGCGTGGTACTGCACGACAAGCACAGCGAGTTCGACGGCGAGACCGGCACGATCACGCAGGTCGTCGAGACGATGTTCGGTGACGCCACCTACACCGTCAGCTTCGAGGACGGTCAGGAGGTCGGCATCTCCGCCGATCAGCTCGACCCCGCCGACGAGGCCGACGACGACGAGGAGTAGCGGAGTTTTTCCCCGTTCGACCCGAAGCGTCGCCAATGCCCCGGATTCCGTTTCACTACGTCGATCTGCGGACCTTCTGCTACGAGACCGAAGACGAAAAGCGGGTCGAGAGCGCGCTGCGGACGTTTCTCCCCGAGGAGTTCGAGCTGACCCGAACCGAGAGCGCCGGCCACCACGGCGACCGGATCGTCGTCCTCTCCGCGCGCGTCGAGAACGCCGACGACGTCCGGCACGTCCTCGCCCGCCTGAGCGAACTCCCCGAGTTCGAGACGTTGCTCTCGGAACTCGACGAGCGCGTCACCGACAACACGGAACTGTTCCTGCGCCTCGACAAGCAAGCGGCGTTCCGCGGCGACGTCCGCCGCGGCGACGGCATCACTCTCCGCGCCAAGGTGGAAGCCTACCCCGCGACCAAGGACGCGGCCGTCGAGAACGCCCGCGAGGCGCTCGAACGGGCGGACGCGCTCGACTCCGACGCCGAATCGTAGCGCAGTGACGAATAGCGGACAGGTAGCACGGTCGGGCGACGGCCGCAGGGCGCTGTGCTACGCGACCGCGGTACGCCCCACGTCGGCGGTCAGTACACGGGATGGGTGGTCCTGCGATCGGTTATAAACATCCGGGCTCCGCCCGAGAGGCGATTGGTCGGTATGGGGTCTTCTAATGCTGTTCGTGATGTTATTGGAATCAAATTTGATAATAGGATTTCCACGAATTCTACCGCTATTTTTGGAGTATTACGGACCTTATCCTGATTACTGCAGTATTGATAGCCCTGAATATTACACGTGAGAAGGTAAATGAGAATGTTGGGAACCCCCGGCGTATGCTGAAACGGCGCGATGTGTTACGGGCGGGCTGTACGATGGGGGCGGGTGCCATCGCCGGCTGTTCGGGATCGGGGAGCCAAAGCGGCTCTTCGGGCGGATCCTCGAACGAGATAGTCGTCGGATCGAAGACGTTCGCCGAGAACCGGATTCTCGGGTATATGGCCTACGAGGCGCTCTCGGAACTGACCGACCTGCGGGTCGTCGACGAGATCGGATACGGTGCGACGTCGACGGCGTGGGAGGGACTGGTCGAGGGGCGGTTGGACCTCTACTGGGAGTATACCGGAACGCTGCGACTGACACATCCCCCGGCGCAGGAGTCCCTGATCGAGGATCCAGAAGAACAGGCCCGAGCGGCCAGAGAGAGCATCGAGTCCACTCACGACCTGGTCGTGCTGAGCCGTGCGCCGTTCAACAATACCTACACCGTCGTCACGACGCCGGAGTGGATCGACGAGACGGGGATCAGCTCCCTGGGTGCGCTCGCAGACCACGTCAACGCGGGCAACACCGACCAGACGATCGCGCTCGGACCGTCGTTCTACGACCGCGCCGACGGGTGGCCCGGACTCCTCGATCACTACGGGTTCGACCCGGCGGCCGTCGAGGAGTGGGACGAGAACGTCGAAGTGGTCTCGCTCGGTCTCACTTACGAGTTTCTCGACATCGGCCGAGCACAGCTCGGGATGGGGTTCCTCACCGACGGGCGGATCGACGTCGACGGATTGGAACCGCTAGCGGACGATGAGAGCTTCTGGCCGATCTATAGTCCGTGTCCGTGTCTCTCCGCGTCGGTCGCCGAAGCACATCCGGAGGCGCGAGACGCGCTCGACCGGATCGGTCCGAGCGTCGACGGCGCCGGAGATATACGGGAACTGAACGCGGCGGTGACGATCGATGGCCGCTCCGCGCAGAGCGTCGCGCGCGAGCACCTCGAGTCCGCGGGGGTGATCTGAGATGACAGGGCGGAGCGATCCGGGGCTCGTCACCCGACTGCTCCCCGAACGCGTCCGAGAGTCGTACCTGCTGAAGTTCGCGCTGGCGACGGGCGTCGTGCTCCTCGCGATCGGTCTCGTCGGGTACGGCGTCCAGGCGAAGACCTCCGAGACGCTCCGGGGAGACGTCAAGGAGTCGCTGACGCAGCAGACGGAGTCGGAGGCCGCGAGCCTCTCGGAGTTCATCGACAACCGGCGTGGCCCCGTTCGGTTCATCTCCGACGACGACGTCTTTCGGGGAGGAACGCGCGATGAGATCCGCTCGTATCTCCTTTCGGAGCGGAACTCGAAACTCTCCGCCGACGCGCGGAACGTCCACTTCATCGACACCCGCGAGCGACGCGTCATCACGAGTACGGACGCCGACCGTGCCGGGACAGACGTGAGCGACGCGCCGTGGTTCCGCTGGTACCAGTTCGGCGACTTCGACGATGTCGTCGTGACCGATCCGTACGAGGGTTCCGACGGGACCGCGCGGACCGCGGTCATCAGCCCCGTCACCGGCGTTTTCAACGGTGCAGTCGTCGTGACGTACGACGTCGGCGGCGTCGAGAGCCAGTTCCAGAGTCACGTCAACGGGACGTTCACCCGCGTCGTCGACTCCGGTGGCACGGTCGTCTTCGCCGACGGCGGCGCGGAGACGCTCACGCCGTATCTCGACGACGAGAACGCGAGTTCCGCCGCCGTCACCGCCGGCAGCGAGGGTGAAAGCGGCTTCCTCGCGGATCCGGCGGTGTCCGAACAGCGAGACGGTGACTACGTGGTGGCGTTCGCACCCGTCGAGGGGACCGACTGGACGGTCGTGAAAGCCTCGCCGGCGGCAAACGCCTACGGGGTGGCACGGACCGTCGAGAACGGCGTTCTCCTACTTTTGGGGATCGCTCTCGTCGGCGTCGTCGCGCTCGGTGCGACGGTCGGACACAGCACGGCCAGATCGGTCCAACGGCTCTCCGACCGCGCGGCCGCCATCGAGTCCGGCGACTATGACGTCTCAGTCGGATCCGACCGCGAGGATGAGATCGGACGGCTGTACGATTCGATCGCCGGAATGCGGGACGCGTTGGTCGACCGGATCCAGGAGGCCGATCAGGCGCAGGCGGAGGCGGAAGCGCTGACCGACCAGTTGGAGACGACTGCGAACGAGTACGGTGCAGTGATGTCCGAGTGCGCCGACGGGGATCTGACACGCCGACTCGATCCCGAGGTCGACAGCGACGCGATGCGTGCGGTGGCACGCTCGTTCAACGAGATGCTCGACGAGTGGGAGGAGACGGTCGTCTCCATCCAGACGTTCGCCGACTCCGTCGAGGCCACGAGCGCAGAGAGCGAGCGGAGCGTCGAGGAGATCGAGACCGCCAGCAGCGACGTGAGCGAGGCCGCACAGACGATCACCGACGCGACCCAGGAACAGCGCGAGCGGATCGCCGACGTGTCCGACGAGATGTCCGACCTCTCGGCGACCGTCGAGGAGATCACCTCGACCGCCGCGACCGTCGCTGCCACCGCGGACGAGACGGCGACCGCGGGAGAGGACGGCCGCGAGGCCGCGAGCGAGGCCGTGGCGGAACTCGAAGCGATCCGGGAACGGACCGATCGAGCGGTCGACGAGGTCGAGCGCCTGGACGATCGGGTGACCGAGATCGGCGAGGTGGCCGAGATGATCGGCGACATCGCCGAGGAGACGAACGTGCTCGCGCTCAATGCGAACATCGAGGCCGCCCGCGCCACGGAGGGCGGGGACGGCGACGGCTTCGCCGTCGTGGCCGACGAAGTGAAGCAGCTCGCCGAGGAGACCAAGGAATCCGCCGAGGAGATCGAATCGCTCATCGGGGACGTCACCTCCCAGACCGAGGCGACGGTCGCCGAGATGCGCGAGGTCGGAGAACGCGTCGAGGACGGCACCGAGACGGTCTCAGAGGCGCTCGGCGCCCTCGACGACATCGCTGACAAGGCCGAGGACACTAACGCCGGAGTTCAGGAGATCCGCCGAGCCACGGACCAGCAGGCCGACGCCGCACAGGAGGTCTCCTCGACGACGGACCGGGTGGCCGAGATCGCAGAGGACACCACGCGCGAGACGGAGAACGTCGCCGCCGCCGCCGAGGAGCAGGCCGCACAGGTCGAGGAGATGTCCGATCGGATCGATGAACTCGCGGACCGCGTCACAGATCTCCGTGCGGAACTGGATGCCTTCGAGACCGACGAGACGCGCGTCGAGGGGTCGGGTTCCGGGTTGACATCCCGAAGCGGCGCAGAGTCTCCTGGACTCTCAGACCGGGCGGACCAGACGGCCGTAGACGGGGGGCGCGAGGGGTCGTTCGACGGGTAATCCCGACGGCAGACTCCGGATTCGGCGGGGGAGCCGACGGGACCCGGATGCGACAGACGCAACACCGGGTCGATGATGGGACGTCCGCTGGAACGCATCTCAGTCCTCGATCCACTTGATCGAACAGCCCTGCGACGGCGTCTCCTCGACCGGGATCTCCTCGCCCGCGAGAAGCGCCTCGACGGCCTCGCGCATCTCGTAGCGCTCCGGTTCCGCGTCGGGGTTCATCGCGTCGTCGATGCGGGAGTGGAAGGCCAGCCGGAAGGCGTCGCCGTCGCGTTCGAAGAGGAACGGATCGGGCGTACAGACGGCGCCGTATTCGCGGGCGACGTCCTGGGACTCGTCGCGGAGATACGCCGTGTAGCGGATCTCGCCGGCCTCGACGCGCTCGCGCATCCGCTCGAAGGAGTCGTCGGGGTACTCCTCGGCGTCGTTCGGGTTGATCCCGACGACCGCGAGGTCGTCGTAGGACTCGCTCAGGTGGTTGAGTTCGTCGACCTTCGCTTCGGCGTAGGGGCAGTGGTTACACGTGAAGACGACGAGCAGCGCCTCGTAGTCGGCGAAATCGGCGAGCGCGTACGTCTCGCCGTCCGCGGCGGGGAGCTCGAACGCCGGTGCCTCGTCGCCGCGCGTCAGTTCGGAGTCGGATTCGACCAGGACCATACCCGACGATTGGGGCCCGAGACAAAAGTCGTGTTCGTTCCGGGGGCTCGTAATGATCACTCGACGCTGACGAGGTACACGGCGACGACGCCCAGACCGATCCCGAGCAGTTTCCGCGCGCTCACGGACTCGTTCAAGAACGCGATCCCGAGGATCGAGCTGAGGACGAGGAACATCCCGAAGATGGGCGAGACGACGCTGACGGGCCCGAGCGACAGCGCCCGGTAGTACGCGAGGATCCCCACCGTCAGGCAGACGCCCGCGAGGACGACGTAGCCGACTTTCGGATGGGTCACGTACCCCAGCGCGTCCTCCCCGTTGTAGAGGACGATGCCGGCGGTCAGGACGACCAGGATCGTGTTCGTCATCATCGTCGCGACGTTGCTCGGAATCTGCGCCGTGCCGGTCGTCGCGACCCGCATAAACGGGGCCACGAGTGAGTAGGCGACGAGCGCGAGGATCGCCCACGGGAGGTAACTCATATCCGACTCTCGGTACAGCCGCGGATTCACCGTTTCGATCGCGGTCGGCGGTTCGCCGGTCCGCCGGTCCGCCGAGGCGGGCGCAGAAGTCACCGTCGGCTCGGACCCCGGTCGGTCGATCGGCGGAAAGCACGGTCAGTCGTCGGCGGTGACCGATGCTCCCGTCGCGGTCCGTTCCGCGTCGCGGACGATACGCCAGCCGAGCGCGAGCGAGCACGCGCCAAGCGCGGCGACGACGGCGAACGATCTGGCGAGGCCGACGGCGTCGATCAGATAGCCGAACACCGGCGGCGCGACCGCGCCGCCGAGCGAGATGCCGATCGTGACGAGCGCGAAGTTCTTCCCGAGGTCGGCCCGCGCCGAGAGCGCGTCCGCCAGCGACGACCGGGCCGGTCGGGAGAGGCTGATGCTGCCGCTGAAGAGGAGCACGACCCCGAGGGCGAGCGGCGGGAGCGCGAGCGTCGCGAGCAGCGCGGCGACGACGGTCAAGAGCGCGTAGCCGACGACGACGACCGGCCCGGTTCCGATCCGGTCGGTCAGCGCGCCGCCGACGAGGATGAGGCCCGAGCCGACGACGAGCATCGCGGCGGTGAGCGCGCTCGCGGACCCATCGGGCAGCCCGTACCCCGCCGCGAGGAGACTCGGCGTGTACGTCCGAATGGCCCACGCCGACGCCGAGGTGAGAAAGGCGAGTACCGTCAGTGCGAGGATGCCGCGCGAGGCCGCGAGCGTCCGGAGGAGCGACCGGACCCGCCCCGGGACCGAACGGAGCGTCGGCCGCCGGTCGGGGCGCTCTGCGAGCCCCGGCCGCGTGATCTCGTCGTCGACGGCGCGGAAGCCGTACAGACAGTACGCCGCGTAGGCGGCTCCGAGCGCGGCCACGACGCCGACGGCGACGCGCCAGGAGAGCCCGAGCGCCGTCGTCGCGGCGACGACCGCGTAGGGCGCGGCGAGACCGACCGCGCCGCCGAAGGCGTGGGCGCTGTAGGCCCGCCCCCGATTCTCGGCGGTCGAGACCGCCGCCAGGAGCGGGTAGTGCGCCGGGTGGTGGCCTGCGACGCCGACGCCGAGGATCACCTGCGCGCCGAGCAGCCAGTAGTAGGAGGGCGAAAGCGCCGTGAGCACGGCGCCGAGGGTGCCCGTGACGAGCGAGATCCCGAGGACGAGCGTCCGGCTGTGGGCGTCAGAGAGGTAGCCGAAGGGGAGTTGGAGGGCGAGCACGACGGCGTTCTGGACGCCGATCGCGAGTCCGATCGCGGCGATACTGACGTCGAACCGCGCCGCGAGCACGGTCACGAGCGGGGCCAGCATCACGATGTAGGCGTGATTGACGAAGTGCGAGCCGGCGACCAGGCCGACGACCCGGCGATCCTGCGCGTCGGTCACGTCCGAGCGTCACCGCCGGACGGAGATATAGTCGCCGAATCCGACCGGCGACCGCGCCGTATGAGGGTCGATCGTCGAAGCGTCGGCGCTCTCGGGACGTCGACGCTCTCGCGACCTCAGCACTCTCGCGACCTCAGCGCTCTCGGGACGTCCGAGAACTCGGGGCGTCTCGCGTCGCCCACACGGCGGCGAACGCGTCGAAGAAGTCCGCGTCGGTGTCGACGACGACGTGCTCGGCGCGGTACCGCCGCGCGCGCGCCTCGACCTCGTCAACGTGGGCGGAGAGCCGCTCCCGGTAGGACTCGACGGTCGACCCCGCGAAGTACGCCCGCTGTGTCGCCCCCGTCTCGGGGTCCTCGAAGACGGTGTCGCCGACGACGTCGGGGTCGCGCTCTTCGGGGGCGACGACGTGAACCAGGAGCACGTCGGTGTCGCCGAGGGCCGCGAGGCCGTCCTCGATCGCGTCGGGATCCTCCAGGAAGTCGCTCACGACGACGACGAGCGACCGCGAGCGGATCGTCCGGGCGTACGAGGAGAGCGACTCGACGAAGTCCGTTCTATCCTCCGGGTCGATCTCGTTGACGGAGTCGAGGAGGCCGAGCAGTTCGCCCCGGGTCGACCGACCGTGATCCAGCCGCTCGAAGCCGGTTCCGATCGTCGAAAAGCGGAACGAGTCGTGCCCCGAAGCCGCGACGTACGCGAACGCGAGGCCGACGCGGGCGGCGAACTCGAACTTGTTCTCGCTCCTGTCCCCGAAGTCCATCGACGCGGAGGTATCGAGGAGGACGTGGACCGTGAGGTTCCGCTCGGCCTCGTACTGCTTGATGAAGTACTCGTCCGTCCGGGCGTAGACGCGCCAGTCGATGAGTCTGACGTCGTCGCCGGGGGTGTACCGCCGGTAGTCGCTGAACGTCAGCCCCTCGCCGACGTTCGGCGACTGCTGTTGGCCCTGCCGCCGCGAGTCGGTCCGCTGCCGCAGCGACCGCTCCAGGCGGGCGAGTTCGTCGAAGAAGGAGGGCTCGATCGCCATCGTTACAGCAGGTTCGAGACGGCGTCGTCGGGCGTCACGCCCTCGCGTTCGGCCCGGAAGTCGACGATGATCCGGTGTCTGAGCACCGGATGGGCCATCGCCTCGACGTCCTCCCAGGAGACGTGCGCCCGGCCGTCGAGGAAGGCGCGGGCCTTCGCCGCGAGGACGAGCCCCATACTGGCCCGCGGGCTCGCGCCGAACTCGACGTCTTCGGCCGTCCGCGTCGCCCGGACCAGATCGATCACGTCGTCGCGGACGTCGTCGGCGATGGGCACCTGCCGGGTCAACTGCTGGGCGCGCTGGAGGCCGTCGCGGGAGAGCACCCGGTCGACCGCGGGGTCGGGCGCGCCCGTCGTGTACCGGTCGACGATCTCGCGCTCCTCGTCGCGGGCCGGGTAGTCGACGAGGATCTTCAGGAGGAAGCGGTCGGTCTGGGCCTCCGGCAGGGGATAGGTCCCCTCCTGGTCGATCGGGTTCTGCGTCGCGAGCACGAAGAAGGGGCGCGGCAACTCGCGGGTCTCCCCGGCGGTCGTCACCTGCTTCTCCTGCATCGCCTCTAAGAGCGCCGCCTGCGTCTTCGGCGTCGCGCGGTTGATCTCGTCGGCGAGGACGAGGTTCGCGAACACCGGCCCGCGCTCGAAGACGAACTCCCGCTCTCCGTTCACCTCGCGGATGATCTCCGTCCCGGTGATGTCCGCCGGCATCAGGTCCGGCGTGTTCTGGATGCGCGAGAAGGAGAGGTCAGTCGCCTCCGCGACGGTCCTGACCAGCGTCGTCTTCCCGAGCCCGGGGTTGCTCTCGATGAGGGCGTTGCCGTCGCAGAGTAGGCAGACGAGGAGCTGTTCGACGACGTCGGACTGGCCGACGATTCGCTTTCCGACCTCCTCGCGAAGGGCGGCGAGTCTGCGCTGGATCCGGTCGATCTCCTCGTTCGTTCCGTTCATAAGTTGGCGTGCATCGGTGAGTCTCTCCGTATATCAGCCGTTCTCGGTCGTTCCGTCCGCGTCCTCGTCCTCGATCTCCCTGATCCGGAGGTTGTACTCGCGGACGAGCTCGGCGTCCTCGATCCGCTCCTCGCCGGCGAAGCCGGCCTGCTGGCTGTCGAACTCGCCGGTCCCGCCGCCCCCGCCGAACCCGTCGCCCGGGCCGGTCGGGCCGTCGCCGCCGCCCTCGCCCGTCCCCGGGACCGAGATGTTCTCGAACTCGTCGCCGGCCTCGACGTCCTCGGGGTCGCCGAGGATTTCCTCGCCGTCCTGGAGTTCGTCCTCGTCCGGTCGGTCGACCGTCGGCTCGCCGCCGCCGACGCCCAGGATCCCCGCGAGGTCGGGGTCGACGACGGCGACCTGGACGCTCGCGAGGCTCACGAGGACGACCAGCACGACGGTCACCGCCACGCGGCGCGTCTCGACGAGTTCGAGCGTCGACGTCCGGCCGAGCGTCTCGATCACGTCCCCGTAGAGCCGACGCGCCATCTCCGTGTCGGCGCCGTGGTCGACCGCGTCGCGGGCGGTCCGTAGCGCCTCGCGTATCTGAGGGTTCGCCGCCTCGAACTGCTCGACGAGCGGGCGGCGGAGCCTGAAGGCGTACTCGCCGGCGAACGCGACGACGCCGACCGCGACGGCGACGAGCGACGTCGCGCCGACCGCCCGGGGGGCGAAGTCGCCGACGAGCGGGATCGCTCCGAGCGCGTCGGCGAGGGCGGTCGGGAGACGGACGCCGACGGCGAGCCACGCGGGGTCGACCAGCGCGAGGACGAGATTCGCGAGGAGGGCGAGGAACGCGGCGTCGACCGCCGCGTGGACGACTGCGGCCTTGCGGACCTCGGTCCTGACCTCGTCGAGCGCTTCGCGGATCCGCGCCGTCGACCCGTCGGCCGCCGAGTCGGCGTCGGCTCCGGCGCTATCGTCCGCCTCAACTTCGGTTTCGGGGCCGCCGTCCCCCTCCCGATCAGACATTCTCACACTCCTCCGGGACGCTGCCGTTCTCTTCGCGCAACTGCTCGCAGACCTCGGAGAGGCCCTCTCTGTACCCGTCGCGCTCGGACCGGACCGCAGAGAGCGTCTCGTTCGCGGCCGCCAGTTCCGACTCCAGGCCGCTCACCTGCGACTCCAGCGAGTCGATCCGGTCGCGAGCGGAGCGGAGGTCCTCGCGGAGCTGTTCGTTCTGTGACCGCAACTGCTCGTTCTGGGCCTCGACCTCGGAGACGCCGGACTGAAAGAGCACCGTGGCTCCGACCGTCCCCGCGGCGAGGACGAGGAGGGCGGCGACGAGCGCGAGGTTCAGTCGGCGACCGACGTACGTCACGGGAGGCCTCCGTCGGAGGTGGTCGTTCGGCGACGAACTTGAAGCCGCCGATAGCTCACTTCGGCCGTGAAGGCGAGCAGCCCGGTCAGGAGGAACAGCCACGTCCAGTCGGTCTTCACGGGCTCGACGCCGCGGGCGCGCTGGCTCGCGAACCGGGCGATTTCAGCGCCCTGCGCGGCGGTGAACTCCCGGCCGCCGGTGTCGTCGACGAGCGCGTCGAGCGCCGGATCCGGTCCGAACGCGGCGTACTCCCGCGGGTAGTTCGCGGCGTAGGTGGCGCCGAGGACATCGTGGTAACCCGTCTCCTCGGGCGTCACCGTCGCCTGGAACGTCTCCTCGCCGACCCGCCGGAACGATGCCCCTTCAGCCTCGGGCCGCTCCGTGCCCCGGTACGTCGCGGTCGTCGACTCGCCCACCCGGGTGTCGGGGATGCCGGTGATCCCGGTCGCCTTCCGCTCGGGGTCGCCGACGGCGTAGTTCGTCGTCCGCGTCACGAGCAGCGAGTCGGGCTCGCGGAGCAGGCCGTCGAGCGTCCCGTCCTCGCCGTGGGCGGTGAGCGTCGCCACCCGGCCGAGCCCGTAGCGCCACGTCGCGAGCGCCGGCTGGCCGTTGCCGCCGGCGACGAGGAAGTCCGCGCCCTGCCGGACGGAGACGTCGTTGAACGCCCCCGGCGACGACGTCAGCGTGACGCCTCTGGTGACGAACGCCCGCCGGTCGAGGACGATCAGTTCGGACGCGCCGGCCGCGCCCGAGCCGCCGAAGAGGATGCCGAGCCGGGTGGTCTCGGTCGCGCGGAAGTAACTGCCGCTGCCCGCGCCGGCGATGGTCCGCAGCGTGCGCTCGTTGACGCGCTCGCCGGCCCCGACGGTGACGACGCGGACGCCGCGCTCGGACAACCGGGAGGCGACGCCGGCGGCCTCGTCGGGGCTGTCGTGACCGTCGCTGACGACGATGATCGCCCCCGGGCGGTCCCCGAGGAGTTCGCCCCCGCCGCGGACGCCCGCGGCGATGTCGGTCGCGCCGCCGGCGCGGAGCCTGCGGATCTTGTCCTCGAGTTGCCCGCGGTTCTCCGAGAGGGGTTCGACGTCGGCGACGCGGTAGGCCTGGAAGTTGAAGCCGACGATCCCGACCTCGTTCTCGTCGCCCAACTGGTCGAGCACCGAGAGCGCCGCGGACTTCTGGATCGCCATCCCCTCCTGGGCGCTGCCCGACACGTCGACCGCGAGGACGATGTTCGTCGCCCGGGCCTGTCCCTCGCCGGTCGTGACCGGGAGCATCGACGCGAGGTTCGAGCCCTCGTAGCCGCCGCTCTCGAAGGAGTTGGGGCCGCCGACGACGAACAGGCCGCCGCCGTCGATGACGAACCGCTGGAGGCGGTCGACGTTCCCCACCGAGTCGGCCGGCGCGTCCTGAACGACGACGGCGTAGTACGGCGAGAGGTCCTCGGGCACCTCCTCGGCCGTGTCCACGTCGTAGAGGTCACCCAGGTAGTCGCGGAAGGGGTACTCGCCGGGCGAGACGTACAGGATCTTCGGCCGTTCGACCACGCGGACGGTCTTCCGGAAGACGTCGTTCTCTCCGAACCGATCGGTCGCGTCGATCTCGGCGGTGATCGTGTGGCTCCCGGTCGACTCGAACGTGTGGTTGAACTCGGCCGTCCGCGGCGCGTCCTCGAAGGACCGTTCGAGCACCCGCTCGCCGTCGACGCGAACCGCGAGCGTCGTCGACGTGTTCGGACCGACGCCGTCGACGCGGGCCGCGAAGGCGTTCTCGACGCCGAGGCTCACCTTCTCGGGGCCGGCGACGGTGACGTACCGCTCGGTAGTCCGCGGTTCCGGCGAGACCACGGAGACCGTGGCGTTGACAGAGCGCGCGAGGGTCGCCGCCTCCGGCAGGGACTGACCGCTCGTCACCCGGCCGTCGCTGAGGAGCACCAGATTGCCGTCCTCCTGCACGTTCGCCCCGACGGCGTCGCCGACCGGCGAGGAGTCGTCCGTGCCGACGGGGACGCGCCGGACGGAGACCCCCTCGGCCTCGATCGACTCGGTGATCCGGTCGGCGACGTTCGGCGTCACCGCCGTGCTGTCGGACTCGTCGACGAGCAGCGTCACGCTGGGGTCGCCGGCGGTCAGTTCCGACTGGACGGTGTAGGGTCCGGCCGCCGAGAGGACGACCAGCGCGACGACGGCGACCCGGGCGGCGAGGAACCAGCGCCTGGAGCGCTCAGACGCCGTCCCGTCGGCCTCGCGGAAGACGAGCGCCCAGAGCGCGAGGGCCGCGAGCGGCAACGCGAGGAGTAACAGCGGCCGTTCGAGGCCGACCGAGAGAGCCTCCGTGAGTTCGACGGAGACGGCGAGTGGGGAGAGAGACTGCGTCGAGAGCAGGGCCTCGGTATAAACCGATGGCGGCGATACGAAACCCCCCAGCATCACAGATCACCCCGCCGGCGGAGGAAGGCGACCTCGCCGAGCGCGACGGCGACGATCCCGAGAGCGACCCACTCGGTCAGCGGTCCCGGCACGGTCCGCTCCTCCTCTCTCGTCGTCGGGGCGCCGCCGGCGTCGGAGTCGACCGGCGCCGCCGACACGTCGGACTCGGCGGGATCGAGCAGCGACGCGCTGTACCGACTGCCGTCGGCGACGTAGAAGCCGGCGGCGGCGGCGTCGATCCGCGACGCCGTCACCTCGCCGCGCGGCGTCTCGATCGTCGTCTCGTTGCCGAAGGAGAGGCCCGCTCCCGTCTCGCGGTTCAGGTCCGAAAGCGACTCCCGATCCGCGAGCGCGTAGACGCTTCGCTTCCAGAAGATCGGGTACTCGAAGTCGTACTTGAACGACGATCCCGACTCGACGTAGCCGTAATAGAGGATCCGGCCGCCGCCCCGACTCTCGGTCGCGACGATCGGCGTGCCGTCGTTCGTCGAGACGAGCGCCCGTCCCGATCGCAGGTCGCCGCGGACGTACCGCTCCGGCGGCGGGAACGTGATGTCACGCGTCAGTTCGTCCGCCGCGGGCGTCGCGAGCGTCGGGTTCGAGCCCATCCCGTCCGGAGCGATCAGGAGCAGGTCGCCGTATGCGTCGACCGGCATCGACCCGTCGGCCTGGACGCCGACGCCGCCGTCCGCGGCGAGGGCGTCGCGGCCGGCGGCGACGTGTGCGTCGCGGATCTCGTCGGCGTCGACGTTGCTGTAGAGCACGACGTCGTAGGTCTCCTCGGGCGGGTCGGGGATTGAGTCCGGCGGCTCGACGACCGTCAGTTCGACCGGATCGATCACCGACAGCGCCGTCGTCAGGTAGCGGTTCTCGTCGTTCGTCACGAGGAGCACGTCGACGGCGGCGTCCTCGGGCGCGGCCACGTAGGCGACGTCGTCGGTGGGAAAGGAGTCGCCGGGCGAGAGTCGGACCTCGCCGCCGCCGGCGGGGACCGGGAGGGTGACGCTGCGGACGTCGCCGGGCGCGAGCGAGACGGTCTCCTCGGCCTCGCCCAGCGAGACCCGACGGGTGACCTCCTCGCTTCCGGAGTTCTGTACCGAGACCGTCACTTCCTCGCCGGAGAAACTCCGGTCGACGATACCGACGTTGTCGTCGCCGCCGCCGTCGAACTGCCGGAGGTCGACCGTCAGCCCGCGGGCGCGGGCTGATTGCACGGCGGCCTCCCAGTCATCGTCGCCGGCGAAGTCGCTGAGGACGACGACGCGCGCGTTCTCGCCGGCGAGACTCGATCCGCGCGCGATCGCCGTTCGGAGGTCTCCCGGAGCGTCGGTGGCGCGGAGGTCCGAGAGCGTCTCCGCCGCGTCGCCCGCGGTCCCGGCCCTGAGCGCGATCGAGGACTCCCCGTCGACGACGACCACGGAGGTCGTCGAGGTGGTCTCCTCGCGTGCGGCGGCGACGGCGCGGTCGAAGCGCGTCGTGCCACCAGTCTCGACGTTCATACTCGCGCTGGCGTCGACGACGAGGACCGTCTCCTCGACGGTCTCAGATTCCGAGACCGGGACGTACGGCGCCGCGAGCGCCGTCGCGAAGAGGACGATCGCGAGCAGTTGGAGCAAGAGCAGGGCGCTGCGCTTCAGGCGTTCCAGCAGCGGTCTCGAAGACGACGTGCCGTCGGCGTCGGTCAGAAAGCGGACCGTGGGAAGGGTCACGCGCCGCGGATCCGGACGAACCAGATACAGGAGGACGACGGGAACCGCAGCGAGGAGGGCGGCGAGTCCGAGCGGGGAGAGGAAGGCGTCCGAGAGGGCCATCGTGCGTGAGGCGGTCCCCCGGGGTATTGTGCCTTTCCCACCCGCGGCGAGGAAGCGGACCTCTCGTCCCGTTGCCGTCCCGGACGGGAGAGCAAACCCTTTCAATCGGGGCCGCTTCGGGTCGCGTATGGAAGCGAAGCGGGAACTGCTCGACCTGTTGCTGAGCGACGCTCGACAGAGCACCGAGGACATCGCGCGACAACTCGGCGTGGACGCAGCAACGGTCGAGAAACTGGTCGACGAACTGGAGTCCGAGGGGGCGGTCCGCGGCTACCAGGCGGTCGTCGACTGGGACAGCGTGGACGAGGAACACGTCCGCGCGGAGGTCGAGTTGAACGTCGAACTCGACCGCGAGACCGGCTACGAGGAGATCGCGCGGCGCATCGCGAAGTTCCCCGAGGTGTCCTCGCTGCGGCTCATCTCCGGCAGTTACGACTTCGCCGTCGACGTCGAGGGCGAGTCGATGCACGACGTCTCGAACTTCGTCTCCGAGCAGATCGCGCCGATCCCGGAGGTCACCCAGACGGTGACGCACTTCGTGATGACGACGTACAAGGAGCGCGGCGTCTACTTCGGCGACGGCGACGACGACGACCGCCTCGCCGTCTCGCCATGACGGAGAACGCGGATCGGCTCTCCCGGCGGGCCAGGGAGACGCCGCCCTCGGGGATCAGGCGGTTCTTCGAACTCGCCGAGGAGATGGACGACCTCGTCTCCCTCGGCGTCGGTGAGCCCGACTTCTCCGCGCCGTGGGCGGCCCGAGCGGCGGCGATCGACTCCCTGGAGCGGGGGCGGACGTCCTACACGGCGAATCGGGGGCGACGGGACCTCCGCGAGCGGATCGCAGCCCACGTCACGCGATACGACCTCTCCTACGATCCCGACGACGAGATCCTCGTCAGCACGGGCGCGAGCGAGGCGGTCGACCTCGCAATGCGCGCGCTCATCGACCCCGGCGACGCCGTCGCGGTCCCGCAGCCCTCCTACATCTCCTACGGGCCGACGGTGACGTTCTCCGGGGGCGAGGTCGTGCCGGTAGAGACCCACGCGGAGAACGACTTCGTCCTCACGTACGAGGACCTCGAACGCGCCGGCGCCGACGAGGCGTCGATCCTCGTGCTCTGTTACCCGAACAACCCCACGGGCGCGGTGATGACGCGCGAGGAACTCGCGGAAGTTGCGGAGTTCGTCCGCGAACACGATCTCTTCGTCCTCTCCGACGAGATCTACGCGGCGCTCCGCTACGAGGACGAGCACGTCTCGATCGCGACGCTACCGGGGATGCGCGAGCGGACCGTCGTGTTCAACGGCTTCTCGAAGGCGTACGCGATGACGGGGATGCGGCTCGGGTACGCGCTCGGTCCCTCCGAGGTGATCGACGCGATGAACCGGATCCACCAGTACACGATGCTGTCGGCGCCGACGACCGCGCAGTTCGCCGCCATCGAAGCGCTCGACTCCTGCGACGGGGCCGTCGAGGAGATGCGCCGGGAGTTCGACCGCCGTCGACAGTTCGTCATCTCGCGGTTCAACGAGATCGGGATGGACTGCTTCGAGGCGAAGGGCGCGTTCTACGTCTTCCCGAAGTGCCCGCCCGGCTGGGAAGACGACGAGGCGTTCGCGGAGGCGCTCATCCGCGAGGAGCGCGTCGCGCTCGTCCCCGGCCGCGTCTTCGGCGACGGGGGCGCGGGACACCTCCGCGTGTCGTACGCGTCCAGTATGGGCGAGTTGAAGGAGGCGCTGAACCGGATCGAATCGTTCGTCGAGGATCGCTGAGTTCGTCGTCGCGAGGGATTGAACCCCGTCGTCGCGGGGGGTTGACCCCTGTCGTTGCGAGGAATTTCCCCTCGTCGTCGTGAGGGCTCGCCTCTTTCGTCGGGCACGACCGACCTCGCGGCCGATTCGACGGACGCCGGCCGCGCAAACGTTTCGTATCACAAACTATTACTTCGGTCGATGCGTAGAGTTGCGACGAATGCACACAGGTGGCGGTACCGACGGGAGCACCGTCGGTGCCACTGTGGGCGTCGCGACCGCCCTCGACGATCTGAAATCCCGCGGCAGCGCGCTCTTGGTCGTCGGAACCGTGCCCGAAGACGTCTACAACCGAGTCTCCGCGTGTCTCCTCGGCGGGGACGCCGACGCGGACCGCCGGCGACTCGTCGTCGAACGCGGGTCCGGATCGGAGATCCGGTTCGACCGGATCGATCGCTGGACGCCGGAGTGGACGCGGATCCTCAGCGTCGACGTCGCCGCGCGAAGCTCGGCGGCGGACGCGTCGGGAGCGGCCGGTGACGGCGACCGGTTCGGCCCGGGCGCCTCGCCGGGCTACCCGTCGCCGACCGCCTCGCCGACTCCGACGTCCGACTCGACGTCGTTCGACGCGTACGGCGGCGATCCGACCCCGGACGACGCGACGGTCACAGTCGAGGGGTCGATCGTCGACCTCGGCGTCGAGATCGGGACGGCGATCCGCGAGTTCGACGCCGTCGCGGGCGACCTCGACCCCGGCGAGTTACGCGTCGCGTTCGACTGCGTGGCCGCGTTGCTCTCGGAGTACGACAGACGGACGGTGTTTCGCTTCTTGCACGTGCTCGCGAACGACGTCAGATCCGTCGAGGGGATGGGGCACGTCCGGGTTCCCGAACCGATCGATTCGGAGGTCGTGCGCCTCTTCGCCCCGCTCTTCGACGCGATCGTCGAGCTGCGACTCGACGGCAGAGAGCCACAGCAGCGCTGGCATCTCCGTGACGCCGATCTCACCTCGGAGTGGCTGCCGGTCGACGACGGGCGGTAGCACCGGCCACCAGTACGCTTTTTGCGGCGTAAGTGATGTATTGTCACGATGGAAGGGCTCGGCGGCCGCACGACGCCAGGGGGGGAGCCGACGGGGTCGACCGGTTCAGATCACCTCCAGGTCGAGTTCGATAGCTCGACCGGACGGACCGAACTCGAAGTCTCCGATCCGATCGAACGGAGTCAGTTCGTGCTCTCCTCGCCCGATCCGATGCGGATCAGATCGGCGGATCCGGACGCGTTCCGGTTTCCGGCCGACGGGGCGGTGAGCGTCCGAACCGACCGGTTAGACCTCGAGACGGTCGTGTCGGTCTGTGTTCGCGACGGCGAGGGGGACATGATCGCACAGGCCGAGCACTTCGCCGACGAGACGTTTCCGCGTGGGACCTACAGCGTCGAACTGTTCGCCCCGATCAAACTCTACCTCCGGGTCGACTCGTCGCTGCGCGTGGTCTCGGACGCGGCGCGGACGCGGGTGGAGTTCGGCGAGGAGACCGACGTGCTCGTCGGGGCCCGATCCCACCACAAGCGCCCGGCGGCGACCATCCGGACGACGGACCGGCCGCGGGACGCGATGCGTGCGGTGTCGCTTCTGGGGTCGGCGCTGAAGACGACGAGCGTCGAGCGGTCGTATCCGACGCTTCGCGGGCATCCGCCGCTCATCGAGCGCGGGGACCGGTTCGAGGCGCCCGACGGACTGGAGCCACCGGAGACGGACGTCACGATCGAACTGCCCGAGACGCGCGGACACGTCTACGCCGCCGCGCCGCTTGCGTACTACCTCGGTGCGACCGTCGTCCCCGGAGACGCCCCGCGGATCGTGACCGAAGGCGGATTCAGCCACGACCTCGACGGCGGAGGCGGGTTCGAGGCGTCCGTCGAGCGCGTGCTCAAGCAGACGTTCTTCCTGGACTGTCTCACCCGGACCGAAGGCTACTATCAGGTCGACCTCCACGAGCGGCGGACGCTCGAACCGACCCTCGGGCTGGACTTCGCGGACCTCTACGACCGCTCGATCGGCGAACAGCTCGAGGCGTATCTGGACGTCCCCTACGAGCTCGTCGAGTCCGAGGTTCCCGACTGGAAACTGACCGCGCACGTCGCGCCCTCGGCGTCGAACGTCGAGGTGCTGCCGTTCGTCGCGAACGACCTCGCCGTGGTGACGACGCCGCAGTCCGAACCGACAGCCGGGTCGGCGGTCCAGGCGAGTGCCGTCGAGGAGTTCGTCCGCGGCCCCCCGGAGCCGACGGCGACGCCGCCGAGGACCGGGGAGTTCACGCGGAGCGCGAGCACGCGAAGCCGGGACGCCCGAACCGCCGGCATCGAGCGGACGTACGTCCAGCCGCCCGAGACGGACTCGCTGGAACAGGCGTGGCTCGGTCCGGGGATTCCGATCGGCGCGAGCAAGGCGTCCCTGCAGGCGTATCGGAACCGGCTGACGCGAGAGCCGATCGAGGGCGACATCGGGATCACCGTCGTCTGCAACGACCCGCGGATGGCCGAGGAGCGCGACGCCGTCGAGGCCGTGTACGGGTCCCGCGAGGAGCTGCCGTTCGACATCCGGACGCACTACGAACTGACCGTCGAGGAGCTCCGAGCGGTGCTGGCGGACGAGACGGAGTTCCTCCACTACATCGGCCACATCGACGAGGACGGCTTCCAGTGTCCGGACGGCGCACTCGACGTGACGAGCATCGAGACGGTCGGCGTGGACTCGTTTCTCCTCAACGCGTGTCAGTCCTACGAGCAGGGGATGGAACTCATCGAACGGGGGGCGATCGCCGGCATCGTCACGCTCAGCGACGTCGTCAACAGCGGCGCGGTCGACATCGGCCGGAGCCTGGCTCGGCTGTTGAACTACGGGTTCCCGATCCGGATCTCGCTGGATCTGGCCTGTAAAGACAGCTACATCGGGAGCGACTACATCGTCGTCGGCGACGGGAGCTTCTCCGTGGCACAGGTCCAGGCGATGCTCCCGAATACGGGGATCATAACGAGGGACGGCGAAGAGTATCTCCTCGAATACGTCACCTACCCCGCCGCGGAGTTCGGCCTGGGGAGCCTCGTCAGTCCGTACGTGTCCGGCAACGAGAGCCACTACCTGTCGTCGGGGACGATCGATACGTTCCGGTTGTCGCACGAGGAGCTCGCGGACTTCCTGGCGCTAGAGAATATACCCGTACTGATCAATGGGCGGCTCCGGTGGAGCGATACCGTCGATTTCGAGGATCTGTAATCCGATTCAGGGACCCGAGATCGCGGTGTGGTTCCCGGCGACCGCGGATCCGGCCTGCGAGAGCAGGAGCAGCGCAGTGAAGAGGACGCCCATCGCGCGGGGGTGGTCAGCGAGGTACTGTGCGACCGCGTTGGTGTCATTTTCGGACATGACGATTGGTACCTCGACGCGCTTTAAAATAAAATTTTCTGACACTTTCTGATATAATATTATATTAATTTAGTTCCTATAGAACGATACAAAAAGATGTACGGCGCCGAGAGTGTCTCTCGAAGCCGGGTAGTTACTCGAAGCGACTCGATAGCCGTACTACGGGAGAACCGGAGCGGATCTGTCGTTACTCGGAACTGTCAGCGTCGACGTCGAGGTCGCCGCCGAGATCACGGTACATCGCGGTGAAGTCGTGTTCGTCGTCGAACGCGGTGAGCGTCTCGTCGAGCTCGGCCCGGAGGTTCTGAACGCGCTCTGTGAGCTCCTGGTACTCCGCGTGCTCTTCGAGGGTGGCCGCGTCCTTCTCCGATTCCAGGAGGGCCTTCTTCGAGGCGAGCGCGAACAGCTCCTGGATGCCGTCGTCGTAGCTGTTCCGGCGGAGCAGGTTCTCGACGGTGTCCTTCAGCGAATCCCGCGAGACCGGTTTGACGAGGTAGTCGTCGAAGCCCATCGCGACGATGTCGAAGTCGGGTTCGACGGCGGTGACCATCGCGACGCGACAGCCGACGTCGCGCTCGCGGATCGCCTCCAGCGCCTCGTCGCCCGAGAGGTCCGGCATCCGTCGATCGAGCAGGACTACGTCGACTTCCTCGTCGAGTTCTTCGAGTGCCTCGCGACCGCCGTAGGCGACGCGAACGCGATACTCGTCTCTCAGCCACGTTGCGTACAGGTCGGCGAGGTCCGGCTCGTCTTCGACGACGAGCACCATCGGCAGATCAGCACTCATTGGTTAGTCTGCGGTGTTCCGAGACACCGATACGAAGGCTTGGCTTCCGAGGGCATATCAAGATACCCCTTGTGAGCTCGTCGGGTGCGAATCGAGAAATCGCAGACGTGAACGGGTTAATATCCGGTTAAATCCCGGATCAGTTCCCGTCGGGGCTGTAGTTCGGCGCCTCGTCGGTGATCATCACGTCGTGGGGGTGACCCTCGGTCTGTCCGGCGCTGGAGACGCGGACGAACTCGGCGCGCTCTTTGAACTCGGGGATCGTTCCGGCACCGACGTAGCCCATCCCGGAGCGCATCCCGCCGACGAGCTGGTGGAGTTCCGAGGCGAGCGTGCCCTTGTACGGCGTCGCGGCCTCGACGCCCTCGGGGACGAACTCCTCGTCCTCCTCGTCGGTGTCCTTGAGGTAGCGTTCGCTCCCGCCGGACTTCATCGCGCCGACGGAGCCCATTCCTCGATACTGCTTGTACTTCTTGCCGTTCATCGTGATGACGCGCCCGGGCGCCTCCTCGGTCCCCGCGAAGTACGAACCGAGCATCACGGCGTCGGCGCCCGCGGCGATGGCCTTGATCGCGTCGCCGGAGTAGCGGATGCCGCCGTCGGCGATGACGGGAACGCCCTCGGGGGCGGCGACGTCGGCCACCTGTGCGACGGCGGTGATCTGCGGCATCCCCGCGCCGGAGACGACGCGCGTGGTACAGATCGATCCGGGCCCGATGCCGACCTTCAGGCCGTCGGCGAAGTCGACCGCCGCCTCGGCGGCCTCGCGGGTGCCGATGTTGCCGACGACGACGTCTGCGTCGACGGATCCCTTGATCTCGCGGGCGCTGTCGAGGACGTTGAGGTTGTGCGCGTGGGCGCAGTCGATGAAGATCACGTCGGCGCCGGCCTCGTCGGCGGCTTCCGCGCGGTCGGCGTCGAACGGCCCGACGGCGACGCCGACGCGCAGTCGGCCGCTCCCGTCGCGGGCGGCGTTCTCGTGCTCGCGCCGCTGGAGGATGCCCTGCATCGTGACGAGACCGACGAGTCGGTCGTCGTCGTCGACGATCGGGACGCGCTCGATCTTGTGGTCGTACATCAGTTCGAGCGCCTCGCGCGCGCCGACGTCGCGCGGCGCGGTGACGACCTCGTCGGTCATCGCTTCCCGGACCTCGTCGGTCTCGCCGACCTCCAGGTACGGCCGGATGTCGGTGCCGGAGATGATTCCCAGTACCGTGTCGTCGTCGTCGACGACGGGCGCCCCGGAGACGCCCTCGCGCTCCATCATCGCGTCGACGTCGCGGACCGTCTGCGTCGGGCTCGCGGTGACGACGTTCTCCCGGCGGATCACCAGCTCGTCCGCGCGCTTGACGCGCTCGATCTCGGCGATCATCTGTTCGGTGTCCATGTTCTGATGGAGGACGCCGAGGCCGCCCTCCCGAGCCATCCCGATGGCCATCCGGCCCTCCGTGACGGTGTCCATCGCGGCCGAGAGGATCGGGATGTTCAGTTCGACGTTCCTCGAGACGTGCGTGGAGACGTCCGCCGAGTCGGGCTCGACGCGGCTCTCCATCGGCCGAAGCAGCACGTCGTCGAACGTCAACGCTTCCGGTACCCGAAGCTTCTCCGAGAATAACCCCTGTGTAGAACCGTCTTTCGCCATATAAACGGTCCACAGCCGATCGACAAAAACATTGCGAGACGCCGTCGCTGTGCCGGCTGTTGGCATATCTTCGGCCCCGAACGGAACACAGTGACGTGTTTTCCTCGTCGATCCCGCAGAAGCGACCGGCGATCGGTGACGAACGACGCAAAAGTTGCCGTCAGAACACGTCGAAGACGACGTTCTCGTGGATTCCGAACGTATTTCTCGAACATCGCGTAGTTCTCTACCGCTCTGCTGTAAGAGACCCAGAACCGTGAGCACCAGTCCCACACAACGTTTAATATGCCACTCCGACTGATTTCAGGTATGGACTCCGAGTGTCCCTCTGCATCGCGCATCGCAGGTCAGCAGACCACGGAATTCGATGCGAACTTTACATTTACAGCGATGCAGAACTTCAAACGCGGGAACTGGACGCTCCCCGCGCTCGATTCGCTCGGAGTGCTCGGGCAGGCCCACGGCGCCTCCGCGCCGGGCTTGCGCCCGTATCGCCGTCTGGCCGATGGTGACGGCCGTTAGCCCCGAATGAGCGTCTCTCGACACCCAGTCGCACTCCGCCTCGAGCAGCAGGTGGGCGGTGCGACCCGGCTCCTGGCGACGGTGATGGCGCTGCCGCTCGTCGACGGGATCTTCCCGGCACTCATCATCGCGGGTGCCCTCAGCAGCCCGCTCGGGATCATCGAGACCGGGCTGTTGATCTTCGGCGGCTCCGCGACGGTCGCGGTCATCCTCGCGGAGATGGACGGCACCCGGCGCGAACAGGTGACGTCGGTGCTCCTCCTCGGCGCGCTCTTGCTCCCCGTCGCGGGGATCGAGGCCCTCTTCGCGGAGACGCTGAAGAGCGTGCTGAACTTCGAGGTCTTCCACCGGTTCGCGGGCCTGGTCATCCTCGCGGTGGCGGCGAAGACGGCCTCCGCGAAGGTCGGCGAGTACCTCCCCTCGCCGAGCGTCATCATCGGCTTCGGCCTGATCGCGAGCCTGGAGATCGGCGGCGCGACGCTCGTGATCAACCCCGACCCCGGGACGATCCTCCGGGCCGTCGCGGCCGCCGGCGTCGGCGTCGCCTTCGCGCTGGCGGTGGCGCTCTTCGCCCCGCGGCTCCGCGGCGCCGTCGACATCGACCGCTTCCGCTTCGGCAGTTCCGTCGCGCTCGGGATGCTCGCCGTCGACGTGCTGGGGCTGCTCCCCACGCAGGCACCCGTCGCACTGGCCGTGCTGGGCGTCACCGCCCTGTTCGCTTACGATCCCGACGCGAGCCTGGAGGGCGTCGAATCCGACGGCCCCGCGGAGGCGGCCGAGGGGACGGACCCCGACGTCGCTCCCGAACCCGACGCCGGTTCGGCGCTCTCCTCGCTGCGAGCCGCCGTCGCGGACGGCGGCGACCCCGGGGAGGACGGCGACGCCGACTCGCCCGACGAGCGGGACTCCGAGGAGAGCGGCGGCGACGTCGGATACGGCTACCCCGACTCCGACAGCTCCGGCTCCCGGGCGCCGTGGCTCTGACCTGAGCCCGTCGCCGAGTGTGGCGTCCCCGACGCGCCCGTACCCCCCGACACGGCACGACGGATTTACCACGCTCCGCGTCGTCTTCGAGGTATGAGCAACCGCGTCGTCGAGGGACGGATGGTCACGCCGAAACGGCTCGCCGAACTCGTCGAGGGCGAGGCCCCGCTGGAAGCGGAATCGATCGAAGACGCCGAGATGGACTGCCCCGAGTGCGGAGAGAACGTCATCTCCGTCGGGTACATGCCGAGCGTGACCGAGTTCGTGACGGCCTACAAGTGCCAGGAGTGCTCCTGGTCGGACACCGATCGGTGAGCGTCGATCGGCCCTCGATTCCCCGCCGACACGCCGACCGATCGTAATTCCTTTATGCGGTATCGGCATACGGACGGATGCACACACAGGGGCCGTGGCCAAGCCCGGCATGGCGACTGACTCCAGAGGCTTGGCGCCCGGTGACGACACTCCAGACTGATATACCGAGCGGCCGACTGATCATCGGCTCGCGATGACGACCCTCTGGAGTACCGAGGCGCGTACCGGAGATATCAGTCGATCGGGGGTTCAAATCCCTCCGGCCCCATTCCTAATTTAAACCCTTCTTAACGTCAGGTAAATACGGAGCCAAAAATCTGCGAGTTCCGTGACCGCTAATTGTCGAGATCAACCAGCGCTGCCCGGCTCTTTCATACGGGAGGTGTCAGGAATGACGCCGCTGGACGTCGCCGCCAAACGCGACAGCAACGTCGACGGCCGGCGGGCGTCGGAGCCCGATGGGGTGAGGCTTTCAGCGCAGCTACGTCCGCGGTTTCACTCCTAAAACAGGACTCATTGTTGGGGCAGGAACCTTTTAGGACTGGTACCCAAGCGTCGGATATGGACATCGACCTCGGACTGGAGGACAACGTGGTGCTCGTCACCGGAAGTGCGACCGGACTCGGACACGCCTGTGCCGAAGCGTTCTCGCGGCAGGGGGCGAAGGTCGCCCTCGCTGCGCCGAACCTGGACGGCCTCGCGTACGCCAGCGACAGGCTCCACGCCCTCGGCGAGGGCGAGATCTTCGGTCTCGAAGTCGACGTGCGCAACCGCGACCACCTGGCGGCGCTGGTCGAGGAGACCGTCGACCAGTACGGCGGCATCGACCACCTCGTCACGGGACCGCGGCCGCTCGAACCGGAGCGGTTCCTCGACGTCTCCGACGAGGACTGGTTCCGTGGGTTCGACCGGCTGTTCATGAGCGTCGTCTGGGCCATCCGCGAGTCCGCCGGCCACCTCGAAGACTCCGATCAGGGGACAGTCGTCACCGTGGCCAACCCCTCCATCCCCGCGCTCGCAGACGAGCTGCCGATGGCGACCGCGTACGGGCGGGCGGTTCAGGGTCTCACCGAGAGCCAGGCGACGACGTTCGCGCCCGACGTCCGCGTGAACGCGGTCGTCCCGGGCCCCCACGAGACTGAGGACCTGGAAAGCCTCCTCGCCCGGCGGGTCGAAGCCGGCGAGTACCCCGACGTCGACTCGGCCTGGGAGGCCGTGCTCGCGGACTGTCCCTACGAGTCGCCGGGCGATCCGCTCGATCTGGGGAAGATGGTCACCTTCCTGTCCAGCCGGCACGCGAGCTTCGTCAACGGCGCGACCGTCCCGATCGACGGCGGATCCGGGCTCTGAGAGTCCGAGCCGAAACGCTATTTCGACTATTCTACCGGCCTCGTTCTCCGTGACTCGCCCGTCGGGAGACGTGTCACAGCAACCGGGCGATTCACCGTCGTCGAAACTGGGACTGTCGCGATAGTAGCGTTTGCAAGTCTGCACTCACTCGATCGCACGACGGCGTGCGATCGGATGAGTAATCAGTTGCAAACGCTGCTATATTGCGCTGTGGGTTCCCGGTCGTCACGAGTCGCCGCACTAGTCGATACTCGCCGTCCTCGTCACCGTCCTCGTCGGCGTTCTGGTCGGCGTGGTCGCCGAGCTCTCCCCCGCGTGGCGGGGGGCGCGGGTCGATCCGATCGACGCGCTGCGGCACGGGTGGGGTCGGTAGGGAGAACCGCCTCCTCCGTCGCCGATTACCGCGAGGCGGAGGAGGGACTTCGACCCGTTTTTCGCTTCCTCGAGTACTAGTAGTAACCTGGTCACCATACGTAACTATTAGGTGGCTACCGGATCTACGCGGTCGTATGTCGAACCACGACGAACCTTCCGATACCGACGTGAAACTGGAAGTATGGTGTGCGGGCGAGGAGTGGTGTCCGGTGACGACGACGTCCTCGCTCATCGGAAAGAAGTGGCACCCGGTGATCATCCATCGGCTCTTGGAACACGGTCCCAGCGGATTCAACGAACTCAAGAAGAACGTCGACGGCATCTCCAGTAAGGTCCTCTCGGACAGCCTCGAAGACCTCGGCGAGAAGCAGCTCGTCGACAGGGAGATCGTCAGCGAGAAGCCGGTCAGGGTCCAGTACTCTCTCACGGGCCACGGCCGCTCGCTCGAACCGGTGATCTACGCGATGCGGGACTGGGGGCTCGAACACCTCACGGAGCCCTCCGACGAGTAGGTGTCGTCCGAGGACGCGGCCGTGCGAATCAAGACCGCAGCTCGACCCAGAACCCCCGCCCGAAGGGGTTCTCGTACTCGATGTCGAGCCGGTCGTAGACCGCCCGCGGGATCCCGATGTCCGCCAGGAAGAGCGGTTCGGCGCGACCCTCCAGACCTGTCTTCGGAAGCGCCAGCGTGACCGTGCGGTCGGGTCGGACGGCGTCGCCCAGCGTCTCTCCCGTCGTCGCGTCGATACCGGAGGGCACGTCGAGCGAGATCACGGGCGCGTCGTGTCGGTTCGTTTCCCGGATCAGTGCCTCGGCCGGTTCCCGGACCCGACCCGCGAGTCCGTACCCGATGAGCGCGTCGACCACGACGTCGACCGGGCCGGTCTCGGAGACGGGCTCGGGCCCCACCTGTGATGATACGCCCATCTCGCGGAGGATGCGATGCTGCCGTGCGGCGGCACCGGTCAGTTCCTCGGGGGCGCGGTCCAACACGACCGACACGTCGACGTCGTGGTTCGCGAGGTGTCGCGCACAGGCCAGTCCGCCGCCACCGTTGCCCCCGTTCCCGGCGACGACGAGGGCCGAACTGCCGCCGACGTCGAAGACGCGGGCGGCGAGGGTCCGCCCCGCGTTCTCCATCATCTGGAGGAGTTCGATTCCGACGTCGTCGACGGCGACGCGGTCGACGCGGCGCATCGTCTCCGCGGTCACTGCCGGGACGTCGACCCCGGCGGACGTGCGAAACCGCTCTGTGGTCATACTCGTCGTTGCGGACGCGGTCGACAAAACGGTGTGTGCGTCGGGGACCGCCTCCGGACGCAGTCAGTCGCGGCGGAGGTCGGATCCGTCGTGAAACGACAGCCAGCACGGCACCGTCTCGGTCTCCGGCGGACGAATAGCGGCGGTCTCCGACGGGCGAATAGCGGCGGTCTTCGCGGGATCGAAACACTGTCGCCGCGAGCGAATCGCCAGCTCCGCGAACGAAACCTTCGTATGCGGGCGTGAGCGTATCGAGAACGTGGATCTACGCGGACGTTCGATCGGCGTGGGGCTGCTGATCGTCGCGCTCGGTCAGCTTTCGGTTCGGGCGGTCCTCGGCGGGAGCGCGCTCCTCCTGGATCCCTCGGGATCGGTCGTCGGCCTCTCGGTCGGGACGCTCTCCGGGACGCCGTTCCGGAGCTTCCTCGTTCCGGGGGCGCTGCTCCTCGTCGTTTTCGGACTGGTCCCCGCCGCCGTCGCCGCCGCGCTCTACGAGGGACAGCGGTGGGGACGCCCCGCGGCGGTGACCGTCGCGGTCGCCCTGGTCGGGTGGGTCGCCGTCGAGGTCGCCGTCGGATTCGACCGCCCCACGGCGTATCTGAATCTCGCCACCGCCGCCGCGCTCGTCGCGCTCTCGGTTTACGCGCGACGTCCGGGAACCCGGGTTGAACGACCGGAGTAGAATTATATACACCCTGCGGGATACCTCCCACAGTGAGGTCACCCCAGCGCGTTCAGTACAGCGGCCTCGTGGTAGCGCTCTCCGGGTTCGGAATCACGCGCCTGTTCGTCGCCGAGACCGCCCGGGTCGACGCGGCGGTGCCGTTCCTGCTGGCCGGCGTACTGCCGCTCGTGGCGGGGCTCGCGCTGACGGTGTACGGCGTCGCGCTCGCGATCGGTCCGTTCTCCGAGGAGTACGTGGACACGATCGCCCGCTGGCACGTGCTCGGCGTCGGTGGGATGGTCGTCGTCTTCGCCGTGACCGCCGCCGATCAGTTCGTCCGCAGCGGCGGCGTGGGATTCCTGTATCAGGCCCCGCTGCTGGTGGGAAACGTCCTCCTGGGCGGGGCCGTCGGCGGGACGCTGACCGGCGTCCGCTCGGGGCGGATGGTGCGGCAGCGACAGGAGATCCGCCGCTCGGCGAACCGCGCGCTCCTCGTGAACCGGCTGCTCAAACACGAGGTCCTCAACGCGATCACCATCATCGACGGGCACGCCGATCTCTTAGACGAGACAAGCGGTGGCCGATCGGAATCGCTGGGCGCGATCCGGCGGGCCGTGACGCGGATCAAATCGACGATCGGGGAGATCGGGACGATCGCCAGGGACGGGAGGGCGACGAGGCGACTCGATTTCGAGGAAGTCGTTCGGCGGGAGATCGACGGGATCGAGGCGCCGTCCGACGTCGACGTCGAACTCTCGGTTCTCACCGAAGACGCGGCGATCGACGCCGACGACCGGCTCGCGCTCGTGGTTAGAGAACTGCTCGAGAACGCCGTCGGTCACGGCGGTACCGACGTGAGCGTCGAGTTGGGCGGTTCTCCGCACACGGTTCGGCTGTCGATCGCGGACGACGGCCCCGGACTCCCTGAGGGGCAGCGGTCGCTGCTGGAAGACGGCGCGTTCCCCGAGTACGACGATCCCGCCACGGGCTTCGGCAACCAGATCGCCCGCCTGTTCGTGGTGCAGTTCGGCGGGACGATCCGCGTCCGAGAGGGACGCGAGGCGACCCCCGCTGGCGACGACGGCGGAACCGGAGGCGATACCGGGGCCGGAACCGGGACCGAAATCACGGTGCTGCTCCCCCGAAGCGAGCGCCGGGGCGTGTCCGTGGAGACGGTCGGCCTCTCCGTTCGGAACCTCACCCAGGCGATCGTCGGGGGGCTCCTCGGCGGTCTCGCTATGGGCGCGTTCGTCCAGCTAACGACCGGACTGCTCCCGGTCATCGGCTCACTGTACGGACTCCAGAACCCGCTGATCGGGTGGATAACCCACCTGTTCCACAGCGCGGTTTTCGGGCTGTTGTTCGCGGCGATCGCCACGGAACCGCGGATGGACCGGTTCGCGAGGGGACCCCTCCGCTCCGGACTCCTGGGGTTGGGGTGGGGTACCGTCCTCTGGTTCGTGGCGGCGGGGATCGTGATGCCCGCGTGGCTGTCGCTCGTCGGGATCCCCGCGGCGATCCCGAACTTCTCGCCGACCGGCTTCGTCGGACACGCGCTCTGGGGGACGGTACTGGGAGTCACGTACCGTGAACTCGGCACGCTCGACGTGGTCGAACGCCTGTGACGACGAGGGGCGATCTGCGTCTACGACCGGTCAGAGAGGGTTACCAATGGGTTAGGGAGCGCTTTTGACGTTTTGCGACGAATACGTGGGTAATGGCGCGACTTCTCACTCGCCGTGCCGTCCTCGCCGGCGTCGGAGTCGCATCGCTCGCCGGCTGTCTCGGCGGGGGACGAACCGATAGATCCGACGATTCCGGGGATGCGGGCGGCTCCGGCGACACCGGCGAACAGTCGGCGGCCGAATCCGGCGAAGGGGGAGCGACGGCGTCCGGGGAATCGGGCGGGGGAGGATCGGGGCCGCCGACGCGTGACGACCGGCTTCCGCTTCCGATGGAGCCGTCGGCCCTCCGGAGCGAAGCGGTGTCCGGCGGCCCGCCGAAGGACGGCATCCCGGCGATCGAGAGTCCGAAATTCGTCTCGGCCGAGGCGGGATCGGCCGACCTCGATCCCGGCGATCCGGTGTTCGGGGTCGCGACGGGCGGCGAGCCGAAAGCGTATCCCCAGTCGATACTGGTGGCACACGAGATCTGTAACGACGTCGTCGACGGCACGCCCGTGAGCGTCACCTACTGCCCCCTGACGGGCACCGCGATGGGGGTCGAACGCGGCGAGACCACCTTCGGCGTCTCCGGGCGGCTGGTGAACAACAACCTGATTATGTACGACCGCGCCACGGAGACGTGGTGGCCGCAGGTGCTCTCGACGGCCATTCCGGGGCCGTGGAACGAGGATCCGGACGTCTGGTCGCTCCGGGAGTTCCGAGTCGTCTGGACGACGTGGGAGCGATGGCGGAACCGCTACCCCGACACGCGCGTGCTCTCGCGCGACACCGGGTTCGCGAAGAACTACGACCGGGACCCCTACGGGTCGTACAACCCCCGAGCGGGGTACTACGCGCCGAACTCCCAGCCGATGTTCGGATCGCTCTCCGAGGACGAGCGTCTCCAACCGAAACGGGTCGTGATCGGAGCGCGAGCCCCCGACGGAGCGGCTGCCTTCGAGAAGGACCGGCTCAGGGAAGCGAAGCTCATCGAAGGCGAACTCGGCGGGGCGCCGGTCCTCGCGGTCTACGAACCGACCCTGGATACGGGCTACGTCTTCCGGAACCCCGACGAAAGGCGGTTCGAGTACCGCGACGGTCGGGTCGTCGACGGCGCCGGCGACGCCCACGCGCCGGACGCGCTTCCTCTGGATCGAGTCATCGCGTTCGACGCGATGTGGTTCGCCTGGAGCGGGTTCTACCCGGAGACGACGCTGTATGCCTGATACGGACCGCTCGCCCGCGGCAACGGACGAGGTCGGGACGCTCGCTCGGACGGCCGCCGCCCTCCGCGCCGCAGGGGGGCGGTGGGACTCCCGGCTGGTCTTCCTCGGGGCCGGCGGCGCCTACCTCGTCGTGTATCTGGTGACGGTGGGCGACCTCTCGTTCGCGAGCGGCGGGACGGGTGGGCTCGCGGTCCGGACCGTCGACGACCTCTCCCGCGCGTTCGCCAGCCTCGGGTTCTTCCGGTTCGACGCCGTCGCCGTCGTGTCGATCGGGCCGCTCACGTACCTGTTCTCGCCGCTCAACCTCCTGATTTCGATCGTCCTGTCGGCCCTCGTGGGCGCGAACTTCGCGCTCTCGTACCTCGGAGTGATCCAGCCGCGGGCCTGCGGACTGGAGAGTTCGACCGGCGTCCTCGCGGGCGTCCCGGCCCTGTTGTCGGGCGCGGCCTGCTGCGGACCGACGATACTGCTCGTCGTCGGTGTTCAGGCGAGCGCCACCGTCATCACGGGCTTTCAGTTCCTGGTCCCGGTCGCGCTCGCGATGCTCGTCGGCGGCCTGCTGCTTATCGGCCGGCAGGTCGATCCTGAACTCCTGTCCGGCGGGATCGGGAGTTGATCGGTTCCGACACGTCGCGGAGGGTCACACCCCCTCGTCAGATTCCCGACGTCCTCGTCAGACGTCCAGGGCGTCTGCCAGTTCGTGGAACGACTCGACTGTGAGATCCGGTTCGCCGTCGAAGGACTCCCACGGCGTCCCCTTGCGGTCGACCCAGACGCCCTGCATCCCGGCGTGCTTCGCGCCCATCACGTCGAACCAACCCGCCGTGACGTGGGCGATCTCCCCGATCGGCGTCCCCGTCCGTCCGGCGGCGTGGCGGTAGATCTCGGCGTCGGGTTTGAAGGTCCGGACCTCCTCGGCGCTGATCGCGTCTTCGATCAGGTCGCCGATCCCGGCGTGTTCGACCATCGACGCCAGCATCTCGGGGTTGCCGTTCGAGACGACGTAGCAGTCGTACCCGCCCGAGCGGAGCCGTTCGATGCCGTCGCGGACGTCGTCGAAGACGTCGAGTTCGTGGTACACCGCCAGGATCTCGTCGCGCTCGTCCGTCGAGATCCCCTCGTCGTGGGCGTCCAGCGCGTACTGGAGCGCGTCGCGGTTCATCTCGTAGAACGGCTGGTAGGCGTCGACGTGGTTGGCGACGAACGTGTACTCGATCGATCGCGAGCGCCAGAGCTTCGAGACGGGCTCGGGCGCGGCGACGCGGTCGGCCAGCGCCTTCTCGGCCGCGTCCACGTCGACGAGCGTGCTGTAGGAGTCGAACGTGACCGTCCTCACGCGGTCTGGGTCGAACGTCATCGTGCACACGACGGCGGGCGGAGTGATAGTATTCGGGATTTGGCGCCCGGGCGCTCGTCGCGCCGGGCCGGTTCGACACGCCGGATCGGTCGGGGCCGGGGACGCTCGCTCGTTTCACCCTCGGTCGGCTCTCTCGGGACGACGAACCGTCTCACCGTTCGGGGACGTCGAGCGAATACACCCGCTTTCGGGCGTCGATAAACGAGATCTCGGACGTCACGAGGCCGTTCTCTTCGAGCTGTGTCAGTCCGTACCGGACGGTTCGCGTGGGCAAGAGCGTCGACTCTGCGAGCTGGGACTGCGTGAGGTCGCCCTCGTACTCGAGCGTCTTCGCGACGAGCTTCGCGCTCGGGGGGAGATCGCCCAGCGCGACGGCGTTCTCGGCGGTCGTCAACGAGGAATGTGCGCTCATCTGTCTCTACGTGTCCGGGGAGCGGTTTAACCGTACGTCGAGTATGCGGCTCCGTCGCACAAGCGGCGCGTGCGTTCCGTCGCGAACGCCCCGGCGGCGTTCACCGGTCGGTCGCCCACTCCAAGAGCGGCTCCAGACGGGTCCGCACCTCGTCGCCGTCCCGGGTCAGCGCGTACTCGACGCGCGGCGGGATCTCGTCGTACTGCGTCCGAGAGACCAACCCGGCGGCCTCGAACTCGTCCAGTCGGGTCGATATCGTGGACGTGCTCGCGCCGGGGAGGTGCTCCTCGATCTCGCCGAACCGGAGGGAGTCGTGCGCCCCGATGATGCTCACGAGCTGCATCGCATACTTTTTGCTGAGCGTGTCGATGACGCCCGTCAGCGGACAGTAGCACGTTCCGTCCACGTCGCACGTCGGCCCCTGGCGTGTCGTCGAATCTCTCATAGCTTCGGTCTCTCGAACCCACTCCGAGGGTTTGGACTCTACAGTATAATTACTTCAGGTTTCAAAGCCGAAGCGATGTCCGACCAACACTCCTACGACCTCGTCGTCCTCGGCGGTGGAGCCGCGGCGTTCGCCGCGGTCACCGAAGCCGGCCGGCGCGGGCTCTCGACGGCGATGGTGAACGCGGGCCTCCCGATCGGCGGGACCTGCGTCAACGTCGGTTGCGTCCCCAGCAAACGGCTCCTCGCCGTCGCGGAGAGCGCCTTCGCGTCGCGGGAGAACCCCTTCGACGCGGTCCGCTACGGCGACGGCGAGCCCGCCGTCGACTGGGCCGCCGCGATAGACGGGACCGACGACCTCGTCGAGCGGTTCCGCCGGACCAACTACGTCGACGTCGCCGACCACCACGGCACCGACGTCTACGAGGGCCGCGGGAGATTCGTGCGGGACACCACCATCGAGGTGGTCGACGGAACCGACGCGGGGGTACGCATCGCCGGCGAGAAGGCACTCGTCGCGACCGGGAGTTCGCCGTCGGCTCCGCCTATCGAGGGCCTCGACGAGGTGGACTATTACACGAGCGAAACGATCCTCCGAGAGCGCGATCTCCCCGAGAGCGTCGTGGTGGTGGGGGGCGGCTACGTCGCGCTCGAATGGGGGCAGATCCTCCACCGCGTCGGCGTCGACGTGACCGTCCTCCAGCGCTCCGCCCGCGTGCTCTCGAGTATGGAGGGGCGGCTCGGCCGGGAGCTGCAACGTGTCTTCGAAGCGGAGGGGATCGAGATCGTCACCGGCAACGAATTCGAGCACGTCCGCGGGACGGGAGCCGACGCGATGGAGTCGGGCGTGGCCGTCGAGACGACCGTCGACGGCACCGAGCGGACGGTCACCGGCGAGGCGCTGTTCGTCGCGACGGGCGTCCGGCCCAACAGCGACGGGATCGGCGTCGAGACCGACGACGACGGTAGCGTCACCGTCGACGAGTACCTCCGGACGACGAACTCCGACGTCTACGCCGCCGGCGACGTGATCGGCGATCCCGAACTCGAGACGGTCGCCGCCAAGGAAGGGAACCACGCCGTCGGGAACGCCTTCGGCGGGGAGGGCGTCACGATCGATTACGGCTCGGTTCCCGCGGTCGTATTCACCAGTCCGGAGGTGGCCTCCGTCGGCACCACCGAACGCGAGTACGCGGCCGAGCACGGCACCTGTTCCTGTCGGACCGTCCGGATGGAAGACGTCCCCCGGGCGAGAGTACTCGAGGATACGGACGGCCTCGTGCAGGTCGTAAAACACCACGAGACCGACGAGATCGTCGGCGTGCATATGGTCGGTCCCCGGGCGGCTGAGACGATCGGGGAAGCGACGCTGGCGGTGAAGTTCGGACTGACCGTCGACGACGTCATCGACACCGTCCACCCCTTCCCGACGTTCTCGGAGGCGTTCAAACACGCCTGTCAGGCGTTCCGGCGCGACACGTCGACGATGAGTTGCTGCGTGGAGTAATTCCGTCGGAGATGCACAGCCGAGAGGGCGAAGCGACCGACGGTATCGGGCCGACGACGTACGGATCGTGGGGACTCGATTCTCGGATCAGGGGCTTCTCGGTGATCGATCCCGGACCGATCACCGGTGTGTGACGCCGGTCCGCGCTTCGATGATCTGCTCTTGCATCTCGTCGATTTTGATGAGGTGACAGAGCGGATTGCCGGGATACACGACCGGGTTCTCCAGCACGCCGACGAGCAGTCCCGTGAACGGTGCCTCCACGGTCGTTTCCTCCGTTTTGAACGGGTTCGTGATCCGACAGACCGTCTCGCCCTCGTGGACCAGATCGCCCCGGCCGTGGAGCATCTCGACGATGCCGCCGGCGTCGGCCCGCAACCACGTCTTCTCCTCCCACCCCTCGACGACGGTTCGCCACCCCGGCCAGCGGACGGTCTCCTGCTGGTAGATCCCGTATTCGGCGAACACGCTCCGCACGCCCTCCAGCGCGTGGTCGATGAGCCGCCGTTCGAAGCGGTGCGCCTCGCCCATCTCGAGGGTGATGGTGGGGATCCCGTCCTCGGTCGCTTCGCGGCGAAGCATCCCGGAAGAGCCCTCGCCCGCGATGATGAGATTCGTCCCGAACGCCCGGGCCAGTCTGGCCGTGTCCGGCTCCGTCATATCGGCGCGGACGTGGAACATATTGGTTCGTCCGCGGGTGGACGTGTGGAAATCGAGACCGAAATCGCAGGGCTCGATGAAGTTCTGGTAGATCGCGTGCGCGATCCGGTTCGAACTCGTGCTGTGAGGCTTCCCCGGGAAGGCCCTGTTCAGGTCCCGTTCGTAGATCGGTAAGTACCGCTCTTGCGCCACGAACCCCTGTACGTTCAGTACGGGGAGACAGACGATGGTCCCGCAGACCTCACTGTGCGTCCACTCTTGGGCGACCTCCCGCACGACTTCGATGCCGTTGAGTTCGTCCCCGTGAATCGCCGCCGAGAGAAACGCCGTGGGGCCGGGGCGCGGTCCGTTGATGATCGTGACGGGGATTCGGACCGGGTCCCCGAGGTACGTCTCGCTCACCGAATAGCGGAGTTCTTCGGTCTCGCCCGGTTCGACCCGCCCACCGTCGAACGTGAACGTCTCGTCGTCCGTGTCGGTCATCGAGATCCCAACGGTTTGGAAGCGGGTTAAATGAGTAATGCGCGTGTAACTGTTTTGCACGCTCACCGTGCGGATAATACGTTGTCCCGACAACACGATACAGAGAGGCCCCTATGACCGCCCCTACTGATTCCGCAGCGCGGGAGGGAGCGACGGATCGGTATCACCCGGGGAGCGGTGAGCCGGGGGACGGAGCCGAGACACGACGAATCGGCGTGCTGAGTCTCCACAACAGCAAGGAGACCAAGGCGATCCTGAACGCCGTCCGAGCGCTGGGGCACGATCCGGTGTGGATCCGAGACGAGAACGTCACCTCGCAGATCCGTGACGGGCGCTTTCGGCTTTCGCCCCGCGTGGACGTTCTCGTCAACCGGATGCTGCTCACGAAAAGCGAGTCGCGGTTCGAGGACCTCCAGCTCGCGTCCCTCTACGAGGAGACGACTCCCGTCGTGAACTCGCCGCGGGCAGTCGCGGATACGCTTCACAAGTACCGAGCCGCGGCGAAACTCGCCGCAGCGGGGCTCCCGGTGCCCGACGCGTACTTCGGACGGTCCCCCCGAACCTTCGAAGCGTGGCCCGAGCGCCTCCCCGGCGACGCGGTCCACAAGCACACGGTCGGAACGAACGGGCGGCAGATGTCGATCGTCTCGCCGGACGAGCCGGTGGGCCCGATGATCGCCAACCGACACTCGTTCCTCCAGGAGTTCCTGAACGCGTCGGGCGACCGACCGTCCGACGTGCGGGTGTACGTCGTCGGCGACGCGGTCGTCGGGGCGATGCGCCGGCACGCTCCCGAGGGCGACTGGCGGACGAACGTCGCCCTCGGCGGGGACGTGGAAGACGTCACCGACAGCCTCGACCGGGAGGCCCGCGGCCTCGCGACGGAGGCGACGACCGTCCTCGGTCTGGACCTCGCCGGGGTCGACCTGATGTCCGTCGACGGCGACTGGTACGTTCTCGAACTCAACGCCACCGCCGGGTTCAAGGGGCTGTTCGATGCGACCGGCGTCTCGGTGGCACCTCACATCGCCCGGCTGGCGATCGAACGCGCCGGCGGGAGCGTCGACGCGGCGCGGGCGGAGGGGCTCGAATCGACGCTCGACGATTCGGTTCCCGACTGTAAACCGCCGCTCGTCGAGCGGGGCACGGACGGGGTCCTCGGATACACGACCCAGATCCGTATCAACGGTCACGGCGGAACCGAAGCGGTCGTCGCCAAGTCCGACACGGGGGCGAAACGGACGAGCATCGACACCGACCTCGCCGGTCGGATCGGCGCCGGCCCCCTCGTGGGGACGACGCAGGTTCGGTCGGGCATCGGAAGCGGTTCCGAAACTCGCCCCCTCGTCGACGTCGATCTGCGTCTCAACGGACGGTGGCGCCCCGTCACGGTCAGCGTCACCGATCGATCGGAGATGCGGTACCCGGTGCTGCTCGGTCGCGACGTGCTGGGATCGTACACGCTCGACGTGAGCCGAACGGTGGAGGAGTAGCCGTGGTGTACAGTCGTCGCCCCCCGCGCGGCAATCGGCCCTGTCGGTCGCTCGGGCCGGCGGCGACCGTCGGGAGCGCCCGATGACGTCGCGGTCGCGGGTGCGGATGCCACCGGAAAGAGACGGACGAGGGACGTGTCCGCCCTGAGGCGGCGAGCCGTGCTGGAACGCCTCGCTGCGACGAGCGACGCCGAACGGCGGAGAACGACGACCGTTCGGGCGCTCGCGTCGTCGCTCGGTGCCGACGAGGGAGCGGTCGAGACCCACCTGGACGCACTAGCGGCCTGTGGACTGGCCCGGAAGGACGCCGCGGGGCGAGCGCGAGTGACGATCACCGGGGAGGAGCTTCTGGAACTCAACCCCGGCGACGCGGTGGTCGTCGACGCCGACCCGACGGACTCGTGAAAAGAGGGGGTGGTTTTTACCCGAACCGCGCGTAGTCTGTAGCCAAATGGAACGGGATCGCTGATGTCGGGAAACGACGCCGACGAGTCGACGGAGGACGCCGAGGAAGTGCAGTACGACCCCACTTCCAGTCGGTACGATCTGTACGAGTGCCCCGACTGCGACAACGTCGTCCTCGCGCTGGGACGGGACGAACCACCGATGGCCTGCCACGGGAACCCGATGGAGCGCGTGACCGACGTGGAGATGAGCGTCAAGCCGCCGGACGTGAAACAGGTCCTCCTGCAGGCGTTCGGGCTGCCGAAGGCGGGGCTGGACATCTGCCTGTGCGTCATCGGGGAGGGGCCGCTCTCGGCGAGGGAAGTCGCCGACTCCCTCGGGTACGATCGGAGCACGATCACCCGATACCTCAATAAGCTCGTGGATCTGGGCCTTCTCAGGCGGTCCGAGCTGAACCGCGAGGGTGGCGGAATCGTCAACGTGTACCACTCAGTCGACCTCGAACGGATGCGGCGAGAGACCCTGATCGGCTTCTACATCTGGGCCGGCGAGGCGGCCGCGCTCATCGAAGACGCGAACGTGACGAAACAGGACTACCTCGAGGAGAACCCCGACAGGGAGTTGCCCGACGTCTTCTGGGACTCGTTCCGCGACGACTGATCGGTGCTTGTCCGGGAGTGGGTTCGGAGGGGAGTTCGCCGCCCGGGAGTTCAAACGAGGAGTTCGCTGCCCAGCACGATCACGCCCACGACGGCGAACACGACGCCCAGAACGGGCTCCATGATCTCGCTCGGGACGTACTTGCCGACTCTCGTTCCGACGGTCCCGCCGATCAGGACGCCCGGAATCGACCACGCCACCACGTACCAGACCGGGGTGGCCGCCAGCGCGTGGACGGCGGCACCGGCGATGGCTGCGATCGCCAGCACGAACACGCTCGTCGCGACCGCGACGCACGGCGGGAGTCGACACCTGACGATCAACTGCGTGGTCGTGATCTCGGGGAGCCCGGCGCTGATGAGCCCCGTTATGAAACCGCCGGCGGTCGCCAGGCCGACCCCCGGCGGACGCCAACAGGTGTCGTAGGTGAACGTCTCGCCGTCGGTCGTCTCGACGGTGGTCTGCCCGCGACCGGTGTTCTTCCGCTCGAGGTACTCGCCTTCGCCCTCGCCGGGCACGCACTCGTCGGGCGGGTCGTAGTAGACGAGGAAGGCGCCGAGAACGAGGAGTCCGACCCCGAACGCGAGGGTGAGAAGCGTCGTCGGAACGTAGTGGGCCGCGAACGCGCCCGCGACGACGGCCGGGACCGCACCGAGGAGCAGCCACTTCGCGGTCGCGTAGTCGACGACCCGTTGCCGGACGTAGTTCAACAGCCCGTTCCCCATCCCGAACACCTCCGTCAGAAGCCCGGCGCCGATGGCCTGGGAGGGCGAGAGACCGACGACCAACATGAAGAACGGGCTGAAGAACAGCGCCCCGGAGACGCCCGACGAGAGCGCGACGAGCGAGAACAGGATCGACACGGGAAACACCCACCAGTGGCCGAGGAACTGCTCGACCGGAAAGCCGGCCACGAGCGGTACGGATTGCAGCACGGCCGCGACGGAGCCCAGCTCCGCGGATCCGGCCGCAGATACGAGCGCGAGCAGTCCGGCGGTAGAGGCGATTCCGCCGAATACGGCAGTTCGGTCCCCGATCATTTATATCGTACTTCTAACATACTGTCGAGTGGTAAGTGCGCCCAGAATCCTTCGCGACGCGCGGAGTCGGCGGACGGGCACCTCAGGCGAGGATCCCCGCTCCGAGGAATGCACCGAGGAGCACCCCGTAGACGACGTGGACCGTCCCGAACATCACCATCGTGTCTCGGTCGGGTTCCATCCCCAGCACCATCCGCATCCAGAACATCATCCCGCCGATCATCAGGACGAGGCCATAGACGAGTCCGAGGACGACCGCGACGGCGATCGATCCGAGGCCGAGACCGAGGAGCGGGGCGCCGACGGCGAAGACCGCCCCGGCGACGACGCCGTAGATCACGTGCAACACCATCCCGGGCATCGCGTGATCCTCGGGTTCACCGCCCGCGAACTTCGCGACGAGTCCCGCCGTCGGCGGCGGTCCGCCGTCGCCCATCACCGTCATCACGATGGTCATACCGATCGTCGCGACGAGACCGCCCGCCAGCCCTGCGACAACTGATGCCATAGTTCGGTCGTACGAACGCGGCACGTGTATTAAACGCCGCCGCGGTCGTGGAACGCCGTTACACACCCCCGAGGGGGTCTAAGCCGAGCGTTCCACGTCGACCTCCGGAGCGTCCAACTCCGTCCGACAGAGCGCGTGGAGGAAGCACGTCTGTTCCGACATCCGGAGAACGTCGCGGGCCGACGACGCCGACTCGTCGGCGTCGAGATACACGTGCGTCTCGACGGGTTCGGCCTCGCCGGGCGTCTCCCCGTTCTCTCCGGCTCCGAACGAGAAGTGAGTGTCCTGAACGATGCGGTAGGCGTCGAGGTCCTTGTTCACGATGTCGGCGTACCGGCCGATCTGGGTCATAAAACAGAAGCCCAGGCCCGCCGCGACGTACGTCATCGCGGACGGTGCCCGGCCCGCACCGCCGCGTCCCGCCGGTTCGTCCGAGCGCAGCTCGAACACCGTCCCGATGGGACTGAACAGCTTCACTTCCACGGTCTTCACGCCCTCGTCGTCGGAGGTACAGACGCCTCGGACGTGGAGCACGCGGTCTTGGTCCTCCTGGAGGCTCGACCCGCTGCCGCTCGTGTACTTCGCTTCGGCCTCCGGCAGGGGCTCGGTCGTCCGGCCGGTGCGGTGGATGATCGGTCGCGCCTGCTCGTCGGCGTCGTAAGTGAGATCGGCGAAGACGCCTGCGGGATCCGCTATCGGTCCGTCTCCGAAGTCGTCACCGTCGTCGAGCGGGACGGCCGTACCGTTCAACCGGAGCGTGAACGAGCTGTTCTTGACCTCGGTCATCAACCCGTTGACGGGCGACGTCCGGGTCGCCGTCTCGACGAGGTCCCGAAGCGTCGACTCCTCCGCCTCGGAGGCCACCTGGACCGAGAGTTCGACGGGGAGGGCACCGCCCGTCATCGTCCCGCGGAGCGCCGACCCGTTCATCGTGTAGTAGTTGTCCTGGACCAACGTGACGTCGTCGAGGTCGACGCCACGGTCCTCGGCCAGCGCCACGATCTCGTTCGCGAAGGAACTCACCATCCCGGTCGTCATAAACGCCAGCGGCGCCGGCGCGACGTCGTCGCCGTCGAGGTACTCCCCCTCGTCGCTGACGAGTCGCCACGTCTTCCCGGAGACGGAGTCGGTCACCAGCGCCTCCTTTTGCATTCCGGATATCGACCGTACGAGCGTGCGCTGGGACTGTCCGAGTCGCACCGAGGGCGGTTCCAACAGGGGCGAAACCGGGTCGTCGACTTCGAAACCGAGCGGGTATCCGAGCTCTTGGAGTGGCGAGGTCATTGGGAACGTGACTCGCGGATACTCGTCCGGCAAAACAGATAAAATCTCGTACCGGAACAGAGGGGTGAGCCCGGCGTTACCCGATTACGACGAGGTTCGCTAACAATTAACGCGGAAGCGGACGAAGTACGCGTTATGAGTGGAGAACCCACCCGGCCGGCGGAGGAGTCGACCGCACCGGCGGAGCAGATCACCGACGAGGAGGCGTTCGATCGGTTGATCGCGTCCGAAGAGCGCGTCTTGGTCGACTTCTACGCCGACTGGTGCGGTCCCTGCCAGTTGATGGCCCCGACGGTGGACGAACTCGCCGCGGAGTGCGCCGTGCCCGTCGTCAAGGTCGACACCGAGGGGCTGCCACAGGTGGCTTACCGGTACGACGTGCAGTCGATCCCGACGTTTCTCGTCCTCGAAAACGGGGAGGCCACGGATCGGCTCGTGGGAATGCAGAACAAAGAGACGCTGTCCCGGCTTCTCGAGTGACCGACCGACAGCCGCCCCGGACGACGGGGGACCCCAGCGCCCCGGTTCTTGTGCGCGTTCGTGAAGGTGAGCGATCGCTCACTCCGGTGTTTTAGCCGTTGCGGGCCCGCCGTTCGAACACGATGGTGGAAACCGAAGACGGCAGGCCGGATCGCTCCCGGGAGCGATGAGACCGGAGACGCCCCGCGGCCGGTTCGATCGTGTGATCGAACTCGGGAGGAGCCTTCGATCCGCGTCGGTCGACCTGCTCTCACAGGAGTTCTCTTACTCGACGGGGCACCTCACCGCGGTCCTGAGCGGGTGTCTGTTCGCGCCGTCGCTTCTCACATTCTGGTTCGTCAACGGCCTGCTCGATTTCTCCACTGCCGTCGCCATCGGGGCGGTGGCCACGCCGGCCGGGCTCCAGGTGCGGTTGCTCGCGTACGTCCTCTTAGTCCCGACGTTCCTGCTCGCGAGGGCCGCGATCCACCTGCTCCACCCGGTTCACCGGTCGCAGGTCCTCGACGGCTCGTGTCCGAACACGCGGCTCCTGAGCCTCGATTGGGTCAGTATGGGGATCCTCGCTACCGGACTCCCGCTGGCGCTACAGAACTTCGGGCCGTGGTTCGGAATGAACGCCGTGTTCGCGTTCGGCGTGTTCGTCCTCCCGCGGGCGCTTCCGGATCGTCGTGCCGGGGGTATCAGACTCGCCGCCCTCGTCGCCGGCGCCCTCGTGTTCCTCTACGCGAACTACGGGGGTGCAGTCGCCGCGTTACCGCACCCGTCGACCGTCCTCGGCCCGGTCGCGACGTTCTCGCTCGGGGACGCCGCGACCGAGCGGCTGTTCCGCCTCGCCAACAGCGTCGCCTTCGGCCCGCCGGTGGTCGGGCTGTTCGGGATCGCGATGAACCACCTCCTGACGAGGCCGGAACTCGGCGAGATCCCGGTCGTACGTCACACTCTCCCACGGCGCGACCCCGACGCGGTCGTGGTGGCGAGCGCGGCGTTCGGAACCGCGTTCTATCTACTCGTCGTCGCGGTGGTGACCGGGGACCTGGTAGTGTTGCCGTAGCGGTCGCGGTCGAGGGGGCGATCGAGTCGGGGCTGTCACACCGATGCTCACAGCCGCCTCCGGGTTTTTATTGCCCGGACGGCCGATGCCACACCGATGACCGACGGATACGAGATGGTCGACGTCGAGACGGCCGAACTGACGCTCTCGGAGAAATCCGGGACTCGGAACGTCGACCTGGGAGAGGCGCTCGGGTGCGAGAAGATGCGACCCCGGATCTGGTTCGTCGAGCCGGGTCACGAGCGCAAGCGGTACCACTCTCACGAGGAACAAGAGGAGTTCTACTACGTGCTCTCGGGGCCGGGTCGGATGCGGATCGCCGGCGAGACGCACACGATACCGGAGGGAAACGCGGTCCGTATCTCGCCGGACACGCGTCGGAAGACGTTCAACGACACCGATCGCGAGCACGTCTGGTTGGTCGTCGGCGCACCCGCCGTCGAGGATCCCGGCATCGTCCACGAGGAGTGATACCGCCGGGGTCGACCACGGCGGGCGCTTCCGGACTCGATCGAACGACCACGGTCGGGTACTAACACCACCGCAGTTGGACGTGTTCGATGCACCGCCGGGCAGCGTACATACGTCTCGGCGGTGTATCGCGACCGTGATTGTACTCGATGCGGTCTTCCCGGTCGATCCCGAGAGGCGCGACGACGCGGTGGAACTGTTCCGAGCGGTCGCCGAGGAATCACGGGCCGAAGACGGGGTGCTCGACTACCGCGTCGCCGCGGGCGTCGACGACGGGAACCGGTTCCAGTTCTTCGAGCGGTACGAGGACGAGGCGGCCTTCGCCGCTCACGTCGGGTCCGAGCACGTCGACCGACTCGGCGAGCAGCTCCCGGAACTGCTGGCGGGAGAGCCCGAAGTGACTCGATTCGACGTCGACTCCGCGTCGACTGTCGAACTGTAACCCGGCGACGGAATCGTTCGTGACTCCCCACGACCGGAGAACGTAGTCCGTATGCAACGCCGGAAGCGTCGGGCCCTGTCGGTGATCGCCGCGGCCGAGCTGCTGGCGATGTCGCTGTGGTTCAGCGCGACCGCCGCCGCTCCGGAGTTAGCCGGTGAATGGGGGCTGACGGCCACCGAGACGGCCTGGCTCACGATCGCCGTGCAGTTGGGATTCGTCGCGGGCGCGTTCCTCTCCTCCGCGCTCACGCTGTCGGACGTGATCCGCCCGCGGTACCTCTTCGCCGGATCCGCTGTCGCCGGCGCGGCGTGTACGGCCGCGATCGCGGGGTTCGTCGACGCGGCGACGCCGGCCATCGCGCTGCGCTTCCTGACCGGCGTCGCGCTCGCGGGCGTCTACCCGCCGGGGATGAAGATCCTGGCGGGTTGGTTCGAGGACGGGAGGGGGTTCGCGATCGGCGTGTTGGTCGGGGCGCTGACGGTCGGGTCGGCGCTCCCGCACCTCCTCCGCGCGCTCGGCGGGGTCGGTAGCCCGAGAGTCGTCCTCTACGGTGCCGCCCTGCTGGCGACGGTCGGCGGGCTGTTGGCGCTCGTGGTGGAACCGGGACCGCATCAGGCGCCGACCGCGCCGTTCGATCCCGGCGCGATCGGTCGGATGCTGCGGGACCGCGGGACGATGCTAGCGAACGGCGGGTACTTCGGACACATATGGGAGCTGTACGCCGTCTGGACCTGGATTCCGTCGTATCTCCTCGCGAGTATCGCCGCCAACGGCGGCAGCGGTGGACCCGCGGTGGCGTCGCTGTTGGCGTTCGGGACGATCGCGGTCGGCGGCGTCGGTGCCGTCTCGGCGGGCGCGGCCGCCGATCGGTTCGGGCGGACGAGCGTCACCAGCGCGAGTATGGGGGTCAGCGGCGTCGCCTGCGTCGCTGCGGGGTTCCTGTTCGGGTCCCCGATGTACCTCCTTGTCCCGTTCGTGCTGGTCTGGGGCGTCGCCGTCGTCGCCGACTCGGCGCAGTTCTCCGCGGCGGTCTCGGAACTGGCGGAGGGGCCCTACGTCGGGACCGCGCTCACGCTGCAGACCGCGGTCGGGTTCCTGCTCACCACGGTTTCCATTCAACTGATCCCTGTTCTGGTCGACTCGGTCGGATGGCGGTGGGCGTTCGCCCCCCTGGCGGTCGGTCCCGCGATCGGGACGCTCTCGATGCTCCGGCTCAGGGGGCTTCCCGCGGCGTCGAAACTGGCCGGAGGGCGACGGTGACGAGGGCGTTCTCCCGATTCGACCGACCGAACGCACCGCCCCCGGAGATCGCACTTGATTGCGACACGTTCGCACAGTCGCGCTATTTTCATTGTTCGGCTGAGAGTACGGGCACCGATGACCGAACCCCCGACTGACTTCGCCGTTCCCAGCGACAAAGACGCGATCACGAGCACGCCGGCGGGGCAGAGCCAGCACGTCCTCGTGACGGCGAACCGGTACGCGGACAACCCCCGCTACCCGTATCAGGGCGCACTGATCGAGGAGACCTCGGCGTTCCGGTCCGACGTCGAACTGTTCTACGACCTCCACTCGATGGTCTGGGACGCCGAACTGGCGGAGACTCACGACGTTCGCAACGACGCGATCGAGAGCGACCTCGAATGGGCGTCCGCGACCGTCCCCGAACTGCGCCTCCGCAACGAGTTCGAGTTCGGCGACGGGTCGACGGGGAGCATCGAACAGGGGCTCGTCGCGAGCTCGAACCAGTGTTCGCTGCTCGTGCGCAACCGCGCTCGGTTCGACGCCGCGCACGAGCGGACGCTCTTCACCGTGTTCAACCTCGGCATCAAGGGCCACAGTCACGAGGACCCCAACGCGGTACAGGCCGCCCACGTCGTCCACGCCGACGACTGCGACGTCCTGACGGCGACCGACGGCAACCGCCACGTCGCGTTCGCGCAGGCGCACGACGGATCGAGACGCTTCGACGGGCACCGGATCGGACACAGCGGCCGGCGGTCCGGTCCCGAGCGGAGCGCCTGGGCGGACGTCTACGAGGAGAACGACGGCTGGATCGAGGAGACCGAGAGCGGCAGCGGCGACCTCGACGCCGGGTTCGGCCTGTTCGTCGGCGACGAGGAGTCCGCCGAGTGGCTGACGGCGGTCGGCTTCGCGACCGAAAGCGAAGAGAAGGCGATCGCACACGCCCGCGACGCGCTGGATGCGGGGTACGAGTCCGAACGCGAGGCGTTCGCTCGCGCGTGGCGGGAGTGGCACGACGGGGTGGGCGAGAGACCGACCGGCGATTCGGTCGTCGGGGACCTCTACGAGCGTTCGCTGACCAGCCTGAAGTGCGCCGAAGATCACTGTCAGGCGATGATCGCCGGCGCGTTCAAGCCTGCGAACATGACGTACAAGTTCATCTGGCCCCGCGATCAGGTCGTCGTGATCCAGGCGCTGGCCGCCGCCGGGGCGTTCGACGAGGCCCGACAGGCCCTGGAGTGGCTCGACCGCGTCCAGATCACCGCCGGAGACGAGGAGACGTCCGACGACCGCGGGATCGACCGCCGCGGGACGTGGTGGCAGAACTACTACACGACAGGCGAACCGCACTGGCGGGCGCTCCAGTTGGACCAGGTCGGGGGGCCGATCTACGCCCACTGGCTGCTCTGGCGGGAGACGGGCGACGACGACGTGCTCGAAGAACACTACGAGATGAGCGAGCGGGCGGCGACGTTCCTCCTGGAGTGGGACAACGGCTACGGGTTCCCGCGGAAGCACCAGGATCCCTGGGAGGAGGTGTGGGGCCACTCGACGGAGGGGAGCGCCTCGGCGATCGCCGGACTCCGCTGTATGGCCGAGATGGCCGAGCGGACCGGCGACGAGGGGTTCGCGACCGAGTGCCGCGAGCGCGCCGCAACCTGGGCGGACAACCTCGACACGTACTGCTTCCGCGAGGACACGCCCTACGGCGATCACTACGTCACCGCGGCCGACCCCGAGTACGGCGAACCCGCTCCGGACCAGCGACCGGACGCCGCGGCGTTCATGGCGTACTGGCCGTGGAACGTCCTCGACGCCGACGACGAGGGCCTCGTCTCGACCGTCGAACTCGCGGACGACCCGGTCTGGCGGGCGGACGGCACCCCCTGCGTCGGTCGGTACCCCGGAGACACGTACACGCCGAGCGGGACCGCCGAGGACGGCGGGTGGCCGCTCTGTGAGGCGTACGCCGACGTCGTCCGGTGGCAGTCCGGGGTCGACCCGGACGCCGTGGCCGACTACGTCACCGAGCACGCCGTGGAGTGGACCACCTCCGCGGGGCTGCTCCCCGAGCGCGTCGACGGCGACGGCACCGTGAGCTGGAACGCGAACCTCCAGTGGAGTCAGGCGACGTACGTCCTGCTCGTCGAGAGCCACCTGCGCGGGGAGCCGTACGGACTCGCCCCGGGAGAGTGACCGTCGGTGCGTAGCGGCGGGCGGCGGTTACCGCGGCGTTAGCGGGAGTTCAATACGACGGAGGTACTTCACACGACCAGAGAATGCTCGAACTATACAGGCTTCGGGGGTGTCCGTACTGCGAGAAAGTCGAACGGAAACTCGACGAGCTCGGACTCGATTACGAGCGACACGACGTGCCCTCGTTCCGGTTCCTCCGATCGGAGGTGAAGGAAGTGAGCGGGCAGTCTGGGGTGCCGGTCCTCGTCGACACGGAGAACGGCGTCGACGGGATGGCAGAGAGCGACGACATCGTGGCGTATCTCGAACGCACCTACGGGTGATCCGAGCCGCGGTCCGGCGGTCGCTGCGATCCTGGGAGACCGGAATGACGCCCGCGATGGTCGCCTCGACGTTCCCCTGGTTCGGCGTCGTCGGGGCGGCGTACGCGACCCGGCAGGCGGTCGCCCTACCGAGGCTTCTCGACCTGCTGTTTCGGCCGCCGGCGGCGTATCTCACGGTCGGTTCCGTCGTGGTGCTTCTGTGGGTCGCCGTCGACCGGGTTCGACCGGGAGCACAGGCCCCCGTCACGATCGCCGGCGGGCTCGCGCTCGACCTGTTCTCTCGCGGCAGCGAGGTCCTGCTGTGGAACGGCGTCGCGGTCGCATTCGCGCTCGGAGCGACCGCAGTCGTGTGGGGGGTCTACCGGTGGAGAGAGTCGGACGCCGTCTGGGTGGGACTCGGGAGCGGCGTCCTCTTCGCACACGTGCTCGACGCGGCCACGACCGGCGTCGGACTGGCGGCGCTCGGGACCGTCGAACGGAATCCGATCGCCGCGTCGATCATCGCGATCGGTGACACGGCGGCGCTCGCCCACTCGGGGATCGCCGCGTTCCTCGGCGTGAAAATCGCCGTGGCCCTCGCGACGGTGTCGATGCTCGCTGGATCGGCCGAGTCCGGGCGCGAAGAGGCCGCGCTACTCGTCGTCGCCGGCGGCGTCGGGTTGGCTCCCGCCGTTCACAACCTCGTCCTGTTTTCGCTCACCGTGTCGTGACCGCCGGCGTCGTCGCCCCCGACGGCTCTCTGACCGGATCGGAAACCGGTCGACGCCGATCGATCGTGCGCACACTGTCGGACAGAAGTCCGTGGCTACGGTGGCTCTCTCCGGCGGTGTCAGGTTGTTTCCGACGCCACCGTCAGGCCCGTGAACTCGAATCGCGTCCCGCCGGCGTCGCTGTCGGTGACGGTGAGGTCCCACCCGTGGCCGTCGGCGATCCGTTCGACGATCGCCAGTCCGAACCCGGTACCGCGCTCCTCGGAGGTATATCCCCACTCGAACAGCCGCTCGGTCCGCTCGGGCTCGATACCCGGGCCGTCATCGGCGACGTAGAACCCGACCGCGTCCGGCGATTCGATGGGTCCGACAGTGAGATTCACACCGGACTCGCAGTGCTGGACCGCGTTCCGAAAGAGGTTCTCGAGCAACTCCTGCAGGCGGGACGGGTCCGCCGCGAAGGTGAGATCCGTCTCACAGCGAAGCGTCGCCTCCCCCGCCGAGACGGACCGCCACGCGCGACGGCTCACGTCCTCCAGCGCGACCGACTCCTGTGCCCCGACGGCGTCGCCCTCGCGCACCAACGCCAGCAGTTCGTCGACGAGTTCGTCCATCCGATCGACGGCGTCCTGCGCCGCCTCGAAGTGCTTCGGATCGCCCGTCTCGCGGGCGAGATCCAGGTGGCCGTCGACCACCGAGAGCGGGTTCCGGAGGTCGTGTGAGAGCACCTGTGCGAACCGTTCGAGCCTGTCGACCTTCTCTTCGAGTTGCCGCCGGTGTTCCACCCGCTCGGAGATGTCTCTGAGGATGGCGACCATCCGCGTCGGCGGTCCCGCGGTCCCGTCTTCGAGCACCGCGCCCGAGATCTCGGTGGGGACCCGCTCGCCGTCTCTGGTGAGACACGAGAGGTCGTCCGTCCACCCGGACCCGGACTCTCTGACCTCCGAGATGAACCGTTCTCGAACGCGGTCGATGTCGTCCGGGTGGATGTCCTCGGGGTGCATCCCGAGGAGCGCCTCCTCGGCGTACCCCAGCAACTCACACGACGCGGGATTGACGTCCACGATCTCCTCGGCGTCGAAATCGACGATCATAATCGCGTCGTTGCTGTGTCGGAAGATCTTCCGGTATCGCTCCTCGACAGCGGTCTCCGACCGGTCGGCGGGGGCTGGCGTCGATTCGGATCGATCGGTGTCTCGTGGCATTTTGTGTTCCGTTTCCGTCGGTCATCGAGGATCCGGAATGAGCGTATTCGGCGGTGGGTTAGATATACTTTTTTCGCCCGGGGAGGCAGAGACGGGGACGGAATCGGCTTCGGCGGTCTGGGGGGGAGTGACGCCGGTTGCCGATTCCATCCGATAGTTGTCCTCGACTCGTATAATCTCGCGGCAACCGCGGGGTAACGGAGTGAAGGGAGCGTAACCGCGGCGACCGGTACGGAGGGTGTCGTCAAAACGGGCGGTTAACAGTGCTCACGGGATAACCCGGCGGTTACCGCACAGTTAGGTGAACGGTCACGAATCGTGTGAAGGATGGACGCAGACACACCGACTGGCGGACCCGACACGGACGTACGGTGGTACAAGGCGCTCTCACACGACGAACTCCCGGAGGGACGGGTCAAAGCGGTCAGCTGTGGCGGCGAGACCGTCGCGGTGACTCGCTACGACGGCGAGTACGCCGCGCTCGAAAACGACTGCCCGCATCAGGGCGGTCCGCTGGGAGAGGGATCGATCGAGGCCGGGTGTCTCCGCTGTCCCTGGCACGGCTGGGACTTCGACCCGCTTACGGGGGAGACGCCCGGCCCGCACGACGACCGGGTCGGGACGTACCCGGTCGAGGAGCGGGAGGACGGCATCTACGTCGGGTTCCCCGAAGAGGGGCCCCACGAACGTACGGTCTCGGACGTGATCGCCGAGACGCTCGTCAACTGGGGTGTCCGGCAGGTCTGGGGCATCGTCGGGCACTCGAACCTCGGCCTCGCCGACGCGCTGCGTCGAGAGGCCGACCGGGGGAACCTCTCGTACTACGGCGTCCGTCACGAGGGCGCCGGCGCGTTCGCCGCGTCGGCCTACGGGAAGCTCACCGGTCGCCCCGCCGCCTGTTTCTCCATCGCCGGCCCCGGCGCGACGAACATGCTCACGGGGCTGTGGGACGCGAACGTCGACCGGTCGCCGGCGATCGCGCTCACCGGCCAGGTGGACTCGCAGGTGCTCGGCACCGGGAACTTCCAGGAAATCGACCTCGAAGCCGCCTACGGCGACGTGGCCGAATTCGAGGCGACCGTCCTGCCGGACAGCCGACACGCCGAACTCGCGACGCGGGCGGCGAAGACGGCGATCCTCGAACGGGGCGTCTCCCACCTGATCTTCCCCGACGAGATCCAGACCAAACCGGCAGTTGACGTCGAGGCCGGCGATCCGGAAGGTCGGATCGCCGACCGAGACATCACTCCCCCCGAAGACGCCCTCTCTGACGCGGTCGAACTGCTGGAGACCGCCGAGCGGCCGGTCGTCGTCGTCGGCCACGGGGCCCGATTCGAGATGGACGGGATCGTCGAACTCGCCGAGCGGTTCGACTGTCCGGTACTGACGACGTTCAAGGCGAAGGGGCAGATCCCCGACTCGCACCCGCTGGCCGCCGGCGTCCTCGGGCGGAGCGGGACGCCGATCGCGAGCCACTTTATGAACGAGTCGGACCTCCTGGCGGTCTTCGGGGCGAGCTTCTCGAATCACACCGGCATCGCCGAGTACAAGCCGATCATCCACGTCGACTACGACGCGATGGCGCTCGGGAAGTTCCACGGCGTCGACGTCCCCGTGTGGGGGGAGATCGGCGTCACCGTCGAGGAACTCCGGGAGCGTCTCGGCGACGACGTGGACGCGGAGAGCCAGCGCGAGGAACTCGCCGATCGCTGGGAGATCTGGCGTGAGGAGAAGGCGACGCGCCGCGCGGGAACGCCCGAGCGGGGCGTCAACTACGCGACGGCCTTCGACGCGATGAGTCGGATCGTTCCCGACGACGCCATCGTCCCCGTCGACGTGGGGAACAACACCTACGCGTTCGGTCGGTACTTCGAACCGGCGGGGCAGTCGGTGTTGATGTCCGGTTACCTGGGCTCGATCGGGTTCGCGTTCCCGGCGGCGCTCGGCGCGTGGGCGGCCACGCGGGAACCCGAGTCGCGCTTTTCCGGCCGTCCGGTGGTCTCCGTCTCCAGCGACGGCGGATTCGGGCAGTATCTGAGCGAGTTCACGACCGCCGTGAAGTACGGGATGGACCTCACGCACGTCCTGCTCAACGACGACGAACTCGGCAAGATCAGCAAGGAACAGCGCACGGGCGGGTGGGACGTCTGGCAGACCGACCTCGTCAACCCGGACTTCGCGGCGTTCGCGGAGAACTGCGGCGGACACGGCGTCCGCGTCGAGGGCGAAGACAGCCTCGACGACGCGCTCGAGGAAGCGATCGACTACGACGGCCCGGCGCTCGTCGAGATCCTCACCGACTCGGACCCGGTGTGACGACGCCTCAGCGACGGCGTTGCAGACGGGTTACACGGTCGCCGCGGCGTTTTGTCCGCCCGGTGCACCTCGTCTCGCGTGACCGGAACACGGACACGTTCGACCCGGGGCGCGGTCCGCCGTACCCGTCCGCGCTGCGGCGTCTGCGGTCCGGTGCGGCCGGGCGCACGAAAGTTATGACACGCGATCACGCCGATATCGACCAGGACCGACCGCGGGCGAACCGACGATCAGTCGACGACCGACGCGGGAGCGTCGCCGTTCGGAGGGGGCGATGAACCGGCCGGACGCGGGCGACCCTCGGCGCGTCGCGACGTGGAGCGACCTGACCGACCGGGAACCGGCACACGCGCGGGTCGAGGGCGTCGACCTCGTCGTCGTCCGGTACGACGGCGAGGTCTCGGTCCTCTACGGGCGGTGTCTCCACCGCGGCGTGCTGCTCGGAGACGGCCGCGTCGACGGGCACAACCTCATCTGCGGCGTCCACGGCTGGGACTACCGGGTCGACACGGGCATCAGCGAGTACGACAACTCGGAGGTGCTGGAGAAGTTCACCGCGTGGGTCGACGAGGGCGAGGACGCCGTGTTCGTCGACGCCGCCGAGGTCGCCGAGTGGGCGGAGGCCAACCCGCAACCGTACGACGAGCCCGAGGCGGCCGACAGCGCGGCGAACCCCGAATTCTACGGCGACCTCGACGAAGACGCGGAGCCCCACACCCACTACATCCAGAAACTCGCCCAGCGGGGCGCGGAGGGAATCGGCGAGCACGGGAGCGTCTCGGCGATGGGCGTCCCGCGGTCCGAACTGCCCAGTTGGGACGACCTGCAGATCCTGACGGCCCAGCTCGCCCGCACCCCGCTCGACGACGAGGCGCCCGTCGACACGGAACTGGTGATCGGCCCGAGCGCCGAGAACCCGCTGGCTCTCGACATCCCGATCTTCGTCAGCGACATGAGCTTCGGCGCGCTCAGCGAGGAGGCCAAGATCGCAATCTCGGAGGGCGCCGAACGGGCGGGGACCGGCGTCTGCTCCGGCGAGGGCGGGATGCTCCCCGAGGAACAGGCGGCCAACTCGCGGTACTTCTACGAGTACGCGACCGGGGAGTTCGGCTGGGACATCGACCTCGTCGAGCGCGTGCAGGCGTTCCACTTCAAGGCCGGACAGGGCGCGAAGACCGGGACCGGCGGCCACCTCCCCGGCGAGAAGGTGCAGGGGCGGATCGCGGAGGTCCGCGGTCTCGAACCCGGGACGGACGCGGTGAGTCCCTCGCGGTTCGACGACCTCAGAACGCCCGAAGACTTCGCCGCGATGGCCGACCGCGTCCGCGAGGTCGGCGGCGGGATTCCGATCGGGTTCAAGCTCTCCGCCCAGCACGTCGAGGACGACATCGACTTCGCGCTCGAGGCCGGCGCGGACTACGTCATCCTGGACGGCCGGGGCGGCGGGACCGGTGCGGCGCCGGACGTGTTCAAGAACAACATCTCCGTGCCGACGATGGCGGCGCTGGCTCGCGCCCGGCGGCACCTCGACGCGCGCGGTCGCTCCGACGTGACGCTCATCGCGACGGGCGGCCTCCGGACGGAGTCGGACTTCATCAAGGCGATGGCCCTCGGCGCCGACGGCGTCGCGGTCGCCAACTCCGCGATGCAGGCGATCGGCTGTCTCGGGATGCGTGCCTGCGACTCGAACAACTGCCCCGTCGGGATCGCGACGCAGCGGGAGGACCTCCGGAGCCGGGTCGTGATCGATTCCGCCGCCGAGGGCCTGCAGAACTTCTTCGAGGCCACCGTCTCGCTGATGAAGGTGATGGCCAGAGCCTGCGGACACGACAGCCTCTCGGGGTTCGAGCGCCGCGATCTGACGACCTGGAAGGAAGAGATCGCCGACCTGACCGGCGTCGAGTACGCGGGGGTCGGCCGATGAGACCGCTGCAGATGGTAAATAAAACTACCGCTCGCGTGTACGGCCGGAGGCGGCGCGCGATAGCACCATACTCGTTCGACGCGTTCTCTGCCCTATGGAGACGAGCACGACAGCACCGGACCCGACGCCGGAACGGACCGACGTCATCCCCGAATCCTACGCCGTGCACGTGGGCGCAGACCGCATCGACGTCTGGCAGTACCGGATCACCATCTCCGAACCGGACGGGGCGTGGCACTTCGTCGAGACCCTGGATCGGGGCAACGACCCGAAACTCTCGATGGACCAGGCGTCGCCGATGCCGCCGACCGCGTCGGGGTACTGGATATACAGCCGAACGTACGACTGCGAACTGGACTGCGAGTAGCGGGAGCGACCGCTGTCGGACTGTGGGTAGCGGGAGCGACCGATCCCAGGCGAGCGTCGAGTGCGTCTCGGCGACGGGCGAGTCGGGGACCGCGCTCGGATCCGCGGCGTTGGGATGGGTCTTTAGGCCCGGGGAGCGTGCGTAGCGGTATGATATCGAACACCAGACTCTACGGCGCGGCGATCGCCTTCGCCTCGGGCCTGTACTCGCTGTGGAGCGCGTCGATGGCGACGCGGATGACGACGAGCGGGTGGCTGATGGGCCTCCTCGGCGTCGTCGTGCTCGTCCACGGCGCGGTCCTGCTCACCGGCTACGCGGACAGGCTCGGCGACGCCAGCGGTCCGCTGATGATCGCCTACTCGCTCGTGATGCTCCTCAATCAGGCCCTCCTCGGGACCGGGATGATGAACGGCGGCGCGATGGACGGAAGCCCGATGGGGATGAACGGCGGGATGGGCGGAAGCCCGATGACCGCCGGGATGGGGTGGGACGTCGGGATGGTCACCCTCGCCGCGCTGATGCTCGCGAGCGGCGTGATAATGACCCGGGGCGGGGGTTCCGATGCCGACGGAATGTGACCCGCAGCGACCGGAGACCGCGGTATGAACGTCGACGCCGTCCTCCCGAGGGACGCGATTCCGAGCGTCGACGACCCGTCGTTCGGTCGGGACTACGTCGGCGACCCCGATGACGAGGTCGTCGTCGTCGACGGGGCGGCCGTCGGCGGAACGGCCGGTGTGGACAGCGGAGACGGCGGGTCTGAGGAAGCGCCGCCTCCGGCGCGGGCGTACCCGATCCGGATCCTCAGCTACCACGAGATCGTCAACGACGCCGTCGGCGGACGACCGATCGCCGTGACCTGGTGTCCGATCTGCTGGAGTGCGGCGGTCTACGACCGGACCGTCGGCGGCCGGATGCTGACGTTCGGGACGTCGGGGAAGCTCGCCGACGACGCGCTGGTGATGTACGACCGGGCGACGGGCACGGAGTGGCGGCAGACGACCGGCAGGGCGATCTCCGGCGAACTGGAGGGAGAACGGTTGCGAACGCTCGCGGCGCCGGTCACGACCTGGAAGCGCTTCGCGGCGGAGCACCCCGACGGCGTGGTCCTCCAGCCGGTCCGCGGAGGCGAGTCGGGATCCGGCCGGTCCGCCCGGGACGCCTACGATATGAGGCCGTACGAGCGCTACGCCCGGAGCGGCGAGTTCGGCCTCTACGGGATGCGCGGCGAGGGGCGAAGGCGCACCTGGGACCGGGAGGACGTCGACGCGAAGGCGGTCGTTCTCGGTATCGAACGCGGCGACGAGGCGGCGGGCTACCCGGTCGACCACGTCGAGGCCGCCGGGGGCGTCGTCACCGACACGGTGGGCGGTCTCGACGTGGTGGTGTTCGCCGCGGACGGTCGCACCGGGGTCTTCGAGGATCCGGGGTTCGCGTTCGAGACCCGCGAGGGGACGGTCCGCGGCGACGGGGCGACGTGGGACCCGACAACGGGGCGGAGTTCCGACGGGCGGCGGCTGGACCGGGTCCCCGCGCGGCGGCTGTTCGCGTTCGCCTGGCAGGACGCACACGGCCCGGATTCGTTCGTCGGAACCTGAGCCTGCCGTCTGGACGGGACCACCGGGCGAGTGCCGTCCGCCGGTCATAGGTCCGTCTCGACTGTGTGCGCGCGCTACAACAGCCGCGTACGTTCAAATACCGGAACGGAGACCACACGACGTAATGGGCGCGACAGACGGCGCGACACCGGCGGTGGCATCGGGCTCGGATTCGACGAGGTGGCTGTCCTACGGCGGCGCGGTGTGCACCGCGCTCGTCGCGGGCGTCCACCTGTTCCATCCCGACCACGGGATCCTCGGGCTGGCGAGCGCGCTGACCGCGAACCCGGCCGCCCTCGCGTTCGATCCCCGTCCCGTGGCGTTCGTGCTCTCGGCGACGGGGCTGTTCGTCGGGCTCTCGTTGAGCCGGAACGCGCCGAACCGCCGACCCTACTACGCCGCCGGCGTCCTGCTCGCCGCGACGTACTTCCTCGGATACTTCGCCTGGCACTTCACCGGCCACGGCGGGTTCCTGCCCGGCCGCGAGCCCCTGCTGCACGGCCTCTCACCCGTCGAGAACGTCGTGGACCACGTCACCGGTGACGCCTGGGCCGCGGCCTCGAAACTCGCAGAGGCGGGAATGATCCTGACGTTGGGGCTGCTGTACCGGCGGGGATAGCCGAGGGCGAGGCCCGGCTTCCGTCACCCGTCGCTACGCGTTCGGACCGGGTGTGGAAGACGGTTGCCGAGCCGGGGTACGTTTTTCAAGACCGGCGCGGTCTGCTGTCGTATGTCTGAGGACCTCCCTACCGAGGAGTACGAAGTCGTCGTCGTCGGCGGTGGGCCGGCCGGACAGACCGCGGCGCTCTACAGCACCCGTCTCGGCCACCAGACGGCGCTGGTCGACCGCGGCGGCGGACGCGCCGCGATGATGCAGGAGGTGCACAACCTCATCGGCGTTCGAGAGGAGACGAGCGGGAACGAGTTCTTAGGCGTCGGCAAAGAGCAACTGGAAGAGTACGGCTGTGACCTCCACCGGGACATGCTCACCTCCTGTCACCGGACCGAGGACGGCTCGGTCGAGCTGTGCGGAAACAGCGCGAACTACCGGGCGGCGTACGTCGTGCTCGCGACCGGCTTCAACGACGTCCGGCCCGATCCGCCGCTCCCGCGGACCGGCCGCGGGCTCCACTACTGCCTCCACTGCGACGCGCACATGTTCGTCGACGAGTCGGTGTACGTGATGGGCCACTCCGAGAGCGCGGCCCACGTCGCCGCGATTATGCTGAACTTCACCGACGAGGTCGACCTCCTCACCCGCGGGGAGAACCCCGAGTGGAGCGACGAGACGGATCAGATGTTGGAGGACCACCCCATCGACGTGGTTCACGAGGACGTCGCCGGCGTTCAGAACGGCGGGGACGGCTGGTTGAAGGCCCTGGAGTTCGACGACGGATCGATCCGCGAGTACAAGGGCGGGTTCGCGATGTACGGCGCGGAGTACAACAACGGCCTCGCCCGGGAACTCGGCTGCGACCTCAACGACGACGGCACCGTCGCCGTCGACGACCACGGACAGACCTCCGTCGGGGAGGTGTACGCGGTCGGCGACCTGACGCCCGGACACAACCAGGTCCCCATCGCGCTGGCGGACGGAGCGAAGGCCGGCATCTCGATCCACTTCGGGCTCCGGGACTTCCCCCGGGACCCAGACGCCGTCGAGGCGGCGGGGCCGGTCCGCTCCGAGGAGGTCCCGGGAATCCCCGACGACCTGATCGAACAGGCGGTCGACTTCCACACCTACGACTGATGCACGGTCGGCCGTGAACTCGCGCCCCCGACGCACGGCGGTTCGATCACCGAACCGGATTACCGCCGGGTAGCTTCCCCATTCATTACCCGGCGCACCGAGTGTATCGGTATGCGAGAGTTCGACTTCCTGGTCATCGGTTCCGGTTCCGGACTCGACGTGGCGAACGTCGCGGCCAACCGGGGACAGTCCGTCGCCGTCGTCGAGAAGGGGCCGCTCGGCGGGACGTGTCTCAACCGGGGATGCATCCCCTCGAAGCACCTGTTGTACCACGCGGACGTCCTCGAGACGATCGAGCGCGCCGACGAGTTCCACATCGACGCGACCGTCGACGGCGTCGACTTCGCCGACATCGTCCGCGAGGTGAACGAGGAGGTCGAGGCCGACTCCGAGTCCATCCGCAGCGGCCTGCGCTCGTCGTCGCGCCACGAACTGTTCGAGGGGGAGGGTCGGTTCGTCGACGACCGGACCGTCGAGGTGTCGGGCGGGGAGGACGACGGGGCGCGCCTCCGCGCGGACACCGTCCTGATCGCCGCCGGGACCCGTCCGTCGGTGCCGCCGATCGACGGCATCGACGACGTGGACTACCTGACGAGCACCGAGGCGCTGCAACTGGAGACGCCGCCGGAGCACCTGGTGATCGTCGGCGGCGGGTACATCGCGGCCGAACTCGGGCACTTCTTCGGGGCGTTCGGGAGCGAGGTGACGATCGTCGGCCGGCGTCCGAACCTCCTTCCCGAGGCCGACGAGGAGGTCGCCGAGGCGTTCACCGACCGCTACGCCGAGCGGTTCACCGTGCACACGGGCCACGCCGCCACCGCCGTCCGGGCGGAGGGCGAGTCGGTGACCGTGGAGGCGCGGCCGTACGAGTACGGCGGCGAGGGCGGCATCGTCGACGGCGCCGATTCCGTGACGGTGACCGGCGACGAACTGCTCGTCGCCGCGGGGCGGGTGCCCAACACCGACGCGCTGAACCTCGACGCGACCGGCGTCGAGACGGACGCGGCGGGGTTCGTCGAGACCGACGAGTACCTGGAGACGACCGCCGACGACGTGTGGGCCCTCGGCGACATCGTCGGCGAGTACCTGCTGAAACACAGCGCCAACCACGAGGCGCGGGCCGTCGCGCGGAACGTCTTCGGCGACGAGCCGGAACCGGTCGATTACAGCGCGATGCCGTTCGCCGTCTTCGCCTCGCCGGAGGTCGCGGGCGTCGGCGCCTCGGAGAGCGACCTCCGCGCCGCCGAGCGCGAGTACGCGACGAACACCTACCGCTACGGGGACACCGCCCGCGGCGACGCGATGAAGGCCGAGGGGTTCGTGAAGGTGCTGATCGACCTTGAAGGGGAGATCCTGGGCTGTCACATCGTCGGGCCGGAGGCGTCGTCGCTGATCCAGGAGGTCGTCGTCGCGATGAAGTCCGGATCGGGGACCGTTCGGGACGTCCGCGAGGCCGTTCACATCCACCCGGCGCTGCCGGAAGTCGTCCAGCGGGCCTTCTCCGGGCAGTTCACTCGCGGTGGCGGCGGACACCAACACCACCACTGATCGCGCTCCCGGCCAGTGACACGCGTGTAACTCCGTTACCGGATCGTTCGCGTGAGCTTTTGATGCTCCCGAGAGTACCGGAGAGTGGATGACGAAAGCAGCCATCGTAATTCTGGCAGGAACGGACGGACACGCGAACGTCGGCCGAGTCGTGAACGGACTCGAAACGGCCAAGGAGTTCGCCGAGACAGACGGCGACGAGGTCGAACTCATCTTCGACGGCGCGGGGACCCAGTGGATCCCGGAACTCGAAGACGAGGACAGCGACTACCACGAACTCTACCAGGCCGTCCGCGAGAACGCCTCGGCCTGCGACTTCTGTTCGGGCGCGTTCGGCGTCGCCGACGCCGTCGCCGACGCCGGCGTCGTGACGCTCGACGACCACGAGGGGCACCCGAGCATCCGCTCGCTGGTCGACGACGACTACGAGATCATCACGTTCTAACCCGGTCCGGACGTCCCGACGCGAGCGGAACCGCTATTCTCGACCACCCCCTACGGACGGGCAGCCCCGTTCGGCGACCCGAACGGGCGAACGGAGGACGCCGACGAAAGATGACGCCGACACTCACGTTGACGCTAGTCGCGGCGGTGACGCTCGTCGTTGTCGTCGCCGGCGCCACGAACGGCCTCGCCGGGTTCGGGTTCGCCGTCGTCGGGACGATGGCGCTCGCGACCGTGATCGACCCGGCGACGGCCGTCGTGTTCATGATCGTCCCGATCCTCGCGGTGAACGTCTCACTGGTGCGCGACCTCTCGTCCGAGGAGCTACGCACCTGCAGCCGACGCTTCTGGCCGCTGATCGCCGCCGCGCTGGTGGGCACCGTGGTCGGGATGGCCGCCCTCGACAGCGTGCCCGAGGCGCCGCTCAGAGTCGGTCTCGGGCTCCTCTCGCTCGGGTTCGTGCTCACCGCGCAGCGGCGGTTCCCGCTCCCACCGTGGCTGGCCGTCGGCGACAGCGACGCCGGACGGACGCCGCTTTCGATGGCCGGCGTCGGCGCCGTTTCGGGCCTCCTGTTCGGCGGCACCAACGTCGGCGTGCAGCTGATCGCGTACCTCCGGAGCTTCGATCTCTCCCACGGGCTGTTCGTCGGCGTCGTCGCGTTGGTGTTCCTGGGTCTGAACGGGATCCGGGTGATTCTCGCGGCTGCCCTCGGCCTCTATCCGAGTGCGACCGTGGCCGGGGCCTCGGTCGTCGCGGTCGTGCCTGCCGTCGCCGGCGTCGCCATCGGCAAGCGCCTCCGCTCCGCGGTCGGCGAGCGGCCTCGACGGGTCCTGGTCCTCGGCCTCCTGACTCTCGTGGGCGTCCGACTGGTGACCGGCGGACTCGGCATCGCGTGACTCGTCCGGCCCCGATCGCCGTGATTCGAGACGTTCACGCGACCGACCGTCGACGGCGTCCGTCGGAGCAACCTAGTAGCGTTTGCGAGCCTTCGATCACTCCCGGCGCTCGAACCGGTAGGTCAGGACCTCGTCGCTGTCGTCCCACTCGAAGCTACCGGGATGGACCCGCTTCATCCGTTCTTTGTACGCCGCCAGCGACTCCGATCCCTCCCGCTGTGCGTCGGCGTCGGTGAACTCACCGAGCGTTCGGCGTTCGACGCTCGTCACCACGAACGTCTCGCCATCGATCTCGAAGGTGTCTCCCTCGCTGGCGTAGCGGTTGCTCGCGCCGCGGGTCAACTGCGTGATGTCCCCGTCGCGGACCGACTGCTGTACGCGGTCGTTGGGCAGAAGCTCTCTGGCGTCGATTTCCGACATAGCGTCGCGTAGGATCGCCGCCGCCAAAACCCCATCGCGTACGTCCGCCGACCGTTCGCGTAGCGCCTTCGGTCTTCGAGCGTCGCGGGAGACCGACAATCCGACACCCCCGGTATCGACGTTCGGTCGGCAGCGCGGGTAGAAGGGCGATTTTCGCCGCGGTCTTGCCGTGGCTCGTCCGTCGGATCGAAGCGGACGGGCCGGGCCGGTACCGTCGCTCGGCCGCGGACGGTCGAACGCCGGCTCGTATAAATACTGCCGGACCGATCCGGCACCACTGTCACACGAGCGGCGCCACTCGTTCGAAGTGATGGCGACGCAGAAATCACGGTCGTCGCGACCGGGGACGACCCGCGGCGACGAAGCGGTCCGGACCGTTCGGTCGGCGACCGCCGGCGAACTCGCCTACACCGAATACGGCCCGGCGAGCGGGACGCCCGTGGTCTGGTTTCACGGCACACCGGGGTCCCGCCGTCTCGGGAGCCTGTTCGAGGCCGCCGCGACGGACTGCGGCGTTCGCTTGCTCGCATTCGATCGCCCGGGATACGGTCGGTCCCCGCCCTGGCCGAGTCGGACCGTCCGGGACGGAGCGCAGTGCGCCGCAGCCGTCCTCGACGATGCGGACGTCGACAGCGCCGGGGCGGTCGCGTTCTCGGGCGGTGCCCCGTACGCGCTCGCGGCGGCCGCGACGCGGTCGGACAGGATCGACCGCGTCGACCTCGTCAGCGGCGCGGTGCCTCCCGAGATGACCGAGGAACCGCCCGCGATACAGCGGCTCCTCCGCGGGATGGCGGCGGCGACGCCGCGCCTACTCCGCGGGCTCTTCCGCGGCCAGGCGTGGCTCGCGCGGCACCGGGAGCCGTCGTTCGTCGTCTCCCAGTATACGGCGGGCGACGCGACGGAGGGGATCCCGGAGCGTGCGGCCGAGGTCGTGCGGGCGGACTTCGTCGAGGCGCTCTCTCGGTCCCGCCGCGGCGTGGTGACCGAGTTCCGGCACGCTGGGGGCGACTGGAACGTCCCGTTCGACGAGATCGACGCAGACGTGTGCCTCTGGCACGGCGCGCTGGACACGAACGTGCCGATCGCTGGCGCTCGGCGCCTCGAGTCGGCCCTCCCGACCGCCACGTTACGCGTCCTCGACGACGCCGATCACCTCCGAACGCTGTTGGAGAGCGTCCCAGAGATCCTGGCGGGCTACGACTGACGCTCTCGAAGGCACGGGAAAGCCGAACCGGAACGGGGTGCGTGCTCACACGCTCGGTCGCACGACGGCGTGTGATCGAGTGGGTGAAGACTTGCAAACGCTACGATGGATGCGGGTATGCTCTCTTTCGTGTCGGCTTCCCGACGGGGCGAAGGAGGTACTGTTCAGATAACGAGAGAAGTGGAATCGGCGGTGAGACGTACTCGAAAGCCCCCGCCGTCTCGACTCCCGGGACTCGCTGCGGTCCTCAGACTCCGTCCTGCGGTCCTTACGTCGTCCAGGTTCGTCGAGACGGCGGCCCCTTTCAATCCCACCCAGCGGTGGTGTTCCGGCAGCAATCGCTTATTTGAACACTGCCGGCGAAGGACACCCGGGAATTGAAATGCCGACTGTACGAAGCCCGCGTGACGGCGGATGAAACGCGTCCAGTTCACGGCGACCTATCCCGCGGAGTTCGTTCACCCGCTTCACCGCGGGGTCATCGAACGCGAATCCATCAGCCGAGCCGAGTTGTTGACGTGGAGTCCAACGGCGGAGGCGACGGCGTTGCTCTGGTTCGACGGCCCTCCGAACGCCGCGGCAGCGGCCCTCCGAGCTATCGACTCGCTTCTCGTCTACGACCTCGTCGAGGGTCCCGACGGGACGTACGCGTTCCTCCGGCAGGACGAGTTCGAGCTTGCGGCGGAGTTGCTGGAGCTGATCGCGGACGCGGAGGTCGTCTTCGTGCCCCCCGTGGTCTTTCTCGATACCGGAGCGGTCCGGTTCGAGGCCGTCGGCGAGGCCACGGCGCTCAGTGCGTTCTACGAGCTGCTCTCGGACCTCGGTGAGACGACGATCGATCGGGTTCACGCGTTCGAACGGACGCGGTCGGCGTCACGGCTCACCGACCGACAGCGGGCCGCGTTGGACGCAGCCGTGGAGGTGGGGTACTACGACGTGCCCCGGGACGGCGCCATCGCCGACGTCGCAGCGACGCTCGACTGTTCGACGAGCACGGCCGGCGAGTTGGTTCGGAAGGCCGAGGCCGCGGTGATCCGCGACTACACCGAGACGGGTGACCACCGCCGCGGCGGGCGACGGTGTTTCCGTCATCGGTCCCTCGGACCTCGAAGCTACAAACAGGCGAGGTGAGTGCCTCGGGGCTTCGAGACACTTCTCACGGGAGCGGTTCTCGACGACTGTGGACTCGACGTGCGGATTTCCGACGGCGATTGTCTGCCGTCTGTGCCGGCGTTCGTCCGCCGACCGAAAGGCGGCGGTACGTTCGATTGCCCCGTCGCGTTTGCTTGCCCTCGGATGGGAGTAAACGGGCGTCGGAATTACAGAAAACCACCGGACAGCGAAGGGGTAAGAGTGCTCCGTCAGGGATTCGAACCCTGGTCCTTGCCGTGAGAGGGCAAGATGATTGGCCGGACTACACCAACGGAGCCATCTTGCACTCCCTGCTATCGCCGGGATGTGTAAAACGGTTCCGTTTTGCCCCCGCCGTGCGGTGGTGTCCCGAACCCAGAACGGCGCGAATGCGGGTCAGCTACGCGTCGTCCTCGGTATCGTCGGCGTCGGCAGCCGACCCGTATTCGTCGATCACGTCGGCGATTTCGTCGTCGGAAACGACCCGATAGCCGTCCGTCGTGACCGTGGCAACGGTCACGCTCTCGGCGTCGAGGTCGTCGTTGGACTCCAGCAGTGACCGAACCGCGATTTCGACGCCGTCGTCGATCGAGAGGTCCTCGGACCAGTTGGATTCGAGGAACTCCTGGATGTCGTCACGACCCGAGCCGATCGCGACCGCCCGCCACTCCTGTGGCGCGCCCGAGGGGTCGGTCTGGTAGAGACGGGGCTCCGATCCCGAATCGTCCATCCCGGCGATCAGCAGTGCGGCCCCGAACGGCCGGGTCCCGCCGTACTGCGTCGTCTCCTGGATCTCGTCGGAGAGGGTCTTGGTGAGCGTTTCGACGCCGAGCGGTTCGCCGTAGCGCAGGCGGTTCCGCTGGGCGGCCGTCCGCGCCCCGTCGATCAGTCGGCGGGCGTCCGCGACGTGGCCGGCCGACGCCGCTCCGAGGAAGTCGTCGAGTTTGTGCAGCTTCTCGATGCTCTCGCCCTCCATCAGCGGTGAACTGGTCCGCCGCTGTGCGGCGAGCACGACGCCCTCTGCAGTCCGGATACCGAGACTCGGGGCTCCGCGCTTGACCGCTTCGCGAGCGTACTCGACCTGGTAGATGCGCCCGTCCGGGGAGAAGAGCGAGGTCCCCCGATCGTACGCCTGCTGGTCGTTTCGGTTCATCTACCCTCACTCCGACCCGTGGACGGATAAAGCCACCACCGGCACACGTTTTTACCGGAACCCCAGTCAGCGTCGCCGGTGTTCAGGAGTCGACGTCGACGACGTCGGCCCCGGGCGCGTTCTCCTTGACGCTCTCGACGCCCTGTTTGGCCTTCTGTTTCGTCGCGTATCCCTCGCCGCTGTCGGCGATGATGTTGCCGTTTGCGTGGACGAGTCGCCAGCGGTACTTCCCGGAGCGGTCCTCGTACACCTCGAACGTGGCGCTCATACGGCTTGGAATTCGGCGGCGCGACGCAAAAGCGTACCCCCGACGTCACCGGGGTCGGTCGGGGGCACCGAGGGCGGGCCGCCTCATACCGATCACTCCTCGACGCGCTCGTACGTCACGAAGTCGAACTCGTCGTGGGACTCACGCGACGTTTCGATCCACTCCTCGTCGTTCCAGACCGGAAAGCGCGTGTCGCCCTCGTAGGCGCCGTCGATCTCGGTGAGGACGAGTCGCGTCGCGTAGGGGAGGAACTGCTCGTAGACGCGGCCGCCGCCCGCGACGTACGCCGTCTCGACGCCCCGCTCCTCCGCGTCGGCTTCGGCCCGTTCGAGGGCATCTGCGACGGAGTTCGCGAGCACCGCACCCTCCGGAAGGTCGAGCGACCGCGAGGAGAGCACGACGCTCGTCCGGTCGGGGAACGGTTCGCCGAGGGCGTCGACGACCGTCTCGTAGGTCTTCCGACCGACGATCACCGGGTGTCCGGTCGTCGTCCGCTTGAAGTGCTTCAGGTCCTCCGAGTAGTGCCACGGCATCCCGCCGTCGCGGCCGATGACGCCGTTCTCCGCGACGGCGGCGACGAGGACGATTTCGAGGTCGGTGTCGACGGTCGCGTCGTCGACCCCTGCGTCCCGCTCCGCCGTCATCACTCGGCCACCGCGAACCTGATCCCCGGCGCGGGGTCGTACCCCGACAGTTCGACGTCGTCGAAGGACAGTTCGTCCAGGGGGACGTCGGCGACGTCGATGGCGGGCCGCTCGCGGGGCTCGCGGGCGCACTGTTCGAGCAGCCCGGGCACGTGGTCGTACCGCTCTTCGCCGTCGGCCTCCGGCGGGGCTGTCGCTTCGAGCCACTCGCGGACCTCCCGGTAGCCGGATCGGTCCTCGACGGCCGCGACCCGCGACTGCAACTCGTCGAGGTTGTCGGCGTACCACGCGCCGCGCTCGCCCGCCCCGCAGTAGATGTGCGAATCGACGACGGAGTGCGCGAAGCTCCCCGGTTCGAACCCGGTCCGCTGCGCGATGGCGGTCGCAAGCAGCGAGTACGCCGCGATGTTGAACGGGATGCCGAGCGCGACGTCGCCGGAGCGCTGGTGGAGGTGGACGTTCAGCTCGTCGCCCTGGACGTTGAGCACGAACGTGTAGTGACACGGCGGCAACGTCGAGACGGCGGCGTTCGCCGGGTGCCACGCGTTGACGACGATTCGTCGGGAGTTGGGGTTCTCGCGCAACTGATCGAGGACGTACTGAATCTGGTCGAACGTCCCCTCGTCGTTCATCCAGCGGTGCTCGTCCTCGGGCCAGGATTCGCCCGGGAGCCCCTCCTCGGGGACGGGGTACCGCCGCCAGAAGCGCCCGTAGGCGGTGTCGAGGTGGCCCTCCTCGTCGGCCCAGGCGTCCCAGATACCGGTCTCCTCGCGGAGGTTCCGGATGTGTTCCTCGCCGGAGAGGTACCAGACGAACTCGTGGATCAGCGAGTTCCACCGCCCCCCGAGAGGTCCTTCGTGGTGAGAAGCGGGAAGCCCTCCGAGAGGTCGACTTCGTAGTGGCGGCTGAAGGCCGAGATGGTGTCCACGCCCGTGCGGTTCGGCTTGTGTCCCCCGGTTTCGAGGACGTCGGTGACGAGGTCGAGATATTGGCGCATACGGATCGGGTTGGCGTACGTTGTTCGCCCCGCAATCTTGAATCGTTCGGGTGCTCGCGAATCGCCGTCCGACAGTTAAGTGACCGCGCCGCAAACGGCTCCCCGATGGCGACGCTCGCAGAGCCCGCGGTGCTCGCCGCCGCGAAGGACGCGCTCTACCCCGACCTCGAAACCCGAGACGACCAGTACGCCGTCACGGAGACGCAGTTCACGGCCGATTCGTGGGGCGAGTGGCCCGTCCCCGACGACGTCCGCGAGCGGCTCCGACCCTTCAACTCGATCCGGCTCGAATCGGGCGAGCCCGACCTGCTCGGCGTCGGCCCGCCGGCCGGCGAGGTACTCGACGGGTCCGTCGCGAGCGCGCCCGTCGTCGCCGTCGAGGCGAAGGGCCGCCGCGAGAGCGGGACCGTCGACGTCGCCCGCGGCATCGAGCAGGCGCACGCCCGCCTCTCGGAGGTGAACCTCGGCTACGTCGCCGCGCCCGCGACGAGCGTCACCGAGACGGCGCGGTCGCTGGCGCGCGAACTGAACGTCGGCGTCGTCGGCGTCGAGGGTGTCGAGACCGCGACGGTCCTCGAACCGCCGCGCGTGACCGGCGCGGGCGAGTTCTCCACGGGCGTGGAGGCGATCCGGTTCCGGGCGCGCACCCACCAGTTGACCGACGGGAGCTTCCCGGTGAACCACCCGAAGAACTACCTCGGCTACCCCCTCGCGATCGCGGCCGACGACGACACCGACGCGGCCTACGAGGAGCACGTCATCCGGCTCGCGGGCGACGGCCGCCGGGGCGCGGTCCTCCTCGGGCTCGTTGAGGGCCGCGGCGCCGACCGGCTCACGCACCTCGGTCGCGAGGTCGTCCGCTTCGCACGCGCGGAGTGCGGGAGCGTCGAGTCGGCGCTCGCCCGCTTCGATTCGTGGACGGGACGGTCGATCCGCTTCACCGAACTCGCGCCGCGCTGGGCACAACTCGCCCGGAGCGTGACGATGGGGTACGAGCCGACGCGGCTCGTCGTCGAGGCGCTGGAGCGGCTCCACGCCGACGGCGTCCGGCCGGCGACGCTCCCGCAGGTCGCGGCGGCGGCCTGCGAGATCAACCGCCCGCTGGCCGTCGAGGTGTTCTTCACCGAGGGCGGCCGCGACGCCGTGCTCGAACGCGATGGGGCCCTTCGAGCGGAGGCGCTCGACGATCCGGGCGTGTACAAGACGGGGATCCACTTCCAGTACAAGGCGCAGCTCTACCACGTCGGACTCCTGACCGAACGCGGGACCGACGACAGGGCCGCCGCGCTGGCGGACGCGTGGGCGCTCGAACACCCGGTCGGACGGCGGTAGCAAGCGTCCAGTCCGACGGCGGTAGCGAACACCCGGTCGGACGGTGGTGGCGAGTCCGCAGGTACATATACGAAGGCGAGACCACACCCCTCGATGACACGGACGCTCCGCGTCGTCGGCGACGACCGATCGTTCACGATCACCGGCGTCGAGAGAGGCGAGTGGGAGGGGATGGACGACGCGTGCCCGGCCTGCGGCGGCCGCGAGTTCGATCACGTCGCGACCGCGGGCGGACACTACGGCGTCCGCGACGGGACCGCCGTGTTGCGCTCGGACTTCTGGGGCGCCGACCGGGCGGTCCGCACGCGCTGTCGGGACTGCGGAACGGTGCTCCACAAGCACCCGGCGTTCGATCTGCTGTTCGGCCCCGACGCCGACGGGGGCGCAGGGTTCGATCCCTGACGGCGGGGACGAGCCTTGACGGACCACCAATACCTATACGTCGTCCGGTCGTCGCGGCGGACGTGAGGGGAAACGGGCGCGAAACCGGGGGACCGAGCGGCACCGGGGGTGTCGGGTCGCCGCCGGAACGGGCCGCCACCGGCGGCGACGGCGGCGACGAATCCAGTGACACCGACGTCACCGACGGCGACAAGCCCAGTGGCACTGACGCCACCGACGGCGGCAGGACCGGTAGCACAGACGGTGGTAGAACGAACGTCACCGGCCACGGTCCGCCGGACGCCGATGGGTGGCTCTACGGGTGGGCACTCGGGTACGCGGCGGTCGGCGCGGCGTCGCTTCTCGTGCCCCTCTACGCCATCGACCTCGGTGCCGGGGCGCTCGTGGTCAGCCTGATCGCGGCGACGGCCGCCTTCGCCGGGGTTCCCGGGGCGATCCTCTGGGGGCGGCTGGTGACGCGGACGCGACGCCGCCGGCCCTTCGTCCTGGTCGCGCTCGGACTCGCGGCGGGCGTGTTCCTCCTCCTCCCGTTTCTCGCCTCGCCGTGGACGGTACTGCTCGCGAACGCGGCGCTGTGGTTCGTCGTCGCCGCCGCCGCTCCGGTCCTGAACGTCATCGTCGTCGAGGGGTTCGACCCCGCGCGGTGGACACAGCGGTTCGGACTGCTGAACCACTACCAGGGCTACGGCTGGCTGGCCGGACTCGTCGCCGGCGGCGTCTGGTCGACCGTCGCCGGCGCGCAGTTCGGAATTGAGGCGCTCGCCGCGAAGCGGCTGTTCTTCGTGCTCAGCGCCGTCGTCGCGCTCGGCGGCGTCGCCGTCGTGCTGCTCCGGTATCCAGAACCGGCGACGCTCTCAGACCAGCGGTTCAGGCGGCTTTCGAGCCGAGTCCGTTCCGCCGGCGGGACGACCACGCGGGCCACGTGGGCGGTCCCGTTCAGTCCCGGACGGATCCTCTGGGGACTCCGCGACCTCGGAATCGGCCGGACCGGCGGTTCACGCCGCTCGGGCCGGGACGTCCTCTCCCGGCTCCGGACCCGCTTTTCGGGGGCGCTGCTCAGATATCTCCTCGGGGCCGTCGTCTTCTTCGCCGGCTTCTCGGCGTTCTTCGGACCGCTTCCGGCGTACCTCGTCGACTCCGGGTACGCGACCGACGAGGTGTTCGGCCTGTTCATCCTGAGCGCCGCGGCGTCGGCCGCGGCGTACGCCAGCGCCGGGACGGCCGCCTCGAAGTACGACCCCTTCCGTCTGCAGGCCGGCGCGCTGCTCTTTCGAGCCGGGTCGTTCCCGATCGTCGCCGTCGTCGGCGCCGCCGTCGCCCCGCCCGCCGGTCTGATCGCCGTCGGCGCGCTCTTCCTGGCCATCGGCGCCTCCTGGGCCGTCATCGCGGTGACCGCGACCGGACTCGTTTCGAGACTGGCTCCCGATTCGGTCCGGGCGGAAGCGCTCGGGGTCTACACGGCGGTCGGAAGCCTCGGCGGCGGTGTCGGGAGCGTGTTCGGGGGGTCGATCGCCGACTGGGTCGGCTACCTTCCCGCGTTCGTCGTCGCCGGCGGGTTCGTCGTCGGCGGCTTCCTCGTCGCCGCGAGCGCGAGGGGGACGAGGCCCGCTTCGACCTAGGCGGGGCGACGACCGTCCGACGCTACGAAACCCGAGGCACAGAGCGGGCTACGCCGCGCTCTCCGTCTTCGTGGGGGAGATCCAGACGACGAGTTCGTCTTCCCGTCGGACGATTCCCTCGATGAAGTCGCTGCGCTCCATCGGCGGGTCCTCGACGTCGTCCATCGAGACGCGGAGGACCTGATCGACCTCGTCGACGAGCCAGCCGATCGCGGCCTCGTCCTCGAACTGTTTCGCGTCGAAAATCACGATACGGCTGGCCTCGCCGGTTTCGCCGACGTTCAAAAGCGTCTTCGGGTTGACGATCGACGTGGTTCGTCCGCGGAGGTCCATCACGCCCTCGACGAACTCGGGGGCGTTCGGAACCGACGTGAGCGATCCGCGATCGACGATTTCGGAGACGTAGTCGATGTCGACGCAGTACGTCTCGCCCCCGAGCTCGAATTCGAGCACCTGCATCTGGCGGGCGGTGGCGTCGCCGTCGTCTGTCGCGGCGGGGTCGGACGCGCCCGCCGCCACGGGTTGTTCCTGTGACATAGTGGCGTCGCCGGCGACCCCGACGAGGGTCACCGGTTGCTACGTCGTGCTGGCGGCGAGACCGGCAATAAATGTACGCACGCTATTATCACGGCTGATTCTCGCCGGCGAGCGCTTAAGTCCCCCAGTCAGGAAGCGTCGATAGAGATGAGCGGGTACGAACACGCCGTCGATCGGTGGGGCGACGGCGACGAAGACGGGAGCGGCGGGCGATGAGTGCGGCCTCTGAACCGGGCGGCGGCGGCGATCGAACGCGGGCGGTCATCGTCGACGATTCGCGGTTCATGCGGACGCTCATCCGGAGTCTGCTCGAAGAGGGCGGTATCGAGGTCGTCGGCGAGGCGAAAGACGGGTCGGCCGCACTCGAGACCGTGCGCGAACACGACCCCGACGTCGTGACGATGGACATCGAGATGCCGACGATGAACGGCCTCGAAGCCGTCGACGCGATCATGGACGGCCACCCGACCCCCGTGCTGATGCTCTCGGCGCACGCCGAGGAGGACGCCGACGTGACGTTCGAGGCCCTGGATCGGGGCGCGGTCGACTTCGTGACCAAGCCCGGCGGCGAGGTCACCTCGTCGATGCCGCGCGTCAAGAAGGAACTCGTCGAGAAGGTCGAATCCGCCGCCCGGGTGGACCTCTCGGCGAACGCTCGGGCGGCGACGCGTGAGCGGCGCGGTGACGCGGGCGGCGCGGGAGCATCCGGGGCGACTGTGGGATCCGAGGCCGGCAGTTCGGCGACGAACGCCGCGAGCGAGACGCGGCCGTCGTCGACCGGGCAGTCCGGGACGACGGACCGCCCGGCGCCCGACACCGGGGCGGCGTCGACGGCGGAGGCCGACTCCGGGCGAACCTACCCGGACGTCGGAACCCTCGTCGTGGGCGCGTCGACCGGCGGACCGAACGTCGTCGAGCGCGTCCTCGCCGGGCTTCCCCGAGCGGCGAACCTCCGCGTCCTGGTCGTCCAGCACATGCCCGAGGGCTTCACCTCGCGGTTCGCCACGCGACTCGACGAACGGTCGGCGTACGCCGTCCGCGAGGCCAAGTCGGGCGAGCGGATCGAGGCCGGAGAGGCCCGGGTCGCCCCGGGGGGCACCCACCTCCTCGCCACGGGCGACCGGAGCGGTCGACTGAAACTCGAACTGACCGACACCGAACCGATCCACGGCGTCCGCCCGGCGATCGATCTCACGATGGCGTCGGCCGTCGAGACCGTCTCCGACTCGCTGTGCGGGATCCTGCTCACCGGGATGGGTCGCGACGGCGTCGACGGGATGGAGCGCATCGACCGCGGCGGCGGTCACACCATCGCCCAGGACGAGGCGACGTCGGCGATCTTCGGGATGCCGCGTCGGGCGATCGAGACGGGCTGCGTCGACGTCGTCGCGCCCGCCGAAGAGATCGCCGAGAACGCACTGCGGTACTTCGCGGAGGAGTGACAGATGGACGACGAACTCTACCAGGAATTCATCACCGAGTCCGAAGAGAGCATCACGCAGTTGAACAACTCGCTTCTGGACCTGGAGTCGAACCCGGAGAACACGGAAGCGATCGACGACATCTTCCGACAGGCCCACACGCTGAAGGGGAACTTCGGCGCGATGGGGTTCGACAACGCCGCGAAGGTCGCCCACTCCGTCGAGGATCTGCTCGACGCGGTCCGGAACGGGGAGATCGAGGTCACCCACGAGCGGATGGACCTCGTCTTCGACGGGATGGACGAGATCCTCGACATCCTCCACGAGATCGAGGCCGAGGGGGAGTCACAGCGGGATCCGAGCGACCTCGTCGAGGAGATCCGCGCGGCCGCATCACCGGACGCGGAGGCCGGTGCCGACGCGGACGGCGGGGGGAGGCCGACGCGGAGAATGCGGCGGCCGGAGCGGACGCAAACGCCGACGGTGAGGCGCTCGACCTCGCCGCCGACGTGCTCGACCTCGACGACCCGGAAGTCGCGGACGCGGACGAGCTCTTCCACGCGAGGATCGAACTCGACGCGGGCGATATGAAGGGCGTCGACGCGGGGCTCTTCGTCGGCGGTCTCCCGGACGACCTCGCGGTGGTCGGGGCCGAGCCGGCCGTAGAAGAGATCGAGGAGGGCGAGTTCGACGAGGACTTCGTCGTCTTCGTCGCGGACGTCCCCGAACTGGAACTCGAACCGCTCCTCGAAGACCTCTGGAAGGTCGAGTCGGTGACGCTGACGGACGTCTCCTCGCTCGTCGAGAGCGGACCCACCGGCGAGCGCGGGACGGGTGAGCCCGAAACGACGGCGGAAACAACGACCGACGCGAGCGAGGGTTCGGGAGCCGAAGACCCCGAAGCGACGACCGGCGACGTCGACGCCGATTCCGCTGCGGCCGCGGTCGACGCGGTCGTCGACGCCTACACCTCCGGCGGCGCGTCGACCGGCGGCACGGACGCAGGTGGCAGCGACACCGAAGCCGTCGGAACCGACCCCGATACCGACGTCGCAGAGAGCGGTTCAGGCGACGACAGTGAGGCGGCTCCGAGCGTCGGAGATGACGCTGAGGAGGTGAGCAGCGACACCAGCGACGGCCAGCGGTCCGGTGGTCGTGACGAGCGACCGGACTCCGGCGGCAGCGACGGAAGCGGGAATGCCGACAGCGACGGAAGCGGAAATGCCGACAGCGACGGAAGCGGAAATGCCGACAGCGACGAGAAGAAGCGTTCCAACGGTGACGACGCGGACGACGACAGCAGCACGGACGAGACGCCGTCGATCTCGGAGGTGAAGTCCGTCCGGGTCGACGTCGACCAACTGGACGAACTCCACAGCCTCGTCGAACAGCTGGTCACGAGCCGGATCAAGCTCCGGCAGGCGGTCGGCGAGGACGAGACCGCGGGGAGAGACACCCTCGACGAACTCGACAAGATCTCCTCGAACCTCCAAGACACGGTGATGGACATGCGGCTGATCCCGCTGAAGAAGGTGTTCGACAAGTTCCCGCGGCTAGTCCGCGACCTCGCCCGAGAGGAGGAAAAGCGAGTCAGCTTCTCCGTCGAGGGCCAGGACATCGAACTCGACCGGACGATCCTCGACGAGATCTCCGACCCGCTGATGCACGTGCTCAGAAACGCCGTCGACCACGGCATCGAACCGCCCGAAGAGCGGGCGGCCGCCGGCAAGTCCAAGACCGGGTCGGTCGAGTTGCGCGCCGAGCGCGAACACGACACGGTCGTCATCACCGTCGAGGACGACGGGGCCGGCATCGACGCCGACGTGATCAGAGAGAAGGCCGCCGAGAAGGGGATCCGCCCGCGCGAGGAGCTGGCTGAGCTGCCCGACGAGGAGATCTACGAGTACATCTTCCACCCCGGCTTCTCGACCAACGAGGAGATCACCGACGTCAGCGGGCGCGGCGTCGGGATGGACGTCGTCAAGACGACGGTCGAGTCTCTCGACGGGTCGGTGAACGTCGACAGCACGCTGGGGGAGGGAACCGAGATCTCGATCCGGCTCCCCGTGTCGGTCGCGATCATCAAGGTGCTGTTCGTCCAGATCGGCGGCCGGGAGTTCGGCGTCCCGATCAAGTACATCGACGAGATCTCCCAGCAGACGCGGATCCAGCGGGTCGACGGCGCCGAAGTGATCGTCCACGAGGAGAAGATCTTCCCGCTGATCCGACTTCGCGAAGCGCTCGAACTCGGCTCCGCGCGCGCCGATTCGGGGATGATCGTCCGAGTCCGACCCGCGGACCGACAGGTCGCACTCCGCTGCGACGGCGTCTCGCGACAGGAGGAGGTCGTCGTCACGCCGTTGCAGGGGCCGCTCCGAGGGACCGACGGGCTCTCGGGGACCGCCGTCGTCGGCGACGGCAACGTCGTCCCGATCCTGGACGTCAACTCCCTGCCGATCCCCGACGAGGGCAAACAGGCGCGTCGGCAGTGGGCGCCGCCGGAGGACGACGGTTCCGAGGCCGAGGGGGCCGCCGACTGATGGCCCTCGGAACCGACACGGACGGGACGGACGGGTTCGACGAACTGCTGGAGTTCGTCGAGTCGTCGCTGTCCTTCGCGACGAGTTCGTACAACCGGTCGTACCTCGATCGACGGATCTCAGCGCGGATGCGGCGTCGGGACGTCGAAGAGTACGGCGCTTACCAGGCGCTACTCCGGGAGGACGAGGAGGAACGGGAGGCGCTTTTGAACGCCCTCAGCGTCAACGTCACGAGTTTCTTCAGGAACCCGGAGGTCTGGGAGGGGCTCAGAGAGATCATCGCGGAACTGAGCGAGAGCGGCCGGACGCGGATCTGGAGCGCCGCCTGTTCGGACGGCCGCGAGGCGTACTCGGCGGCGATGCTCGCGCTCGACGACGACCGGATCGACGACGGCCGAGTCGAGATTCTCGGGACCGACATCAAGCCCGAGATCCTCCGCGCGGCGCGACGCGGGGAGTATCACGCCTCGGAGACGAACGACCTCGAAGAGCAACTCGAACCGCTGGCCGACAGCGAGCGGTACGTCGAGCGGGACGGCGACACCTACAGCGTCACCGACGAGGTCCGCGATCTCGTCTCGTTCCGGAGACACGATCTGGTCCAGGAGAATCCGCCGCGGACGTTCGATCTCGTCGTCTGTCGGAACCTGTTCATCTACATCAACAAGGGGGCCAAGGAGGCCATCTTCGAGACGCTCGGCTCGGCCGTCGAGCCCGGCGGGTACCTGACGATCGGGATGACCGAAACCGTGCCCTCCTCGTGTCGGGACCGGTTCGAGCCGGTGGAGAAGCGGCTCAGGATCTACCGCGACACGGCGAAGAAGGAGACGTCGCGATCCCGGAGGTGAGGCAGCCGTGAAACCAGGCGAAACGAAGATCGCGGACTCGCGCGGGCGGTTCCTGCAGGCGCTCCGCAACGGCCGCGAGCGGAACGACGCCGCGTGGACGAACGGCCGCATCCTGCTCTCGAACCGCCGGATCGTGCTGGCGGGCACGGGTGGCAAGCGGACGTTCCCGCTCTCGGAGATCGACCACATCGGCGGCCGCTTCGACGTCAACCAGCGCGTCGCGACCGTCGCCGACTACCTCGCGCTTCAGTTCGACGACGGCGAGGACGTCATCCTCGTCGCCCCGGCGGAGTTCGAGGAGTTCAAGACGGACCTCTACGACGCGATCCTCTCCTCGACGCAGTTTCTCGTCCGTCACCCCGCCGTCGAGGGCGGCGTCGTGCAGAACACCGAGTGGGTCGGCGGGCGGATCGCAGTCGAGGGGGACGCCGACGCGGAGGCGCAGGCGGTGAACATCGCGACGGTCACCGGCACGTTCGTCGAGATCCCGCTCGACGACATCGGCGACATCGCGATCGGGCGGCGAACGGTTAGAGAGGAGCAGCGCAAGGTCGTCGAGGTCGAACACTCCGACGAATCGACGAGCGTTCAGACGTACATCTCCGGCCCCGAACGGCCGGTGGGCGTCCTGAGTTCGCTCTTGCGCATCGGCGAAGAACAGACCGAGACGTCGCTGGATCTCTCCCAACAGGACAAACAGGTACTGATGGCGCTGTACTCCGGCGTCTCGCCGTTCGACATCCCGCAGTTTCTCGGGATCGACGTCGACCAGGTCGAAGAGCTGTTCGTCCGGCTGATCGATCACGACGTCTTAGACGAGGTGCGGATCCGCCACGAGGTGGAGCTGAACGCCAGGGGACGTTCGATCGCGGCCGACGCGATCGACGAGCACGGCGCGGAGATGTGACCGGTGCGGAACGGGCGCGGCTGCCCACCGGGCGGCCCCCCGCGACCGCCGATCAGCCGCGGGCGATCGACAGGATTTCCGTCCGCGCGTCGCCGGCGCAGTCGCGACCGCCGCGCCCGAAGTGTACGGTGTTCGCGTTCACCGGATCGCTGAGCAGCCCGCCGCTGTCGACCGGAACGCCGACCTGCTCGATCTGGAGGTAGCCGATCGTGACGCCCTTTGCGAAATCGACGCCGCTGATCTCGTCGGCCGGGATCGTCTTGTCGTCGAACCGCGAGCGAGCGACGCGCTCGATGCGGACGCGGTCCGCGTAGACTATCAGGGTCCCGTCCTGGAACTCACAGACCAGCGTGGCGTCGGGGTGGCGTTCGCTCGGAGTCGAACCGGCGTCGTCGCCGTCGTCTCCCTCCGCGACGTCGCTGTCGTCTCTCTTCTCACCGCCGTCGCGGCCCCACGGGAGGATGCCCATCGGTCGCTCGTACGTCCGAAGGTCGCAAAAGCGTTCGCCCGATCGGTACGCCGGACTGACCGCGCCGGCTCTCGGCGACGAGAGTTTATATACGAACGGGCGGCCAGGGCGGCTGTGACGTAGGATTCACCCCGCGTCGGGTCGCGGTTGCTCGGCACGTCGGCGCGGGAGCGAGCGCGACGACCGCTTCGCCCGGCCGTCGTCGCGAGCGGGTGCCGACTGTTCGCCACTCGCGACGGCAGCGGGTCGATCGACACCCCCACCGGCGTGCGTCCTCGTCCTTCACTCGCCGGACCACTCGGCGTCCGAGAGCGTCCGCTGGACCGCCTCCTCGCCGACGGCGAACGCCAGCGCCTCGAACCCGCGCCGCTCAGCGCGGTCCCGCGCGTTCGCGACGAGTCGGGAGACGATGAACTCCGGCGTCGACTTCCCGACCGTGCCGAACCGCGGCTGGTAGTCGACGCGGAGTTCCAACTCTTCGGTCAGCCCCTCCGCGAAGATGCCGTCGATGCGCGCCTCCGGCGGCAACGGACTCAGATCCTCGGCCAGATGCGTCACGTAGACGCCGAGGGCGTCGCGGTCGACGGTCAGGTCGACGAGGCCGTTCAGCAGGTCCGCGGCCCGACCGGGTTCGGTGATCGCCTCGAACTCGTCGACGAGCATCAGCGTCCGTTCGCCTGTCGACAGCGGCGGCACGATCGATTTCAGCGTCGATTCGAGGACGCCGGCGTTGAAACTGGCGTGCCGGCGGTGGAAGACGATCGTGTCGAAGCGGCCGACGTCGGCGCGGTCGGCCGGGACGGGCAGTCCCATCGACGCGAGGAGGACGACCTGCGCGAGCGTTTCGAGGAGCGTCGTCTTCCCGCCGGAGTTCGCCCCCGTGAGGACGGCGACGCGGTCGCCCGACGGCGGCTCCGGGTCGCCGTCGACGTCGTGCGTCCCGACGCCGTACGTCACGGGCTGGACGTCTCCGGAGAGCGTGAGGTTCCGCGCGCCCGCCACCGCGAGTCCGTCGTCGACGAGCCGCGGCCTCGTCAGGTCGTGGGCGGCCGCGAAGCGACCCAGCGAGAGGTCGAACGCGATCTCGGAGACCGCGTCGACGGCGACGTCGACGTCCCCGCGCGCGGCCTCGACGTCCTCACGCAACTCGGCGGCGACGGCCGCCTCGCGTTCTTCGACCTCCGCGTCGAGTTCCGACAGGAGCGTCCGCAACGAGGTCGACGCGAAGTCCGCCTCGTCGCGGGCGTCCTCGGCCACGGCGGCCTGCACGCGCCCCCGTCTGACGTCCGCCTCGCTCGCGACGTACTCGACGAAGGCGGATCGGAACTCCTCGAAGCTCCGGACGCCGCGCTCGCGGACGGATTCGAGGACGTCGAGCGCGCTCGACTCCAGTTCGGCGACGGCGTCCCGACGCTCTCGGAGCCGATCGAGTTCCTGATCGGTGCCGGACGCGACGGTGCCGTCCTCGTCGACGGTGCCGAGCGCGTCCACGGCGGCCCGAAGGGCCTCGTCGTCGAGGTCGTCCAGGGCGGCGAACGTGCCGCCGCGGAGGCCGGCCTCCCGGAGCGCCAGCGCCGTCTCGACCGCGACGCGGTCGGAGCCGCCGGCGTCGTCGTAGGCGTCGAACGCCGAGCGGATCGCCTCGCGGTCGTCCGCAGCCAGGTCGATCCACGCGTCGCGGGCCGCGAGCACGCGGTCGAGTCGGGCCGCCCGTTCGTCGACGTCCGCGAGCGGGGTCAGCACCCGGATCCGATCGGCGGCGTGCTCCGTGAGCGCGTGCTCGCTCGCGAGCGTCAGCAGGTCGTCGTAGACGTCGCGGGCGTCGCGCGTGCCGAGCGTCTCGATGCCCGCCGCACCGTTGGCCCGTCGGAGGATCCGAACCGCGCGCCCCCGCGAGATGCCGGCGTCGGCGAGCGCGCGGATGTCAGCGCCCTCGATGGCCTCGACGGCTCTCTCGACGCCGAGCGTCTCCCGGAGCCGTTCGCTCGTCTTCGGGCCCACCCCCCAGTAGTCCTCCAGTCGCATACCGGCATCTCCAGCGGGACCGTCTTGTAGGTTGGCGGTCCGGCGGCGGTGCTGGGCACCCAGCGGGGACCCGAACCACGGCCCCTGTCCGGATTCTTACAACGAGGAGACGCGTCGCGACCGGGCGTCGCGGACGGCCGCTCCCTCGCGGATCGCGTCCTCGCATCGGGGGCACACGCGCGCGTTCTCGAACCCGTCGGGGGCGAACACGCGGACGTAGTCGCGCGAGACGAACGAACCGCAGTTCTCGCACTCAGGCACGGGACTCCACCTCGGTGACGGATCGGTCGGTCATATCCACCTGTGTCGAAGCGTCCCACACCCCTAACACGGAACCCTACGTCGTTAGGCCGCGTCGACCGAGCGGCGTATCGGCCGAGTGAGGGGCAACTATTTGTCGATGGAATCGTTCCCTCGCAATACGCAGTGATGCTATCTGAGGGAGTGCCGGGCGACGCGGCGGCGGCCTCCGACCCGGAGAGCGCCGAAGCGGACCCGGTCGTCCTCGTCGTCGACGACGACAGAGACCTCGCGGACACCTGCCGGTACTGGCTCCGCGACGACTACGAGGTTCGCGTGGCCTACGGCGGGGAGTCCGCCCTCGATCAGATGGACGACGCCGTCGACGTCGTCCTCCTGGACCGTCGGATGCCGGACCTCTCGGGCGACGAGGTCCTCGACGAGATCGACGCCCGGGGGTACGACTGCCGCGTCGCGATGATGACCGCGGTCGAACCCGACACCGACATCGTCGACATGCCGTTCGACGAGTACCTCGTCAAGCCGGTCGACGAGGACGACCTCAGAGAGACCGTCGAGGAACTGCTGGTCCGCTCGGAGTTCGACGACCGGATCAGGGAGTACTTCGCGCTGGTTTCGACGGAGACGGTCCTCGACGAACGGGACGTCGGCGAACTGGGGAACCCCGACGTCCTCGACGATCTGACGGAGCGAGTCCGAGCGCTCAGAGACGAGCGCGAATCGGAGATCCGCGAGCGCGAACGCCAACTGGATCGGATCCGGCGGATCAACGACTTCATCAGGGAGATCGACCGCGCGCTGGTCGACGCGACGACCCGCGAGGACATCGCAGACAGCGTCTGTGCGACCTTCGAGGCGTCGCCGTACGAGGGCGCGTGGGTCGCCCGATACAACCGCGCGACCGACACCGTCGAGTGCCAGTCGGCGTCGGATTCGGTCGCCGCGCCCTTCGGGATCGAGGCGTCCGGGTCGTCGCCCGTCGAGGGGATCGAGACTGACTCGACCGTCGGAGACGGCGTGGCTCCGGAAACGGTCGAGGACGCACCGGTGGCGCCCGCCGACGTCGTGCGAGAGGCGGTCGAAACCGGCGCGGTCGTGACCGCGACCGTATCGCCGAGCCACGCCAGCGCGGTGCTGACGGAGGCCGACCCGTCGGACGCCGAACGGAGCATCGTGGCGGTCCCGATCGGGTACCGCGAGACGGTCTACGGCGCGTTGGTCGTCTACGTGCGCGGCACCGTGACCGACGAGGAGCGCTCGATGCTGCGAGACGTCGGCGAGACGGTCGGTCACGGGATCAACGCCGCGGAGTCGAAGCAGTTGCTCTACAGCGACACCGCGGTCGAACTGGAGTTCGAGCACGGCGACACCCGCGATCTGATCGTCGACCTCTCACTGGAGTTCGAGACGACCGTCAGACTGGAGGGGACCGCACTCGCCGACGGCGGGGTCGTTTCCTGTTACGTGGCCGTCGAAGGCGTCGACCCCTCGGCGGTGCTGTCGGCGATCGCCCCGCTGGAGGCGCTCGTGGACGCCCGCATCGTCACCGAAGAGAACGAGGAGGCGGTGCTCGAACTCCGACTGACCGCGGCGTCGGCCGTGGTGACCCTCGTCGAACTGGGCGCGACCGTCGAGTCGTTCGTCGCCACGCGCGGCGAGGGTCGACTCGTCGTCAGGGTCCCGACCGGATCGGACTTGCGGGCACTCACCGACGCCGTCCAGTCCTCGTTTCCGGACGCCTCGGTGGTGGCCAAACGCGAGGTCGAGGACGCCGTGCAGTCGACCTCGTCGTTCCGCCGGCAACTCGACGAGAAGCTGACCGACAGACAGCGCGACGTGATGGAGACGGCGCTCGCCTCGGGGTACTTCGAGTGGCCGCGGGGGAGCACGGCCGAGGAGGTCGCCTCCTCGCTGGGGATCGCGGCGCCGACGTTCCACGAGCACCTCCGCTCGGGCGAGCGGAAACTCATCGAGGCGTTCTTCTCCGAATCGTCGGACGAGCGGCGAGCGGGGGAGCGCGACCGCGACGCGGCGGCCGACGAGAGGTGAGGACGTCGCGGTCTTCGCCCGACGGCTCAGGCGTCGTTCATCCGCTGGGCGCGTTCGTCGCCGCAGGCGCGACACTTCGTCACGCGGTAGGGTTCACGCGAAAACGCGCGGTTCGTCTCCTTCTTGCTCTCGGTCTTGAGTTCGATCGAAACCTCGTGTGGCGTCCGAGTGCCGCACTCCTCGCAGTACTCGGTCAGTTCGGTCAGCGTCGGTTGGCTCTTGGACATCGTGGTTCAGTACCCGAAGGTATGGACGAAATCCCAATCACTACCGACCCTACAGGGTTAGGGACACACGTCGACGGTCGCTGAACGGGAAGATGTCGAAGAAGAGAGAACAGCCGATCGCCGTTACCGCCGTTCACACGCCGCCCTGTCGGTAGATGAGGTTCCGCTGGATCTCGTTTGCGCCCTCGTAGATGACGGGAATGCGGACGTCGCGGTAGACCCTGGAGATGGGGTACTCTTCGAGCACCGAGCGGCCGCCGTGGAGCTGCATCCCGCGTTCGGCGCAGTGCATCGCCGTCTCGGTGGACTTCGTCTTCGTCGCGGCCGCCCAGAACCCGGCGTCTTCGCCGTTTGCGACTTTGTGCGCCGCCCGCCAGTTGAGCGCTCGGGCGGCCTCGAACTCCATCCGCATATCCGCGAGGATGTGCTGGGTCGACTGGAAGTCGGCGACGTCGCGGCCGAACGCCTCCCGGTCGTGGACGAACGCCCAGGTCTCCTCGATGGCGCGCGCCGCGAGGCCGACGCCGTGCCCGCCCACGACGACGCGGCCGTGGTTGAAGAAGTCCGCGAGGACGTAGAACCCGCCGCCCTCGGTCCCGACGAGGTTCTCCTCGGGGATCTCGCAGTCGTCGAAGATTATGTGCCCCTGTTTGGAGGCGCGCATCCCGATCTTCTCGGGGATGTGTTCGGCCTCGTACCCCGGCGCGTCGGTCTCGACGATGAACATCGAGTAGTTCGAGTACCGGTCGTCGCCGTCGCCGGTCTTCGCGTACACCGTCAGCCAGTCGGCCTCCACGGCGTTTCCGATCCAGTACTTCTCCCCGTTGAGCACCCAGCCGTCGTCGGTCCGCTCGGCGGTCGTCGTCATCCCGGCCATGTCCGAACCGGTCTGCGGTTCCGAGACCGCGAGTCCCGAGATCTGCTCGTTCGCCGCGACCGGCCGGAGGTACTCGTCTTTCTGTTCCTCGGTACCGTACTTTTCGACGATCTCACACCCGAACGAGGCCAGCATCAGCGTCAGCGCGATGCCGGCGTCGGCGGCGTAGAACTCCTCGTTGATCGCGAGGATCTGTTCGAGGTCGTATCCCTTCCCGCCGTACTCCTCGCCGATGTCTTGAGCGACCAGGCCGGCGTCCATCCCCGCCTCCAGAACCTCCCAGGGGTACTCCGCCGAGTCGAAGTACTCCTCGGCGTTCGGTCGGATGTACTCGTCGGCGAACTCCCGCGCCTCGCGCTTGACCTCGCGAGCGTGCTCCGGCACCACGGATTCGTCGAGAAGATCCATACGGGACGCTCACGTGCCACGAGCAAATAACTCTCGGAACTTTGAAAAACTTCAAACTCGTTTCTAGATTTCTTCGTCGGGTTCGGAGCCGGGTTCGTCCGCAGCCTCGTCGTCGCTTCCGATGTCGGGAGCGGATTCGCCCACGTCCTCCGCGTCGCGCTCTTCGTCGCCGCCGCTTTGATCGCCGGCTTCATCACCGCCGTCGCTTTGATCGCCGGCTTCACCACCACCGCCGCTTTGGTCACCGGCTTCACCACCACCGCCGCTCTCGCCGCGTTCGCTATCCTCGCTCCGATCAGCTTCCGCATCGTCGCCTTCGCCGCGCTCGTTCCGAGCGCTGTCGTCGCTATCGACCGGGTCGCTCACCTCGGCCGTGTCGTCCGTTCGGTCCCCGGAGTCCGCCACGCCCGAATCGACGGCGTCGTCTTCGGCACCGCCCGAGCGGCTCTCGGTGGTCTCCGCCGGAGCACGCTGCGCTCCGTCGTCGAGCTCGTCGCTCCGCTTCCCCGCGTCCGAGAGCGCTTCTCGGACCGCGTCCCGGTCGACGGTTCCGGAGACCGTCCGCGGCAGCGACTCCGAGACCGCGAGCGTCTTGGGGAGTTTGAACCCGGCCAGCCGTTCGCGGGCGAACTCGATCAGATCCGCTCGGTCGATCGCGTCCTCCTCGGGGACGACCATCGCCGAGACGCGCTCGCCCCACTGCGCGTCCGGAACGCCCACGACGGCCGCCTCGCGAACGTCCGGATGAGAGCGGAGGACGTCGACGACCTCGCCGGGGTCGACGTTCTCCCCCCGGTGACGATGCGGTCGTCCACGCGGTTCAACACCGTGAGCGCGCCGCTGTCGTCGCGGACGCCGGCGTCGCCGGTGTGGAGTCCGAACGGACCGAACGAGTCGGCGTTCGCGTCCGCGTCGCCGTAGTACCCGGGCGTCACGGTCGGCCCGTCGACGACGAGTTCGCCCGACTCGCCCGACGGAAGCGGCGTTCCCTCCTCGTCGACGACGGTCACCCGGGTCAGAAAGAGGGGTCGGCCGACGGTACCGGGGTTCGCGAACGCCTCCCGGGGGCGCGCGGTGGCGATCTGGGAGGCGGTCTCGGTCATCCCGTAGGTCGGATACACCGGAACCGAGTAGTTCCGGCACCGCTCGATGAGGTCCGTCGGGGCGGGAGCGCCGCCGAGGAGGACGACGCGGAGCGACTCCGAGAGCGTCCCGCGGCGGTCGAGCATCCGGCGGAGCATCGTCGGGACGAGCGAGACGGCGGTGGCCTCGTACCGCTCCAGGTCGTCGGCGGCCGCCCCCGCGTCGAACCCCTCGCGGAAGACGACCGTCATCCCGTACAGCGGCATCCGGAGAATCGGCGCGATCCCGCCCATGTGATGCAGCGAGAGCGTCACCAGCCAGCGGTCGTCCGGGTCGAAGCCGAGCCGGAACACCGAGGCGACCGCGCTCGCGAGCAGGTTGCCAGTCGTCAGTTGGACCGCCTTCGGATCGCCCGTCGTCCCGGAGGTGAAGAGCACGAGTTGCCGGTCGTCGAGGGACCACTCCGCGGGCGAGACCGACTCGGCGACCACGCCCGAGAGCGGCGCCGCGATCTCCGTTCTCGGCTCGTCGACGGTGAGCACGCGCGCCATCTCGGAATCGGAAGCGGTGTTCCCCTCGCCGTGGTCCCCCTCGCCGTCGTCTCCGGGTTCGGTGCTCTCCGCCGCGGTCCCGTCGTTCGCCGCATCGTTCGCAGCGCGCTCCGTCTCGCTCCCGGCGTTCGTTGCATCGCTCCCGGCGTTCCCGGTCTCGCCGCCCCCCGCCGCGCGCACGACGGCGTCGACGACGGTCGCCTCGGTCTCGCCGCTGCAGACGACCGTCGACACGTCCGCGGTGTCGATCTGGCCGGCGAGTTCCCGGGCGGTGAGCGACTCGCCCATCGGGACGAGCGTGACGCCGAGCCGCATCGCCGCGTGGACGAGACAGACGTACTCGAGTCGAGCGTCCAGCACCGCGCCGAGGTGCGTTCCGGGCTCGACGCCCGCGGCGGCGAGCCGACCGGCGAGGTCGTCGACGAGCGTGTCGAGGTTCCCGAACGTGTAGACGTCGCCCGTGGCGGCGACGACGAGCGCCTCGCCGTCGGGATCGATCTGAGCGCGGTGAGAGAGCCAATCGCGCATCTCACTTACGTTGGCGACGGCAGCGGCCTAAACTGTACTGCTGTCGCCTCCGCGGGAGCGATCGCATCGACCCAGCCCCGGCGGCGCTCGGGGCGTCGTTCACCCCTCGCCGGCGTGTTCGACGTACTCGACGAGGACGCCGCCGGTCGACTTCGGGTGCAGGAAGGCGACCTCGTGGCCCCACGCGCCCGGCCTGGGTTCCTCGTCGACGAGGTCGACGCCGGCGTTCCGGGCCCGGTCGAGAGCGGCCGCGACGTCGTCGGTCCGGAGCGCGACGTGGTGAACTCCGGGGCCCTGCCGGTCGAGAAAGCGCGCGATCGCCCCGCCGTCGGCCGGTTCGAGCAGTTCGAAGTAGCCGCCGCCGAGGTCGAGAAATCGGATCGCCATCCCCTCGAAGGTCTCCTCGTGAACCACGGGCGCGTCGAAGAGCGTCTCGAACGTCGCTGCGAGGTCCGCCCCGTCGGTCGTCGCGACCCCCAGGTGGTCGAAAGCTACCGTCATACCCGGATCGTCGCGGGAGCGAGAGATAAACGTGGTCCCGTATCGACCTCGGTACGCGGCTGCGCCGCGTTTCGAGCGCCGCCGCGGCTGTCGTCCGAGACCGCCCACGCTACTGCCGCGGCCGATACTCCCCGAAGACCTCGCGCAGCACGTCCGAAATCTCTCCCACCGTCGCGTACGCCTTCACCGCGTCGACGATCGGCGGGACGAGGTTGGCCTCGCCCTCGGCGGCCTCCCGGATCGCCGCCAGCGACGCCTCGACCGCCTCGTCGTCGCGCTCGTCTTTCACCTCCCGAAGCCGCTCTCGCTGCCGCTTCTCGTCTTCCTCGTCGACCTCCTCGATCTCGACCCGTGGCTCCTCGTCGACCTGGTACTCGTTGACGCCGACGACGACGCGCTCGCCCGATTCGATCTCCCGCTGGCGCTCGAAGGCGACGTCCTGGATCTGTCGCTTCACCCACCCGGACTCGACCGCCTCTAACATCCCGCCGCGGTCGTCGACCTCGCCGAGGATCTCCGTCGCCTCCGCCTCGATGTCGTCGGTGAGCGACTCGACGTAGTAACTGCCACCGAGCGGGTCGATGGTGTCGGCGACGCCCGACTCGTGCGCGAGGATCTGCTGGGTCCGCAGCGCCGTCCGCACCGACTGCTCTGTCGGCAGCGACAGCGCCTCGTCCTTCCCGTTGGTGTGGAGGCTCTGGGCGCCGCCGAGGACGGCCGCGAGCGCCTGGTAGGCGACTCTGACGACGTTGTTCTCGACCTGCTGGGCGGTGAGCGTCGACCCCCCGTCTGGGCGTGGAACTTCAGCTGCTTCGACTTCTCCGATTCGGCGCCGAAGCGCTCTTCCATTATCTTCGCCCACATCCGCCTGGCGGCGCGGAACTTCGCGACCTCCTCGAAGACGTTGTTGTGGGCGTTGAAGAAGAAGGAGAGTTGCGGCGCGAACTCGTCGACGTCGAGGCCGGCGTCGAGCGCGGCTTCGACGTACTCGATGCCGTCGCCGAGCGTGAACGCGACCTCCTGGGCCGCCGTCGAGCCCGCCTCGCGGATGTGGTATCCCGAGATGGAGATGGTGTTGAAATTCGGGACCTCGGCCGCGCAGAACTCGAAGACGTCGGTGATGAGCCGCATCGACGGCTCCGGCGGGTAGATGTAGAGGTTCCGGGCGATGTACTCCTTGAGGATGTCGTTCTGGATCGTCCCGCGGAGCCGCTCGCGGGGGACGCCCTGTCGGTCGCCGATCGCGACGTACATCGCGAGCAGCACCGCCGCGGGCGCGTTGATCGTCATCGACGTCGACACCTCGTCGAGGGGAATCCCGTTGAAGACGACCTCCATATCGCGGAGGCTGTCGATGGCGACGCCCGCCTTTCCGACCTCGCCCGCCGCCATCGACGCGTCGGAGTCGTAGCCCTTCTGCGTGGGGAGGTCGAACGCCATCGACAGGCCCGAAGAGCCCTGGTCGATGAGGTAACGGAAGCGCTCGTTGGTCTCCCGAGCGGTCCCCATCCCCGCGTACTGCCGCATCGTCCAGAGCCGCCCGCGGTGCATCGTGGGATACACCCCGCGCGTGTAGGGGTCCTCGCCGGGGAAGCCCAGATCCTCCGTGTAATCGAGGTCGGTGACGTCCTCGGGCGTGTAGAGCCGCTCGACCGCCTGGCCGCCCGTGTCGGTGGTGAACCGCTCCTTGCGCTCCCCGAACTGATCGAGCGTCGACGCGAGGGTCTCTTCCTCCCACTCGCGTTTGGCCTCTCGGATCCTCGCGAGGTCGTCGGGGTCGAACATACTCGATGGTGTACGTCCGACCGGTATTGAACCTGTCCGACGGTCGGGCGCTCGGCCGGAGCGCCGGAGACCGACGGAAGGAACAGGTCCATTACGGAAGCCGACGAACGGCGATCCATGGCCGAAGAAGTCGACCCCGAACGAGTCCGCGGCGGTCGGATGACCGACGCGGAGATCGACGCCTTCCTCGAAGCGCAGGGAACCGGCGTGCTCTCACTGGCCGACGGCAGTCGGGCCTACGCCGTCCCGATCTCGTTCGGGTACGAGCGGGGCCGTGCCGTGTTCTCCTACTGGCAGTTCAGATCCGACAGTCAGAAGGTCGCCTACAGCGACGCGACCGAGCGGGCGTGTCTGGCGGTCTACGACATCGAATCCCAGCACGACTGGCAGAGCGTCCTCGCGTTCGGCCCGATCCGAGAGCTCACGCCCGGGGAGTGGGGAGACGTGGGCGAACTGCTCGACGAGAACGCGTGGTCTCCGGACCTCACGGGCGTCGGCCGCAGGCAGCTCTCGATCGTCGGCTACGAGATGGAGATCGAGGAAGTGACCGGCCTCCAGCGGCGGCCGGAGCGCTAGCCGGGTCGACGGCTTTCGCACACGGAGCCGCAGCGACGGCCGTCCGCGTCCGACCGCCACGGCCGCGTCGACACGCGTCGCTCGCCTTCGCGAGGCGCGTTCGCCACGCTTTTGCTATCGGCCCCCTCGGATCGGGCAACTATGTTTGGCGGAGGCGGTATGAACCCGCGGAAGATGCAGCAGATGATGGAACAGATGGGCATCGACGTCACCGAACTCGACGTCGAGGAGGTCGTGATCAAGACGGGCGAGGAGGACCTCGTCTTCTCCGACGCGCAGGTGACCCGGATGGACGCCCAGGGACAGCAGACCTACCAGGTCGTCGGCGAACCCGAATCGCGGGAGTCGACGGCGGGCGGTTCCGGCTCGACGGCCGAACTCGACGGCGACGAGCGCGGCGACGGCGACGAGAGCGGTGGCGACGCCGGGATCCCCGAGGACGACGTCGAACTCGTCGCCCAGCGCGCCGGCGTCGGCTCGGAGACCGCGCGCGAGGCGCTCGAAGCGACCGACGGCGACCTGGCGGCCGCGATCGCCCGACTGGAGTGAGCTACCTCCTCGTCCACGACGACCGGGAGTACCTCCGCGCGCCGGGCGACGAGCTACAGACCGACCTCGGCGTCTTAGACGTGCCCGAGAACGTCGAACCAGGCGACGTCCTGGAGACGCATCTGGGCGAGCCCTTCGTCGTCCGCCGGCTCCGCGGCCCGGACTTGTTCAACCACTTCGAGCGGACGGGCGCGCCGATGATGCCGCGGGACGTCGGGCTCGTCGTCGGCCACACCGGGATCGCCGCGGGCGACCGCGTGCTCGACGCCGGCACCGGCACGGGCGTCCTCGCCGCCTACCTCGGCCGGATGCACGCCGACGTCGTCTCCTACGAGATCGACCCCGACTTCGCCGAGGTCGCCCGGGAGAACATGCGACTCGCTGGCGTCGACGACCGCGTCGAGGTCAGAGCGGGCGACCTCTCGGCGGAACTCGACGCCGCCGTCGACGACGGGCCGTTCGACGCGATCACGCTCGACACCGGCGACGCCCCCGAGATCGTCGCGCGCGCCCCGGACCTCCTCGCCGACGGCGGCCGCGTCGCCGTCTACTCGCCGTTCGTCGAGAACAGCCGCGAGGCGGTCGAGGCCGCCCGGGATGCCGGCCTCGTCGACGTCGAGACCTACGAGACGATCCAGCGGGAGATGGACTTCGGCGAGCGCGGCTCCCGCCCTTCGACCGCGGGCGTCGGCCACACGGGCTATCTGACGTTCGCGCGAAACGAGTAGTCCCGTCGTCGACGCACGGCGCGTTTCTCTGTTCTTCTATCCGTACCGTATCGTCGGCCTCGACCTACCGGATCGACCGTAGCATCGAGAACAGTTCGTCGCGAGCGCGTTCGGGATCCAACGACTCCGGGTCGGGGACCGACAGGGGGTACGCCCCGCCGCCGAGGAGGAACTCGCCGTCCCCCGCCGGCCACGCCGCGAAGTACGCCTCGACGGGGACCGACCGGTCTTCGAGGCGGACCGCCGCGCGGAACCGGACCGCCTCCACCGTCGGCCTATCGCCCTCCTCACCGTCCGAGCCGGCGTCGCCGTCGGAGAGGTCGAACCGGTGCGTGTCGGCCCGTTCGACCGACTCGAACCCCCGGTCTCCGAGCACTTCGACGAACCTGGCGGTCGCGCGGTCGGTGACGAGTCGCGTGAGCGGCCCCGACGGCGACTTCGCGGGCGAGATCCGGAGGCGGCTCGCGAAGACGAAGCGCCACGTCGTCTCGGCCCCCGTCGCCGCGGCCAGTCGCTCGCGGAGGTCGCTGTCCTCGTAGATGCGTGTATGGGCGGTGACGGTCACGACGCGGACGTCGAACGGCGTCGTCACCTCCTCGGAGACCAGCCGCCACCCCGCCGGGGGGTCGAGCGCCGGCGGGGGGATATCAACGGTCACGCAGGCGGGTTCGGGCGCGTCCGACTTAATTCGGGGCGGCGGAGACGAGAGTAATCGTTACGAGTCGAGTGATGGAGCCGCAGGTCGGGACGGCCGAACCGCCGGCGACAGCGGGGGGCGAGGGCCGATCAGTGATCGTCCTCGCGCCACTTGTGGCCGCACTCGACGCAGGTGAAAAAGCGGGTCTCCGACTCGTCGGCCGATCGGATCTGCTTCATCTCGTACCGCGCGCGGTCGTGGCCGCACTCGGGGCAGATCACCGTGGTCGTCGGCCCGATCTCGGCGTCGTCGACGTCGGACATGTCGACGACCTCGCTGTCCTCGCGCTCCGCCGTCGAGGTCATATCGGCCTCCTTGTCGGCGTCGCGGGCCTTCTCGTAGCCGCAACTGCCGCAGACCCAGACGTCGCCGTCGGTCTTCATCATCGAACCGCATTCGTCGCAGAACTCCATTATACCCCGACGGAAGACGCTTCAGCGACTTAAACACCGGGATCGAGCGCCCGCCGGACCGGTCGCGTATCCGACAGGGCGGTGTGGTGACGCGCCCCTGACGCGGACGGATTTCGACGCCTCTCCGACGCGGATGTTGAAACGTCTTAGTACCGCGGGACGAACGGGGTGGTGTGACAGAGAATCGAGCCCTCTCAGAGCAGGCCCAAGAACGGCTCGCCGACGTCGTCCGCCTCCAGCCGACGAAGAACAAGGAGCTTCAAGACCAGTGGGGAATGGATTCCGGGAGCGAGGTCCACCAGTACCTCGAAAGCGAACTCAAGGACTACTACTACCGCGACGACAACAGCCTCATCCGCGCGACCGCCGAGGCGGCCGACCTCGTGGACGTCGATCCCGGCGTCGAGGGGGGCGAGGAGGCGGAGGGCGGCGTCCCGTCGGTGATCCGCGTCCCGGAACTCGAAGCGCAGGTGTTCGAGGTCCTTGCGGGTCACGACGAGCGATCCGAGAGCGTCGTGAGCGTCCTCAACAAGGTCCGCGACGCCTTCGACGCGGACCCGCCGGTCGAGGACGTCCGCCAGGCGCTCCAGAGCCTCCGGCGGAAGGGGGCTGTGGAAGTGATCTACCGGACGGTCCCGACGTTCCGCCTCGCCGCGCCGCGCGGGGAGATCGACGTCGAAGTGACGGACTGATACTGATTACTCTTGTCTCTTACCGCCGAGCGCCACCCCCGTTGACAACGCTCGACGGGACAAAGCGAGAGTAATCAGTACGATTCCGTCGGTCCGCGGAGCCGTACGGACGCGACTCCGCGCCTCGTGTCTGACCGGACTCCCGCGCGTCGGGCCGTCACTCCCGTTCGATCTCTCGCTCGCGGACCCGCTCGCGTCGGCGGCGAAGCAGCCGCTTGATTCCCTTTCCGGGCCCGCCCTCGATCGGCCACCCGCGGCTCCGCCAGGCGGGCGGTTCGGGTTCGAACTCCGGACACGACCCGGCGCACTCGGCCGCGGTCTGTGATCGGTCCTTCGCGGCGCAGCGGGGGAGGAGCGCGCGCCCGAACCGCCGGAGCTCGAAGTGCCTGCAGTCCGGTCGCATCGTCTCGTGGTAGGAGCGCCACCCCCGTCCGTAGGCGCGCTCCGCGAGTTCGAGCCGTCGCCGCCGGTGCTCGTCGTCGTTCCCGTCACCTTCGGGCGTCACCTCGCTGGGGTACCACTCGACGGACGCGACCGGCTCGTCGTCGAGTCCGTCGGTCCCGTCGGCGTCGATCGACAGCGTCAGAATTCCGACGTCGACGGGAAGATCCTCCAGCAGCGCGGGCTCGACGCGGCTCCCGGTAGACTCGGTCGCCACCCACACCTCGTCGGCGAGGGCGGTCTCGACGTCGTGTTCCAACTGTCCGGCGAGCGCCCGCGCCGCCGACGCGTCGAGGTCGGGCTTGTTCTCGACGGCGACGATCCGCCGGAGCCAGTCCGGATACGGCGCGATCCGTCTGATCTCGATCCGGTTTCCCCGCCGGCGCTTCTCGACGACGCCGCGGTCGGCCGCCCGGTGGACGGCCGCGCGGACGTACCGCCACGGGTAGCCCGGGTCGGGGAGCGCGTCCCGGTACCACGCCCACTCCTCGGGGGCGTTGCGGACGACGTGCAGGAGGTCCGAATCGAGCTCGCGCCCGCCGAACTGCCGGCGGGCCGCGAGACCCTCGGGGTCGCACTCGAGGACGACGGTGTCCCAGCGGCGCTGCTGCGTTCCGAGCTGTCGCGAGACGAGGACGGGACTCTCGCGGGCCGACTCGGGCGGCCACGACGTCTCCGCCCACCGGCAGACGAGCAGCTCGAACCCGAACTCGGCGTCTCCGGGGTACACGCGTGTCGACTCCGCCGCCTACGCGAGGTACTTCCCGTCCTCGGTCTCGCCGTTCTCGGCGGCCAGTTGATCCAGGTACTCGTGGGCCCGCTCGAATATCTCGCGGGGGCCGTCCTGCGTGATGGTGTTGAGCGCCTGCTCGTAGTCCCGCCACTGGAGGTCGCGGTGCTCGTTCGAGAGCTCCGCGCTCGCCTCGAACGACCGCGCGATGAACAGGTGGACGGTCTTGTGGATCGTCTTGCCGTTCGCCTCGAAGACGTAGTCGTACTCCTCGCGGAACCCGTCGATGAGACGGAAGTCCTCGATCCCCGCCTCCTCTTTCACTTCCCGAATCGCCGTCTGCTGGAGCTCCTCTTCGCCCTCGACCCCGCCTTTGGGGAACTCCCAGTCCCCCGGTCGGCTCTTCAGGAGCAAATACTCCCGTTCGCCGCGGGTGTCGCGGAAGAGGATCGCTCCAGCGCTTACCGCTTCCACTGTCATTAGCTACACAAACCAGACAGGACGTTAAGAGGCTATCGGACGTTGGAGGCGGCGACCCCGGGTGCGGCCGCGAACCGGTCGGACGCCCGCGGCGACGGTCGACTTCATATACGATCGGGCGGCCAGGGGTGCTGTGACGTAGGAGTCACCCCGCGTCGAGTCGCGGTTGCTCGGCACGCCGACGCGGGGACGACGGTGGCGGCCGCCGGTGCAGCGAGGAGCCGGCTGCCGTCCCGTGCGCGTGCCGACTGTTCGCCAGATTGCGTGCCCTAGGAAGGTGAGGTGACGGGGCCTCGGAGTGGCCCGCGGCCCGCTCCGGGAGCTGCGGGACTCCAGTCGGTGCACTCGGTCGTCGCCCGGCGCGGAAGCGGGCGGCTCGCCAGCGACGTCGCCGGCGGGAGCGACCGTCCGATGGATGTACTTTTACCGCTCGGTGCCGACGTCTCTCCTAACCCAGCGAGATCCCAGCCATGACCTTCGTCACGAAGCTCCGCTTCCAGTCGGGGAACCGCTACGAACTGGAATCGGAAGTCTCAGACCTCAAGTCGATGCTCGAACGCAAGGGCGCGGAGTGCAAGGGCCCGCACGCGGACCCGCCCGAGCGAATCACCGTCCCGCAGTACAAGTCGCTGCAGCCCGGCGACGCGTTCTCGGCGTGGGATTACACCGTCTACTCGCGGCAACTCGAGATCCACGGCAACGACCACATCGCTCGCGAAGTCGGTCACATGGACTTCCCCGAGAGCCTCCACGTCGAGATCGAGGTCGAACAGCAGAAGCCCGCCGGCCACCTCCAGAAGTAGCGTCGCGTCGGAACCGGCGACCGAAGCGCGGGATCGTCGTCGACGATATCCGAACCGAAGGATCGTCGTCGGCGACACCCGAACCGCAGGTCGGAGCCCGACGCAGCCGAGGCGTGGGATCGAGATCGACGCCGTAGGCATCCGAATCCGGGATCGGCGCCGACGGATCGAGCCCCGTGGTCAGCCCTCGTTTTGCAGCACTTCGACGACGCGGGCGGTCCCGCGGTGCGTCGACTCGTCGAACGACTCGATCTCGATCGTGACTTTCGCGTCCACGAGCGACTGGTCCGCATCGGGCAGCTCCAGGACCGTGTCGCCGACGCGGACGAGCAACCCGTCGTCGGTTCGACCGGTGACGAACGCCGGGACCTCGTCGCCGACCTCGAAGGACGGCGTCGACGAGCGGAAGCGGAGGCCGGCCAGGAATTTGTCGAGGCGGCTCATACGCGGCTCACCTCCTCGCTCGCGCGGTCGGAGACGTACTCGCGGCCGTAGCCGGTCCACGCCGCAAGCAGGAAGACCGCCACGAGGAACCAGCCGTGGAAGACGAACGGGAACACCGAGGCGGGGTTGACGACCATCGCCTGCGTGAACCACTCGTACTGCTCGGGGAGCCGCTGCATCGCCGAGTAGCCGGCGAGCAGGCCGCCGCCCCACGGGAAGATGTAGCCGAGCGCCGCCGTGTTGGCGTCGAGGATGTTCGCCCGCCGGTAGCCGTTGATGTTGAACCGACGCCCGAGCGTCTTGATGTACGGCGCGATGGCGATCTCGGCGGCGGTGTTGATCGTGATCATCGCGTTGACGATCGCCGTCCCGAGGACCATCGTCGTCTCCGCGCGGCGGACCGAGGTCGCGACGCGTTCGAGCAGGAACTCCTGGATCGCGTCGAAGCCGCCGCCGCGCTGCATCAGCTGTGCCGCCGCGACGATCAGGAGCACGAGGACGATCAGCGGGAAGAAGCCCACCGCGCCGGTGTAGAGGCTCCCCGAGACCGTCGCGCTGCCGGGATCGACGGGGACGACCAGCGCGCCGAGGATCGGGACCGCGTCCATCGACTGGACGAGCGCGGACTCGCGGGACCCCTCGAAGGCGAGGATCGCCGAGGCCTCCGAGAGCCCGAGCACGAGATTCAGTACCACCGAGAGGACGATGCCCCACGAGATCGCCTCGACGATGTGTCGGCCGCGGACCGCGGTCACGATCACGACGGCGATCGAGGCGAGGTGGACCAATCCGAGCGCGGTCCCCTCGCCGCCGGTCGAGGCGGCGGCGACGGACGTGCCCTGCATCGTCTGGCCGACGATCAGGTACGCCGCGAACGCGAAGACGGCCGCGACGATCGCGTACTTGAACCGCGAGGCGACGACGCCGCCGATGTCGGCGTCCTGCGTCACCGCGGAGACGATCGTCGTGTCGCTCACGGGCGCGAGGTTGTCGCCGAAGACCGCCCCCGAGAGGATCGCGCCGAAGAGGAGGATCGGGCTCGCGCCGACCGCGACGCCCGCGGGGAACACCAGGGCGGTGAACGCGATCGCGGTCCCGTAGCCGGTCCCGATCCCCGTCGCCAGGAGCGCCGCGAGGATGAACGTGATCGCGGGGAACAGCGCCGCGCCGACGCGGACGGCTTCTGCGGCCCAGACGAGGCCGTCGACGAAGCCGCCGACCTGGATGGTCTCGGCGAACATCCCCGCCCACAGCCAGGCGACGATCGCGGTCGCGGCGACCCGCTGGGTCATCCCGTCGAAGAGGATGTCGGCGTAGGTCTTCCAGGAGCCGCGGACGAAGAACATCCCGACGATCAGTCCGACCAGGATCCCCACGATGAGGCCGCTGGTGTCGCCGATGCCGAGCAGTCCGCTCTGGACGATCGCCCAGAGGATGAAGAAGGCGATGGGGATCGCACTGGCGGCACGCCCCCCATAGAACCGGAGCGCCGTCGATTCGTCGGTGCTGGTACTCATCGGCCGAGTTGTGGAAAGCGTGCCGGATAAACGAACCGATCCGTCAGGCGATCGGGGCGGGGGTCGGCCGCACGGCCGCGCCCACGGAACCGCTGCCGACGTGATTTTACCGTCCGCCCTCCCAGGAGACGGTATGACCGCGTCCGATCTCGTCGAACTCCGACGCGACCTGCACCGCCACCCCGAACCCGCCTGGCGCGAGTTCTACACCACCGCGCGAATCGTCGAGGAACTGGAGGAACGCGACCTCGACGCGCTCTACGTGGGACCGGAGGCGCTCGCCGAGGGGGACCGCGTGGGCGTTCCCGACGAGGACGAACTCGACGCCTGGCTCGATCGCGCCAGCGACGCCGGGGCGCGAGGAGACGTCTTAGAGCGACTCGCGGGGGGACTCACCGGCGCGGTCGCGGTCGCCGAACGCGGCGACGGCCCCACGGTCGCCCTCCGCGTCGACATCGACGGGCTCCCCATCGAGGAGTCGGCGGCGAACGAGCACCACCCCGCGGCCGCGGGCTTCCGCTCGGAGAACGAGGGCTACATGCACGCCTGCGGCCACGATGCCCACGCGACGATCGGAATCGGCGTTCTGGACGCCGTCCTCGACAGTGACTTCGCCGGCACGCTGAAGGTGTTCTTCCAGCCCGGCGAGGAGCGGATCGTGGGAGGCGAACCGATGGCGAATTCGGGCCACCTCGACGACGTCGACTACCTGCTCGCGGTACACGTCGGTCTGGACCACCCGACCGGCGAGATCGTCGCCGGGGTTGACGGGTTCCTGGCCGTCTCGCAGTTCGAGGCCGAGTTCGTCGGAAATCCCTCGCACGCGGGGGCCCGCCCCGAAGAGGGCGACAACGCGATGCAGGCGGTCGCGACGGCGATCGAGAACCTCTACGGGATCCCGCGGCACGGCGACGGCGCGACGCGCGTCAACGTCGGCGTCGTCGAGGGGGGAACCGCGACGAACGTCGTCGCCGAGCGCGTCGCGATCGAGGGCGAGGTCCGCGGCGAGACCACCGAGCTGATGGAGTATATGGACGACCGGGCCCGCCGCGTCCTCCGGTCGGCGGCCGAGATGCACGGCTGCGACGTCGAGACCGCCACCGCCGGTCGCGCGCCGTCGACGCGGAGCGACGACGGACTCCGCGAGGTCGTCGCGGCCGTCGCCCGCGACACCGACGGGGTCACGTCGGTGCTCGAATCGGACCACCTCGGCGGGAGCGAGGACGCGACGTACCTGATGCGGCGCGTGCAGGAGCGCGGCGGGTACGCGGCGTACGTCGGCGTCGGCACCGACCACCCCGGCGGCCACCACACGGCCACCTTCGACGTCGACGAGGCGAGCATCGACCACGGCGTCGAGGTGCTCTCCCGAGCGGTCGTCGAACTCGGCGCGCGTCGGCCCTGAGCCGATCGCTCGCGCGACGACGGTAACTCTCGCGACAATCTGCCCGGCCGCGTCGCCGATCGGGCGGTGAAACACGTCCGACCACCGTCAGACTCTCCGGAAAGTATTTGATCCGGATTCAGTGATACACACAGGGATGAACAGTCGAACTATCGACGTGGTGACCGACTGGGAGACGGTCGCCGCGCCGGACGGATACGAGGGGCTCCACGAACTCGCCGACGGGGAGTTCAGCGGGGCCGTCTCCGCCGGGATGACCTGGGCGTTCTTCTTGAACGGCCGCGTCGTCGGCGTCTTCGAGGGGGACATCGAGGACTTCGAGCACGCCGAACTGACCGCCTACCGCGCGGCAGATCCGAGCCTTCCGCTCCTGTTCTCGATGCGGGAACGCGGGGGGGAGACACGGGCGAGTTACTACACGAACGAGACGCCGCTGTCGGAGGCGGACGAGACGCTGTCGAACGGCGGCTTCACCGGCTACATCGAGCTTTCCGAGAACGTGCTCTCCGGGGATTACTACGTCGTCTACCACGGCGGGAAGTCGATGAGCGCCGCCTTCGTCGGGAGTTCCGAACGCCTGATCACGGGCGAGGAGGCCTTCGAGAAGGCCGCCGACGAGGTGGGGATCTACGAGGTGATCGACGCCGACGTCGAACTCGTCGAGATTCCGGAACCGCCGTCGGCGGCCGCCGAGGACGACGACGGGGAGTCGCCCGTAGTCGGCGACGCCGGGGGAGAGGACGAAACCGGAGACGGACCCGACGAGGCGGCCGAACGGGGCGACGATATCGAGAGCGAGGCGGACGCGCCGGAGGAGGCCGAACGGGAGGACGAAAGCGAGTCCGACGAGCCCGAGGCCGGACCGGACCCGGTCGCGGAGGCGGAGGCGGACGACGGGACGGAGGCCGAGACGGAAGCCGACGCCGGCGTGGCGACCGCGAAGACCCCCGGCGACGACTCCTCCGAACCGACCGCGCGGGACGCCGATCGAGAGGACCCGTCCCCGCGGGCTGACGCCGAGGAAGAGTCGGCCGAGCGGGATCCGCGGGGACCGGACGCCGACGCGACGGCGGAAACGGGGACGACGGATGGCGAGAGCGAGACGACCCCGGACCGTCCCGCCGACCCGGCGTCCGACGGCCAGCGCCCCGAACGGTCGCAACCCGAGGCGACGGCGGACGCCGGCCCCGACGAAGCCGCCGTGCCGGAGGGACCGGCGGCCGCCGGAGCGGAGACCGACCAGTCGAGCGGGGGGAGCGCCGTCTTCTCCGACGAGGAGCGCTGGCGCGAGGCGAAGACCATCCCGTCGCTCGACCCGAGCGCGTCCAGCGGGAACGGGACCACCGGCGGGACGGGCGGCGAGGAGTCCGAGCGGCGGTCCGCGCGCGAGCGCGTCGCGCGGATGCAGCGGGACCGGAGCGCGCGCAAGGCTGCTCGCGAGCGCGCGGGGTCTGCGTCTCAGACGTCGGCGTCACCGGCGAAGGCGAGCGCGCGGGAGTCCTCTCCGGCGGCGGGTGAGGGGATCGAGCGCCTGAAGAAACGACTCTCGCGGGCACGGGACAGGGTCGAATCGCTCGAAGCCGAGCGGGAGGAACTGGCAGCGGAACGGGACGAACTCGAATCAGAGCGCGCCGAGAGAGACCAGCGGATCGAGGAACTCCAGGCCGAGCGCGAGGAGCACCGCGAGCGCATCGAAGAACTCGAAGCCGAACGCGACGCCCTCGAAGCGGAGGTCGAACGTCTCGAATCGGAACTCGAAGCGGTCTCGTCGGATGGGGAAGTCGCGGGGGAGGCGACGATGTCGCCCGAACAGGCGCTCTCGGGGACGAACCTGTTCGTCCGGTACGACCGGAAGGGAGAGGCGACGCTGGAACACGCACACGACGGCGAGGCCACGCGCGAGGACGTCAGCGGCAACCTCCGGCTCGAACACCACACCACCTTCGAGACCGACGGACTGGTCGTCGACGGGCGCCCGTACGCGGAGTTCTTACACGACAGCACCGAGTACTCCTTCGCGCACTGGCTCGTGACCGACCTGCTCTATGAGATCGGCCAGACCGGAAACCGTTCGGGGCTCGCGGGCGTGTTCGACGCGATACCCGACGTCGACCGCATCGAACTGTACGGCACGGTCGGCGTCGAGACCGACGAGGGCGTCGAGCAGCGCGACTTCGACGTCATCTTCCGCGACAAGATGGGCGATCCGCTGTTCGTCGCGGACATCAACGCCTCCAGGAACGCGACGACGGAGGCGATGGTCGACTCGCTCGTGACCAACACCGGCACCATCGCGGCCGAGGACGACTCGCTCGCGGCGGGGTTCTACGTCACCGAATCCTTCTACGAACCGGGGGCGCTGGAGACGGTCGCAGAGGAGACCGGCGGCGGACTGCTCTCTCGGTCGAGCAAACTGTCGTACGTGAAACTGTCGCGAAAGCGCGGCTACCACCTCTGTCTCGCCGAGGCGCGAAACGGCGAGTTCCACCTGAACGTCCCGGATCTATAGGATTCGGGACGGAGACGAGATACGGAAAAACGCTCGACTGGGCGTCAGTTCTCGACTTCGACGGTCTCTTCGATCTTCATCTCGTCGAGTTTGTCGACGATCTCGTCGAGTTTCCCGTCGAGTTCGTCGACGAACTCCGCGGTCCGTTCGGTCGTGATCGCACCCTGGCTCGACGGTTCGATGAGGTTCTCCTCTTCGAGGACGCGGAGCGAATAGCGCACCTTGTGGTGGGGGTAGCCGGTCTCGTTCGACATCTTCACGATCCCGATGGGTTCGCTCTCGATGACCATTCTCAGGACCTGCAAGTGGCGTTCGAGCATATCCACTTCCTTTTCGAGTCGGTCTATCATGTCATCTGTTAACTTGTCTGGGCAGGATTTAAATGTTGCCCTCCGGACCGCAGAACCGGCCGACGAGGGTCGGAACTCCCGACCCGCACGGGTGTTGTTACCGAGTACGAGCGGGGGTGTAAATAACGGTTCGGGTCGATTCTCACGCGGCGCATCGGTGGGGCCTCGCGCGAGGGGGTCCGTCGGGACCGGGCGGTGGAGTCGTCCGGTCGAGCCGTCCCGATCCTCCGGACGTTCGCGGACCGTAATGGGTTTTACGGGGCGCGGAGAACCGGCGTGTATGACCGTCACGATCGTCGGCTCCCAGCTCGGCGACGAGGGCAAGGGCGCGCTCGTCGACCTGTGGGGAGGCGACGCCGACGTCGTCGCCCGGTATCAGGGCGGCGACAACGCCGGCCACACCGTCGTCGAGGGCGGCGACGAGTACAAGCTTTCGCTGGTGCCCAGCGGCGCCGTCCGCGACAAGGTCGGCGTGCTCGGAAACGGCTGCGTCGTCAACCCGAAGACGCTGTTCTCGGAGATCGACGACCTCCGCGAGCGGGGGCTCGACCCGGACGTCCGCGTGGCCCGTCGCGCGCACGTGATTATGCCGTATCACCGTCGGCTCGACGGCATCGAGGAGGAGGCGAAGTCCGACTCCGACCTCGACGCCGGAACGACGGGTCGCGGGATCGGCCCGACCTACGAGGACAAGGCCGGCCGCCGCGGCATCCGCATCGGCGACCTGCTCGACCCGGACGTGCTCCGCGACCGCCTCGAGTACGTCGTCCCCCAGAAGCGCGCGCTGGCCAGAGAGGTCTTCGGGGTCGATCCCGGCGAGGCCTTCGACGTCGACGCCGTCTTCGAGGAGTACCGCGAGATCGGCGAGCGTTTGAAAGAGGAGTCGATGACCGTCAACGCCGGGGAGTTCCTCGGCTCGCACCTGGACGACGGCGACGACGTCCTCTTCGAGGGCGCCCAGGGCACCTCGATCGACATCGACCACGGAATCTACCCGTACGTCACCTCCTCGAACCCGACCGCCGGGGGGGCCTCCACCGGAACGGGGATCGGCCCGACCGTCGTCGGCCGCGGCGAGGTCGTCGGCATCGTCAAGGCGTACCTCTCGCGGGTCGGTACCGGGCCGCTCCCGACGGAACTGACCGGCGACGACGAGGACCTCGCCGACTACATCCGCGAGAAGGGCGGCGAGTTCGGCACCGTCACCGGCCGTCCCCGCCGGATCGGCTGGCTCGACATTCCGATGCTTCGCCACGCTTCCCGCGCCAACGGGTTCACCGGCATCGCCGTCAACCACATCGACGTCCTCGCCGGCCTCGAGGAGGTAAAGGTGGGACACTCCTACGACCTCGACGGCGAGGAGCTGTTCACGATGCCCGCGACGACAGAGCGCTGGGGTCGCTGTGAACCGAACCTCCGCGAGTTCGACACCTGGCCGGAGGTCGACTGGACGGCCGTCGCCGAGGAGGGCTACGACGCCATCCCCGAGAACGCGCGGACGTACCTCGAGTACGTCTCCGAGGAGGTCGGCGCCCCGGTCTACGCCGTCGGCGTCGGCCCCGACCGCGCGGAGACGATCGAACTGGCGAACCCCTTCGAGGCGTAGGCGCGCGCTCGTTCCGGAGTTGGCCGCGGAGGTCGCGAACCCGTAGCCTTTTCACCGCCGCTTTCCTTCCGTAGCGTGATGAAAGAGTCTCTGATGGACATCCTCTGTGACCCCCTCGACAAGAGCGACCTCGAACTCGAAGTCGACGAGCGCGACGGCGAGGAGATCATCGAGGGACGACTCGTCGGAACCGTCACGGGCGAAGTGTACCCCATCGAGGACGGCATTCCGAACCTGCTGCCGCCGGACATGCGCGACGAGGAGTGAGCGGGGACGGCCACCGTAGTACACCCTGAACGCTTTTACTCGTCGCCTCCGTTGTCACCGACGTGTCAGAACCGCTCCGGGTGGAACTGAACCGCGAGTCCGTCCACGCCATCGACGTCCCCGACTCGTTCACCGCGGAGGGGCCGTTCCACGTCGAACTCCGCAACGACGGCGGCGCGGCCCACGTTCACCTCCACCTCGACGACGACCTCTCGCGCGTCGCACGGCTCGACGACGTGAACCACTTCGTCGAGGCGGGTGCGAGAAAGCGGGTCCCGATCGGTGTCCGCCCGAATCTCGACCCGCGCACGGGGCGACTCAAGATCGTTTCGGGATACGGCGCGGAGGAAGCGTACGTGGACCTCACCGTCGTTCCGAAGTCGAGCGGGCGCGTGGACGCCGGGCGGACGCGGGACCGGCGAACCGGTCCGGGAGACCGCGCCGAGAGCGACGCGGCGGACTCCGCACGGGGACCGTCGGCACCGTCGCGGGCGGGAGGGGAGTCGAGCGAGGACGCCTCGCCGGGCGGAGCCACGGCGCCGGGCGGGTCCGGGGAACGCGACGGGGACGAAGTGAGCGGGGAGTCCGCGACGGCGGCAGACGGGTCCGCGGCGCGGGACCGACGCGTCGCCTCGGCCGGGGCGTCGACGGGCGATGAGGCGGGAGCGAGAAACGACAGAACGGGATCGAGAAACGACGGAGCGGAGCCGTCGAATCGAGCCCGCTCGACGTCCCCCGACGAGGGTGGGACCGCAGGCTCCGCGGCGGGGTCGACGGTCAGCGCGGCCGCGAGCCGATCGGGGTCTCGATCCACGCGTGAGGGGCTGAGAGACGCCGCCAGTCTCGAATCGCTGCCGAGTGGCGTCTCCGCCTGGCGGGAATCGCCCGAGGCGATCACGTTCCTCGCGCTGGCCGTCGTCGCGGTGGTCGTCGGCGTCGGCGTTATCGCCGTCGTCGGCGAACTCCTGCTCGCGTTCGTCGTCGCCGCCGTCGTCGCGGGGGCCGTCGCGGTCGCCGGGTGGCTCCTGCTCGGGTAGCGCTTCGCCGCCGCTCGCGGAGCGCGCCCCTCACTGGAGGTAGGACGGGTCCTCCGCGTCGCAGTTTTCTTCGTGGGCTTTCGCGTCGTCCTCGTCGTCGAGCAACAGTCCGCACTCCTCGCACTCGTACCAGGTCTGGCCGTCCCGTTCGACGGTCGATACCATACCGTGAGCCACGTTGCCACGACTCAAAACGCTTCCCCCGTGACGCGTCGGCGGGCGAAACGCGCGACCGCGCTCTCTCGGGCAAGACAAAAGACCGGGCGAGCCGAATCGGGGGTATGAGCGCGGACGACGCCCTCGAACTGACCGTTCGCGGGGCCGAAAAGCGAGACGCCGGGCGCGGCATCGCCCGGCTTCCGGAACCGGCGCGACGACGCCTGGGCGTCCTCAGCGGCGACACCGTCGTCGTCGCCGGCGAGCGAGAGACCGTGGCGAAGGTGTGGCCCGCGGGCGGCGACGTCCCGAACGACGTCGTCCTCGTCGACGCCGACACGCGGACGAACGCCGGCGCGAAGATCGGAACGACCGTCGAGGTTCGGAAGGTCGACGTCGACGACGCCGACTCGGTGACGCTGTCGATGCCCGAGGACGTCGCCTTCGCGGACGACGACCGCGCGGTCGAACTGATCAAGCGAGCCATCCGCGACCGGCCGATCAAGCCGGGCGGCCAGATCCACTTCGAGACGCTGAGCGACGACCCGTTCGTGGTCTCGGAGACGGTTCCGGAGGGGATGGTCCGCGTCACCGACGAGACGGAGCTCCGACTGACACGCGAGGGGCGGCTGAGTCGCGTCGTCTCCTCCATCTCGGAGGGCGTTCGGGGCTCCGGCGGCGCCCGAGGGTCCGGCGGCGACGACGGCGGCCGAGGCGGGGGTGGGAGCGGAAGCGGCGGCACGGGCGGCGTCGCCGCCGACAGCGGCGTGTCGATCACCTACGAGGACATCGGCGGCCTCGACGAGGAACTCGACCTGGTCAGGGAGATGATCGAACTCCCGCTCTCGGAGCCGGAGGTGTTCGCCCACCTCGGGATCGACCCGCCGAAGGGAGTGCTCCTTCACGGGCCGCCGGGAACCGGGAAGACGCTGATCGCGAAGGCCGTCGCCAACGAGGTCGACGCCACGTTCGTCGACGTCTCCGGGCCCGAGATAATGTCGAAGTACAAGGGCGAGTCCGAGGAGAAACTCAGAGAGAAGTTCACCGACGCCCGCGAGAACGCGCCGGCGATCGTCTTCTTCGACGAGATCGACTCGATCGCGAGCAAGCGCGACGACGGCGGCGACGTGGAGAACCGCGTCGTCGGACAGTTGCTCTCGCTGATGGACGGCCTCGACGCCCGCGGCGACGTCGTCGTCATCGGCGCGACCAACCGGGTGGACACGCTGGATCCGGCGCTGCGCCGCGGCGGCCGCTTCGACCGCGAGATCGAGATCGGCGTGCCGAACGAGCAGGGGAGAAGAGAGATACTCGACGTCCACACCAGGCGGATGCCGCTTTCCGACGACGTCGACGTCGACCGACTGGCCGCGCGAACGCACGGCTTCGTCGGCGCGGACCTCGAATCGCTGACGACGGAGGCGGCGATGATCGCGCTCCGTCGCGGGCGGCGGGCCGACGCCGAGGCGCCGATCACGGATCTGGAGGTGACCCGATCGGACTTCGAGGCGGCGATGGCCGCGGTCGAACCCTCGGCGATGCGGGAGTACGTCGCGGAGTCGCCGACGACGACGTTCGACGACGTCGGCGGCCTCGACGAGGCGAAGCGGACCCTCGAACGCGCCGTGACGTGGCCGCTGACGTACGGCCCGCTGTTCGACGCCGCGAAGGCGGACCCGCCGACGGGCGTCCTCCTGTACGGCCCGCCCGGCACCGGAAAGACCCTCCTCGCGCGCGCCATCGCCGGCGAGAGCGGCGTCAACTTCGTCCAAGTCGCGGGCCCCGAACTGCTGGACCGCTACGTCGGCGAGTCCGAGAAGGCGGTGCGAGAGGTGTTCGAGCGGGCGCGACAGGCCGCCCCGGCGATCGTCTTCTTCGACGAGATCGACGCCGTCGCGACGAACCGCGACGCCGCGGGCGGCGACTCCGGCGTGGGCGAGCGCGTCGTCTCGCAACTGCTGACCGAACTGGATCGGCTGGCCGACCACCCGAACCTGGTGGTCCTCGCCGCGACAAATAGAAGAGGAGCGCTCGATCCCGCCCTCCTGCGACCCGGTCGGCTGGAGTCGCACGTCGAGGTCCCCACGCCGGACGAGGCGGCCCGGCGGGAGATCGTCGACGTTCATCTGGAGGGAAAGCCGCTCGCCGACGACGTCGACCGCGACGAACTCGCCGCGGCGACCGAGGGCTACTCGGGGGCGGACGTCGCCGCCGTGGTCCGCGAGGCGGCGATGCGCGCGATCGAACGCGTCGCGACGGCCTACGAGGGCGAGGCCGCCAACGAACACGCCGACGAGGTCGTCGTCTCCGGAGCGGACTTCGAGGCGGCGCTGGAGGCGGTCGGGCCGTCGGGGTAAGTCGCTGTCTTGAACGCGCGTGGGTGTCGACCTCAGTCCCAGAACGACTGCGTCCGCGCGTACTGCCGCTCCTGTTCGAGGATGTCGCGGTAGAAGTCGGCCTCGTCCTCCCGCAGTTTCCCGATGATCCGGGCGGCCGTCTGCGGCCCGACGCCGCGCCCGGCGAGCGCGATCACGGCCTGCTTGCCGTGGCTCTGGACGAGACTCGCAGAGCGGTAGGCCCGCTCGACGAGGCGCTCTTCCTCGTCGTCGCGCTCGTCGGGATCGGCGCGGACCGCCGCGGGCGTCTCCTCGTCCCACGGATTGAGACAGGCGATCCGGGTCGCGCCGCACTCGGGGCACTCGGGCTGGTCGCGCACGCGACGCACCTTCGTCGTGTGTTCCCACTCCGAACAGTGGAGACAGAGCAGCCGGACGCGGTCGTTTCGAATCCGCTCTTCGATCGCCTCGATCACGCTCGCGTCGGCGTTCTCGGGGACGAGCAGTTCGCGGCCGCTGGAGCGGCCGTCGACCCCGATCGGCGTCCGCTCCCGGGCGGTCGCCAGGGTGAGACGCTCTTTCTCGTCCCGGAGCCGGTCGAGCAGGTCCGCCGTCTCCTCGACGGCGAGGTCGACGTGGAACACCTCCCGGACGGCCTCGTCGTAGACGGGCGTGTCCTCCAGCGCCGCGAGCAGGCGATCGGCACCGAAGCGCTCTCGGCCCTGGTAGCGCTTGAGCGCGCCGAACTTCGCGGCGACCTGCGCGAGCGTGAACTTCAGCGCGTCGGAGTTCTTTAACGCGAGTTCGAGCACGGCCTCGACGTGGTCTGGATCGGTCGTCTCCAGCACCTCGACGACGTCGCGGGCGGACGCCCGCGAGGAGACCTCAAGTTCGATCCGGTAGGGGCTGATCTCCATCCCCACCGACGTGCCGGTTCGCTGCCCGACGAGCGCCGCGAGCAGTCGACCCAGCGTCTCGTTGACGCGGTGGCCGTACGGGCTGTTCAGCACGACCTGCCGGGCTTGCCCCTCGACGACGAGCCTCTCGGCCGTCGGAACCGGGTGGCCGGCCTCGACCTGCCGCTCGATGGGTTCGAGCGCCGCTTCGAGCGTCGCCGCGTCGGTCGGATATCTGGCCCGAAGGTCGCGGGCGACCGCCGCCCGCGACGCCCCGCTCTCGAACTGCCCGGCGGCGACGTCGCGGATCTCGCCCACCTCGTTGGCGACGGCGGCCGGGACGGGGATCTCCGAGCCGGTCCAGGAGGGGACCTCGCCGCTCGGGTCCTCGATCGGCGTGACGTTCACCCGCGCCTCCTCGTCGTCGATGTCGTTGATCCGCCACATCTCGCCGCGCTGGACGAACGCCGCGCCCGGTTCGGCGAAGTTGACGACGAAGCGTTCGTCGAGCGTGCCGATCTGTCCCCGCGAGGAGATGTCGTGGACGTCGTAGGTCTCCTCGTCGGGGATCATCGAGAGGTTGGCGTAGAAGTACTGCCACGTCCCCCCGGACTTCTCAAGGCGGTCGGCCTCTTCGTCGAGCCACAGCAGGCGGTTCTTCGAGAGCTCTCTGACCACCTCGCGGAACGTCTCCGTATCGAGGTCCGAGAACGGATACGCCGCGGTCACGAGGTCGTAGGCCCGTCGCGCCGACACCTCGCCCTCGTCCATCACGACGCCGACGATCTGGTTGGCGACGGTGTCGAGGCTGGCGTGGTGGATCCGCGCGGGTTCGACTTCCCCGTCCTCCGCACGCCGGGCGATCGCGAGGGCTTCGAGCGTGTCGTCGGGGGAGGAGGTGACGAGCGTTCCCCGCGAGACCTCGTCGCGGCGGTGGCCCGCGCGGCCGACGCGCTGGAGGAGCCGCGAGACCTCTCTGGGACTGCCGTACTGCACCACGTGATCGACCCGGCCGACGTCGATTCCGAGTTCCATCGACGACGTGCAGACCAGGGCGTCGAGGTCGCCCGACTTGAACCGGTCCTCGACGTCGATCCGGACGTCCTTCGAGAGCGACCCGTGGTGGACCTCGATCGGCTCTCCGAGGGTCTTGAACCGCGAGCCGAGCGCTTCGGCCGTCTGTCGGGTGTTCACGAACACCAGCGTCGACTCGTGGTCGCGGACGACGTCCCGGATGGCCCGAACGTGGCTCCCGATCTCGTCGTCGGTGGCGAGTTTGCCGGCCAGCTTCTCGTCCTCGGGCGTTATCTCGGGGTGCGTGACGGTGAACGAGACGTCGCTGCCGACGTCGACCTCGACGATCTCGAAGTCCCGATCGCCGGTCAGAAACTTCCCGACCTCTTCGGGGGAGCCGACCGTCGCCGAGAGGCCGATCCGCTGGAACGGCCCCGCGAGCGCCCGCAGTCGCTCTAACGCGACGGTCAACTGCGCCCCGCGCTTCGCGGAGGCGAGTTCGTGGACCTCGTCGACGACGACGTGGCGGACGTCCGAGAGCGCGCGTCTGAGTTTCTTGCCGGTCAGCATCGCCTGCAGCGTCTCCGGCGTCGTCACCAGCACGTCCGGGGGGTCGTCGGCCTGCTTGCCCCGCTGGTATTGGGTCGTGTCGCCGTGGCGGACGTCGATCTCGACGTTCAGCGTCTCTCCCCACCATTCGAGGCGCTGTCGCATATCTCGGTTGAGCGCCCGCAGCGGGGTGATATATAACGCAGAAAGGCCCTCGCGCTCGTCGGGGCCGGAGCGGACGATGGCGTCGAGGACGGGCAGCATCGCCGTCTCCGTCTTGCCCGTTCCGGTGGGCGCGATCACCAGGGCGTTCTTTCCGGCCGCGAGAGGGGGGATGGCGCGGCGCTGCGGCTCCGTCGGCGTCTCGAAGCCGCGGTCGGACAGCGCCGCGCGGACCGGTTCGCCGAGCGACGTGAAAGCGTCCATCCTCTGCGACGCGCCCTCTGACATCGGTGGCACTTCCGGCGCGAGCGGATTAAGCGCAGCGTTCGATCCGGACGAGCCGATCGAAGCGCAGCGAGCGCGTCACTCCCCGAGAAACCGGAGCGCGCCGCCGACGGCCGCGACGAGAGCGCCCGTGATGAAGGTCCCCGGAAGCGGAAGTGCGAAGAGCAACCCACCGGCCAGCACCACTTTCGTCGACGTTCTCATACGGGCGATTTCGTCCAGAGAGGGAAAAAGAGAGCGCCGGCGCCCCCGAGGAGTGGAACCTCGTCGTCGCCGCCGTCGGCGGGGCGGTCCTCTACGCGCTTGGCCTCCTCGTCGGCGCGGTTTGAGCGGCGAAGCCGGCGCGTCGACGCTCCATCGGATCAGACCGACCGGTACGGACCCAGTCTGGTTCCGTCCAAGAGGAACGCCTCCGTCCCGTCGTCGACCAGAGCGTCGGGGAGGAACGGCGACAGGAAGCCCTGGCCGTCGACGTTCACCCAGGTGCCGCCCGAGCGGTCGTTGAACGCCGGGAACACCACGATCTCGGGATCCCGCCAGTCGAGTTCGTCGACGTCGAGGTCCAGGTGCTCGGCGAACGGCTCCGAACGGAGCGGCCCGCGGAGCCAGGCGCGCTCTTTGCGCCCGCCGCCGACGCTGTCTTCGAGGCGGACGGCGGGGTGCTCGTGGCCGACGCAGACCACGTCGCTCTCGACGACCTCACGCGCGGGCCAGGTGTGTCCGTGGACGAACCCGATCCGACCGAGTCGGACCCCGCCGCTGTCGGTGATCCGGAGCCGATCCGCGTCGATCGACTCGAACCGCGCCGGGACGCCGACGTCGTGGTTGCCGCGGACCAGCGTCACGGAGACGCGATCGAGCACGGCTTCGAGCAGTTCGTCGAGTTCCTCGGCCTCTGCGTCGTTCGATCCGCCGATCCGGTGGCCCAGGTCCCCGAGGACGACCAGCCGGTCCGGATCGACCCGGTCGAGGAGGCCGAGCAGTCGGACCCGACGGACGGCGGCGTTGCTCTCCAGTTCGACGCCGCGCTCGTAGCGCAGGCCCGCCTCGATGCCGGCGTGGTAGTCGGCGACGACGAGCGCCCGCTCGCCGTCGATTCGAGCGACTGCAGCGGGCTCGCCCGGAACCGGCTCGACGAGCGGGTCGGATCGGTCGGCGGGTTCCGCAGTCGACGCCGAGACGTCCGAATCGGAGGGGGGCACGGCTCAGATCGACTTCAGCGTCCCCTCGTTGGGTTCGTAGCACATCCCGCTCATCAGCGCCTCCTGGATGGCCTCGGCGACGTCGTCGGGGTCCGCGCCGTACTCCTCGACGACGGCCGCGACGACGGCCTCGCGGTCGGCCCCGTCGCCGTCGTCGAGGTCGGCCATCACGGAGACGGCGGCGTCTTCGAGGTCGACGTCGGCGGCCGATTCCGACTCGGCGGGGGTCGCCTCCGACTCCGCGCCGCCGGCGTCCGACGTCGCTCCGGTGGCTGCCGCGTCGCTTCCGGGTTCCTCCGAGGCAGCTCCGGCGTCTTCCGTCGAGAGTCCGGCGCCCTCCGTGGCGGCTCCGGCGTCCGCGTCGCTCTCGGCAATCGCCTCGTCTTCTTCCCCGGCGGCGTCGGCGGTATCGCCCTCGATCTCCGACTCCAGTTCGTCGACGTCGGGCACGTCGATGTCGGCCTCGCCCGGCTCGTCGACCTCGTTGCCGGTCTCGAACTCCGTGCCGTACTCGGCCTCGATCTCGGCGCGCTCCTCCTCGTCGAGCTCGTACATCTCGTCGTCGGCGATCCCGGCACCGGCGTCGGTCGAGGACTCCTCCGTCTCGGTCCCGAAGTCTCCGAGGTCGCCGGCTTCCGGCTCCTCGGAGTCGTCCGCGGGTGGCTCGGCGGCGGCGTCTTCGGACGACGAACCCGTCGCTTCGACGGAAGACGTCGTCGGTTCGGCGTCGGTCGCCGAACCCTCGGTGGCGGACTCACTCTCCCCGGCGAGGACGTCCGACTCGTCGACGGCACTCGGCGAGTCGGAGACGCTGGCTTCGTCGGCGGTGCTCGGCGAGTCGGAGTCGCTCTCGGCAGCAACGTCCGTAGACGGTGTTTCCTCTGCGGTGTCTGCGGACGGGGACGTCTCCGCGGAATCAACCGGGCCCTCGGCAGCGGCCGTCGCTTCGTTGCTCCCGGCGGCCGTCGTCTCGCTGCTCTCTTCGACCGCCGTCTCGCTGCTCTCGGCGGCCGTCGTTCCCCCGGGGGCCGTTTCCTCGCCGCCTTCGGCGACGCCGGCGGTTTCTCCCTCCGCTTCGGACGCCTCGTCGTCGACCGGAACCGCCGCGGCCGCGTCGCCGGGTGCCGCAGACGACGCGGCGACCGCCGGCAGCGGGCCGAGTTCCCGCGATCCCGGGTCGTTCGGGGAGGCGGTCGGCGCCTCGACGGCGTCGCGTTCGCCGGCGACCAGTTCGAGCGCCTGGACCGCCATCGACCGGATGCCTTCGAGGTAGTGCTCGGTCGGCCCGTAGTGATCGATTGCGAGCGCGACCCCCTGTGCGAGCGCGGACTCGACGCCGCGGGACTCCAACGCCGCGGTCAGGTCCTCGCCGCGGACGTCGAGGTCCAGCGCCGCGGCGGTCGTCGCGACGCGTTCGAGCGTCGCCTCCGCGGCGGCGACGACCCAGCGGTCCCGGGTGTCGGCGTCGACCTCGTTGAGGCTCTCGGGCCTGACGGAGGTGAATATCCGATCCGAGTCCTCCGGCTGGTAGGTCCGGGCCTTGCCCGTCAGAGAGACGAAACACGGCGGCGTGGCTCGATCGAGGAAGTTCATCGCGTCCGGCTGGTACTGGCCGGCGTAGGAGACGAAGGCGCCGGTCGGGTCGGCGATCCGTCCGCGGAGGATCTCCTCGTTGACCTGTTCGACCTCGGTGAGCGCGCCGACGGCGAACAGCCGGTTGACGCGCGCGCCGGTCGGCGTCACCACGTAGTTCGGCGCGCGCTCGTCGTCGCCCTCCGAGTACGACAGCGTCGCGTCGTCGAACTCGGCGGCGAAGAGGCGGCGGGCCACCTCCCGCCCCTGGGGCGCGTCGCTCACGAGCGCACCTCCGCGAGCAGGGCGGTGGCACGCGCGCCCGGATCGTCGCTCGCGCGCTCGAACTCGCTCGCCTCGACGCTCGCGCCGTAGTCGTCGACCGAGAGGTTCCCGCGGACGCGGTACTCCCGACCGACGATCCGCTCGCGGATCTCGTCGGCGACGACCTCCTTGTCCATCGCGTCGCGGGCGGCCGTCATCGCCTCTTCCATCGTGCCGCCGTAGAGTTCCTCGGTGAGGTCGCGGTCGAGCACCGCCGTCACCGTGCCGGTGCCGTCGTCGACGATCGCCTTCACGCGCATGTCGTCCTCGCCGTCGACGTCGCCGTGGCTCCGGCACTGGCCGTTCTGGAGCACGCGCCCGCACTCCGGACAGCGCTCGATGAGCCCCGAGCCGTCGCGGACTTCGAGGACGTTGCCGACGAGTTCGACGTCGAAGAGGCCGCCGGAGCCGACCGCCTCGGCGATGCCCATCCGCGGGGCCTCGTCGTCGACCTCGACGTCTCTCGCGAGCGGAGTGACCGTCGTGAACTCCGAGAGGTTCACCTGCGGGACGCCGCGGAACTCCCGGACGTACACGTCCTCGAACCGGAAGTCGTGGCCCTCGCGGAGTTCCGAGCGGGCCTTCCAGTCGGTGAAGGGGAGCCGTCCGGTCTCGTCGGCGACGACGCCCGAGCGGATCGTGGTCTCGCCGTCCCGGCCGTCGATGACGCGCTCCTCGGATTCGAGGACGCGCACTTCGACGTTCCGGCCGCGGTCGCCCGACCGGAGGTCGACGAGGTCCGAGTCGCCGCCGACCTCGTAGGGGGTCTCGACGGGCGTCGTCTCGACGGCGACCGTCGAAGACTGGCCGACGTTCAGTTCGGGCCGGCCGTCCCACTCGCGGACGCCGGCGTTGCCGACGGTGATCGAGTCGCCGGGCTCGAAGCCGAAGTCCTCCCACGCGGTGTAGGAGATCGTCCCGGTCTCGTCGGCGAACTCGCCCTCGCGGATGACCTGTTCTTCGCCCTGGTACTGGATCGATCGCTGGCCGACCGAGAGCACCCGCACGGTCACGGTGACGTTCCCGTCCTCGGGCGTGACGTCGGCGACGTCCTTCGTCGTGGGCGTCGCGTCGCCGCCGCCGCCGTCGCCGCCGTGCTTGCGGCGGACGCTCTGTTTGGCCTCGTCGATCGGCACGCTGTACGACAGCAGGTTCTCCAGATCGGATCGAACCTCCGCTTTGTCAACCCCGAGGGCGGAGGCGAGCTCCTCGGCGTGTTCGTCTACGTCCATCGTCGTCGAACCTACAGCCGCCTGGGATAAAAAGGGTCGCCGAGACGGTCATCGTCGGACCGGTGACCGAGCGCGAAGCGATGCCGCCCGTCGCCGATCACGCCGGATCGTCGATCCGCCGCGACACGAGGACGACGAGCGCGAGCGGCACGCCGAGGACGAGCGCGAGCGTCAGCCCGCCGTAGGCGGCGAAGCCGAGCGGCGTCGGCGGGAAGGGAACGAGAAAGAGAAACCGCGGCGGTTCGAGCCCCTCGACGAACGTCGCGATCAGGAACCCCGCCGTCGCGGTGACGAGGACGAGAAGGACGTACAGGCCGACGACGAGGCGCGGTCCCGCGAGCCCCGGCCGCGAGCCCTCCGGTCGCCGGTCGTCGTCCTCGGTGGGGTCTGTCGTCTCGCTCACGTCCTCTCTGTGGTTCGGACGCGGTTAAGCCGCCCGCTCTTCGGTCGGGCGACCGACGCACCTTTGAGCACACACCACCAACGGAGCGTATGAGCGATACAGACCTGCTGGGCGTCGTTCTGGGCGCGATCGCGATCCTGATGTTCGCCACCGGCCTCTTTCTCGCGGTCTGATGCCGTCGGACGCAAGTCCGTGAGGCGTTCCGGCATCCCGGAGTGCGAAGAACCGACACAGTTACGTCCGCGGTGTGAGTCCGTCGATAGTCCCCGACGGCCGAACCCGCCGGCGCCCGTCGTCGACTGCCCGGGCGCTGGTCGGTGACACGAACTCGAAGGAAAACGATCCGTCGGAGAACTGTCGAGACGAGGCGTTCGACCCGACTTACGCGTCGGACGCGGTGTCGTCAGCGTCGTCGACGTGACCGCCGTCCGTCAGCGCGGTGTCGTCGTCCGCCTCGCCGCCGTCGGCGATCGCCGTCTGCTGTTTCTGGTCGAACCAGTCCCACTCGGCGGTGTAGAGGCCGGACTGACGGAGGTTCCACGGGTCGCCGCCGTCGATCTCCGGACCTTCGAGCCACGACTGGACAAAGTTCCAGACGAAGATGATCTGTCCGACGAGCAGGAGCAGCGCGCCGACCGTCGCGACCTGGTGCAGCGTCGCGAACTGCGGGAGGAACGTCGCGTACCGGCGCGGCATCCCGCCGTAGCCGAGCAGGATCATCGCGAAGAACGTGATGTTCGTCCCGATCATCGACAGCCAGAAGTGCGCCTTCCCGAGGGTCTTCTGGTACATCCGACCGGTGTACAGCGGGAACCAGTAGTAGAGTCCCGAGAAGCCGGCGAAGGCGATCGCGCCCATCACGACGTAGTGGAAGTGCCCGACGACGTAGTAGGTGTCGTGGAGCACGAGGTCGACCGGAATCGACGCGAGGAAGACGCCGGTGACGCCGCCGATGATGAAGTTCGAGACGAAGCCGACAGAGAACAGCATCGGCGTCGTGAGCCGGACCCGGCCGTTCCACATCGTCGTGATCCAGTTGAACGTCTTCACCGCGCTCGGTATCGCGATCGCGAGCGAGACGGCCATGAACGAGGCGCGCAGGCGCGGGTCCATCCCCGTCGCGAACATGTGGTGCGCCCAGACGCCGAAGGAGAGCACGCCGATCGCGAGCGTGGAGTAGACGACGAACTTGAACCCGAAGAGCCGACGCCCCGAGAAGCGCGGAATCACGTAGCTGACGATCCCCATCGGCGGCAGCACGAGGATGTACACCTCGGGGTGGCCGAAGAACCAGAACAGGTGTTGCCAGAGGATCGCGCCGCCCTCGCCGGAGAAGAACGTCGTTCCGAAGTTGCGGTCGAAGAGCAGCATCACGATCGCGCTGCCCAGGAGCGGGAACGCGAACAGGATGAGCCCCGACTGGGTGAGGATCGTCCACGAGAAGATGTCGAGGTTCGCCCACGAGACGTCCTCGCCGCGTTCGGTGAAGATGGTCGCGATGAAGTTGATCGCCCCCATCGTCGCGGAGACGCCCGAGAGGTGCAGCCCCAGGAGCATCAGGTCGACGCCGGCGTTGGCCTGGTTACCCGCCCCGGCGCCGGTCGAAAGCGGCGTGTACATCGTCCAGGCGGTCTGCGCCGGGATGACGTCCGGTAGCGGGAAGAAGCCCGCCCAGATGAGCAGCGCCGCGGGCGGCAGCAGCCAGAACGCGATGGCGTTGATCCGCGGGAACGCCATGTCGTCCGCGCCGATGAGAAGCGGGACGAGGTAGTTCGAGAACGCCGCGATGATCGGCGTCCCGAAGAGGAAGAGCATCGTGATGCCGTGACTCGTCAGAAGCGAGTTGTAGAACGTGTTCGAGATGAGCGACATCCCGGGATCGATGAGTTCGATCCGCATCACGACGACCATCAGGCCGCCGACGGCGAACGCGATGAGTCCGTAGGCACCGTAGAGGATGCCGATGTCCTTGTGGTCGACCGTCGTCAGCCACCGGATGACGCCGGACGGTTTCTCTTCGGAACCGTAGCTGTCCTTCTGCCCGAAGGCGCCGCCACCCGCGACGGGGGTGTACGAGCGCCAGTTTTCGACCCGCGCGAGCCACGCGGCGACGGCGACGAGGAAGAGCCCCATAAGCACCGTCAGTGCGAGCTGTCCGTTGACCTCCATAGGCAACTCTGAGGAACGAAAGGTAATGAAAGGTTCGGGACGATCCGACCGGATCCGTCGACCGCAATCGGGCGATAGAATCCTCTACGCTCGACTTCACTGGTGGGAAGTCCGTCGGGACGGTGCCGAAGATCGTTCGGCGAAAAGGTTTTATTTTACGACCGGACTCGGCGAGGGTCAGGCGTCCTCGTCGTCGCCGTCGGCCTCGGCGTTGCCTTCGGCGTCTTGGACATCGTCGGCATCTTCGGTGTCGTCTTCGACTGCCGGCGTCTCCTCGGCTTCGGGGTCGATCGCCGCCGGTCCGTGGTCCTCTTCGAGCGGTTTGGCGCCTCTGACACCGGCCTGCCCGGGGAGATACACCTCACCCGACTGTTCGCTGCCGGCGACCGCCCGGCCCGCGAAGTACGTGAGGATCGCGAGCAGCACGAACGGAACGGCCAGCAGTCCGAACTGGATCGCCGACGCGAGCGGGTCGATGCCGAACGGGGCGATCACCGCGAACGCGACGACGAAGAACGCGATGATGAACAGGGGGACGACGTTGACCGTGAGGTCCAAGAGCGTGTCCCGATCGAAGATCTTGTTCGCCATACCTGCCCGTTCCGGCGGAGAATCAAATAGGTTGTTGGTTCGCGGCCGCGGCGCCCGAGAGATGTCCCGTCAGTACGTCGGGCCGCGGTCGGGACTGAACAGGATGCCGGCGACGCCGGCTGCGACGAGGATGACGGCGGCGGCGACGATCGCCAACCCTCGGTTCGGGAGGCCGATGCGGGTGAACATGAACGACAGGCCCAGCACCGCGAGCGGCGCGGCGACGCCGATCAGTCCGCGCCACGGCGTCCGCGCGTACCCCGACTCGGTCGCCATCCCGGCGACGCTCCCGCCGAAGAGGAGGAGCCCGCCGACGGCGATCGGGAACAGGCTGAAGAGGATGCCGAGCTCCGCGATCGGGATGCCGAGCGCGATGAACAGCGGCCACGGACTCGCCATTCGATACTGCTCCGAGAGCCCCGGTTCTGCGTCCATTGTCGGCTCTACGTCCCGAGAGCTACAAAGGGCTTCGATTTTTCGGCCCGTTCGGCCGTCGCCCCGGCCGCGGGAGCGACGGTCCCACGCGACGGACGGGCCCGCTCGGAAAGAACACCTTTTTCGACGCAGATAGCCGAACGGTAACACGATGGGACTGGAGGAAGAGATCGAAGAGATCCGCGAGGAGATCGCCGAGACGCCGTACAACAAGTCGACCGAGGCGCACATCGGCCGACTGAAGGCGAAGCTCGCGGAGAAGAAAGAGAAACTCGAAAACCAGTCCGGAAGCGGCGGCGGTCACGGCTACGCGGTCGAGAAGACGGGCGATGCGACCGTCGCCCTCGTCGGGTTCCCGAGCGTCGGCAAGTCGACGCTGATCAACGCGCTCACCAACGCCGACAGCGAGGTCGGCGAGTACGAGTTCACGACCCTCGACGTCAACCCGGGGATGCTGAAGTACAACGGTGCGAACATCCAGATCCTCGACGTCCCGGGGCTCATCGAGGGCGCGGCGGGCGGCCGCGGCGGCGGCAAGGAGGTCCTCTCCGTCGTCCGGACCGCCGATCTCGTCGTCTTCCTCCTCTCGGTGTTCGAGATCGAACGCTACGAGCGCCTGAGTCAGGAGCTGTACAACAACAAGATCCGCCTCGACACGTCGCCGCCGAACGTCACCATCTCCAAGCGCGGGAAGGGCGGCATCCAGGTGACGACCGCCGACGACGTCGACCTCGACGAGGACACGATCGCCGGCGTCCTCCGCGAGCACGGCTACGTCAACGCCGACGTGACCGTCCGCGGCGACATCACGATCGACGAGCTCATCGACGGCATCATGGACAACCGCGTCTACCTGCCGTCGATCGTCGCCGTCAACAAGGCGGACCTCATCGACCGCGACTACCTGCCGACCGTCGAGGAGGACCTCCGGGAGGTCGGCGTCGACCCCGAGGACGCCGTCTTCATCAGCGCCGAGGCCGAGAAGGGCCTCGACGCGCTGAAAGAGGAACTCTGGGACGCGCTGGGGCTCATCCGGGTGTACATGGACAAGCCCGGCCGCGGCGTCGACTACGACGAGCCGCTGGTGCTGATGGAGGGCGAGAACACCGTCGACGACGCGCTCCGCAAACTCGGCGGGACCCTCGACGAGCGGTTCCGGTTCGCCCGCGTCACGGGTCCGAGCGCGAAGCACGACGAACAGCAGGTCGGCCGCGACCACGAACTACAGGACGAGGACATCCTCCGTGTCGTCTCGCGGAAGTGACGCCGTCGCCGACACCGTAACTGACGGTACCGTCCCCGCCGCCGGTAGAACGGATAGTATCGTCCCCGCCGCCGATAGAACGGGTGGTATCGTCCCCGCCGCCGATAGAACGGATGGTATCGTCGCTGCCGACGACGCCGACGGAACCGACAGGGAGGCCGCGACCACCGCGACGGGGGGCGTCGCCGACGACTCCCGTGTCGCCCGCGTCGCTCCCGGATCGCGTTCGACCGCCGGAACCGTTCTCCTGCTGCTCGCGCTGCTTTTCGTCCCCTGGTCGGTGCAGGTGTTCTCCGGACGCGACGCGACGTTCCTGTTCGCCTGGGGGCTGCTCAACACGGATCCGCCGTCGGTGACGACGCTCTATGAGTTCCTCTTCGTGTACACGCGCGGGCTGCCGGGGTACATCCTCGCGTGGCCGCTCTCGACCGTGCTGTACGCCCTCGCGCTTGCGAGCGCCGTCTCGGGCTGGCTGGTCGGGCGGGAGGACCCGCGCGTCACCGGCGGCCTGTTGGCGGTGGCGGCGGTCGCCCAACTGCAACTGGCGTGGGGGTTCGCGGTCCAGCCGACCCGCACGGCGTGGCCGGTCGGATCGGTCGCGTTGGTCGCTGTCGCGTGGTGGTGCTACTGGCCGGCGGTTCGCGCGTCGGTCGCTCCGGAGGCCTGACCCGACTCCCGGTTCGGGGCCCGTACCCGTCCGCGCTTCAGCACCCTTTTTGATCGCGGCGACCGATCCCTCGGGTATGTCCGGAGTACTCGACCACGTGATGATGCGCGTCGAAGACCTCGAGGAGTCGCTCGAGTGGTACACGACGCACCTGAACTACGAGGAGAAGGGCCGCTGGGAGGCCGACACGTTCACGAACGTCTACCTCGGCCCCGAGGAGATGCACGAGGAGGGCGCGATGCTCGAACTCACCTACAACCACGACGACCGGACCTACGAGATGGGCGACGCGTGGGGCCACATCGCCGTCCGCGTCCCCGAGGGCGAACTCGAAGAGCACTACCAACGGCTGATGGACGAGGGCGTCGAGGACTACCGCGACCCCGAGTCCTGCGGCGGTCGCTACGCGTTCGTCGAGGACCCCGACGGCCACGAGGTCGAGATCGTCCAGCGGGATCCCGACCTGCCGACGTGGAGCCTCGATCACACGATGATCCGCGTCGAGGACGCCGACGAGGCGATCGGCTTCTGGACCCGGAAGTTCGAGTACGAACACGACGGCCGCTGGGAGTCCGACACTTTCGCGAACTACTTCATGAAGCCCGAGGGCGCCTCCGACGCCGCGATGACCGTCGAACTCACGTACAACTACGACGGCCGCTCGTACACGATGGGCGACGCGTGGGGCCACCTCTGCGTGCGCGCGGACGACCTCCACGACTACTGGGAGACGCTGATGGAGCGCGAGGCCGAGGACTACCGCGACCCCGCCTCCTGCGACGATCGCTACGCGTTCACGACGGATCAGGACGGCCACGAGATCGAAGTCCTGGAACCCTGAGGCGGCCGCAGACCGCAGCCCTCGACCCGTCGCGTCGCGGCTGGCGTGTCGCTGACGCGGTCTGTCGACGGAGACACACGGAACGACAAGGGATTTATTCGTCAACTGCGTTCTCACACCTATGCCCGGCCCCCTCTCCGACGCGCTCGCGTGGGTCGTCATCCTGACGTTCGCCGTCGGAGCGCTCTCTGCGGAGCGAAACGAACGGCTCGCGCGCTACGCCACGGTCGCCGCGTGGGTCGGCTTCGCGGTCTTCTGGCTGCAACTGGTCCCGCACTTCGCGTTCGTCCACAAGAGCTACGTCGAGGGCATCCTCTCGATCGCCGCCGTTCCCGCCTCGCTGTACACCGGCTACCTGCTGTGGGGCGGCCGCGACTCGCTTTTCGTCCTCTCGCGAGCGGTCGCCGCGATGGGGATCATCTACCTCCCGTTCGAGACGATTCCGGCGTTCACGCTCTTCGGACTCGCCGTTCCCGCGCCGCGCGGCGTGCTGATGGAGACCGTCGCCGACCAGACGGCGTTCCTGGTGAACGCACTCGGCTACCACCCGGAGATGATCGTCGGCGATCAGGGGTATCACAACACGTTCCTCTTCTTCGACGGCGACCACCGACTGACCGTCGCCGTCGTGCTCGCGTGCACGGGACTGGGAAGCATCGCCATCTTCGCCGGCCTGATCGCCGCGGTGAAGGCCCCGCTCCGCCGGAAACTCCGCGCGATGGCCATCGCCGTGCCGATCATCTACGCGCTGAACCTGCTGCGGACGACGTTCATCACCATCGCCTTCGGCGAGCAGTATATGCAGTGGTTCGTCGACGAGGTTCTCCTGCTTTTCGGCTCCTCTGACCCCTATATGGTCTCGTTTTTCATCTCCGATCGGATCATCAGCCAGTTGCTCGCGGTCGTCGTTCTGGTCGGGATCACCTACCTCGTGGTCCGGGAACTGCCGGAGCTGCTGACGGTCATCGAGGACGTGCTCTTCCTCGTGACCGGCGACGAGTACGACCTGGAATCCGAACTCGGGCTGAACCGGCCGGGCGCCTGAGCCCGCGGTGTCGGTCCGACCCGGCCGGAGTCGAACTCACCGCTCGTTTTCGGCCAGCGCGTCCGCGGGTGCGCCGCCGAGCGTCGCGAGCGCGTCGGATTCGAGATGGTGGAGGTCGCCGGGGACGACGAGCAGGTGCAGCGGATCGCCGAAATCCCGTTCGGCCAGCGCGGAGAGTCGGTCGGCCGCGACGGTGGGGTCCGGACTCCCCGCGCGAGCGACGGCGACGCCGAGGACGTCTTGCCAGTCCTCGGCGAGCATCTCCGCCGCGACGTCGGCGGTCATATACTCGCCGCGGTCGGCCTTGATATCGAGGTAGACGACGGTGTGTAGGCCGCGCTCGCGGTTGGCCTCGATGGAATCGACGACGCTCTGTGGAACGCCGTCAGCCCCGTGCGCGTAGGGGAACGGCAGGGTGACGGCCTTCCCGAAGCGGTAGTTCTGGAGGCCGGTGAGTCCGCTGGCTGCCGTCTGGGCCGTGACGCCGTGGACGACCCGCGTCTCGATGCCGCGCTCGATCGCGCGGAGTCGGAGGTCGACGTGGGTCGTCGAGATCATCGTGTCGCCGGCGGTCAGGAAGGCGACGTCCTCGTCCTCGGCGGCGTCGAGGATCTCTTCGGGGTGCTGTTCGACGCCCGCGCGGTCGCGCACCTCGACGTCGATTCCGTGCGCGTCCGAGAGGTCCTCGACGGTCGCGCCGACGAGGTGACTCGTGTAGAACTCCGCGAACGCGCGGTCGGCGTCGGCGAGCGCGTCGCGACCTTCGACGGTGATCGAGCGCTCGTCGTAGAGGCCGAGACCGATGAACGTGAGCATAGGGGCTCTGGGCGGCCGGTGCGTAAAAGCGGCCTGAAAGCCGTCCCCAGAGGCGGGACCGGACTGCGGGCGCTATTCGGCGTCGAGCAGTCCGAGGTCGTCGGCGACGGCGTCCGCCAGCGCGTCGGCGAGGACGGGGTCCACCTGGGCGATCTCCTCGCCGTCGTGACGGTGGTCGTTGTGGGTGTCGATCGACTCACGGAGTTCCGACAGCGGCACTCGCGAGGTCGTCCCGCAGTCCTCACAGACGATCGGGACTGTCGGCTCGTCGTCGGTCTCCTCGTCGGTCATACCCGACAGTCGGACGACAGCTGTGAAAACTGGTCCGGTTTCCGCGGGCTGCCGTCGAAAGCAGCGCGACGAGCGGGCCGGTGTGAGCGCTTTTCGGGCCCGACGCCACGAGAAGGCGGCGTGAGCGCTCACCGACGGTCGCGACGCCACCACGACTGTGAAGGCGGCGCGAGCGCCAGCAGCCACGCGCCGAACATCACGACGCCGCCGAGTTCCGGCAGGGCGAAGCCGTCGCCGGGGCGGATCCCGTACGACCACAGTATCCATCCGGCGACGTGCCCGGCCGCGAGCATAAGGCTCACGCGACCGGTCGGAGACGCGCGCCGCCGCCAACCGTCGAGCGTCACTGTCGCCGTGGCGAGCAGGAAGAAGGCGATCGCAGCGGGGAAGTGCGGCTCCGTCCCGGCCGGAAAGACGCCGACGAGCGCCATCGCGAGCAGCGAGAGCGCGTAACCGACGGCGAGAGGGGACGAATGCGGGCGCAGCGCGAGCGCGTACGCGAGTCCGAGCGCGGCGCCGCCGACGAGGCCGCCGTTGAAAAGCAGCGCGACGAGCGGGTCGGCGGCGACCCCGAGGTCAGAGAGGGCGCTCTCGGTCCACGAGAAGGTCGGCGAGAGAAGCGTCGCTGCCAGCACGGTCGAACTCGTGAAGACCGCTCCGACCGGTCCGGCGAGGCGCGCGGCGGGCGAGTCTCCGGCCGTCATCGAATCACCGCGAGAAACGGAACCGGTTCGCCGCAGCTACGCGCCGACTTCCGCGCCGACGTAGAGGACGACGACGAGGAACACCCAGACGACGTCGACGAAGTGCCAGTACATCGACGCCGTGCTGACGGAGACGTGCCGTTCGGCCGAGTACTGACCGAAGAGCGCCCGGACGAAGACGATGCCGAGGAGTACCGCACCGAGGCTGACGTGGAGTCCGTGCAACCCGGTGAGGCCGAAGAACGCCGAGGCGAAGAAGCCCGACGTCAGCGTGAAGCCCTCGTGGATGATGAACTCGTAGTACTCGTAGATCTGTCCGCCGATGAAGACCACGCCGAGGAGCAGCGTCACGGCGAGACCCCCGACGAACTTCGCGCGGTCGTCGTTCCGGATCGCGACGTGCGCGTAGTGCAGCGTGATCGACGAGAGGATCAGGATGAGCGTGTTGCCGATGACGAGCGACGTCGTCAGGTTCGGCACGCCGACGAAGATCGAGCCCCAGTCGCCGGCGCGGATGTAGAAGTAGTAGCCGAACAGCGCGCCGAACGTCGCCAGTTCAGAGCCGAGGAACGCGAGCATCCCCCAGCGGAGTTTGTTCGCGCTCTTGGCGTCGGCGTCGCGCTCCCAGAACTTGATCACGAACGCGTGATACACCCAGCCGTACAGTCCGACCAAGAAGATGCCGATCGTGACGACGAGCGCGGCGGGCCCGGCGATCGGGCTGACGATCGCGCCGTCGCCGCGTCCGAGGATGTACAGCGCGGCCGCGACGTAGACCCCCGCCGCACCGAGTGCGGTGACGAACGGCCACCAACTCGCCTCACCGAACCCACGGGGCCAGTCCTCCACCGCGGGGAGGTGATGTCCGTGGTCGTCGTGTGCTTCTTCGGTACCCATAGGCGTCCGTTTCGATCCGACGACTAAAAAGCCTCCCAAAACACGCGGCCGACGGGGGGCGTCCGACCCGGCCGGTCGGGCCGACGGACGGCTCCCACCTGATCACGCCGAACGGACGGACGACCATCCGCTCACCCCCGCCGACCCGTCTCAGTCGGCGTTCGAGGGCGACGCGTGATACGGACCCGCGGCGACCTCCCGGCGGAGTTCCTCTAAGGAGTCGCGGCTGCCGCCGTCCCGCATCTCGGTGACGACCGCGAGCACCTCCTGTCTGGAAATCTTCACGCCCTTCGCGGAGAGCGCGTCTTCCGGCCGCGAGAGCAGTTCCCGGAGGGTCCCGACGGCGAGGAGGAACGGGATGGCCCACGCCTCGAGGGTGTTGCCGTCGCGGAGCGGCACCGTCTCCAGGTACGTCTGTGCGTCGTCGAGGAACGACCCGGCGAACTCGGCCGTTCGGCGCACGACCGACGCGGCGTTCTCCTCGTGTTCGTCCTCGATGATCTCCTCCTGGGGGACGCCGGCGTCGCGGAGCCACTCCGCCGGGAGGTACACGTTGTCCTCGGCGGTGTAGTCGTCGTAGACGTCCTTCGAGATGTTGACGAGTTGCAGGAGCAGCCCGAACTCCTCGGCGGTGTCGTACAGCCGGCGACGGCGGTCGGCCGCGACGTCGTGGCGCGTCACGAGGTTCGTGATGAGGTTGCCGACCGTCCCCGCGGCGTAGTAACAGTACTCCTCTAACTCGCTACGGGTCTGGATCCGGAGCCCGCCGCGGTCGTCGTAGCGCTCGACGAACTCGGCCATCCCCTGAACCAGCTCTCTCGCCGGCGGGACGACGGCGTGCTGGACGTCCTCCGGGAGGCTCTGGAAGGTCTGCAGCACTCGTGGCGAATCGCGCACGACCGCCCAGTCGTCGGTCATCTCCTCCTCAGCGGGGAGGTGTGGCTCGACCTCGCTCGCGAACCGCTCGGCGCCGGTGTCGTCGTCGGGATCGAGGACGGCGTCGTACGTGCGGAGCAGTTCGGCCTGGTCGGTCGGAGGGATGTGCGAGGCGTCTTCGACGGTGTCCGCGATCCGGCAGACGAGATACCCGAGACAGATGTACGAGGACATCGGTTCGTCGAGCACGTCCACCGTGAGCGCGAAGGTACGAGAAACCCCCTGGACCGATTCGTGACACCACTGGAGATCGGCTTGGTCGACTCGGGGGCGTTCATCCTGCTGAGACATTCGGAGTGTCAGCCCCTACGAAGGGCGGGATAAAAAGCTTCGTGGGGTGGATCGGTCGTGGCGGTGACTCGTCCGACGAGAGGACGGACGGACTGTCCGACTTCGGACCGGTCGTCTGCGGTTCCGGCGTGGGTTTATATACGATCGAGCGGCCACCGTCCCCGTGACGTAGAAGCCACCCCGCGCTGCTCCGCGGTCGTTCGGCACGTCAGCGCGGGAATCCGGGTGCGACCTCACGAGGTGTGCCGACTGTTCGCCCAGCACTCTCGGACGCTTCCGCACGGTTCCGTGAGCGACCCGCCGAACCGATCGCGGCGTCGGAGTGTCCACCGAAGAGGTCGGAGGTTCCCCCTACGTGACGTCGTCAGCGATGCAGTAACCCGTTTACGACGTTCTCACGGCTGTCTAAGACGTTCTCACACCTGTCCACGACGCTCGCTCTCCTCGCGTCAACCGTCGACGTCGCGTCCGTCCAGTCGCGCGGTGAGCCACGCGTGGTGTGACTCGACGCCCCGGACGCCGGCCTCGGTGAGTCGGTAGACGTCGTGGATCCCCTCGGTCTCGCAGGCGACCAGACCGCGGTCGACGAGCGCGTCGAGGCTCCCGTAGAACGACTGCGGGTCGAGCCGGGTCTCGTAGTGTCGTTCGAGCGCCGTCTTGAGCTTCTGTCCGCGGAGTTCACCCGCCTCGTAGAGCAGCGCGCACAGGTCCCGTCGTCGACCGCTCTGGAGCCACCGCGACATCGTCGGAACGACGGTCCGGCCGGTGACGTCACTTTCGGTTCGCCGTCCGGTTCGGTCCGGGATTGACGGCGCCACCGCTCGGCTCGAACCGGTAGGTTCGACTTCCCCGACTCCCAACGCCGGCTATGGGAGAACGCGAGGCGAGCGCCAACGGGATCACCGCGCGATACGAGGAGACCGAGACCGAGCGGTTGCTCACGTTCCAGCGCGACGGGAGCGCCGCAGCGATCGCACAGAACATCGAGGGGTACGCGATGCTGAAGGTTCGCCCGAGCGCCGACGGCGACGAACTCGAACGGTACTACGGCTTCGATATGGCGCTGGATCACGCCGCGGAACTGCTCGGCGTCTCGCCGCACGACCTGCCGGTCCCCGACGCCGCGTCGGATATGGGGATGTGAGCGCGTCGGGGCCCCTCAGCTACGGCCCTGATCACGTCGGCTCATACTGATCATCAGTCCCGCCGCCAGTAGAACCGCGGCCCGAGGAAGAGATACGCGAGCGAGAGAAAGAGCAGTCCGAAGGCGAACCCCTCGCCGATGGCGCCGACGAGCCGCTCGCCCATCCGACCGGCGAGGAGGATCGCCGCCGCCTGGACGATGCCCATCACCAGCGCGTCCTGGGCGTGCAGGTCGGGATACGTGATCGGCGCGAGCATCAGCGCCGCCAGCAGATACACCAGCGGGACGAGGACGACGGGGCTCGTGAACCCCGCGAGCACGGACGCGCCGATGATCGTCGCCGCGAGCGTGGTCTGGACGCCCTCCGTCTCAGCGGCGTCGCTGTCGTAGGCGGTGTAGAGGCCGAGACGCGTGACCGCGGCGGCGACGAAGAGCGCCCCGCCCGCGAGCGCGAGTAGCCCTCTCCCGCCGGTCAGTCCCCACGACGTCGACACCGCCATCGAGACCAACAGCGCGGGCGCGACGCCGAAGGAGGCGACGTCGGCCAGCGAGTCGAGGTAGGGGCCGACCTCCGTCCCGCCGCGTCGCCGCGCCACGACGCCGTCGAGGGCGTCCGCGATCGCCGCGAGCAGGAGGATCCGCGCGGCGAGTTCGACGTCGACGGTGGCTGCGACCGCCGAGACGAAGCCGAGCGCGGCGTTGGAGACGGTCACCGCGTCGGCGAGTCCCACCCGACCGACGAACCGCGGCTTCATACCACCGCCGTCACGGAGGACGGGTTTACCTCTTTACATCCGGAGTGGCGTTCGCCGTCCGCTCCGGGGACCGCCTCGGCTCCGAGCGCCGCGTCCGGACCGGTCCGCATTTAGCGCTCGCACCCCGAACCTCACGTATGACAGGACAGCGAGCGTCGGGCGGCGGTCGTCTCTCCCGGCGGCGCCTCCTCGGCGGACTCGGCGCGGTGGCGACCGGAGGGATCGCCGGCTGTTCGGCATCGAGCGCGGAGGACGACTACGACGTCGGGATGACCGCGGTCGCGTTCGATCCGCCGGAGTTCACAGTCGCCGCCGGCGAGACGGTCGTCTGGCGGAACACGAGTTCGCGCGGGCACACCGTCACCGCCTACGACTCGGGGATCCCCGAAGACGCCGAGTTCTTCGCCAGCGGCGGCTACGAGACGACACAGGAGGCCCGCGACGCGTTCACCTCGGAGTTCGGCGGCGCCATCGACAGCGGAGAGACGTGGTCACACACCTTCGAGGTGCCCGGCGAGTACCAGTACTTCTGTATCCCGCACGAACAGGCCGGAATGGTCGGAACGATCGTCGTCGAGGAGTAGATCGGACAGCACGGTCAGAGATCCGATAGCGGCGTCGCTCACCGGGTCGCTCTCGACGAAAAAACGAATCGTCCGCGGACCGAATCAGGCGTCGTCGACCGCGACGTCTTCCTCGTCGACGTCGACGGCGGCCTCTTCCTCGGCGGCGACCTCCTCGGGTCGCGCTTCGAGGGTGAGCTTCTGCACCTCGACCCGGCGGAGCGGGTAGATCGTCTTCGCCTCGCCGTAGATCGCCGAGGAGAGCCGTCCCTCGATGACGCTGTCGACGAGCTCCTCGAAGGTCCGCTCGGCGGCGGCCTCCTCGACGAGGTCGATCATCACTCGACGGATCGCCTTCTCCTGGCTCCGGTCTGCCTTCTTCGTCGTGAAGGCGACGGGCTGGAGCTGGACGCGGTAGTCGTCCGTCGTCAGCACCGTGATCGCCACGTCGACCTTCGAGGCCCCGCGGCGGACGAGGCTGCGCACGTAGTCGCGCGCGAGTTCGTGCTTGATGAACTCCGTGTAGGCCGCGTCGCTCGTGACCTCGTTCACCTTGAAGGTGAGCTTCGTGTTGTTCTCGCCCTGATCGCCGGTGATGTCGCCGAGGGTGACCTCGACGGTCCGACCGTCGACCTTCTCGGGTTCGTCCGCGAAGGTCGAACCGATCTCGGTCCGGTCGAACTGCTCCGGCGCGATGAGGGTGTACCATCGCTTGCCGCTCTTCTGCTTCGAAACTGATCGTTCACTCATAGATGTGTGTCCGTGTCGTGTCGACGATGGCGTCCGCCACCGTCAGGTTGACCACGGTGTCGTCCACCGTGGACTGCAGCCCGCCGACCGTCTCGCGGGAGATCCGCGTCGAGAGCGTGTCGCCCTCGACGGTCGTTTCCATCGCGTCGGTGTTGTCCGGGCGAATCGCCGCCGCCACCGTCTCGGCGTCGGCGTGGGTCGTCCGGAGGCGGGCCGTCCGCGACTCGCGAGTGCGAGTCGCGTCCGTCGCGTTCGGTTCCGTCTCTGTGCTGTCAGTCGTCGTCCCCTCGGAGTCGGTCTCCGCTCCGTCGTTCGAGTCGTCCCGGCTCATCGTGTCGCCTCCCTGATCGCGGCGATGACGTCGGCCTCCGGCGTCTCCGGATCGAACCGCGCGACCGCCCGGGTCGGACCGCCGGACCACGCCGCGGTCGCTGTCGCGAACTCCGTCGCGAGCGCGGCGGCGGCCTCTCCCGCACCGGATTCGCGGGCCGCCAGCGCGGCGACGCCGTCGCCGAGCGCGGCGACCAGCGGTTCCGGCGACCGGAAGTCGCGGACGAGCCCCGCGGCCGTTCGGAGTCGGCCGAGCGTGGCGTCTTCGTCGTCAACGTCGTCCTCGGCGTCGCCTCCGTCGCCGCTGACGTCGCCTCCGCCGCTACCGACATCGCCGCGAACGACGAACACGCCGTCGTATCGCCCGGTGTGGGCCGTACCGATCGCGCGGTGAACCGCCCTCGCGTGGGTGCGCCACGCGTCGAGCGCGGCTGACCGCCCGCCGTGTCCGAGCGCCAGCGCCACTCCCACGCCGGGGCGTTCGACCGCGACGGCGTTCAGCACGTCGGCGAAGCCGCCGAGCGTCGCCACCGGGCCGTCGGGCGTCTCGTACGGGCGGAGCAGCCGTTCGACGGCGGTCGCCCCGCGCGGCGTCGACTCGTCGTCACCGGCGATGGCGAGCGCGACGAGCGAGGCGATCGATCGCCGCGTCTCCTCGTCTCTTGCAACCCTGTCGCCCTCGATGACCGACGAGAGTTCGGCTCTGACGGCGTCCTCGTCGCCGGAGAACGGCGCGTGCACCAGCGTCGAGTGGGCGAGCCCGTCGACGACGTCGTCGACGGGGATCGCCACGCCGGGACGCCGCTCGATCGAACCCGACTCCGTCGCGGCCTCGACGAGCGAGGCGGCGACCGAATCGGGGTGTTCGCCGGAAGCGACGGTCCCGGCCAGCGCCAGCACCGGATCGACGGCCCCGTTCGGTTCCGGGACGCGTCCGGAGTCACCGACGAGCGTCGTCGCCACGTCGTGCGCGCGGAGGCTCGCCGGCCGGCCGGCCGCGTCGATCGTGACGTCCGCCTCCGGGAAGTCCGAACCGACCGCCACCAGCAGGCCGTCGGTACTCGCGGTCGACACGTCGGTGCCGAGCGGGGCGACGCGGACCTGGAAGGGGACCTCGACGCCGCGGAGTCCGCGAGCGAGCAACCCGGCGCCCGCCAGAGCATCGCCGTCCGCGCGGGCGGCGATGCGGACGAACGCGGCCGAAGAGAGCGCCGCTGCGACGCTCTCTGCGGGGGCGTTCGCGTCGGCGGTGGCGTCGGGCTGGGATGACATCGGAACGGGAGACTTACTCTTCGAGGAGCTTGACGGCGACGTCGTACGTGTAGGTGAAGTCCTCGTCGAGCTCGTCACCGCGGTAGTAGTCGACGAGCCGACGGATCTTCGATTCGGTGTTCTGCAGGGCGCGCTTGTTCTGCATATCCTGCTGGTTCTCGTTGACGTGCCGACGGAGACCGACGGCGCGCTCCATCAGGTTCCGGAGGTCTTCGGGAAGCTCCGGGGCGGCGTCGTTCTCTTCGAGGATCGTGGTGACCTTCTTGCCGGTCGCGACCTTGACGTCGGGGACGGGAACGCCCTTGACGCCTTCGTCGCGGAGCTTCAGGCCGATCTGGCTGGGCTCGTAGCCCTGCTCTGCGAGTTCGACGACGCGCGCTTCGATGTCGTCGGGGTCGACGTCGCTCCACTCCGGGGGTTCGTCTGCCACCGGCTTGTCCGAACCGGACGAGCCGCGGCGGCGGGTGTGCATTCGTGCCATTGTTATCGGGTTGGAACGGCACAGACCGCAGAATACGCGATGTGACGCCGCCGACGGGTGTCGGCGGCATCGCACTTCCGCAATCCCAAGCCGCGCGAGCGCGGCGAGTCAGATTTGCGGCCGTGCTGTTCCCACCTGTTCTCACCGTCGTCGTCGACAAAAGGATTCCGACCCGCGGTCGCCATCTCGCAAGTCGAAGCCCTTAAGAACGAAAACGGAATACGGACGAGTGCGAACGAGGGCTCGTAGATCAGCGGTAGATCATCCCCCTGGCACGGGGAAGGCCGCGGGTTCAAATCCCGCCGAGTCCACTCGCTTCCTTCGGTCGCTTCGCTCCCTCAGTCGTTCGTGTCCTCGGCGTAGTCCCCCCTCGCTCGTTGCACTCGCTCGCGGGACTCCCGCCGAATCCACGCCTACCACCACCCGTAACTAGAAGACCGTCAACTGTGGTTCCGGGTCAGTGATCAAATCCGATCGGTCAGGATCGACCGCCGCGAAAGGGCAAGTGGACCGAACGGATCGATCGCTCGCCTCTCCGCAGTCGTCTCCGCGCCGTTTCGGCGGGAGGAGTCAACCGTGAACAGCGCCAAATGACCTCCACAAGACGTTTTGTATCCCTCGACGAAGCCCGAGGGGATGCCCGACCTGACCCGCCGCCGAGCCCTCCTCGCGGCCGCGTCGGGGGTCGCCGCGCTGGCCGGCTGTTCCGGCGAGAGCGACCGCCCGACCGTCGACACACCGAGAGAAGACGAAACGCTCGACGACTACGAGTCCCGACACGTCCGCAACACCGACGGGGCCGTGCTGTTCAGCCAGCGCGAGGAACTCCCGACCGTGACCGACGAGCGCGGCCGGTACGCGCGCTCCGGACGGGCGGTCCTCGTCGACGGCGCCGACCTCGAAGCGCTCACCTTCAACGACGTTCCCGAGGCCGAGGAGCTCCGGGCGTACGCGGCGGAGACGGACTTCGAGTCGGCGTCGCTCTACCTCTTCGCGATGCCCGTCGGGGCCTGCTACGAGATCCGGCTCCGATCGGTGAGCGTCGAGTGGGACGAGACGGAGGCCGACGACCTCCACCCGCACGCGGACTTCTGTCGGGCCACCCGCCCCGCCGACGTCGAGTGCGGAGCCGACGAGACCCACACTGCCGGGTTCGCGATCCGACTCCCCGTCGCGGCCGAGCGGTCGTCGGGAAGCGGGAGCGGGATGTCGAGTTCCTGCGGGCCGCTGCGCCGCGGCGAGCCGTTCGATCCGACGGTGACGCCCGCCGGAGGAGGTGAGGAGCAGTGACCCGTCGCCGCCGGTTCCTCGCCGGACTCGGAACGCTGGGCGTCGCCGGACTGGCCGGGTGCTCGGGGCTTCCCTCCCTCGGGAGCGACGACGGCGACGAGTACGTCGACCTCCCGCCCGACGCCGCCGGGTCGATCGAGTGGCCCGACGCCCCGTTTCCCGTCGCGATCCCGCCGCGGCTCGCTGCTTCCCACCGCGAGCGCGCCGAGGCGTTGCTGGCGGCGGTCCCGACCGACCCCTCGGTTCCCAACGGGGCGGTCGCCGAGGAACTCCGCGCGGAGCGCGAGCGCGCCGCCGAGCGGATCGACGACGGGGTCGACGAGCCGTGGCCGACCGACGGCCTCGACGCGTGGCGGGGGCGGCGAAGCGACGCCGCGGCCCTCCTCGGGGCCTACCGCGCGGCGACCGGCGAGGACGACGCCGGCGAGGTCGGGTCGCGTCGCCGAGAGGTTCGCTCGGCGCTCGGCTCGCTCGCCGCCGATCACGAGTACCGCGCGTCGTCGGCGCTGGAGGCGGTGCTCGCGCACGAACCGATCGAGAGGCTGCTCGCGGACTGCCGCCGCCGAACGCGTCCGAACCCCGCCTACCCGGAGGATCCGATCGCCCGTCCCTTCCGCGCCGGCGACGCCCTCGCCCGCGTCGAACTCGCGCGCGCGACGCTCGGGGACGCGGGGCGCCTGCGGGCGATCTATCTGAGTGAACGCGACGACCCGCCCTCCCGGTGGTCGGCGCTGATCGACGCCTCGGACCGCCTCGGGCTGGCGGTCTCCCGAACCCGATCGACCGTCCGCGACTTCCTCGACGTCGACGAGTCACCGTTCCGCGCAGAGCTCGACGGGACGCCCGCCCGAGCGCTCTTCCGTCGGGCCAGCGGGCAGGTCAGCGCCGCGGTCGACGACCACGAGGAACGCCGCGAGGCGGGCGACTACGCGACTGCCGTGATCGAGGCCGGACACGCGCTGGCCGCCGTCGAGGCGCTCCGGGCGGCGATCGAGGGGATCCGAGACGAGGCCTACCGGGATCCGGTGTCCGTCGAATCGGTCGAAGAGACCGCCGATCGCGCCAGAGACGCGATCGCTTCGATCGAGAGCAGCGAAGACGCCCGACTGGCGTCCCGGCTCGCACGCCCCGCCCTCGACACGTTCGGGTACCTCCCCGAGTACATCGAGCGCGGCTACGTGGACGCGGCTCGCGCGCAGGGCGACCTCGCGTGGGCCGAACTGTACGCCCGCGCCGTCCCGCCGGCGGCCGCGTTCGTGACCGAGCGGCTCGGCTAGGCGGTGCCCGCGCGAGAGCCGGATCGCGCGGGAGCCCACCCCACGACTCCCCCGGAACCGGCGTCGTCGACGGTGAACCCAACGATTAACACGGCGTCCGATGACCGGGTCAATATGTCACGCGGATATCCGTACGCCTACCCGCCCGATCGGTTCTTCCGCGTGGGCGGACGGCGGATATCCACGACCGTCGTCGCTCTGGCGCTTCCGGTGGTGGTGGCCGGCGTCGACCTGCTGCTGTTCGGGTTCCCGGAGACGGGGATCCCCTACAACTACCCGCTCTTCGGCGACCTCGTGCTCGTCTGGACGGCGGTTCTGTTTCTCCGGCTCTCACACCGCGTGCTCTGGAACATCGGCGACGAGTTCGCCACGCTGATCCGGCTGAGCCGCGGTAACCCCGTCTCGCTCGTCCGGTCGCTCACGCCGGAGGACATCCAGAACGACCTCCAGAACGCGCTGTACCTCGCGTACCACCCGGCGGTTCTGGGGGCGGGTGCCGTCCTCGGCGGGACGTTCGTGAGCGCGATCATGTCCCTGATGGGCGTCTTCGAGGCGTACCCGTACCTGGGGATGAACTTCGGGTTCGGCGCGGCCCACGGCGTGTTCTTCGGGCCGGTGCTCGGCGGGGCGTACGTCGTCGTCCGGGCGTACTCCACGTACATCGCCGACATCAACCTCCTGGACCCGAACGGCGTCGGCGGCTACCGACAGATCGGCAACGGCATCGTGAAACTGGCGACGTACGCCATCGGGATCCTGACGCTCGATTTCGTCATCCTCTCCAGCGTGACGTTCACCGCGTTCGAGCGGTTCCAGACCGTCGTCAGCGTGCTGTTTCTGACCGTCCTCGCCGTCGTCGTCGTCGGCACGATACTGGTCACGGTCCTGGTTCGACGAAAGCTGTTACAGGTCAGAGGCGAGAAGGTCACCGTGATGCGTGAGACGTTCGCCCACGTCGAACGGGAGTACTGGCGGAAGTACCACGCCGAGGAGAACAACCTCTCGGAGGCCCTGAACCTCCTCTCGATGTACGCGATGTTCTATCAGATGAGCGATATGGATATGTGGCCCATCAACCTCTATTCGCTCCTCCGGCTCGGGGCGAGCGTGAGCTTCTCGCTGGCGGTGTACTACCTCGACCTCATCAACTCAGTCGAGTCACTCGCGTCCCTGTTGTGAGGGCGCGCGGACGAGACGAGCGATCGTCACCAGGTGCGCGTAGAGAACCACGAGGGGAGTCAGAACGACGAACCCGAGGTCCGGCTCCGGGTCGGATCGAAGCGCGAGAAACCGGCGGCGGTACCACCGGGGAACCGGAGCGAGGTCGACCGCGCGGTCGAGCGACCCGGACGGGCCGTCGCCGAGGTGGAACGCGCAGTTGTACGCCGTCCACTTCGCCGCCTCCAGCGAGTAGTCGATCGCCCGCGGGGAGACGAGCGCGTATCCGACCTGCGCGGCGGCGAGGGCGACGGTCGTCAGGAGGCTCCGGAGCAGTTCGCGGTACGGGAAGGCGAAGGGCGTGCCGACCGCTTCCCACCGGGGTTCGACGGGCCGGCCGTAGACCGTGACTCCCGTCTCGAAGACGCCGAACAGGACCGTCCGCCAGGGCGCGACGAAGGGGGCGATCGGGCTGGTGTCGAAAACCGCGGGGAACTCCCCCGCCGCTACCGCCGCCTCGGTGGTCACGAACCCCGACCGGTACATCCCGGTTGCCCGTTCGACGGCTCGTTCGAGCGCCGAGCGATCGTCGGTGCCGGCGTCGAGGTGTGCCGCGGCCAACTCCTCGCAGCGGCGTTCGACGTCGGCGACGTACGACTCCGAGACGTCCGAGGCGAGAACCACGATCAGATCGACGTCGCTGATCGGGGTCGTCTCGTCGGAGACCACGCTGCCGAACAGGTGGACGGCGACGACCGCCTCCTCGTCGAGGGCCGCGGCGAGCGCGGCGAGGTACGCGCGGGCCCGATCGGACAGCGCGGAGTCGACCGCCTCCAAGGACAGTTCCACGCTCATCGGGTCGTCTGGGGGTCAGGCCAGCCGTTCGGCCGCCAGATCGGCGCCCTCGCGTAGTGCTTCCAGTTTCTTCCAGGCGATCGCGGGGTGGACGGCGTTGGCGCCCTCGACGACCGTCTCGAAGCCGCAGTCCGCGCCGGCGACGACGCGTTCGGGGTCGCCCACCGCGTCCGCGAAGCGCTCGATGCGCTCGGCGACGACCTCCGGATGCTCGACGACGTTGGTTTTCACGTCGATCACGCCGGGGATCAGCCGCCAGCCGTCCGGCAGCGGATGCTCCTCGAAGGTCCGGTACTCGTGTTGGTGCCGCGGGTTCGCGCCCTCGACGACCAGGCCGCCGACGTCGGCCTCGTAGAACGCCCCGATCACCTCGTCGAGCGCGACGTCGTGGTGGTGTGGGCCCTCGTAGTTGCCCCAGCAGCCGTGCAGGCGGATCTGCTCGTCGGGGATCCCCGCGACCGCCCGGTTGAGCGCGTCGACGTGGGTGCGGACGCGCTCGCGGAACTGGTCGACGGAGTCGTCCTTGTACGTGAGCGTGAAGCCCGCCAGCAGGTCTGGGGCGTCGATCTGGAGGATCGCCCCCGTCTCGGCGATCGCCTCGTACTCGGTGGCGAGCGCCTCCGCGAGGTCGAACAGGTACGCCTCGTCGCTGTCGTGGTAGTCGGTCTCGGTGAACCGCAGGACGGCTCCGGGCGAGGGCGCGGTGTGGAACCGGGCGGGGAACTCGACGCCCTCGGCGGTGACCGCCTCGTCGAAGCGGGCGAGGTCGCGTCGCAGATCGTCCTCGCCGACGTACTCGATCGGCCCCGTCGCGACCGGGCCGCCGATGTTCTCGGTGTCGCCGAGCAGTTCCTCGGCGTACTCCGGGAAGTCGTCGAGGTCCGAGGGCCACGCGCGCTCGACGGTCCCCTCGCCGAAGCCCGAGAGGCGGTTGGTGACGTCGACGGAGTAGGCGATGCGGCTCTGTTCGCCGTCGTTGGCGACGTCGATGCCGACCTCGGCCTGGCGGCGCACGACCTCCCGGACCGACTCGTCGACGGCCTCCTCGAACGCCGCGTCGTCGCGGTCGGCGGTGTCGGTCAGCAGCGATCGGAGCCGGTCCGAGCGGGGGAGACTCCCGACGTGCGTGGTTCGGATCGTGGGCGGTGACATCGGTTCGACCGTCTCGCGGCGGCCACAAAGGGATGTCGGGGTCGAGACCGGGCTCGGACACGCACGAGCGACGCACTCACCACCGGAGCCACACGAGCATCGCGAACCCGATCGCGAGCGTCGCGGGAACGAGCATCCCGAGGAGCGCGAACAGTCCGACGTCGCCGAACGTGACTCGTCCCGCGAGTTCGATCAACGCCCAGAGGCTCACCGCCAGGACGGCGAGGCCGACGAGCGCAGCGGTCAGGCGGTCGTCCATCTCTCCGGGGACCTCCATCGGCTACCCAGACGGTCGCAGTCGGCGTAACGTTTGCCCCGGACGTCGGATCCGACCACCGAGAGCGTGCCGCGTCTCTCGGGAGATGGAGTACCGTTTATGTCGGGGGACGGAGTACCGGGGACGTATGTCAGACGGAGAGTTCGAGGGATACGGCGGACGGCACGTCCCCGAACCCCTCGCCGAGCCGCTCGAACAGCTGGCGACCGCCTACGACGAGATCAAGGAGACCGAGGAGTTCCGGAACGAACTCGACGACCTGCTCGAAGACTACGCCGGACGGCCGACGCCGCTCTACCACGCCGAGGGGCTGAGCGAGCGCTACGGGGCGGAGATCTACCTCAAGCGCGAGGACCTGCTCCACGGCGGCGCGCACAAGATCAACAACGCGCTCGGACAGGCGCTGCTCGCGAAACAGGCCGGTAAGTCCCGGCTGATCGCCGAGACGGGCGCGGGCCAGCACGGCACCGCCACGGCGATGGTCGGCGCCCTACTCGATCTCGACACGGAGATCTACATGGGGGAGAAGGACGTCGAGCGCCAGAAGATGAACGTCTTCCGGATGCGGCTGATGGGCGCGGAGGTCAACGAGGTCACGCGCGGCGGGGCGGGCCTGTCGGACGCCGTCGACGCCGCCTTGGAGGACTTCGCGGCGAACATCGACGACACCCACTACCTCGTCGGCTCCGTCGTCGGTCCCGACCCCTTCCCGCGGATGGTCCGGGACTTCCAGGCCGTGATCGGCGAGGAGGCCCGCGAGCAGTTCCTCGACCGCACCGGCGACCTCCCCGATGCCGCGGTCGCCTGCGTCGGCGGCGGCAGCAACGCGATGGGGCTGTTCCACGCCTTCCGCGACGACGACGTCGCGTTCTACGGCGCGGAGGGCGGCGGCGAGGGCGAGGGATCGAAGCGCCACGCCGCCCCGCTGGCCGACGGCGAGGACGGGACCATCCACGGGATGCGGACCCGCGTCATCGACGAGGACGTGGAGGTCCACTCCGTCTCGGCCGGCCTCGACTACCCCGGCGTCGGCCCGGAGCACGCGATGTTCCGCGCGGTCGGTCGCTGTGACTACCGCGCCGTCGACGACGGGGCCGCGACGGCCGCGTTCAGAGAACTCGCCGAGGAGGAGGGCATCATCCCCGCGCTCGAATCCAGCCACGCGATCGCGCTCGCGAAGGACCTCGCCGACGAGCACGACACGATCCTCGTGAACCTGAGCGGCCGCGGCGACAAGGACATGGAGCAGGCCGCAGAGCTGTTCGATCTCGGCTGAGTTGGCGCGGTCGGGGGGCGCCGGCGGAGGGATCTCGATTCCACCCTCCGCAAACTCTAATTCGGTCGGCGCGGTATCGGTTCTCGGAGACTATGTGTCGGGAACTGAAGCGGGAGCCGACCTGGGTGGCGGCGATCCGGCTGGCGATGCTCGAAGGACGGGTGGACACCGAGTCCGTGATCGAAGAGGCGAACCTGATCCCGGGGAGGGAACGCACCGTCCGCGACGTCCTCACGACGATGGACGAACGCGGGGTGTTGAACGCCGTCGGCGAGGACACGTACCTCCCCGGCGAGGTGCTCTTGAACTCGGACCGGTTCGACCTCGACTTCGAGAACGCCTCCGACGGGGGCGCGCATCGCTGGAAGTCCTCCGTGTGAGAGAACCCGCGGGAACCGCGGACGAACCGGTCGACTGTCCATAGCGTAAGCTATGTAAATACCACGAGGAAACGTAGCCTATGGGCACGCTGACGAACACCAAAATCTCGGAGAAGAACCTGACGACGGTCCCCAAACCGGTCCGAAACTTCCTCGACGTCGGCGCCGGCGACCGCGTCGAGTGGCAGGTCGAAGACGGGAAGATCATCGTCGAGAAGTTCGAGAGCGGAGAGTAACGACGCCGGCGCCGCCCGTCGCGGTCCCCGCGATCTTCCGATCCGTGCGGTCGCCCCCGTCCGCTTTTCACCCGTCCAGATCCCCAGGTTCGTCGACGTCCCGACGGACGCCCGGGTCCGGAACCGACACGCAGGCGCCGTCACCGCTCGCGAGGAGGATCTCGCGACCGCCGACGTCCCCCGAAACGTCGGCGAGCGCGTCGAAGAACCGACGGTCGAACAGCACCGGGTTGCCGCGGACGCCGTCGTGAGCGGCCGCGAGCGCGTCGCCGACGCCCGCGTCGTGGGCGGCGACGAGCGTCTCGACGGTTTCGGGGTCGACGAACGGCATGTCGCCGAGCGCGATCACCGCCGCGTCCACTGGCTCGACCCGATCGCGGAGCGCGCCGATGCCGGCCCGGAGCGACGAGGCCTGTCCCGTCTCGTACCGGTCGTTGACGACGACGGTCACGTCCAGTCCCGACAGGGCGTCGGCGACGCGGTCGGCCTCGTGGCCCACGACCGCGACGACCGGGTCGAGGCCGGCGTCGAGGAGCGTGCGCGCCGCGTGCCGGACGAGGGGGTCGCCGTCGCGTGTCGCCAGCAGTTTGTTCCGGTCGCCGAAGCGGGTGCTGGTTCCAGCCGCGAGGAGCACGCCCGCGATTCGGGGGCGGTCCCGGATCCGGCGGCGGCCGCCGTTTTCCTCGCCGAAGGGCGGCGAGACGACCGGCAGGTCAGCCCCGTCTCGGCCGTCCGTCATTTCTCGACGGCGGGGTACGGGACGACGTCCACCATCTGACCGCGCTCGACGCCCTCGCCCGTGAGGACGAACCCGTCGGCGCGGGTGGCTCTGGTGCTCGACGAGAGGACGCTCGGGTCGAACGAGTCCTCGTAGACCGAGAGGGCCGAGTCGGCGTGGCCGAGCGGCATCGCGACGTCGGCGCCGTCGCCGTCACCGGTACCGTCGCTGTCGCGGGCGTCGTCGCCGGCGTCGTCACCTGCACCACCGCTGCCCGTCTCGCCGCCGGCTTCGAGCGTGACCGGAATCGCGTAGGCGAACCCGGGCGTGGCGATGCCGACGTCCCGCGCCATCCGCGCGGGCACCGTCGGCAGCGACGCCTCGCCCGTGAAGAGCGGTCGCGCGACGAGCGTCGTCACCGCGTGGGCGCCCACCGGCTTGCCGGGGATGGCGAGAGCGACGGCGTCGTGGTCGGGTAGTTCGGCGACGGCGATCGGCTTGCCGGGGCGGAGCCGCACCCGGTGGAAGAGCACCTCGCCGAGCGACTGGAGCGCGCGGACCACGTAGTCCTTGTCGCCGACGCTCGTCCCGCCCGTCGTCACGACCACGTCGTGGTCGTCGGCCAGGTCCGCGATCCGGGACTCGACGCGGTCGTAGTCGTCCGGCACGGTCCCCTCGTAGGCGACCTCGTGGCCCCACGAGCGGACCAGCCCCGCGAGCATCGGCGAGTCGAGGTCGGTGTGCCGGCCCTCGTGGATCTCCGTTCCGGTCGCGAGCAGGCCGACGGAGAGGCGCGTGCGGACCTGGACGGATTCGATTCCGAGGTCGCCCAGCAAGATGGCGTCCTTCGGCGAGAGCCGCTCGCCGGCCGCGAAGAGCCGCTCCCCCTCGGCGACGTTGCTGCCGCGCTCGTAGACGTAGGTGCCGGGTTCGAGGTCCGGACCGGTCAACTGGCCGTCCTCGACGGTCGCCTCCTCCCGCTTGAGCACCGCGTTGGCGGCGGGCGGGACCGGCGCGCCCGTCGCGATGCGGACGGCCTGCCCACCCTCCAGTTCCGGTGGTTCGTCCTCCGGGAACACGTCGGCGTCGACGACGTCGAGCGGGTACGCCGCCGTCGCGTCGAAGGCGAAGCCGTCCATCGTCGCGTGGCTCCGTGCCGGCACGTCGACGGGTGAGTCGATCGGCTCGGCGAGCGCCCGCCCGGCGATGCGGTCGAGCGCGACCGTCTCGGTTCCCAGCGTCGGAAGCCACCGCTCTCGGAGGGAGCGGACCCGCTCGGCCCCCTCGTCCCACGCGATCAGGTCGTCGTGGCCGTGGCCAGCGTCGCCCGTCATCTCTCTTTCCCGTCGCGTCCGCCGGTGCGGTCGGACTCGTCGCGCCGAGCGCGTCCGTGGCCGCGGTGCCATCCGAGAGTGCGGCCGCGTGACCGGACGCCCCAAACGCGCCCCGAGCCGTACCGGGGCGCGTCATTCGGTCCAACACAAACTTTTATTTGGTATCTGCGTGTTATCATAGATCGTGATAATAGTGTGCACATAGTGAGGATATATAAAAGATGGCGACGCGCAGCTGCCGACCGACCGGAGACACCGACGATGGACACATATGGAATTTGACGGAGAGTTCGAGTTAGACAGCGTACCGCCCGAGAAAGCGTGGATCGTTCTGTCGGACCCGATGGCGGTCCGAGACTCGCTGAAGGGGTGTCGCTACATCACTCCAATGGACGACGACTTCAACTTCGACGAGTACGAGGCCGAAGAGGACGTCGAGATGCTGCCGGACGCGGACCCGGAGGTCGTCGCCGAGCGGGCCTTCGTCGAGGGGCAGAAGTACGCGGCGCTGATGCAGGTCGGCGTCGGGAGCGTGAAGCCGCGCTTCGAGACGACCGTCACCATCGACGAGCGCGACGGCGAGAACTTCAGGATGATCGCGACCGGCGGCGGCGACGCCTCCGGGAGCAGTTTCAGCATGGAGTCGGGGATGCAGATCCACGAGCTCGAAGACGGGGAGGGCTCCCGGATCGAGTGGTGGACCGAGGCCGACATCTCGGGGCGGATCGCCCAGCTCGGCTCGCGGGTCATCAACCCGGTCGCCAACAAGATCGTGAACAACTTCTTCAGTAGCATCGAGCAGCAGATGACGGACGTCGACGAGGACACGAGCTCCGGCGTCACCGACAGACTCAGGAACATGTTATGAAAGCGGCACCGTTCGAACACCACGAGCCGACGTCGGTCAGTCAGGCAGTGAGCCTCATCGAGAGCCTCGACGAGCCGACGATCCTCGCGGGCGGGCAGAGCCTGGTTCCGATGCTCCGGTTCCGGCTCGCCCGTCCGGACACGGTCGTCGACATCAACGGCATCGACGAACTCGACTACCTCCGCGAGGAGGACGGCTACCTCAAGATGGGCGCGCTCGCGCGCCACGCCGACGTCGAGGACGACGAGCTGATCGAGGAGAAGTACGGGAGCTTCGCGGACGCGGCCCCGCTGGTCGCGGATCCGCAGATCCGAAACCGCGGGACGATCGTCGGATCGATCGCGCAGGCCGACCCGAAGGGCGACTGGGGGTCGATCCTCATCGCCCACGACGGCGAGGTCGTCGCCGCGGGTCCCGACGGCGAGCGGACGATCCCCATCGACGAGCTGTTCCTGCTCCCGTACGACACCTCCCTCGGCGAGGACGAACTCATCACGGAGGCGCGCGTCCCGACCCCCGAAGAGCGGGAGGGCAGCGCCTACCACAAACTGAAACGGAAGACCGGTGACTACGCGATGGCCGGCGTCGCGGCCCGGCTGATCCTCGACGAAGACGGACGAATCGAGACGGCGGGCATCGGGATGACCGCGGTTGATATCACCAACGCGCGCGCCGCCGACGCCGAGGAGCGTCTCGAAGGCGAGCGACCCGGCGCCGACCTGTTCAAATCGGCGGGGGAACTGGCGGCCGAGCAGTCGAACCCCGAGTCGGACGAACACGGCGACGCGTCGTACAAGGAGCGGATGGTGGAGGTGCTGACCCAGCGGGCGCTCGGCGACGCCGCCGAACGTGCGGGGGTCACGAAACGGAGGGCAACACCGTGACTGACGAACGCGAAATCACGCTGACGATCAACGGAACCGAACGCACGCTCGAAGTCGAACCGCGACGCCTGCTCGTCCACGCGATCCGCGAGGACCTCGACATGACGGGCACGCACATCGGCTGCGACACCGGCAACTGCGGGGCCTGCACGGTCCTGCGGGACGGCGAACCGATCAAGTCCTGTATGATGTTCGCCACGCAGGCCGACGGCAGCGAGATCATGACCGTCGAGGGGATGGAGGACCTCCCCGAGGCCGGCGAGGAACTCCACCCGCTTCAGGAGGGGTTCCACGAGGAACACGGCCTGCAGTGCGGGTACTGTACGCCCGGGATGTTGATGTCGGGGAAGGCGCTGCTGGATGAGAACCCCGACCCCGACGAGGGGGAGATCCGCGACGCGATCAGCGGCAACCTCTGTCGGTGCACCGGCTATCAGAACATCGTGCGGTCGATCGAGTACGCCGCCGAACGGCTCGACGAGAAGGCGGCAGCCGACGGCGGAACCGTCGCGGAGAGCAGCGGCGACAGCCCGGTCGCGGGCGACGGCGACAGCGCGAACGCGGCCGACCCGACGCGAGCGCCGACGGCGACCGAGGAGGCGGCGGCCGGCGAGTTCGACTGCGGCGTCGAGAACTGCTGTGGCGGCCCCGCTTCCGACGCGACACACGTCGAAGGCGCGGACCCGCAGTTCGAGCGCGTACCCGAGGAGGGCGACGATCACGGAACCGGGCGGAGCGACGGCGGCGGAACCGAGGAGGCCGACGACCAATGAGCAGCGACTCGGAGTTCACGACCGAACCGACGGAGTATCAACACGACGACGACGGCGGCCCGCAACCGGAGAAACACTGCGGGCACGGCCGCGGTGGAATGGGCGAGGAAGTGGCCCGGAAGGAGGACAAGCGCTTCATCACCGGCCGCGGCAACTACGTCGACGACATCAAGAAGCCGGGGATGCTCCACTGCGAGATCGTCAGGAGCCCGCACGCCCACGCCCGAGTCGAGGAGATCGACGGGTCGCGCGCGATGGATCTGGACGGCGTCGTGGCCGTGTTGACGGCCGACGACCTGCTGGAGCACGACCTGGCGACGATGCCGACGCTGATGGACGACACCCAGGACGTCCTGGTCAACGAGAAGGTGAAGTTCCAGTCCCAGGAGGTCGCCGCCGTCATCGCCGAGGACCGGTACACGGCGAAGGACGGGGCCGAGAAGGTCGAGGTCGACTACGAGGTGCTCGACCCCGTCGTCGACGCGAAGGAGGCGCTCGAGGCCGACGCGCCGGTCATCCGCGAGGAGCTCGACGACCAGGAGGACAACCACATCTTCGACTGGGACACCGGCGACAAGGAGGAGACAGAGCGGGTCTTCGAGGAGGCCGACGTCACGGTCGAAGAGCAGATGGAGTACCAGCGGATCCACCCCGCGCCGATCGAGACCTGCGGCGCGGTCGCCGACTGGGACCCCGGAAAGGACAAGATGACGGTCCACATGACGTCGCAGGCGCCGCACGCCCACCGGACGCTGTTCTCGCAGGTGTCGGGCATCCCCGAGCACAAGGTCCGGATCGTGAGCCCGGACGTCGGCGGTGGCTTCGGCAACAAGGTCCCCATCTACCCGGGCTACGTCGTCGCCGCCGCGGCGTCGTACGTCCTGGAACGACCGGTGAAGTGGATCGAAGAGCGCTCGGAGAACATCCAGACCACGGGCTTCGCCCGCGACTACGACATGACGGGCGAGGTCGCCGCCACGGAGGACGGCGTCATCGAGGGCGTGAAGGTCGACGTGCTGGCGAACCACGGGGCGTACAACGCGGCGGCCCAGCCCTCGAAGTTCCCGGCCGGGTTCTTCAACATCTTCACCGGCTCCTACGACGTCGAGGCGGCCTACGGGTCGCTGACGGGCGTGTACACGAACACCGCGCCGGGCGGCGTCGCCTACCGGTGCTCCTTCCGCGTCACGGAGGCCGTCTATCTCATCGAGCGGATGGTGAAGGTGCTCGCGGACGAACTCGACGTCGATCCGGCGGAGATCCGCCGGCGGAACTTCATCCCCTCGGACGCGTTCCCCTACGAGAGCGCGACCGGCTGGAACTACGACTCCGGCGACTACGAGAAGGCCCTCGACAAGGCCCTCGAGATGGCCGACTACGAGCACTACCGCGAGGAGCAAAAGCGCCGCATCGAGGAGGACGCGGACAAACTGCTGGGAATCGGCATCTCCTCGTTCACCGAGATCGTCGGCGCGGGGCCCGGCAAGCAGTGCGACATCGCCGGCATCGAGATGTTCGACTCCGCGGACCTCCGCGTGAACCCGACCGGGAACGCGGTCCTCCGAATCGGCGTCCAGACGCAGGGGCAGGGCCACGAGACGACGTTCGCCCAGATCGTCGCCGAAGAGCTGGGGATGGACGTCGACAACATCGTCGTCGAGCACGGCGACACCGACACCGAACCGTACGGCCTCGGCACCTACGGCTCCCGGTCGACGCCCGTCGCGGGCGCCGCGGCCGCCGTCGCCGCGCGGAAGGTCCGCGACAAGGCGAAGTCGATCGCCGCGAACGAACTCGAAGCCGCCGAAGAGGACATCGAGTGGGACCGCGAGTCCGGCGAGTTCCACGTCGTCGGCGCGCCGGACCGCTCGATCACGATCACCGAGATCGCCGCCGGGGCGTACATGAACCACCCCGGTTCCGAAGAGCCCGGATTGGAGGCGGTGAACTACTACGACCCGCCGGAGATGACGTACCCCTTCGGCTCCTACATCGTCGTCGTCGAGGTCGATCGCGAGACCGGCGAGGTCGATTTCGAGAAGTTCGTCGCGGTCGACGACTGCGGCAACCGCATCAACCCGATGATCATCGAGGGGCAGATCCACGGCGGCCTCGCGCAGGGCATCGCGACCGCGATGCTGGAGGAGGTCACCTACGACGACAACGGCAACGTCACCGGCGGTGACTTCATGAACTACCTGCTGCCGACGGCCCACGAGATCCCCGAGTTCGAGACCGGACACACGGTCACGCCGTCGCCGCACCACCCGATCGGTGCGAAGGGCGTCGGCGAGTCACCGACCGTGGGGTCGCCGCCGGCCATCGTCAACGCAGTGGTCGACGCGATGTCCCACGCCGGGACCACCCACGTCGAGATGCCGATGACGCCCGACGTCGTCTGGGAGGCGCTCGACGAGGCCGGCCTGGCGCTCGACCCGAGTCAGAACGTGAGCTTCGAGTTCGAGGGCGGACAGAGTGAAGAACCAGCCGACGACTGAGACGGGCGGTCGTCGGGTGGTCTCGCCCGTCGGGCCCCGACCGCCGCGGCGGGAGCGACGGCGAGACACTTCGGTCCGGCCGAACGTGCGAGCCAGCACTCGGCGACAGCCCCATTGGCGCTGCCGACGTGGAGACACCAATCGATGACAGAGAACGAACCCACCGAGACGAGCGGCGATCCGCCGCATCTAGCGGCCGTCAGCGACGGCGACGTCGCCGCGCTGGAAGCAGAACTCGCGGACCGAGGCGAGGCGTACGCCCGCGTGACGATCGTCCGCCGCGAACCACCGGTGTCGGCGAACGTCGGCGACCGCGCGGTCGTGACCGGGGACGGCGAACTCCACGGCTGGATCGGCGGTGCGGCCTGCGCGCAGACGACCGCCATCAGCGAGGCGAAAGCCGCTATCGACGACGGGAAGCCGCGCTTGGTCGGTATCGCGCCCGATCCCGACGAGGTCGATCGCCCGGGGCTGGAGGCGTTCCCGATGCACTGCCACAGCGAGGGCGTCCTCGAACTGTTCGTCGAGCCGGTGAACCCGACGCCGGAGCTGCTGATCGTCGGCGACTCGCCGGTCGCGCGGTCGCTCACGCGGATCGCGGGCGAACTGGCCGTCGACGTCGTCCTCGTCGATCCGGACGCCGGCGACGACCACGCCGCCGACCGGGTGATCGAGAGCACCGATCCCGACGCCGTCGCCGACGCCGTCGGCCGCTCGCCGCTGGTCGTGGTCGCGTCGATGGGCAAGTACGACGCCCGCGGGGTCGCCGCCGGCGTCGCGGCCGACGCCTCGTACGTCGGCCTCGTCGCCAGCGACACCCGGAGCGGGGAGGTGATCGAGCGTGCCGCGACGGTCCTCGATACGGACCCCGAGCGTGTTCGGGGGGCCGTGACGAACCCCGCCGGCGTCGACGTCGAGGCGTACACGCCCGCCGAGATCGCGGTGAGCATCCTCGCCGAGGTCGTGGACGCGCGAGCGGCCGCGGCCACGACCGCGAGCCATCCGCGGCGGTCGCCGGTCGGAGAGGAGTCGGCGACCGAGGACGGCGCGAACACCGAAGAGACGTCGGAGAGCCGGAACGGGGCGGATTCTGGGGAATCGACGAGGGACGCGGCGGAAGACGAGACCGCGACACCCGAACTGGCGACCGATCCCGTCTGCGGGATGACGGCCGATCCCGAGACGGCACCGGCGGTCGAACACGGCGGGGAGACGTACTACTTCTGCTGTGAGGGCTGTGCGGACTCGTTCCGCGCGGAGCCGGAATCGTACCTGGAACGGGAGGCAGCGTGAGCCGGAACGCGTTCGCGTCGCTGTCGGCGTCGGACCTCGAAGACCGCTTCGAGGCCGAGGCGTACGTCGCGGACGACCGGACGGTCACGACCGTCCACCTCGCGCTGACGCTCGGCCGGCCGCTGCTCGTCGAGGGGCCGCCGGGGAGCGGGAAGACCGAACTCGGCAAGGTCCTCGCGAGCGCGTTCGACACGGAACTCATCCGACTGCAGTGTTACGAGGGGCTGACCGCCGAGAACGCGCTCTACGAGTGGAACTACACGAAGCAGCTACTCGCGGTGCAGGCCGACGAGGGGACGGTCGCGGGCGCGTCGGCCGTCTCCGAGGCGTCGGAACCGGGCGTCGACGAGCCGTCCCCGGACGGGACGACGCGGAACCGCTCGGTCTTCGACGAGGAGTACCTCCTCGAACGGCCGCTCCTTCGGGCCCTCACTGCCGGCGGCGACACGCCGCCGGTGCTGCTGGTCGACGAGATCGACCGCGCGGACGAGGAGTTCGAGGCCTTTCTCCTGGAGCTGCTCTCGGACTTTCAGGTGTCGATTCCGGAGTTCGGCACCGTCAGCGCCGACCGGCCCCCGATCGTCGTGCTCACGTCGAACCGCACGCGGGGGCTGTCGGACGCGCTGAAGCGACGGTGTCTGTACCTGCACGTCGAGCCCCCCGACTTCGAGGACGAGTACGAGATCGTCCGCCGGAAGGTGCCGGAGCTCGACGCGGCCGTCGCCGCCGAGGTGTGCGCCGTCGTCGGCCGCCTCCGCGAGGAGGCGTTTCTCAAACAGCCGGGCGTCGCCGAGACGCTCGATTGGGCCCGAGCCGTGGCACAACTGCGACACGACGACGCGGACCGACCGCTCTCCGCCGAGGAGATCGAGCGGACGCTCGGGTGTCTGCTCAAGGAGGCCGAGGACTTCGACCGGATCGACACGGAGCTGCTCGAACAGCTACGAACGGCCGCAGAGAAAGCCGAAGAACGTGTCGAAGCCTGACCGATGAACGCGAACGCGGGGTGTGACACGGAGTCGGACGCGGGGTGTGACACGGAGTCGGACGCGGGGTGTGACACGGAGTCGGACGCGGGGTGTGACACGGAGGCGAGCGCGACGAACGACTCCGTAGCGCCAGACGGGGCAGGCGGCGTCGGCGCCGGTGACTCGATCCCTCCCAGCGACTCGACTCCCGACGGCGTTCCGGACTTCCCGGCGGCGCGGCGGCACGTCCTGATCGAACTGCTCAGGCTCGTCGCGAACCTCCGGAGCGAGAACGTCACCGTCCCCCCCAGCGACACGATGGCGGCCGCGCGGGCGCTCTCGGTGGTCGGCCTCGACGACCGCGACCGCGTCGAGGACGCGCTGCGGGCGACACTGCTCTCCGATCCGGTCGACGCGGACGCCTTCGAGTCCGCGTTCCCGACGTTCTGGCACCGGCTCCGGTCGGGACTGAGCGCCGTCGCGACCGATCACGACGGGCCGACGGCCGGCGAGGACGGAGAGGGGGACGAACGGGCGGCGACGGAGGCAAACGGCTCCGAGACCGACGGCACAGAATCCGGAACGCTGGCGGACGCGGAACCCCCCGACGTCGACGGATCAGCCGACGAGGACGGACGCGTGGACGTCCGGATTCCGACGGAGCGCCGTCACGCGACGGGCGACAGGCCGGAGTCGACAGGCGAGAGCGACGCGCGGCGGTACAGCGCCGTCGGCGGACGCGAACGCGTCGACGTCGACACGGCGCCGTTGACGCGGGGCGAGGTTGCCGCCATCGACCGCTTCGTCGACGCGCTGGCGACGGTTCCCGGTCGTCGCCGGGAGCGATCGGCCGCCGGCGATCAGGTCGAGGCCAGGCGGGCGCTGCGGGCGAGTCTGGCGACCGGCGGCGCGCCGATGGAGCTCCCGCTTTCGCGACCGACGCCGAGCGAGCTGCGGTGCTGTCTGCTCGTCGACGTGAGCGGGTCCGTCCTCGATACGATCGACCGGAGCGTCCTCCTGGCCTTCGCAGACCGGTTGCACGACAGCGCCCGCGACGCCGGCGTGTTCCTCTTCGATACGGACCTCGTCGACGTCACCGAGCAGTTCGATCGGGGCGACGGCGACCCGGCGGCGGCGCTGCGAGAGGCTGAGGTCGAGTGGGGCGGCGGGACGAAGATCGGCGGGGCGTTCGCGACGCTCCGGCGGGAGCACCCCTACGCGGTCGACCGGCGGACGGTCGTCGTGGTCGTCAGCGACGGTCTCGACGTCGGCGACCCGGACGTGCTAGCCGACGGCGTCACGTGGCTGGCCGACCGCGCCGGTGCGGTCGTCTGGCTCAACCCGCTGGCGGTCTCGCCGGCGTTCGAACCGCGGTCCCGCGGGATGTCGACGGCCGTCCCGTACGTCGACGCCCTGTTCGGGTTCGCCGAGCCGGCCGACCTCGCGGAGGCGGCCCGGCAGCTCGAACAGCGCGGACTGGGAGGGACCGTCGGCTACGAGCACGATTCGCGCCGGTCCCCGCGCTCGGCCGACGGGGACGGAGGTGATCGGTCGTGAACGGGCTCCTCGACGCGGTTCGAGAACGTCTGGAACCCCACGTCACCGACGAGACGAGCGTCGAGCGGGTCACCGTGGGCGACGCGGCGATCCTCGTGGAACTGACTGACGGCGAGTCGACGGCGGCCGGCCTGGCACACCGCCCGCCCGGCGATCGACCGGCGGCGACCGACTGGACCGTCGAAACGCTGCTCGACGGCGTGGCAGCGGACGGCACGGGGAGAGACTCGGAGGTCCGGGAGGCCCGAACCGCGCGGGCGATCGGCATCGCGGCGATGAACGCGCTCTCGACCCCGCTCGTCGACTGGCGAGCCGGCGACTCGATGGCGCTTCTGGCGGACGACGTCGGCCGAATCGTGACCGTGGGACTGTTCGGTCCCGCGTTCCGGAAGTTCGACGACGTGGCGGTGAACGTGATCGAACGCGAGGCGATCGAGGACGTTCCCGATCCCGACGGCGTGAAAGTCGAGGCGTTCACCCCCGAGGAAACCGACGCCGCGATGGCCGGCGCGGAGGTCGTCTTCGTGACCGGCTCGGCGTTCGTCTACGGGGGCGTCGAGTCGTACCTCGACGCCGCACCGACGTCTGCGACCGTCGTCGTCATCGGTGCCACGGCGTCGTTCCTCCCCGGTCCCCTGTTCGAGGCGGGCGCGGACGTCGTCGCCGGGGCGACGGTTTCCGACGCTGTAGGGGTCAGAGCGGCGCTGCGGCGGGGCGACTGCGGGACCGACCTGCACGACGCGGGACTGACGAAGGTGTACGTCGCCCGGGCGACGCCTTCTGGGATTCGACTCGACGCGAGCGGCGGGACCGGGAGTTCCAACGGATGACACATCTATGACACAGAGCAACTGGAGCGTGCCCGAGACGGAAGTCGTACAGCAGATACGTGACCGACTCGACGGCGATGGGATCGACGTCCTGGCGACGATCGTCGACGTCGAGGGGAACGCCTACCGCCGACCGGGGGCGAAGATGCTCCTCGACGAGGGCGGGGCCGGCGTCGGCAGCATCACCGCCGGCTGTCTCGAAGACGAACTGCTCTCGGTCGGCGACCGAGTCCGGGAAACGGGCGAGCCGGAACTGGTCACCTACGACCTGATGAACGACGACGGCGAGGACGTCTGGGGCCTCGGCGTCGGCTGCAACGGCGTCATCGAGGTCCTGCTCGAACCCCTGACCGAGACCTACCGCTCCGCGGTCGAGGCGTTCTTCGGCGGGCGCGACGTGGCCGTCGTCACCGTCCTCGATTCGGGCGGACGGTTCGAGCAGGGCGACCGCGTCTACTACTACCCCGACACGGGATCGCTGGTCTCGCCCGACGGCACCGACGCGAGCGGGTGGCCGGTCGAGTCGCTGGCGGACCCCGCGGGCGAACTCGCCGCGCGGGGGAAGGCGGGGACCGTTTCGCTGCCGGACGGGGGCGACGAACTGACGGTCTTCGTCGACGGACTCGCCGCGCCGGACGAGTTGGTGGTCTTCGGAACCGGACACGACGTGCGGCCGGTCACGGAGTTCGCGACGAAGAACGACTTCCGCGTGACCGTCGTGGGCTTCCGCGGCGCGGTCGACCTCGCCGAGCGCTTCCCCGAGGCGGATCGGATCGTCACCACGTCGCCGGCGGCCGTGGGCGAGGACCTCGAACTCGACGACCGGACGTACGCGGTCGTGATGACGCACAACTTCGTCGACGACCAGTTGACCGTCGAGTCGCTGCTGGACGCCGGCGTCCCGTACGTCGGCGTGATGGGTCCCCGCGAACGCTTCGAGCGGATGCTGGAGGCGTTCGAAGCGGACGGACGGAAGTTCGGGGAAGCGGAGCTATCGACGGTGTACACCCCCGTCGGACTCGACCTCGGCGGCGGGTCGCCGTTCCAGATCGCCCACAGCATCGTCGCGGAGGTGCTCGCGGTCTCGAACGGGCGAACGCCGCGTCACCTCAAGAGCCGCGAGGAGCCGATCCACGAGCGCGTCGACGTCGAGTCCGACGCGGACCCACCCGCGCAGTAGCCGCGGGCGTCGCGTCCGCAGAATCAGTGATTCACGGGGCGTCGCGGCCGCGGGCGTTTACATATAGCCGAGGTCGCGCAGGCGCTCCATCAGGTCCTCTTTGTCCTGGGCGCGGCCCGCGCGCTCGGTCGTGTTGGCCATATCCTGCAGCCAGGCGGGTTCCTCGGTCGTCTTGTCCGTCGACACTTCGCTGCCGAGCGAGCGGAAGCCCGCGAAGTACTTCGGCGAGACCGGGATGTCCGCCATCGTGAGGCCGTTCGGCAGGTCTTCGGCGCTCTCGGGGACGTAGCCGTCCTCGGGGTAGCCCTCGACGGTGTCCGGAACCACGAAGTTCCAGAACGCCTCCCAGACGGAGGCCTCGTCGAACTGGAGGATGGGCTGAATGCGGTCGTGCGGCGGGTAGATGTCGGGGTCGTGCCGGGGGGAGAAGAACGTCTCGTCGGCGCGGGCCTCCTGCTCGTCCCAGCGCACGCCCGAGATGACGCCGTCGACGTCGTACGTCTCGAGCGCGTCGTTGAGCGCCACCGTCTTCAGCAGGTGGTTGCCGACGTAGGTGTCCAGCAGGAACGGGAAGGTGTCGTCCTCGTACTCCAGCAGGTCGCGGACGTGGTGCTGGTTGTGCTCGGAGAGCTCCGAGACCGGGATGTCGTCGCCGGGTTCGAGGTCGTGCTCTTCGACGTACGCGCCGACGTCCTCGTTGCGGGCGTAGATAACTTCGAGGTCCCACTCCTCGGCCCAGTGGTCGACGAAGTCGTGGATCTCGTCGAAGTGCTGGTAGTGGTCGATGAAGACCGCGGGCGGAGTTTCGAGGTCGTACTTCTCGGCGACCTCCTTGATGAAATAGAGGGTAAGCGTCGAGTCCTTGCCCCCGGTCCACATCACGGCGGGGTTCTCGTACTGTTCGAGGCCGCGCTTCGTGACCTCGATCGCCTTCTCGATCTTGTCCTGAATCGTCGGATAGTCCTCGGGCGTCTCGCCCTCGCCGTCGGTGTAGTCGACGTCGAGGTAGTCGGGGAACTCGTCTGACATCGTGTAATTACATCTAATTACAAGAGATTAAATGCTTTTTGTCATCGATCGGGGGAGGGGCTGATAGTACACGAGAGATCTTAGTAAAAATGACCTTTATTATATATTTATACACTATATACTAAATTTCTTATATTTCTTTCGTGATTTGGATCACCAGCTATTCGATAAACACTACAAAACGGCATTATATTTCTTCTATTGACTCTACAAGGGAACCAAAATCGAAGAAGTATATTTAAATTATTTTGATAGTTTTAATGAATACTATTTTTATTGAATAGAGTATGACGGGACACTCATCCTGCATCGATCGCGTGAGTGGTCCGCCCGTCACGGCATCGAACGGTTCGGTGCGGTCGGGTACGGCCGGCTTTTCCATCATATTGGATCCGGCCGTTAATACCGGTCAGTCCCGCCGTGGGTACGGATACGGAGAGAGATAACATATGTACGGATGTGATGGTAGAGGAGCAGGGTGGTAGAAGGTTTTCAATGATGCTGAAAACCAATCTACTCATCCCCGCTGTGAGAGATCATTCCCCCGCTGGGCAGATCCGGGAAAAATATAAATAGGAGTATTCTCGATTACCACTCATAGATGGCAGCTCAAAACGTTCTTGTGACGGGTCCGTACGGCGAGGCAGGCGAGGCGATCCTCAACCACCTGGCCGAGAAGGATCGGTACGAGTTCACGTATCTCAACCGAAGCGATCACCCCGACTACGAGACGCACGTCGCGGACATCGCCGATTACGAGGCGATCCGACCGGCGTTCGACGGGCAGGACGCGGTCATCCACCTGGCCGCACAGTCCGACGCGGGCGCGGACTTCGAGGACATCATCGAGCCGAACATCGTCGGGACGTACAACGTCCTGAAGGCGATAGAAGACGCCGGCGTGGAGACGCTGATCTACGCGTCCTCACAGCGCGTGATGGGACTCTACGAGGAGGACCACGCCCCGGAGCTCTACGAGGAGGACTACCCCTCAGAGTACGACCCGCTTCGGCTCACCCACGAGACGCTCCCGAAACCGGACGGCTACTACGGCGCCTCGAAGGTGTTCGGCGAGCACATCTGTCGAACGCACGCCCGTCGCGACGGCGCGCCGGAGCAGGTGTACTCCCTCCGGATTTCGAGCGTCAGAACCGAGGAATACGACCACCCCTACGGCGACGCCGAGCGCGGGGTCGACCGGGGAGAGGAACACCGAGTGGACGAGGACGAGGTGTGGGACCAGTCACAGACCGGCTCCTGGGAACGCGGCAGCGAGGAGTACGAGGAGATGGTCAAGCGCCTGAAGGCGTCGTGGACCTCCCAGCGCGACTTCGCGCACCTGCTCGAGTGCTGTCTGGAAGACGACGACGTCACCTACGACACGTTCTACGCGGTCAGCGGGAACGACGCGCGGTGGTTCGACATCGAGCACGCGCAGGCCGTCCTCGGCTACGAACCGCGTGACAACGCCGCCGAGTGGGACAGCCCGCCGGAGTAGCGTCGGCGGGGCCGGCGGGAACGACCCTCCCGACTCGCTCTCACGCTACTCGAACTGGCGTATCTTCAGCTCGATGATGTTCTTCTTGTTGAGCAGCGCGGGGGCGAGTTCCTCCTCGATGCGCTCTCTGGTGATGCGGCTCCGCGGACCGCTGATGGAGATCGCCCCGATCGCCCCGTCGGGTTCGGAGGCGATGGCGGTCCCGATGGCGCACACCCCCGGGAAGTGCTCGCCGTTGTTGATCGAGTACCCCCGCTCCCGAATCGTCTCCAGTTCGTCGTAGAGGACGTCCTCGTCGGTGATCGTGTCGTCGGTCAGCGCCGGCATCCCGCGCCGATCGAGGAGTTCCGCGACCCGCTCGTCGGACAGCTCCGCGAGGATCGCCTTGCCGGTCGCCGTCAGGTGGAGGTAGAAGTGATCGCCGAGCGAGGCATCGTCGTCGATGGAGTGGGGACTCTCGGATTTGTACAGCTGAACCGAGTACCCCCGCTCCTCGACGGTGACGTTGGTGTGTTCGCCGGTCTCGGCCTGCAGTTCGTCGAGTTCGGGCTTGGCCGCCTGATAGAGCGCCAGGCCGTCGCGACGTTCCCCGCCCGTCCCCAGGAACTCGAAGCTGCAGCGGTAGACATCGTCGTCTTTCACCACGTAGCCCGTCTCGACGAGGGTCGTGAGGTGGATGTGTGCCGTGCTCACCGCCAGTCCCAGGTCGTCGGCCGCCTCCGAGAGCGTCGCGCCGTCCTCCTGTCCTAAATATTCAATAATGTCAAAAGATCTCTCGACGCTCTGCAGCCCGCGTGCGCCCGATTCGTCCGGTTCGGTCATACGTACTGGTTCGGCCGTATCTCCTTAAGCCCTGCGAGGAGTTACAACGATGTTGAATCCGATCCGGGGAACCGTCCAGTCCCGGCCGACTGGCCGGACCCGCCGGATCACCTAGTGAGTGTCGACGAGGCGAGCAGGGCGAACTGGCGCCAAAAAAACGCGATCGGAGCCGGTGCAACCGCGATTTCCGGCGAGCGCTCGTCCGTGTACTACTGAATCGAGTCCTCGGGGCCGACGACCTCCAGGTTCTCGAACAGTTCGTCGTAGCCGTTGAGCTCGAAGAGGTACGTGCCGTCCCGGATCGCCTCGCGGGTCTCGTCCTCGGATTCGAGTTTCTCGTGTGCGAGATCGAGGACTCTCTCAGCACCGTCGCCGGGAATGACAGCGAGACCGTCGTCGTCGCCGACGACGATGTCGCCGGGATCGACGCTCACGCCCCCACAGGAGACGGTGACGTTCACCGATCCGGGGTCCTGCTTGAGCGGGCCCTGGGGGTTCACGCCGCGGCCGTAGACGGGGAACTCCATCTCGGCGATCTCGCGGCTGTCGCGGTACCCGCCGTCGATGACGAGGCCCGCGAGGTCGTTGGCCTTGCAGGACTCACACATCAGCTCTCCGATGTGTCCGGTGTCGGTGTAGCCGTTGCAGTCGACGACGAGCACGTCGCCGGGTTCGGCCATCGTGATCGCCTTGTGGATGATGAGGTTGTCGCCGGGGGCGGCCTTGACCGTGATCGCGGTCCCGGCCATCTCGACGCCCTCGTAGGCGGGTCGCATCCCGGCGTCCATCGTGAGGCCGACGTTCCCGGTCACGTCGGAGACGATGGTGCTCGGAATCCCCTCGAAGGCCTCGACGGTCTCGCGGTCCGGTCGCTCCACGTCGTGCTCGATCGTGTGCATACGTCCGAGGAGACGGATCTACCTCATTAAGCTACTGATCGGCGGACCGGTCGTGTTTAGTTAAGCGATTGCAGCCGTAAAACCGCTCTCGGGTGGGAATGGAAGGGGCCGCGCTCTCGGCGAAGACGGGCGATGCAAGGACCGCAGGCACGAGCCCCGCGAGTGCCGAGGACCACAGCGAGCCCATCGAGTCGAGAGCGCGGGGGCTTCCGAAGTCTTCACCACAGCGATCTCGCCGGTTTCACTTCTAACTAAACAGTACCGGCGGACCGACGCCAAAAGATATGCCGACGCGACGTGCACGTATGGCTAATGACCGACACGCCGACCGTCTACGTGACCCGCGAGATACCCGAAGCGGGGCTGGAACGACTCCGGGAGCGATACGAGGTGGCCGTCTGGGAGGAGAAACTCCCGCCGACGAAAGCGCACGTCGTCTCGCGCCTCGCGGAACTGGACGCGGAGGGGCTCGTCTGTCTGCTCTCCGACACGGTCGACGCGGAGGTGCTGGACGCCTCTCCCGACCTCTCGGTCGTCAGCACCTTCTCGGTCGGATACGACCACGTCGACCTGGAGGCGGCCGCCGAGCGCGACGTCGCCGTCGGCCACACGCCCGGCGTGCTGACCGAGACGACCGCCGACCTCGCCTGGGCGCTGCTGACCGCCTGTGCGCGTCGGACCGTCGAGGGTCACGCGTACGTCGAGGCCGACGAGTGGGAGACCTGGGGACCGACCCTCCTGACGGGGCCGGACATTCACGGCGCGACGCTCGGAATCGTCGGTCTCGGAAACATCGGCACGGCCACCGCCCGACGCGCTGCGGGATTCGAGATGGACGTGCGCTACAGCGGCCGATCGCGAAAGCCCGACCGGGAGGCCGAACTCGCGGCGGCCGGCGTCGAAGCGACGTACGTCGAGCGCGACGAACTGCTCGCCGAGAGCGACTTCCTCTCCCTGCACGTGCCTCTCGTCGAGGCGACCGAGGGCCTCATCGGCGAAGAAGAACTGCGGCGGATGTCCGAGGACGCGGTGCTCGTCAACACGAGTCGGGGCGGCGTCGTCGACACCGACGCGCTCGACACGGCGCTCGAAGAGGGGTGGATCACCCGCGCCGGAGTGGACGTCACCGATCCGGAGCCGCTCCCCGGCGATCATCCGCTCCTCCGACACGCGCCCGAGCGGCTCGTCGTGACGCCGCACATCGGGAGCGCGAGCATCGGGACTCGCGACCGGATGGCCGAGATGGCCGCCGCGTGCATCGAGGCCGGGATCGAGGGCGAACCCCTGCCGCACTCGGCGCTGGAAGACGCCGGAGTGGAGTGACGGCCGACCGAGACGGCGTGTGATCACTCCGTGAGGAGGAGAGATCACTCCGCGACGAGAGGCGGTCGCCCGGCGACGGGGGACGGTCACTCCGCGACGAGCAACACGCGGAGGTCGTTGACGTTGGTGCCGGTCTGACCGGTGCGCACGAGCGCGCCGCGTTCGTCGAGGTAGTCGTAGACGTCGTTGTCGGCCAGGAGCGACCGGGCGCGGCGCGGGTCCTCGACGGTCCGCTCGTCGACCACGGCCCCGGCGGCGTCGGTGGGCCCGTCGAGACCGTCCGTGTCGACGGCGCACAAGACGGCCGGCTCCCCCAGTTCGAGCGCCGCGCTGAGCGCGAACTCCTGGTTCGGCCCGCCGGTCCCGTCGCCCCGGATCGTGACGGTCGTCTCCCCGCCCGAGAGGACGGCCGCGGGCGGTTCGAGCGGATTGCCGCTCCGGCGGATCTCCTCGGCGACGGCGGCGTGCGTCTTCGCCGCCTCGCGCGCCTCGCCCCTGACCGACGAGGAGAGCACGAGCGTCTCGAAGCCCGCCTCCCGACAGACCTCGCGCGCGGCCGAAACCGCGGTGCGGTTGTCGGCGACGACGTGGACCGACGCGGACTCGAACGCGGCGTCGTCGCTCCCGGGGGTCTCGGGCACGTCGCCGTCCGCACCGGCGCGGAGGTGATCGAGGACGGACGCGGGCGCGTCGACGCCGTACTCCGCGAGGACGTCCAGCGCGTCGTCGTAGGTGGTCGGGTCGGGCGAGAGCGGCCCGCTGGCGACGACCGAGGGGTCGTCGGAGGCGACGTCGCTGAAGACGAGTCCGACCGTCGTCGCCGGGGCGGCCGTGCGGGCCAATTGACCGCCCTTCACGGCCGAGACGTGCTTTCTGACCGCGTTGATCCGGTCGATCGGCGCGCCCGAGCGGAGGAGTGCCTCGGTGAGTTCTCGGAGGTCCGCGAGCGACACGCCGTCGACGGGAGCCGCCAGGAGCGCGCTGCCGCCGCCGGTCACCGGGGCCAGGACGAGCGTGTGCTCGTCTGCCGCGGCAGCGCGCTCGACGAGGCGACGCGCCCCCTCGACGTTCGCCTCGCTCGGAACGGGATGGGTCCCGGTTACGGTCTCGACCGGGCCCGCGGGGGACGGGTCGTCGGTGACGACGAGACCGCCGGTGAGGGCGGAACCCAACCGGTCCGCGAGGTGGCTCGCGACCGTCCCGGCGGCGTTGCCGCCGCCGAGCACGAGGACCTCGTCGTAGTCGGCGAGGTCGTAGCGCCGACCGCCGATCCGAAGCCGATTCCCGTCGACGGCGAGCGCCTCCTGCAGCACGGCTTCCGGGTGTGCCGCCTCGATGCCGGCGCGCGCGGCGGCCCGTGCGATGTCGGTGGGGGTCGAACCGGATCGATCGCCTGTTTCGGTCATACCCGTTGATGCGCGGGTACCTAAATTAATTCTGTGGGTGGACGAATCGGGTCCTGTGGACGGACGAATCCGGTTCGTGTCGTGTTCGTGTCCTCGGCCGTCGGTCGCCGCTCTCTCCCGGTGTCGATCCGTTCGCGCCCTGCCGTGCTCGTTCCATCCGGCCGTTCCGTACGGTCAGGGGGAAACACGGCGGGCGCGGACCGAACTCACCCCAGGTAATCCGGGTAATTAACACAATCTTTATTACGTATTAGCGGATCGCATTACAGTATGGCTCGTGATTCGAAGCCAACCACACGGCGGAGTGTACTGAAAAGGGGCGGCCTCGCCCTCGGCGTCGGGACGGGGCTCGCCGGTTGTTCCGGGAACGGCGGTGGCGGCGACAGCGGCGACAGCGGCGACGGCGGTGACAGCGGTGACGGCGGCGACAGCGACGGGGGCGCTACCACGACTTCGGGCAGCGGTGCCGAGGAGTTCGAGATCACCTTCGCGACCACGCAGCCGCCGGAGAACGTCTCCGTGCAGGCGGCCCAGGAGCACTTCATCGACGTGATCGAAGAGGAGACCGACGGCCGCATCACGGTGAACCTGGAGGCCGCGACGCTGGGCGGTACGGAGGACAACCTCGGCGCTCTGGAGGCGGGTACCGTCGACATCCTCCACGAGAGCCCGACGGCTCTGTCACAGCGCTTCGCGTCCGAGTACTCCTTCGCGGGCGATCCGTTCGTCATCGAGGACATGGAGCACTACCGCGCCGTGACCGAGGAGTTCCTCGAGCCCGAGGATGGGCTGAACGGCATCCTCCTGGACAACGGGATTCGGCTCGGCGACGCCTTCTACGTCGGCAACCGCTGTTACACCAGCAACACGACGGTCACGAGCCCCGAAGACGTCCAGGGGATGAAGCTGCGCCTCCCGCAGTACGAGACGTGGACCACGGTGTGGGACGAGATCGGTGCCGACGTCACGCCGGTCGCCTACGACGAACTGTACTCGGCGCTACAGACCGGCGTGGTCGACGCCTCTGAAGGGCCGATCTCGCAGTTCCTGGCCGTGAGCCTCTACGAGGTCCAGTCGCACTTCAACGTCACGAACCACCTGCTGGACACGAAGCACTTCCTGTACAACGAGGAGTTCTATCAGGGCCTCAGCGACGACGACCTCGAACTCATCACGTCGACCGCCGCCGACGCGGTCGAGGGAATGACCGAGGACATCAAGTCCCGCGAGGAGGACCTCTACGACCAGGCGCGCGAGGAGGGAACGACCGTCGTCACCGCCGAGGAGGTCGATCGCCAGGCCTTCGTCGAGGCCGGACAGCCGGCGCTCGAAGAGCTCTCCGAATCCAGCTGGGCGGTCGATATCGGCGACGTCCAGGACCTGGCGTAAGCTCCCCTCTCGTCGCCTCTTTTTTCGTTCCTTCGCCGCCTCCTTTCTCGATCTCTTCGTCTTCCGGGCGCCACCACGGCGCGTTCGATCCGCAAAACCGGGCTCTCGAACGGCGAAGGCGGGACCGAACGGCTACCGAGGTGACGTCGAGCGCGGCCTATTCGAGCGCCCGCGCCCGCAGCGAGACCACGGGACAGTCCGCCTGCAGGAGGACCGACTGTGCGACGCTCCCGAAGAGGATCTTACCGGTCTGGCTCCGCTGCTGCGGGCTAACGACGATGTACCGCGCGTCCTGTTCTCCGGCGTAGGAGACGATCTCGCCCGCCGGGTCGCCGATACGTCCGACGGCGACCGCCTCGGCGTCCGGGGGATGCGCCTCCATCAACTCCGCTGCGACGGCCGCGGCCCGGTCGCGGAGGTCGTCGACGGGAACGGCCTCGTCGGTGTGAGTGAGGCTGTCCTCTTCGACCTGGATCGCCTCGGATCGGTTCATCACGTGGAGCACGTGGATCGGTTCGTCGAACCGCCGTGCCAACGTGTCCGCTTCGTCGAGGACGGCCTGGGCCTGGTCCGATCGGTCCACTGCTGCTACGATAACCATACCCGACGTTCATTCTCATCCATCTTATAATTTTATCGTAGTCTCATCGGGTCGTGTTTAGTTAAGCGATGGCCGGGCAGAGAACCGCCGACGGGCGGGAATGGAAGGGGAGCTTTCGAGGTATTCTCTCTCCCGTTTTCGTCGATCTCATTCCTCACTAAACAGTACCCTCGTCGCAACGACAGCACTTTTGTTTGCGCTTCCGGAAGTCGCCCCTATGGCATCCGCACTGGAGATCATCGTGTCCTCCATCCTCCCGATCTTTCTGATACTCGCCGCCGGGTTCCTGCTGGACCGCGCCCGGGGAGTCGACCCGGGCCCGCTCAACACCCTCTCGCTGTTCGTGTTGACCCCGGCGCTCGTGATCCACAGCATCGCGCTCACCGACCTCGGATCCGGCGCGCTGCTGCGGATCTCCGTCGGCGTCGGCGTGTTCGTCGTCGGCCTGCTCGCGGTGAGCTGGCTCTACGGGAGGTCCACCGGCAAGGAGGACGCGGTGCTGAACACCTTCCTGCTCGTTTCGGTTTTCGGGAACACCGGCGCGCTCGGGATCCCGCTCGCCGACTTCGCATACGGGGACATCGGTCGGCAGACCGCGGTGCTCTTCGCCGCCGTCCACGGCGCGCTGGTGTTTACGCTGGGGCTTTTCATCGCGCTGAACTCGGGCGACGAGGCCGGATCGGTCGTCGCGAAGCGCGTGCTTCGGTACCCGCTGGTCTACGCGGTCGTCCTCGCGGTCCTCGCGCGTACCGCCGGCGCCGTGCCGGCCGCCGAATCGCCGCTGATGGAGACGCTCGGACTCGTCGGGGAGGCGTCGATACCGATCATGCTCTTGATCCTGGGGGTGCAACTCTCCGGGACGGAGTACCGCGGAGCGCTCTCGATGACGGCGACGCCGACGCTGTTCCGGTTCGTCGTCTCTCCCCTCGTCGGAGTCGCTGTCGCGACGGGACTGGGGTTTCAGAACCCCGCAGTCGCGCAGGTGTTCGTCCTGCTCACCGCGATGCCGGTGGCCGTGGCTCCGGTCATCTTCGTGGTCGAGTTCGCGAGCGACACCACGGTCGGCGGCGTGACCCTGCCGGAGTTCGTCTCCACGAACGTTTTCGTGACGACCCTCGTTTCGATCCCGATTCTCACGGTCGTCATCACGGTCCTCAAGTCCGGACTCGTCGTCTGACCGATTCGACCGGAGACGACGCCGTCGACCGAAACGAGCGAGAGCGACGGCGAGGGACGGTCGATCTCCCCCTCAGAGCAGCCCGAACGCCTCGGGGAGCGCCAGGGAGAGCTCGGGGAAAAGGATGATGAGAAGCAGCACCACGAGCAGCGGGAGGTAGTACGGCAGCATCGAGCGCATCACCTGATCGAGCGACTCGTTCGTCACCCGTTCGAGGACGAACAGGATGAGCCCGAACGGCGGCGTGACGAGACCGTACATCAGCGTGACGACCATCACGATGCCGAAGTGGATCGGATCGATGCCCAGTTCCGGATACAGCGGGACCAGCATCGGGACCATGATGAGAAGCACCGCCATTCCCTCCATAAACGTCCCCAGAACCAGCAGCACGAGGGCCAAGAGCAGCATCGTGACCACGGTGCTCGCGCCGAGTCCGGTCACGATGTCGCCGATCAGGTCGGGGATGCCCGCGAGCGTCAGCCAGTACGCGTAGAGGTTCGCGAACCCGAAGATGACCACGATACTGGCGGTGTCCTCGAACGTCTCCTTGCTCACCTCATAGAGGTCTCTCAGGGTGATCGAGCGGTAGTAGAAGAACCCCAGCAGTATCGCGTACACCACCGCGACGAGCGCGGCCTCGGTGGCGGTGAACACGCCGAAGAGGATCCCGCCGATGATGATGAGCGGCGCGACCAGCCCCGGGAGCGCCTTGAGGAACGACTCGAACAGGGCTGAGAGGTCGTAGGAGCCCGAACTCGGCCAGTCGTGCTTTCGAGCCAGGTAGAACACCGTCCCCGCCATCGCGAGCGCCATAAGCAGTCCGGGGACGACCCCGGCGATGAACAGCGTCCCGATGGACTCCTGTGCGAGGACCGCGTAGACGACGATCGGGATGCTGGGCGGGATGATCGGGCCGATGATCGAGGAGGCCCCCGTGATCCCGACCGCGTCTTCGCCCTCGTAGCCGTTCGTCGTCATCGCCTCGTACTCGACGCTCCCGATGCCCGCGGCGTCGGCGACGGCCGACCCGCTCATTCCGGAGAAGATCAGGCTCACGACGACGTTCACCTGCGCCAGTCCGCCCCGGACGGGGCCGACGAGTTCTGTGGCGAAGTTGAACATGTCGTCGGTGATCCCGGTGATGTTCATAATCCGACCCGCCATAAGGAAGAACGGGACCGCCAACAGCACCCAGGAGTTCATCCCCGACCAGAACCGCTGGGTGACGACGATGAAGTTCAACTCGGGCCCGATCGGGAGGAACATGATCACGAGCACCGTCATCGCCAGCGAGTAGGCGGCGGGCACGCCGATCCCGTACAGCAGGAAGAGAATGCCGATGAACGCCGCGAGGAGTATTTCAGACATCGGATCCCCCGCGGATCTGCTCGACGCGGCGCTTCGTGTCGCCGATCACGACGACGAGGAGGATCGCGGCGGCCACGCCGAAGAGGAGGTACCCCCAGCCCACCTTGAACCAACTGATCGTCGGGAGGCCGGTGTCCCCGGCCGTCCCGTACGCGACGTACGCGGACCAGACGAAGATGACGGACAGCAGGGCCATCAGGACGTTTCTGACGAGCAAGAACCGGTCGGTCCGCGAGGTGACCCGCCGGAGCACGGGGAGAAACGAGATGTCCGCGTCGTTCCTGAAGAGATACGGAATGGCGACGATCGTCATCAGTGCGAGGGTCGTTCTCGCGACCTCGTAGGTCCAGTAGAGTTCGAACGGAACCTCGACGTATCGGTTCAGTACCTGGACGACGCCCACCACCAACATAGCGTTCAACATAATCACGCCGATTGCGACGGTGACCTTGTCGAACCAGTCGCTTCCCATACCGAGCAAACTTTCACCAACGAATATAAATCCTTGTGGTATCCTTCCCGAGAGTGCTTAGAGCCCGCGATCAGGGGGGAGCGGGGGACCGCAGCACGACGGCCGCTGACCGTCCGGGAGCGAAGCGTCGGTGAATCGCGGCGGGGCGGGTCACGGTTGTACCAGGAAGCCCCCCTCGACGGGGAGCGTGACGCCCGTGATGCGCGAGGACAGGTCGGACCCCAGAAAGAGGACCGCGTTCGCGAGTTCCTCGGGACTCGCCCGTCCGGGCATCGCCTCCGAGATCTCGTAGCGATCGGTCGAGTCCGGTCGCTGGACGGCGACGCGGTCCTGCATCGACGTGTTCACGATGCCCGGCAGAACCGCGTTCACTCTGATGCCCTCGGCCGCGTACTCCATCGCCGCCGCCCTCGTCATCCCGTTGATGCCCGCCTTCGAGGCGCTGTAGCCCGCTCGTCCCATAATCCCCGTCACGCTCGCGACCGAGGAGGTGTTGACGATCGACCCGCCGCCGTCGGCCAGCATCGCCTGGATGCCGTACTTCATTCCGTAGAACGTCCCACGGAGGTTGACCGCGACGACCCGATCGAAGTCGGCCGAGTCGTAGTCGGCGAAGTCGGCCAGTCCTCCCTCGGTCCCCGCGTTGTTGAACACGACGTCGAGGCCGCCGTACGTGTCGACGGCTGTCTCGACGAGTCGCTTCACGTCGTCCTCCTCGGCGACGTCCGTCGGCACGAACGTCGCCTCTCCGCCGTCGGCAGCGATCGACGCGACGGTCTCTTCGCCGCCCTCCTCGTCGACGTCACCCACGACGACGCTGGCTCCGTGCTCGCAGTACTGTCTGGCCGTCGCCTCGCCGATGCCGGAGGCACCGCCGGTGACGACAGCCACTTTGCCGTTTACGACCATTGCACCTACCGATGCGACGACCGGCGAGTAAAGTGTTCGTGAACGGCAACCGCTCCGTGACGGGGGTGCGAGCGCCCCGGCGACGATACCGACCGCGAAACGGACGGTTACTTCCAAAAGGTTATAATACGATAATCTCCACTGTCACGTATGCGCGGCCTGGCCAAGACCACCCGAGCGTCCGGTGGGATGGAGCTTCTCGACCTCGACCGACCGACGCCCGCGGCCGACGAGGCGCTCGTGGAAGTCGATTACGCCGGACTCTGTGGCAGCGACGCGGGAATCTACGAGTACAAACCGGCGTTCGAACGGATGGATCCGCCGACGGTGATCGGACACGAGTACACCGGTCGAGTCGTCGAACTCGGCGAGGAAGTCACGTCGTTCTCCGTCGGGGAGCGCGTCGTCGAGCGACCCATCCGCGGGTGCGGCGAGTGCTATCAGTGTCAGAGCGGGATGGAGAATATCTGTCAGAGGATCGAACTGACCGGCATCGATCACGACGGCGCGTACGCCGGCTACGTCGCCGTGCCCGCCGATTCGCTCCAGTCCGTACCCGACGGCGTCGATCCGCGCCACGCCGCGCTGGCGGAGCCGACCGCCGTCTGCACCCGCGCCGTCATCGAGAACTCGCGGGTCGGCGCCGGCGACCGCGTGCTCGTCGCCGGACCGGGTCCCATCGGACTGCTGACCGCCCAGGTCGCCGACGCGCAGGGCGCGAACGTCGTCGTCGCCGGCGTCGGCCCCGACACCGCCTATCGGCTCCCGCTCGCGGAGGACCTCGGGTTCCCGGCGATCAACATCGAGGAGACGGACCTGGCGGCCTACCGCGAGGAGTTCACCGACGGGATCGGCTACGACGTGGTCTTCGATACGACGGGCCATCCCTCCGGGCTCCCGATGGCCGCCGAGGAGGTCCGGAAGGGCGGACAGATCGTCCTCGTCGGGCAGGCCGGCGAGACGTCGATGCCCACGACCCCCATCGTCCGCGCGGAGGTCGACATCCAGTGTTCCTACAGCGCGATGTTCCGCGACTTCGACCGGGCGTTCAGGCTGATGGCTACCGGCGACCTCGACCACGAGACGTTCCTCGACGACCGGTTCAGCCTCCTCGACGCCGAGGCGGCCTTCGAGGCGTTCCTGAACGGCGAGACGTGCAAGCCGGTCTTCGACGTCTCCGTCCTGCGGGAGTGACGCGCCGGTCCACTGCCAGACGGAAAGTCGGCCGGCCGCCGCTCCGACTCGCGCGGTGAATCAATGTTGCGTCCGGCGCGCCCACCGAGCGCGAGCCGCGGCCATCCCCGGCGATCAGTCGTTCCGGGGGTCCCACTCGTTCCACTCGCGCTCGACGAGGAAGTCGTCGAGTTTCCCCTTCGGATCCTCGAAGACGTGCGAGCCGTGGAAGACGAGAAGCGTGTCGAAGTCGTACCCCAGGAGGTCGTACAGGTTGAGTTCGGCGTCCTCGTGATCGGCGTTGAAGAGCGCCGGCGGCGGGAGGAGATAGCCCGCCGGCAGCCCGCCCCGGTCGGAGCCGTCCAGCACGTCCCCGGAGATGAGGATGTCCCGGTCCTCTAAGAGGAGCGCGGAGGTCGCCTCGGTGTGGCCCGGAACCTGGATCACGCGGATGTTCCCGTCGAGGACGTCGCCGTCCTCGTAGGCGACGTCGGGTTCGACGTCGAGGCCCGCCTCCTCGAGGTGCTCGTACAGCTTCGATTCGTCGGCCGGCATCGCGAGGTCGGGATCGAACGCCTCGACCACGTGCGCGAGGCCGCCGTGGTGGCCGTGGTCGCCGTGGGTCAGGACGACGCGGTCGACGCGGCCGTACCTCGACCGGAGGACGTCGACGAGCTCCGCCCCGTTCTCGTCGAAGGCGGTGTCGACGAGCGTGATCTCTCCCTCGTTCGGCGTGTCTTCGAGGACGAACACGCGGACGTGCTCGAACTGGATCTGGTCGATACCCTCGACGACGTTGCTGACGCTCATACGTATCGTCGAATCCGTGGTTCTCATACATATTTCTGTTGGTGCCGACGCCGCAGTCGACACAGCGCACCGAGTGGACCGGCCCGCTTCGATGCCGCGAATCGGTTTCGGCCGATTCGATTCGATTTCAACGATGTCGGAATTTCTCTGGTCGTTTGCGACCGTGTCCGATCGAGATAACATACGTACTTCTGTTACGACCTCGAACGAACGGCTGATTCTTTCAATGATAGTGAAACAGATTCAGTCGGGTCGACTGGTTCGCCGACCGACGGGGAACCGCTCGGAAGTCGGGTTCCGGACGGAAGGAGGGATTCGAGAGGCGGTCGGACGGTGACGGAATCGAGGACTTCCGACCGGCGTGAAATCCATACGTCGGGGCGTCGACCAACGTGCGTCCGACAGAACGAGAACCGGGTGGTGGATTTATTCGACGAGGGCGGCGACTTCGCGGTGGCGATGTCAGTCAGCACTCCCGTCGATAGCATCGACACCGTCCAGCTGGACCACGTCCGGGCGTTCGTCCTGGAGGATCGGCCGGCCGGCGAAGTCACCGTCATCGACGCGGGGTTCCCCGACGACGGGGCGGAGTTGGCGTCGCTCCTCGAATCGGAGTACGGCGGCGTCGACCGTCTCGTCGTCTCCCACGGTGACGAGGGGCACTTCGGGGGCGTCCCCGCGCTGATGGAAGCGTTCGATCCGGAGTTACTCGTCCCCGGCGGGTCGCGGGGCTTCTACGACGCGCTCGATTACGACGCGGACGATCACTTCGGCGACGGTGACCGGCTTCCTGGCGGCATTCGCGTCGTCCAGATACCCGGTCACACGGTCGCAAACAGCAGTTTCCTCCTCGAAGAGGAGTCGGTCCTCATCGCCTGCGACAGCCTCGAAGGCTCCGACAGGCGGGGACTCCCGCCGGGTTATCTCGTCCCGCCCGCCGAACAGTTCAACGATTACAGCCACGCCGCGGCCGAGCGGAACCTGGGCAAACTGTTCGACCACGAGATCTCGACCGTGCTGGTGAGCCACGGCAGCCACGTCACCGACGACCCCCTGGCGAAACTCGACGACTGGCTCCTCAATCGAGAGTGGACGCTCACCTACGAGTGACGCAGACGCTGATCCGATCTGCCCAGTAGTATCGAAAACAAATGAATATAAGAAATATTTTGAAAACTAGCATATCTATATTTGAAAGCGTTTATTGACTGTTTTGAAGCTTATTTCGTGTATATCTTCACTCTGTTTTTATTATCTTAAGATCTAAAAGTCATTAATAACGTATTATCGTATCGCTATTAGTTCGACGGGTACCCCGGAGCGGCCGTGGTGCCGATGGGCAAATTTATATGCCAAAGGATGCTACCGAGTGTCAATGAATATCGACGGCTTCACTCTCGCGGCTACGACAAACGATCTCACACGGGAGGAGAAGGCACGGGGGAAAGCGGACGTCATCGAGTTTCGGATGGACAAAGCGGAAGATCCGATCGGACAGCTCGAAGCGTACGACGGCGAACTGCCGATCGTCGCGACGAACCGCAACCAGTGGTTCGGCGGAAAGGCACGCGACACCGGGCGCCTCGACACGCTCTTCGCGGCGTCCCGATTCGACTCGGTCGCGTACGTGGACATCGAACTGGAGACGGCGCGGGCGAAAGAGTGGATCTTAGAGGAGTTCCGCGACAACGACGTGGGGCTCATCATCTCGCATCACGACTTCGATACGACGCCGGAGAAGGAGGTACTCACGGCGATCATCGATCAGTGTGCGGGCTACGGCGACGTCGCGAAGGTCGCGGTCTACCCCGAGGATCTCTCGGACACGCTGACGCTTCTGACGGCCCTGCACGAGGCTACCCAGGCGGGCATCGACGCGGCCGGAATCGCGATGGGCGAAACCGGCAGTCACACGCGCGTGGTCGGTCACATCTACGGTTCCAAACTCGGATACGCGCCGCTTCTCGACGACGATAGCGAGTACGCCCCCGGCCAGATCCCCCTCGGTAAGCTCAGGGCGCTCGTCGAGGCGACCAGGATCGACGGCACGCAACTGGAGCGCATCGAGGCCATCGAGGGCGACGTCGCCGTCCCCTCGGAACTGACGCTGCCGAACTGACTCGCGAAACGAGACCGGCGGTGAGGCCGGTCAGGCCCCCGCTCCACCCGTGAGTGGCTCTACGAGGCGAAGGTCTTTCTCCGCGGCGACGTCTCTGATCTTCCCGAGCACTTTCTCGGTCGCCCCCCGTTCGGCGGCGATGTCGATGCGCGCGCTCGATACGTTCGAGGTCCCCTCCGGTGCCGCGACCGACAGGTCCGTCACGGTCGCGTTCGCGGACTCCTGAATCCGCGAGAGCGTGTCCGAGAGGTCGGTGTCGATGACGTGCCCCGAGAGGATGACCGTCAGCCCCTCGCTGTAGCGTTCGGTGCCGGCCTGGATGACGTTGATCCCGGCGTCCCGGAGGCCGTCGATGATCTTCTCGAAGCGGTCCGGCGTGGCCTCGACGTCGACCTCGACGGGGATGTGCCCGCGGGGCGTGACGTTGCCCCGCTCGTGAAAGATCGATAACAGGTTCCCGCCGTTGTCCGCGATCGGGCGGAGCGACCGGAGGAGTTCGCCCGGTTCGTCGACCAACTCGAGGCGGAGCGTGTACGCGCGGACGTCCGTCTGGACGTCACTCATCGATCGATCGACCTCGGTTCGTCCGGTGCATACCCGACCCATCCCCCGGAAGCGAAGTGAATGTTTCCCCGGCGCGGTGCACGGGGGCGCCGTCCTCATAATAAAAGATTATGTCGTTCTCCGCCGACTACCGGACGTACATATGCCAGATAGAACGCTGCAGGACGCGCTCGATTCGGCGGAGAGCCCCGTGGAACTCCTCCGCGACCTCGGACTCGCGCGGTTCACCGACCTCCCGGACGAGTTCACCCACTGGATCGAGGAACAGCGGGCGTGGGCCGAAAGCGTCGCGTTCGCGGATCAGTCGTATCACATGACCGACCTGCGGATCGACGGCGTCGAGGCGATCGACCTGTACTCGAAATACGCCGTCAACGACTTCCAGCAGTTCGACGTCGGACAGGCGAAACAACTCGTCGTCGCCAACCCCGACGGCTACCTCGTCGGCGACGCCATCCTCTTCCGTGAGGCCGAGGACTCGTTCCTGAGCGTCGGCGCCGCGGCGGCCCACAACTGGCTGCTCTACCAGGCAGAGACGGGAGCGTACGACGTCGAGACCGACTACCAGCCCCGCCCGGTCGGAACGGGGAACGACCCCAACAACTTCCGCTATCAGGTACAGGGCCCCGACGCGGTCGACGTGATGGAGGAGGCGATCGACGGATCGATCCCGGACCTGGGCTTCTTCCGCTTCGAGGAGGTCTCGATCGACGGCAGCGACGCCTACCTCCTCCGACACGGGATGGCCGGCGAGGCCGGCTTCGAGTTCTGGGGCGACTGGGACGACGCCGACGCGGTCAGGGAGTCGATCCTCGACGCCGGCGAGGCGTACGACATCCGTCGGCTCGGCTCGAAGAGCTACCAGAGCGCGAACACCGTCCTCGGGTGGCTTCCGCTGCCCGTCCCGGCGATCTACACCGGCGAGGAGATGAGAGACTTCAGGGAGTGGCTCTCGCTGCGGCGCGGGCTCATCTCCATCGGCGGCAGCTACGACTCCGACGACATCGAGGACTACTACGTCACGCCGATCGAGGTCGGCTACGACCACATCGTCGACTTCGATCACGACTTCGTCGGCAGGGAGGCCCTGGAGGCGGAGATCGACGATCCCGACCGGAAGAAGGTCACGCTCGTCTGGGACGACGAGGACGTCGTCGACGTCTACGCGTCGCTGTTCCGCGAGGGCGAGACGAGCAAATTCATGAATATGCCCGCTCCCCGCTCGTCGGCGTGTCACTACGACGAGGTGAAGAAGGACGGCGAAGTCGTCGGCGTCTCGAAGTGGATGAGCTACGTCTACAACCACCGGGAGATGCTGTCGCTCGCCCTGGTCGACACCGAGTACGCCGAACCCGGAACGGAGGTCACACTCACGTGGGGCGAGGCCGACGGCAGCGAAAACAAGAGCGTCGAGCGCCACGAGAGGACCGAAATCCGAGCGACCGTCGCGCCCGCGCCGTACAAGCGGGACAACCGGTAGCGACGGACTCGACCGCCACCTCGTCCCCGTCGTCTAATACTCCGGCAACGGCGCCGGCCCGCCGCGCTCCCGCTCTGTGACCTCGTCGGCCAGGTCGCGCATGAACGGGTGGACGGTGTTGGCCATAAACATCACCGGCTGTTCCGTTCCGAGGAGTCGATCCAGCACGTCGCCCGCTGCCGCCTCGTCCGTGTCGTGTTCCGTCGCCGGGACGTCGACGCGACGGGCGAACACGCCGGTGTAGGCCCCGCCGAGGTGCACGCGATCGATGAGCCCCCGCTCGGCGAGGATGTCGACGTACTGGACGAAGGAGGCGGTCCGCCCGCGTCGGTCGCGACGGAGGAAGACGAACGGACAGACCGGTTCCGCGTCGTCGCCCGTCCCGACCAGCTGTCGGCGAAAGAGCTCCGTGCTCTCGATCTCGTTGACCTTCGCCGCGTTGAACACGCGGCCGCCGGGGAGTTCCGTCCACTCCGGCTGGATCGCGTCGAGCATCGACTGGAGTTCGGAGTCCGGAAGCGGCGGCTCGTCGAGATATCCGAGCACGTGGTTCAGGGCGTGTATCGTCTCCGAGCCGATGAGGTCGCGGTGGCGATCCGGCACGTCGACCTGTTCGATCGTCCCGCCCCGTGCGGTGATCTCCGATTCGAGGTACTCGTGAATGACTCCGTGTTGTTCGCCGCTGATGACGTGACACCCCTCCGGGACCGATCGAGCGAACGAGCGGGCGATCGTCTGGCGGCGCTTGCCCAAGGTGTCGTTGTGGTCCTGCCGGACGTTGCAGAACACCAGCAGGTCCGGTCTGAGGAACTGCTCGTTGACCATCCGCATCGTGTACTCGGTGATCGCCTGGTTCTCCATCACGACGGCGTCGTCGTGGCTCGTGATCGCCAGTTGCGGGAGGAACTCGCGAACGAGGTTGAGGTTCTCATACAGCGTCACCCGCGGACCGCGACGCTGGATCGGGATCTTCCGCCCGTTGTGATAGGAGGTCGGGTGGTCGCCCGTGATCTTCGTGTACGTGTCGTATCCGCGGTCGGCGAGGATCCCACCCAGTTGCTTCGCCGTCGACGACTTCCCGCGGATGCCCGACACGCCGATCCGGACGTCCGCCTCTTCGAGGAGCTCACGGTGTTCCGATCCACGGCCAAAGAACGATCGCAGGCGGTCTCGAAGCGTCGAGCCGCGAAGCAGCCGTCCGCCGTACGAGAGGGATCGGTCGAACAGCCCCATCAGCCCTCACCCCCGGAGAGGACCGACGCCGAGAGGACGTCTTCGTCGTCCGGTTTCGGGATCCGGAGCCGATAGGCGATCGCGAGACACGCGACGATAGTGAGACCTGCGACCGCGACGTGGATCGCGGTGAACTCCTGAAGCAGCCCCCGTCTGAAGGGGTCGACGACTGCGCGGATGAGGAGCAACATCCCGAGGAACGTCCCGACCGCGAGGAACGGTTGCTGGCGTCGTTCCCGCGGTGGAGTCGTGTGTATTGCGTACGCCATCACGCCGGCGATGACGCCGACGAAGAGCGCGGAGAACCCGCGGATGATCGGCAGTTCCAGCGCGAGGAGCAGCGCCGCGACGGATCCGACCCCACAGCCGAGACTCAACAGCACGCGCCCGTACAGCAGGGTACTGAGGTGTATGAGCCAGACGGCGGCGAGGGAGACGGCGAACGACAGGAGAAACAGGACCAACAGCCAGCGGCTGACCAGCGAGAACAGCGCGAGCAGCGCCATCGAGATGATCCCGATCCGGATCCCGAACTCCCGGCGGACGAGTTCCGAGAGCGCCATCCCGACGAGGAAGAACAGCACGATGGTCGATCGGACGTCGATGTTCGGAGCCAGGTATCCCGCCACGACGGCGTCCCTGAGGGTGGCGACGTCGGACGTCTCCGCAAAGAGGATGAGCGGCGTCAGATCACCGACGGCGCGGGCGGTCGGCGGAGCGATCAGGACGCCGCCCAGTAGCACGAGGCCGACGATGAGCCCCGCCGTGTACAGCAGGTCCTGGCGCCGGTACTCCGGTTTCGTCTGGGCGACGTTGTAAGCGGCCAGCCCCGGGAGGATGCTCCCCACGAAGACGAGCGGATTGACTTCGAGAACGGCGGGCCAGAACGTCACGAGCGCGAAGTACCCGATCATCGGGACGAGGGCCCCGCCGGCGAGCGCGACGAGGAACTCGTCGCGGCCGTAGACGAGGGTCCGCTCTTTCGCCTGCCACAGGATGAAGTACGCGACGGCGGTGCTCAGGACGAATACCGGCAGCGTGGTGAAGTCCTTGAGCGCGTAAACCACGAGGGTCGGAACGAGGATGGCGCCGCCGAGTCGAAGTCCCTTGGTCTGTGTCACCGCGGCGGTCAGAACGAATCCGATGATGGAGAGAATGCTCGCAACGATCACAGATCGGTCTCCCTGTTCCGCCAGGAGAACATAAAAACTGCTGGTGGGACGCGTTCCGGCGGCCCGTCTCGATCACCGACGGTCGGTACGACTGCCCTCGATGCTCGCCGGGCGCTCCGCGTCGTCGACCGAATCCAAGATCCGTCGGACCGTGGGACCACTTCAGGAGGGCGCGATCAGTCCGAGATGAACTTGTTGTCGCGCCAGTTCACGCCGCCGGAGCCGTTGTCGTTCTTCGAGGGGTTCTCGACGACCTCGATGCTCGCGGGGCGCTCTTCGCCCTCGACGATCCGGTGGGCGGTGAGTTCGCCGTCGACCTCGGTGATCGCGGTGAGCGTCCCCTTCTCCGCGAGCAGCGCGATCTCGCGCAGGACCAGGAACATCGGGTACTGCAGCGCGGTGTTCTGTAAGACGGTCTCGCGGTCGCCCTTGAAGCAGGCGAACTCGACGAGTTCGGAGGGGATCTCCTCTTCTTCTTCCTCCCAGCGGGGCGCGCCCGCTCGGGGCGGTTCCTCTTCGTAGACGCGGTTCTCCGTGATGCTGGCTTTCAGCTGCGCCGTCGGGGTGTACTTGCTCAGGTTGTCCTCGGCCGCGACGGCCTTCAGGATGAGCGTGTTGTTCCGACGGGTCACCTCGACGTCCGTGACCTCGGGCGGCAGTTCCGGGTCACCGTTCAGGTACTCTTCGACCTCTTCGAGGGGCAATTCCAGTGTCGAGTGAAGTCGGTATACGCGGCCTGACATAGTTACTTTTGAATGGTACCCGTACGAGACGGACGCGACGCGACGCCGGTACCTGCGTCATGGTAGGCACCGGGGCCTTATAGGGTCTACTCTTTGACTCGTGGAGTCGACCCCACGCGCGGACCGGGCGATCGCACGGCCGGTCGCGACGGGGCCACCGGTCGCGGTCCGCGGCTCGTTCCGGGCGGTCGTCGTTCGCTCCGCTTACGCCCGCAGCGTCTCCTCCAGTTCGTCTCGCTCGTCGAGTTCCGCTAAGATGTCGCTGCCGCCGACGAACTCGCCGTCGACGAACGTCTGCGGGATCGTCTCCCACCCGCTGTGAGATTCGAGCGCGCTCCGGTACCCGTCGAGCGCGGGCAGGACGTCGACCGTCTCGAACTCCTCGACGTACTGGGAGATGAGGTTCACCGCGCGCTGGGAGTAGCCGCACTGGGGCATCAGCCGGTTCCCCTTCATGAACAGGACGACGTCGTTCGACTCGATCGCCTCGTCGACGCGCGCCTGTACCTCCTCTTCGCTCAGATCCGTACCGGGCTGGAACGTCATATCGACTCGTAGGCGGCCGTCGGTGAAAGGGATTGCGTCGAGCCGCGTGGGAGCGCGTCGGCGCGCGCGGCCGCTGGCGCGGTTCGGAGTCCCCCGCCGCTGTTCGGAGTCGGCGCCGGTCAGTCGCTGCCGACGCGGACGACGTCGATGAGCGAGTACACCGGCACGCCCTCGATCTCGTCGACGCCCTGTTTGTCGACGATGACGACGCAGGCGACGGGGTCACCGCCCTCCTCACGAATCGACTCGATCGTCTCCCGCATCGTCGTCCCCGAGGTGATGGTGTCGTCGACGACGTAGCACTCTCGGTCTCTGATCTGCGCGAAGTTCCGCGAGAACGACCCGCCGAGCTCGTCGATGTCGCCCTCCTCCCACTGGTGCTTCGCGGGCGCATAGGAGCCGAGATCCGTGTCCAGTTCCATCGAGACGGTCGTCGCGAGCGGTGCGCCGGCCTTCTCGATGCCGATCGTCAAATCGACCTCCTCGCCCTCTTTCACCAGGAGGTCGGCCATCGCCCGCCCGATGTGCGTGAGACGACTCGAATCGCGACCGACGGCGCTCCAGTCGACGTGGATGTCGTGCGGTCCGCTGCTGTCGCCGGTTGGACTGACCGGTTCGGGCTCGCTCTCGTAACTGGAGCCGCTGCGCTCAACGAGCCAACTCGCGGTCTCTCGGGAGACGTTCAGTTCGTCCGCGATCTCGCCTTTCGACAGGCCGCGTTCGGCGAGTTCGGAGGCGCTCGCGATGAGGTCATCGACGTTCTTCATACGCGCTGAATTGGACGGCGGTTTTTATAGTGGTGTCGTCGTCGTCGAACGCCGCCTCGAATCCGTCGAGATCGTACACGCCGGTGACCAGCGCGTCGAGGAACGGCTCCGGGAGCGAACCGAGCGTCTCCGCGGCCGCCTCGAAGTGCCGCACGTTCGAGTTGACGCTCCCGACGAGCGCCTTGTTGTGCAACACGAACTCCTCGTGGAGCGCGCCGCCGTCGATCTCGAACTCCCAGGGTCCGGGAACGCCGAGGAGCGCCCCGACGCCGTTCGGCGCGAGCGCCTCGATCGTCTCGAAGGCGTGCTTCGCGTAGCCCGTCGCCTCGAAGACGAAGTCCATCGGTTCGTGCTCGTCTGCGACCTCCGAGACCGGCGTCTCTCGGGAGTCGACGTACGTCGCGCCCAGGTCCTCGATGATGTCTATCGTCGGGTCCGGACGGTCGCGGCGGCCGAGACAGTAGAGGCGGTCGAAGTCCGAACGCTCCCGGAGCATCGCGAGCGTCAGGAGGCCGAGGCTCCCGTTTCCGAGGACGATCGCGGATTCGGGCTCCCACGTGAACGACGACCGGGAGGCGGTCGCGAGTTCGAGCGCCTTCTCGGCGACCGAGAGGGGTTCGACGAGGAACCCCCGCTCTGCGACCGAGGGAGAGACCGACACCAGATGCTCCTCGGGACTGGTGAAGTACTCGGCCATGAACCCGTGCTTGCCGACGATGCCCCGCTCGTGGTACTCGCCCTCGGGAGCCATATCGGGCTCGCCGCGCACGAAGTACTCGTTGGGGCCGTTCGGGGGGCGTCGGACCGTCGGAACGACGACGTCGCCTTCGGCGAACCGCGTGTCGCCGGGGTCTTCGACGACGCCGACGGCCTCGTGACCGAGGACGAGGTGGTCGTCGCCCGCCGGCGGGCCGCCGTGGCTCCCGGCGATGACCTCGTGGTCGGTCCCGTCGACGCCCACGCGGAGCGTTCGGACGAGCGCTTCGCCGGGGGCGGGGTCGGGCCGCTCGACTTCGACGACGACCGGCCGGTCGTCCCCGTTCTCGACTGCGATGGCTTGCATACGCTCCCGTAGCCGCCGCGTCGATAAAAGATTTATTTTACTCCGAGTTAATACTGGCTCGCTCTCACTCGCCGATCTCGTCGACGAGTTCGTCGCCGACGCCGACGTACGTCGCGGGCGAGAGCGAGCGGAGTTCCTCTCTCACGGGCTCGTCGACGTCGAGATCGTCGAAGAGGTCGTAGAAATCGTCGAGCGTCACGTCGCGACCGCGCGTGAGCGCCTTGACTCGCTCGTAGGCCTCGGTGTCGCCCTCGCGGCGGAGAATCGTCTGGACGGCCTCGCCGATGAGTTCCGGGCGGGCCTCCAGTTCCTCGCGCATCACGACCTCGTTGGGGACGACCTTCCCCAACCCGGTCTCGGTCTTGCCGTATCCGATCAGGCAGTGAGCGAACGCGGCGCCGACGTTCCGCTTCACCGTCGAGTCCGAGAGGTCCCGCTGGAGCCGCGAGGTGGTGACGTAGTCCGCGAGGAACGTCAGGTCCGAGTTGGCCTTCGAGAGGTTTCCCTCGCTGTTCTCGAAGTCGATCGGGTTCACCTTGTGCGGCATCGTCGAAGAGCCCGTCTCGCCCTCTTCGGCCTCCTGGCCGAGGTAGCGATCGGAGACGTAGAGCCAGACGTCGCGATCGAGGTCGAGGAGAACGTTGTTGACGCCGCGGAGCGCGTCGAACAGCGTCGCGAGGTCGTCGCAGGGGTTCACCTGCGTCGAGAGGGCGGTGTGTTCCAGTCCCAGGTCGGAGACGAACGAGCGGGAGAACGCGCGCCAGTCGACGTCGGGATAGGCCGCGACGTGGGCCGCATACGTCCCGGACGCGCCGGCGAGTTTCCCCGAGAGGCCGTCGGCGGCGTCGACGACGCGGCCTATCGCGGTCCCGAGACGCGCCGCGTAGACGGCCATCTCCTTGCCGAACGTCGTCGGCGTCGCGGGCTGGCCGTGCGTCCGCGCGAGCATCGGCGTGTCCCGGTACTCGTGGGCGAGATCGACGAGTTCGTCGCGGACGTCGCCGAGCGCGGGCACCAGGACGTCCTCGACGGCCGGCTTCGCGAGGAGCCGGTGCGCGAGGTTGTTCACGTCCTCCGAAGTGAGTCCGAAGTGGATCCACGGGTGGACCCGTTCGTCTGTCTCGGTCCGCAGGAAGTACTCGACGGCCTTCACGTCGTGGTTGGTCGCGTTGAAGCCCGCCGCGCCCTCGGTCTCCAGGCGTTTGACGAGCCGGGCGTCGTCGCCGTCGAAGTCCCCGACGACCGCGCGGAGGTCGTCGCGTTCGGTCTCCGAGAGCGACAGCGCGACCGCATCGAGGTCGGCCAGCGCGAGCAGGTATTCCACCTCGACGCGGAGTCGCGCCCGCATCAGCGCCGCCTCGCTGGCGTACGGGACGAGGGGTTCGGTGCGACCGGCGTACCGGCCGTCCAGCGGCGAGACCGCCGCGAGCGGATCGGAACGGGAGAGGTCGTCCATACGCGGACTCTCCGCTGTGCGCTAAAAAAGCGTGTCGATGGTCGGAGCCGACGTATCACACTCCCGTGCATATTTCGAGGGCATCCGAGGGTGGATATCCACGGAGATATCCGCAATAGTGCATACCACCGTCGGTGAGACCGCAACTGACTTACTGTCTGCGCGAGGGCCCACGAGTATGACCAAGGTTGCCGGCCTGGCGAGCAATCGCGGACGGAATCTCCGACACATCGACGACAGGCGCCCCGGCGGTGCGGAACTCGCGGTCGTCCTCGCGAACCACGAGGGAGCCCCGATCCTCGACGCCGCGACGGAGCGCGGCATCCCGACGGAGGTCGTCCCGCGAGCGGACGGCGAGTCGCGGGAGTCCCACGAGCGGCGAATCCTCGACGCCCTGTCCAGTTACGACTTCGACCTCGTCTGTCTGGACGGCTATATGCGCGTCCTCACGGAGACGTTTCTGGACGCGACGCCGACGACGCTCAACGTCCACCCCTCCTTGCTCCCCGCGTTCCCCGGCGACGACGCCCACGAGCAGGTCCTCGACGCCGGCGTCAGCGTCACGGGCTGTACCGTCCACGTCGTCACCGAGGAGGTCGACGCGGGGCCGATCGTGACCCAGGAGTCGGTGCCCGTCTACGCCGACGACGACGCCGACTCGCTGAAGACCCGCGTGCTCCACGACGCGGAGTTCACCGCGTATCCGCGCGCCGTGCGGTGGTTCGCTCAGGGTCGACTCCGCGTCGACGAGCGCGAGACCGACGAGGGCTCGGAACTCACGGTGTCCGTCGACGGCGACGACGGCGGCGACTTCCCGGAGCGGCGCGTCATCTCCGACGACCGATCCGCGGAACTCCGCTACGGCGAGAACCCCCATCAGGACGCCGCGGTCTACGCCGACGCGGCCACCGACGAGGCGAGCGTCGTCGACGCGCCGCAGTTGAACGAGGGCGCGAAGGGGCTGTCGTACAACAACTACAACGACGCCGACGCCGCGTTGAACCTCATCAAGGAGTTCGACGAGCCGGCCGCGGCGGTGATCAAACACACGAACCCCGCGGGCTGTGCGACGGCCGATACCCTGTCTCAGGCCTACGTCGACGCGCTCGCGACCGACCCGATGAGCGCCTTCGGGGGCATCGTCGCGCTGAACCGCGCGTGCGACGCCGCGACGGCCGAAGAGATCGTCGACTCGTTCAAGGAGGTCGTCGTCGCGCCGGGCTACACGGACGCCGCGCTCGACGTCCTCTGTGAGAAGGACGACCTGCGCGTCCTCGACGTCGGCGACCTGGACGATCGGACGGACCGACTGACGGAGAAGCCGCTCGTCGGCGGCCGACTCGTCCAGGAGCGCGACCTCTGGGCGCCGACCCGCGACGACGTCGAGGTCGTCACCGAGACCGAGCCGACAGAGGAACAGTTAGAGACGATGCTGTTCGCCTGGAAGGTGCTGAAACACGTCAAGTCGAACGGCATCGTGTTCGCCGAGGGAACCGAGACCGTCGGCGTCGGGATGGGCCAGGTCTCCAGGGTCGACGCCGTCAAACTGGCCGCGATGAAGGCCGAATCGGACGCCGAGGGCAAGAGCGCGGAGGGCGCGGTGATGGCCTCCGACGCCTTCTTCCCGTTCCCCGACGCCGTCGAGGAGGCCGCCGAGTCCGGCGTCGAGGCCGTCATCCAGCCCGGTGGCTCGGTGAACGACGAGGACGTCGTCGCCGCCTGCGACGAGCGCGGGATTCCGATGGTGTTCACCGGGCGGCGGTGTTTCCGTCACGACTGAGCGAAGCGAGGGCGTGCCGGAAGCTCGCGGCAGCGTGACGCGGTGTTTCCGTCACGACTGACGGGAGTGCCGAAAGTTAGTGAGACGAGCAGCGCGAGTCTCACGCGACTTCAGAGACGACCGAGTGAGGGGAGGCAATCGGCACCAGGTTCGTCGCGGCCGCGAGGCTACTGACTGGCGAAAGGCGAACAGTCGGCGCCCGCTCGGACGACGGCGACGTCGCAATCGACCCCCACGGGGCCAATCGCGTCGCGGCCGACTCCCCCGCGTCGACGCGCCGAACGACCGCGGCCCGACGCGGGGCGACTCTCAGATCACGCCGGGTGTGGTCCCGTAATCGTATATAAATCCACGTCGGGAGGGGGGCAAAGCGTGCGGGACCGGCTACTCGTCGGTCATCCGGACGACCATGATCGGCGTGTCGGTGTTCTCGACGACGCGCTCTGTGACGCTGCCGAGGTTCGCGAGTTTGTCACGGCCGGAGCGACCGTGCGTTCCCATCACGATCAGGTCCATCCCGTTCTCGTCGGCGTACTCGAGGATCGCCCGATAGGGGATCCCGTCGCGAACCGTCGTCGTGCACTCGACGCCGGCCTCGGCCGCCGCGTCGGCGACGCGGTCGACCGCCGTCTGCGCGTCCGCCTGCATCGTCTCTTTGAGTTCCTCCTTCTGGTCCTCGCCCGCGGCCAGGTAGAGTCGCCTGTCGACGACCGAGAGCGCGTGGATCGTCGCCTCCCGCGTCGACGCGATGTCGAGTGCGTGTTCGAGCGCCTGCATCGTGCCGTCGCTGCCGTCGGTGGGAACGAGTACGTGCTCGTACATCTCGACTCGCCTTTCGTTCGGCACCCTCTTGAACGGTCCCCCGATTCTCGGCGGTCGAAGCCCCCCGATCGAGGGTTCGCGATCGCCGCCGGCCGAGAGTATATTTCGTCGCCGACCCAAAGACGGCCCGTGTGCACACTGACACTCGCCTGGCGGATCTTCGAGGACGCGCCGGTCGTCGTCGCGGCCAACCGCGACGAGCTGCTGGACCGTGAGTCGGAACCCCCCGCCGTCCGGGGGGGCGACCCGTCGTTCGTCGCGCCGCGCGACGCCGCGGCCGGGGGCACGTGGATCGGCTACAACGAGGCGGGCGTCTTCGCCGGGATCACGAACCGCTGGGTGGACGTCCCCGACGGCGGCGAGCGCTCACGGGGACTGCTGGTTCGGGACGTCCTGCAGACCGAGAGTTCCGTCGAGGCCCGCGAACTGATCGAAGACGCCGTCGCGACGGACACCTACGACGGGTTCAACCTCGTCGTCGCCGAGCGGGCGGTCAGCGGTCGAGACGAACCGGCCGCGTACCTCTTCGAGTGGGACGGCGACCTCCGCGTTCGCGAACTCGAACCGGGCGTCCACGTCGTCGTGAACGTCGGCGTGAACGGCGAGTCTCTCGACTCGGCGCGTCCGGAACGGGCGGGCGAACAGGCCGAAAACGCCGAACGCGTCCGCGAGGAGCTGATCCCGCGTCCCGGCGAATCCGCGTCGGACTGGCGCGATCGCGCCGCCGACGTCCTCGGAGACCACGAGTACGGCGTCTGTATTCACAACCCCGAGCGGGGGTTCGGCACGCGGTCGTCCTCGCTTCTCACGCTCTACGACGACGGCGACGCCGACTTCCGGTTCGCCGACGGCCCGCCGTGTGAGACCGCGTTCCGGCCGGTCGAAAGCCAAATTTAAACGACTCGCGAGCCTCGTGGGGTGTATGAGCGCAGGCGCTGCCGAAGCAGACCTCTCGGGGGACGAACTCGAAGCACTGGAACTCATCCGAGAGACGGGTGGCATCCACCAGAGCGACTTCTGGAAGGAACTCGACATCTCCTCGCGAAAGGGGAGTCGAATCGCCGAGAAGCTCGCGGACCTCGGCCTCATCGAACGTGAGAAGACGGTCTACGACGGTCACAACACCTACCACCTCGAACCCGCGCCGCGCGATCTGGACTTCTCGCTTCTGATGGCGGGCGATATGCTGTCGCCGTTCATCGGCGAGGAGGAGGTCAACCACAACAGCGACGCGTTCTCCCAGTGGCTGATGAACCTCGCCTACGAGGAGTACTGATACCGAGTAGACACGTCCGACTCACGCGCGGATCGGGATCGGCCGCGGGGTCACGACGGCGCGGGTCGCCCGTAGCGTGCTCACTGTTCCCCACAGCCGACGTCCTGCCTCGGACGGACCCGAGAGCCGTAAATTCAGGGTGATGACCCGAAACGGCGGGTGTGATCGAAACGGTCGGGCCGTCGGTACGATACCGTAAAAATAGCGGGGAGTCGATTATTCGTCGTCGCCGTCCTCGTCGTCCTCCTCGGACGGTTCGAGGTCGTTGTCGGCGATGTAGGTCGATATCTCGTCGTTCGTGAGTTCGACGAACGCCTCCGATTCGGTGGTGATCGTCGCGACGTCGACGCCGTCGGCGGCGAGTTCGTCGTCGTTCGCCGAAGCGATGGTCCGGAGCGCCAGTCCGACGCCCTCATCGAGCGTCAGGTCGTCCTCGTAGTTCTCTTCGAGGTGTTCCTGGAGGTCGCTCCGGTCCGCGCCGATCGAGACGGCCTTCCACTCGTAGGGCGTCCCCGAGGGGTCGGTCTCGTAGAGGCGCGGTTCGCCGTTCTCGACGCCGCCGATGAGCAGCGCGACGCCGAACGGGCGCGCGCCGCCGACCTGGGTGTACTGCTGGATGTGGTCGGTGACGTTCTTCGTCAGCGTCTCGATGCCGACCGCCTCGCCGTAGCGGAGCCGGTTGACCTGCGCCTGTCGCCGCGCGAAGTCGATGAGCTGTCGGGCGTCGGCGACGTGGCCCGCCGAGGCGATCCCGGCGTGGTCGTCGGCCTTGTGGATCTTCTCGACGCTCGTCGGCTCCATGAGCGGAGAGCGCGAGCGCTTGTCGGCCGCGAGGACGACTCCCTCGGCTGTTCGGACCCCGACGCTCGCGGTCCCTCGCTTCACCGCCTCCCGGGCGTACTCCACCTGGTAGAGGCGACCGTCGGGCGAGAAGATCGTGATTCCACGGTCGTATGCCTGCTGTTGGGCTTGTCCCTGCATAGTATCACTCGAAATCGAGCCGCGTCGCGCCCGCGAATCCGTCTGCGCCCTCGACGTCGACCCGTTCGTCGCGGACGACGGCGGGGCGGGATTCGTTCTCGAACACGACGTCTCTCTGTTCTCCACGTCCGGTCCGACCGTTCAAATACCTTTCTTTCCCTCCCTTCAGTGCCCGGTAAACCCCCAAAAACTAAGCCCTCAGAACTTCTACCCTCAATATAGCTCTCGCCACAAATGAATCTTCCCCTTATAGACGCTAAATACCAATGCAGTTGTTGGCTCGGCGCGACCGAAATTGACGAGTTGCCCGACACCTGTCCCGAGCATAACGAGCCAATCGAAAAGCAAGTCGAGCGCGCTAAATGATCACTCGGGGTTGAAATGTGAGTACAGTTGGCACGTCTATATTTCAGGCTCAGCCCTATTTGAGAACTCAGCACCGATATACCCGCCTATTGTCCCACAGCCGTAGAAATAGATCATAGAGATCACGACCGCAAACATCCAACCAATGAACGAGCCAATAGTCCCTTCTAAAACCTGCGCGAAGACTCCGAATATAGCGAATAGAATGAATGGGATAGAAGCGATCACCGTAGCGAAAAACCCTGTAAGTGAACTTTCCCTGTTGTTCTTACCTCGTAGGTAGCCCGAGATCCCCCCACCTATGACTGGTCCTAAGAACGGAAGCCACCCGAGGAAAAATGCCGCGATAGAACCGATAAATGCAGAGATTAATCGACCGGAAGGTTCCCGGTTTCCCGTTTCTGTTGATTGTTGGGTGGCTTCAGCCTGTGTATCTTCAGTACCCATACGGGGGCTATTCTTGTCTATCAAATAATAGTTCTGGTACTGTTTATCTGCTGACGGCTATGTAGGAAAAGTAGTCCCGCCCCCCTGAATTTGTTCCTGTTCAACAGAATAAACCCGTTCTCTCGGAATCAGAGTCTCCATCTCTGAATTATCTTCTTGGATGGTGTAGTGTTGTTCTTCTTCGTCGTAGCTGACCGAAACATCTTCTTTCGTTTCGATTCCATCAGGCGTTTCGTAAGTGATTGACGCCATACACAGTCCGATGTGCAGATGTAGTTAAGCCTTCGGCCGATACTACATAACAGACCGGTAACGTCAGTCCGACAATTTTTATATATTAAAAGATAAACAGAAGTATATGGCAACAATCAGTGATGAACGTGATATCAACAGAATATCGTTAAAAAATGTACAGAATGTTGGATTTTCCGCTGAGCACAGTTGGCTGTATATAAAAACATCTGAATCTGATTACTACTTCGTCACATCAAATAATAATAGGATCAAAAAAGGAAAACAACCGATCGAAAAGGCGTTAGACTCCTCGGAAGCTAACGACAAACTGGATCAGCTCATCTCAGACGCTTCAGACGGGAACTGATGTCGTTCGATTTCGTTGGTACTGTTGGTCAATATTGGGAAGCTATTGTAGCCACTTCGGCGTTGATAATCTCCACTCTTTCACTCCTCCGAGATAAGCGGTCTCGCCAAATGGATATGCTACATAGCGTCTTTCAGGATATTGGTAATCTGAATATAGAAATAGCTAATTACAACAGTAGCGAGAGAGATGAAGAACAGATCGAACAGGACTTGGAGATTATAAAGAAAGAGAAGTTGAAAGAGTTCGATTATCTCTGTTACCTCCTCAATCGGAAGAAGGCGAGGGAGAAAGAAGTGTACGATTTAGGAGGTGAAGACGTCAAGGATTTCTACGAACGATACAAAGATGATATGGATGATAGCAGGTACTCAGATATAGAACGAGTCGTCAAGCGTTGGGAAACCTATCCTCCGACTTCTAAGATGAATCGCCTGATTTTGTGGTTGAAAAAAACGTGGTACAATCTATTTGCGTGACTAACCTGAATTGAATAAGTATTTCAAGTAAATCCAATTTTAACCTGTCCAAATTTCCAAGATATGCGCTCTGTATCTCGAACACTATAGGGGTCTCATTTCAGAGGAAGCCGTTAAGTCCCGGCCAGTCAACAAGTGAAATATCAATGTCGCGTTCAGATAAAATATGTTCTATCCTAGAAGATTTCGTCGACGATCTCAACGAGAAGCTTGAACCTCAGAAACTAGAACAAACTCTGAGGGGAGATTACAGACCAGTTACAGCAGAGCTCGGAAGTCAGCCAGAACCGTGGATTCGACACCACCTGATCCGCCCACTTATCGACGCAGTAGACCTAGAATGGGAGCCAGAGATCCACGGTGGAGGACAAGGCTATCCCGACTTCGGTATAACCAATCTCGACGTAAAGGTAATAGGTGAGGACAAGTCGCTAAACGGGTCAGATGAAGCAGAAGACGACATCGAACAGTACCTGAACAACCGGGCGGCGTCACAAGGAGCGGAGTACGGTATTGCCACAGACGGCATTATCTGGACCGTGCTCCGGATCGAACTCGGAGGTGACTACTTGGACTACACAGCTGTTGATCCAACACCAATCAATTTCCGTCAGGAACTCCTTCATATTGCCAATGAGAAAAATTACATAGCTCAATCTGGAGTTTCCGAAGTTGACATAGAAGCAAAAGCGGAGTTATTCTACGAGACATTCAACCGGGAAGATTTCAACACACTTCTGACACAGGAAGCGCCGAGAATCATCCGGTCGAAAAAGAAAGCCGGAATTGAGGAGTTCTATGATCTCTACGTTGAACTTCTGTTCGGTGAAGGTTCCGGTAGCTACAGTTATGATACAACGCTTCTTGACGACATCCAAGCTCCTGAAGGTGCAACTGAAACGGACAAAAGAAAATTCGCTATCAAACTAGTGAACAGACTACTCTTTGTCAAGTTCCTAGAAGGAGATGTCATACCTGATAGCTTTCTCAACAAACGTGTGAACAACTTCCAAGACGCTCAAGAGAAGGTAGACCGGTTTGGAGGGGGCTTATACAAATCACAGCTAGAACCACTGTTCTTCAGTCTGTTCAATACCGAAGAAGACGACCGAATCTCCAAGCATCGTGGTGGCTGGTTTGACGAAGTTCCATATTTGAATGGAAGCCTGTTCGCACCTGAAAAGGAAGAACGAGGATATGATGTTGATGACCGGATGCTGGAAACTGTTGTTCAAGACTTAGTGGAAGGTCACGAGCTAAGCGAAAATAACGGGAACCACACTTTAGATCCGTCCGTCCTCGGGAACGTCTTCGAGATGACGATTAACCATATTAGCGGTGGACAATCGCAAAAAAAAGAGGGCGCATATTACACCCCAAGCGATGTTATCAGGTTGATCACCGAGCAATCGGTTGATCCAAAAATCTACGAAATTCTCGTCGATACGTACAGCAGCCGTGTTGCTTCAGCCTCAAATATGGATGAGGGTCAGGCCCGAGAGCTTGTCGGTGACTACGATCTCGGAGAGATGCTTCGGGAAATTGAGCAACGTCAAGGATACTTTACAGATCCAGAAGCACTTGAAGAGGCGTACGATCGGTTGGGTAAACTGAAAATCGTTGACCCTGCCTGCGGATCAGGTCACTTCCTCACTGCTGTCTTGGACGAAATCCACCGTGTCAGGATGTCGTTGCTAAGAGGTATGAAAGGCGACAATTTGGATGAAAAAGACGTGTATTCAGCGAAGAAAGACCTAGTTTTGAACACGATCTACGGAGTGGACGTGAATCCAATCGCGATTGAAATTGCGAAGCTCCGTGTCTGGCTTAAAATGGTAGAGGAAGGTTGGAGAGAGGAGTTCGGTCGATTACCAAATATCGACGTGAACATCGTGCCGGGGAACTCCCTAGTTGGCCTTCCGGCTATTAGCAGCGGTCAGTCGATGTTACAGGCTTTCGATGTTGATTTAAGCGGAATTCAAAATGTCCGTGATAAGTATAGAGAGGGACAAATCAATCGACGAGAATTGGACACGCGAATTGATGATCTCCGACCTGAAATCCGTCAGTTCTACGCTGAGAACCTTAACCACTATTTTGAGGATGAAGTGGAAACCACCGGAAAATTCGATAACTTGACTGCGAATTTGGATTCTCTTTATCCGGTTGTAGACGCTGCCCGAGCTCGACGTAAAGATGGTGAAAATCTTTCAGATAGAGACGGTGACAAATTGGAGAGTATTGGTTTCACAGCGTACAAAAAAAGCGGAAGATTGGATGGAGAAGATCTCCGGGGGAAAATGGGTGAGCTCCGGTCTTTGATTGAGGACGGATTCAAATTGGAGTTGGAACGTCGGCCGACAGCGTATGACTTGGAAGAGTTGCAGGAGTATGGTGAACTTTCTCACGAAGCTTTCCACTGGATTGTGGAATTCCCTGAAGCAGTCGTTAAGGACGGTACAGAGTACTCTGTTGATTTCGATATCGTTGTCGGCAACCCACCGTACGGAGACCTTGTTACCGGGATCGAACGACGGTTCACTGCCGGTTACCGGACGGGAAATATTCGGGATATAGCCGCTCAATTCTTGGAACGGCAGTTGCAGTTACTCGGTGATGGTGGCGTCTTCGGGAACGTAATCACGCTTCGGCTTATTTACGACAGCAAGGCGTACGTTAGCCGCGATGTCTTGAATAAGAAGTTGACAGATACGCGGATAGCCTGCTTCGGCTGGCGGCCGTCGTACATATTTGCAGGTTCAGAGGCTCTTGCAGCGGTCATCACAGGTCAGAAATCTGAAGAGCCGGATGATGACATTCAGACTAGTCGGTTTATTCTGTTCAGTGATGAGGACCGAAAGCAGAGACTGGAGAACATCGATTACTACCGGACTGATGACCTTGTTCTCGGTGAGACCATTGGCGGCGGTTCAATCGGTGAAAGCAGTGATAAGTCGATGCCCAAAGTAGGGACGGAGATTGCTCGAAACATATTAGAGAAGTTATCCGACGCCTCTGGTACCACGATCCGTGATAAGGAAGTGGATGAAAAGACGGAGCACAAAGTTTGGAGGAAAGAAGGTGCTCGGTACTGGATTAACCCACTGTTGGAGAGTCTTTGGAGTGAGGAAGACAGGTCGAGAGAGACCAAGCCGATGCATTTCAATTCTGAACTGGAACGGTATACGACGTTCTTGTTGATGCAGTCATCCCTGTTTTATAATCACTGGATGACCTATGGTGATCAGCAGCACGTTTCTTGGAAGCTTGTTCGCTCATTCCCGTTCCCGAATATGGAAGCTCTGAGGGAGAATGAAGAAAAGATTGAGAAATTAGCTGGTGAGCTTTGGACAGGTATCGAGGAACGTTTCCACCCGGAGATCAACGTCAGTGGAGAGATCCAAGGTGTGGCTGAGTTGAAGCCCCTAGTGGATCAGGTCGATGAATTATTCGGCCCGATGTTCGATTTGAGTGAAGAGGAAATTGAGTACGTGAAGCAACTTGATACGGAATACGGCCGATCGCTGAGGGAAGAGGGCCAAAACCAACTGCCTAATGGGGCTGTGAGCCGTGTAGAACTGAATGATTGATCCAAGCTTGACTGTAAACTAAACAATATTTTTACTGGTTGATTCACCCGTGGACCTACGAAGCAACCTCTCCTCCTCATCGGTTTGGCTTGTCGCATCTACCTCCCAAATCGTACTGACCCACAGCTTCGACACACCCACCCGCGACTCGTCACCGTCACTTGACTCCCACAATTCGGACACCGACTATTTCGTTTCATAATCAAAGATTAGGAGCCTCAATTCCCCAAAATACGCCATTTCTCATATCCAAACCTCGCGCCTCTCAGAGCTTTCTGATGGCAAACCAAGGTACGACCAAAACCATTCGGACCCGACCAAAGCGCCAACACGACGCAATCTGAGGCGTGGCAATTCGTGAACAATGGTGCTATTTGCGCTGCTCATCCGACTTCACAGATTCCCCGCCACCCACACCGTATTTTCGCGCCACAATCTTCCGAGCCGCCTTCGGCATCCCCGCGCCGAGCGCAAGTCCGACAAACAGCAGCTCAAAATCACCGATTACAATTATCTCAGGTAGATTCATTTTCGCACCAAGTAGAGTGTTCGTCGATCAATTCAGTTAGCAAAAAAATCACAGACCAGCGATCGAGAGGTCGATGTACGTACCGTCTTCCCCATCGGGACCATCTTGGCCGTCTCCTCCTCCTCGACCACCTGTACCTTTCACACCGCCTACCCCACCGAAGCCGCCGGAAAGGTTCACAGACAAGTTAGCAGTAGACAATCCGGCAAGTGTCACAACCATTCCGCCAGCACCGCCACCGCCGCCACCCCCGCCCCCACCGTTTCCGGAGTAGTCGTTCCACCCACTTCTGTACCGACCGTTTCCACCGTCAGAACCATCCGTTCCATCTGTTCCTTGAGAAATGATAGATCCATTTCCGGTCAACTTGGTAGCGATAATAATGATACCTTCACCGCCATCTCCACCATCACCGCCGTCTCCTCCCCTACCCCCTTCGTATCCGGTATTTCCGCTCGCGTGGTCGCCACCACCACCACCCCCGCCGCCACCGCCACCGGCACCTGTTATGAAACTCGCAATGAGAGTGCGGAAGTTGTCAAATTCGGTGCTTGGGAAAAGACGGAAATCGTCTACAGCAGCGGCCTCTGTTGCGGTAGCTGTTCCCCCACTTCCACCGCTGCCACCACCTTCGCCACCCCCGCCTCCGTTTCCACCGGGACCACCGGGAATGTATCGAGCAGTTTGACCGTCAGTTCCGGGATCTCCACCTTCCGGGTCTGTACTGTAGTGACCTGCTCGACCACCGGAACCACCAAATCCACCGGAACCTCCTTGAGACGTACCATTAATCGTGCCATCGATGTTTGCTGTGCGCTGGCAATAGATCATCGTCGGCCCGGTGAGCGTGACCGTTACGCCCGCGTCAACGTTGAAGGATTTGACAAAGTGTAGGCCCGAGAGGGTACCGTCAGCCGTGAAATTGAGATCACCGTCAGATCCGTCTCCATAGATAGGAGAAGAAATAATCGCGTTTGCGTTCACCCAATCCTTTACCTCCTGAAACGTCGAAATTTTATTCAAAACCATCAGTTTCCATCCTCAAGGTACAGCCCATCGCCGTCGATATACACCAATTCACCAGCGGTAATTCCCGAAGGAACGTCTCCTGTGGACGCGTAGCTCGGAATACTCGCACCGTCCAATTTTCTAACAAACCGAGAATCAGACGCTGACTGCGTGTAGTACCGCGAGTCGTGATTGTGACCAGCAGAAGCAAAATTTGAATCAGTCTGTGCGGTCGTGTACGAGCCGACTTGCGCGGCAGTCACTCCGTGGGGGTTCGACGTGTTACCCGTATGCGAATCAAGTTCGGCCTGAGTCGCCGGGTCAAAATCAAGGTGAGAAACGGAAACCGTCCCCGCAGCATCCTCAATCGCGCCGACCTGCGTGAACGTCACATTGTGCGGATTCGTCATATCGGACGTGTGAGCCGTAAGCTCCGCCTCCGTCCCAACACGTCTCCACGCGTCAAAGTCCGCGTCATAGACTTCAAGAATTGACTCCGAGCCACCAGTATTCCAAAGCAACTCACCATTCGTGGGGTTGTTCGGCCGTAAACCTGCGACAGACGAATCAAGCCGCCCGTTCGTGAGATCGACGAGGTGTAGCACATCGTCAATCAGATTCGACATTCCGAAGTTGTCGTACGCATCAACCGGCGGCACATCCTTCTGATAGCTGTACCCCGTCGGCCAAACTTGACCTGCATCTCCCCACTCAATCAACTGCGAATTGTACGTCGTCATTATCGTAGAATACCAGAATACGTTCCGCCAGATCCGATCGGATCATCGTTTATATCAAGACCGTCATACCCCGCCGATGTATTGTACGTCCCGCTGTCGTACTCTGCCGGAGAGATATATTCAAGCGTGCCGAGCGTCGTCGATTCGAGCCGGTACCCCGCCGAAATCAGATCCGAGAGAATATTCACAAACTCCGAGACAGAAATACTCAGATCATTAACCGCCTGTCCCGGAACCGAGAGCACAATCACGCCTGCCTCAGCAGAATCAGCGTACGAGATCGACTCCGGTGACACATCGAGCAACGTAGCCGCCCGAACAATCAGATCGTTCGCCGTCCCCTCAGACGTGAGTGCCTGATACGCCGCAATAATTCGCGTCCGGAACGTCTCGATCGGCTCGTTCTCTCGGTGCGTTACTCCGACCGGCGTTGCCAACTCCGCAAGCTGCTCAATCGTATCTGCATCCTGAACCCGAACAGCGTCCTGAACGTCAGCGATTTCAGCAACACGATCTGCCGCCGAGTTGCCCACCGCGACGAGTACCTTGTAGTTGTTCGTCTGTGGACTCTTCGGGAACCACCCCGGAAGGCCAGCGGCTAACTGCGAAATCTCTTCAGAACTCACGGCGTCACCACCGTCGTCGTAATCGCAATCGAGCCGTCAGTCGCATCCGCCGTCGCCTTTTCGCCCAACGACACCGGAATGTTCGAGGTATCAGTCCCGGTCGGTACTGCGTCCCCATTGATCGTCAGCGAAGTAACGTCGTACACACCCGGCGTGTCACGAATCGCGTATTCAACCGACCCGAAGATAACATCGTCACCAACGGAAAGGCGGCCGTCGTCATTGTTCCCCGATGACAGCACCCCGCCAATGTACTGAACCACGTTGTCACGGACTGCATCGTCGCCAGCGTATTCCTCAGTCACCTGAAGATCGAGATCCACGTAGATTTGCACCGACACCGGCTCAGAAAACCCAATCGTGAACGTCTGGCCGTTGATCAGCGTTGCCACGCCAGACGCAGCGGTCCCATAGACACCACTCGAAGAGGTGTCGCCAGCGGCCTTCGTATCCATAATCGCCTGTGCAATCCTGTCGTCGAGGTCCGTACCGTCCTCCGTCTCAACGACCAACTCAAACGAGTGTGCGGGTTGCCCGTCCCCATTCGGGTCGTTCTGATCGTTGAGGAAAATGCTCACAGACTTCACCGCCGGAATCGCACGGAGCGCAGAGATTAGCCCTGATGCCGACGCCCGAGAACCCGTAGTCAGATTTTCCTTCGCGCGCTCGCGCAACTCTTCGTCGGACTCACGGTCGCGCCCACCGTCAGTCGCCGCCGCGTTGGTTGCCTCCTCAACGCCGCTCACGTCGTCAACGAACACCGTGATCTTACCAGCGCCAACGTTCCCGTCGACGCCGCCTACCTCAGCCTCGATCTTCGCGTCGACCGAACTATTCCCGGACGTAAGCGTGACTTTCTCCGTCGTCCGGTAGACAATCGGATTCGACCCGCTGGTCTGTAGCCGCACGCCTTTCCGCACCTGATAGTCCTGAGTCGCCGCATTAGACCGTGAGAATGTTACTACCCCCGTAGCGCGCACAGACTGTCGGCGCGGAACACCAATCAGCGCCGTCAGAAAGTCGAGTGCCTCAGCGGTCGCATTATCGATCTGTGCCGAGTCGAGAACAAGCCCGAGATCGTTCTGAAGTTCAACAATTCGCTCGGCCCACGGAAGGTACAGTGTCCGGGCAATCGAAGAAATGTCGTCCGGTACGTCGTCACCGATCTGTGCTTCCAAATCGGCAACCATCGTGTCAAGGACGGCCTCAACGCTGTCGCTAACGAATCTGCCGTCTACAATCGCTCCCATTTATCCTTCTAATTCAACCGCTTCCGTCTCGCCGGTCGTGTAGACCAACTCAACGATATACTTGTTCTCCTGCTCAAAATCAGGGTACGCCGTCACCTCCGATACCTCATCAACAAACTCAAGCTCACGAGAAATCCGATTCGCTTTCAAATCGAGTTGCTGAAGGAGCGAGTCTCGGTCAATCGTCCCGATCAGTGAATCAAACACCGCCGTTACCGCTACCCGAAATCGCTGATTCTGAAGGTCAACTCCGGTTGTCGTCCCCACGTCGCCCGTATCCTCAGAGAATACAAGATCGAGATATTCGTCTACTTGAAAATCAATCATAACTTACTGCGGTGTCCCCGTCACGTTCTGTGCACCATCGTCCGTGTACGCGTGCGCGTGTTGCTCGAAATCGATCCCATTGATCAGCACCGACTCGCCTGAGATATTCACGTCGCCCGACGCCGCAACCGACACATCGAACTTCCCATCTCCTCGTCGCTTAACCCGAACAAGCGTGTCCGCGTCAAACGAAAACGCAAGCTCGCCGGGTCCTACGTCTGTCGGCGCGTACTGACTCCCATTCAGGGGAAACATAGCCACGTAGGACTGATCGTTGAGCCGATAGACCTGAACGTGATCGCCCTCGTTCGGGGTAATGATCCCACCTGCGAAGGGCTGAAAGAACGGGATCGACGATTTGGACGCGCCCGGTCGGTCAAACATAACGTCAACAACGACCCGGCCGCCCTCGATTCGAGAGCTTGAAACAATCCCCACCCTCGGGGCATTACGCTGCTTCATTCACTCTCCGGCGTATCTTCCATTCGTAGCCTCGTAGAACTCTTCAGCGTCAACCCATCCGTCAATCTCCGGCGACGTGATCAGCGATGTTGTCTCGATCAACGACGGGTCGACGAGCTTGCCGACATTGATCCGAAGACTCCACCCTACCGTGGGATTGATTTCGTGAGTTAGTCCTTGCACAGCGAAAACGCCCGCCGGAACATCAGGCCCGCACTCGCTCTCATTCGGGATCACGTAGATGTGGTCGCCAAGCGAAACGTCGTGTGCGGTCAGATCCGACCACGGTGCTGTCTGCGTCCCGTTTATCGCAATCGTCCCCTGCTTCGATCTGATAAGCCGTTGTAGTAGCGCCGACTGTGCAATCATCTCAACCTCGCCGATGGATTTGACGTTCTTCGGGGAGAGGAACAGTGACTTCCCGTTGCCCTTTCCGTTCCATACGGAGTGAGATCGAACACGGAAATAGTCGCTCCCGATGCCCGTAAACGGTATCTCGAAGATTCGATAGCGGCCCTCAACCTTGACCTGCGTGACCGGTGATTTCTCCGTGATAACCGAATAATCGCTCATCACCAAATCACCACCCTGCTCGCCTACAATGATCGGTTGAGCCGAAAACTGCGAGTGCCCGAACCACAGGTAGCCGTCGTCGTCCACCCACGTCTCGATCTCAAAGGTATCCGCGACCGCCTGAATCGCCTCAGCCGGAGTCGCGCCCTCCACGTCGAAGCCACCCTTTCGATTCCGAAGGCCAAGCGCCCACTCAGCCGCGCCGAGACTCCACCGGAAAATCTCCTCGGCCGCGTTGACCTGTGCCTCCTTAATCTCCTTCGTCGCTGTCGGAGTCGCAAGTAGCTCCCACCACTCCGGCAGTGCAAATTCAGACTGGCGGGGGAGAACCCGCCGAGCAATCTTCTTCGCCCACGAGTCGTAGGCGACGGTCATTGTGTCGTCGACCTCCGAATCCGTGTACTTGACGCCCTGAATGACGCCCTCCGTATCCACCGTCCGAATCGTTGGCAGGATGTATAGTTCGACGACTTCCCGAAGCGTGATCTCTTCAATCAGTAGATCGATCGTCCCTCGCTCAAGGACAACCCGAGGATCACGAAGCCCGATCGTCGCCCGCTTCGAGGTATTGGGCCCAAGTGAGACAGACTCCGCGTCGGCTGCCATTCTGAACAGCCGCTTTCCGTCCATCCACACCTCAACTGGTTCGACCGCACTCAGCAAGGAATCAACAAACTCGCCTGCCTCTCGGTGTACACGAACCTGCGCGAACTTGTACTGTCCTGAGGTTTCGCGGTACTGAATGTCATAGACGCGAATACGAACCCCCGTATTGGTGAAGCGTAGTTCCGCGTCAGAGAATGTACAGGCCATTTTTACAAGTCAGTTGAGTTGAAGTAGCGCCAATCGATCGTTTCCGCAGTCGGAGCCGCAGAGCCACGAGAGAGAATCCCGTTGCCCGTGTAGCCGCCCTCGTCGCGGCCAGTCGAAATCAGATTGAGCTTGAATCTATACATATCAAGCCCGGCTCCGCGATATTCGCCGTCGAGAACCTCAACCTCGCCGACCCACTCGTCAGCGAGCATATCAAATTCAGTTCCATCATCGAGGAGATCGTCGAACGCCTGAAGCTCCGAGCGCAGGATCTTCCCCGTCACGAGGATCTCGCGGTTCTTCGACCCCGTATCATCGACCGTCTCACCTTCGCAGAGATTCTCATTCCGCGCCTTCGTCCGCTCCTTCGAGACAACAATCTCAGTCGGATAGATCGACGGGGCGAAGATGTGAGATTCACCGCGTAGGCTGAACCGACCCATCTTGATCTGCGGGACCGGCATTAGAAGCTCGTCCCCGACATACCGGACTCAAACGACTGCTCCTCGCCGTACTTATCGTCCCACATCATCTCCCATTCGCGGATGTGCTTTTGCGACACGTCGCCCTGAACGACAACCGTATTGTTCACCGTGGTTCCACTCCCGGACAGCCCGGTCGGACCTACCGCGTCGTTGTACTGCGGAGAAGTCGGAGCGGTCGTCGCAAAGAACGCCGCCGCACCAGTCGCCGCACCGAACGCCAGCGCAAGTCCACTGATGTTACCGACCAAACCACTCAGGAACGCAGCGGCCGTAGACAACCCGATTAAGACACCCTGAAGCGAGAGTGCCGCAATCGCCGCCGCCGTGAACGCCGCGCCCCACCGAGAATTGAGCAGATCGATGATGTACGCAATGACCTGAATCACCGGGTTGAACGCTGTCACCAATCGGGCGATCAACGCCGACGCGTTGTAGATAATCCCGAGGATCATCACGAACGCACTACCGAGTCGCATCAGCAGGTCTTGGTTTTCGTACGCTTCCGTCGTAATGAAGCGGAAGAAGTCGATAATCGCGTTACCGACAGGCCCACCGAACGTACTCGCCAGACGCTCAATCATCGGTTCGTACTCGGCCATCGCGACCAGTGCCGCAGCCGCCCACTCGATCAGGCCACGGAACGCAGACGCCGCAGAATCCTCAAAGACGATGAGATTACGTGACGCATCCGCGAGCGGTTGGAAGAACGTCGCCCCACTTGCGAGCGCGGATTCACTGATTGGAGCGAAAAGGGTCGCGGCAGGGCGGAAGGTCGCATACAACTCGTCCCGAAACTCACCTAAGAGCTGTCGGGATCGAGCAAGCGAGCCTTCGAGCGTATCAGCCTGTCCAAGCAGACCAAGCCCGAACATCCCCGCGCCAGCGACACCGACTGCAGCGAAGGCAGCAGCAACACCGAATGCCTGTACCGCCAGCGCAATCAGCATCGGAACGAGCGCCGCGATAATCGTGACGAGTTGGTGGTACGATGGAATCAGAGACTTCGCAAAGATCCTGTCCATCTCACCGTCAACGCGAGCCATTCGGAAGATCGACTGAACGAACGACCGAGACTGCCCACGCATTTGCCCAACGTACCACCGAGTCGCCGCCACGCGCTCTCGGAAGCTAAGCGGGGCCGTATCGCCCATCAGCGCAGGTATCTCAGGCGCAGGCGGGAGCGCAGGAACACTCCGACCCGGTAATGCAGGAGGACCGCTCCCGCCACCGCCCCCACCCAAATCACCGAAGTCGGGGACGTTTCCGCCCATATACATTGCATAGATCGGAGCGACCCGTCCACGAGCCAAGTGATTCAGACGGTGATTGGTCCGCGCAATAGACCCGCCATCGTTAATGTCGAGATTAAAGTCGAGATTGCTGTGCTTCGCCTTCAACTCCTGAAATTTCCGATCAATCTTATCAAGCTCATCGTCAGCCCGATTGATGATCTCGACAACAATCTCAACCGCGTCAAAATCAGCCATTTCGCTCTTTGTGTTCCTCTATCAGTTGCTCCGGGGACTTCCCGGTCTTCTCGCTCGCGTTCGTGAAATGCCGGTGTTCAGTTACGGTCCCACCACCCCTCGCAAGCGCACCCGCGTTCGGTCGACCACCAACATCGGGGGCCGCCTCTCGCTCCTTTTCGACCTGCTCGCGTTCCTTCTCACTCCGAACCCGCGCTGCCTCATACAGCGACATACGCTGAAACGCGGTCAAATCGCCCTGATCGGACACACCGGGGAGGGGAATCCCTAACTCGATCAGAAACAGGTGTTCAAGAGCGGTTCCGTCCTCCGCGAAACTGCTTCGCATCACGGAGGTTGCCCGTCACGTCCATAATCTCGAATCCCCACTCAAGGACGTACCCACCGAACGTCGGGGGTCGCTCCTCGTCGAGACACGCAGGAGCGCCGAACATCTCGTCTAACATTTCCTCGTCACCGTCCATCCCCTCCGGGTCGATCCCGAGCCGACAGAGTCGCTTCAAGAGTCCAATAAACTCCCCATCGAATTGCGAGAGATCCACCTTTGCGGCATCTCCATCAACCTCGTCAAGTGCCGTCTCGATCTCCTCCATAGCCTCATCTTCTGAGAGGCCGAGCTTCGCATCGAGCACCCCGAGAACAGGAAAGTAGTTCTCGTCCGGAACCGGCTTGAACACCAGCGTCATTTCGGTGCCGAACACCTCAGTCTCGTGCTCAGATCGGAAGTCGCCGCCGCGCAGCATCATCTCTTTTAGGGTCGCAAGGTCTTTCATAGAATTTGTATCAGTGTAATAATAAGTCGCTGTGGGGGAATCGAAAAACGTCAGTCGGAATAATCAGAAAGCGGGACGCGCTCAGAGGGGTTCGGGATCGCCGTCCATCCGCATAATGATGAACTCATAGCGGGTTTCGGCCGACTCACCCTCGGAGAATTGGAAGCCGCGCGTGATCACGAACAGATCGTACCCCGAAGTGGTCGACCCATCCATATGCGTGATTGTCAGCACACCCGGCTTGGGAGTGCCGACCTGTGCGCCCTCCGGAATGTTATCTCCGGGCTGGTAGAACATTACCTCATTCAGCGAGAGCTTGTTCCCCTTCAGCGTGATCGAGCCGCCGTGTTCGATCTTCTTCAGCGAAACCGACTCCGGGACAACATAGCCCGAGCCGTAATTACGCTCCATATCGTATTCGGACTGAAGGTCGAGGTCCGTGACGACAAGGCGCTCACCCTCGTACTCAACAATAATCTGTGCCGCAGTTTCAGAATAATCAACCATAATTTAGAACCTCAGAAAGCCGCGTACCTATGCCGAAGCCGTGTCAACGTCACCGCTGACGATGATTGCCTCAATATTCCGGAGCGGGTCAGCGGTCTGAATACCGACCTCAACACGCGCGGTCACGCTGTCGATCTCCTCAACGGCGACCGTGTACGCGACAATCGAATTGGTCCGCAGAAGCGACGACAACTCGTTGTTCAGAATGTCACCGAGATTGTTCCGAGCCGACTGCGTGTGGAGCTTCCCGATAAAGCGGTCAGCATTGTCGTGCACGATCAGCGTCACGTAGTCGCCCACCAAGCGGGCCAGCCCGTGATTGTACTCCGCCTCTTCGAGATTGTCAGCGGCAACGCACGTCGGATCGTTGACCATCCGGACACCGTTACGGTCAGTCTCAAGGACGACGATGTTGAGGACATCAAGGTCGGCCTTCTGCGTCGACGAGAGATCCTCGAACAGACTCGACTGGCCAGCGAGACGCTTTCGCATCCCCGACTGGTTAATCCCGATCGAGCCACGCACACCGACATAGGCCCCGATGAGCGACTCGCCCGCCCGGTTTCTGTTGGGGAAGACCAATTGCATCCGCGAGGTATCAAGCGGGTTCGTGAACGCCGACGTATCCGGAATGTACGCCGCAGCACCCGCAATCCCGAGCGCGAAATTGTAGGTGTTCGCCATACCGTTGATCGTCGTGTTCAGTTCGTTGATCACGTCGCCATTCTCTGCGAGCACACCGACGAAATCGAGAACGTGCTTCTTGTCGTCGGCAAGGGCGGAAAGCGCACCCGAGTAATCGGCGTACGTGTAATCAGCCGTCCCCGAAGTCGACGGCGCAGCATCAAGCTCGATTTCGCCGACGACCGTGTTCACAACCGCCGCATCCGAACCGGGGGACTCGTCGGCGGGGTTTCCGAACGTCCCCGTAACCGACTTACTCGTTCCGTCAACCTCGATCGAGATCATCGAAACATCCTCTGAAAGAGGCGCGTTGCTAAGGGTGACAGACGTGGACCCGGACCCCGAAATGTCCTCGCCCGTCACATCGATCAGCTCACACGCGACAGAATAGATAGGATACCCACCGTTCTGAAGCGCGTCAGCGATAGCCCCCGCCAGCGGGGAGTCACCGAACAGGCGGTAAGCCTGCGGAGAAGTCGTTACAGCATACACCGTGTTCGCTTCAGCCGTACCCGCAGTCAGATCCGCTTCACCGACAAGGCCCACATCCGCCGGGGCGGACACGTTTGCGGCGACAGAACTGTTGCTCTCCTGCCGGGTGTAGACACCCGGAAGGGTAGAATTGCCAATATTGATAGTCATTTGATAAACCGAGCAGAATAACGGCCTACTCAACCGTTTCAGAAATCGTGAGCGTCGGATCGACCGCCTCAGTGACCGCAGTAAGCGTATTCCCGCTCTTCGTCACTTCTTGGACATACTCAAACGTGAGCGTCCGACCGCCAGAAAACAGATCAGGCTCTTGGAACGGCAACGATCGAGGAGACTCCGCGCCCACCTCAATCAGCCGAACATCCGGGTGCCACTCGTGGGGCAGATCCTCGTGAATAGCGAACGCAGATCCGATCAAATCGAGAACATCGTCTCGCTCCACCTCGTCCGGAGTAACCACCACCGTATCCACGGTAGCACGCCACACAAGGTGGTGTACTGTTCCCGTCTCGCGTCCGCTGCCATCCGTTTCGACTCCCACATAATTCTGGTGCCCATCCGGAACCCGTCGAACCGACACACTCCCGAGCGTCACCCGAGGAATCTCCCGAGGGCCGTCAATCCCCTCGGTATCAACCGGAATCGACACCTGCGGACGTAACTCCGCGAGAATTTCAACTAATACCTCACTCTTATTCACTTCAACCTCCGCGAAATCGCATCCGCAACCACATCCGACGCCTCAGACTTCGCCCACCGCTCAGCCCGTCGCATAAACCAGATCGGCTCAAGACCCTCCCGATAGATTTTGTCCTGAAGCCAAAAGGCGAGATCGCGTGAATTGTCGTCCATAATCAGTCGTCAGCCGGAGCCGGGATGATCCGCGCCCCTGAGGAGTCAAGCGTCATTCCACCGAGCTTCGCCTGAACCCACGGCAACAATTCGTCAATCGGGGGCTTCCGACTCGTGTACTGATACTCACCGACACCGCGCTCAACACCTCGGACACCACGCTCCTGATACGGTGCCTGAGGCGCAGTGTTCACAACGCGGATCGTCGTTTTCTTAGAGCCGGTTTTGATCGTGTAACTAAACGAATTGAGCAATTGGCTTGTGTAGACAGCCTGCTTCGCCCGAATCCGGTTTTGTGCCGTATCAACGATCTCATCAGCAATCTCAGCCGCAGAGTCCCGAATCCCGCGATTGATCTTTTTTTTCACCTTCCGCATTACCCGCTCGTTATTGAACGAAACGCGAGCGTCAAAATTCGACATTACGTCACTCTTCGACCCGGCGGATCACCGACTCGTAATGCGTCGGGAACCGCTTTCGAGTATCCACGCGATACGTGTCCCCATAGAAGATCACCCGATCATCCGACTGAATATCAGCCGACAATGAGAAGGCAACCAGAAACTCGTCGTCACGGTACCGACCCATCTCCGTCGACGACAATGACGAGTCCCGACCGTCGCCGAGATCCGCAATCGTCACCGACCCAACGGGCTGCCACGAGGTGACAGGCTTCCCGTAGCGATCAGTTCCCGAGGATACTTCGCGGTGGATCTCACAGGAGACTCCCGCCCGCGAGATGAGCTGATCCACCCGATTCGAGAACCGAGCGAAGAAACTCATATATCGTCAAGCGGAGTGTAGGTGTACTCGTACGACCGATCATCCCGCGCAACCGACGTACTCCCGACAAAGTTTCGCTGTGCACCGATCACACCAGCAATATATCGGCGGTACCGATCATCCCACGATTGGGGATACGCGTCACCATTGCCCGGTCGATATTCAATTGATCCAAGCGAAAACGCGTCCCCGCCACCAGCACCCTCGCCGACCGCGAAGATACACGATAGCCAGAACAACGCCCCCTCAAGATCAGAAGTCGCATAGAAGTCTGTAACTGACTGCCGAACCTCATCTTCAATCTCAAACTTGGCGCGACCGATCAGCGTCAGCAGGTCTTCATCAGACAGTGCCGACTCATCGGTAAGGCCCGTCTGAACCCGTACCTCTTCACTCAACGTAAAATCGTCAGTAGCCATAATGTCGCACCAAGAGCGTTAGTCCGTCTATGCGAGGTTGTCCGCAGCGACGATCTTTGCACCCGCGAGCGGGTCGGGAACGATCGCACCGTAGCGAGCCGAGCCGTACGCACCGAGGAGAGTCGCGGGGTCCGAGACAGGTCCGCCGTACTCACCGGAGCTAAGCTGAACCGGGCGGCGCTCGTGGAAGTACAGTGGGCGCTCGTCCGCAGCGATAACGTGAGCCTCAGTCGCGTCAACCCACATCGACTTGTAGACGCGCAGGCCGTCGACCTCAAGGCCGTTCTCCGGGAAGCTCGTCGTCCGAAGGCTCTCGAACGTTGGAATGTTGTACGACGCAGCCCACGTAAGCTCGCTCTTCAGCGCACGGGCAAAGTCAGAGCCGACAATCGCAATCGAAGCGACCTTGCCGTGCTCTTCAACATCCTCCGCCAGAATCTCAAGGTGCTCGCGCGCTGTGTGAGCGTCCGCGTCACCAAAGAGATCATTCGTGTCAGCATACGTGTGGTCGTGGGTCGCCGAGAACGAGCGGTTGCCGTAGTCCTCCGGGGTAAACCAGAGTCCCGACCCGTCCGCCCACGCACCACGAATAGTGTTGAAGACAACATCGTGCTCCTTCTTCAGCGCACCCTCAGCGAGCGCGTCGATCCGGCGGAGAACGTAGTCCGCAGAGTGGTCCTCGATAAGCTCCTGCGTCATTCCGAGCGAGCGGCCGAAGGTGCTGACCGAGAAGGCCATCTCCTTCGACGCAAGCTCGCCGGTTCGCGGGTGCTCGCCCTCAGCGAGTTCTTCCCACTCCATATCACCCGTGTAGACCTTGAAAACCTGCTCGTCGACATTCTGCCCGAGCATTTCGCGGATAACGCGAGGGGCCTGATTGAACAGGTTAAGCTCGGCCTCAGCGCGAGCCAGAAGTTCAGAGAGCGGAACGCCGTCCTTAGTGTGCAGCATACGGTTTGCCATTTGTAGAAAATTTGATAGATAGAGTCGCAACTGGAAGGGGGCAACTCAACCCCGAAGTAGAAGTGTCAGCCCGACGCTCAGGCTACAACGTCGCTCGGAACAACGTGGACCGCAATGCGCTCAGCCGTAAGCGCCGTTCCGAGAATCTGAACGAGATCACCAGACGCGTCGGTCGGGCGAGTCTGCGTGAAGCCCCCACCGGGAGCCAAATAGACAACCTCGCCGGGCGAAAAGCCCGAGTCGGCGTCGTTGTTCTCAAGCTCGATCCCGTACTTCACCGCAGCAATGCGGTCGCGGTCGACGAGAACACGGTTCGCCTCAACAGCCGACTGAACGGCGTCAGGCATACCAGAGTAGTCCGCAAGGTCGTCAACAGGCCCGAAGGCAACGCCGACGGCCATAATGGTCGAAGCAGAGTCAGCGTCCGCAGGGACCATCTTACCGGCCGAGTTGATACCCACCGGGATACCCTGCTCGAACTTCGCCCCCGCAAGGGCAGCGGACGTGTTGATAGGCTGTTCAGCACCAGTCGCAATCTTGAAATCAGTCATTTAGAATCAGAATCAGAAGTGTTAGTCGAAGGTCAGACCGGGAATCCGAGAGAGGCGAGAACGAGCCTCATCCGTAAACGCCGCCTGCTCCTCATCGGTAATCGGCGCGCGGTCACGGCGCTCAGCGAAGATCGTCACGTCTTCGTCAGCGTCGTCACCGCCGTCAACGTCAGCCTCCTCGCCATCGTCAAACTCTGATTCCGATTCCGAAGCCGACGCAGCGGCCGCAGCAGCCTCCTCGTCAGCGCGAGCCGCCATCCCCATAAGCTCCTCAAGAGAGAACCGGTCGACGAGAAGATCAGTGTCGAGGCTCGTCACTGCCGTCGCCTTCTCAGCGAAATACGCAGAAACTTCAGCAGTCTTCTCACGTTCGGCTTCAAGCTCGGATTCAAGCTCCGAGAACTTCGTCGTCTCAGTCTCAAACTCCGTCACATTCTCCTCGTGAGCCGCCAGCACGTCCGTAAAGGTCGCGCGAAGGCTCTCCTCATCCATATCCTCGACAGGGGTGTCAATAGAAATCTTCTTCATATCTTATAGATCCTCGATAGTCGCGTGCGAAACTCTCGCGTGTGAGCGTGGCCCCGCTCTCTTCTCCTCCGACACATCGGAATCATCGACGAGAGTGGAAACCGCCTCAGAGAACGCCGCCGACAGACCACCAGTATCGTAGCCTGCCGGGAATGGAGTTAGCGAAAACTCCCGAATTGTGGCGTCAACAAATTCGTACTCCTCATTTTCCTCGTTAAACGTGATCTCATAATCACGCCCGAACCCCACCGAGCCATCCGTAATCGCCGGGGGTGCGTGTAGGAAATCAGAGATCGTATCCGATCTGATGGACGACCCCGTATTCGGGATGTTGTTCATCAGATACAGCGCGTTCGAGCCAAACCACGCACGGGTAATCCGCCCCACGTTGGCCCGCTGGCTTTTCGAGTGATCAAACTGAGTTGGCGCACCGATCGCTTCAGAGAAGTTTGACGCGACCGACTGAAGGAAATCCGGGGTCACTCGAATGTTCTTGCGAAGCCCCGGCTCCATAGCCCGGTACACCACATCAATACTCTCAAGCTCGCCCGACTCACCCCGGTTCTCCCGGACGCCATACTCGTTGAATCCATCAACGGAAAATTCCGCACCAACAGGAGCCGACGTAGCCGCACTAAACTCAAGATCCGCGTCAATCTTACTCGTGTCCATACATCAAATCCAATTCAAAAGGTCAGCTAACTTCGCAGAAATCGCCGTCAGAACCGCCCCGGAACCAATAGAGAATCCAGAAATTATCGTCGTATTTCGGCGCACGCGGTTATCGAGATCTTCGTAACTCCCCTCGATCGACGCAATGCGCTCATATTGCTCGGAGTTGGTTTCGTTAATCCGAACCTCCATCCGCTCCATACGATCTTCAATTCGTGCCGTTCGTTCGTCTACACGGTAAAGAAGCTCAGCGACCTTTCCATCGTCGCTCATTCTTGTGTAACATCACCCTGCGGGCGACTCTCGCCCCCGAGGTGTCCTTCTCAGGGTTCTGTCGGCCCTTTACAGACCGACCACCCGATTCCGTACCGCCACCTGTGCCACTCGGTGAGCCACCATTCGGGTTCTGAATGTTATCGCCCTTCCCCGCAAGCTCGTTGATGATCCGAATATGCTCAGCTAATTCGTCCTCTTGGGGAAGCTCCGTTTCCGGATCGATCCCGATTCTCTCGGCTGCTGCCTCTCTCGTGAGAAGCCCATTATTCACCAACTGAATCGCCATTTCAGCCTCAAGGCGCTCCTCCTCAGACGAGTGTTGCCCAAACTCGAAGTCCGGGGGGATCTCAACGTAATCCTCAGGCGTCGGGTGCCCAAGAATCGAGACAAACACTTGATAGCGAATGACGTGCCGTAGAATCCGCCGGAACCGCTGAATCCGGCGGTCGAACTTCGGCATTACCGCCACAGACGTATTTCGATTAATGTCGGTATCCATCCCCGTCAAGAACGGCGGAACACCCATCCCTGCGTGAATCCGCTGAAGAAGGTGCTTGAACACCGGCTCAAGATTCATCATCCCCGCCGAGGATTGCGTCGAAGTCGTCCCAACAACATCGTGCTCAACGTCGTGACCCGTTGCCAACATTGATTCCGGCTCAATATCTCGAAGCTCATTCAGCCAATTCGTGATCTCATCGGGATGCCACGGCCGATCCTCCGTCCCACACTTGAAGTGAATCGGCGGATAGGCCTTCGTCGCCACGAATCGGGCCATATCGATCTCCATATCTCGGAGCATATCGACCGGCTCCTGAATGAACTCGATCAGCGAGTGACCCCACGGCGAATTAACGTCCGGAAAAAACCGTAAAATCGCAAGATCGAACGGCCCAAACTCAATCGGATCGGCGGCATCCGGATTATCCATCTCATAGCCCGTGATATTCCCGAACTTATCACGCTGAATGGACATCGCCTTCGTGGGAAGCACCTTTGGCTTGAACACGTCGTCTTCGACAACTACAGCCAAAAACGCCGTCCCATCCGTCAGCGCAACATCAACCCACTCAGGTAACACGCCCTCGAAGCCCGACACCTCGATCAGCCGCTTGAAATCCGCTACCTCCTCGGGCGTTTGACCTTCATCGGTGTAGGGGATGTTCGCCGGGGCGACATTGAATCCCGTTCCCACAATATAATCTACGATCAGATTGATGATCTCCGCAACGTGCGGATCTGTACGCCGAATCGCCCGAAACTCGTCAATCTGTGATTCCGGAGCTTCACTCGGGCGAGGCTTCCCACCCGCCGCCTGCCCACGGACAACCACAGCCTTCGGAGATTCGAGCATAAAATCAGCCCGCCGCTTGGCGTCGTCAGAAACGACCATCTCGCCCTCGGCGGCCCGTCGATATAATTCAGTTTGAATAGCAGACATTAGATAAATTAGCGACGACCGTACCGAGAGCGGTAAGACCGACGACCTGTTGGGCGATTCACCTTCTGAGAGGCGAACGCAACCGGTCGCTCTGATCCCCGCGTGTCGCGGTCGTAATCAACAACTTTCCTACTCCGATCAACCTGCGGATACTCCTTCGCGGCAACCGATCGTGCGGGAGGAGTATCGAATCCGGGCGGAAAGGCGGACAAGACAGTAGCAATCGCAACATCATCCTTTCCCTCCGGAGCCGTGTCCTTCCCCGAAAATCGGGGCACAAGGTGGTCCTTCTTCTGAATCCGCTGAATCGCAACTAATTGCTCGAACAGCGTCTCATCCGGGAGCAAGGCAACCGTCCCCTGTCGAAGCCCCGCGTTCATCGCGTAGAACATATCGCGGACCTTCTTCGTATCAGAGAAATTGAACGGGATCACTGCGCTCCCGAGCTTCTTCCGAAGGAGTGCCGGGAGGGTCTGACCTGACCCCGTCACGTCCATAATCAGGTAATCGCAGTCGAGCGAATCGAAAACGTGGCTCACACGGGCAGCAACGTGATTCACGTTCTCCCGATCCGGATCAGCAATCCCAAGCGCCGAGATCGTCTTCGTCGAAACAACCTCAAGATAGCGTTGGGACCGCCGCTCCACGCCCACCTTTTCGTCCTCCCACGCATCGAACACAGAAATTACCGTGTCGTCGTGCGTGTACCCAACGTCGACGCCCATAAACCGAGTTCCGCCCATCCGAGGGGCCGCAATTCCCGAAATATAGGACTCGTTCCCCTGCGGTATCCGCATTGCCGCCTCAACTGACGGCTCAGAGAAGAACAGCGACTCCTCCGCAGCAGGAACACACAGGTACTCTTGGGCGAACCCCACCGGGTCCTGTGCGCGGTCCTGCTCGACCACATCGATATTCAGATCCGGGCGAGCCGGGGCAAGCTCCTGCTCGTACAACGGGACCTCAATGTCAATCTCGTCGTGATTGTGGAACGTCGGCTGAAACATCGAAATGACGCCCAACTTCGTCCCCTCCTCATCGAAGCCGCTCAGCGAACCGCGCTTGAACGACTTCATAAACTCGTCACTCTTGCCGTTCGGGGTACTCACCTGCAACATCTTCCCCGTCGACAAGCTCATCATCGGACGATAGGCGCGGAGCTTCTCCTTCTGCTTCTCCATAAACGCCATCTCGTCGAAGAGAATCGACCGAGCGCCGTCACCACGAGACGAATCTGGAGCGCCCGTGTACCCAACGAACTTCGTCCCGTTCCACAACTCAAGGTCGCCCTTATTCTTCGTCGGCAAGGGAACCTCGATCACCGCGTTCTCGAACAGATCAGTAAGATCAGAAATCCGAGAGTGCGACTGATCCTCCTTCGTCGAGACAATTGGATACAGTTGATTCGGCCGGACAATCGCCTCAAGCGCCATACAAATCAGCGCAATCGCCGTCCCCCCAATGCGCCGACCCTTCAGCAGCGTAATGACAGACGCATCTCCGTAGAAATACGCGTGAACGAACTGTCGCTGCCACGGATCAAACAGTGTGACCGGGTGTAACTGCCCGTCCGCATCCGGGAGCCGGAACAAATCCTCGATGATGTGATCAGGACGCCCATTCCACCGCTTCGCAACGGCCTCCGGGTCAGCGCCCGTCACCTCACAGAACTCCTGAAGAATTGCCCCGATTTTCATACTAACTTACATATACAGCTCAAGACTCGCCAGATCACACTGAATCCAACACGTCTCAGCCTTCGCGCACTCCATATCCCACGCAATCAGGAAATCCGAATCATCAAGCGTAAACTCGAACACCTGAGACGGGTCCGAAACACCTTCCCCCGGCCCCGCTCGTGACACCCGCGCCGCGTCAACGTGGTCCATTCTTCGCCACAATTCCCGACACAACGAGTGCCTTCAGCCCGTCACGGCGTGCAAAGTAGATCGGCTCCTCCGTCGTCTCCGTCCCATCTGACTCACCGTACATAGCTGAGGGAACTGCCAAAATCCCATACGGCATCGCCGAATCAACCACCACATCAACGTGATTTGACCCGACCTTCGCAACCATTCGCAACGAATCAGTTGCCTCGCAGATTTCCACACAGAAATCAGGCGAGACAGCAGCATACTGCCCCGTGTACGGAACCAGTTCTAATTCGTCAATCAAACAGTATTGTTCGCTAAGCTCACAAATTTCCATAGAAACCCTTATCGTCGCCACCAGCGTACCGTGGTTTGTTCCGACGCTTTCCTCGTCGGAGCAACAACAGACAATCGGGGATTAGTCACCCCGGTACACTCTCTCCCTACCACACAGGTAGGTAAGCACGCACATAGGGACTCTCTCCCCCACCCGTGCTTTACTCGAACATTTCAGGATCGTACGTAGACTCGTCGTTATTGATCAAATCACCGAGCGCACCCGCCAGCGAATCCATAACATCCGTTCGATCCTTCACCTGCTCGTCTTTCTTCTGTGCCTTCCGCGTGATTCCAAGCGACTCTTTGATCGTATCGATTAGGCGGATCTGCGACTGGTGATCCTTGATCAGACGATTGGAAACCTCCTTTGTCTCAAGAAGCTCACCCTTCGCATCGTAGACCCCCTCAGTCGTCACCTCAGTATTCGCCAAGATGTAATCAGACGAACGAGCCTGCCGGACGATCTCGATCGCCAACGTATCGAACGAATGACCCGCCGCCGGATCACTTTCGAGGTCAATATCATAGACCTCGGGCCACGTCATAATCCAATCGAGGAGATCCTGTTCCTCGTCGGTCAATGTTTCCCGGATCGTCTCAGGTAACGCGTACATAGAATGTTTGAGCGGGGCGTGCTTGTCCAAATTCTCAAGCGTCGGCTTCGCAAACGCCCCGTGGAAGCGACACCGATCTCGATTTCCATCCTTTGCAACCCGATTTTGGCAATAACGTTGCGGGCCGTCGTACTCCACAGGCTGCCTCCCAATGCGAGCAAGACAATACGCCTCCTCGAACGGAATCGCAGACTCCCGGAACTTCGGCGACTTCAGGTACTCAACCTTCAACTCGCCCAACTGCTGCTCATCGGCCCCACTAACCTCCTGTGAAGCCATACGCTATCCCAACTCAGGCCGAATGAAGATTTCAAGCGGCTCAGACGGAAACGTCTCCGGGAAGCCGTCACTGTACGTCACCTCAAACTCCGCGAGGAACACACCGGCCGTATCCGTATCACCAGCACGCCACTGATACGCCACCTTTCCCGCCGTCGCATCGAGAATCGACGCCGACTCGTTGACCTTCACCGCATCCGACCCACGAGCCTTCATATGAAACTCAACGGTTGCATCCGTCAGATCAACAGCCGCGCCGTCTTCGTCCCTACAGAAGCCGACAAGCGCCGGATAACGGTCATTCTGTGTGATTTTGTAGTCAACCATTGAGATCAGAGATCAGAGAAAATTGTCGTTCGTACTATCCAACTCGAAGCCATTACCGCCCGAATTATCCACCGATAACCCGTTTTCACCGGAATTGTCCACCGAAATCGACGAATTACCCGTCTCGCTCATCCGAAGGAACAAGAACAGGACGTTCTCGGCAGAAAGGGGGGCCACAAGTCCGCTCAGAGCCGCCAAATCGACGCCTACCGAGCGCGGAGCCACAGAGCTACCTACTGAAGACGACCCGAGACGCCCCGAAATGGAAGCTAAATCGGCTGAAACCGCCCCCGGAGACGCGCTCCACGCACCGCTTTCCGACCCCACAGACACGAGATCGAGCATCGCAACCATCGCGAGAACCACACCGAGGTCAAACGACCCCGCAGATGCGGACAGTGAACCGAGATCAGCCGAAACAGGCCCCGGAACCGCACCCGGAGAGGCCGGACTCGTTGGAAGATCCCCCGAAGATAGTGTTCGAGCCACCGGGCCAGCACTCGCACTCGGCGAGCTGATCGACGAGACAATCGACGCCACTCCAACAGCACTCGATACAGCGCCCACAATCGCCCCGAGATCGGCCGGAGAGCCCACCACACCTAATGACTCAAGGGCAGCATACACCGCCTCAGATGAGCCGATAGCGCGAGGGATCGCGACAAATCCCACCGAATCCACCGTCGCGGCGGTCGGACCCACGATCGATGACACCGAAACTGGTATTGCGCCCACAGTCGCTACTTCAAGGGGCGGCGAGACAGGAGCCAATAGTATATTGGGATCGGTCCCTGCTGACGTTATTGACGGTCCCTCCACCGCCGCACTCACCGCTCCCGGAGCAACCCCGATAATTGTAGGAGTACCCGAAGCACTCACACTCCCAAGCTGCGGCGCGACCGGACCAGCACTCGCAGTCATACCACTCGGAGCCGACGCGACCGAGCTTACCTCCATAGATGCACTCACCGCGCCCGGAGACGCCCCGAGATCGCTCTCCGCCGACGGTGAATCCACTCTGTCAATCGTCGCAGCAACCGCACCAGCGGAAGCCGAGACGCTGTAGGTCGCACCCGACACGTTCATCGTCGCCAGCGTAGCCGAAACCGACGAAACTGCGGTCCCATCGTACGCCGTCAGATCAGCAACCTCCTGATTCGTCAGAACGTCGCTGTAGACCCGAGCGTCGTCAACGCGACCGCCATTTTTGATGTAGCGGTCAGTCCCTTTCTCAGACCCAAATCGAAGCGGTGCAGTTGCGCCGCCGATTGTCGTCTCCGTGTTGGTCCCGTAGGAAACGCCGTCAACCCATAGCTCGAATGTCGAGCCGTTGTAGGTCACAATGATCGTCTGCCACGTATTCAGCGTCGGAGCCGGACCCTCAACCGTCACCGCGTTAGAACCAACGCGGACTTGGATCAGGCCATCCCACTCAACCAGCCAAAACGCCCGATCAGAGTAGCTAACGTTCTTACACGCAATCGTCTGAATATCGGTCGTCCCGGTCGTGGTCGTCGTCAGATACGATCTGATCGCAAACGTCCACGGGGCCGAGTCGATCGTCGCGTGGTCGCCCGCATCAATGTGAGACGATCCATCGAACTGCGCCGCTCCGTCAATGTAGCCGCCAGAAACGAGCGACGTTCCGTTATTCGTCGCATCGTACGTTCCGACTGAATCTGTGTATCCCGAGTCAAACTTCCACTTCGACGCAAGTGCACGAGTAACATCATCCGTCGGTGGCGCTGGTACCGACCCGGACACATCGTACGCCGTGACCGACGCCGACGCAACACCAAGTGTGGCCGACTGCGGACCACCGCCCTGCGTCGGCCCGGCTATGTCATCAAAATAGAACTCAGCCGGATCGTTGTTGGTTTGGGCGTAAATACCGATTCCGCCGCTTGAATATGCCGTATCAGTACCCGAAACCGACGCCTGAAGAACCTCAGAAGAATCGTAGAGATTAGCGGTGAATCCACCGGCCCCATCCCCAACGATCTCTAATTTAATCCACGAGTTGTACGGTAATGAGCCACCAGACCACCCAAGAAACGAAATCGACCCGTTGGTGTATTTGTATAACTCAAGCCCATCTGAGCCAATCGATGCAGAATACTCGTTTCGCTGCGACGAAGTGTCGTTCTGTACGCAAATCCTGAAATTTACTCTATGCCCTCCGGTTGCGTAAATCCAAGAAGACGCAGTGTCAGCGTTCGTGACAGTGAGATCCATCCGCTCTGCGAGCGCGCTATAGAATCCACCAATGAGGTCCCACTCACCCGAAAACGCCCCGTTCCGAGCCTGCGTGGTGCTTGCGGATAGAAGATAGGCTTTACCGCCGACCCAATCGTATACGTCACCATCTTCAAAGTCTACAAGAACGGGCATCTACTCACTCAGTCAGAAATTTAGAGAACATCAGCGCCCAATCTCGGGCAGAAATATCAACCGGCAGCATATTCGTCGCGTTCAGCGCGTTCTCGACCGCAGCAGGGTAGATCCTGAACGCGTCGGACTGCTGTTCAAGCTGATCTAACGCAACGTCGTCGGCGTCGTCAACGAACACACGAACAGCGTGATAGTCGCCCGTTGCGTGCGAGATCGCCTCCCCACCGTACCACTTTACGACACGGGAGTCATCGACGTACTTCGGTCGCTGCGGGTCATCTTCCGTACCAGCACCAACTTCGGGAACGATGAAGAAACCAGAAACAAGGGCCATTTAGCTCACCCGAGCGTCAGCAAGCCAGAAGCATTGATCGTCAACGTCACGTCGCCACCATTCGTCGGTAGCGGGAAATCAGCCGACTCGTACCATCCCACAACAGGGCTATCCGAATCAGTCGTGACCTCCTTGTAGATCAGAACACCCTGAATCGTCCCCGCATCGAGGCCCGTATAGGAGAGATCGTCGGCATCGACCACTCCCTGATCGTTCGTGTTGTCCGTGGAAACAGAGACATTCAGCGTTTTTCGTGTGTAACCCGTACCAGACATTTCATTCGCCACAGCCGTCACATCGTCAACGTAGATGTGAGTGTCAATATCAGGCGTGTAGGCCGCAGAATCGTCGATAATGAGTGCCCGAATCGTATCTGTATCGAGGTCAACACCGCCATTCAGCAGAAGCGTCTTGAAATTATTGTATAGAGTAGTAGCCATAATAGCACCCAAAATCGCATAGAAGCAGACCGCTCAGCCCGGACCCCGTAATATATCCTCCCGCAATCGATTTTCCACAATCGTAGCGGCTAACCAGTACGATCTAATCAAAAAGCGGACTGAGAAAACCAACAGTAGTCGTCAACCTCGATGGGCAAGATCACCGAACGGCCTCATCACTACCGAGGTAACCCGACCAAGATAACCACAAAGAGAATCCAAAACACAGTGGAACGTCAGAGCCAAAAACTGAAAGAGATAGAGAGATCCGGCCCCGAAGCTACCCACTAAAGAGAGCAGATAGTAGAGGATGAGCTGTTTGCTTCCAACTTCCTCTACCCCTATTAGGATACAACGGTATATATACCCGGTGCGGGATTTAAATACTCAATCGCTTAGACGCCCGAAAACGACCGATCTGAGAAGGTTCTCATCCCACCGGGTATTTAATTGTTTCGTAAAAAAGCGCGCTCGATGAATAGAGCAGCCGTGGCAAATACACCCCACACAGGGCGTTATATAACACTTCTCGCATCGATTATTTCACTATCTCATAGATGAATCAGTCGGGGGAGTTTACGTGCTAATTTATCCAAGTAGACTATGTCAGATCTTTCGAGATCACGCTTTCGTACTCATCAATGAGACTGCGGATACACGCGGCAATGTCGGCGTAGACAGTGTCAAATACCGACGAAGAGTTTCCATTCGGGTCGGGTAGTTGCATTGTAGATCCCGGTTCAAAAATTCGCAGAAGAAACATTCGGTCAATTGCCTGTGGAAAGTGAGTCGTGAAATTGTGATAATTTCGATAGTCCATCAAAAAAATAAGGTCAGCAGCTTCGATGATTGCATCAGTAGCTTTGACTGACCGATGGTCGGTGAGGTCAATATCGAAGGCTTCGGCGGCACTTTGTGCATTCCTCGGTGAACGGGGATTGTTCATATCGACAAATCCGGCTGAACTAACGTTGAGCGTATTGATTCCACGCGAAGACAGTTCCTTTCGGGCGTATCGTTCTGCAAAGGGACTTCGGCAAATGTTCCCGTGGCAGAGGAACAGTACTTCTTGAGAAGAGCGTAGTTGTTGAACCGCATCGTGACGGCGACGGGTTCGAGCAAAGGGAGTTACGTGGAGATCGTTCCAATAGTACGCGGCAATCGCACGCCTATTGAGGACTGTCCAAGCGTGCTGTGGTGCCAACCGTATCAAGTCAGTCAGTGATTTACTGCGGACTCTCGTTAGAAACTCCGACAACGTAGGCACACACACAGATCGATACTCAGATAGTTAGTAAAGAGGCAGTTACCCCATTCTGCAACGGTATCAACTGCACTGAGCGATTCCCGTGTAGGTGTGGGAAGTCTTCTACGATATACACTCACGCACCCGCCCATACAAACTCCCGAAAATCCCAAAAAATTCTGAGCAGCTTACCTCCCTCTACACGCGCCCCTCTGCTGATCGTGTCGTAACCCCATCCCTCTCGAATCCGGATCACTCTTTCTCGGCCGGATCTCCCGGATCACTCGCCCGGCACCGACGAAACCATACCCGGCACACGTCGACCGGCCGCCTTTCCGATTCCCACGGCCGACTCTCCCGGATCGAACCGACCAGATCACTCTTGACCGGATCGATCGCCCGACACTCGGCACACGTCGATCAGATCACACACAGTCTCGATCAGATCACACAGTCGAACAGATCGAATCTACCCCTAACCGCCCGGATTGATTCGGTCGCTCTGTGTCTATGGTATCACTATCGGGAGATCGTAGGGTGCAGAGAATTTCCGGCTTAGAGGGTAAGTCTCTCTCCCTCTCCCGGCACCAGTGACTACCCTTTGGTAGCGGATTCAGAGTGTCCGCTTCGATTCGCGCGTATGAGCCTGCGGAAAAGCACTTGCCCGGCGAAAAGCCGTCGGCACACACCACACGGCCGAATAGTGATAACTCTCCAGTTTCATTGACACTATCTGAGTCAAAACCGTTACACTGCGTTAACTTAGTATATATACAGATCAAAATAGAAAACTATAATACTAACCAAGTGGTTCAGTTGTATGTTGCTCGGCGAGGGTGACAGGGTGCTCGAATCGATCGGGTATCCTCCGAAAAGTAGGATGGCAAAACGGCACCGGGAGATACGCAGCTAAGGCCCGTGAACCGGAGTATTCGGCAAAAAAGCTCCGGGCAATATGATCCACTGCTCCGCGAGGAGTACGGAGTTAACATACTCCCTCGGATTCAAAGGTCGACCGAAACCACCGGCACCGGCCGGATATAACGGAACCGTGCAAAAGTGCTACCTTTGTCATTCAGTAGCAAGCAAGCCGAACTATTCGAGCGTAACCGAACGGGAGGCATACGTGGGGAACCTCAGTTATTCAAAAGGCCCGCGTATGTGTGCTGCTCAGTAGGTGCCGAGCCTTAGACTAAGTGCTACAGGTAGGGGTTAACCGCCCTGCGAGGATAGTTATGTGTGTGTTGGTACGGCCGGGATAAATCCCGATTCTACCCATACCGGGCGTTTTGCGTCTGGTATCGGTCGAAGCCGACGGTATTCGGCCGGGAGACACATACCGCTGATTTACAGGATAGTTCGGGCGTAAATGTCGTGATTCACTTAGAATTAGCTGCTATACCGGCGTATCCCTACGGATTGACTATCCGGGATACGTACGTGATACTGCCTCTCATACGTCACTATCCGAAGTCGGCGTAAAACAACGTGTGTGAGTCTCTGACTCATATACGTGTGTACGTAGGGCGGAATGGTAAACGAAAAGACACTATCTGTCGTTCGTCCGTACCTACAGGCACCGTTAACGGCGTTTCGTTTTATACCCGCTTAGGCGGGCGAATTGATGGAATACACTTTGATGGGCATATCCCGGTGAAACCCCGGAGAGGGACGAAATACGAACGATAACAGATACGAAACAAAACACGGTGCGCGCTTAGTGCGACAGTGTCGGTGCAATTCCGACGGCGTACCCTTCCCCTGCGGACGGGGGGATACGGAGAGAGCTATGTCTGATATGGCAATAAGCCGACGGCCGAGTGACTACCGGCCGACGACACACTTTGTTCAAAGATTGAAAGATCGGAAAGTGCCGGGCTTTGCGATCCGAGAGTGTATCGAATCGGGAGAGATTGAATCGGGTAATTCGCCCGATACGTGCGAGCTACGGCGTAATGGCTACTTTGTGGTGCTCAACGTCGAAAAGCGAGAGGCGGTGACTGTGGGTCAATGTGGTTGCTAATGAAGTGTCGAACACACGGCCGGGAGGTATCCCGGACCTATGACACTGCATTAGGGCGGTATGTGTATGAGTGTCCGGATTGCGTGAGAGACGCTTTTGAAAGAACGCGGGCGGGCGATACGGGAGAAGCTGTCTGATATGGCTACGATCGATCAGATCAATCAGGATATGCGGGCGGAGGCGGGCAAAAAGTGGCAGCGAAAACAGGCTGCGATTCGGCCGGATCGATCCGGGCGGGCGCGTCTGGTGAGTGTGGCAATTCGAGTAATCAGGAGAGAGTAAAATGGCTACGTTATACGCTGAAGTCGGTGGTATTGCTGTGAAGAAGGCAGGAGCGGGCGAAAACCGGGATTCGAGAGTGTCGGTTAAGCTGTCGGGCGAGCTGACGATTGAAAAAGAGATTGCATACGGTAATCCGAACATTGACGCGTATTTCGTCCACGACCCACACTACCGCGATGAGCGATACGTCGAGATCGACGGGCAACAATGGGAGATCGACTGGTCAGATGGATATGTTGAGCTGCTGCTGCGTGTCGACGAGGTGTTAGCGTGTGCGGAGCAGCGGGCGGCCGAGGATTGTTCGACTGTCAAAGAGGTGTTAGAATCGTGGGTTCGATGGGACGACGCACCGGCCGAGATCGGGCGGGCGCTTGAGCAGGTGAAATAATGACAGAGACGATCACGTTCGAGTTACCATTGAGCGCGCAAGCGGTCGAAGAAGACGGCGTTACGGTCGATGCGTTGTTTACGGCGTTAGATCACGCAAAAGCGTATCATAATCACGAGGGGGGTTACAAAGACCGATTCGACAATCTTGAGCAGTACATTTGGAATCAGGCCAAGGCGCAGTTAGAATGACAAATCCGTTTGCGCTCTATGTCCGGGAGTACGATGAGCACACGCGAGCGAAGCACACTGCGCTAGCTATCAAGTTGCAGAAATGTGAGGATTGGCCTGATTTTGTCGTGGGATTCCGCGCTGAAGATCCGGTGGTTGTCGTGTAATTCCGACAGTGAGTTGAGTACGTCGGCTGGTGAGTAGCCGGGGTTCGATTCCCCAGCGACGTTTCCGACCGAAAAGATAGGTCGGTAAGACATAGTTTTGGGGTTCCTCCCGTCCGCTCGTTCTTGGTAGATTATCCCCGGTTCGATTCCGGGGTACGAGCTTCCCCTTCGTTGGGGAGAGAGTGTTTGTAATGTCTGAAATTGAGAGAGCGGAGACGACGCGGCGAACGTACGGAATTGACGGTGGAATTGTGCCGGGGCGCTGTGCGGGATATGCGTACGATGGAGAGACGTATTGCCCTGCGTGTGCGGCGGAGATCGACGTAACGACGGCCGACGGCGACACGTACAAGATGGATCATTTTCCGGCCTACGACGACGACGGCCGAACGATCACGGACGGTCGAGGCTTCGGCGTTGGTGTAATCTCCGGATTTGACGAGTTTGAATATCCCGGTGGCTCTTGCGGTGTGTGCCTCCGACGGCTTGACACGAATATCCTCCCGGAAGGGACGCTTATCATCTAAGGAAATAGACAAGTGCAAAACAGATACATCTGCGAAAACTGCGGCGAACCGTCTTTTGGCTACCAATCTCGGTGTGCAATCTGCGGATTGATCTGCGGATCTCGCGGCCTTGAGTACAGCCCGGATGAGCTTGCGGCCTAAAATTGAGAGAGAAAAATGACGAGACACGACTACCCGGAGACTGAGTGGGGAACGCCGAACGGTCGGAACTACAGCTACAGGGTGCATATGAACAGCCCTGATTTCGAGCGTATGGTTCGGTTGAATCGGTGGGGGCTTCGAGATATTACGATGAATCCCCGCGACGTTCACGCACCATTCCCGTATGTCGGTTTCAAAACGTTCGATCGGAAGGGGAAGGTTGCGGGTATGGAGAAATGGCTGTATTCCCCTGCGTGGGAGTCTGGCCCGTGGGGACCGGGACGGCGCGAATCGCTCGAAATTCGTAATGCGACCGGTGGCGGGACTCGAATAAGAGGAGAGGTTTTCGTCGGGTTCGACAACGACGACATTCGATTCAATTACGTCGAGATCGATACGACGGTGCCGTTTACGCCGTCTGAGCTTGTCGCTATCATTGAGGGAGAGCCGGGCGAGTACCCGCACCCTGCGAACGAAAACCGGACGATCGACAGCGAAAAGGCCCGCGAGTTGATCGACGAAGAGCTGTTTTGGGCTGAGCAGGACGCTATTGAAGCAGCGGTTGAAGCGGTCTATGAGTACCGCGAGGAGTGCGAGCACACGCATACAGTTGAGTTTGAATCACCGAAGATCGGTATGACGGTGTGCCGGGCGTCGGGCTACTGCGAGGATTGTGGTGTAGAATTTGAGGCTGTGCTATGACTGAGATATTCCACGTTCCGGGAGAGGTCCACGAGTACGAGTTGTTCGATGGGTTCAAACACACGTTTCTGCTGGCTGAGACGGGGCGAGAGGCGACGGCGTGGATTGAGTCGGATATGACGTTTGATCTGTCGCTGAATCGGTAATTCCCTGCGAAATTTCGTAACCTAATCTCACCGTTAGGGTAGGGACTCCCGGATTATCCGGGGAGAGTGTAGAATGTCTGTAAATGCAGCCGTAAGCAGTGACGACGCACAGATTGAGACGCCCAAATATGCAACGTTGAGCGTTGGAAACGTTGAGCTTCAATTGAGCTTGAGCGACGTGTTCAATATTCGGAGCGGGCTGCGGCGTGAGTCGTGGCGCGCTGAGAAGGAGGGTCGGACGTTCACCGCTGAGTCGTACGACGGTCTAAAGCGTGATCTGGCTGCTGTCGCGTACGAGCTTGGTGGTCGGAATGAGACACTGCTGTCAGAAATGGCAGCGGTTGAGCAGTAACCCCGTCGGGTAGGTAATCCTCGGTTCAACTCCGGGGGCGGGTTTCCCCACTGTGGGGAGAGAGTGTATAATGTCTGAAACCAAGCAACTCCGATTTGATGGTGGAGCGATTGACGACGAAATTCTCGGGCTGCGCCGGGCGGCGAGAGAGGTTTTCGGGCTGTCGCGGGCTGACGCGGTTGAGCTAATCGCTGACGACGACGACGCGCGACCGCTGCGGTATCTCAATTATCTGGCTGCGGATCTCGAAGTCGGTAAGATCGAGTCGGTCAATCTCGCGGAATACCCACACGAATTTGATCTACTCATCGACGTGGGACCGACGGCGTGGTTTGTCGGCGAGTGCGAGCTATCGCTTCGAGAGGCTATGGATTTCGCGCCGCTCGGGTTCCAACTTGATGAGATCGAGATCCCGAAGCGGGTCGTTGAGGCGGTTGAGAATCCCCGTGAATGGATGGATCGGCTTGATGAGGCGTTTAGCGTTCGCGATAGCGGCGGCGACGACGTGTTTTGGCTGATTCCGAAGGGGAAGGACCGCTTTACGTGGATCGACGATTTCGGACATTCGTACTACGAAGACGCGTTCGAGTTTGTCGACGGCGATTACCTGTTTTGGGCTGACGACGACGACGCGCGAGATCCGCCGTTTGAGCTTGTTCACCGAGATTCGATGTGGGAATATTCGGATAATATTTCTGTGGTCGGTCACGCTGGCAAAGTCCAATACAATCACCTTGACGGCGTGATTTCTGAGAGTTGGCACGAATCGACCGGCGAATATGATGATCTTGTCCGGGCGGTTGTCAGCCGGAACTTGGACGACGTGGGATACGTCAGCGTTGCGGGCGGCTGGCACTCCTCGATGGAACGCTCGGATCTCTCGGAGCGGATCAATTCGCTGACTCGGGGAGAGGGTCACGAAAACGGCGAGCTTGATTATCCGGTCGTCGTCAAGTTCGGGAAGACGACTAACGTTTGCTCGCTGTCGATCTCGATCTATGCTCACCCGGACGACGTGGATATGCTTGAGGGATTCTTAGACGCTCGGGCGGCTCCGGCGTACGCGGGGTTCTAAGGTGGCGCTGTATTCCCGAGAGGTTGCCGTCGGGATCTCATTTTCTCTGGCGTTCGCGGCGCTTCTTGTCGTGCTGCGAGTGGCGCTGATTGGTGTGTGTCTATAGTACGGAGAGTGAAAATGACGACAGTAAAAGAGAGTCTGAGTGCGGAACAGCTTGTGGAGATTGAAGCGGCGGGGCGGAAAGCGAGCGAGGAGAAGAAAGCGGCGCTGCGTCGTCGACGGCGGGCGGGAACGAAATACGGCCTTCTAATGGAGCGAGACAATGAGTGACGTGCCTACCATTCAGACGCAGAGCGACTATCACAGATACATCAAGGGTCGGGCATACGACGAGATCCGTGAGACGATCGAGAATCTGTCGTATCGCCCGGACGGGCGGCGTCGGTGGTCTGGCGACGTTGAGGAGCTTGAGGAGGAGGTGTTTGATCGGATTCACTACTCGGTTGAGTGCTATGACGAGTTGACGTACAATTACCCCGCATTTTGGGGGCTTGTAGCTCACTTCTCAGACGCGACCGAAGACGATGTTGAGATGTATCTTCACCTTTCAGATCCGCGCTCGACGCTTCGAGAGCTTGCGTATGCCTGTGTCGTGACAGACCTTCAGCCTGCAATCTCTGAGATCCTTTCGCTGTGGCGGGAGTACCCGGAGGTGTTCGCACTGTTCGACGGATTTCAGGTTTCCCCGGCGAGCTTCGAGATTGACGGCTTTCTGTTCAAGCGGGATACGTCGGGCGAGCTTATGGCGTTCAATGAAGCGGAGAAGTTGGTTGAGTCCTACACTCCGTCAGCGTATGCGTACAATCACGACTTCCCGGAAGAAGCGTTCCTTGAGAACGTCGACGAGCTGATCTCATACAACCCTGAGGACGTGTGCGATTGGTTGAACAGAGAGAGATAAATGCACTACAGAGAGTCACTACAACTGGTTATCGGAGAGGCAACGCGGTTGAACGAGAGCGGGCTGCTGTCTGATTACGACCGGCGTATGGTTGAGGAGAGCGCAAAGGTGCTGGCTGAGTTTTTAGCGAACGCAGAGCAGCGGACTCGGTAACGCTGAGTGGTATTTTCAGGGGTTCGATTCCCCGACGGCGTGTCCCCATTGTGGGGAGAGAGTGTTTGAAATGGAATGTGAAAGAGAGAGTGAGACGGTAGAAATTCCGCTCGAAACGCTGGCTGATATGGCCTTCAATCTCGCTCCGGAAGTAATGAAAAGTGACGAGTACAAGACGATGATCCCCGACGGTGGGGAGGCTGATGATCTCCCGTATATCTACGATCTACGCGACAAGTATGATTTCGTCGAGACGATCATAGATACGGAACGAGGATGGGGAGTTGTCTTCGGCGGAGAGCTTGAGTTTCCGGTGAGCTACCGGGTTTCGCGAGGATCATATTGGCATCCCCCGGAGTACGATAACGACTGGTACGATCTCCCGTGGGAGCTTGGGTTCTTCCCCGGTGATAACGAGGGCTTCGGAAGCGCGTATTTCGAGGTTGGACTGTGAAACACCCTGAGAACGAAGACGACGACTACGAGGAGCCTGTGCTGTGTGCGACCTGCGCGCAGGAGATGAGCAAGTGGGCAAGCCGGTGCGAGCACTGCGGGGAAGTCTATGACTAAGAAAATAGAACTGCGACCGGGTTTACTTGTCCGATTTGAGTACGACAGCAACGTGGCTGACGGAACGATCAGATCAGTTGGCTCGAAGCGGATTCACATTCAGTCGGGAGACAAGGGCGTGTACGTCTCACCCGACGATATTCTTGGAGTGGTTCGAGAACCGAAAGAGAACGAGCTTCCCCTGCTTGGCGAGCGATTCCGGCTTTCCGGCGGGGTTCGGTGAGAGAAATGACTGATTCAGAGGAAACCGGGTGTGAGGTGAGCATAGCGGGGCGAGTAACGAACGCAAAACGGGCTGGTCTTCACCCGATGCAACGATCCGACATTGAGGAGGGCGTTCACTACGACGTGTTAGCGTACACAGATTGGGCGGATCTGTTCATTCCAACAGTCGTTCGGTGGGTGAACGGCGAGACGGATATGTTCAAAGATCCGGCCGTGACTGAGCGAAACAAGCGACAGTCGATTCAGCAGGTGATGATGGAGAATGAAGAGTAAAGTGGTAATTCAGGATCGAATAGACGAGTTGTGGGGATACACAGACTACGGGATCGGCCCGGAGGCAGATCGTCTTCGGCACAAGCATCAAGGGATGATCGACGCGCTGACGTGGGTTATGCGAGAGGAGTAATGTGGTCCGGTGTTCCTGACGAGTACCTTGGAGGGTGGCATAAGGTAGCCGACTACCCGGGGTTTGTCAAGTACCAATATAAGGACAGCCCGTACCGAGTGATAGCCGATCTCGATGAGCAGCGGGGGCACTACCGCGTTCTTTTCACCTCGGTCTACGGGACCGACTCGTACCTTGTGAAAGGCAATCTCGGGAAGGATGGGAGCCTCAAATCTATCGTGATTGCAGAGCAGTTTATGGCTCAGAACAAGTGGGGGTGTCCGTCTCCGAGAGCGTATGGAAAGTAGTCAGGGTATCAAAGAAGAGTTGCCACGGTGTTTATTTCACGATCGCACAGCCGAATCACCCTTGAACTCTGCTTGTGTATCTTCCGAACCACTTGATATTTCGATAGACTAAGAAGCTATAGAAGTCCAGAAAAATCGCAAATCCACCGCTCATCTTCAATGGTATCCAAGATAGCGGGGAATAAACCGTCTCATTGGTACACGTTCAAGTTGATCCGTTTGTTCCTCAATATATTCGTTCAAGCGATCCGCATCTTTGCGGTAATCAAGAAGCTCATCGGGACCTATGTTAGAATCCAGTTCCTTACTTCCTCTTCGGATATTTTTTCGATTGCGTAATATGTGTTGGATAGACCGAATCACACCAGAAACATTATGTTTCATTTCGGGGTCCATCCACCATTCGTTTTCAAGAAAAAGTCTCTGTAAGTCATCAACCAATTGATTCAGATCTTCATCGGCGGGCGAGTAGGGAGTATTATATGATTCAAGATTACGAACGGCTTTGATTTTCAGGTGTAGCTCTTCGATGCTCTGTTTCTGCTCTCTGTAATAGGTGAGAAACTGACCAATCAAGACAGCAAATAAACCACCAAGAAACGAGGCCAAGACCACCGAGCCAGTGAGTAAAATTTGATTCATCTTTACCCCTTCATATCCTAAGATCGACTAAGTGTTTGTGCCTCACTGCTAGCTCATTTAGAGCTAATCGGTGGGTGAAAATCTTATTCAGTACCCGTTGAGTCACTTGTTTCATTTTCGCTATCAGTATCCTTGGAAGATTCTCCGGAGGCAAAATTCTGGATTGGCCCCAAAAAGAACAACAGGACAAACACCCATCCAGTTAACTCCATTATTGCAGACTGTGTGACTGTCCCTGTTTCGATTAGTGATGTTAATGCAATAACGTAGACAATTAAAACGAGATAGTGGACTCTTGTTGGAGCAATCATATTTGTGATAAAATTCCACACCGTGCTAATGTCCATATCTTATCCTATTTTTCTCACCAGTTAATCATTTACCTGTACTGAGTGGTTCGTTACTATTGATTCCTCTTTTCTTTTGGTGAATCAACCATCAGAGCGCGTTTGCTTATGGAAATACCTCTCAGCTTAGAAGAGGGGCGTCGGCTTAGGAGTCAGCATCATCTTCTATGGTGAGGTAGACGGATCGGTATCTCGTTCGAGAGAAGCTTTCAACTGGTCCAATTCGTTCGTTACCAATCTCATACTAATCGGATTCACGGGGTTTCGGTGATAGCGTTCGAGAGTTTCTACGTCATATCCCCGAATCTTATACTCGCTTATTATCAATTCAACGTCACTCCCAAAATCTCTCTTGTATTCGTTAGATAACGCTTTCCTTTGTTTTTCTTCTTCCTCTGTTTGTCGGATGTGTTCCTTGTAGTTTTCTTGTTTGGATCGATCATCCAACATTAACGCGACATCCAGATCTACACTCTCGGGTTCAAAGTCTTGGATTAAATGTCGGATATCGCGTTGAATTTCTCGGGTTCGGTAGAGTAATTCCTCATCCGATAATCTCTTTTCAGAAAACACATCTGAAATGGCATCGTACAAATCATTCGAGAGTCTTTTCAAAATCGTCTTCCCTATTATGCCGAGAGCCATACCGAGTAAACCCACACCGATGTAGTCTAACTGCATAGATAGGATATCCCCTATGTTCGTAAAGTGCATATCATCAAAAAACGATCGGGTGCATTCGATGTGGCGAGAAATACTATTAATATCAATCGATATAGATTCTGTCTTGAACGATTCTCAGAGATACAGGGCGAATATACTGACGATCAGACAAACAGGTGAGAATACTTGTTCGACCACGCGAACAGTTGGCTGTACGCCCGTGCTTCGGCGGCGTCCCGGCTCCCGGTAAAGTAGAAATCAGCACTATGGGTCCGCTCCCACGCGTTGATTGACCCAATGATCGAGTTGGGATGCGCTTGGGAGTAGTAGTTCCCGGCTTTCAGATCGGCCTTTGAGGATTCGATATACACGTCAAATTCGGCGAGCTTATTCCCTCGGATCAGCTCGTCTTGGAATCGGTCGCGACCGTTGACGGTTGTGTTCACGAGATCGTCGAGTGATTTCCGTTCAATAGCAAATATATCCTCAAACCCGTGAACAGAGTAGTCGCCGGTATCCAATTTCGCTCGTTTAACCCGGACGGGGTATCCATCAAATTTCCACGGGGTCTGCTCCCGAGTGTCTACGACAATGACGAGCGGATCATTCATTGTTGACCCACTCCGGGAACAGCGGGATCAGCCGATGAATCAGCGATCGAATCTTTTTGTCGCTCAGATCAAGTTCGGCCTTGAGCCTGAGAAATTCAGAGTCATTGTTCTCGTCTGAGCGGTCGGGATTGTAGTAGCGCCGGTCACGGCGAACGGTCAGTGCACAGACGGCGAAGACGACGGCCTCAACAGGGTGCCCGATCTCTCGAAGATTGAGATTATCGACCACGGAGCGGCCGTATCGCTTCTGCCAATCGGTTAGTTCAAGCTGGCCCGCAATCGCGTCGAAAACCGCGAGGTTGTCGATGCGGCGGATCTTTTCTTGGTCGGTGCGACCACGAGTGTAGATACCCGAGTTGTATCGGGCGAGAACCCGGTAGTGGCTCTGCGCGGATTCGTGAGCTTCGTCCGGGTGAAATTTCGTAGCATTATCCCCATCGGGGGTAATCGTTGGCTCTTCTTCGTTTTCGTCGAACATAGAGAATCACAGAAGAGAGGGCGAGAGAGAACCGTGACAAGGTGAGACATAGATATAATGTATAAGATAGGATGTTAGAAGTAGAGATTCTACCTCTCTATGATAGAAGTAGTAGAGGTTAATCGGAAAGTGGACAGCAAGGAGGTAATGTAACCACTACAATGGTAGGAGTAGAGATTTTACTACGACAATGTTAGAAGTAGAGATTCTACCACTAAGATCAGATAGTACCTCTTAGTGGGAACATCATATTGATGAGATTGATCTATCTAACACACATTAGAATACACACTCAAATGGACGGTACAACGCTTGAGAAGCTATAACCCGCTTACTTCTCTTCACTAATTAGACACGGTTAGAGGAGATAACGTTGCCGGTGAGAGTCCCAACACAACTAAAAATGATACCCCCGATGGATCAGATTATGGATGACAGAAAGTACAGTGTAGAAGAATTGGTGAAAGCATATATGGCCGGTTTGGTCGACGGTGCCGGATCGTTCTCGGTACAGGTACACAAGGACACCAATTACAAATCTGGCTACGCGTTCGCGGCATTTTTCAAGATGAATCACCGCCAGCAGGAGGCATTAGTCGACTTTGCGAATTGGGCGGAAGATCAGGGTGTTGAGGTGTCGGTTGAAGGCGAGTCGTCGCTGACCGTCGGAAAGATCGATGATTTGAAGCTCTTGATCGAGACGCTTCGACCATTTGTCCGAACAAAGGCGCTCGACGTGGAGATACTCGCTGAAGAGATCATCCCCCGGATTGAGGCGGGTGAGCATACATCCGAAGACGGCCTGATCGAGTTGATGGGATACGTTGAGCAAATGCCGTCGGTGAATATGTCCAATCGAAAATACACGCAGGACTACTTCATTGAGGAGTTTAAAGAGGAGTCAGCCTGATCTGCCCATCTCGATATTCTTCAAGCAACTCGTCTAACATCCGAGCGGCGGTGACGAACCCCGCGCCCTGCTGTTCGCGTTGGCGGTACTCGTCAAGGAGATCCTCAAGAACGGCGACCGGGACCCCCTCTGCCGCCCCCTTTTCGCCGTGATCAGACAGGCTACCCATATGCGCTTGGAAGGCAGCGGCGGCATCTTCGGTATCAGGTTCGGGATCAGCGACCTTCTGCGGAACCCAAATCCCGGCAGTGTCAGCAGTGGCGCTCTCGGGGTGCTGAGAGTCGCCTTTGAGCATACCGAGGTGGGTTTCCAATCCCGCTTTGCCTTTGAAGTCGCCCCCACAGTGCTTACAGCGGTACACTTCATCAGACCTTCCCCGAACACGCTTACTGATCGGTTTGACCCCGACCGTCTCGGTTTCAGAGACGCGGAAGCCGTCGGGAACGGACCCTCGTGGGCCGTGGTCGTCATCGGCGGAAAAGGCAACGTGCCCGTAGAGAGAGCGGGCGAAGTGTTCCTCTCCACAGTAGGGACACTTCTTGATCTCTTCAAGAGATGTTGAGACTCTCTCGTATTCTGCCATAGGCTCTCATTCGCTGCAAAACTGCATATCTGTTGCGGTTAATTTTATGCATCAACGGATGAGAACCCACCGAGGTAGTCACTGAATTAGCGGCAAGGTTATAAACTCTCAGCACCTCTAATTAGTGAGGAGAAAGGGTAGTCACAACGACGCCCCGGAGTCCTTGTAATTTCTAAAATTCTATTCGGAGCAGCGATTGGTATAGCGTGAGTTGCCGGTTCGATTCCGGTACGCTGCTTGCGGCTATGTGCGCCGCATCTACCTGTGTTACGCCACCGGTTGAGTGGTTTCTATCTCTCTGATTTCTCTGCGGACGACAACAAAGAAATATAGCAAAATGTCCTACGGAAACAAGTTCGGAAACAGTGGTAACGGCAACGAAAAAGACAGCGCAGTGGTCAAGACAGACGCGAACGTGGCGATTCGCGGGCGGCTTTCTCGGCTGGTGTACGCTGGTGGTGACTACGGCGAGAGCGTCGGGCTGCTTCTCGACGATGCAGTGCTCGTTGAGGGCGTTCTGATGCGCGAGGTTGACTCTGGCTACCTCAAGGTATTCGGATGGACTGAGTTTGAGAATGATCTTCCGGAGGGCTACACTGCTGCGGACGCTCCCGAGGAGTACGACTTCCGACACCCGCAGGGCGTGAACACGTACTCGCTTGTCGCAGCCCGGCTTGTCCCTGATGGGGAGGAGCCGAGCGGCGAGGAGTACGAGATTGGAGATATGATTACGTTCGAGGGCGGTTCGGTGAAGCCAAAGGGATTCTCGCGGGCGCTCGTCAAGACGCTGGCATCGAACCCCGACGAGATGGTCCTGAGCACGGACGACATTTACAACTGGCTCAACTCGGAGGTCACGCTGCGACCAGAGCTTGAGGGCCGCGAAGTTATCTACATCAAGTACCTTCAGGAGCCGCAGGACGGACGCGGAAACCCGTTCCAAATGCCGCAAGTGATCGATATGGAGTCTGGCGAAGTGATTATCAAGGAGGGCTACGGACAAACCTTCTTGCCGGGCGTCTCGGACGACGAGATTGACGTGGTTGTCGGTCAAGAGGCTGCGATCCCTGCGACCGACGGCGGTGCGACGGACGTTGTTGCAGAGGCACCCGCTGAGGAGCCGTCCTCCGCCGCTGTTGACGAGTTTGTGACCACGATGATCGACCTTCAGGTTGACGACGAGGATCAGATTCTCGCACAGCTCACCTCGCTGGTGAACGCGGCGGGTCACGATCTGTCTGAGGATGCGGTTGACGCCTTCGGTGGTGAGTCCGCCGTCGTCGACGCGATTCTCGGATAGCTACTCTCTCCCTATTTCGCTGGTGTTCGGTTTCGGTTTGTCTCGGTAGCAGAGTTGGTAATGCGCCTCGCTGTTAACGAGGAGATCAGAGGTTCGAGTCCTCTCCGAGACGTGCGGCCTGTGTGCCGCGTTCTGCTGTCTGGTAGCCGTGGTTCGACTTCAATCTATATTCCTTTTTGCGGACCTCTCTATTTTTGAGAGCCACGGCGGTCGCTGTGTGTGGTGTTCGTCGGGTCCGACTCCCGACCACAGCGTGCCCCGTAAGGGGCTGATTTGGGGGAGTAGTTGTTCACCCGAAAGGGGACAGCGAAACCAACTCAGGGAAGCGAGTGTGGCTTACGCGGCTCGCCCGAAGAGAGCGAGTGTCTGATTCTCACGTCGGGGATAATCCTGATACGTCGCGGGTTCAACTCCCGCTCCTGAGTTTCCCCTTTGACTGTAGGGGATTTGATTTGTTCTGACTCATTTGGCTGCTGGTGGGCCTGACTCGCCCACCTTTCTGATTACCGACGAGGATTTGCTACGATTGGATTTCGGCGGTTCGATTCCGCTGCGTAGTTTGGCCCGTTGGGGGCCGCAAAGAGAGAAAGAGAGTGGTCTGATATGGTGAAAATCACGAAAACGACAGGGTACAGCCGGAAGGTACAGGCGGACAGATTTGAACCCGTGGAGGTTCACGAGACGGTCACGCTTGAGTTTGATGGGAGTGACTCTCCCGACGAGATCGAGCAGGCGGTCGAAGAGGCATTTTGGGAGTCTCGTGCAAACGTCGAACGGCGACTTGCTGAGGTTCTCACTGAGCTAAAAACTGAGGAGTAAATGGGGGAGAAGGATACTCCGTCACTACACGAGGTTCTTCTGTATCTCAAGGATTCGGGGATTGTGGGCGAGGAGGAACTTGCCCTCAGTCTGTACACGTTGCTCCCTAACGGCGGCTTGGTCCTCTTGATGGGTATGTCTTCGACGGGGAAGACTAACCTCTTAGAGACGGTTCAGAAAGCGTACCCGAAGGAATTGTTCTACGAGGTGAGCACGTCTACCTCGCCAGTCGCATTATTCTACGATGAGGCGCGGTGGAACGCTCACCCGATTCACATTTGGCCCGATCTGACTGAGCTTCCCGAAGCGCACGAGGGGATTGCGAAGGCCATTGGGGACCGAAAGCCCGCTGATCACACGGTGACGGACGTGACGGTCGAAGATGTGAAGAACAAGCTCCTGAATCCGGGGCGGACGGACATTATGGTCGCGGCGACTGACAACGAGAAATTCAACGTTGCTGACTATGCCGAGATCAAGAACCGTTCAGTGCAACTGTTCACGGACGCTTCGCAGGGGCTTACTGAGAAAATCCTTGAACGAGAGGCACTCGACGACGCCGGGCTGTATGAGCCTGAGTTGGACGAGAGCCGAGCACAGGAGGTTCGGGAGTATTCGGCTCGGATTATGCGCTTTGCGTCGACCTTTGACGCACAGGGTGGGTCGTTCCTAAATCCGCTTTCTCCGGAGATGACGCGGAATAAGGTTCTCCCGACGTTGTTCCCGGAGGCTCGCCGCGATTTCGGGAAGCTCAAGCGATTCATTCACAGTATGGCGCTGATCAACAACGAGGAGCGGATCAAGTTCTTCGATTCGGACGGAAAGCCGGTCCTCGTGGTCGCCCCGGAAGACGTGTGGCTCGCTATGAAAATCTTCGGCGAGAAGATGATTATGTCGTCGCTGAACGTCTCGAAAGAGGATGTGGCGATTATCACGCTGCTTCGAGAGCGCAAGTCTGCGTTCTCGAAGGCTGAGATTCGCCAGCTTCTCGCAGACCCGGACAGCGGGGCGGGGCTGAATATCAGCACTCGTGACGTTGCTCGACGACTTGACAGCCTGTGTGATAACGGGTTCGTGAATGAAGATCCGAGTACGACGCCGAACACGTACTACACAGGAATGTTCGCCGCACAGATCGATCACTCTACGTCTCTTGATTGGAACGAGGTGATCGAAGCAGGGATCGAGAACGCTCGTGCTGCGCTTGACGAGGAGACGGCTGAGGAGTACGTTCGGCGCTTCTGTCAGAATCCGACTTCGATCCACCCGATCACGGGTGAGTCGGTTGTAATCCGCGAGGATAGCTCGTTCGATGGTGAGCTTGCGGATGCGACGAAAGAGCTTGATGAGGCGCTGAGTACCCCGATGTGGGGTAGTTCGGATTCAGGCGATTCAGAAGAGGAGAAGAATGACGGGTCCTTGGCGGCCGAATCGACCGGGACGAAAGCACAAGGGACGTTGACCTAAGATGATGGTGAGTGTACAGAAACCGGATTCAGATATTGATGACGCGCTTTCTACGTGGTGTTCGACCTACCCGAGACGGTGTTCTCGAAAGCAGGTATGGGCGAATGACGCAGAGAAAATAATTGATACGCTGGTTCCGATCAGTGGATTTGGGCCGGGGTATGTCTCTGTGTACAGCTTCCCACGCGGACATACGAAGAGCGAGGAAATTCCGCATATTGACACGCTATTCTTCGATTGGGACATTCCGTCGGACGGTGCCTACGGACGACCGAGTGGACCTGAAGACGCGGATCTCCTCGCGTGGTATGCCGATATGAAGCCGTTGCTCGCTATCTTAAGCGACGTAGCTGAGGCGTTGATCGCAGCCGGAAAGGAGCAGTACGTTCGGTTCTCCTTATCGGGACACAAGGGCGTGCATATGTTTCTCGACTTTCCGCCGCTGCGACCCGATCTTGGATCTCAAGATGATTACAAGATGGGATTGCGAACGTTCGTCTCGGAATACATTGAGGATCTTGAGACAGTGCTTGGATATTCTGTCGACGAGTATCTTGACGTTGATTCGTCGGACTTAGGACGGCTGACACGGCTTCCGAACACTGTTCACGAGAAGGCGACCCGGAATTTCGGTGAGTCGAGATACTGTGTGGCTGTGTCGCCCGAGGAGTTGGTGGGATTAACGCCGGGCGAGTACATCCGGCTGACTCAATCCCCTCGCCCACTTCCCGACGAGGCACTCCGGGTTCCGAGCAGTACCACGTCGACTCGCCTGAGCGCGTGTGTTGATCAGGCGGCTGAACGTTCGTCTGCTTCTGTTGGTGCCAGAACGTTCGTGTTTGAGAGAGCGCCGACAACGTTGAGTGAGTACGAACGGAACGCTGATGAATCGATTACGTTCCACGGAGTGACTAATTCTGTTGAACAGATATTATCCCGAAGACCCGGTATGTGGGAATACCGAGAGCGGAAAGACGCATTTGACCACGGCGATCAATCGCATTTCTTTGAATTTGCGGTTATCATCGAATTAGTGCTCCACCGTGTCCCGGTGGATCTTATTCTGCGCTACTTCGAGGGTATTCCACGCTACGACAAGCAGTTTACACGCAGCCGAATTGCGGAGATCCTTGCTTGGGGTGCTGACTATCCGGTTAGCCTTCGGAAGTTGAAATCTCGATCCCCCGAGTTCCTTCCCTGACTACCTGCGGTACAACGAGATATTGCGGATTTTGCGGACTGTGCGGACCTGCGGACCTACCTAATGAACGGACTTAGTATTCGACAACAAGAGGTGCTGAACTGTCTTCCTGCGACCGTTTCTGAAGTTGCTGAAGATTTGGATATAACTGAGAGCACGGTTCGTGACCACCTGTCTTCGATTGAAGAACGTGGTTACGAGATTGTGAACCGGGATGGGCTGTACATTCCTGTTGACGCTCACCCGACGAATATCAATATGGTTCCGACGGGATCGAAAGGAGAGGCGACCCGGCGGGTCAATGATCACCTGTTCGATCTGAAGACGAGAATCAACACGATACTTGCGGAGACTGAGCCTGCGGTGCCCGACGGGGGACTTGCGTACAGGCCCGGCAGCTACGATATGGTGGTTCATTTTACTGATCTCCACATTGGACAGCTAAACCACGACGAGTTTGGTGTTGAGACGTTTAATCTCGATATTGCCGTCTCGCGTGTTCGAGAGACGCTCTCGGAGCTATTCGCCTTCAAGGAGAAGATGGAGGTGGCGGGGTACCGCTTCGATACGATTCACATTCTCCTCGGTGGCGACACGGTTGATGGCGAGGGGATCTACGAAAACCACGCCTACGAGGTGTGTGCGACGGCTGACCAGCAGATCGATACGGCAGTTGAATTACTGTATGAGGTGATTCTGTCTTGCTCGTCCGCCTTTCCGTCAGTGCAGGTGGTATGTCAGCCGGGCAATCACGGCGAGATCCGGGCGAAGAATACGAGTGAAGCCTTCAACGCTGACACGATCGTCTTCGGGTTTCTCGACCGGCTCGTCCGGGTTTGCCCGATGGATAACGTGAAATTCATTCGGAACGAATCAACGGAGTTTACGAACTTCTTGATGCGGGGCGGAAAGTGGCGCGGACACCTGCGTCACGGCGACGGACAACTCCCCCATATTGGAACTACGTCGTCGAAGAGCAAGTGGGGCCTGTGGCTGAACCGTCACAAGTTCGACGTGGCGTATCGGGGCCATTACCACGAAGTCAAGCTCGAACCGATCAACGGTGTCCCGGTGATTATGGGTGGGTCGATCACTCCTTCAGGCGATTATGAGGATTCGATCGGAGTCTACTCTGAGCCGTCGTCGATGTTCCACATTGTGTCTGATCGGCAGCCGGTAGAGATGTTGACGCCGGTTCATTTCGCGATGGTTGAACCCCAACTCGGCGGCTCGCGGGAGTAAGTCGATGGGCAAGGTTCCTCGGACGGGTATGCGTAGTGACTACGACTACCCCGTATCTGTCGGGCGGTACTATCTCGTGTGGGATGTACCGGACGAGAAGCGAGTTGAGAAAATCCCTGTTGATCCGTCGACTCACGAGTTGGGAGACGGGTGGGCAGAGGTATTCGACGACTCCCTCGATTTGCTGGTGGTGCTTCCCGAGTTTACGCTTCAATTTGAGGCGACGGCGGGCCTACATAGCAAGACCGGATGTATCCTCAAGCGAACGCGGTTCGTGACTAAGAGTTGTCCGGAGTGCTTCGATGAGACGGGGACGATCCACAAAGGCTACGTCGACGAAGTTGGTGACGACGTGTGCCCTCGCTGTGGGATGATTCTGACCGGCTCGCGTGTTGAGGCTACGACGGACGACCGGTATTTCACTCAGACGAGAGGCAGCGTTGATGATGGTCAAAAGGGATTCCCTGCGATTGACCACATTCCACAGCACAGCTACCGTCCGGGTAATGCGGGTAACGGGTCCCGCGAAGATATGGAGTGAGCTGTTCTATGGTATCTGAATCTAATTCTGACTCTACAGAGGAGACGTACACGGTAGAAGAGATCGCGGCAACGGTCTACCAGCTACACGATTCGATGGACGAGATCAAATCGTGGTCGGTGGATACGACGCGTGCTCTCGAACACGCGGTTGAAGAGCTAACGGCTGAGGGCGAGGGTGAGCGCGCCGAGGGTCTGATCGATCTAATGGTGCTGGTCAACACGCTATATCGTCGACTGACCCAACGCGAAGAGGAGTCGCTGATTCCGCTGACGGAGTTGCGTTGATTCCGGCGGATCTAATAGTAGCTCTGTGTGGGTGGGTGATGAATACCTCAGCGGCGACGACGTTGTTCAATGCTGAATCGTCTGTCCCGCTCACACACAGTGTTCCGGTTGTGGCTTGCCTGTTCGCCTTTACGATTGTCTACGCCGATCTCGGGTTTCTGTTATCGGCGCTGTCAAACGCGGCGGGCTTGGTAATTTGGCTTGGAATTGTGGTCTTCCGGTCGCCACAGGGTGATACCACGAGTTGAGAGTGCGAGATTCTACTAATGATTGATTGGACTGAGCGGTATTACTGTCCGGAGTGCGAGATGGTGTTTCGAGAACCGTTCCCGGCGTTCGCCGACGTAACTCCCTGTATATACTGCAAACGCTCGGCCGAGTCCGCGTGGGTTCCTGCGGGGACTACAGGCTTCGTGAAGTTTTCTGAGATGATCGAGTTTCACGACGAGCGAATGAACGAACTAACTTGACAATGGCTACTACTGAAATTGACTGCGGTGCTGATGTTGCTGAGATTCTCCGGTTGAGTGCTGAGACATACGAGTCGAAAACGACTGACTATGGAAGCAGTTGGCGGGCGATTGGACACATCATTCACCTGCTGGCGCGGGGCGAGCCGATCGTCCTTGAGACGCCTGAAGACATTATTGCGTTCGGGCTGTTCACCCGGCGGATGGACAAGTTCGCTCGGGAATTTAACGGAACGTTCCTGAGCGAGTCGCTGACGTTTGAGGCGCTCGCGGATTCACCTGAAGACGAGAGCGTGTACGCTGCTATGGCAGCGGCGAACATTCGGGATATGGAAGATAGAGAAATGACCGATCCAAACCGGGTGGGGATCGGTGCAAAGTAATGAAGATTGCACTTGATCACGACAGCACGCTGGCGGCTACCGGCGTCGTCGCGTTTGAGCTGATCGGTGACGACGCGGCCGGGCTGACCTACGAGAATGTGGAGTCGTGGGAGTGGGGCCTTGAGACGTTCGGCGCGGCGCGGTACCTCTCGGGGATGTGGCACGCGTGGACGCTGCGTCCGCTTGAGGTACCGGTGATGGACGAGTCGGTCGTGGAGACGGTTCGGAGGCTCGCAGAGGATCACGAGATCCACATTGTGACTTCTCAGCCCGATCATATGGGAGTCGCCGAGGGGAAGGAGCAGTGGCTTCAACACCACGGGATTCCCTACGAGAAGTTCGTGGTCGTCGGGCCGGATACGACGAAGGCGTTTCTCGATTACGACGTGTATGTTGACGACAAGCCGTACTTGCCTGAGAGAGTGAACAGGTGGAACCCCGACGCCCGTGTTTTCGTTCGTGACCACCGATACAACCGAGAAGCGGTCGGTGAGTACGTACGGATTCACAAGCTCGCGGACGTTCTACCACACCTCGTTGACGACGAAGAGAATGAGTTAGCTCTTGCTGACGACGGAAACGGTGATTGTTGATATGAGCCACAAGAAAACGGCGTTCAAACAACTACGACGACAAGGGCGGGTTCGAGAGTGCGTGACTAACGGGTGTCGAACCCGTGTTCGGACGGGCAGCGGCTACCGAGGAAAATACTGTTCGACGTGTTACGGCCGCCGGGCGTGAGCCGGGATGCGATTCAACACGGAGGAGCTTGCTCAGATCCTTGCGTACGCTTCGACGAGAGAGTACACGGTAATCGAGTTTGAGGTGGGCGAAGGCGATGATGGGAAGAGAATGGTCTACGCCTACGACGTGACGGACCACCTCAAGAAACTCGAACGGATCGTTACGGAGTTGAAACAGAGAGACGATGGAGAGTAAGAATTACTGCGCCGACTGTAATTTCCACTTTAATTCAACCATAGAGGAGCACGCGGCGACGTATCACAATGACGGGCTGTTCCGTGGTGTGATCGGTGGGAATTGGAAAGAGTACCAGAAGCGGCTGAAGAGCCGGAAAAATAACTTCAACTGAAAATGCCTGTACCAGATAGTCCTAACTTCGATCGGGCATCAACCCGACAAGCTCGCACGGGGAACCTTCACGCATACATCTCGAAATCGAGGGTGATGGAGTATGCGAAGAATCCCAAGCACTTCCATATCAAATACGTTCTCGGAATCCGCGAGCCAACGAACCATTGGATGATTAGAGGCTCGGAGGTTCACCTTGCGATCGAGAACTACTATCTCAATGTCTTGGAACGCTTTGAGGATGAGGGTGAAATCGACGACGACCTGATCTCGTATCTCCCGGAAGACGTGACGATGTGGGCGCGGTGGACTGAGCCGTTCATTAGCAATTTCCTCGCGTTCGAGACTGACCGCCTCAGAGAGTGTCGACGAAAAGGCGACGAGTCGCTGTTCCTCCCCATCGAGGTTGAAGCAGAGATTTGGGATTGGCGTGGGGACGACGACGTTCCCCTAATGGGATTCGCCGACGTGGTGCTCCACGCCGCGAGCCTTTCTGCTGTTGACAGTGATGATGGTGTCGTAATCATCGATCACAAGACCGGGAAGGTTCCGGACCCGAAGTATCGTGACGACGGGATCTTTCTCGAATTAGAATACTACAATTTCCTGTTCGGAGATCAATATGACGTTGCTGCGATTGCGGGGTATTATCCCGGCTTCAACGAGCTATTGATCGGCGAGCTTTCCGACGAGCGACTTGCGGAGATCGAGCGTATCATTTCGGAGATTGAGACGCTTGGCAAAAATCCGGAAGACTATCCGATCAAGCAAGGTCCGCTCTGCTGTTGGGGTAAGGAACCTGAAAAGCAATCATCGTACTATGGCATCTGCCCGTGCAATTGGGCGACTCCGGGTGGGCCGGGGCCGACGTATCGAGATGCCGATAAGCAGCCGTTTTCGGAACACGCTGTCGAGTGAAGATCCGTGACACACTGAGGCAGAGAAGTGTTATATTCATTGACAGAGATTCTAACCACTATGGAATTAGGGTATCCGAAACTTACCTTCAATGTCCCTGAATTAGTGTGGGGCCGTTTCACTGAAATGCCCCCACTTGCACCCCTTCTCTCAGGTTTTGCGGAATCTCTAATTTCAGAATCAGGGGAGCCAGACGTAGTAATACGGTATGTAGATATTTCTGGTGGGATGGATGCTGCTACCGTTAGCTGTGAGTACGGTACGACCATCTATATGACTCCAACGGCGAATCAGGCGTGTGTCGTCGATGTGTTCAAAAACGAGCGCGACGACGATGGGTGGATCACGGATTCAGTCCACGATTATTACCAACTTCCATACGCTGAGATCCCACTTCGGATCGAGCATCATATGGCAGGTGCGATCGGAGGAGGTGATCTCCTTCCATTTGTTTCGGAGGTCAATAACGTTCAGTTAGAAGAATGGTTCAGGGAGAACAGCGTCGATGCGTATTCGCGACAGAATTTCGGGCTTGCTCACGGGAGTCCAAAGATCGATAGCAAGGCATCTGAGATTCAGCTTGAAGAGTAGATAGCGGGCGATTTCGGATTTTCCGGCGACAGATACAGAGAGTGCATACAGATATGACTACACAGTTACACGTAACCAACATAGATATTGGGTGGGACTCCAATCGGAATGAAGTCCTACTCAATGTGTATGGAATATCGAACAGAGGTGAGCACGCAGAACAAGAGAGTGTAGCAGTATATGGGTTCTTACCGTACTTTTACGTTGAGACGGCCGAAGCGAAAGAGCGAGAGACTGATCTGATTCGGACTGACGGCGTTCGAGACGTTGAGCACGGATTCAAGTCGATTTACGGTGACGACACGAGTAAGATCACGGTCAACCGCACGAAGTTGGTGCGTGAGCTTTCTGATTCGTTCGACCGGTCCTTCGACGCTGATGTGCGACTTGAAAACAGATTCCGTATTGATCTCGGGATCTACTCAGGCATCGAGTACGAGGGTCGCCGGGTTCACTATTCGGAGATCACACCGATCGATCTTGAGGGCGAGCCGCGAATCCTGAACTTCGACATTGAGACGGACGACAGGGGCGCGTTTCCGGAGCTTGGCGAGAAGCGTATTCTCTCGATCGTTGCACACGATTCGTGGACCGACGAATATGTTGGGTTCATCGATCTCGGTGGTCGGCCGGTCGACGAGGTGCTGCCGGGCGGAAAGCCAGCGGGACTCACTCGGCTGAACTACTATCCAACTGAGCGGGATATGCTTCGCAGCTTCGCCGAGTATGTTCACGAGGTTGACTGTGATCTGATCACGGGATGGAACATCGAGCGGTTTGACGCGCCATATCTCCTCAAGCGGATGAAAAAGAAGGGCGTTGATTCCCGGCGGCTCTCCCGATCTGGCTACGCAAAAGTTCACACGGGCGGTCGGAATGGTGCGCTTGCGTTGATTGGTGGTCGAACCGTCTACGATATGCTCCACGCGTACAAGCGGACGCAGCGGAGCGAGCTTCCGAGTTACCGACTTGACGCGATTGCGGAGCGCGAGGTCGGCGAACAGAAGCTCGACCACACGGGCGAAGGGATCTACGAAATGTGGATCAACGACGCCGACAAACTGCTGCGATACAATTACCACGACGTTCGACTGGTCAACGAGATCAACGACGCCGTGGGTGTAATCCAATTCAACAATTCCCTGCGGATGGACGTTGGCGTAGACTTCGATATGACGAGCGCGAACCACAATTTTATCGAGATGCTGGTTCGCCGCGAGTTGTTCGCTCGAAACGTGTGCGCGCCGACCGTTGATTTCGACGGTGGCTCAGACGAGAAGTACACCGGAGCACACGTCGTCGATCCGTTCTACGGGCTTGCTCGCAATGTGGTCGGGATGGACTTGGCTTCGCTGTACCCCTACACGATGGCGCAGATTAATGCGTCTCCTGAGGTTCGGGTTGAGGTGGATATTGATTCGCTTGAGTGGAATGTCGACACAGGAGAAGCGTTCGCGCAGATCGACGGCGAACGAGTGCCTGTCTCTGTTGCCCCCAATGGGACGGCTTTCCGCCTCGATCAGGAGGGCGTGTTCACGTCACTGGTGAGCGAGGCTATCGATCTCAAGGCCGAGTGGAAGGAGAAGAAGCACGCGGCCGATCCTGCAAGCGAGGAGTACGAGAAAATTTCTGTTACCTATGATGTTAGAAAGACTATCGTTAACTCGGCCTACGGCGTGATGGGGTGGGTGTTCTTCTTCCTGTACGATGAGCCGACTGCGGAAGCGGTTACGACGATGGGGCAGGAGGTTATCAAGGCGACTCAGACGTTCATTGACGAGGAAAGCGTCGGCGAGGTGGTCTACGGAGATACCGATTCAAACTACGTCCAATTCCCGGAGTCGTGGGACCGAGAAGCGGTGATTGCGGCAGCGAAAGAAATCTCGGTCGATCTTAACGAGATGGTCTACCCCGAACTTGCGAAGGAGTGGGGGATGGGACAGCGAGAGTGCCTGTGGGATCTTGAGGTTGAGTCGTACGCGAAGACGTTCTTCCAAGCGGGAAAGAAGAAGCGGTACGCAATGTGGGTAACGTGGTCGGACGGTCACGAGACGGATAAGACGAAAATCGTCGGGTTCGACACGAATCGTTCTGACACGGCCCAACTGACGAACGACTTAATGAAGGAGGTGCTGGTGGCGATCATCAAGGAGGCGGATAAGTCTGAGATCACGGCGTTGGTTTCTGAGTATGCCGACCGGGTTGGCACGTCTCCCGTAGAATATATCGGGATTCCGCAGGGAATCAAGCGGGTGCTATCTTCGTATGGGGTAAAGACTGAGGCAATCCGTGGCGCTGAGAATGCGAATAGAATTATGAACACGAATTTCTCGGCGGGGTCGAAGCCGATGCGGGTTCGGATTCACCCGGCATACTTCGATCAGACCGGCACGATTGATGTGCTGAGTTTCGATGATCCCGAGGAATTACCCGAGGAGATTCGTGTTGACGTTACCGAAATGACCGAGAAACTCGTTACGAAGCCGATGGGCCGGATTCTCCCGGCGGTTGATATTGACGTGAACGCGGCTATCTCCGGACAGACGCAGGGTAGTCTGTCTGCGTGGGCGTGAGAGTATAGATGTGAACTCTAAATGACGATGCTCAATTTTGATTGAGACATCTGACCTTGACATACAGTAACACACTAATAATTTGTAACAGGTTCTACTAGTACACATTGTATGGGGTGGATATTTGGCCGCAACAAAGAGCGCGAAAAGATTTGCAAACCATCGAGCGGAATGCTCTCCAAGAAAGCATTTTATTGTGGAAAGAAGCACGGAGACAAAATAAAAAAATCAGAGGAGAAGAAGGGACGGTACAAATTGTCACGGTGCGAAAAATGCAGAAAGAAAAAGGGCAAAAAGAGGAGAAAAACTGACTACGAGTACGTCTGTCCCCAATGCGGAAGGGGGTGGGGATTTGAGGCATCAAACCCCGACGATCTAGCCAAGATGAAGAAGTGCGAGAAGTGTGATAGCAGTAACTCTAGTTCTGGTGGCGGTGGATCTAGTGTCAGCCTTGGAATTGGTTCAAGTGGGGGTTACGGCGCTGGCGGTAGTGGAGCACCGTAACCAAACAGGAGTTAGTGGCTCTGTTGAACCCCTTCTTCAGACACATTATCGTCTGAAACAGCCGGTCGATAACGAGTTGCGAATCGGTCACGTTCCTTCTGCCAGATGTCCGGGAAGTCGATGGGAACGATACTTCTACTTCCACTTTGGTATACGAGCCATTTAGTAGCCTGCTTTTGAACTACATCTTGAGCACAGACGAATACAATGGTAGATATAACGACTTACCTTTTGGCTAAACTGAAGCAACTTACTCAACTGGCCGATCCAACCCTCATACAGTCAATAATCGGTCTATACCTTTTCTATACCAGCGTTACTATCGCTACTGGAACGTTCTCAGTAGAAGACTTCCAGACAGCCACTTTTGGTGCTATTTTTTTGATATTTATATCCTACGCCTTTGGGTTTGTACTTCTTGATGAGGAGATGGGAGATAATACTGGCAATGAGTGACCGATATTTGGTTAACTTGTACTGAGCGATTCCCGGATTCGGTGCAGTAATCTTTCTATGACACCCTTACGCTGAATCGATCAGACGGGGAGAGAATCAATCCGAGCGGGAGCGAGCAATAATTAGGCGATTCCGCTTGACCTTGTGGGTGTGTTCACTGGTCGCGGATAAGCGCGATTCGGAGAAAAAACTGAGGTGACATATGAATTTTGAGAGAATTGATCCGGCAATTGAGAGAGCAGCAATTGAATATATTGTGCAAAGCGGGCTCGGGCACCACTTCGTTATGAGCAATCCCCACCTGTCATTAAGTCGAGGCGAAACGGAGGGGTTGACGTATCGAAACTTCCGCCCGGATTATGTCCCGCTACACAGAGACATTTTGACCTATCTGCTTGACGAGACTGAGCGGAGCGAAAAGGGGCGCGTGGAATGAACGTCTCGGAGCTTGATCGATGCCGGAGTTGCGGATCTCCCGCGTTGGCGAGACAATCCGGCTGCGTGACGTGTCAAGCCTGTGGGTGGGCGCTTTGCGGGTAGCCCTATGGGGATCGAGCTTCCCCCGTGCGAGAAGTGCGGCGGGACGGATAATGTGATTCGGTTTTACGGGAGAGAACACATCGATATAGGTGACGACTGGTGGGCCTGTTTCGAGTGCCGATGGCCGTACCTTAGAACGAGAACGTATGGTCCCGACTCGACTGGTCCGCCGGGGAACGTTGTGGTACCTGAATCTGAGCCGGAGCCGCTTTCCGGACAGACAGGAATGACGGATTTCTACTGATCGGAGATACTGAAATTGCCGGTATGGGCATCTCTATCGCCACCCTTGCCTTAGGTAAATGTATGCCCACACACTCGCTACGGCTGAGTACGCGACAGTTAGTACAACTGATGGAGCTAACCAAAGGCGTGATCGAAGACGGTGACGCGCCCTACGGTGAACGGCTTGATGCGAGTGAGATGTATCACGCGGCGAATCGAGAGCTTGGGTATCCTGAAGACGGTCGGCGGATTCGGGCGTAATTACCTGCGGATCTGCGGCTTGCGGCTTGCGGCACGGTTTTTGCTTGAGAGAGAAATATGAGTACGACTGAGTTTAATCTACGAGAATCGTTTGAGAACAGCGTCAGCGACGAAGAGTTGAGAGTGTCGTTGGAGATTTTAGCTGAGAGCGATACGGAATTTGCACACATCGCCCGAGCGTGGCTACGTGGGCTTACCCGTCGGCTTGAAGGCCGTCGATAATATCGATCAGCGTTTCGGCTTCGTCGTCGTCGAGTTTTTCGCGTGCGGTTTTCAGTGCTTTAAGCTCGTCTTTTGAGAGATTCCCGGATATTCCGGCGTCGAACATCATCTCCTTCACCTGCCGCTTGGTAGCCTGCGCGTCGGGGGTGATAAGCTCCCCACAGTTAGAGCAGGCTTTGTCGGTAGATTTGAGCGTGCGTCCGCAGGTCGGGCAAAGCTCGGGAACGACCGGGCTACCATCATCGTCGTCTCCAATGCCGAAGGCGGCCTCTGCGCTTTTCACGTAGTCATCAGCGGAGATGTGCTGGTACGTGGTGGACATTACGTTGCTGTCCTTCGCGTGCCCGAGGAGGAATTTGATCGTATCGTCGTCTAAGCCGTGATCTCGTTTCATCACGGTGACGAAGTAGTGCCGCATTTTGTGGGGCTTCACGTCCTTTTTGATACCCGCTTTTTCAGCAGCTTTGCGAAGGCCCCGGCGGATGCTTGAGGTGTTCATTGGCTGATCGAATTTGGTATGCGCGTTAGATGGATCTCCAATGAAGACGGGCGCTTCGGGGTCGTCCTTCCGGGGATGATACTGTAGCCAATCTCGGACGTACGCACGAGCACCGAGAAGGGGACGTTTTAACCCCCGCTTGTCGGCCCCTTTTAGCCCGTATTCGTCGTCGTTGAGGTAGAAGACTCCCTCGTTTACGTCTATGTCCTTGATCCGGAGGGTCATTATGGCGTGAATCCGCTGTCCGGTGAAGATCATCATTTCGAGGAGCGCCCGCCAGCGGGTATCGGGCATAGCGTCTCGGAGGGCGTTGATCTCCTCGCGGGTGAACATATCCCGGTCGTCGTAGGCGGGTCGGTTCGCCTTTTTGAACATATCGACCTCTCCGTGCGCTATACCGAGGTCGGAGTGATAGTGGTAGAACGCTTTGGCTGCACAGAGGAATTTGTTCACCGTTTGGCGGCTGTATCCACCGTCGGGACTCTCGGGGTGTAGGCCGGTATCCATATCGGCTGCGAGGTCGTTGATCTCTTTTGCGGTGGTGTTGAGGTAGTCAATCCCGTCGAGATCGTGCCAGCGGACGAGTACGTGGAGGTATTGGTAGATGGTGCCGGGTGAGTATTCTTTGCGCTCGCCGTTCGGTGCGATGTATTTGTGTTTGGGGTTTTCGCCGTCGAGGGCGGCGGCAAGTTCGATGAGTCGGCGGGCAAGTTCTCGATCGAGGGTACCGTCTTCGGCTCGGTCTCGGATGGTTTCGAGTTGGTTGTCACGCCTATATCCGGGGTTGTCCGAGTGTTTGTTTGCCATAACAGACAGTAATGTCTACGCGAGATTGGTATATAAAGGAGTAGTATTACAACGCACTCAGCGTTTGAGATACCTTTCCTCACAGGCGCGAACGGTGCCCGAAATCCCGCGGATCCGGAGGCCGACCGGCTTCCCGTCGACCCGATCCAGAGCGGCGACGGCGGCCCGCGCGCGGTCCTCCGTGCCGCGGTGGGCGCGGACGATCGTCTCGCCGTCGCCGTCGGCGTAGTGAAACGCGAGCACCGTCAGGTCCGCCTCGGCGCTCCCGGCGTCGCCGTAGAGGTTCTGGGCGGCGTACCACAGGTCCCGCTGGAACGCCCCGCGGTCGAAGTCGGCGTCGGGCCAGGCCTCGATCCCGACGGCCAGGTACCGCCACCGCGGCTGGAGGTGTTTCGGGAGGTGCTTCATCGGTCACTCCTCGCGGGTCGCGTTCGGGGCCTCCCCGTTCCGTTTCGGCGTGACGCCCACACGCTCGCTGGACGCGCCGAAGCGCTCGGCGACGAGGACGCCCACCTGGTCGTGAACGCGCTCGACGGCGGTGAGGACGAACCCCTCGTCGGTCAGCGCGTCGACGAGCGTCCCGACCGTCGCGGGGTCGTCGACCTCGGGGCTGTAGAACGGCTCCTCGGGGTCGGGCGCCCCGAAGAACATCACGTCGCCGAGGACGAACCGCCGCGGGTTCAGCCCCGCGATCACGGCGATAGCCTCCCGTTTCTCCGCGTCGGAGAGGTGGTGCATCGCGAAGTTCGACGTGACGACGTCAACGGGGCCGTCGTAGTTGGGCTCGCGGAACCGTCCCTCGCCGAACTCGACGTTGTCGATACCCTCCTCTCCGGCCTTCGATCGGGCCTCCTCGAGCATCCCCTCGCTGATGTCCCGCCCGATCACGCGTTTCGCCTTCGGGGCGAGTGCGAGCGCGATCGCACCGGTTCCGGTCCCGAGGTCGAGGACGACGTCGTCGGGACCGGGCGCGGCGTGTTCGACGACCAGGTCCGCACACGCGAGGTACTCCGTCGAGTCCTGCTCGTCGTCGTAGGAGGAGGCCGCCTCCGAGAACCGCTCGGCGTGTTCGTCAATCGTCTTCTTCATACCGACCACGTTCGACGCCCGGGGCAATGAACGACTCGGAGCGGCGCTCGCGGTTGCGGGCGGCGAGCCGTCCCCACTCGTCGAGCCCCGCTCGAATCCACTCGTCGCCGAGGCCGACTTCCGCGCCCACGGCCGCGAGTTCCCGGGGCGCACGGAGTTCCAGATGCGACGTGGGGTTCGCGCTCACGACGTACGGCGCGTCGTAGTGATCGATCAGTCGCTTGAGCCGCCGGAGCTTCGAGAGGTGGCGGACGCGGTGCCCGCCGCGGTCCCGAAGCACCGGCGCGAGGTTCACCTCGATCCGGACGTCGTTCTCGCGGGCGGCCTTCGCGAGCACGTGGTTGACGTCGCCGTCCCCGTCGCCGCCGCGGCCGTTCGGACCGTCGGTGCCCTCGCCGATCGGCCCCTCGAACGGCCGCGCGAGGACGTCCACGCGCGCCTGTTCGACCGCGAAGCGGTTCAGCGCGTTCGTCCCGCCGGAGACGATCACGACGGTGTGTTTCGTTCGCGCGTTCCCGACCGCGCCGCTCGCGTGCTGGGGGTCCGCGGCGACGATTTCGGCGGCATCGACCGCGTCGACCCCACGGGCCTCGCGGAGGCGGTCGTAGTCGGGCGCAGCGTCGTCGGCACGGACGACCACGCCGTCGTAGCCGTAGCGCTCCGCCGTCGTCGCGAAGCGCGCGGCCGTGCTGCGTCCGTCAGGGTGGGCGTGGACCGCCTCGTACATACGGGGGACCACTCGGCCGGCGGGTATGGCAGTTACGGATCCGCCACCGGCCGCCGCGGCGAGAGCGGGACCGCCGAGCGAAACGGGCGTTCGACGGCGACAACTACCTCGCCAGCGACCACCTCGACGACGGCGGCGACCTCGTCGGCGGTGAGATCAGCGCTGCTCGACCGACAGGGTTCAGTCTCGCCGGCGGAGGAGCGCCGCGCTCCCGAGGAGCCCGGCGACCGCAGTACCGATCCCGAATCCGGGCGCGGAGGCGAGGGAACCGCCCGAATCGGTCGGCGTCGCCCGATCGTTTTCGATCGGGACCTCGAAGCCGGCGCTCCGGTCGTCGCTCTCGTTCGTCACCACTACGGACACCCCGACGGTGTCGTGGGTCTCGATCGCCGAGAGGTCGAACGTCGCGTCCCACGCGCCGTCGCTCCCGACGGTCGTCGTCTTCGTCTTCAGGAACTGCGGGCTCGTCTCGCCGGTCGAACTGAGCCGGACCTGAATCTCCGTCCCGGCGTCCAGCGTCGTCGTCCCGCTGACGGTCGCGTTCGTCACCGATTCGACCGCCTCGGTATCCAACGCGAAGGGATCGGTATCGGACTGGGCGACGGCGGGCGACGCGACGGCAGCCGCGGCCGTGACGACGAGGACGGCCGCGAGAGCGAGCGCGGTCAGTCGGCGTCGGTTCGATGCTGACCGGAGACGTCGATGCAACCGCTTCGTTGGAGGGCTCGTCATTGCATCCGGGACGAGGAGGCGACGGATCAAGTAGGCGAGGAAAGCTTAAACGGCCGCTTGAAGCCGCGCCGCGGGTCGCTCCGCGGTCGTCGCGGGCGGCTGTCGCCCTCCGGGTCGATTCGAACGGCCGTCGACCCGCGCGTCTCACCGACGTCGTCGACCGCCTCGGACGACGTGTCAGCGGTCGCGTTCCACCAGTCGTCGCGTCCGTCAGCGGTCGCGTCCCACGAGCCGCCGCGTCGCGTCCGTGAGCGCCGTCGCCGCGCGGCGCACGTCGGCGACGTCGACGTATTCGCGCTCCGCGTGGGCGACCGCGCCCTCGTCGTCGGCGAGGACGCCCGGTCCGAAGACGACGACCGGCGCGGGCGAGAAGTACGACGCCTCCGTCGCGGCGGTGAACGGGCGGACGTCGCCGGAGCCGCCGGCTCGCTCGGACGCGGCCGCGAGCGTCCGCACGAGTTCGTGAGAGCCGTCGGTCGCGAACGCCTCCAGGAACGGGGTCGGCCGGTCGGTGAGGTCGAACGCGACGCCGACGTCGTCGGGGACGGCCGCCCGGACCGCGCGTTCGAGTTCCGACCTGAAGCCCTCCGCCGTCTCCGGCGGGACGCTCCGCCGGTCGACGACGAGTTCGCAGCGCGCCGGGACCTGGTTCGTCGAGTCGCCGCCGGTGACGACCGTCGGCGTCAGCGTCGCCGAACCGAGTTGCGGGTGGGCCTCGCGCCCGTCGTCGAACGTCCGGATCGCGGCGAGGGCGTCTTCGAGCCCGGCGATGGCGTTCGTTCCCGACTCCGGTTCCGCGGCGTGTGCGGCCGATCCTTCGAGCGTCAGCGTCCCCTGGAACCGGCCCTTCGCGGCGGTGCAGACGTCGAGCCCAGTGGGCTCGCCGACGACGTAGCAGTCCCCGTCGAGGTCGAACGCCGCCGCGCCCGTCGAGAGGACCTCCTCGTCGGGCGTCACCGCGAGCGTCACCCGGGCGTCGTCGCGTGGCTCGACCGCGAAGAACGCCGCGAGGATCGCCGCCAGGGGGCCCTTCGCGTCGCAGGAGCCGCGGCCGTGGACCCGGACCAGGTCGCCGTCGACCTCCTCGCGCTCGAACGGCACGTGCGGCGAGACGGTGTCGACGTGGGTGTTGAAGACGAGGTGCGTCTCCGGACTCCGTGCGCCCTTCGACGCCAGGGTGTTGCCGGCGTCGTCGACGCGGGCGTCGACGCCCCGCGACTCGATCGTCTGGATCAGGAACTCGCGCATCGCAGCGACGTCCTCGTTCGAGGCGATCGGAACGGCGGATTCGAGAAAGGCGATCGGATCGAACTCTGCGGAGTCGGCAGCGGCACTCGAGGCGGAGTCGTCGGCAGGGGCCGGGGCCGAGCCGTCGACATCCGAGACCGAGTCGTCGGCGGTTCCGGAGACGGCGCCGTCGTCGGCCATCTACGTCGACCGGACCACGGTTTCCAGTTCGCCGGCGAACTCCCGCTCGGCGGGCCCGGCCAGCGTCGCAGAGTCGCCGTCCGGGACGGTGATCCGGAGGTCGCCCCCCGGCGGACTGACGGTGACGGACTCGTCGCCGTCGATGAGGCCGAGTCGCTTCGCGACGGCCGCGACGGCGACCGCGCCGGTGCCGCAGGAGCGCGTCTCGCCCTCGACGCCGCGCTCGTACGTCCGCTGGCGGAAGTGCGGGCTATCGTCGCCATCGTCGCTGTCCGCCCGCGAGGCCAGCGTGACGTTCGCGCCCTCGGGGAACACGTCCGCGTGTCGAACTGCCGGCGCGACCGATTCGAGGTCCACGTCGTCGACGTCGTCGACGACCGCGACGGCGTGCGGAACGCCCGTGTTCACCGCGGTGACGGTGAGCCCCTCGACCTCCTCCTCGATCAGTTCGGTTTCGCGGGCCAACGGGACGTCCCGCGGCGCGAACGAGGGAACGCCCATCTCGATGGTGACGTCGTCGCCGTCGACGACGGCGCGGCGCGTGCCCGCGGGCGTGTCGATCATCAGTTCGTCCGAACCGGTCCGTTCGGCCGCCCACGCCGCGGCGACGCGCGCGCCGTTGCCGCACATCGCGGCGACGGAGCCGTCCGGTTGAACGAGCGTCATCACGACGCGCGGCGGCGAGTACATCGGCTCCAGCGCCAGGAAGAGGACGCCGTCGGCGCCGGTTCGCGGGGACGCCTCGTGATCGACGCCCGTCTCGCGGTCGCAGTGGGTCGTCGCGAACGCGGGTCTGTCGGGGATCGATTCGACGGCGTCGACGACGATGAAGTCGTTGCCGGTGCCGTGGTACTTCTCGACTGCCACTCTGTCGTGCTGTACGCTCATTGTTCCAGGCTGGTCAGGTCAGTCAGGGTCTCTCGCCGTCGAGTGAGGCGAACGGTCGTACCGGACAGCGCGACCTCCGCCGGTCGCGGCCGGGAGTTGTAGGTGCTCGACATCTCGTATCCGTACGCGCCCGCGTTCCCGACGGCGAGGACGTCCCCCCGATCGGGTCGCGAGAGCGGTCTGTGCTCGCACAGTACGTCCGCCGACTCACATATAGGTCCCGCTACGGTCGCGTCGATCTCCTCGGCGTCGTCGCCGGCCGAGAGGTTCGCGATCGCGTGGTACGCGTCGTACATCGCCGGCCGGAGTAACGTCGTCATCCCGGCGTCGATACCGACGACCGTGGCGTCTCGGGCCTCCTTGACGGTGTTGACCCTCGTGAGGAGGACGCCGGCGTCGGCGACGACGTACCGGCCGGGTTCGATCGCGAGCGTGGCTTCGACCTCGCCGAGCGCCTCGCGGGTCGCCTCGGCGACAGCGTCCAGATCGAGCGGCGGTTCGTCCTCCTCGTAGGGGACGCCGAAGCCGCCGCCGACGTCGACGAATTCGAGGCCGCCGGCGCGCGATTCGATCTCCCGCGTCAGGTCCCCCATTCGACTCACCAGTTCGCGGTGCGCCGAGAGGTCCTCCCCGGAGATGCCGCTGCCGGCGTGGGCGTGGACGCCGACGAGGTCGAAGTCGGCCGCCCACCGGGTGGCGAGGTCGGCGACCCGCTCGATCGGGATGCCGAACTTCGCGTTCGCGCCCGTGGATACCTTCTCGTGGTGGCCCGCGCCGACGCCGGGGTTCGCGCGGACGCAGAGGCGGCCGTCGAACCCGCGTTCTCGGAGGCGCTCGACGGTGTCTTCCGCGCCGACGGTGATCGTCAGTCCGGGGTTCTCGCGCCAGCGTTCCATCACGAGGTCGAGGTCGCCCGCGGGCGGGTTGACCGCGGTGTACTGAACTCGCTCGCCGGGGAATCCGGCGTCGAACGCGCGCTCGACTTCGCCCGCCGACGCGCACTCGGCGTCGAGGCCGGCCTCGCGGACCGTCCGAAGGACCGCTCGGCCGGAGTGGGCCTTCACCGCGTACCGGACGTCGGCGTCGGGAAACGCATCGAGGAGTCGCATGCAGTTCTCCTCGACCCGATCGAGGTCGACGACGTAGAGGGGAGTCTCGTACTCCTCGGCGAGCGCTATGAGGTTCTCCTCGTTCCACTCGGCGAGGCGGCGGACCGCCGGCCCGCCGTCGCCGGTCTCGCTCATTCCCGCAGCGCCTCCTCGCGGCGGGTCTTATCGAGCGTGTCGTCCTCGATGTCGAGGGCGACGACCGCGGGCTTGTACGCGCCCGACTCGAAGAGGTCGTGATCGCCGAGCGAGGACTCGACGTAGCGGGTGAACGCGCGGCGATTAGATGGAAGGTGGCCGTAGATGACCTCCTCCTCGACGAGGTCGTAGACCGGAATCCGGGGGCTGAGAAGCGTGTTCTCGCCGACGACCGTGTTCTCGCCGACGTGGAACCCGGAGGTGACGCGACAGCCCGCGCCCAGGGAGACGCCGTCCTCGACGATCACGGGCGCGTCCTCGACGGGTTCGAGCACGCCGCCGATCAGCGTGTTCGCGCCGAGCTTGACGTTCTCGCCCAGCTGGGCGCAGGAGCCGACGGTGTCGCAGGAGTCGACGAGCGTGCCGTCGCCGACGTGCGCGCCGACGTTGACGAACGACGGCGACATCATGATACAGTCGGAGCCGAGGTACGCGCCGCGTCGGATCGCGGTGCCGTCCGGCGTGTTTCGCGTCCCGCGGCCGCCCAGGTCCGTCGTCGACCGGAGCGGGAGCACGTCGTAGTAGGTCACGTCGCCGTACTCGCGGGGGAGCGTCTCGCGCAGGCCGAAGTTCAGGAGGATGCCGCGCTTGACCCACTCGTTGACGACCCAGCCGTCGGGGCCGCTGTCTCCCACCTGCTCGGCCGCCCGCACGTCGCCCGTCTCGAGGGCTTCGAGGAACGCGTCGAGCGTCGAGCGCGCGGCCGACCCCGCGCTCGCGGCGTCGACCTCGTCGTCCTGGTAGCGCTGCCACAGGTTCTCGATCTCGGATTCGAGGCTCATTGTGAATCGGTGTCCGTGTCGTCAGCGTCGGCGTCCAAGACTTCGTCGAAATCGTACCGGCCGGCGTCGCGGCCGGCCAGCCAGACCGCGGCGTCGAGCGCCCCGGCGGCGAAGATGCCGCGCGAACCGGCGCGGTGAGTTAGTTCGAGCACCTCCTCGTTGCCGGCGAGCAGGATCTCGTGCTCGCCGGTCACGTCGCCCGCGCGCCGGGCGTGGACGCCGATCTCGTCGCCCTCGCGCGGCTGTTCGCCGACGCGCCCGTGGACGCGCTCGGCCCCGTCACCGCTCGCGTCGCCGCCCGATCCCCGCGCGTCGTCGATGTCGTCGAGGATCGTCAGCGCCGTTCCGGAGGGGGCGTCGCGCTTGCCGTTGTGGTGCGTCTCCGTCACCTCGACGTCGTAGCCGGGGAGCGCGGCGACGGCCTCCCGGACCGCTCGCCGGAGCGCGCCGACGCCCCGGGAGAAGTTCGACGCCCGCAGGAACGGGACCTCGCTCGCGACCGAATCGAGCGTCTCTTCGCCCGCCTCGTCGTAGCCGGTCGTGCCGACGACGACGGCGACGCCCTCGTCCGCGGCCGCGCGGAGGTACTCGACGCTCGCCTCGGGGACGGTGAAGTCGACGAGGACGTCGACGTCGTGCTCGTCGAGCGCCGCGCCGAGATCCGCGTCTTCGACGACCGCGTCCGGTGCGCCCGGCGCGTCGCCGCTCGGAACGTTCTCGGGCGTCCGACTCGCCGCCAGCACGGACCCGACGTCGTCGTGGTCGGCGGCGGCGGAGAGGAGTTCGCCGCCCATCCGACCGCTCGCGCCGGTGATCGCGACGGTGAGATCGCCGCCCATCTAGACGGCCTCCGTCGCTTCTGCCGCCGCGCTCTCGTCGAGTTCCGCGAGGATGCGTTCGAGGTCTTCGCGGTTCTCCGGCTCGATCTCCGTCAGCGGCGGACGGAGCGCGCCGGAGTTGTGCCCGCGGATCGCCATCGCGGCCTTCACCGGGATGGGGTTGGTCTCGACGAAGAGCTGTCGGAACAGCGGCGAGAGCTCGTAGTGGAGCTCTCTGGCGCGTTCGAGGTCGCCCTCCAGGGCGGCGTCGACGAGTTCGACGGTCCGCTCGGGTTCGACGTTGCCCGCGACGGAGATGACGCCGCGGCCGCCGAGCGAGCAGACCGGCAGCGTGAGCGCGTCGTCGCCCGAGAGCACCGCGAGGTCCTCCTCGCGAGTGTACTCGATGACCTCGGAGATCTGTGCGACGTCGCCGCTGGCGGCCTTGTACGCCCGGACGTTCTCGTGGGTGGCGAGCTCTGCGACCGTCTCGGGTTCGACGTTCTGGCCCGTGCGGCTCGGGACGTTGTAGACGATCTGCGGGAGGTCGACCTCGTCGGCGATCGTCCGGAAGTGCTCGTAGAGGCCCGCCTGTTCGGGCTTGTTGTAATACGGCGAGATGAGAAGCAGCGCGTCCGCGCCGGCGTCGGCCGCGCGTCGCGAGAGGTTCAGCGCCTCGCGGGTCGAGTTCGATCCCGACCCCGCGACGACGGGGACGTCGTCGACGGCCTCGACGACCGTCTCGACGACCTCGATGTGTTCGTCGTGGGTCAGCGTCGCGCTCTCGCCGGTCGAGCCGGCGGGCACGAGGCCGGCGACGCCGGCGGATTCGAGCCGGCGGGCGTCGGCTGCGAGCGTTTCGTGGTCGATCGCTCCGTCCTGGTCGAACGGCGTGGTCATCGCGGGGAACACGCCGGTGAAGTCGATGTCTGTCATCGTTGTGTAGTGTACTGTCGGCTTCCGTGTAGGGTGTGTCGGTTGTTCGCCGTCGGAACCGTCCCGATCGGTTCGACGCTCGAACGTCGGTGCGCGCCCGGTCGTTGGGTCGCCAGGGACGGGGATGCCACTCCCGCCCAGAGCGTCAGGGCGCGCGTTTTTTACCGATGAAAAAGGGGCCACGCGTCGCTGTCTGACGGGACGAATCCGTCGAGGTCGACGTGGCGCGAGTCACGTCCGGAATAGGACGCTCCTCGATAATATACGTTTCGTCGTCGAACGCCGATGACGGCGAAACGGGCACCCGCCCGTAGGACCGGACATTCATGTACTATCGCGCCCCCAGGGACAGTATGACCGAGATTCACCCGAGTCAGCGGGTGGCGATGCTCGCCGACGCACAGAACCTCTATCACACGGCACAGAGCCTCTACTCGCGGAACATCGACTACTCGGCGCTCTTGGAGAAGGGCGTCGCGGGGCGGGATCTCACACGCGCCATCGCGTACGTCGTCCGCGCGGACTCGCCCGACGAGGAGAGCTTCTTCGAGGCGCTCGTCGACATCGGCTTCGAGCCGAAGATCAAGGAGATCAAGACGTTCGGCGACGGGTCGAAGAAGGCCGACTGGGACGTGGGGATGAGCCTCGACGCCGTCACGCTCGCGAACCACGTCGACACGGTCGTCCTCTGTACGGGCGACGGCGACTTCTCCCGGCTGTGCTCGCACCTCCGACACGAGGGCGTCCGCGTCGAGGTGATGGCGTTCAGAGAGTCGACCGCCGAGGAGCTGATCGAGGCGACCGACACGTTCATCGACCTCTCGGAGCGGCAGGAGACCTTCCTGCTCTGAGAGCCGAGTCGTCGGTCACCCGCCGCGGGGACGGTGCCGTTGATCCGGAGCCGGATTCGGGCGGCGCAGAACTCGGGATCGGGCTCGGGCGGCGTGGGTCCGAAACCCCGATCAGGCGGCGTGGGCGTCGCTCTCGCCTGCGCGGGCACGGGCGGCCGCGAGCGCCGTGGCGACCACCGCGACGCCGGCGATAGCCACCGAAAGGTAGCCGCTGACGCCCGCCTCGAAGAAGAGCCCGCTGCTCGCGAAGAGCAGCAGCGCACCGAACGCGACCAACCGGACGTCGACTGTCATACTCGACCGAGAGACCCGTCGGTATATATGAGTTTTCGAGTCGAGAGACTGTGCGAACGCGGCGCATAGGTCGGCGGAGGCACCCGCTCGACCGCCCCGACGACGGGGCAGAAGGCGGTCTCCGTACCGCGAACGTCTTGCCGCTCCGCGGTGAAGCGGGTGGTATGAGCGACGCAGACGGCGACGGGGAGACGATGCCGGAGTTGCGAACCGTCGCCGACTACCAGTTCGGATCGGGCGCGGGCGAGGCGCTGTTTCCGAGCGACGACGACGAGTCGCTGACGGTGCACCGTTCGACGGGCGGGCGACCGCGGCAGATCGTCGCCCCCGAGGGCCGGATCGTCTCCTACGGGACCGACGGTCGGTTCACCCTCGGCATCGCGGGCGGGCGACGGCTGATCGACGCGCTCGACCGCCCCGCGGCTCGCGTCGTCGTCGGCGAGGAGAGCGAGCCGTTCGTCCGCGACGGCAAGAACGCCTTCGCGAAGTTCGTCCGGGCGGTCGACCCCGACGTCAGACCCGGCGACGAGGTGGCGGTCGTCCTCGACGACGACACCGTCGTCGCGGTCGGCCGCGCGGAGCTCTCGGCCGACGCGATGGCGGACTTCGAGACGGGGATGGCCGTCCACGTCCGCGACGGTGCGGGCGCGGACGACGAAGCGGAGGCCGACGACTGACACTGATCACTCCCGTCTCGTACCGCCGAGCGCCATCCCCGTTGACGGCGCTCGGCGGTGAACAGTGAGCGTAATCAGTACGAGCCGGCTCAGAGCCCGAGCGCGGTGAGGATCGGGACGCCGCTCGCGAGCGCGCCGAGCAAGTAACCGCCGATCGCGCCGCCGTTCAGGAGCGGGAGGCCGGCGTGGGCGCGCCCCTTCAGAACCATCCACAGAAGGACGAACAGTCCGGCGAACGTCCCGAGCATCGCCGTCAGCGCCGGGAGCGTCAGCGCCGGGAGCCACGCGACTCCGAGCGAGGGCGTCAGCGACGCCGGGAGGAAGAAGGCCGCGCTGGCGATCATCACCGTCGGCATCACGGCGTCGCCGAGGCCGATGAAGAACGCGTCGCGGACGTCGCCGGCGTCCTCGTCGGCGTCGCTGTCGACGTCGGCGTCCGCATCGCCGCCGACGTCCGCGCTGCGGTCGTCGTCTCTCTCGGCGTCGCTGTCGGCCTCGACCTCGTCAGCGTCCACGACGTCAGCGCCGGACTCGATCTCGTCATCGCCCGCGGCGTCGCCGCCCGCGTCGGCCACCGTCTCGGCGGCGTCGGTGTCCCGCAGCGAGTACGACAGCGTCGTGGGCACGACGAGCACCACGGGGAGCTTCAGGTCCATCACCCCCGAGGCCAACTCGAGCATGTGTTCGGTGCCGTAGACGCTGATCGCGTCGTAGACGGCCAAAACGGAGAGCAGCAGAATGGCCGGAAGGAGCCCGAAGCTGATCCCGAACAGTCCGGCGGCCCCCGCGCCCATCACGACGCCCGCGGCGTCGATGACGTACCACTCGGGGTGGATCACGAGCAGCGCCGCGAGGGCGATCGAGGCTCCGACGGCCGCCAGCGGCGGGAGCAGGACCGAGAAGACGTACCACGAGATCGAGGCGGCCGCGAGGACGACGAACGCCCGGACGACCCAGTCGAGGTCGAACTTGAACGCCGCGAGCATCGCCGCCGTCGCGACGAGGATCGCGACGATATAGACGAGACTGTTCGTGGGATCTGAGGGGTCTTCGACGGTCTGATAGCCCGACTCGTAGAACGTCGGGACGAGCGCCAGCGCGCCGAGTTGGACGAGGAGGAACAACAGGGCGGCGAACCCGACGCCGGCGGCGACGCGTCTTCGCATAGGCGGCCGTTACGACCGACCCACTATGGGGATTGTGTTTCGGTCCGTTCGGGACCGGCGTCGTACATAGAATCGCTCAGCGCGCGTACAGCCGCTGTCCGACGAGCGACGCCGGCCGAACGTCGCCCGCGGGCGTGACGGCCACGTAGGGGCGCGAAACCGGGCCGAAGACGTCGACGACGCGGCCGACAGTCGACAGGGACTCGTCGACGGCCTGCGCGCCGATGTCGGGGCGGTCGGCGTCGTCGCAGCGGACGATGAGCAGGTTCTGCGCCGTCCGCGAGACGGTTCCGAGGCGCTGCATCGTCAGTCCCGGAGGATCCCGACGTAGGCGGCGACCGCCTGCACGAGGTCGTTCTTCGTCGAATCCTCGGCACCCTTCACGAGCACGCGGCCGCGGGCGTCCCACTCCTGCGGGTGCGTCACGTCGCGTTCGATCACGGCGTCGTAGCCGATCTGCTGGACGGCCTGCGCGATCTCGTCGACCGTCGGCTCCTCGACGGCGTCGTCGAGCGGGACCCGACGGCCGTCCTCGCGGGAGACGGACGCGTCGAGGTAGCGCGGCCAGATGACGTTCTCGACAGCCATAGTCCAACGACCGCGACGCGCCCGTAATACGGTTGTGGTCCCGTCGCGGCGCGGGCGGTCGCGATCGACGAACGACGGTCGTCGACCGTCGAGCCACGCGGTCGCCGGCGGGCCGAGCCGACATTCTTTATCCGCCCGCCCGCGACCACCGCGTATGGACCCGGATCTCTCGCCGCTCGACGAGTACCTCGACGAGGGGGGCCTGGACGGCTACCTCGTCGACGCCGACAGCTCTGAGTCGACCCAGCGGTACCTCTCGGGCTTCGACGCGCCGGACCCGTTCGTGACGCTCTACACGCCCGAGACGACCGCGCTTCTGGTTTCCGCGCTGGAGTACGGCCGCGCGAACAGACAGAGCCGCGCGGACGACGTGTCGCGGCTGGCCGACTACGACTACCGGTCGCTGGCCGGCGAACACGGACCCAGGGCGGCGAAGGCCCGCGTCGTCGCGGCGTGGCTCGACGACCGCGGCGTCGACAGCGTGGCGACGCCGGAGCGCTTCCCGCTCGGCCCCGCGGACCGGCTCCGCGAGCGGGGCGTCTCCGTCGCGCCCGAAACCGAGGACGTCGTGACCGAGGTGCGCGCGCGGAAGACCGACGAAGAGATCGAGCACGTCCGCGCGGCTCAGCGCGCCAACGAGGCGGCGATGGACGCCGCCGCCGACCTGCTTCGGGAGGCGGAGGTCGTCGAAGCGGGCGGGGCGAAGGGAGGCGCCGGGAACGAGCGGGACGGAGCAGGGGAGAGCGATGCCGGAGACCGGGCGCTCGCGGTCGACGGAGACGTCCTTACCAGCGAGCGCGTCCGCGAGGAGATCGAGGTCACGCTGCTCCGCCACGGCTGTGCGCTCGACGAGACGATCGTCGCCTGCGGTTCGGACGCCGCCGACCCACACGACCGCGGGAGCGGTCCGCTCCGGCCCGACGAGCCGATCATCGTCGACATCTTCCCGCGCTCGAAGGAGACGAAGTACCACGCGGATATGACGCGGACCTTCGTGAAGGGCGAGCCGACGGACACGATCCGCGAGTGGTTCGATCTGACCCACGAGGCGCTCGTCGCCGCCGTCGACGCCATCGAACCGGGCGTGACCGGCGCGGCGGTCCACGATATCGTCTGTGATGTCTACGAGGACGCCGGCCTTCCGACCCTCCGCTCGGATCCGAAGAGCGAGACCGGATTCATCCACTCGACGGGCCACGGGGTCGGACTCGACGTCCACGAACTGCCGCGGCTGTCTCCCGACGGCGACGAGCTGCAGCCGGGCCACGTCGTCACGGTCGAGCCGGGGCTGTACGATCCCGAGGTCGGCGGCGTGCGCATCGAGGACCTGGTGGTCGTCACCGAGGACGGCTCGGAGAACCTGACGAACCAGCCGATAGAACTGCAGATCTGAGGCTGATTAAGCCGATCTTACCGCCGGAGTTCCGCAGAACGGGTTCCGAAACCGCTCGGGGCGACCGCGTTCGAGTCGCCTCATACCGATTACTCTCACTTTGTACCGCCGAGCGCCACCTCTGCTGACGGCGCTCGGCGGGAAGAGACGAGAGTACTCAGTATCAGACCGACGACTCGCCGGCGTGCTCCGACCCGTTCGATTGCCGGTTCTTCTCGTCTCGGTACGCTTCGAGCAGCGACTCCAGGGCCTCGCCGGTCTCGGGCGTGAGCACGCCCGCGGCCTGACGGACCACGTGTCCGTCCTCGACGAGGAACGCGTAGATGGTCTGTTCGCCGAGGAGGCCGAGCTGGCGCTGGAACGCCTGCTTGTTGACTGACAGCAGGATCGTGTTGTCGTGAACGCGCTGTCTGGCGTTCGTCGGCGACATCCCGCCCGTGGAGGTCGGCGGGAGCATCCCCCCCTGGCTGCCGACGACGAGTTCGTAGTACGCGAAGTGGTCGAACTGGTCACACAGTTCGGCCGCGAACCCGCGCCAGGATCCGACGAGCGACCGCTGGCGGAGGTGAAAACTGACGACGAGCAGCGTCTGCTCTCCGTCGAGGTCGTCGGGCAGGGTCACCCGACGCCCCTGCGTGTCTCTCCCGGAGACCGTGGGAAATTTCATCAGTAACTGCTGTCCTTACGCGCGTATTGTTATACGGCTGTTAAGCGTGCATTCGCCTCCTGCGTGGCCGAGTGCGGGTACCCGGGCGTCGGCGGAGACCACTATCGACTCGATCGACCGGTCGGTGTCACGGCGGCGCAGATTCCTTTCCCCCGGCGTTTCTCTAGCGACCGGCCCAATAAACGTACGCTCCCGAGTATCAAAGTCGATATTTTCGGACCGGATCGGCGGCCGCACGGAGAGAGCCGACTCCGGCATCGAACCCCTTTTGATTGCGGCGCCGCGTAGTGAGCGGCGATGGAGGTACTCGTCGTCGGGGCCGGCGCGATGGGTCGCTGGGCCGGCGAAACGCTCGAAACGGAGTTCAGCGTCGCGTTCGCCGATCGGGACCCGGACGCCGCGAGCGCCGCCGCCGACGCCGTGGGCGGGCGTGCGGTCGCGCTCGAAACGACGTCGACGTTCGACGCGGTCTGCATCGCCGTGCCGATCACCGCCGCGCGCGACGCCATCGAAGCGCACGCCGACCGTGCCTCGCGCGCGATGCTCGACGTCACCGGCGTGATGGCCGATCCGGTGGCTGCGATGCGGGAGCACCTGCCCGACCGAGAACGGGTGAGCCTGCACCCGCTTTTCGCCCCGGAGAACGCGCCCGGAAACGTCGCGGCCGTGGTCGACGCTCCGGGTCCGGTGACTGACGCGGCGCTCGACGCCATCGACGACGCCGGAAACCGCGTCTTCGAGACGAACCCCGAGGAGCACGATTCGGCGATGGAGACGGTTCAGGCGGGGGCTCACACCGCGATCCTCGCGTACGCGCTGGCCGCCGAGGACGTGCGCGAGGAGTTCGCGACGCCCGTCTCGCGCGCGCTCTCGGACCTCGTCGGAACCGTGACCGAGGGGACGCCGCGCGTCTACCGCGAGATCCAGGAGTCCTTCGAGGGGGCCGACGCGGTCGCGGCCGCCGCGTCCCGGATCGCCGAGGCGGACGGCGAGGCGTTCGATCGACTGTACGAGGAGGCGAGAGACAGGCGGCGTCGCCGCCTCGAAGGTGCGGACACCGACGACGTGTCGGGAGACGGCGACGCGACAGCGCGGGGCGACAGGCAGTGATCGATCGCGACGCCGTCCGGTCGAACGCGAAGTACCTGCGGAACGTGCGCCCGGTCGACCCCGAGGAGATCCACGAGTACGTCGAGGGGACGCCGCACCCGGCGGTCGTCCGCGAGACGCTCCGGGAGGAGGCGTACGACCTGCGCCTGCGCGAACGCGAGGACGGCACGTTCGTCCCGGTGAGCGACGACCCCGCGCCGCGGCCGGGATGGACCCCCGACACGTTCCCCGACACGTACGCGTTCGCCGTCGAGGACCTGCTCGTCGAACGCTACGGGGCGAACTGGCACCGCGGCGAGAGCGGCGACCGGCTCAGGGGCGTGATCCGTCGGCTCAAGGAGGACTACTACCGGGGGAACCCCGTCGAGTACGACGAGACGGCCGCACTCGGGTACGCGATCTATCACCTCCCCGATTACTACGCCGCGATCGGGTACGTCCTCGACGACCTCGCAGAGCGGGACCGGCTTCCCCGAACGCTCCGCGTGCTCGACGTCGGCGCGGGCGCGGGCGGACCCGCGCTGGGCCTCCACGATTACCTCCCCGAGGACGCCGTCGTCGACTACCACGCCGTGGAACCGTCGGCCGCGGCGGACGTGCTCGACCGAGTGCTGGGCGAGACCGGCCGGAACTTCCGGACGACGATCCACCGCGAGACCGCAGAGGGGTTCGACCCCGAGTCGGTCGCCGACGGCGAGGGAATCGATCTCGTCGTCTTCGCCAACGTGCTGTCCGAGCTCGACGACCCCGAGGCCGTCGCCGCCCGATACCTGGACGCGGTCGCCGACGACGGGTCGTTCCTCGCGCTCGCGCCCGCGGATCGAAACACGAGCATCGGACTCCGGGAGGTCGAGCGCGCGCTCGCGCCCGCAGACTCGGCCGTCTCCGTCTACGCGCCGACGCTCCGGCTGTGGCCCGGCGAGGCGCCCTCGGATCGCGGCTGGTCGTTCGACCGCCGCTCCGACATCGAAGCACCGGCCTTCCAGCGCCGCCTCGACGAGGCGGGCGAGGCGGACGACCCCGACGGAGAGACCGACGAGTCCGGTCGCACGCCCGGCGACGGCACGTTCAGAAACGAGACGGTGCAGTTCTCCTACTTCGTCCTCCGCCCGGACGGCGCGCGCCGGACCGACGTGCGCGCCGACCCGGACCGCCACGCGAAGATGGCCGAGACGGAGCGCCACGTCACGAACCGGATCGACCTCCTCGCCGTCAAACTGAGCCGAGACCTGACCGACGGCGACGACGCGAACCCGCTGTTCAAGATCGGCGACGGGAGCGAGGCGGTCGAACACTACGCCGTCTCGACCGTCCGCGACTCGCTGAACGAGGCGTTGCTCCTCGCGGACTACGGCGAGGTCGTCGCCTTCGAGAACGTGCTCTGTCTGTGGAACGACGACGAGGGCGCCTACAACCTCGTCGTCGACGGCGAGACGCTCGTCGAGCGGGTCGCGTGAGCGGGTCCCGGACGGCGAGCGCGTGAGTGGGTGAGGAACGGGAAGCGCGTGAGTGGGTGCCGGACAGCGAGCGCGTGAGCGGGTGCCGGTTACTGACCGCGTGAACCGGTCCCAATCGCGGAGAGCCGCGGGCGGAGGCGCCCGAGCGGTACACATTTCCCCCGTCCGACGAAGAGGGCGGTATGAGCGAATCGCTCTCCGTCCTCCTGACGAACGACGACGGGATCGACGCCGTCGGGTTCCGCGCGCTGTACGAGGGGATCTCGGAGTTCGCCGACGTGACCGCCGTCGCGCCCGCGGACGACCAGAGCGCGGTCGGGCGACAACTCTCCGCTGACGTCAGCGTCCGCGAGCACGAACTCGGCTACTCGGTCGAGGGGACCCCCGCCGACTGCGTCGTCGCCGGCCTCGAATCGCTCTGTCCCGACGTCGACGCCGTCGTCTCGGGCTGTAACAAGGGCGCGAACCTCGGCGCGTACGTCCTCGGGCGGTCGGGGACGGTCAGCGCCGCCGTCGAGGCCGCCTTCTTCGACGTGCCGGCGATCGCCACCTCGCTGTACGTCCCCGGCGGCGGCGACACCCCCTGGCACGAGCAGGCGACGGAAGTCGAGGACTTCCGCGAGGCGACCCGGGCGACGACGTATCTGCTCCGGCATGCGCTCGGCGCGGGCGTCTTCGAGCAGGCCGAGTACCTCAACGTCAACGCGCCGCTCGCGGAGGACAGCGGCGATCCCGCGCCGATCGAGATCACGACCCCGTCGACGCTGTACGAGATGACGGCCGAGCACGACGGCAACGGAACGGTCACCCTCCACGACGGGATCTGGGAGCGGATGCGCGGCGACGACCTCCCGGACCCGGCGGGGACGGACCGCCGCGCCGTCGTCGAGGGGCGGGTGTCGGTCTCGCCGCTGACCGCGCCGCACACGACCGAGCGGCACGAGGCGCTCGATGCGCTCGCGGAGACGTACCTGGACACGGTCTAGCCGCTATTATCAAAAGGACGGCCTCACTCCAGCACCGCGACGAATCGGAGCCGACGGTAGTCGGCCGTCCAGACGCCGTCGTCGTACAGATCCTCGCGGAGCCGGTCCTCGACGGCGGCGACGACGTCCGGTCGTTCGTCCGCCGGCACCGCCCCCAGGAGCCGATCGCCGAACATCCCGAGCCAGTTGGCCATCCCGTCCTCGCCGTCGTCGAGTTCCGTCGGCCGATCGAACAGCCTCGCGTAGCGGACCTCGAAGCCGTGAGCCTCCAGCGTCGTCGCGTGCTCGCCGACCGTCGGGAAGTACCACGGGGCCGACGGGGGCTCGTAACCGCGCGCGTCCAGTTCCGCTCGGACGGCGTCGACGATGGCGGCGACGTTGCCGGAACCGCCCAACTCGGCGACGAAGCGCCCGCCGGGACGCAGCGCGTCGGTGACCGAGTCGAGGACGGCGTCCTGGTCGTCGATCCAGTGTAACACCGCGTTCGAGAACACGGCGTCGAAGGGGCCCGAGCGGTCGGAGTCGCCGGCGTCGAAATCGTCGACATCGAAATCGTGGACGTCGAAATACCGAGCGTCGGCCCGGTGAAAATCCAGTTCCGGATACGTCTCCCGGGCCGTCTCGACCATCTCCGCGGACTGATCGATGCCGACGACGTCCGCGCCCGCGTCGGCGATGCGCTCGGTCAGGTGGCCGGTGCCGCAGCCGAGGTCGAGGATCCGCTCGCCCGGTTGCGGGTCGAGGAGGTCGAGGACGTCGGCGCCGTACTCGTAGACGAACGCGTGCGAGCCGTCGTAGGCCTCGGAGTCCCAGTCGGCGTCTCGATCGCCTTCGGCTCCCGCATCCGATTCGGCCCCGGTCCCCGACTCCTCGTTCGGAGCAGTCATCGGGGGACGTTGCGGCCGGAGGGAGATATAACGCCGTGGTCGCCGTTCGGAGGCGGACGCCGTCCGAGGAGAGAAGGGAAACGCTCTTTTCGGGTACGGACGGATATCAGGCATATGAGCGACGGGGACGACGAGACGGCCGCTGATTCCGACGCGGCGGCGTCCGAAGACGAACTGGACGTGACGCCCGACACCCTGAACGAACGCCTCGACGACGTCGAGTCCGCCCTGGAGGACGCGGCGACCGAGGCCGACCTCGACGACGTCGAGTCCGATCTCGACGGGATCGAGTCGGACCTCGAATCCGCGGATCTGCCGGAACCCGACGAGGACGACGAGGACGCCGACGATCCGCGCGAGGAGCTCGAATCGCGCGTTTCGGACCTCCGCGACGACCTCGAATCCCAGCGGGGCCCCTACGCAAGCGACGTCGTCGACGATGTCGAGGCCGCCAGATCGAAGCTGACGGACACGCGCTGGACCCAGCAGGGCGCCGGGGAGATCGTCGACGTCGTCGCCGCGTTCGCCGACGACGTGAACGACACGCTCGACGCGGACGTCGCGGTCGACGAGGACGAAAGCGGCGAGGAACAGGAAGCGGCGCTCGTCGCCGCGCTCGACGCCGCGATTTCGGCCATCGAGGACGCCGACCTCGACGCCGACGAGGACGCGGACACCATCGCGTCCCTCCTGGAAGCGACAGACGGCCTCGAGTCCGGCCTCGAAGACGCCCAGGAGTGGGACGACCTGGAGACCAACGAGCAGCTGATGGCCGAGGGCTTCTACGACGTCCTCGGGCACTACAAGGACTACCCGCCGGAGCTGTCGGCGCTCAAGCAGTGGGAGAAGCGCGGCCGCGTCGACATGATCCTGCTCGCGAAGGACAGCCTCCAGTCGGAGTTCATGCAGGAGCACTGTATGGACGCCCTCGTGCGGATGGCCGACCCGGAGGCGTTCGAGGAGATGCACCAGCTCGCCCAGCGCCGCGACAAGACGGCGATCAAGGCGCTCGGCCGGATGGGCGACGGCGCGGAGGAGGCGGTCGAGACGCTGATCGAGTACGTCGACGCAGACTCGGACCCCGGCCTCCAGAAGGTTACCCTCCGCGCGCTCGGCGAGATCGGGTCGACGGAGGCGACGCAGACCATCGCGGACAAACTGGAGATGGACAACGACAACGTGCGGCCGTACGTCGCCCGCGCGCTGGGGCTCATCGGCGATACACGCGCCGTCGAGCCGCTCTCGGACACGCTCGCAGAGGACGAAAGCGACACCGTCCGCGCGGCCGCCGCGTGGGCGCTGCGACAGATCGGGACCGAAGACGCCCTCGAAACCGCCGCGGAGTACACCGACGAGCGCTCCTACCTCGTCCAGCACGAGGCCGACCTCGCCGCGGCGGCGCTCGGAGATGGCGACGCCGACGCGGAAGCGCCGACCGCGTAGGCGCCGGCAGTGAGGCTCGCCGTCGCTTCCGACTCGACGTAGGTTCAAATAGGATCGGGCGGCCAGACGGCCCGTGCCACCCGACAGACGAAACGAAGACGCCGTTTCCGTCCGTGCGCCTCGACCGGGGCGCGCCGTCTCTCCTCGGAGCCACCGCGTCGGCGTTCTCGGCTGTCTCCTGCTGCTCGCGAGCGTCGCGGCGCTCGCCGGGGTTCCGGCGGTCGCGGGCGTTCCCGTGACGGATGCCGCCGAAGCGCGCGGTTCGACGGTGGAAGCGGCGCCGTCGACGGTTGATGCGGCGCAGTCGACGGTTGATGCGGCGCAGTCGACGGTTGATGCGGCGCAGTCGACGGCCAACGGCTCCACCGCGGCCCCGCGAATCGTCGCCGCGTTCCCGGACCCCGTCGCCGAGAACGACGTCGGCGAGTACGTCGTCGTCGACGCCGCGGGCACCGAGAACCTCACGCTCTCGGACGGCGAGGGGACAGTCGACGTTCCGCCCGCGGGCGTCGTCGCCCTCTCCGCGAGTCCGAACGCGACCCGACGCCTCGTCGACGTGCCGGTCGTCGAGGCCGGCCTCTACCTCTCGAACGCGGGCGAGGAACTGGTGCTCCGTCGCGACGACCGCGTCGTCGACCGACTCGCGTACGACCGCGCGGCGGAGGGAGAACGGCTGAACGCGACGACCGGTCGGTGGACGCCGCGGGGGCTGACGACGCGTCCGGTCGTCTCGACCGGGCCGGCCGACGCCACCGCGTTCGTGCTCCCCGACGCCCCCGACGTCGCGATCGAGACCCTCGCGAGCGCCGACGATCGGCTCCTGCTCGCGGGCTACACGTTCTCCTCTCCGCGCGTCGCCGACGTTCTCCTCGCCGCCGCGGACCGCGGCGTCCGCGTTCGGGTGCTGCTGGAGGGCGGCCCCGTCGGCGGGATGACGACGTCCCAGCGCGAGCAACTCGACCGCCTCGTCGCGGGCGGCGTCGAGGTCCGCGTGATCGCCGGCCCGCACACCAGATTCGCGTTCCACCATCCCAAGTACGCCGTCGCCGACGACGCGGCGCTCGTGCTGACCGAGAACTGGAAGCCGTCGGGAACCGGCGGTCGCGACAGCCGCGGATGGGGCGTCCGGGTCCGCTCGGCTCGGACCGCCGACGAACTCGCCGCCGTGTTCGCCCACGACGCCGACGGCATCGACGCCGTGCCGTGGCGGCGGCATCGGGCGAACGCGTCGTTCGTCGAGGAGTCGCCGGCGACGGGGTCGTACGACCCCCGGTTCGAGCCGAGGGCGGTCGACGTCGACGAGGTACGGGTGCTGACGGCACCCGGAAACGCCGGCGGCGCGGTTCGAGAGACTGTCGGAGGCGCAGCGGAGCGGATCGACGTGCTCTCCCCGCGGCTCGACCCGGGGGGCGCGTACTTCGCCGCGCTCGTCGACGCCGCGGAGCGGGGCGTTCGGGTCCGGATCCTGCTCTCGAACGCGTGGTACGACGAGGAGTCGAACCGGGCGGTCGTCGAGCGATCGGCCGAACTCCGCGAGCGGGGCCTCCCGATCGAGGCGCGGATCGCCCGGCCGGGAGACCGGTTCGGGAAGGTCCACGCGAAGGGGGCCGTCGTCGACGGGGAGACGGTCCTCGTGGGGAGTCTCAACTGGAACGCGCACGCGACGACGGAGAACCGGGAGGTCGTCCTCGCGCTCGACGGGTCGGAGTCGGCGGCCTACTACGGAGAGGCGTTCGCGGCCGACTGGAAGCGGTCGACCGACCGGAAGGAAGAGACGGGCTGGAAGACGAAGACGACGCTGGCGCTGGGCGCGCTCTCGGGCGTCGCCCTCGCCGGGATCGCGCTCCGACGGGCGGTGAGGTTCGAGTGAGGCGGGACCGTCGCGGTTCTCGGGCGCCGATCGTCCCCGCTCGGAGGTCGGTCGTCCCCGTTCAGATCTCGGTGTCGACGACCGCCTGCGAGGAGAGGTCCTCGTCGAGTTCGGCGTCGGCCATCTTCTCGACGAGGCTGTCGATGACCTCCTCGCGCATCCCCTTGACGAACTTGATCGAGCCGACGACGAGGTGGCCGCCGCCGGAGACGCCGCCGCCGCCGACCTCCTCGTTCAGTTCCTCGACCATCCGCGGGATGTCGAGTCGGACGCCGTCGGAGCGGAGCACGGCGAAGTCGGGGCCGTATCCGATCGTGATGACCGGCTCGCCGTGTTCTTTCACCTTCCGGTCGTGGAGTTTGCCGGTCGTCTTCCCCGGCGCCGGGTAGGTGAAGCGGTGGGCCCACTCGTCGAGGTCGGCGGTGTAGAGGTGCGCCCCCGACTCCAGCCGTCGGTGTTCGAGGTGGGACGCGGCGGCGTCCATCTGCTGTTCGACGTCGCGCTCGGCGCGGGTCGCGAGGAACTCGACGAGTTCCTCGTGGCGCTCCTCGTCGTCGCAGCCGACGTTCAGGACGTCGTTGACGAGCGACTGGCCGTCGTTGTAGCGCAGCCAGTGGGCCGCGTAGTCGAGCGCCTCGCCGACGTCGAGCAGGCGCTCGCGGTCGTAGCCCTCCGCCTCGGCCAGCGAGATGAACTCCTCCATCGCGTCGGCCTTCGAGCGGTCGGCGAGTCCGGCGACCGCGGGGACGTGCCGCAGTTCGTCGGTGAGGTCGGGGTCGATCATCCGCGCGAGTTCGACGCACATCATCCCGGTCGTGATCCGGTAGTCCTCGTCGTAGAGGTACGGGTTGACGTGGGCGTCCAGCAGGTCCTCGACGGCCTCCGGATCGGGGTGGTGGTGGTCGACGACCGCGATCGGCATATCGTAGTGCGCGAGGTTCTCGTAGGCGGGGACGTCCTCCTCTGTCGAGCCGTTGTCCAGCATCAGGAGCAGCGGGAGGCGCTGTCCGTGGCGTGCGCGGCCCTCCAGGGCGAAGTTGAGATCGCGCGTGACGTCCTCCATCTCGTAGAACGGCGCCTTCGAGGGGAGCCGCTTGATGAGGTGTCGCGAGGCGTCCGCGTCGTCGTGGACGGACTCGATGAAGTTCTCCAGCGCCAGTTGAACCGGTACCGACGCGCACATCCCGTCGCCGTCGGCGTGGTGTCGGACGCGGATCGGCCGGCCTTCGAGCACCGTCCGCCGCAGCAGTCGGGCGACGTCGCGGAGGTCGTCGCGGAGCTTCTCGAACGCCGGCCACTCGACGAGCGGGTCGGCGTCCGCCGGGGTCGCGCGGTCCTCGAAGGCGGCGTCGAGACGCTCGCGCGTCTCCGCCGCCGCGTCGCCGTCGAGTCGAGTCAGCGAGTCGACTTCGATCTGCACCGATCCGTCGTGAGACTCGACGTCGCCGCCGACGCGGACGACGTCGTCGAGTTCGACCGCGGGGAACGCGCGGACGCCCGCCTCGCGGAACGCCGCCGCGGAGACGATGCCCGTCTCGTCGGCGATCCGGAACAGCGTCGGCCCGCCGGTCTGTTTGATCTGTGCGACCTGTCCCTCGACGTGGACGGAGTCGCCGGCCTCGAGCCCCGCGATGGGCGTGAGATCCGGTTCGTGATCGACGACGACCGTCTGGTACGTGGACTCCCTGAAGACGTCGAAGGCGATGTCGCCGTTCTCCTTGACCTCTTCGAGCGTCACCGTCAGGCGGTCGCCGACCTCGTAGGATCGATCGAGGTTAGACTCGTGGACGAGACCCGAGACCTCGTCGGAGACGTCGACGAAGATGCCGTACTCGACGACGCCGTTGACGACGGCGTGGTAGTTGGCGCCCGCTTCGACGTCCTCGGACGTGCAGTTCGGTGCGAGATCGTAGACGATCGGTCGCGAGTCGCCCTCCGAATCCGGAGCGGACCCGCCGCCGGAATCCCCGGCGTTGTCGGCGGTCATACTGCCGAACAGTGCTGCGTCGCGGTTAAGACTTTACAATCGCCGCCGAGGCGGCTCCGGCTGACAGCGGCCGTCTCCCGGTCGGTTTCGAACGGCAACCGTCGGTCGGTTCGCGGTCGGCGAGACGGCTGCTGGCCCGTCCCTCGAAACCTTTAGAAGGCGACGAACCCGACTCCGAGTATGCGACTCTTCCGGTCGAGTGAGGTGCTCGGCATCGCCGCCGACGCGCTCGACTTCGCACGGGAGGCCTCCCAGGAGACGCACCCCGACGAGTACATGGGGTTCCTCCGCGGGGAGGACGCCCGCAACTTCGATCTGGACCGGTCCGGAACCGTGATAACGGAAGTGATGATCATCCCCGGCACGCGCTCGAACCCGGTGAGCGCCACCGTCGACAACAACATGATCCCGAACGACCGCCGGGCGGTCGGTTCGATCCACTCGCACCCGAACGGCGTCCTCCGTCCCAGCGACGCCGACCTCGACACGTTCGGACAGGGCGAGGTCCACATCATCCTCGGGCACCCCTACGGACCGACCGACTGGAAGGCGTTCGACCAGAACGGCGACGTCCGCGACCTGGACGTGCTGGACGTCGACCTGCCCGACCCCGAGGAGTTCTTCGACTTCACCGAGGCGGACCTCGACGTCGACTTTTCGGAGGAGTACCGCGACCCCGGAGGGCGGCGACGGTGACCCGTCGGATCGTCGCGCAGGGGACCTTCGACATCATCCATCCGGGTCACGTCCACTACCTCTCGGAGGCGGCATCGATGGGCGACGAGCTGCACGTCATCGTCGCCAGACGGGAGAACGTCACGCACAAGGAACCGCCGGTCCTCCCGGACCGGCAGCGCCGGGACGTCATCGACGCGCTCGAAGTCGTGACCGAGGCGCATCTGGGCCATTCGGAGGACATCTTCGTTCCGATCGAACGCATCGACCCGGACGTGATCGTCCTGGGTCACGACCAGCACCACGACGCCGACGCCATCCGCGACGCGCTCGCGGGGCGCGGCATCGACTGCGAGGTGGCTCGGGCGTCGGGGCGGGAGCCGCGCTACGAGGGCGAACTGCTCTCGACCGGACGGATCGTCGACCGGATCATCGAATCGCGAGCGTCCGAGGCCGACGACGTCGACGCCGTGTGAGTCTGATTCCGACGACGTCGACGCCGTGTGAGTCTGATTCCGACGACATCGACGCCATAACTCGGAGTTCTCCGACATCGACGCCATAGCTCGGAACCCGGCGGCGAATCGAGTGCAAATCTACGCGGCCACGAGGGTACCATCCATCGGCCGGATCACGGAGCATTCACCGGCCGGATCACGGAGGGATTTCGCCGCTCTGATCGCGGACAGTCAGACCGGCGGATCAGGCGACCAAGCGAGTTGCGGTCGCGAGCGGACGAGTCGCGGCCGGCTGAGGGTCGAAAAGGAGACGCGGGTCGCTATTCGCTGCTCTGTTGCTCGTCGAGCCAGTCCTGGTACTCCTCCTGGGAGACCACCTCGACGGTGAAGTACATCTGCGAGTGGGCGACGCCGCAGTACTCGGTGCAGTACCCCTGGTAGGTGCCCTCCTCGTACGGGACGGTCCTGATCGTGTTCACCTGGCCGGGCATCGCGTCGACCTTGAGCGCCAGGTCGGGGACGTGGAACCCGTGTATCACGTCCCGCGAGGTGACCTCGATGACGACCGGGCGGTCCTTCGGCACGACGATTTCGGTCCCCGTGCTGAAGTTACCGGCCTCGGGGTACGACATCTCCCAGCCCCACTGGTAGGCCTCGGCGTGGACGACGACCGGGTCGCCGGAGGCGTCCTCGACCTGCGGCGGGCCGGCGACGTTCTCGTCGGCGAGGACGCCGTAGGAGGCGACGCCGACGAAGAGCAGGATGATCGCCGTCGCGATCGTCCAGGTGATCTCCAGCCGACGGTTCTCCTTCGTCGGCGAGGGATCGTCGTTGTTTCGGAACTTTACGATCGTGTAAATGAGGATGCCCTCGACGAGCAGCGTGATCGGGATCGCGATGTACAGCAGTTTCCCGTTCAGCCCGTTGATGAGCTCCGCGCTGGCGGACGACTGTGCGGCGACCGGGTCCGCGAAGAGGCCCGCCACCAGGACCGTGAGCAGTGAAACGAGTGCCAAACGCGTCTTTCGCATCGATCCGAGGTTAGGAAGAGGAACGTAAATAGTTGCTGACTTTCGCCATCCGGTTCCCGATCGAAAACGCCCACGGTCCGCGGGGACCGCCGCGGCGCCGGGGTCGAAAGCGGGGCTCCTAAGTACGCTGATTCCTAACGTGGCGTAGGTGTAATTCGTGGCGTCGACCGCAACTCACAACCGGTTTCACGGCCTGCTCGCTGCGACGGCCATCGGCGTCTATCTCCTCCTCCTGGTCGGAGCGACGACGGCACTGACCGACGCGGCGGCCTCGTGCGCCGCCTGGCCGGCCTGCGGCGACGGGTGGACGACGCCGACCTCGACCGTCGGGTGGCTCGCCCTCGGACACCGTCTCGCGGCGGTCGCCGTCGGCGCGCTCGGCGTCGCGACGCTCGTCGTCGGCGTCCGCGCCGGAGTCCAACGGCGCGTTCTCGGCGCGATGGTGATCGCCGGCGTCCTCTACCCGGTTCAGGCCGCCCTCGGCGCCTTCGTCGCGATCGGCGGCGCCGACGCGACCCTCTCGGCCGTCCACCTGACCGCCGGGATGGCGATCTTCGGGTCGCTGGTGGCCGCCCTCGCGTGGACGTTGGAAACGGAGACCGGCGATCCGGACGAGGATCCGGTCGACAGCGTCGACCTGGACCCGCCGCTGGAGACGACGTACGAACCGGACCTCCCGAGCGGCCGCCGGGAGCGACTCGTCGCGACGGCGAGAGCGTACCTCCGGCTGACCAAGCCGCGGCTGATGTGGCTGCTCTGTCTCGTCGCCGCCGCGGGGATGGCGCTGGCGGCGACGACGACCGGCGGCCTGACGGTCGGCGTCGTGCTCGCGACGCTCGGCGGCGGCGTGCTCTCGATCGGCGCGTCGGGCACGTTCAACCACGTCTTCGAGCGCGACATCGACAGGAGAATGCAGCGGACCAGCGACCGGCCGCTGGCGACCGACCTCGTCCCGGTCCGCAACGCCCTGGCGTTCGGACTCCTCTTGGCCGCCGGGTCGATCGCGCTGTTCGCGTGGGTGAACGCCCTCGCGGCCGTTCTCGGCGTCGCCGCGATCGTCTTCTACAGCGTCGTGTACACGCTGCTCCTGAAGCCGAACACCGTCCAGAACACGGTGATCGGCGGCGCGGCCGGGGCGCTCCCGGCGCTCATCGGCTGGGTCGCCGTCGCCGGCGAGGTCGGCCTCGGCGGCCTCGCGCTCGCGGCGATCATCTTCCTGTGGACCCCGGCGCACTTCTACAACCTCGCGCTGGCGTACAAAGACGACTACGAGCGCGGCGGCTTCCCGATGATGCCCGTCGTCCGCGGCGAGACCGAGACGAGAAAGCACGTGCTGTGGTACCTCGCCGCGACGCTCGTCGCCGCCGGCGCGCTGGCGTCGATGGAGGCGCTCGGGCTGCTGTACGCGCTCACGAGCGTCGTCTTCGGCGGCCTGTTCCTCTACTTCGCCGTCCGCCTGCACTACGAGCAGACCGAGTCCGCGGCGTTCCGCTCGTTCCACGCCTCGAACGCGTACCTCGGCGCGCTGCTTCTGGCCGTCGTCGTCGACGCGCTGGTGGTGTGACGATGGGCGTCGCGAACGCCGCGTCCCGAGTCGAGGTCCGGGACCTCCTCTACGGCGCGCTCGTCGGCAACACCCTCGCCGCGCTCGCCGTGGCGTACGCCCTGCTCGCGGGCATCTCGATCACGCAGCCGCGGTACGCGCTCTACGGCCTCCTCTGGATCTTCGTCGGCGTGCTCGTCCTGTGGAAGACCGAACCGGCCCCCGCGGACGCGTCGACGCGCCGCCGGGCGGCCGCCGTCGCCCTCCTCTACTTCGTCGCGCTCGCCGTCGCGGGCGGCGTCGTCGTCACCGCGATGCGCCCCGGCGCGGGCGAGTTCGGCGTCCGGCTGGCGACGCTCGCGCCGGGGTGGGGACCGGCGCCCGTCTTCTCGTCGCCGTGGGCCGCCCTGGTGCTGATGCCCGCCCGCGTCGTCGGCTACGCCGCGCTGGCGTACCTCGTGTACGCGACCGTGATCGACGCCTCGGGCGCGGCCGTCTCGGGCCTCGTCGGCCTGTTCTCCTGTGTCTCCTGCTCGTGGCCGATCCTCGCGTCGTTGCTGTCGGGCGTCCTCGGCGGCGGCTCGGCGGTCGTCGCCGCCACGTTCGACTTCTCTTATGACATCTCGACGGTCGTCTTTCTCCTCACCGTGGCGCTGCTGTACTGGCGGCCGTTCGTCGGCGGTCACTTCGGTCAAAAGGAGTGAGCGCGGCCGGGGTCGGACGGCCGCGGCGCGCGTCTCAGGCGAATCCGACCGGTTCGGGACGCTGCACCGTCTCCGGGTCGGGGTCGTCGCCGTCGGGGTCCGGAACGCGCTCGGGGTCGTCGCGTCGGTCCGCCGGGTCCGTTCGGTCGATTTCGGGATCGGTTCGGTCGGTCGTCGCTTCCGTCGGGCCAGTCTCGTGTTCCAACCTCGCCAGCGCCTCTCGCCGCAGCGGGTGGTAACACATACCAAGTTAGTAGTTAGCATCCGACGGGTAAAAAGGTGTCTCCGCGAGTCGGGCCGGCGAGCGCGACGTGCTTAACGGAATCCGGCACCAACCCCGAACCGATGTCCACCATCGAAATCGAGTACTGCGTCCCCTGCGGCTTTCTGGACCGTGCCGAGGAGATCCAGCACGCGCTCCTCGAACAGTTTGGCGACCGGCTGGACCGCGTCGCGCTGGTTACCGGCGACCACGGCGTCCTGACGGTCGCCGTCGACGGCGACGTCGTCTGGGACAAAGCCGAGGACGACTACGACGTCGACGCGATCACGCGGCGCGTTCGCGAGGAGGTCTGAAGGGAGAGAGGATCCCGCGACCGACAGGCGGTCAGTCGCGGTGGCCCCAGCGACGCCCCTCCTCGTCGTAGCGGGCCTCGAAGATGCGGTCCCACTGGGCGGTAGAAAGGTCCACGTCGGCCGCGCCGAGGTTCTCGTCGAGCTGGTCGACCGTCCGCGCGCCGACGATCGGAACGACCGTCGCGTCGGGGTAGTCCATCAGCCAGCGGAGCGCGACCTGCGCGGGCGAGGCGTCGACCTCCTCGGCGACCTCCCTGACCGCGTCGAGGACGTGCCAGCCGCGCTCGGAGAGGTAGAACTCGTCGAAGCGCTCGTCGATCGACGCTCGGGAGCCGTCGGGCGCGATCACCTGCGTCGGGTCGTCGGGGTCGGCGCGCTCGTACTTGCCCGTGAGGAATCCGCCTGCGAGCGGCGAGTACGGGCAGACCGCCAGCTCCTGGTCGCCGCAGACGTCCAGGTACTCCTTGATGTCCTCGTAGTAGCCGGCGTGGAACAGCGGCTGGGTGACCTCGAAGCGCTCCCAGTCGTGGACGTCGGATTTCCACAGCGCCTTCGTGAGCTGCCAGGCCGCCATCGTCGACGCGCCGAGGTAGTTCACCTTCCCCTCCTCGACGAGGCGGTCGAGCGTCGCGAGCGTCTCCTCGATGGGCGTCTCCTCGTCCCAGCGGTGGATGTAGTAGAGGTCGAGATAGTCGGTGCCGAGGCGGTCGAGCGTGCCTTCGATCTGGTTCCTAACGTGCGTGCGAGAGAGGCCCGACCCGTTCGGGTTGTCGGGGTCGAAGCCGAAGTACACCTTCGAGGCGAGAACGTAGTCCGAGCGGTCCCGATCGGCGAGCCAGTCGCCGATCCACGACTCGCTGCGCCCGTTCGGGTCGCCGTAGACGTTCGCGGTGTCGATGAAGTTCCCGCCACGGTCGACGAACGCGTCGAGCAACTCGTGGGCTTCGCCCTTCGTCGTCTCGACGACGCCGTCGGTCTCGCGGCCGAAGCGCCACGTGCCGAAGCAGAGTTCCGAGACCTTCGTGCCGGTCGATCCGAGTCGTCGGTAGTCGAGGCTCATATCGGAGAGAGACCGGCCGCGCTCAAAAACGTGCGTGTCCGCCGGCCGTTCCTGCTCGCCGCACCGCGGTTCGGTCCGCGTGCCGAACGCTGGGGACGCTAGTCGACCGGCTCGAATCTGAAGCCGTCCCACTCCTGGCTCTCCGCTTCGCGGATGCCCGCGTCGGGGTCGCGGAGTTCCTCGCAGTAGACGGGTCGGACCTCGTCGCCGATCTCGACGTCGTCGGTCGTCACCTGGCCGATGGCGCGTACGGGCTCGCCGTCGACGTCGAACTCGACGATGGCGACGGTGTTCGGCTGGCGGACGCCCGGCGGCGTCGCGGTCGAGGTCGTCCAAGTGACGACCTCCGCGACGTGCTCGCTCAGGTCGACCGTGCCGGTCGGTTCCTGACCACCGGGCCCGAGCGGGTGGCCGGGATAGGTGATGCTGCCGTCGGGGTAGCGGGACGCCTCCATCTCGTGTTCGTCTTCGGTCTCGTTCTCGGTGTCGTGTTCGTCACTCATTTTCGACCCTCCAGGATCGTGGTCGTCACGCAGTTGCCGAACCCGCCGACGTTGCAGGCGAGCGCCGTCTCGGCCTCGACCTGTCGCGGGCCCGCGTCGCCGACGACCTGCTCGTAGATCTCATAGACCTGCGCCACGCCGGAGGCGCCGAGCGGGTGGCCCTTCGATTTGAGGCCGCCGGAGGTGTTGATCGGCAGTTCGCCGTCGCGGTCGGTGACGCCCTCCTCGACCGCTTTCCAGCCCTCGCCCTTCTCGAAGAAGCCGAGGTCTTCGGACTGGAGGAACTCCAGGATCGTGAACATATCGTGGAGCTCCGCGACGTCGACGTCCTCGGGACCGACGTCGGCCATCTCGTAGGCCTGTTCGGAGGAGTTGACGACGCCGCCCATCGTCGTCGGGTCCGCCCGTTCGTGGACGACGTGGGTATCGGTCGCGCCGCCGATGCCGGAGACGACGGCGTACTCGTCGGTGTACTCACGGGCGACAGACTCCGGACAGAACATAAGCGCCGCGGATCCGTCGGTGATCGGACAGAAGTCGTACAGTCTGAGGGGGTCGGCGACGATCGGCGACTCCAAGACGGTGTCGAGGTCGACCTCCTTTCGGAACTGCGCGTGGGGGTTGTCGACGCCGTTTCTGTGGTTCTTGACCGCGACCTTCCCGAGCGATTCGCGCGGGGCGTCGTACTTGTCGAGGTAGTGGCGAGCGGTGAGGCCGGCGAACGACGGCAGAGTGAGCCCGTGTTTGTACTCCACCGGATGCGTCAGCGACGCGATGACGTCCGTCGCCTCGGCGGTGGTCCGGTGGGTCATCTTCTCCCCGCCGACGAGAAGCGTCATCTCCGACGCCCCCGAGGCGACCGACTGCCAGGCGGCGTACACGCCCGCGCCGCCCGACGAGGACGTCTGGTCGATCCGGGCGGTGTAGGCGGGGACCGCCGAGAGGTCGTGGGCGAGGGCGTTCGGGACGCCGGTCTGGCCCTCGAACTCGCCGCTGGCCATGTTCGAGACGTACAGGTGCTCGACCGCGTCGGGCGAGACGCCAGCGTCGTCGAGACAGGCGATGCCGGCCTCCGCGAGCAACTCGCGGATCCACTCTTCGCGCTGCCCGAACTGGGTCATCGACGCGCCGATGATCGCTACGCGCTCCATAGGTGACAACGAGAGTGCGGTGGCTTACCGGTTTCCCTTTTTCGAGCGTCGGACGCGGCGTCCGGGAGACGCGCTCGGCGTCTCTCGAAGCGCTTACACGTTCTCCGCGTCGAGGGTCCGATATGAACGTGGATGTGGATTCCGTCGCTCCGAGGCTGGGTGCGATCGCCTGTCTGCTCCTCGCGGGGATCGTGTTCGCGCCGGCGCTCCTGATCGCCGTGCCCGGCGCGGGCGTCGCCGACTACTACGCCGCCGGGCCGATCGGGATCTCGATCGTCGGCGTGCTCGCCCTGCTCGACGTCGTCGTCTTCCTCGCGGCCGCACAGGAGCGGTCCGACCCCGTGACGCTCGCCGGGGTCGCGCTCGTCTCGGCGGTCGCGATGATCCTGTTTTCGCTGCTGTGGGCGCTGTCGATCGACCCGACGCTGCTCTTCAGCTTCCCCGCCGAATACGCCTGGATCGAGAACCACCGCTGGGTCGTCGTCACCGGGTCGGCGGTCGTCGCGATCGCGGCGGGGAGCTTCGCGAGAGCGCAGCTGCCCGGATACTGATTACGCTCGTCCCGTACCGCCGAGCGCCGCTCGACGTCCGATCTTCGACCCGCACGCGATCCGCTCTTCGAACCGGGGACCTGCACGGTGTCCGGCGATCGTGGGGGTCACCGAGTCGAAAGCCCCTTATGTGGTCCCGGTGTACTCGTAAGTGGACTAGGTCGGGCAGCTAGGCCCTGCTCTCCACCCGCATCTTTGGCCTTCAGCGGGGACCGAACCCGGGCGCGTCCGGTCAGACCGGCGCGGGCCTCGGAAGCCAACGTAGAAACCTCGTCCTTCGGGGACGGCGGTTCACCGACGCCGGCCGCAGGGTCGGACCGAGGTGATTCGTCGCCGGCACCCCGTCAGGCGCGGAAGCGAGCAGCGGACCAGCGAACGTTCGTCGCTCGGAGGATCGCGGGGTGGAGGAGGCGACCGAGACTCCCCGTGCCGGAACGCCGGGCAACCCCGCTGTCCACCATTCATATCGACTTCACCTTCGAGAGCGGCGCCGACGTGTCGGCCGGACGGCCCCCGGTCGAACGTACGTGACCCGGGAACACACCCCTCTGAGCCGCTGGATAGTGTCGCTTAATTCCGTCGACGACGGCGGTTCGAACACGCAATGACCGGACGCGCCAGCGGTGCGCTCGGGCTCCTCGGGGACCGCGAGTTCGCCGCGCTGTCGGGGGTCGCCTTCGCCCGGAGTCAGGCGTACTCGACGATCCTCATCGCGCTGGCGCTGTACGCCGACCAGTTCGGAACGACAGGCGTCGTCGAGGGGCTGTTCGGCACGGCCTTCGCCGTCGCACAGTTGCTCGTCGTCCTGCCGCTCGGACGGAAGGTGGACACCGGCAACGCCAAGCGCTTCCTGCTCGCGGGGCTGGCGCTCAACGTCGCGGTCTTCGTCGGGTTCGCGCTCGTCGAGAACTCGATGCACGTGATCCTCATTCGGGTGGTTCAGGGCCTGGGCGCCAGCCTGCTGTGGGTCACCGGGTCGGCGGTCGTCGGCGAGATCAGCCCCGAAGACGGCAGCGGCCGCTGGCTCGGCGCGTACAACCAGGTCGGGGCCTTCTCCAGTCTCGCCGGCGACCTCGTCGGGGGGTACCTCCTCTACGCCTACGACTTCGTCTGGGCGTACGCGGCGCTGACGGCGGTCACGGTCCTCGCGTTCGGCCTCGTGTGGCGACACCTCCGGAACGACCCCGGCGGCCGGAAGGACCCCGACGAAGCGACCGGCGTCGAGACGATCCGGGCGCTCCTGGCCCGGCCGATGGTCCGGTCGCTCGTGGTCTTCAGGCTCGGGTTCTCGGTCGGCAAGATGGCCGTGATCATCTTCCTCCCGATCTTCGCGCGAACCGAGTTCGGGATCAACGCCTTCGCGATCGGGTGGATCCTCGCCGGCGGGAAACTGACGAAGTCGATCTTCCAGGGGTATATGGGCGATCTGACCGACCGGATCGGCAAGCGGTACTGGTTCGTCGTCGCCGGCGCGCTGCTGTACGGGCTGGGAACGGCGCTCATCCCGCTGGCGCTCTTCTTCGAGGGGACGGTCCCGCCGATCCGGTTCGACGCGTTCGGCCGGACGCAGGTCCTCGGCGGGGCGTTCTTCGCGCTCTTCGCCGCCTACGGAATCCTCGGGATCGCCGACAGCGTCCGTCTCCCCGCGAGTATGGCGCTGTTCGTCGAAGAGGGCGAACGCCTCGACTCGGTGGCGTCGAGTATGTCGCTCCGTTCGATCGCCTGGAAGGTCGGACAGGTCACCGGTCCCGTCCTCGTCGGGGTGATAAAAGACGCCGTCTCGACGACGATGGCCTTTCTCACCGCCGCGGCGTTCATCGCCGTCGCCACGGGCGTCTTCGTCGCGACGTACCTACGAACGCGGGAGGCGCCGGCCGCGACGCCCGCGGTCGGGGATTGATCGAACAGTACGGGTCGAGGCGGGCGCGATCAAAAACAGTACGTCGGCGGTGTGAGCGTACGTCCGGGTGTGAGAGCACCTAGTCCGCGGTCGCGTCCGGTCCGTCGGCTCCGTCGTCCGACCCGGAGTCAGTGGACGGACCGCCCTCGAACTCGAACTCCAACTCGGTCTCCGCGTCGTCGTGGGCGATCGACACTTCCAGTTCCTCGGCGTCGTCGGGGATCGAGACGACGTACTCGCCGTTCGCGTCGGTGGTCCCGGTCGGTCCGTCGTCGACCTCGACCGTCGCGTTCTCGACCGCGGAGCCGTTTTCAGTGACCCGGAGCGTCGCGTTCTCGCCGGGTGCGACGTCGTCGACGAAGGTGGCGTTCAGCGCCGATTCCGTCCGGTCCTCACGGTCGTCGTCGCCTTCGTCGTCACCGTCTCCGTCGTCGTCATCGTCGACCCGGTCGATCTCGACGTCGGTCCCCGACTCGGAGATGACGGGCTTGAGGATGTACTTCCCGCTCTGGCCCGCCTTTATCGCGGTGATGTCGAAGACGAAGTCGACCGATTCGCCCTCGCCGACGGTGAACTCCGAGTTCAACTGGAGCTTCCCGCTCGGCAGTTTCACGCGCTGGTCGCTGCCGTCTTTCAACGTCCCGTTCACGTCGGAGACGTAGACGAACACCTTCTCGTAGGTCCCGTTCGGGGCGTCGAGCGACGAGAGCCGCGTCGCGTTCGCGCCCTGGAGACGGGTCAGATCGACCGTCCGGTCGTCGACCTCGTACTCGACCCACTCGCCATCGTCGCGCTCGTCGGCGTCGTCGGTTTCGTCACTGTCGTCGCGCTCGTCACCGTCATCGGGTTCGTCACTATCGTCTGCGTCGTCGGCGTCAGCGGACTCCGTTTCTACGGCGTTCGTCGACGTGGCCGTCTCGCTGTCGTTCGTCTCGTCGTCCACTTCGTCGCTGTCGTCCGACTCGTCGTCCGCATCCGTCTCGCTGTCGTCCGCGTCGTCGGCGTCCTCGCCGCCATCGTCACCGGCCGGTTTCAGTCCGACCCGGGTGATCGTGACGTTGAGGTGTTCGAAGTCGCCGATCGCGTTCTGTTCGTCGCTGATGTACAGGTTCACCGTCCCGGTGCTACTATCGGTCCCACCGGTGGGCGACTGCACGTCCGTGGCCGTCGATCCGTCGTCTGTGCCCCCGTTCGGCGCACCGGAGATTCCGCCGGAACACCCGGCGAGAACCACCAGCGCTGCGACGAGGACGGTCGCGACTGTCTTTCGGTTCATCACGGTCGCCACGAGGGACCGTAGCGGTATTTAAACAGGAGTTCGTGACTCCGGATTCATCCGGATTTAGTCGAGTTATCCCCACGCGCCCAGGCTCGCCTGCAGGTCGCGCGTCGTCGCCTCGGGGGTCGCCTCGTAGCCGACGAGGTCGCGCAGGTCGACGGCGTAGGTGCTACCCGCGTGGTCGAGCACCAGCAGCCGACCCTTGACGCCGCGGACGGTCCCGGTGGCGATGGTCTCTGCGACCGGTCGGTCCCGTAAGTCGAGTCCGTAGTCGAACTCGTGGCGGTCGTCCTCGTCGACGTCGAAGTCGTCGAGGAGGGCCCTCCACGCGTCGGTATCGACGTCGCGGTGGAGCCCCACCCGTTTCTTCGGGATCCGGACCCGGTCCGGAATCTCCGCGGCGATCTCGGCCTCGCGCTCGCGGGCGACGCGGCCGTCGGGGACGACGGCGAGGAGCGCGCCGCGGTCTGCGCCCTGCTCGCGAAGCCGGGTCTCGAATCGCCACTCCCTCGTGACGCCCACTTTGAACGTGTCGGGCGCGAACGCCGCGAGGTAGACCGCGTGCGGTTCGACGCAGTCCATCTCGTCTTTGAGACACGTGCCCGTGCACTTCGCACAGACCCACGTCGAGCGGTGCTGCGGGCAGTGCGGCGCGGTCGGATCGGGGCACGAAACGTGTCCCTCGTCGGTGACCGTCCCGGCGCAGTGGCGGTCGCCGAGCGTGTAGGCGAGTTCGACCCCGGGATCGAGCGGGACGAACTCGACGGCCGCGCCCGCGTCCGTCTCCGAGGGCGACGACGTGTCGCCGTCGCGGTCGCCGCCCGCCTCGCTCACGTAGAGCCCCGCTTCGCCCGTGTCGTAGCCGACGAACTGCACGCTCGCGGCTACGCGGTACGCGGATAAAAGCCGTGCCGTTCGCCCGCCGACGCGATCGGATCCCGCCCCTTAGGCGCCCGTCGCCGTGGCGTTGTACACGACCTCGACGTTCGCGACGACGTCGACCGGGCCGCTCTCGACGTCGGTGCCGCCGTCCGCCGCCGGAGTCGCGGTGGCCGCGTACTCGACGGCGCTGGGCCGCGGCGACCCGCCGCCGACGCGGACGACGTGAACCCCGGTGACGGTGAGGTTCGCCGCCTCGGCGACGGTCTCGGCCTTCTGTCTGGCGTCGGTCATCGCGGACCGGCGCGCCCGGTGTTCGAGCCGCTGTCGCCGCTCGGCCGAGAGGGTGAACGAGACGTCGTCGACGCTGGTCGCGCCGTTCCCGACGGCGGTGTCGATCACCGGACCGACCCGCTCGACGTCCGAGAGCGTGATCTCGAAGTCGTGGGAGGCGCGGTACCGCACCTCGGGCTCCTCGCCGTCCCGCCGCGGCGGCCGGTAGTCGCGACCGACGTCGTAGTACTCGGTGGCGATCTGTTCGTCCCCGACGCCCAGTTCGGTGAGCGCCGTCCGCATCCGCGAGACGTTCTCGGCGAGTCGCTGGCGGGCGGTCACCGCGTCCTCGGCGGTCGCGGTGACGCCGACCCGGACGACAGCACGGTTCGGTTCGCCGCTGGCGCTTCCGGCGCCGGAGACCTCGATCGTGCTGCCCGAGTTCGAGGACGGGGCCTCGGACGCAGCGCCCGAGAGGGTCCCCGAGCAGCCCGCCAGCAGGATCAACGCGATCACGCCGACGGTCGCGAGCGTTCGTCGTGACATATCCCTGCCGTCTCCGGGTTTCGTAAAGTGCTTCGTGATAGCTCAAAGGACCCTTTGAATTTGCTCGCAGTCGGTGGCGACCGGACTCGGTCCGACGGGATCCCCGTCGGAACGAACGCGATCGCTTCCGAAGCCCCTTAGCGCCCGCCCCGCCTCGGATCCGGTATGAACGACACGCCAGAGGTGGCCGTCCTCCGGTACGGCCACCGCCCGGGCCGGGACGACCGGATGACGACGCACGTGGGCCTGACCGCGCGGGCGCTCGGCGCCGACCGGGTGATCTTCCCCGACAACGCGGGGCAGTCGGAGGAGACCGTCGAGGACATCACGGCGCGGTTCGGCGGCCCCTTCGAGGTGGAACTGACCGAGCGACTGGACGCGACGATCCGCGAGTGGGAGGGGTCGGTCGTCCACCTGACGATGTACGGCGAGCGGGTGCAGGACGTGACCGGCGGGATCCGCGAGACGCACCGCGAGGAACCGCTCCTGATCGTCGTCGGCGGCGAGAAGGTCCCCTTCGAGGTGTACGAGGAGGCCGACTGGAACGTCGGCGTCACGAACCAGCCCCACTCTGAGGTCGCGGGGCTGGCCGTCTTCCTGGACCGGCTGTTCGACGGCGAGGAACTCGAACGAGAGTGGGCGGACGCCGACCGACGCGTGATCCCGCAGGAGCGCGGAAAGCGGGTCGTCGACGGCGAGGAACTCGACGAGCCGTGACCGGTCGAAGGCCGACGACGAGTCGTGAGCAGTCGAAAGTCGACGCCGACTCGCGAGCGATCGAAGACAACGACAGTCCGCGAGCGATCGGACGCGTAATCAGTTACAGACGCGGCTACCTACGTGTGCGACGTCAGAGAGAGCACACGAGAATGGCGGCGTAGACCTGGACGGGAGACGTTTTCCCCGACCCACACGGCCGTCTGGCTCTGCCACGCCGACTTTAGCCGGACTTTCACCGGCGTTTGCCGGAGCGTTAGCCGGGTTCCCACCGGCGTTGTCGACGTGCCGTCGCCGCATTTCACGAAGTCCGCTTGCGCGTACTCCGCTAGTTGGCCTTCCCCCTCGACCGCCCGGGCGGTCGAGCGTTCGGGTCGGTGCGGTCCTCCTTCGGAACCGTAACCTCGTCGTCTTCTGACGGACACTTCGGTTGTGGCTCCCAACTCGCTCCGTCTCACCCGCGTCCGGGCGATCTGAAACGAGTCGTCCAGTGTGTCCCCGCCTTCTCGCGGGAATTGAACCTACGGAGAGAGTAATAATAAATCATTTTGAATATTCCGTGAACGTTTGCCGCGATACCAACCGACGGCCGCGTCGAGATATTTCGGATCGGACGAACGACCCCGCATCCGCAACTTTAAAACGACTGAGCGGCGCAACTGAGTACAATGGCTTTTGAGGAGCTGCTGAACGACCCTGTCATCCAGAAGTACCTCCACGAGCTGGTCGGACCGACGGGGATGCCGGTGGCCGCGGCTCCGCCGGACGGCGAGGTGACCGACGAGGAACTCGCCGAGGAGTTGGGACTCGAACTCAACGACGTCCGACGGGCGCTTTTCATCCTCTATGAGAACGACCTGGCGGAGTACCGCCGGGTCCGCGACGAGGACTCCGGATGGCTCACCTACCTCTGGACCTTCCACTACGAGAACATCCCGGAGAACCTCCAGGAGGAGATGTACCGCCTCCTCGACGCCTTGGAGGAACGACTGGAGTACGAGCGGACCCACGAGTTCTACCTCTCGGAACCGGCGGGCATCCGCTTCGAGTTCTCCGAGGCGATGGAGCAGGGCTTCCAGTGCCCCGAGACGGGCGCGCCGCTGGAGCCGATGGAGAACGACGACATGGTCGAAGCGATGGAGCGCCGGATCGAGGAACTCCGCGACGAACTCAACGTCGACGTAGGCCGGGACGACTGATGGTCGTCCTCGCAACCAAGTGCTACGTCGGGGGCGACGCCCGCGAACGCGCGCTGGACAGTTTCGACTCGCTCGTCCGCAACGACGTCGGCGAACTCGACGTCGAGTGGACGATCGACGTCCGCGAGGACGACTTCGTGAGCGTCGAACTCGACGGGGAGGACGCGACCGTCGCCGCCAACGTCCTCGCCGAGACGTGGGGCGAGATCACGCCCGAGTTCGAGGACGGAGAGACGTACGTCGGCACGCTCGACTCTTGGGACGACGACGGCTGGACCCTCGACGCCGGCAACGGGGAACGCGTCCGGATCGCGACCGACGAACTCGGGCTCGGAACGGGGTCGGCGACCCAGATCCGCGATCGGTTCGGCGTCGTCCAGCACACGCCGCTGCGGTTCGTCGCCGGCGAGGCCCCCCACCTCGCGGACGCGACGCGGGACCGCCTGTACGACTGGACGCGCGAGGAGGGTGCCGGCCGCGTGAACGTCAACAGCGCCACCCGCGGCGAGGTCCGGGCGACGGTCAATCGGGCGGGTCACGCGAACGACATCGTGACGGTCGAACGGCTCGGACTGCTCGAACAGAGCATCGTCTGTCCGGAGGACACCGATCCGCCGGGGCTGCTCGCCAGCATCGGCTCGTACCTCCGATCGGAACTGAAGTGCGTCCTGACAGGCTGAACTGACGCCCCGGCGAATGCATTAATCCATCTCGAACCCCTCGAATCCACGTATGAACCGACGACTCCTCCTCGCGACCGGCTGTCTCGCCCTCCTCGCGGTCACCAGCGGCTGTCTCGGGATCGGAACCGGACCGGTCTCGGCGGACCGCCTCGACAGCGACCCCGCCGAGCCCTACGAGTGGGAGACGAACCGCACCGCCCACGTCACGATCCAGGAGAACACCCAGTTCCGGACGGTGATGGAGACGAACAGTTCGACGATCGAACTGTACCGACGCGACGGCTTCGGCGGGACGAACCCGCTCTCGGTGCAGTCGGTGCGGTACCGCTACCCCAACGGGACGGTTATCACGGGGAGCGAGATCCAGAACCGCAGCGGAGAGGTGCGACAGACGCGCGACGAGACCGTCGTCGCACTCCCCGACGGCGCGCCGCCGAGCGGGGGCGCGCTGGCGTTCACGAGCGGCGGAACGCCGAAGCGCTTCACGCTTCCGACCTACGTCGAGGGGACTTACGAGGTCGTGTTGCCGCCGGACCGTCGGCTCGACTTCCCGATCTTCGGGCAGGTCTCGCCTCGCGGCTACGAGGCGGCGCCGGACGAGAACGGGCAGGTCCACGTCGTCTGGGACGAACCGGTGACGGCCGACACCATCTCGATCCGGTTCTACCTCCAGCGCGACCTCTACATCTTCGCCGGGATCGTCGCTCTCGTCGGCGTCGTCGGCGGCGGCGGGCTGTTCTACTACCGCCGGCAGATCGATCGGCTCCGGCAGCAACGCCTGGAGATGGGGATCGACGTCGAGATCGACGACGACGACGAGGGACCGCCGCCGGGGATGCGCTGACTCCGACCGTTAGCGGAGAGAGTCGCGAAACCGGAGGCGCTGTGCTTTTGTCCGCTTCGCGGTTATGGACGGTATGCGAGTCGCTATCGTCACCGTCGGGGACGAACTCCTCTCGGGTGACACCGTCAACACGAACGCGTCGTGGCTGTGCGCGGAGTTGACCGCCCGCGGCGTCGACGTCGAACGGGTCACGACCGTCCCGGACGACGTCGCCGACATCGCCCGCGTCGTCAACGAGTACCGCGCCGAGCACGACGCCGTCGTCGTCACCGGCGGCCTCGGTCCCACCCACGACGACGTGACGATGGCGGGCGTCGCCGCGGCGGTCGGCCGCGACCTGGAACCGCACGAGGAGGCCCGCGAGTGGCTGACCGGCGAGGGCGGCTACACCGCCGAGGGCCTCGTCGACGGGACCACCGAACTCCCGGCGGACGCGTGGATGCTCCCGAACGTCGAGGGCGTCGCGCCCGGCGCCGTCGTCGAGGGCGTCTACGTCCTGCCGGGCGTCCCGGACGAGATGAAGGCGATGTTCGAGGGCGTCGCCGAGGAGTTCAGCGGCGAGCGGACGTTCTCGACCGTCGTCGACGTCGACGAGCCCGAGAGCGAACTGATCGATCGGCTGTCGAAGTTACGGGACCGGTTCGACGTCACCGTCGGCAGCTATCCCGGAGAATCGGTCCGCGTGAAACTCACCGCCACCGACGAGGCCGTCGTCGACGAGGCGGCGCAGTGGCTTCGCGGGCGGGTCGATCTCGTCGGAGACGCGGAGTAGTCGCTGCGCCGGGGTCGGCGGCCCCCCGAGACCTAGCGGTACAGGTAGTAGAGCCAGCCGACGGTCATCGCGAGACTGAGGAGGAGGATCACCGCGCCGGTCTCCGCGATCGGGAGGGCGACGCCCTCGGATGCGAGTGGGAGCATACCCCTCAATTCCGCGAGACAGTTCTTAAGCGTTCATACTGTGGTCCGCGTGCGTCGCCTCTCCGACGTCGGCGCACCGGCGGGCTTTTGCGCGCCCCGCCGTTGGGTCCGCGTATGCGACTCGGGTTCGTGGTCAACCCCATCGCGGGGATGGGCGGCCGCGTCGGACTGAAGGGAACGGACGGTAAGGTGCAAGAGGCCCGCCGCCGCGGGGCGGAACCCCGGGCGCCGGACCGCGCGCGGCGGGCGCTCGAAGCCCTCCGCGAGCAGAGCGAGGGAGACGTCGACCTGGTGACGTGGGGCGGGTCGATGGGCGCGGACGTCGCCCGCGCGGTGGGGTTCGACGCCGAGGTGCTCGGCGGCCCCGGTTCGGACCCGACCGACGGGGACGACGGCGAGCCCGGGGTGGACGGCCGCGGGACGGCGGACGAAGCCCCGCCCGAGACGGCGGACGAAGCCCCGCCCGAAACGAGCGCCGAGGACACCGCCCGAGCCGTCGAGGCGTTCCTCGACGACGGAGTCGACATCGTCGTCTTCGTCGGCGGCGACGGCACCGCCGCGGACGTCGCCGAAGTCGTCGAGGGGACTGAAATCCCGATCCTGGGCGTGCCGGCGGGCGTGAAGGTGTACTCGTCGGTGTTCGCCGTCTCGCCGGAGGACGCGGCCCACGTGGTCGCGACGTTCGAGCGGACCGAGCGGCGCGAGGTGCTCGACATCGACGAGGACGAGTACCGCGAGGGCGAGGTCCACCCCGAACTGCGAGCGATCGCCCACGTCCCCGTCGCCGAGGAGTTACAGTCCTCGAAGCAACTCGGCGGCGGCAACGTCGAGGCGCTCGCGGCGGGCGTCGCCGACGACATCCGCGGGAGCGAGAAGACGTTCGTGCTCGGCCCGGGGAGCACCGTCGGCGCGATCAAGGAGGAACTCGGCTTCGAGGGGTCGCCGATCGGAGTCGACGTCTGGCGCGACGGCGAGGTGCTCGCCCTCGACGCGAGCGAGTCCGAGATCTTAGACGCGCTCGGTCCCGACGGCGAGAACGTCGTCGTCGTCTCGCCGATCGGCGGCCAGGGATTCGTGTTCGGCCGCGGCAACCCGCAGCTCTCCCCCGCCGTGATCCGCCGCAGCGACGTCGAGATCGTCGCCTCGCGCTCGAAGCTCGACACGATCGGCGAACTCCGCGTCGACACCGACGACCCGGAGCTTGACGCCGAACTCCGCGGGTGGACGAAGGTCCGGATCGGTCGCTTCGAGCGGCGGATGATGCGGATCGCGTGATCGGTTCCGACGATCGACGCAGATAGTGTGTGACTGTGGAACCTATCGCCTCAATTATTTTAATATCGACGTGTTTAGTCCTATAAGTACAGATAGATAGAAGTTATATAATTCACATATAGTGAGGATTAAGGTCACTGAAAGCAAGGGTGTGATATGGAAACGCGTAAGGTACAGCGGTTGGGTCCCTCGACGCTGGCGATGACGCTCCCGGCGGAGTGGGCGAAGGAACACAACGTCAACAAAGGCGACGAGGTGTCGCTCCGGATGGGCGGGAAGGGCACGCTGACGGTGCTCCCGGAATCGGCGAGTCAGGAGGACTCCTCGGCGACGATCCGCGCGGACAACCTCGACGCCGACTCGCTCGAACGGGCGATCGTCGCCCAGTACGTCCTCGGGCGGCGGGTGATTCACATCGAAAAGAGCGACGGCGCGCTCGACTCCGAGCACATCAACGCCGTCTACAAGGCCGAAACGCAACTGATGGGCCTGGGCGTCATCGAGGAGACGCCCGACCGGATCGCCATCCGGTGTTCGGTCGACCCCGAGGACTTCACGCTGAACAACCTCCTCGAACGGCTGGAGAACACCGGCAGCACGATGCGCGGGGAGGCGATCAAGGCGCTCGCACACGGGAACACGGACCTCGCCCAGCGCGCGCTGAACCGCGAACGGCAGGCGAACAAGATCTTCGTGCTCCTGCTCCGCCTGATCTTCACCGCCTACCAGAATCCGAACCTCGCCCGCGCGGTCGGCCTGGAGTCGGGGTTCCCGCTGATCGGCTACCGCTCGGTCGCGAAGAACCTCGAACTGACCGCCGACAACGCCGAGGACATCGCCAACATCGCGATGAACGCCGAGGGCCACACCCTCGACGTCGACTCCGGGACGATGCGCCGGATCCGGGAGTTCACCGATCAGGTCGACGAACTCACTAAGACGGCCGTGCAGTCCGTCGTCGAGCGCGACTACGACAAGACGGTCGAGTGCCGCACGCTGTTCCGACAGCTACGGGACCGCGAGCAGGAGATCCTCGACGACCTCCCCGAGATGGAGAACGAAGAGCTGCTCCAGGTCCGCGAGGTTCTCGTCAGCCTCCAGCAGACCGCCCAGTACGCGATGCGGAACGCCGAGATCGCGGCCAACCTCGCGCTGAACGAGGAGTCCGAACACGTCACGATCGGGTGAGCGAACGGCCGACATCGATCGAACAGGTCGCCGCCGTCATCCGAGCAGACCGCCGTCGTCGGTCGCCGTCTCCGTCGGTGTTGCTGTCTCCGTCGCCGTCGGCGTCTCCGTCGGCGTCGGCGCGCTCGTCGTTTCGGTCCCGTCTCCGAGAAGTCCGTCATCGTCGGTCGACGTCGTCTCGGTCGGGGTCTCGGTGCCCTCCGACGGCGTCTCGGTCGACGACTCCGAGCTGTCGTCCGCGTCGCTCTCTCCGGTCGCGTCCGGATCAGTCGGCTTCGTCCCGAAGATATCCGTCTCGATCGTCTCCGTGTACGTGAGCGAGTCGAGCGGGACGGTCACGGTCGTGTCGGCGAGGTCCAGCCGGGCGTCGAAGTCGATCCGGAGGTCGGTCACCTGGTTCCGTTCGAGGTGGGTCACCCACCACTCGTCGATCCTGTCGTTGCGGATGTAGACGGTCGCCTCGATGGTCTCCGTCGACTTCGGCGGAATCACGTACTCCGACTCGGTCGACCCGTCGCCGACCGCGACGTCGTTCATCGAAATGTCGTACCCGAGTTCGCTGACGCCGATCGGATACGGTTTGGGGTTGTACACGACGAAGGTGAGATCCATCGCCGTCCGAGAGTCCGTCACCTCGCCCCACTGCGCGCTCGTCTCGTTGACGTAGAGGACGGGATCGGAGACGAGCGGCTGATCGGCGTCGATCGGACGCGTTTCCGTGGAGTTGAACTGCGAGAGCAGGTCCGTCTCGACCTGCCGGGTGACGTTCGGCGGGTCGACGGTCCGCCCGACCGTCTCCGACGTCACCGAGGTGTCGACGGTGACGGTCGTCCGCTCGTCGTTGCGGACGTGGGAGACCCACCACGGCGGGATCCGGTCGTTGTCGGCCGCCGTCGTGAAGTTCAGCGTGGAGTTGCCCGTGCCGACGGAGACGCCCTCCTTGGTCCCGTTCGCGAGTCGCACGTCGTTCATCAGGACCTCGTAGTCGACGGTGAGGCCGCCGAGGGAGGCACCGACGGGGTTCGGGTTCGAGACGGTGAGGTCCGTCTCGACGACAGTCGTGTTCTCGTCGACCGGCCCGAACGTGTTCTCGACGCCCGCGACCGAGGGAACCCCGATCACGCCCGCCGCGAACGCGCCGCCGCCGAGCACTCCCAGAGCGACCAGCGCGACGAGTGCCGTTCGGAGCCGCCCGCCGAGCAGGAGGATCGACCACATATCGTCCGACGAAGACCGCGGCAGGTACATAGACCTCACGACACCGAGCGAATCGTGTCAGCGCGGCATACTGAGCGCCGGACGGCCGTCACCGACGAGACGCGGCGCGAGTCGTATGAACTAAGTCGGAACCGGGCGACCTCGGGGTATGGAAACCGCAGCCGCCAGTTCGGACAAGGGATTCGGTCTGACCGTCCTCTTTTCGATCGTCGCCGTGCTCGGCGTGGCCGCGATGTTCGCCGCGGGGGTGAGCGGCGATCAGTTCGTCGCCGCGATCGGGTTCGCCGCCGCGATCATCGCCGCCTCGCTCGCGGTGTCGGCGACGCACCTCTTCGGCTGAGCGCGGACGGACGAGAAGCTTAAGACCGAACCGTCCGTACACGGAGTGAAATGAGCGAGTTCACCGAGGAGGAACAGCGCATCGTCGCGTACCTCCGTGAGAGCGTCTCCGCCGGCGAGCGGTACTTCCGGGCGAAGAACATCGCCGACGCCATCGGTCTCTCGGCCAAGCAGGTGGGGGTCCGGCTCCCGCGGCTCGCCGAGAAGTCCGAGGACGTCGAGATCGAGAAGTGGGGGCGCGCGCGGTCGACGACGTGGCGGGTCACCCGCAGCTGAGCCATCGGCACGTCACTCGGGGGCGATCGCGGGCCCGCGGCCGATCCACTGACGCGTCGAACACGGCTGCCCGCGCCTCCGCCGGATCGCGATTCAGGACCTTTTTTGTCTCTCCCTCCCAGGATCGCGTATGACGGTACGCGTGCGGCGGGTATTCGAGTTCGACGCCCCGCCAGAGGCCGTGTGGGACTTCATCTCCGACCCCTCGAAGCGTGCGGACTCGATCAGCGTCGTCGAGCGGTACGAGGTCGACGAGGAGAGTGGCGACGCGACGTGGCACGTCCGACTGCCGATCCCGTTCGTGAACTCGACGGCGCGCGTAGAGACGAGCGACATCGCCCGCGACCCGCCGCGGCACGTCAAGTTCGTCGGCAAGTCCTCGGTGTTGCGCGTCACCGGCGAACACACGGTGGAAGCGACCGACGGCGGCGCGCGCCTCGTCAACGAGTTCGTCGTCGACGGGCGGGTCCCCGGCGTCGAGCGGTTCTTCGAGCGGAACCTCGATACGGAACTGGAGAACCTCGAACGCGCGCTCCGAGGGGCCGTCGAGTCCGACGCCTGAGAGTCGGAGCCGACCGCGCCGTCCCGGAGGCTTTATTGATTTCCCGCCGCTACCTGAGCCTGCCGACGACCGACGCTTTTCTCGTCGAAGTCGGCACACACCCGCCGCACACTGCCGCAGTGTTTCGGGGTCCGCTGCGGCCCACCGCGTCCAGCGCTCTCTCGTCCCGGAGAGGGAGCGACTGAGCGCACCACTCCCGCCTCCGCCTTCCGACCGCCGAAGCGAGTCGAACGCACCGGCACTCCGCCGTATCCGTGGCGCGTCCGCCGTACGCACACTCCGACCGGTCCCAGCGCGCTCGATAGAGAGCGGCCGCTACAGCGATGATAGCGCCGCCACGGCGACCGGGGGACCGCTACGGCGACTGTGACGACCGCCACGGCGACTATGGCGACCGCTACGGCGACGACGCGCGCTTTTCGACCTCGCCTTTCAGCACCGCCGCGTCGAAGTCGTGATCCGGACGGATGTTGACGAAGTCGAGAAAGCGCGTGGCCGCGAGCAGTTCGTCGGGCTCGAACGCGGTCGAGGCGGCCTCGACCGTCCGCTTGCCGCCGATCAGCGGTTCGAGCGCCCCGAGCGCGCACGCGACGTCGTAGGACTTCGCGTCCGACGCGCCGCCCTCGCGGACGTTCGTCGCGTCGATGAAGTAGATCTCCTCCTCGAGGATGAGCACGTTCTCCGCGCGGAGGTCGCCGTGGAGGAGGTCGTGGTCGTGCATCCGCCGCAGCGAGGCGAAGAGCTTCGGCGCGAGGTCGGCCTCGGCCGCCTCGTCGAGTTCGTCGAGCGTCCGGAAGTCGGGGAGGTACTCTAAGACGAGCACCCCGAGGCCGTCGACCTCGAACGCCTCGATCGGTTCCGGCGCGTTGAGTCCCACCTCCCGCATCCGTCGCGTCGCTTCGAGTTCGTGCTGTGCCATCTCGACGGGCGTCTCGAAGTGCTCGAAGAACCCCTCGGTCCCCGAGGAGAACGCACCGAGGTTTCGCCCCGTGGTGAACAGGCCGTGGACGATGGAGTTCTGCCGGGAGATGACCTTCACGAACCACCGGTCGTCGACCACCATCGGCGTCGAGAGCCAGTTGTCGGCGTCGAGAAACCGGACCCTGACCTCGTCGCGGTCGTACCGGTCGCGGATCTCGCGAGCGACGGCCTCCAGCCGCGACCACTCGACCCGACCGCGAAGGAGACGCCGGAGTTCCATATCACGGCGAACGGTCTCCGAGCGTATATACGGTCGGTCTGTCCGAATCGCGATAGGAGCTATCGCCCGCCGCAGTCGCTCACGCGTCGTCCTCGTCGGTGCCGCGGACCGTCAGGACCGGGACCGACGACCGCCGCACGGTCCGCTCGGTCACGCTGCCCAGCAGGTACCGTTCCAGGCCGGTCCGCCCGTGAGTCCCCATCACGATCAGATCGCAGTCCTCGTCGGCGGCGTACTCGACGACGGCGTCGTCGGGAACCCCCGGTTCGACGGCGGTGACGGCGTCGACGCCCGCCGCTTCGGCGCGCTCGGCGACCTCCTCGACCACCGATTCGGCGCGGTCTCGGAGCGTCTGCTGGACCTGGTCGGGGCTGATCGCGGGGGCGCTGTGACTCACGTCGCGGGTGTCGACGACCGAGAGCACGTGCAACTCGGCGTCGTACTGGCTCGCGATGTCGATTGCGTGCTCGACCGCGCGGTCCGCACAGTCGCTGCCGTCCGTCGGCACCAGAATACGATCGTACATACCTCCCGATTCACAGACTGACAATTAGGCGTTTTGGATGGCTACCGCGAGGCGGGAACGACCGAAAGGGTGGAGACGCGTACCGGCCGTCCGACCGCTCGCCGCAAGCCGACTTTCGACCGTCCTCGACGGCCGTCGAGTGTCGGACGACTACGTCATCGAGGCCAGCCGCGCGATGTAGACGAGGCTCAGGTGGTGGTCGTCGACGTCGTACTCGGTCGTCTCAGAGACCTCGCCGGAGAAGCCCACGAGGTAGTCCTGCAGTTCGGCCTCGACGCCCTCGGTGAGCCACTCGACGGTGTGGTAGTACCGCAGCGCGTCCATCGTCCGCTTGTACCCGCCCTTCAGGACGAGGAACTCGAGCCAGTCGAACACGAGGCGTTCGGCGACGTAGGCGTCGGGAAGCGATCCCAGGTACGGTTTCGTCAGCCCGCCGTCGCCCGCGGCGGTCTCGTGCACGAGGAGCTGTTCGAGCTGGTTCTGCCGGAGTGCTTCGCCGGCGCGCCCGCGCGGGCGCTCTCGAATCTCCGTATCGAACTGGAACCGGCCGACGTCGTCGGGCGAACCGAACCCGGAATCCCGTCGCCGAGGGGGGTCAGATCGGGCGTCTCGATCTCGGGGCCGTTCCCCGCGGGGACGGTCGCGCCGCCGCCCCCGAGCCGCTCCGTCGAAGCCCAGGTCGCGCGCGATCTGATCCGCCAGGACGACCTCGTCGTGACCGCGGGCGTGATCCGAGTCGCCGCGTCGGGGCGGGGTCACTTCGCGGGGCCGTACGGAGACGTCGTCGTCGGTCTCCTCCCGCCCGTTCGCCGTCTCCCGAGCGGCCGACGGTTCCTCGCTTCGGCGGCTGTCGCCCCGGTCGCTCCGGCCTCGACCGCCGTCTCTCGCGCTGTTCCCCGTCCGCCCGTTCCGCCGTCGACCGTCGTCGTCACGGTCTCGATCGGCTCGCCGTCCGTCGTCCCCCCGGGCGGAGTCGTCGCTCGACGGCGACTCGGCCCGCCGACCGTTCCGGCGATCGCGACGGCGGCGGTCCGTCCGTCGTCTCGGGGCGTCGTCCGCGTCCGCGTCGGCGGACCGGTCGTCGCTCTCGGCGCGACGCGCCCCCCGGCGTTCGTCTGCGATGCGTCTGAGCTCTCGGAGGTCGTAGTCGTCGGGATCGATTGTCATTGCCTGTCTCCTGTGTCACGGCGACCGGGACGCCGCTCGCTCGTCGTACTGGACGATTCACAGGCCCGTGCATAAACGTGCCCCCGGCATTATCAGAATAGATATCTGGCCGAGGGTTGGGTCACTCCTCCGACGCTGGGCGAGGGACTCGGGGAGGAGAGCCCACCGGTGAGCCACTTCCGAGGGGACTAGATGACGTGCGTCTCGCCGTGGGCGCGACGGATCGAGAGTTCGCCCGCCTCCACGTCGAACGACAGCGAGCGGCCGTAGTCGCCGCCGATGTCGCTGTCGATCAGCGGGATCCCACTGGCGTCCAGCGCCTCACGGGCCGCGGCGACGTTGCGCTCTCCGACCGCACCGGCGCTGGATTCGAACTCGAACATCGCGCTCCCGCCGGCGAGGCGTCCCTCGATTCGGGCCCGCTCGGCACCGGCGTCGGCCAGTTCGCGGACGAGTTCGGGGACCGCGGTATCGACGTACTTCCAGACGTCCGGGTGGACGTCGTCTGCGGCCTCTTCCCGCTTGAGTTCCGCGCTCGCGGAGGGCAACATCGCGTGTGCGAGGCCAGCCACGCCGGCCTCGACGTCCGCGAGCGCGATCCCGACGCAGGAACCGAGACCGCTGGTCACGAGGGTCGACCCCGCGTGGGCGACCGCGTAGTCGGCGACGCCGACTTTGATCCGTTCGGGTTCGGATCTGTCGTTCGATCGGTCGGTGGTGTAGACCTTCATAGGTTCGTTTCGGGAGGATCGATCGAGTTCGGAGGGACCCCCGGCGGGTCGCGGGGCGCGTACCGGACGTTCACGACGCTCATCTCGAACGGGGCAGACTCACGGCGTCAGTTCGCCTCGGGCGCGAGCTGGTCGAACGCTGCGCGGAGTTCCCGCTCGTCGGGCAGCGCGTAGATGTCGCAGGTGAACGTCTCGTCCGGCGTCGCGATCGCCGAGTCGATGAGGAACGCGTAATCCTGCGTCCGGGCGAGCTCCGTCACCAGCGGGTCCACGATCGCCGAAGCGATGTCGTCGACGTACCGCGGCGGCGAGATCTCGATCGTCGTCTCCAGGGCGTTCGCCCAGCCGTCGAGGAACCCGGAGGTGACGATGTTACCGATCTCCTGTAAGGCGCTCTTTCGCATCGCCGGGTCCGACTCCATCCCCGGCATCAGGGCGTCGGCGACGCTCTCGGCGGACTCGGGGTCGAAGAGGATGGCGATGTATCCGGACGGCGTTCCGCTGAACTCCAAGACGACGCCGCGTCTGGCGTCGTCGGTCAGTTCCATCGGCACGCCTTCGACCGGAACGAAGCTCAACCGGCTCACGTCGACGTTCGTCTCGATCCCGGTCATCGCCGTGAGGTCTTCAGACGCCTGTCCCGCGCCCTCGGAGATCATCTGCGAGAACGAGGTGAACGTCTCGACGGGGATCGCATCGTCCGCGTCGCCGGCTACGTCGACGATCGTCTCGACGGACGCCTGCGTCGGGAGCATATAGATGTAGAACCCCGCCTCCTCGTCCACCGTTTCGAGGTGGTTTCGGAACGCGAGGACGTGATCGGAGTCGATCGCGGCCGTGGACCCGTCGAGAACCGCGGCGTCGGTCGCTCCGCCCCCGATGTCGGTGGAACCGTCCGGGGTGTCCGCAGCTCCGACGACGTCCTGCAGCGAGCGTCCGGCGTCCAGTTCGACGTACGTCGGGGTGGTGATGTCGATCGAATCCCCGAGGAAGTCGGCCCAGCCGTCGATGAACCCGCCGAGCATGATGTTTCCGAGCTCTTTCAGCCCGCTCGTCGCCAGGTCGCTGTTCGGGTCGTCGGACGCGCCGGGGACGAGCGCGTCGACGAGCGAGACGGCGCGATCGCGGTCGAAGGCGAGGACGGTGTGGCCCTCGATCGCACCCGAGAAACCGATGTGAACCGAGACGAGATCACGCTCGCGGAACTCCCGTTCGACGTCGTCGCGGGTCGCCATCTCGACTTTCGTGACGGCGACCCGCGCGTCGAACCCGGTGAGCGTCGTGAGCGACCCCGCCGCCTCCTCGGCTCCGGAGTGGGCGAGGCGGCTGAAGGTCCGAAGCGACTGGACGTCGAGGTTCATGCTTCGACGCCCACCACGTCGTCGATGGCCTCGAGGACGTTCGGCTTCTGGAACGGTTTCGTGATGTAGCCGTCGGCCCCCGCTTCGACCGCCTGTCGCATCTTCTCTTCCTGACCGACGGAGGTGCACATAATCACCGAGGAGTCGGGATCGATCGACTTGATCTCCGAGGTCGCCTCGATGCCGTTCCGGATCGGCATCACGACGTCCATCGTGACCACGTCCGGGTCGAGTTCGCGGTAGAGTTCGACCGCCTCGACGCCGTTCTCGGCCTCGCCGACGACGTCGTGATCGTCCTCGAGTAACTGCTTCAGGAGGTTCCGCATAAACGCCGAATCGTCCACCACCAGTACGGAGCGTGCCATATCTTCCCTTCCGAGAAACGCTGTATAAACGCATCGTCCTCATTATCAGCACTGATACGAGATACGATCCGTCGAGCGCTCGAACCGCGGGGGAACCCGCGGCCGCTACTCGTCGGCCGGTATCTGAAGGCGTTCGTCCCTGAGCGCCTCGATCAGGTCCGCGATGGAGTCGTCCATCGAAAGCCCGTGCTCGCGGAGGACTGCAGCAAGAGTATTCGCAGGGTAGGTGACGGTCGTCTCCGATGCCAACAGGAGGATGCCGATCGCCTCGGCCGGCGAGGCTTCCGTATCGATCTGTTCGACGTACCAGGTGACCAGCTCCCCGAACCCCGCTGCGAGGTCGTCGGTGAACCGCTCGTGCTGGGCGACGTCACCGTCGAATGCGGCCGTGAGGGCGAACCCGTAGTCCGACCCGCTCTCGGAGACGTATCGAGCCATCTGCTGGCGAGCGAGCGTCCCCCGGTCGTCGGGCGTTCCGTCCTCGTCGGAGGCGCCCGCCTCGTCGGCCCCCTCCGTCGACGGCGCGTCGTCGTTGTCAGTCGCGACGACGTACCGACCGTCCGAGAGCTCCGCCACGCGCTCGGAACTGGTGTAATCGAGTTCGTCGGGCCGGACGACACCCTCCTCTGTCCGCGCGCTCGGCGGCGCGTCGTCGGGAGGATCCGCGGGAGCCATACCCTCGAATGCCCGCGGCGGAATAATAAGGCCATCGCAGGCGCACCCGACCGGGTGGGCGGGTCGTGCTATCAGTATCAATAGCGAAATCGAACGACCGTCACATTCACGTGATTCCGGTTAGAACGTGGCGCTGTCTATGGAGTCTGACAGGACGCTCGCCGCGCTCGGGAACGAATACAATCCCGACATCTTGCGCGCTGCCGACGAGGCCCACTCTGCACAGGAGTTCAGCGACATGCTCGACATCCCGATCGCGACGTGCTACCGCCGGATCGAGGAACTCACGGGGGCCGGACTGCTCGAGCTACACGACCGCGTCCTCTCGGACGAACACCGCCGGACGAACGTCTACCGCCGCGACATCGACGAGATCGTCATCAGTTTCGACGGCAACGATCTCAACGTCCAGGTGACAGAGCGCCCCGAAGTGAAGAACAAACTCGACGACGTCTGGCGGAAGATCTCACAGGAGTGAGGTAGCCTCCCATCGGCGGCGGCCCGGTCAGACTCGTCTGCGTTAGCGTTCTATGGGACGTCGTGGACAGTCCCGCGGCGAGGTCGAACTGATTTTGCCGACCTCCCGTCTCCGATCGTCGTCACCACTGGGGTAGTCGCCAACTCGAACAGTAGATCGGTCTCTACGTCTTCCTAAAGTCGGATATCGTGGACTTTCAGAGCCTGTTACGTCGTTATCATATCTGATATTCTACCCCGTACCATTATGTACGGTCCGTTGATTGGTCGATTTGACGGTCCCCACCTCCGACGGGGAGGCGAGCGGACCAGACTGGAGACAACACAATATGTTCGAAGAAAACGACGCCGACCGTGGTCAGGTCGGCATTGGAACGCTCATCGTGTTCATCGCGATGGTCCTCGTCGCCGCGATCGCGGCGGGCGTCCTCGTGAACACCGCCGGCTTCCTCCAAGCGACCGCGGAGGACGCGGGTCAAGAGAGCGTCGATAAGGTGACGAATAGGCTCGACGTGGTCAGTACACACGGGATTGTGAACACGTCGTCCGACGGGAGTAATACGATCGACACGCTGAATCTGACGGTTCGGATGGCGGCCGGATCGGGAAGTGTCGACATAAATTCGACGACGATCAAGTACCTGAGTGGATCGACCGCTCGGACGCTGACGAACAATCACACCGTGAGTGGACAGGACGGCCTAACGGATTTCGAGAACCTGAGTAACGACGAGTTCGCCGTGACGTCGCTCGACGACGACGACAGTTCGTTCCCGGTACTCAACGAGCAGTCGGATCGCTACGAAATCCGGATCGACACGTCGACCGTGGAGGGACCGGGAGTCAACGGGACCTCGACCGGCGATACGGTGAAACTCGATGTTACCACGCGCAGCGGCGGGACGACGCAGGTCATCCTGACGATGCCCCAACAGCTCGCTGGCAAGGACGACGGTGACCCGGTCCCCCTCTAAGGTGATTGCTAATGTTTGAAATCTTTAACAAAGACGAACGCGGTCAAGTCGGTATCGGCACGCTCATCGTGTTCATCGCGATGGTCCTCGTCGCCGCGATCGCGGCGGGCGTCCTCGTGAACACCGCCGGCTTCCTCCAAGCGACTGCGGAGGACGCGGGTCAAGAGAGCGTCAACAAGGTCACGAACCGGGTCGACGTCGTGAATACTCACGGTCAGGTCCAAGACTCGTCGATCGAGAACATCACGATGACTGTCAGACTCGCCGCCGGGTCCGGGGCGGTCGATATGAACGAGACTTCGATCAAGTATATCAGCGACGAAACGGTTCAGACGCTGACGAACACAACGGCGGGAGCGGCTAAAGGAAACGCAGATGACACTAACTTTGCCCTGACGAAGATTACCGACGATGATGGCTCGTTCGGCGTTCTCAACAGCCAGGAGGACCGCTACAACGTCCACATCAACGCCACTGCCATCGAAGGTAGTAGCGGGCTCGATACGGGCGAACAGGTTCGTCTCGACATCACGAGCCGCACTGGCGGGACGACGCAGGTTATCCTGACGATGCCCCAGCAGCTCGCTGGCAAGGACGACGGCGAACCGGTCGAGCTCTAAGCTCCGGTTACCGCCTCGAACGAATTTTCAATTTTCTCGCCGCCAAGGGCTAGCAGCAGCGCTTCCGCTGAGAGACGTACGATCGAAGCAGAGGATGATAGAGCGCCATCTGTTCGTAACTGGGTCCGAAGGAGACTACTCCAAGCCGCCGGGATCCTCTTCGCCGAACATCGGGGGCGTGTCCCCCATCATCGAGAAGCCGGCCGCCTGCTCGTAGACCTCGATGCCGCCCTCGTCGATTTCGAGGGGAAACATCGAGTTCTTGATCGGCTGTTTGCGCATCTTCGCGACCCAGATGTATCGGTTCGACGTCGAGCCAGCGGGTGACTGGATGAGGTAGATGTTCCCGTCGGTGAGGAAGTTCTCCAGGCCGATCTCGGTGTCGGGGAAGACCGCCGACTGCTCCATCGTCAGGATCGAGGTGAGCCCGCTGTCTTTCAGGATGTCGATGAACTTGAGGAGGTACTGCCGCTGTTCCTGCTCGTTCTCGAAGAAGAGCTGAAACATCGTCAGCGAGTCGAGGACGAGTCGGTCGTACTGGGTGTCCTGGAGGTCGTCGAGAATCGTATCGAGCGTCGAGGAGAAGTCGCCGCTACGGAGCAGCGTCCGCTTGTCGTACACCTTGATCTGACCCGATTCGACGAACTCGTCCCAGCGGTCGAAGCCGATCGATTCGGCGGCCTCGCTGATGTCGTCTTTCGTCTCCTCGAAGGTGAGGTAGATCCCGCCCTCGTCGAACATCTCGACGCCGTTGTAGAGGTACTGGAGCCCGAGGATGCTCTTTCCGGTGCCGGGGTTGCCGCTGACGAGCACGGCAGCGTTCTTGACGATTCCCCCGTTGAGGATCGAATCGAGGCCCTCGATTCCGGTCTTGACGAATTCTGGCATACCTGTGATCACTTCCTGTCGAGTGTTGGCTACGAGGTCGGTCCCGCACGCGGATAATACTTCGCACCCGGGGAGAACAGCCCCGGTCGTCGCGTTTGCAGCCCTCGTCGGATGCGATCGCCAGAGGAAGTGATGATGCGATCACCGGAGAAAGTGATAGATGATCGAATGCGATAGTAGCACCACTTGCAGTCGAGGACCGGAATTCCGGATGCTGTACTGGCTGGCGTACCTCGACTGAGCGATGCGGTTTCTGCCGTCGCGGTTCTCTATCACGAGCGATAATTTGGAGCGAACCTTCTTGTACCGAAGACTGGACAGTTAGGCCAATGATACCTGTTCCACCGAGACCGGACGACCGGACCGGTCGGACCACGCGGTCGGCGCGGCCCACAGAGCGTCGTGACGCGCCGTGGCGACCGCGTCCGACGACGAGTGGCCGGTGCAGGGGTGACAGGAGGGGACACGGATGGGCGTGATGGACTGGATGGACGGCGACGGGGGCGACGAGTCCGATCCCGTCGCGACCGACGGGCTCGGATTCGACGAGGACCTCGACGGCGAGATGGGAGATCTCGACGGTGAGATGGACGACCTCGACGGGGAGATGGGAGGGATGGACGACTTCGGCGACGATATGGGCGGTTTTGACGATGGCGGAGACTTCGGCGGTGGCGACGTCGACCCCGACACGATCGCCGATATGGAGGATCGGATCTCCGAACTCGAAAACCAGGTCAGTTCGATCTCCTCGGAGATGAACACGGTCCGCGAGGAGAACAAGCAGATCGGCGAGACCGTCGAGGAACTCGACGAGACGATCCGGAAGCTCCTCGACATCTACGAGATGGTCACTCGCGGGATCAACCCCTTCGTCGACGACGCCCGCGAGATGGGCGGTCTGGAGGGAGACGGCGCCTTCGGCCTCTTCGAGATGGAAGAGGAGACCGAGGACGACCTCGATTCGGAAGTCGCGAGCGCGGACGCCGAGTCGTTCTTCGACGAGGACTTCGGCGACCTCGACGACGAGCAGAACGAGGCCGAACTCGCGGCGGAAGACGAACTCGCCGAGGAGGAACACGAAGATCCCGCGATGGAACTCGACGACGGTGGGGACGGAGAGGAAGAGGCCGCGAGCGGCGGTGCCAGCTTCGACGATCTGAAGGCCGAGTACGAGGAGAACGAGGGCTGGGACGACGTCGAAGGAGAGGGCGCCGAAGGAGACGTCGACGAAGAGGCCGACCTCGATGAGGAAGAAGACGTCGACGGAGAAGCAGACGTCGCCGGCGGAGCGGACCTCGACGACGCCGAGGAACGACCCGGCGAAGAACCGACCGGCGAATCGGTCGACGCGTTCGACGAGGCGGCCGGGGAAGCCGACACCGACGAGGCGCTGTTCGACGCCGACGAGGCCGGCGAGACGGACGGGACGGCCGACAGGACTGCGGCGTCAGAGGGGTCCCGAGGAGCGGACAGGGCCGTCGGAGCCCCCGGGACGTCGACCGGCGCGGAGGACGCCTACCTGTCGGCGCTCCCGGCGCGGTACACCGCCGAATCGGTCGTCCTGGAGTGGACACGATTCCTCGTCGAGACCGGCGGGGCGATCGGTGCCGCGCGGGCGCTCCGACAGTACCGGTCGCAGGGCTGGATCACCCGGGAGGTCGAACGGACGATGAGCGAGCACGTCCGTAACGCCGCCACCGCGGGCGAGACAGAGCAGCCGCAGGACCTCCGCGTCGAACACCACAAAGAGAGCCTGACGTACATCAGCCGTCTCGCGGGCGACGTCGCCGAACGGGGCTCGGCGGGCGGCCGGACGCAGTCCGGTCACGTCGACGAAGCGCGGCTCCTCGAAGAGCTATCGGCGCTCGGAGGTGGTGCTCGTGGGATTCGGCGTTAGCGGGTCGACGGCGGTCATCTTCCTCGGGGTCCTGATCGCGTCGGGGACGCTGTACACGGCGGCGGCCGGCAGCGCAGAACAGCTCTCGGAGGCCCGCGACGAGAACAGCGAGGACCTCCTCGACCGTCGGAACACGGACGTGCAGATCGACCGGGTCCGCTATCACAACGACAGCGACACCGTCGAAATCAACGTCACGAACGCGGGGACGACGACGCTCGCGGTGAACGGAACGAGCGTTCTGGTCGACAACGAATACGAACCGTCGGCGTCGACGGCGGTCGAGGGGGATACAGAGACCGACGTCTGGGGTGGCGGCCGAACGCTCGTCATCAACGTCAGCGACGTCACCGCCGAACCCGACCGCGTGAAGGTGGTCGCCGAGAACGGCGTCGCAGACAGCAACTCGACGGTCGAGGTGATCTGAGTGGCCGACGTCTCCGTGCCGAGTCTGATCCTGTTCATCGCGAGCATCGTCATCGCCGCCGGCGTCGCGGGCGTCCTCATCGACACCGTGACCGGAATCAGCGGCGCGCTCGACGACCGCGGCGCGGACGTCGCAGAGAACATCCGAACCGACGTGGAGATCATAAGCAGCGCCGAGAGTAGCGTGTACAACGAGACGGAGGGAACGGTCACCCTCTATGTGAAGAACACCGGGCGTCGGACGTTGCCGGCGACCGGCGAGACCTTCGACGTCATCGTCGACGCCCAGTACCGGACGAACGTCTCCGTCTCGATCGCAGACGGCAGCGACGAGTGGACGCCTCACGGCGTCGTCGAGGTTCAGATCGGCGACCTGTCTCTCAACGACGGCGACCACCGTGTCACGCTGACCGTCGACGGCGACGAGGAGATATTCAGGTTCAACGTATGAGCACGAACCACTACCCGATCGGGCTGAAAGAACACGACCGCCTCCAGAAGGAACTCGGCGGGGGCATCCCGAAGGGATCGATCGTCCTCATCGAGGGCGACTACGGGGCCGGAAAGAGCGTGCTCTCCCAGCGGTTCACCTACGGCTTCACGCAGGAGAACGTCGTCACGACGCTCGTCTCGACGGAGCTGGGCGTCCGCGGGTTCCTCGATCAGATGCACTCGCTCACGTACGACGTCGTGAAGCCGTTGCTCGACGAGGAGATCCTCTTCATCCCCGCCGAGATCGACGCCTCCGGCACGCTGACCGGGAGCGGCGAGGACGACGAGCGGAAGGACCTCCTCCGGCGGATGATGGAGGCCGAGACGATGTGGGACGCCGACGCGATCATCATCGACACCTTCGATGCGATCCTCCGCAACGACCCCAAGTTCGAGGCGCTGGTTCGCCAGAACGAGGAGCGGCAGGCCGCCCTGGAGATCATCTCCTTCTTCAGGGATCTGACCACGAAGGGAAAGACCATCGTGCTGACCGTCGACCCCTCGACCGTCGACGACGAGGCGATCGGTCCCTTCCGTTCGATCGCCGACGTCTATCTCCAACTGGAGATGGTGGAGGTCGGCAACGACGTCCGGCGGAACATCTTCGTCAAACGGTTCGCCGGGATGGGCGAACAGGTCGGTGACCGCGTGGGGTTCTCGGTCCGCTCGGGGATCGGGATCGTCATCGAGTCCAGGAGCGTGGCGTAATGGCGACCGAACACGGCTCCGCGAAGATCGGCAACGATCTGAAGCAGCACGCGGGTCGGTGGCGACACCTCCGCGAGCACCTCAAGCGCTTCCGGCAGATCACCGGCGAGTTCCCGATGTACGTCGACGACCCCGACGGCTACGAGTCGCGCCGGCCGAACATCCTCTATCACCTCGGCGGACCGGTCTACTGTCAGGTGTACGGGAACTTCGGGGAGACGACGAAGTACTACACCATCGAGCCGGAACTGGACGGCCCCGAGCGCGACATCTTCGGGCAGGTGAAGGACAAACTCCTGGAACGGTCCGTCACAAAGCCCGCGCCGGCCGAGGAGAACGAGTACGAGGATCGGATCAGGGAGCTGCTCGAGGAGATCGTCGTCCTCGAAAACGAGCGTAACGGCCGGCTGGCCGAACTCGTCCAGCGACTGGAACTCGGGCCGCTCGAAGTGAGCGAGCAGACCTACGAGAAGGTCCAGTATCGACTCGTCCGCGACATCGTCGGGCTGGGCCCCCTCGAACCGATTATGCGCGACCCCGCGAACGAGGACATCCACGTCATCGGGCCGAACCAGGTCGACGTCGACCACGGCGAGTTCGGACTGCTCGAAACCACCGTCGAGTTCGACTCCGAGGAGCAGTACGACAACTGGCTCCGAAACATGGGCGAACGGATCGGCGATCCGGTCTCCGACGCGCACCCGATCGTGGACTCGACGCTCCCCGACGGGTCGCGTATCAACATCATCTACTCCGACGACGTCTCGCTGAAGGGCTCTTCGCTCACGATCCGCCAGGGCGACGACGTGCCGCTGTCGATCTTCCAGATCGCGAAGTGGGGGACGCTCTCGCCGGAGCTGTGTGCGTACCTCTGGATCGCCTTGGAGAACGAGCGGACGATCTTCGTCGTCGGGGAGACGGCCTCGGGGAAGACGACGACGCTCAACGCGATCACGTCGTTCATCCCCCGCGACTCGAAGATATACACGGCCGAAGACACCGCCGAGGTGCTGCCGCCGCACAACACCTGGCAGCAGCTCCTGACGCGGGAGGGCCGCGGTGCGGACTCGGAGGTCGACATGTTCGACCTCGTCGCGGCCGCGCTCCGGTCTCGACCGGACTACATCATCGTGGGGGAGGTCCGCGGCGAGGAGGGGCGGATGGCGTTCCAGGCCGCCCAGACCGGCCACCCGGTGATGCTGACGTTCCACGCCTCCGACATCGTCTCGATGATCCAGCGGTTCACCGGGGACCCGATCAACGTCCCCGAGACGTTCATGTCGAACGCCGACATCGCGCTGTTCCAGAACCGCGTCAAGCGCGGGAACGAGACCCTGCGTCGGGTCACCTCGGTGCAGGAGATCGAGGGATACTCGAAGGAGATGGGCGGGGTCGTCACCCGCGAGGCGTTCTACTGGGACCCCGTGGAGGACGAGATCGTCTTCCAGGGACGGAACAACTCCTACATCATGGAGGAGAAGATCGCGACGCTGCTCGGCTACGACGACACGCGGAAGATCTACGAGGACATCAAGTTCCGCACGGAGATCATCGAACGGGCGATCCAGGAGAACATCGTGGGTTACCACGAGGTCAACGAGTTCATCGAGGACTTCCAGCGCGACGGGACGGAGGGAATCCCGTTCGACATCACGAGGGTCGACTGATGAGCGCGAACGAGGGATTCGGGAGCGACGGAACGCAGACGCAATGAACCATCCGCGGAGGAACAGATGAGCGAGACCAACGTCGACGCGGGACTGAAGGCACAAAAGCAGCAGTTCCGAGAGTTCGTCTCGTCCGTGCTGGACGCCTACGAGCAGATGCCGATGGAGAATCGGAAGTACGCCCTCACGGTCCTCGCGCCGAGCGTCCTCCTGTTCGTCCTCGGCGTCGTCGGCGCGATCGCGCTCCCGCTCCCGGTGCTGGTTCGGATCCCGATCTTCCTCCTGGGGCTTTTGTTGTTGGTCGGCGGGGTGCTCTACCCGCGACTGCTCGTCGAGGAGCAGCGCCGGGGGCTGGAGAACCAACTCCACCTCGTCATCACCCACCTGACGGTGTTGTCGACAACGAACATCGACCGCGTCGCGGTGTTCAGACAGCTCGGTCGTGAGGAGGAGTACGGCGAACTCGCCGTCGAGATGCGCCGCATCACCGAACTGGTCGACACGTGGAACCAGTCGCTCGACGACGCCCTCCAGCGGCGGGCGCGGGCGGTTCCCTCCCGCGAACTCGGCGACTTCCTCGACCGGCTGGCGTACTCGCTGAACGCCGGCCAGCACCTCGACGACTTCCTGCTCGGCGAACAGCGGACCATCATCGAAAAGTACGTCACCGTCTACGAGGGCGCGCTCGGAAACCTGGAGGTGATGAAGGACCTCTATCTCTCGATGATCCTCTCGATGACGTTCGCGATCATCAACGCGATCGTGCTCCCGATCCTCACGGGGACCGATGCGACGATGACCATCGCGGCCGTCATCGTGCTCTTCGTCTTCGTCCAGTTGGGGTTCTACTACGTCATCAAGACGATGTCGCCGTACGACCCGCTGTGGTACCAGCAGGACGACTACCGGACGAAGATCGACCGGCAGATCGACATCGCGCTCTACGGGTCGGTCGGGTTGAGCGTCGTGTTCGTCGGCGTGCTCGGGCTCGGTGTCGCGGGGTGGACCGCGATCGGGCAGACGGTCCAGCGCGTGATGCTCGATGCGCCGGTCCCGCTCCTGATCGCGACGCCGCTCACGCCGCTTGCGATCCCCGGGCTCGTGGCCCGACACCACGAGAACCACGTCAAGGAACGCGACGAGGAGTATCCGGGCTTCATCCGCGCGCTCGGCGCCTCCGAGAGCGCGAAGCAGTCGACCACGCGCGCCGTGTTGCAGACGCTCCGCGAGAAGGACTTCGGCGTGCTCTCCCGGGAGATCGACCGCCTCTACGTCCGGCTGAACATGCGGGTCGGGCCGGACCGGTCGTGGTTCTTCTTCACCGCCGAGACGAGTTCGTATCTCATCCAGAAGTTCTCCGAGATGTATCTGGTCGGCCGGCAGATGGGCGGCGAGCCGAAACAGCTCGGCGAACTCATTTCGGACAATATGAACGAAGTACTCAAGCTCCGCCGACAGCGCCAGCAGGCGACGGTGACGCTCATCGGCGTGCTCTACGGCATCACCGCGTCGGCCTCGTTCGCGTTCTTCATCGGCCTGGAGGTCGTCGAGATCCTCGCGACGTTCTCTTCGAGTATGAACCTCGCGCAGTTCGAGTTCGGACAGCTCATCTACGCCGGCGTCTACGACATCCCGATCATCGAGTACCTGCTCTCGCTCATCATCCTGTTCAACGCCCTGCTGTCGGCGCTGATGATCCGGATGGTCGACGGCGGGCACAAGGTGAACGCCTACCTGCACTTCGTGGTCCTCGTGTGGATCGGGTGTGGGAGCGCCGTGCTGACGTCGTCGCTGGCAGGAGGGTTGATCAGCGTATGACGAGAGGGGGCTCAGACAACCGTGAGAGAGACCGGGGTAGCGACCGGCGGTCCGACGGCTCCGAGCACGGCGACGTGGCCGAACAGCGCTCGGAACTGCTCGAAGCGTACCGGGAACGGTCGGGCGCCGAGGGCGACTCGGCGTCGGGATCGAAGGCGCACTCGAACGGGACGTCGGAGACGTCGCGGGAGGCCGGCAACGGCGAGTCGATCGTCGTCGACTTCGTCGCGAACTTCGTCGCCGGCGGCGACGCCGCGTTCGATCCGGTGAAGGGGCGGGTCCTGATGAGCGAACGTCGCCTCGTGCTCGCGACGTCGAAGACGAAGACGACGATCCCGATCCCGTCGATCTACGACATCGCCGTCGGGCAGGTGCCCCCCGAGGTCGAGGAGTTCTTCGACTACACCGTGATGGTCGGCTACGTCGACGGCGACTACCGCCGGTCGACCGTCATCGGCGGGGGCAGAGAGACGATCGAGAAGTTCTCGCTGCTTCTCTTCCGGGCGACGCTCAACGGCTCGACCGCGCTCGTCACCCACCCCGCGAAGGTCGGAGGCCGCGTGATGGACTCGCCGAAGCAGAAGACGGGGCTCCACCTCGACTACGAGTCGGTGACGTTCCCCGGGAGCGACGTGTCCACGGCCGAGGACGGCCCGTTCTCGATCGACCTCGCGTCGGTCATCTTCTTCGAGGTGATGGAGCGATCGACCGACGACGGGGAGACGCGGCTTGTCCTCTCGGTCCAGCACGTCGAGAACGGCCAGACGGTCACCTCCGAGATCTCGATGACGTCGCGGCGGAAGATGAACATCCTCGGGCGGTATCTCAGACTGATCTACCACTGGATCAAGAGCGACGTCCGCGACGTCGAAGTCGACGAGTCCGAACTGGAGGTGCTCGTCGGCCTGTACTCGACGGCCGAGGAGATCGATCTGGCGTCGCTGCTCGACATCGGCGAGGCCGAACTGGACGCGCGGCTGGAGTCGCTCCACGAGGACGACCTCATCACCGACGAGAATCCGCCGGTGGATCTGACTCCCCAGGGCCGGTTCATCGTCAACGAGGAGTTCGAGGACATCAACGTCTGATAATTACTCTCACGTTTCACCGCCGAACGCCACCCCAGTTGCCGGCGCTCGGCGATACGAGACGAGAGTAATCGATATGAAGCGGGCTCAGTCGGCGACGGCCCGCGGAATCAGCGCATGTCGTCGAGCGCCACGAACGCGTCGGCGTCGGCCGAGAGCCAGGCCTCGATCCGTTCACAGCAGCTCTCGCGCCGGGGATAGATCGTGCACCGGTCCGGTCGTTCCTCGTAGCGAACGACGACGCTCCGAAGCTCGAAGCGTCGTGAACGCCGGGTCGCGCCGCTGTCTTCGACACTGGCTGCCGGAACGCGGTTCTCGGGATCGCGGGGCGAATCGGACATCTCAGTCCACAGTCGGTATTCGACGTCGACCTACTAAACCGCTGCCGTTGGCGGGCAAGTTCCGCCGTCAGGGACGGAATCAAGTGGTCGCACGCGCCGCCGTGTGTCGACGTCCGGCTGGCAGAGGCGAATGGACGGAGTAAAGTGATCCCACGTGCCACCCACTCCAAGAGATGGTAGATCCGACCTCCGACCTCGGAGAGGACGTTGACGAAGCCGACGCGCCGTCGTGTGCGAGCTGCGGATCGAAGATCGTGCAATCGCCGACCCACCGCGTCGTCACCTGGATCGAGGACGGAAGCGTGCAGACACGACATTTCTGTTCCGAGGAGTGTAAAGCCGAAGCGGACGACGCGTGGTAGGCGAGTCGGCGTTCGCCTCGTCGCCGCTGTGACCGCTGCCGGCGGGTTGCTGTCGGAGTGACCGCTGCCGGTGAGTTGCCGCCGGAGTGATCGCCGTCGCTGCCACTGTTTCGACTCGCCGTCGCCGATCGCCTCCGGCCGACCTCAGCGTTCTTCGACACCGGACCAGAATCGGTCGACGCCGTAGCCGAGCATGTCCGGGCTCACCGGGTCGAACTCCGCGCGTTCGGGCTCCGAGAGGTACTCGCGGACGCTGTCCCACGAGGCCCTGGCGTACCGCGCGTCGACGAGGGCGCGGACGCCGACCTCCTCGGGGCCGCGGATGACGCGGCCGATCGCCTGTCTGGCCTTCCGGACCGCCGGCACGGTGAGCGCCGTCTCGAAGCCGCTTCGCCCGCCCTGGCCGTCCGAACCGAACCGGCGGTCGTACGCCGTCTTCAACGCGCGCGTCCGCGGACTCGACGTGTCGATGATCGGAACGCCGCAGACGACGGCGGCGGCGAGCCTGTCGCCGCGGTAGTCGACCCCCTCGGTGAGCGTGCCGCGGAGGCTCGTCACCAGGACCTTGGCGTCGCCGCCGAAGAACTCAGACTTCAGCGACTCCGTGGCGTCGTCGCCGGAAGACTCGTCGAGGAGGACGGGTCGGCCGAGGCGTTCCGACAGCGACTCGGCCATCCACGCCGCCTCCGCGTAGTTCGGCATCCCGACGAGGACGTTCCCCGGCGACCGCGCGATCTCGCAGACGGCGTCGACGTGTGCGCGCCGCGTGGGGTTCGCCTCGCCCCGTCCGCCGCGGTTCTCGTGGGTGAACTTCGGGACGTCGACCGCGAACGACGCGCGGTTCTCCGGCGGGAACGAGAGCCCGTAAGTCCGTTCCTCGACGGGTCGCCCCGACTCCGCCAGCGCGTCCAGTCCCGTCACCTCGCGGAGGACGTCCATCGGTTCCAGCGTCGCCGACATCAAGACGCCGCCGCCGAACTCGCCGAGCCGCTCGGCGATCGCCTCGCCCGGCACGCAGTTGTGTAGCGCGAGTCGGGCGTTGTAGGCGCGTCGCCAGGTGTTCTCCCGCGCGGTCTCGTCCCACGTCCGCTCCAGTTCGATCTCTCTGAAGTACGCCACGTGGTCGGTTCGCGCCCAGTTCGCGAGGGTCCGCCCGACGGCCAGCGCGGCCCGTCGGACGTCGTCGTCTTCGGCCTCGTTCAGGATCCGGGCGACGACGGCACCGACGGACTCCGCGCGGAGCCAGGTCGCCTCGTCGTGGCCGGCGTCCGCGGCCCACTCGGTCAGTTCGTCGACCGCGGGTTCTGCCGGATCTCGGAGGGGGATCTCGTCGTCGTCGAGCCGCGAGAGGTCCGCGCGCCAGTCCGGGCGCGTCCGGTCGAGGTGCGCCCGCACGCGGCGGTCGAGTTCCGAGCGGAGCTCGGAGACGAACTCCCGCGTCTCGCGGAGTTCGCGAAGCGTCACGTCCGCGTCTTCGAGTTCCCCGCGGACGAGGTCGGCGTCGGCGTTCGCGGGGGCGTCTTCGCCGTCGCCGGCGGCGGTGTCCTTTCCGGCTGCCTCGAACTCGACGGGCTGGAGCACGCGGGTCAGTTCGTTCTCCGCGTCGCGGAGCGTCGCGTCGCCGACGCCGTCGCTCACGAGGTCGCGCACGCGCGGTTCGAGCATATGGGCCTCGTCGCAGACGACGAACGTCTCCTCGTCGACGATCGCGCCGGTGAACGAGCCAACGGTCGTCGGGTCGAAGGCGTGGTAGTAGTTCCCCAGGACCACTTCGACGTGCGGCAGGACCGCGCCCATCACCGAGTGCGGACACGTGCCGTACCCCGCGCTCAGCCGGACGAGTTCCTCGGGCGCGATGTGGCCGTGCTCGGTCAGATCGAAGGGGACCGCCTCGATCGGATCGCCGTCCTCCGGCACGTCGTCGAGGAACGTCGCGTAGAAGGGGCAGTACTCGGTGTCGCCGTACTCGGCCGTCTCCGGGAGGTACGGGGTCGGTTCGCCCGCAGTGGAAAGGTAGTCGGGCCCCTGAGTCGATCCGGAGTCCAAGAGGCCGGTCTGGGTCTCTCTGGCCTCCGAGACCAGGGTCCCGGCCGACGTCTCGCCGCCCTCACCCACCAGGTTCCTGGTCCGCTCGCGGAGGCCCTCACAGCGGTCGTACACCGTCTCGTCGTCGACGCCCGCGACGCCCTCGCGGCTGTAGGGACAGACGTCGGCCTTCCCGACGAGCGTCAGGCCCGAGACGGGCTGCCACCCCTCGGGGAGGTTCCCGTTGATCGTCTCCAGGTCCGACTCGAACTGCCGGAGTTGCTGTTTGACGCTGGTCAGGACCAGCACGCGCTCGTAGTCGGAGTCCGGATCGCGGACCCGGTCTATCCCCGCGGTGAGCGCGAGCATCGTCTTGCCGGTACCACAGGCACCCTCGACGACCAGAAAGCCGTTCTCCTCGGCGGCCTCGACGGCGGCGTCGATACCGTCGGCTTGCTCGGGATACGGCTCGTCGTGACCGAAGACGGCCTGCCAACTCACGTCTCGCAGTCGCCCCGCTGCGTTCATATCGGTGTCGGTGGATGGCCGCGGCTTCGTATGTGAACGTTCGGGCGTGAGAGAATCCGGACGAAAAGGGAGGGTTACCCGACGACTCAGTCGACGTCCGCAGAGTCGCCCACGCAGACGACGAGTGAGTCGCGCGTCGGCGCGTACACCTTCATCTCTCTCCCCTTCACCGAGTACCGGGTGTCGACGACGCGGACGAGACCGGCCTCCCGGAGGTTGTCGAGGTGGTGTCGGACGTTCTGCAGCGACGTCCCGACGCCGTCAGCGAGTTCAGAGGCGGTGGCGGGGTCGTTCTGGAGGGCCGTGAGCGTCGAGCGGGCGGTGTCGGCGGCGAGGCAGTTGATGAGCCGCGCGGCTTCGTCGTCGTCGAGCGGGAGGACACGGAGATCGCCACCATCTTCCTCGGTCGCACCTCGATCCGGTTCCGGCGGTAGCACGCCCGACATACGACGTAATTCCGCGTTCTCGGACCTAAACGTTTCGGATTTCCGACACACATCCGGTCACGCGTGATCCGATAGGTCACGCATCTCGCGGTCGTCTCGGTGATCGAGGGGACGCGGTCGCAATTACCGACCCGTCGCCTTTTAGGTCGGCTCGGACCCAACTGCCACCGATGATCACGAGCGACCGGATGGCCGCCGTCGACCGCAACGCCGAGGCGCTCTGCGTCCCGCGGAAGCAGTTGATGGAGTCGAGCGGCAACGCCGTCGCCCGCGCGGTCCGCGGCCTCGCGGACGCGGGCGCGTCCGTCACCGTCGTGGCCGGCCGGGGGAACAACGGCGGCGACGCGTTCGTCGCGGCGCGGTTCCTGGACGACTACGAGGTGTCCGTCCGCCTGCTCGGCCGCCCGGAGTCGATCGCGACCGACATCGCCCGGGAGAACTGGGAGGCGCTCCGCGCGGCGGAGTGCGACGCGGAGGCGGTGACTGACTCCGCGAACCTGGACCTCGGCGACCCCGACGTCGTCGTCGACGCGATGCTCGGAACCGGCGTGACGGGCGCGCTCCGCGAACCCGAGGCGACGGCCGCGAAGGCGGTCAACGACCTCGACGCGTCGGTGCTCTCGGTCGACGTCCCCTCCGGCGTCGACGCCGACACCGGCGAGTCCGCGGGCGTCGCCGTCGACGCCGATCGCGTGGTGACGTTCCACGACGAGAAGCCCGGCCTGTCGGCGCTCGACGCCGAGGTCACCGTCGCAGACATCGGGATCCCGGCGGCCGCAGAACGGTTCACGGGGCCGGGCGACCTGTTGGCCCTGGACCGGCCGTCACAGAGCCACAAGGGCGACTTCGGAGAGGTGCTCGTCGTCGGCGGGGGCCCCTACACCGGCGCGCCGGCGCTCGCCGCGCAGTCGGCGCTCCGCGCGGGAGCGGATCTCGTCCGCGTCGCCTGCCCCGAGGCCGTGGCCCGGGAGATCCAGGGCTACAGCGAGAACCTCATCCTCCGCCCGTACGACGGCGAGCGTCTCGCGAGCGAACACGTCGAGGACGTCCTGTCGCTCGCGGCCGACCACGACGTCGCCGTCCTGGGCCCCGGACTCGGGGATCACGAAGAGACGCTCGCGGCGGTCGCGGAGTTCCTCGAACGCTACGACGGCACGGCGGTCGTCGACGCCGACGCGCTGCAGGTGGTACCCGAAGTCGATACGGAGGCGACGCTGCTGTGCACGCCCCACCAGGGGGAGTTGCGAAAGATGGGCGGCGAGACCGACGAGGACTGGCGGACGAGAGCCGACCTCGCCTCGGAATTCGCGGCCGAACTCGGCCACGTCCTGCTCGTGAAGGGCGCCTACGACGTGATCGCCGCGGGCGACGAGACGAGGGTGAACCGGACCGGGAACCCGGGGATGACCGTCGGCGGCACCGGCGACGTCCTCGCGGGGGCGGCCGGCGCGCTGGCGTGCGTCCTCTCGCCCTTCCAGGCGGCCGCCGTCGCCGCCTACGCGAACGGCCGCGCCGGGGACGCGGCGGTGGAGGAGAACGGGTACGGCCTCCTGGCGACGGACCTGATCGATCGACTGCCCGCGGCACTTCGGAGTGACACACGATGACATCTGACGAGAACACCGACGAGACCACGGAGCACAGAGACGGGGAGGCGACCGCCTCCGAGGACGACGCCGACTCCCAACGCACGGACGGCGGCGACCGCGCCGCCGGAGACGACGACGCGGAACTCACCCACGTTGACGAGACGGGCGACGTCCAGATGGTCGACGTCGGGTCGAAGCCCGACTCGAAGCGGCGCGCGGTGGCGCGCGGCGAGATCCACCTCTCGGCGTCGACGATCGGTGCGATCCGCTCCGACGCGGTCGAAAAGGGTGACGTGCTCGCGACCGCCCGGATCGGTGCGGTGCAGGCGGTCAAACACACCTGGGAGACGATCCCGATGTGCCACCAGATCCCGATCACGAACGTCGACACCGACTTCGACGTCCGCGAGGAGTGCGTACGGCTCACCGTGACCGTCGAGACGACCGGCAAGACCGGCTGCGAGATGGAGGCCCTGGAGGGCGTCACGACGGGGTTGAACGTCGTCTGGGACATGGTGAAGGCCGCCGAAAAGGACGGGTCCGGACAGTATCCGGGAACGCGGATCGGCGGCGTCGAGGTCCTCACGAAGGAGAAGCGACGGGTCGACGAATCGGACTGAGCCTGCGTTCGGACTCGGCCACGGAGCGAGCCGTGAACTACGGGCTGTCGACGCTCGCCTCGGAGACGTCCCCCGATTCGGCGGACCCCGGCGGCGCGCGCACTTCGGCGGCCTTCGACCGGGCCTTCTCGACGATGGCCGGACGGGCCGAGAACTCGACGAGGACGTCCTCGCCGGTGTACTCCTCGCGCTCGACGTTGCCGTGGTCGTAGAGCCACGAGACCAGGCTCATCGCGTCGTCCGAGAGCGGCAAGAGCAGCCGTTCCTCGCGCCAGTCGGGCAGTTCGGCCTCGATCCGCGCGGTGAGTTCCTCGACGTTCTCGCCGGTGAGCCCCGAGACGGCGACGGGGTTGGGCGCGAGCGCGTCCAGCGCCGCGCGCTTCTCCGCCAGTTCGTCGTCGTCGACGCGGTCGATCTTGTTGAGGACGGTGACGATCGGCGCCTCGTTGCGCTCGTAGAGCGTGTCGTGACAGGTGACGAGCTTCTCGCGCATCTCCTCGACGGACTCGGAGGCGTCGACGACGAGCAACACGAGGTCCGCGCGGTAGACCGAGTCCAGCGTCGACTCGAAGGACTCGACGAGCCAGTGGGGGAGATCGGAGATGAACCCGACCGTGTCGGTCAGGAGGACGTCTCTGGTCCCGGTGTCCGCGCGGCGGGTCGTCGTCCCGAGCGTCGTGAACAGGCGGTCTTCGGACTCGGCGGTCGGGTCGAGGTCCGGGTGGAGGTCCTCGTTCTCGGAGACGTCGAGGTCGTCGGCGAGCTGTCGCATCAGCGTCGACTTGCCGGCGTTCGTGTAGCCCGCGAGCGCGACGAGATCGAAGCCCGATTCCCGGCGCTGCTCGCGGCGGGTCTCCTCTTTCTCGGCGATGGCGTCGAGTTCCTGCTTGATGCGGGAGATCTGCGCTTTGATGTCGCGCTCGCGGCTCTCGTCGTACTCGCCGAGCCCCATGAACCCGGGGCGCTCGTCGCGTTTCGCCAACGACGCCTTCGCCTCCGCGCGCGGGAGTTCGTAGCGCAACTCGGCGAGTTCGACCTGCAACTGCGCCTTCCGAGTGTTCGCGCGCTGGCCGAAGATCTCCAGGATGAGCGTGAAGCGGTCGATCACCTCGACGCCCTCCGGCAACTTCCCGCCGATGTTGTACGTCTGATACGGGCCCAGTCGGTTGTCGACGACGACCGCCTGGGCGTCGGTTTCTCTCACTAACGCCGCGAGTTCCTCGACTTTCCCCTCGCCGAAGTGGTAAGCGGCGTCCTCCTCGCGCGACTGCGAGAGCCGGCCGACGACGTCGTAGCCGGCCGCGCTCGCCAGGTCCGCGATCTCGGTCAGATCGGCGTCGTCGCCGCCGTCCACCCGCTTGGCGACGACGACGGGGCTCGTTCCGCTCATACGTCCACCGCGCACGCGGCGGCCTCGAAGTGGTTCACCTGCACTGTCTGAGAGGAGATACGCGGCCGAACCACTTGAACGCTACCCGCGTTGACGCGCGCAGTCCGCCCAGCCGGACTCCCGACGTCTGCCACCCCGTGTCACGAGTTCACTCAAGAATGGCACGCTATATAGGATTTAAAATCATCTATCACTCGTATTTTATAGATTAGTTTAACTTTGTTCGGCTATAAGAAAGGATACTCTATGATACGTCGTATTCGTTCGCAGTTTCTCCCACCCGACGCGACGCTTTTCGTCGCGCTCGCGACGGTCTGGGGGCTGTCGTTCGTCGCCATCGAAGCCGGACTCGCCCACGTGCCACCGCTCTTCTTTGCGGCCCTTCGCTACGCACTCGCCGGCGTGCTCGTCCTCGCGTACGCCGCGGTCACGACCGATCGCCTGCGCCCCCGCGGCCGCACGGAGTGGTTGAACGTCGCCGTCGTCGGCGGGTTCCTCGTCGGCGCGTACCACGCTCTCCTGTACCTCGGGCAGCTGTCGGTCCCCGGCCCGGTCGCCGCGGTCGTGGTGAGCCTCTCGCCCGTGCTGACCGCGGCGTTCGCGGCCGTGCTCCTCGACGACTCCCTCGACGCGGTCGCGGCCGGCGGCTTCCTGCTCGGCCTCGTCGGCGTCGCCGTCGTGGCCGACTTCGACCTCGGGAACCTCCTGACCGCCGACGTCCTCGGGATCGGACTCCTGCTCGTCGCGGCCGCGGCCTTCGCGCTCGGATCGGTGCTCTCGACGCCGCTTCGGACGACGCTCGCCGACGTGTCGATGCAGGCGTGGGCGATGCTCGTCGGCGCGGGTCTGCTCTTCGCGGGATCGATCGCTCGGGGCGAGCCTGTCGCCACCGTCGAGTGGACGACGACCGCACTCGCCGCCCTGGCGTACCTGACGCTCTTCTCGGGCGTGCTCGGCTTCCTGATCTACTTCGCGCTGCACGAGCGCGTCGGCCCCGCCGAGAGCAACCTGGTGAGCTACTTCCAGCCGATTGTCGCCGCGCTCGCGGGGTGGGCTCTCCTCGGACAGACCGTCACCGAGACCACCGTCCTCGGCTTCCTCGGCATCTTCGCCGGCTTCGTGCTCGTGAAACACGAGATCGTCCGCGAGCGGCTGGGCATAGGCGGTGCGCACTTCGCCCCGCGGAACCCGATGCTTACCTTCAGCTGCCGGGTCATCGAGCGCGGTCGCGGGCTCACCTTCGAACGCGACGTCGCCTCCGAGGACCTCTACGGGTCGACGACGAGTGGCTTCGGCCACGACGCCGACTGAGTAGGCCGTACAGCCGGTTTCACGAGCCGTTTCTTTCGGCGTTAATTCGGTGAATCAACCACCAGCTCGTGCGTGCTACTTGATCCAAGTATAGAATCCTCTGAATAGATTTTTGAACCCAATATCTGCTCCGAGTACAACAAGAACAAACAGATACGCCAGTAATGACAGGCAACTGTTTAATATTTGTGTCGTGCTTGCTGACCCTAATCCAGTCAAGAATAGAAGTGTGGCCACTCCACCGCCGAGCTTCATAAACAATACAATGAATATTATCGTATCCGGGTCAAGTGCGTCACCGATCCACCACCAAAGCAAAGCGAGCGAAATGCTGACCCAATACAACGTTACAGGTTCCCATACCATTAATAAATACACCAGAGAGATACACGTCTGAAGCTCGGCCTTCAATTCTAGCAGTTGGAGTGGTCTCCACGTTAAAAACTACCATCAATCAAATAATATTTTACGATGTGTACATACTTGCACATATGACTGATACTAATTCACCTCTCAGTACAATCAAGCAACTTGTAGACAGTTCTATCGAGAAAACAGACGACAGCGAGATCAGGTTCAAGCTCCGAACAGCTAGCCAATTAGTCGATGTTGTACAAAATCACCACGACGATCTAATAGACTCACTTGAGGACACTGACCTCGATGACGAATTACAAGAGGAACTACGGGATATGGGATATATTGAGTAAGCATCTGTCTTGAGCATCCGCGAGCGAACGGAGTGAGCGAGCGGTTCACCGACGGAGCCGTCGGAACACGGAAGAGCTCTGCTCTTCCGGAGACGGCGGAGTCGGACGTTTTTTGGTCCAGCTTTTTGCAAGGAGCGGTCGCGCGTAGCGCGACCCGACGCAGCAAAAAGGTGGGTGGATGCTACTCGTCCAGGAAGTCCGGTTCGATCCGCTTCTCGGCGTACTCGTCTTCGAGGTGCGCGCGGAACGTCTCGATCTCGACGTCCTGATCCTCCCGCTCCTTGCGGTCGCGGACCGAGATCGTCCCCGCCTCCTCCTCGTCGCCGCCGACGACGATCATGTACGGGACGCGGTCCTCCTGAGCCTCACGGATCTTCCGTCCGAGCGTCCACGAGCGGTCTTCCACCGAGACGCGGAAGTCGCCGAGTTCGTTCTTCACGCGGTGGGCGTAGCCGAGTTGGTCGTCGCTGATCGGCAGGACGCGGACCTGCTCGGGCGCGAGCCAGAACGGGAACTTCCCGTCGAAGTGCTCGATGAGCACCATAAAGAACCGCTCGTAGGAGCCATAGAGCGCGCGGTGAATCATCACCGGCCGGTGATCCTCGTTGTCCTCGCCCGTGTACGACAGCTCGAAGCGCTCGGGCATATTGAAGTCGAGTTGGACCGTCGGGCCGTCCCACTTTCGGCCCAGCGCGTCCTCGAACGCGAAGTCGATTTTGGGTCCATAGAAGGCCCCGTCGCCGGGTTCGAGGTCGTAGTCGATGCCCTGGTTTTCGAGCACGGATCGGAGCTGTGACTCGGCCTGCTCCCAGATCTCGTCGCCGCCGACGGACTTCTCCGGGCGCGTCGCTAAGGCGACGTGGGCGTCGAGGTCGAAGGTGTCGAGCACCTCGTAGATGGCCTCCATCACCTGATTCACTTCCTGCTCGATCTGCTCGGGCCGGCAGAACAGGTGACCGTCGTCGATGGTGAAAGACCAGACCCGAGAGAGCCCCGAGAGCTCGCCGCGCTGTTCCTTCCGGTACACTTTGCCGTCCTCGAAGTACCGAACCGGAAGGTCGCGGTAGGACCACGACTTCTGATCGAAGATCGTCGCGTGCCCCGGGCAGTTCATCGGCTTTAACCCATACTCCTCGTCGTTGACGTCCATCAGGAACATGTCGTCGACGTAGTTGTCGTAGTGGCCCGACTTCTTCCACAGTTCCGTCCGGAACAGGTGCGGCGTCTCGACGGGGTCGTAGCCGGCGTCCAGATTCAGCGAGCGGGCGTAGTCGCCGAGCTCGTCGAGGATCTTCTTGCCGTTGGGGTGATACAGCGGCAGCCCGGGACCGGTGACGTCGGGGATCGAGAAGAGGTCCAGTTCCTGGCCGAGCTTTCGGTGATCCCGCTCCTGGGCCTCCTCGCGGAGCGTGAGGTACTCTTCGAGGTCGGACTCGGATTCGAAGGCCGTCCCGTAGATCCGGGTCAACGTGTCCTCGTCCTCGTCGCCGCGCCAGAACGCCGAGGAGATGTTGAGCAGTTTCACCGCGCCGATGTCGCCGGTCGACTCGACGTGCGGGCCCTTACAGAGGTCCTCGAAGTCGCCTTGGGTATAAAAGGAGACGGGGTCCTCACCGGCGGCCTCGTCCTCGAGGATCTCGCGCTTGTAGCGGTTGTCCTCGTAGGTCTCGAGGGCCTCCTCGCGGGGTCGGAGTTCGCGTTCGATCGGGAGGTCCTCCTCTATGATCTCCTCCATCTCGGCCTCGATCTCCTCCAGATCTTCCGCGTCGAGGTCGACGTTCGCGACGTCGTAGTAGAACCCCTCGTCGGTCGGCGGCCCGATCGCGAGTTTCGCCTCGGGGTAGAGTCGCTGCAGCGCCTGCGCGAAGACGTGGGCCGCGGAATGTCGCAGGACGCGGAGGTACTCGTCGCTCTGGTCCGTCACGATCACGATCTCGGCGCCGTCGTGGACGGGCGCGGCCTTGTCGACGAGTTCGCCGTCGACGACGCCCGCGACGGTGTCGCGGCCGAGTCCGGGGCCGATCTCGTAGGCGACGTCCTCGACCGTCGCGTCCTCCGCGACGGAGAGTTCGGAGCCGTCGGGGAGGCGAACAACGATTTCGCTCATACGCGTTCGGAGTGCGAGCGCACGAATAAGTGTTTTCGAGTCGCCGAGCGATGTCGGGAGAAGAGCGGATCGGGGACCGCTGTCCACCCGATCAGCAGATGGCGTAGTAGGGGTACAGCTCCCCGTCTTCGGTGATCTCCACGTACGCGTTCCCGTAGCACGCGTTCGTCTCGATGGTGACGCTCTCGGTCGCGTTCCGGGCGGTCGCGGTGATCCGGAAGGACTCGATCCCGTCGGGACTCGCCTCTTCGAGGTTGTAGACGTCGCGGTCGGCCCCCGGCTCGAACGTCTCCGTCTCCTCGTAGACGGTCTCGTTCGTGGCCTCGCGGACGACGCTGATCCGGATCTCGACGGAGCGGTTCCACCTGTTCTCCACGTGGATCGCCTTGTCGGGGTCAGGCTGTTCGGACGCCTGCTCGGTCGTCGTCCACTCGTCGGTGGCCGTCTCGCCCGGCGTCGGATCGGGCGTCGGTGTCGGCGTCCCCGGCATCTCAGTGGCCGTCGGCGTCTGCGTCGGCGTGGCCGAGTCGGTCCCGGTCGACGGCGTCCCGCCGAGACAGCCGGCGGTGAGCACGACGACGAGGACGAGAGCGATCGATCGTCGGTAAGCGGGCATCACCCGACGCCACGAACGCTCGACAAAAGTCCCTTGTGTAGACTCAAAGGATCGTTGTAGCGGCCGGGGGCTCTCGGGGCCGCGTGTCGTTCCTCGCGCTCTCGGCCCCGTCGCCCTCTCGGGAGCGCGTCCCGGTCTTCGCGCTCCCGACCCTGGGTCACCCGCCCGACGCCACGTCCCGCTTCACCTCGTCGGCGTAGGCGTCAGCGAGCCGCGTCGGTTCCGGGAGTTTGTAGCCGTCACAGAGTCGCTCGACGAGGTCCGTCGCCGTGTCGACCGCGACCCGGTGGCCGGGGCTGACGTAGATCGGGTTGACGATCGGTCGCGAGTCGTACTGCCGCGACTGGAGCGCGTGTCCGATCCGTTCTCCCGGCTCGGCGTTCTCGACGTCGTCGTCCGCGAGGATCGGCGTCCGCCAGCCCTCCGGCCGCCCGTCGACGTCGGCCTCGGGCGTCCCGCAGAGCAGCCCCTTCGCGACGCCGACGCTCGGGATGTCGAGGGTCACGCCGATGTGGGTCGCCAGCCCGGCCTGCCGGTAGTGGATGCGGCCGCTGCCGTCGAAGACGACGAGGTCCGGATCGCACGTCAGTTCCGCGAAGGCCGCGAGGATCGGCCCGCCCTCGCGGAAGGCCAACAGCCCCGGGATGTACGGAATCTCTAGGTCGGTCACGGTGTGGGCGCGTTCGATCACCGTTCCGCCGCGGCGGACGACCACGACGCTCACCGCGCGGTCGTCGAGGAAGGCCTGATCGACGCCGGCGACGAGCGGGAGGGAGGACTCGGCGCTCGGAGACCCGGGAGAGAGCGTCGCCTGTCGGGAGTCACCGCCGGAACCGGAGTCGCGAAGCGGGCCGACCGCCGCCGGATCGAAGTCGAACTCGTCAGCCCACGTCGCGACTGCGGCGACCTCGCGCTGGAGGGACTCCATCTCCTCGCGTGTCGCCGAGGCGTCGGGGACGAACGCCGGACGGGCCGGGTTCATCGCTCAAAACCGTCCGCCGGGGCCGCCCGGTCCGCCCGGCCCACCGGGTCCGCCCCGACCGCCGCCGAACTGCAGCGACTGCGGGACGCCGACGCGGCCCTTCACGCGGACGCCGTAGGCGAGTCCGACCAGGAGGCCCGCCAGGTGTGCGAGGTGGGCGACGTTGCCGCCGACGACGCCGCCGCCGGCGGCGACGCCGAACCCGGCGACGATGCTGAACGCGGCGAACCCGAGCGTCAGCACCCACAGCGGCATCGGGATGATGAAGTACAGGTACACCTTCAGATTCGGGTTCAACACGGTCAGCACGCCGAGAACGCCCATAATCGCCCCCGACGCGCCGACGACGCCCGCCCCGAAGGGACCGACCGTGAGAAGCGTCGAGAGCACCTGCGCGAGGCCGGCGACGATGCCCGCCGCGAAGAACAGCGCCGTGAAGCGCTTCGTGTCGAGGTAACGCTCGACGACCGGGCCGAAGAAGTACAGCGCGATGCTGTTGAACGCGATGTGCGTGAAGCCCCCGTGGGCGAAGATGGACGTGATCCACGTCCAGACGTACTCGATGTGTCCGGGCGAGAGCACGAACGCCGCCTGCCAGAGGCTGCTCCGCGGCGACGCGCCGAGGAGCAGGGGAAAGACGAAAAACTGCAGCGCGAAGGTGACCCACATCACGCCGAGGAAGACGTAGCTCATATTCCCGCGGAAGTACCCCAGGGGGCCGCCAGTGCCGAGAACTCGGTCGGCGACACCCCCCGAAGTTGATCCGCCGCCGCGGTTCCGGACCGAGTCGTCGAAGCCGCTGTCGAACACTCCGGAAGGATCGTCCCAGTCACCGAGACCCGGGCAGTCGTGGTTCTCCGGGAGCCGGTGCTCGGCGCAGAAGGTCTGTCCGCACCGTCGGCACTGGTACGGCATATTCTCGTGTGCCCCGCACTCGTCGCAGGTAGCCATCACTCTCCGTAGTCACGGCGGGAGTAAAAGCCGTTCCCCTCCGTCCGGCGAGGCGTGGCACGGTTCCGACCGTCGTGGTCGGCTGGCCTACGTGCCCCGTTCCTCGGCGTCCTCGTCGCTCGCCTCGTCAGTCGGTGCCTCGTCGTCGTCTCCCGGGGTGGAAGCGCGGGGAACGACCGTCGGGTGAGCGACGCCGAGGCGCGGTCTACTGGCGGCCATCACGCTTGGACGTTGGTCCTCCACCCGCAAAAGATTACCCATACGCATAAATCATCCGTCAGTGCGTCAGGAATTACTGATAGATATACCAGAGGCGGTCGTACCCATCCGGAACAGGATCGAAAGCGACGTCCGAGAGATCCCCACGGGAAACGAGCGAGTGGCGCGAACGTCGGGTGCGGAACGCTGAAACGAGCGTTACGCGTGTGTGGTATCGCTGAAACGAACCGTTACGCGAAGTTCTCTTCGTAGAGGTCCATCGCGTGCTCGATGGCGTCCTTCGCGGCCGCGGCGTCGTCCCAGCCGAGCGTCTCCGTCTCTTTGCCCGCTTCGAGGTTCTTGTACGTCTCGAAGAACTCGGCGATCTCGGCCTTCTTTTGGTCGGTGAGGTCGTCGACGTCCTGCACGTCGTCGTATCGGGGGTCCTCGGCCGGGACGGCGATCACTTTGTCGTCCTTCTCGCCGTCGTCGTCCATCTCCATCAGCGCGACCGGGCGCGCCTCGATGATACAGCCGGGGAACGTCTGGTCTTCGACCAGTACGAGGATGTCGAAGGGGTCCTCGTCGTCGTAGTACGTCTGCGGGAGGAAGCCGTAGTCGGAGGGGTAGTGGACGTTCGAGTGAAGCACGCGGTCGAGGACGACGCCCGGGACGTCCTTGTCGTACTCGTACTTGTTCCGCTCGCCCTTCAGACACTCGACGACGGCGTAGACGACGTCCGGCGCGTCCGGTCCGGTCTCGATGTCTTCCCAGAGGTTCGACATACCAGCAGTGTCGCCGAACGAGCAAAAAGTCCTTTCGCATCGGTTCGGGCGCACCGGCCGTGAGCCGTGTTCACAACCACCTGAGCGTGGATGTCGGGGGTCGAAGTGCTCTCCACGTACTCGTCGGAGAATATCCAAGTCTGTCGGAGAGTATACAGTTCTGGCGTCGATCCGCCCCTGTTTCACAGCGCTGATCGATCGAGTACCGCCTCGGACGGCCGGAATACGAGTGATGAGGGCCATCGAGATCCGCCGTTGGGAAGCGTTAAATATCACGGTGACTTTGGCTTCGGTATGTCAGAGGCACAAACAGTTACCGAGGCAGATAGTGTAGTGCGTGACCTTACGGCGTTCCAGCAGAATATTCTCGTGATCCTCTCGGAGGAACCGATGTACGGACTCGCGATCAAGCGACAGCTCGAGTCCTACTACGGGACGGAGGTCAACCACGGCCGACTGTACCCCAACCTCGACGACCTCGTCGAGATGGGGCTCGTCGAAAAGAGCGAACTCGACAAGCGGACGAACCAGTACGAACTCACCGAGGCGGGCCACGACGCGCTCATCGATCAGTTCGACTGGATGTTCGCGAAGTTCGTCGCCGACGACGATCGCGCCGCAGAGCTCTCGGATCTCGTCGAAACGCACCGATAAGCGGCCGTAGAATCAGGGTCCGGGCACGTCGTCGCCGACGTCGTTCACGAGATCGACGCTCTCGGCGACGATGGATTCCTGCGCTTCCGACGGCCACGCGTTCCGCCGGTAGTACTCCGTGAGGAACTCCTCTCGCTCGGCCTCGGTAGCGTCGTCGACGCGCTTCAGGTAGTGGTTGCTCATGAAGTCCGCGAAGGCGCGGACGTTGGCCGCGTGGTCTGAGCCGTACTCCCGCTCGACGGCGTCGACGATCGCCTGGTTCGCCTCCTCGACGGAGTCCCACTCCGCGCCGTGGTCGGGCCCCGACAGCGAGACCTCCACTGCGCGGTCGGTGTCCTCGATCCGTTCGAGTCGGACGGTGCCGTCCTCGACCCACTCCTCGGGGTAGAGCACCAGCGTGTCGTCCTCCTGGCGAACGCGAGCGGTGTAGTCGTGGTCGTCGACGAGGTCGTCGCGACGCTCCCGGTACGCCTCGGCGGCCGCCTCGACCGCCGCCTCTCTCGCCAGCCGGGTCAGTCGCTCGGCCTCCTCGACGGTCTCTTCGGCCGGGGAATCGACCTCGGCCCCCGACTCGCCGTCCGTCCCGGTCGACCGCTCCTCGTCCGTTGGCGTCGTCGGTTCTCCGTCGGCCGCGGGCGACCGCTCTCCGCCCGTCTCGGCCGCGATGACGTCGTCGTTCTCGGCCGCCGGGCCGCCGCCTCTCTGTTCTCCGTCGTCCACCGAACGTTCCTCTTCAGGCATCGTCGAGCGCCTCGTTCGCTAGTGAGTCGGCGCGGTCGTTTACCCCTCTCGGTACGTGTTCGAGCGACCACCGCTCGAAGGAGTCGAGCAGTTCCCGCACGCGGACGCGTCGCTCCCGCAGTTCCGGGTTGTTGGTGTCGTACTCGCCTTTCACCTGCCGGACGATCAGCTGGGAGTCCCCGCGGACGTCGACCTCGTCGAAGCCGTAGTCCCGGGCGGCCGAGAGCCCCCGTTCGAGCGCCTCGTACTCGGCGCGGTTGTTGGTCGTCTCGCCGATGCGGTCGCTCCCCTCGGCGACGATCCCGTCGCTCGTGACGATCACCCAGCCGACCGCGGCCGGGCCGGGATTGCCGCGGCTCGCCCCGTCGAAGTAGACGTGCGCCCGTCCGCCCTCGTCGCCGCGGAGAAGCGCGAGGAGGTCCGAGGGGCGTGAGCCCTGCACCACGACCGTGTCGTCGTAGGCGACGGCGGTCGCCTCGCCCCGCTCGGCGCGCCAGCGCTCGTAGTCGGTGTTTCCCGCCTCGACCGCGACGCCGGCGGCTTCGAGCCGTTCGCGCGCGACGTCGGGATCGAGATCTACGCTTGGCATATCCGAACAACTGCGGGAACGCGAAAGAAGGGTTCGATGTCGGAGCGACCGCTGGTCGACGTGGACGGTCGACCCACCCTGCCGACTCGGCGCGTCGGCCGCGACGGCCCCTACGTGGAACGGCGTACAGTCGGCACCCGCTCGCGACGACGGCCCCGTCGTCGCCGTCGGTCCCCCAGCGACGGCCGCTCTCCCGTCGTCGTTTCCCCGCGTCGACGTGCCGAGCGACCGCGACTCGACGCGGGGCCGTATTCAGATCACGGCGCGAGTGGTCGCTCGTTCGTATATAAACGCTCGTCCGCCGCCGGAGGGCGTCGACGGAATCGACCCCTGATCGGCGGAGGGTTTAAATTCGTCGAGACAGCGAATATAAAAATGCGATGACACGGCCCACCCGCCAGCGGGAACAGGACGTCGAGAGGACGCGATGGCAGGGAGAACGCGAGGACGAGGCGGACGAAGCGGAAGACGACATCGACTTCGAGGACATGGACGAGGAGGACCTCGTCCGCACCGGGGACGGCGAACTGATTCACGAACCGACGGGGATCGTCGTCGAGGAGGAGCAGATCGACCCCGGTCCGGAGTGGCGGGCGTTCAACCACTCCGAGCGCCAGGAGAAGTCCCGCGTGGGCGCGCCCACGACGCAGACGATGCACGACAAGGGGCTGACGACGACGATCGACTGGAAGGACAAGGACGCCTACGGGCGCTCGATCTCCTCGCGGAAGCGCTCGCAGATGCACCGGCTGCGGAAGTGGCAGGAGCGCATCCGGACGAAGGACGCGGGCGAGCGGAACCTCCAGTTCGCGCTCTCGGAGATCGACCGGATGGCGTCGGCGCTGGGCGTCCCGCGCTCGGTACGGGAGGTCGCCTCCGTGATCTACCGCCGCGCGCTCAACGAGGACCTCATCCGCGGGCGCTCGATCGAGGGCGTCGCCACCTCCGCGCTCTACGCCGCCTGTCGAAAGGAGGGGATTCCCCGCTCGCTGGAGGAGATCTCCGACGTCTCCCGGGTCGACCGAAAGGAGATCGGCCGGACGTACCGCTACATCTCCCAGGAACTCGGCCTGGAGATGAAACCGGTCGACCCGAAGAAGTACGTGCCGCGATTCTGCTCGGAACTGGAACTCTCGAAGGAGGTCCAATCGAAGGCGAACGAGATCATCGAGACGACGTCCGAGAAGGGACTGCTCTCGGGGAAGTCGCCGACGGGGTTCGCGGCCGCGGCGATCTACGCGGCGTCGCTGCTCTGTAACGAGAAGAAGACCCAGCGGGAGGTCGCCGACGTCGCGCAGGTGACCGAAGTCACCATTCGGAACCGGTACCAAGAGCAGATCGAAGCGATGGGCATCCACAGTTAGGCGTCGGGAGCGCCGACGCCGAACCTTCATATCCGTCGGCGACTCAGTACCACGCGATGAAACTGGACGAGTACGTCGACCTCGAACGCAACGAGCGGGCGGAGCGTCGGCGACTCGCCGAGGAGAAGTCCTACGACATCCTCGATCACCTTGAGACGTTCCAAGACCGGTTCGAGGAGACGCTCCAGGGTGACTCGCTGTACGGCGGCGTCTCGCCGTCGATCTTCGTCGGCACCTCGAACTACCCGCGCGTCTCCGCGGGGCTGCTCTCGCCGGTCGGCCACGACGACGACGCCGAGCGCTTTTCGACCTCCGGTGCGTGGTACGACGAGGGCGTCTCGATCGACGACGTCTTCGCGCGGCGGACGTCGCTTCTCAACTCCAACACCTCCCGGAAGGTGACGAACGTCGCCGACTCGTGGGACGGGTTTCTGGGAACCCAGCGGGAGGTCGCGATCGCCGACCGACCCGTGACGGTCGAGATCGGCCTCGACGAGCGCCCGGACGTCGACCTCGACGTCGGCGTCGAAGACGTCGCGACGCCGGTGGGACCGCGAGCACGCGCCAAGTCCGCGGACCTCGCAGAGAACCCCCACGTGCCGCGTCTCGTCGAGAAGACGCTGGAGGACGACGACTGGAACGCCGAGGGCGCGATGAACTACCTCTACCGCCGCGGGTTCGACGTCTACGACATCAACACGATCCTCTCTGCGGGCGCCCTCGGCCAGACCGAACAGCGCCGGCTCGTCCCCACGCGGTGGTCGATCACCGCCGTCGACGACACCGTCGGACAGTTCCTCAGGGGGCGGATCCGGACGAACCCGGAGATCGACCGGGTGGAGGTCCACCGCAACGAGTTTATGGGCAACGCCTTCTGGGTGATCCTCGCGCCGGGGAAGTGGGAGTACGAACTCGTCGAGATGAAGGCGCCCGGGAGCGTCTGGAACCCCGACCCCGAGGCGGGGATGTACCTCGCCGCCGACAGCGAGGGCCGGGAGGGCCGGACGGGCTACGTCGAGGAGACCGCGGGCGCGTACCACGCCGCCAGACTGGGCGTGCTCGAACACCTCGACGAGCGCGGCCGGCAGGCGAAGTCGCTCGTCCTGCGGCACGTCTCCGAGGACTACTGGGGGCCGGTCGGGGTCTGGCAGGTCCGCGAGACCGTCCGCGACGCCTTCGACGACGAGCGCGGGACCGCCGAGACGTTCGCCGGCGCGGTCCGCGGCGTCACGGAACACCTCCCGGTGTCGCTCTCGACGCTCCGCCGCAAGTCGACGATGGCGGCCGGCCTCCAGACGACGTTCGGCGACTTCGCCCGCCGGTAGGCGAGCCGGCTCCGGTCGTCGGGTCGCGAACCGAACGACCGTGGCGGGGGACACCCTCTCACCCTCGGGTTGGGCGGTACTACTTTAACGGTTCGACGAGACTTACTACCGGAGGTCTATACGGTGGAAATCTCAGATAAGCTCTTGTGTCTGTTCAACGCGGATGTTCGTGAGGAAGACGACCGCTACGTCGTCGAAGTGCCGAAACGCGAGGTCGAGACCGGGTCGATCGAACCCGGCGAGGCCTACCGCGTCGCTCTCATCTCTCGTGCGGTCGAGTCCGACTCGGAATCGACCGAGACCGAGCGCCCGTCCTCCGAGCCGCAGCCACCGGTCGAGCCCGGAGAACTGCGCTACGTGGAGATCGAAGACATCGGCAAACAGGGCGACGGCATCGCCCGCGTCGAGCGCGGCTACGTCATCATCGTCCCCGGCACCGACGTCGGCGACCGGGTGAAGATCGAGGTCAGCGAGGTCAAATCGAACTTCGCGGTCGGCGAAGTGATCGAAGAAGAGGTCTAGACTCCGGCCGCGCCGAACTGACGGCGCGACGGCGCCTCGCAGAACGCCGTCTCGGCGCCGTTCGACACCGGTTCTCGCACTCGCAGAACGTGTCGATGACACACCGAGAGCGGTCGCTCGGACGGCCGGGACGAGGGGGCCCGAGCGTCACCGAAAAACTGTTTTGTGAGTTGCGGATGAACGTCGACTATGGGCCCTCCACACGCGACCGACCGAGCCGGACCGCTCGCCAGGTTCACCCCCGACAGTCGCCGATGGCGGCGGCGGATCGCCGCCGTCGCCGCCTGTGCGGCACCGCTGGCCGCCTACGCCGCGGTGGCGATCATCTCGGGCGTGAAGTCGGGGTTGGTGTACAACCTCCTCGTCGCCGCGTTCGGGACACTCGCGTTGACCCTCCCCGCGGTGGCCGCAGCGTCGCTACTCGCTCCCCCGTCCGGGGCGACGGATCGGACGAAGTCCCGCGAAGCCGACGCGGTGGAGACGCTCAAGCGCCGGTACGCCGCGGGCGAGGTGGACGAAGCGGAGTTCGAGCGGCGGCTCGACGCGCTCGTTCGGACGGAACACGCCGGGTCCGACGAGCCCGCTGCGGGAGCCGGCAGCGGCGAACGCGCACGCGGCAAGGAGATCGAATCGGTCCGCCGGTAGCCAACGCGGCGGGACGACCGACGGGCCGTGTCAGTCGGCTCGGGGGTCCGCCGGGTAATCGCCGGTGAACTTCGAGAAGTCCACCTCGGAGGCGTCCACGTCGCCGGCCGAGTCGTACGGCCTGTTGACGACGATGTCGCCGGCGGTCCGGTCGCCGATGCCCGGGATCGCGGTGAGTTCGTCCATCGAGGCCGCGTTGGGGTCCAGCGGGTACGGAACCCCCGTGACCGATCGGTAGCCGTGATCGACGACCGCGACGTCGATCGTCTCTCCCAACCCGCGCTCGCCCGGGATGCCCACGAGCAGCGGGTAGGTGCCGAGCTGTCGGCCGAACGTCCGGCCGTCCTGGTGGTACTCGAGGTGGACGTCCGGCAGCACCGTCCCCACGGGGGCCAGTCGTCGCAGCATCGGCCGGTCGATCTCCTCGCGGACCTCCTTTTTATACCGCTTGAAGCGCTTCTTGTGCGCCTTCGCGATGTTCGCGCCCTCGTCGGCCATCTCGGTCCCCTCGAAGGCCATCACCTGCCGGATGTTGATCCGGCGGACCATCAGCCCGGCGTCGTAGACGCGCTGTAAGAACTGCTTGTTGTGCTCGAACGTCTCCGCGCGCTCGCCCTTCAGCCCGTGTAGGAGGTTGATCCCCGGGAGGAGCTTCGGAAGCCGGTTCGCGGCTCCCGTCCCGTGGGTCGGCGCGTCGGCGGGGTCGTCGCCGGGCCGCCAGCCGGCCTCCTCGTTGACGATCTCGATCGCTCGGAAGCACTCGTCGGCGGTGACGTTCAGGTGATTTTCCTCCTGAACGAGCGGGTCAGCGGATTCGAGGCCGAACGCGGCGGTGTCGCCCGGGGTGTTGTGCTCGGCGATGATGCGGATCCCCTCCCTGGCCTTCTCGGGCCACTTCACCACCGTGATCGGGTTCATATTGTCCAGATGCAGCGTCCCCAGGTCGGGGGCGACCTCCCGGATCCCGCCGTACAGCCGCCGCAGCGCCTCGGGGTTGGGGGCCTCGCCGTCGCCGCCGTACGCGAGGATGTCGGCCTGGCGACCGAGCCGGAGGTGTCGCACGCCGCGGTCGTACAGCGCCTCGACCTCGCCGACGACCGACTCGGGCGTCCGGAACGCGGGGTCGCCGTACATCGGCTCCGTGCAGAACGAACAGCGGTAGGCACAGCCCCGCGAGGTCTCCAGTTCGCAGATGAGGTACTCGGGGTGGTTCGGGTGCTGTTCGACGACGAACGCGCCCTTCGCGGCCCACCGGTCGAGTTCGTCGTTGTCGCGGTAGCGGTTCTCGAACCCTTCTAATCCGCTGTCGACCAGGTCGTAGGCGGCGGCCTCGACGTCGGCCATCGCGAGGAAGTCGTAGTCGAGGTCCTGCCGCTGCATCTCCTGGGCGCCGGCGTTCTCCTCGCCGACGCCGAAGCGGATCGGCCCGCCCATCACGGAGACGCCCTCGGCGACCCACGCGAGTTCGCGGACCTCGTCGGGCTCGGCCGGCGTCCCGCCGACGTACTTGCCGGGGACGGTCATCCCCCCGATGTAGACGAACAGGTCCGCGTCGGCGACGTCGGCCCACTTGCCTCTGTCCTCGCGGAGTTCGTCGATCGTGTGGTACGTCACGTTCGACTCGGGGACGCCGGCGTCGACGATCGCACCGGCCGTGAACCGCGGGTACGTCGAGATGTACGGCGGCACGCCGAAGTGCGCCGGCTCGTCGACGTAGCCGTCGACGAGCGTCACGGAGAGGTCGGCCGGATCGGTCATAGAAGAGCACAGACGGCCGAGCGGTAAAACGCTCACTCTCTGGGGTCACGCCCAGAGGACCTCGTACCCTGCGTTGCGGATCACACCGTCGGCCGTGATGATCGCGTCCGTGCCCCGCGCCCGGTGAATCGCGACGATCAGCGCGTCGTGAATGCTGAACTCGCCGACGACTGCCGCGTATTCGGTCAGTTCGTCGTCGTCGACTGAGGCGACCGAGATCGGTCCGTTCCCGATCAGTGCACGGCGGGCGTCCTCCGGGGTTCCCGTGAGCGTAACGCCCCGAACGTTCTTGTCTCGGGACACCGAATACAGGACCTCCGCGAGGGCTGTACTCGGTGCCTGAATGACCGTTTCCCCCGCTTCCGCTTCGGCAAACGCCTGGTCGGCCTCACGCGGGAGTGCGTCGACGAGGTAGGCGAGCAGGGAAACGGCGTCCGCGGTGTACACTGCCATCTCAATCTTCCTCGTAGTTGCGGTCGCGACGATTGCGCACGCGTTGCGCCAGTTCTTCGGCGATCTCCCGGCGTTTCTCGTCGGGAGTGTCTTCCGGAAGCAGCATTCCGCGCCCACCGGTTCGCGTGCGTTTCTTTACGACGATGCCCTCTTCGGTGTCCAGCCAGACGACCTGGTCGCCGGGTTCCAGACCGTACTTTTCACGGAGTTCCTTCGGGATCGTGGCCTGTCCCTTCTCCGTGACGCGCGTGGATTTGCTCATACTGTGGTAATACCGTTCGTATTACCTTAGTTTTGTGGAGCCTTCAAGCGGTGGTTCCCATCTCCGAATCGCAAGACCAGTTACCGGGGGTACCGATCCGACAGATATGTCCGAAGATTCTCACGGCGTCCGGCTCCGACCGGCCCGTCCGGGGGACGCGACCGCCGTCCGCGACATCTACGCGCCGTTCGTGCGCGACTCGCCGGCGACGTTCCGCACCGAGGTCCCCTCGGTCGAACACGTCGCCGACGAGATCCGCGAGAAGCGCGCGACCGACGAGTTTCCCTGGTACGTCGCCGTCGCCGGCAGCCCCGAGCACGGGAGCGAACACAGCACCGACGACAGCGACGCAAACGGCGTCGTCGGCTACGCGTACGGCAGCCGACTCCGCGACCGCGGGGCCTACCGCTGGGCCGTCGAGACCTCGATCTACGTCGACCCCGACGCGCACCGGGGCGGGATCGGAACCGCCCTGTACGACCGCCTGCTGGACACGCTCCGCCGACAGGGCTACTGCGGCGTCTACGCCGCTCTTGGAATGCCGAACCCCGAGAGCGAGGCGTTCCACGAGCGCTACGACTTCGAGCGGATCGGAGCGTTCCCCGCTGCCGGGTTCAAACTCGGCGACTGGCACGACGTCGTCTGGTACTATCGGCGGCTCCGCGACCCCGACGGCGAGCCCGAGGAACCGCGGCCGGTGTCGGCGGTCGACACCGCGTTCGCCGACGGCTGAACGCCGGTTGGGCGCACGCCGCGGCGGCGACGCCCTCCCAGCGCGGCAATCCTCCGGAGAGTCGCCACGTTCAAGCGCTCCGGCCGAGTTGCACCGACAACGATGACACGAAGCGTCTGGCTCAAGGCCGACGACAGCGTCGGCGACTGGGAGACACGGAAGCGACGGATCACGGCGGGCCTCGAAGCGGGCGTCGACTGGGTGCTCGTCGACGAGGCCGACGTCGCCCGCGTGCGCTCGCTCGGCGACGTCTCCGTGGCCGCGTTCAAGACCGACGCCGACAGCAGCCTCATCGACGACGTCGAGGCCGGCGAGGACGGAGACGACGACGGAGCGGACGACCAGCACGCCGACGCCTACATCGTCGGCAAGGACGGAGAGGGCGACGGGACGGTCGACCTCCCCGAGGACTTCTCCGGGTCGGCCGATCTCACCACGCTCCGCCGCGAGGACGAGCGGGCGCAGGGGGCCTACGTCCGGATCCTCTCGAAGGACTACGAGGGGTTCGCCGAGGCGGCCGCCGAGGACGCCGAGTACACCATCGTCGTCGGCGAGGACTGGACGATCATCCCGCTCGAGAACCTCATCGCGCGGATCGGCGAGGAGACGGACCTGATCGCCGGCGTGACGAGTGCCGAAGAGGCGAAGACGGCGTTCGAGACGCTCGAACTCGGTTCCGACGGCGTCCTCATCGACTCGGACGACCCCGACGAGATCAGAAAGACCGTCGAGATCCGCGACGAGGCCGAGCGCGAGACGCTCGACCTCGAGTGGGCGACCGTGACCGCGGTCGAGCGCACGGGGATGGCCGACCGCGTCTGCGTCGACACCGGGAACCTGATGGAGCACGACGAGGGGATGCTCGTCGGCAGTATGGGCCGCGGGCTCTTCTTCGTCCACGCCGAGACCGCCGAGTCGCCGTACGTCGCCTCCCGGCCGTTCCGCGTCAACGCCGGCGCGGTCCACGCCTACGTCCGGACGCCCGACGGCGGCACGAAGTACCTCTCGGAACTCAAGAGCGGCGACGAGGTGCAGATCGTCGACTCCGAGGGGAAGACCCGCGAGGCCGTCGTCGGCCGCGTGAAGATCGAGAAGCGGCCGATGTTCCGCGTCGAGGCCGAGATCGACGGCGACCGCGTCGAGACGCTCCTGCAGAACGCCGAGACGATCAAGGTTCCGACGCGGGAGGGCCGGAAGTCGGTGACGGACCTCGAAGCCGGCGACGAGGTGTTGCTGTACTACGAGGAGACCGCCCGGCACTTCGGCGAGGCCGTCGAGGAGAGCATCATCGAAAAGTAACCCGGGAGCGTCCCGACACGCCCGAACCGCCCGACGCCTTCGATCTCGGTCGATCAGTCTGAACAATCACCGAACGCGCCGTCGGTTCGAGATCCGGTCTGACGGCGTCAGAAGTGCTCTCTCACGTCCGCGACCAGCACGTACGCACAGACGGCGAGCACGACGGCCGAAAAGAGCGTCCAGAGTCGGACGTTGATCCCGCCCGGACCCGCCCAGTGCGGGACCGGCGCGCGCGTCGCCGGCGGGGTGAACGGCCACAGGAGGTCGGGTGAAACCGTCGGCGACGGCGGGAGAAGCGGTCTGTAGTTGTCGGCGAGGAGGTGCGACAGGTGCGCGAACGCGAAGGCCGAACTCAGCCTGTTTCTGTCCGTCTTCCACCCGTAGAGAGCGACCGCCGCGAGGAACGGGACCGCGACGGGCAGCGAGTGCATGAACACCCGTCCGGAGGGGATGACTCCGAACTGGTGAGCGAGCGGTTTGTCGATCAGGTCCGGGAACTGGCTCCCGACGAAGACGAGCGCCACCAGGCGGAGTGTGGGGAGCCGTCCGTCCCGCACCAGCACGTAGCCAAGCACGGGGAGGAAAGCGACGATGAAGTGCTCCAGCGGAAGCATATCAGGGCTCTCGGACCGACGGTGCGTGATTGGCTATCTCCGAGCGACTCCGTGGCCCGCTTACTGCTGTTCTCCGGGCCGTTCCCACTCCAGTTCGATCGTACACCACGGACAGAAGTCGATGGCGGGGTCGAGTTCCCCGCCGCAGTTCGGACACTGCGGTTCGTCCGTCATCCGCGGCCCCGCGACGGCGAGGCGGTAGGCGTCAACCGCGCTGACCAGGAGGAGCCCGAACAGCGGGGCGGTGACGGCCACCGGGAGCGTCGCGGGATCGACCGACGCGACGGCCGCCGGATCCGCGAGGTTCAGCGTCGAGGGGTCGACGAACGCCCACAGGAGCACGAGCGCCGCGCCCACGACGAAGGAGAACCAGGCGGCCGCGCGTCGCCAGCGGCGGAGGTAGAGGTGGCCCGCACCGGCGACGCCGAGGCTTGCACCGAGGACGGCGACGAGTGTCGCGATCAACGCACGGCGGCGCGTTCCGGTCATACCCGAGGTCGACGACGTCGGAGTTTATAAACGTCCGGGAAACGACCGCGCGGGTCGGATCGGACGAAGCCCGATAGATCGGCTGTCTCGGGCGCTGATTCGGGGAAACCGGCGCACTCAGAAGGGGAGGAATCCGACGGAAAGTACGGGGTCGACTCCGGCGGCCTGACCGCCGGATCAACGGCGCGGGGACTACGCGAGGCCGATGCTCTCTTCGGCTTCCAGCAGCTCGTGGTAGCGGTTGCGGATCGTGACCTCGGAGATGTCGGCGACGTCGCTGACGGCGGCCTGCGTCGTCTTCTCGTTGGTGAGAAGCGCCGCGGCGTAGACGGCGGCGGCGGCGAGGCCGACCGGCGACTTCCCGGAGTGGACGCCCTTCTCCTTGGCGTTCTTCAGCAGCTGGCGCGCGCGGAGTTTCGCCTCGTCGGAGAGGCCGAGTTCGGACGCGAAGCGCGGCACGTACTGCTCGGGGTCGGCGGGCTTGACCTCCAGCGACAGCTCGCGGGCGATGTATCGGTAGGTGCGCGCGACCTCGCTCTTGGGGACGCGGGAGACCTCCGAGATCTCGTCGAGCGACCGGGGGACGCCGGCCATCCGCGCGGCGGCGTAGACGCAGGAGGTGGCGACGCCCTCGATCGAGCGTCCGGGCAGCAGGTCCTCGTCGAGCGCGCGGCGGTAGATGACCGAGGCCGTCTCGCGGACGTTCTCGGGGAGGCCCAGCGCCGAGGCCATCCGGTCGATCTCGCCGAGCGCCTGCTTGAGGTTGCGCTCCTTCGAATCTCGCGTGCGGAAGCGCTCGTTCCACTTGCGGAGCCGCTGCATCTTCTGGCGCTGGTTCGACGACAGCGAGTTGCCGTAGGCGTCGCGGTCGCGCCAGTCGATGTTGGTCGACAGCCCCTTGTCGTGCATCGTGTTCGTCGTCGGCGCGCCCACGCGGGACTTCTGGTCCTTCTCCTTGGCGTCGAACGCGCGCCACTCGGGACCGCGGTCGACGGAGTCCTCCGTGATGACCAGCCCGCAGTCGTCACAGACGGTCTCGCCGTGTTCGTCGTCGACGACGACGTTGCCGCCGCACTCCGGACAGGACAGCTCCTCGTCGGCCTGTTCGGATTCGGTCTCCTCTTCTTCCTCTCCGGGTCGAACCCACCGCTGGCCGGCCGAGTCGCCGTCTCGGCCCTCGTTCGTTCGCGACTCGTCTCTCGTGCTCGCGTTCACGCGAGTGTAAGTACTCTTCTCGCTCATCGGTATAGCGACGAATGCTCCGTGCCACAGATACGCGTAAGAGAGGCCCGGAGCGGTCCGTACCAACTCCACCGACGGAGAATATAAAAAGGGTTCGGAATCGCTCGCCCGAATCGAACGCACAGCCCCGGACCGAGGGATCCATCGAAAACGACCGTGATGATTTATATACGAGTTGGATCCGGAAGACGCGCACCCCTCCCGCCGGAGGTCGGCAGTCACGTCCGCAGGCCCCGAATTCGACCGTCGCCGCCTCCGCAACGCATTTGCGCCCGACGACGAGATACCCGGTATGGATCCGACCGGGGCCGCAGACGCCGGCAGCGACGCCGACCGAGCGGATTCGCCGCGCTCCGAACGCGCCGACGCCCGCCCCGTCGAGCGCGTCGTCTCGCTCGCGCCCAGCGCGACCGCCACGCTATCGGCGATGGACGCCGGCGACGCCGTCGTCGGGGTCACGACCCACTGCACGCTCGACCGCCCGGTCGTCGGCGGCTGGCTGAACCCCGACTACGACCGGCTGGCCGACCTCGATCCGGACGTAGTCTGCACCGCCGACGCCCTCCAGGCGGACGTCAGAGACGACCTCCGCGAGCGGGGCTACGACGTCTGCCACGTCGAACCGGCGACGCTCGACGAGGTCCTCGACTCGTTCGCGACGCTCGGCCGCGCGGTGGGACGGCCCGAGGCCGGCCACCGGCTCGCGGCGGAAGCACGCGATCGGATCGCCGCGGTCCGATCGAGAACGGCAGCGCGCAATTCGGACCGAGACGGGACCGACGGCGATCCGCGCCCCCTCGTCTACTGCGAGGAGTGGGGCGATCCCCCGATGGCCGCCGGCAACTGGGTCCCCGAGGCCGTCGAGGCCGCCGGCGGCCGGTACCCGTTCTGCGATCCCGGCGGGCGCTCCCGCGAAGTCTCGCGCGAGCGGGTCGAGGCCGCGGACCCGGACCACGTCGTCGTCCACCACTGCGGGCACGGCGACCGCGTCGATCCGGACGTCCTCGAAGAGCGCGGTTGGGACGTCGACGCGACGGTTCACGTCCTCGACGACGACCTGCTGAACCAGCCGAGTCCGGCGCTCGTCGACGGCATCGAGGCGCTCGCGGGGCGGTTCGACGGCGACGGGGCGTAAGCCGCCGAGGCCGTCTGCGGTCCGGCCTCGCGTCGGGCGTACGTTCATATACGAGGCCGGGGCCAGACCGGGCGTGACGTGAAGACAGCCCCGCGCCGGGCAGCGGTCGTTCGGTACGTCGGCGCGGGAGCGAGCGCCGGGCGAAGGTCCCCCGGCCGCACGGTACCGACTGTTCGCCACACGGACTACGGGAGCGCACGCTCGGCCGGTCGCGCCGAAATCGACACACGTAACGTTCGGGTGCGTCCACTCGTGCGTATGCGAATCGCAGTCGGCAGCGGGAACCCGGTGAAGCGCGAGGCGACCGTTCGCGTCTTCCCCGACGACGACGTCGCCGCCGAACCGGTCCCCTCGGGTGTCTCCGAACAGCCGTTCGGCCACGACGAGACGCGACGAGGGGCGCGAAACAGGGCCGAGACGGCACTCGGAGCCGACGCCTACGACCTCGGCGTCGGCATCGAGGGCGGCGTCGCGGGGTTCGACGAATCGGCGGTCGGAATCGAGGAGGGCGGCGTCGCGGGCGGCCGATTCGAGGGCTCCGGGATCGGGGCGTCGGCGACCGGAGCCGGCGAGGACAGCGAAGCGGGGGCGCCGGCCGCCACCGAACTGTATCTCGTGATGTGGGCCGCCGTCACCGACGGCGACCGCTGGGGGGTCGGGGCCGGACCGAGCCTCCCGCTGCCGACGCCCATCGCCGCGCGAGTCGGCGACGGCGAGGAACTGGGCCCCGTGATGGACGACGTCCTCGGCGAGTCGAACGTCGCGGAGAAGCAGGGAGCAGCGGGTGCGTTCACGGGCGGAAAACTGACCCGGACGGACGCGCTCGACGCCGCCGTCGCGGCCGCCGCGTCGCCGTTCCTGAGCGATCTGTACTGAGAAGATCGGGGCGCACGGTCAGAGACCGACTCAGTCGAGCTTCGGCGATTCCTCGGTGCCGCGCACCTCGCGGGTCTCCTCGACGGCGGTCGTCAGCGAGACGTTGAGTCCGAGCATCGAGGCGTAGCCGCCGACGACGGTGACGAGGTTCTTCACGGCGTGATCGAGGACGGCCGCACCGAGCGCGAGTTCCGGGCCGAGCGGGGTCAGCGCGACCACGAGAAGCGTGAACGCGCCCTCGTAGAGTCCGATCCCGCCCGGCGACAGCGGCAGCACCTTCGCGAGGTTGCCGACGCTGACGGCGAAGAAGCTCACCGCGACCAGTTCGACGAGCGGAAGCCCCGGCGCGAACGCCGCGAGGACGAGCAGCGCAGTCACGACGTCGAGCGTCCAGACGAGCACGCTCGTCGCGCCGACGCGGGCGAACCCCCGGCGCGTCCCGGCGACCGTCTGGAGGTCGCCGACGAACCGCCCGATCACGCCGGCGACGAAGTCGGCGTAGGAGTCCGTGCTCACCCGGTGGACCGCCTCCGTGACGTAGTCGCGGTCGCTCCGCGCGGAGAGCGCGATGGCGCCGACCGCGCCGATGGCTGCGAGGCTGACGCCGAGGGCGACGGCGACGGCCACCCGGCCCGCGCCCTCCGCGCCGACGACCGCCCGGGCGAGTTCGGCGGTCTGTCCCGTGACGGTGTACCCGACGAGGACGACGCCGGCCATCGACGCGATGGTGAGCAGATCGAATACCCGTTCGGCCGCCAGCGACGCGAACCCCGAGGGGTACGGAATGCCCCGGCGAGCCTTGACCACGTACGCTCGGATGAGGTCGCCGGCGCGGGCGGGGAACACCAGGTTCCCGGTCTGACTGATGAACACCGCGCCCGTCAGGAAGTCGACGCGCTCGCGGTAGCCGAGTTCCGCGAGGATGTCGCGGTAGCGGAGGCCACGGAGCGGCCACGAGAGGAGGTACACGACCGTCGCCGCGCCCACGAGGACCGGATCGGCCGCCCGCATCTCCGAGAGGACGGTCCCGAAGTCGATGTACTGCGTCATCAACACGAGCGCGAGGACGGCCAGTCCGCCCCCGGCGACGAGGCCGACCCGCTTCGAGAGCCGCGGGCGGACGGACAGCTGCCACCACGTCCGGAGGATCTGACTCCCCATCCCGAGGACGTCGCGGACGAGGTCCACTTTCGTGTCGCTCTGCGGCTCCCAGTCGACGGGGAACTCCGCCACCTCGTAGCCGGCCCGCTGCGCGCGGACGAGCATCTCCGTGTCCCAGAACCAGTGGTCGTCGCCGACGTCGTCTCGGAGCGCCTCGAACGCCTCCCGGCTGAACGCCTTGAACCCGCACTGGTGATCGCGGAGGTCCGAGCGGAGGAACGCGCGCACGAGTCCGTTGTACGCCCGGCTCGGCACGCCGCGTTTCGCGGGCCTGTCCGCGACGTTGTCGGGTATCCAGCGCGAGCCGGTTGCGACGTCGGCCTCCCCGGAGCGGACGCGCTCGACCAGTTCTTCGAGGTGCCGCATGTCCGTCGCCAGGTCCGTGTCGAAGTAGACGAGGGTGTCGCCGTGGGCCGCCTCGAACGCCTGCTCCAGGGCCCCACCCCGTCCGAGCCGCTCGTCGCTGTGGAAGTGCCGGACGCGATCGTCCTCGGCCGCCAGTCGGTCCGCGATCTCCGGCGTCCGATCGTCGCAGCCGTCCTCGGCGACGATCACCTCGAAGGTCCCCGGATCGAGGAACGCGGCGAGCGTGCCGAGCGTCGTCGCGACCGTCGCCTCGATCGTCTCGGCCTCGTTGTAGGCCGGAAGGACGACGCTCACCGTCACGTCCCGGTCCGTGGTCTCCCCGCCGACGCCCTCGGTGCGATTCCCGACGCTCTCGACGCGAGCGGGGTCGGAAGGGTCACCGTCGGTGCCGTCTGGGTGACCAGCCATTACCCAACCCTGGCTCTCCGGCAGGTATGAACTTTCTGTCTCGACGCGCGTGGGCCCGGCCGCTTCGGTTAGACGACCGTACCTCCAGGCGACCCCAGGGTGTCGAATACCGGCGCCGTGATCGGAAGATCGCACCACTGCGGAGTGTTAACCCTCCGTACCAAACCGAACATAGGGCGCTGTCCCGTAGACGTAGGTATGAGCGCGACGGCCACCGCGACGACCGCACCGAAACTCAGCGACAAGCAGCACCGGATCCTCCAGTACCTCCGGGCGAACGTCGACGAGCGGACGTACTTCAAGTCCCGTCTCATCGCCGAGGAACTGGGCCTCTCGGCCAAGGAGGTCGGCGCGAATATGCGTGCGCTGCTGGACGGCGAGGTCGGTCTCACCGTCGAGAAGTGGGGCTACTCGTCGGGGACGACCTGGAAAGTGACGCGGTAGTCGCGAGCGACGGGGCCGCGCCGACGCGAAACCGGCGAACAGTAGCCGTTATCCATCCGCGGAACGAACGCGGAGTGTTGATGGACGATCCGACGCCCACGAAGCGACGACGACTTCTCGAAGGCATAAGTGTCGGGGGAGCGACGCTGCTCGCCGGATGTACGGACCAACTCGACCTCGGCGGCGACGGCGGCTCCGACGAGCAGGTGGATTCGGGGTCCGACGCGGGCGCTGACGGCGTCGCCGCAATCGCGGCTATCGACCAGGAGGCGATCCAGGAGGAGCAGGCCCGACTGCGATCGGAACTCCAGAGCGGCAACATCTCCCAGCAGGAGGCCCAAGAGGAGCTGGCGACCCTCCAGCAGGAGTACCTCGACGAGGCGGTGACCGCGCTCGGCGACACCGCCGCGGAGGCCGAGGGCGTCACCGTCGAAGCGGAGTACCGCTCGCTGGGGGCGGTGGTCGTGACCGGCGATGCCGGTGGGATCCTGGGGATTCTGAACACCGACGCCGTGCGGGCGCTCGTTCCGAGGTCGGACGTCGAGGAGCGGGCGCAGTCGGCCCAGGGGACGGGAACCGCACAGAACTGAGACGCTCTCTCCGACGACCGCGGGTTCCGTTCTCCTCCGTCAGGGATCGTACCGAAGGAGCGAGTCGGCCTCGGCGGACAGTTCGACCGCCTCGGGCCCGAACGAGTCCGCGTATCGGATCACGAGGGTGAGGACCGTCTCCGGCCGCTCGACCGCGTACGCGCCGTCTCGCGAGAGCAGCCCGGCCTCGTCGAGTTCGCTCGCGTAACCGCTCACGGTGGCCCGCGAGACGTCGAGGCGGTCGGCGAGTTCCGCGCCGGTCCGTCCGGGGTCTCGGAGGAGTTCGACGAGCATCCCCCGGGGCGTCCGCCGACGGAGATAGCCCAGCGCGGTCCGTTCGAACGCCGAGAACCGCCCCGCCGGGAAGAAGCGCTTGTAGTCGCCGTCCCGCTGGAAGACGAGGGTGCCGTCGTCGACGAGGCGGCGGAGGTGGTGTTGGGTCTCCCCGGTCCCGAGGCTGAGATCGTCGCGGATCTTCGAGAAGTGTGCGCCCGGCGTGGACGCGACGTAACCGACGATGGCGTCGCGGGCGTCGCTCGTCGTCTCGGCGGCCTCGGCGCTCCCGCTGGCGCCGAGTCCCGCGAGCGGCGAGGCGGCTCCCAGGGCAGCGAAGCGCCGCAGCGTCGTCCGTTTCTCCTCGTCGATTTCGCGGTCCGCCATTCGAGTTCGTGGGTAGTACGGTCCGACGCGGTCAAAAGCGCTTCGTTCGGGTCAATCGATCGAAAAGAGGGGCCAGCGCGCTTCAGAACAGCGCCGCCGGTGCCGCTGTGGAAGCGGACGCTTACTCGCGTTCGGTCTCGACGGCGGGGTCGGTATCCGCTTCGGCGTCCCCGCCGTCCGAATCGGAGCCGGCGTCGGCATCTGAGTCGGCGTCAGTCGGCGTATCCGCGTCGTCGACGGCCTCGTCGGGCTCCGTGAACGAGGCGCCGTCGGCCTCGCTTATGATCTCGTCGGGGCTCTTGATGTCCGTGCCGCCGCCCTGCTTGATCGCCTCGGCCTCCTGTTCGAGTTCCTCGACGTCCATCTCGGTCGCCTCGTCGATCTGGCCGAGGATCTCCTCGATGTCGTCGAGGCCGAGGAGCTCGCGCGTCTCGGCGTCGAAGTCGAGGCTGTCGAGGCCGGCGGACTCCTGCACGTCCGAGTCGGTCAGCTGACGACCGTAGCGGCCCAGGAGGCTCGTGAGCTCTTGGGGGAGCACGAACGTCGTCGACTCGCCCTGGCCGATCGTCTCTAAGCTCTCCATCCCCTTCTCGATGATCGCGCGTTCGCCCATCGACTCGGCGGACTTCGCCCGCAGGACCGTCGAGATGGCGTCGCCCTGCGCTTCGAGGATCTGGCTCTGCTTTTCCCCCTGCGCGCGGATGATGTTCGACTGCTTCTCCCCCTCGGCCTGCTCGACCGCAGAGCGCCGTTCGCCCTGCGCTTCGAGGATCATCGCCCGCCGGCGACGCTCGGCGGACGTCTGCTGCTCCATCGCCTGCTGGACGTCCTTGGAGGGGTTGACTTCGCGCACTTCGACGCTCTCGACGCGGACTCCCCACTCGTCTGTGGGTTCGTCTAGTTCGCGTCGGATCCGGCCGTTGATCTCCTGCCGCTTGTTGAGCGTGTCGTCGAGTTCCATGTCGCCGATGACCGCCCGCAGCGTCGTCTGCGCGAGGTTCGAGACCGCGCGCTTGTAGTCGTCGACCTCGAGGAACGCCTTCTTCGCGTCCATCACCTTGATGTAGACCACGGCGTCGGCGGTGACCGGCGAGTTGTCGCGGGTGATCGCCTCCTGTCGGGGCACGTCGAGCGTCTGCGTCCGCATGTCGAACGGGTACGTCCGCGAGACGAACGGCGGGATGAAGTTGATACCCGGCTCCAGGAGCTTCCGATACTCGCCGAAGACCGTCAGCGCCTCCTTCTCGTAGGCGTCGACGATCTCGACCATCTGGTAGACGGTGACGATCGCGAGGAGGAGTACCAGGATCCCGACGGTCGGGAGCCCGATGCCGGTCTGTAGCGAAACGGGACCAAATACCATACCCGGACTTAGTGTGTCGCGTTCATAAGCATTGGCCCGGCGGTTTCGGTCGTGTCTGGTCAGGCGGTTGCCAGCCGGTCAACCGCTGCCGAGTGGGAGTGGTGGGAGTCGCGCGTCGACGGCGGGGACGACGCGAGCCGCGAGACGGCGGAGCCGCCTCGGCCCCCGCGAACGGGACCGAAACGCCCGTGAGCAGACACCGCAGGGACGAGCGTAGTGAACGGCGGAGAGCACAGCGGGTCGGCGTCGCCGAGCCCGCGGGCTTCCGAGGCCGTCGTATCTCTCCATCGACGTTTCCGCACCCAACGGACAGCACCGTTCGACGGGTGCCAACGAACCTCGGCACCGCGCGATGGCGGCAGAATTGCGACAGTCAGCGGCGGACGAGAAGGAGGGCCGCAGCGAGGAACGCACCGAGGGCGATCGCAATCCCGAATCCGGGGGCCTCACTGCCGGTCGTGTCGGTGGCCGTCGGCTCCCCCTCGGGCGACGCGGTGACGGAGAATCCGTCGAGATCGGTCCCGGCGGCCCAGACGGCTCGTTCGTCGTCGCTGCCGTCCGGAGACGGTGACACCGACGTCAGCGCGTATCCCTCGGGAGCGCTCACGCGAAGTGTGCGATCGGGGTCGAACCCGCTCGCGAAGGGCTCCGTGAGGACCACGCGATCGTCCCGGACGGCCGCCAGGCCGTGCCAGACGACGCTCATCTCGACGACACCGGTTCGGTCGGCCGTCGAGAGCGACAGTTCGGCGTCGCGAGCCGACATCGTCCGGCCGGTCTCCTCCGCCGCGCTCGCGGCGAGCGATCGCATACGCTCCGCGAAGGCCGTGCGGAAGCGATCCCGCGCGTCTTCGTCGTCCCGCAGCTGTTCGAACGCCGCCGATTCGTTGTCGTCCGTCAGATCGAACGTCGAAACGAGCGTGACGGCCGCGGATCCGTCCTCGTGAAGCGCGATCTCGAGCGCGGGTTCGGGTGCAGACTGCTGTGCGGTGACCGGTGCGACCCCGACCGAAACGACGAGGGCGAACGCGGTCGCGATGCCGACGACAGCTCGGGTTGTATCGTCCATTGTTTGTCTCGGATGTGTCTCGTCTGTAGTGCCGAACGGCTATCTGTTCCCGCCGGCGTTTCCGGACCCGGACGCGGCGTCCGCGTCGCCGTCGGTCCGGCTCTCGGTACCGTCCCGTGACGTCGTCGGTTCCTCGCTCTGCGTGGCCGTCGCCGCGTCCGTGGCGTCGCCGTCGCTCCGCTCGCGCGAGTCAGAGTCACCGGGTCGGTCCGTGGGGGCGCTTTCGGCCGAGCCGTCCGACTCGGGGCCGGCATCCGCTCCCGGACCGCCCGCGGCGCTGCCGGCGGACGCCCCGGCGATGCCCCGAGCGATCTCGGCGACCTCGGGACCGGTCAGCTCGCCGGCGTCGTTCTTCAGGGTCCGAATCGCAGTGACGTTGACGCCCTTCGACCGCAGCGACTCCTCCGGGAGGCCCCGCGTCGCGTTTTCGGTGTGGTTCGCGAGCCGTTTCACGCCCTCCGTTCGGGCGTGCAGTTTCGCCATCTCCGTTCGGAACCGAGCCTCGCTCATCGAGCCGTTCTGCCGGGCCTCTTCGAGTGCCCGCTTGCGCTCCGTGATGTTCTGGAGGCGCTGTTCGAGGTCGCCGTACTGCGCCGCGACGACGGCCGCCTTCGAGTCGTTACTCTTCGCGTTCGCGACCGCGATACCGAACGCGCGCCCCTCGAGTTCGGTCTCGAGTTCGGTCTGCTGCGTACTGACGATTCCGCCGAGACGCGCCCCGAGCGGAATGCTCGCGTTGTCGTCCGCCTCGTCGGCGGCGGTACTCGTTTCCGTATCGGTCGGCGTCGCCGTCTCGCTGGCGGTCGTGGTCGTCTCCTGTGCGAGGGCCCCGGTCGGAACCGCGGCGATCGCACTCACGACCAACAACAGCGCGACGACGACTGTGATGTTTCGCCTCATCTCCGCTCTCGGAGACGGCGGAAAGTCGTATATAAACGGACGTCGCTGATCCCGGTTTGTGCTCGTTTAATCCCGTTTTACGTCGATATCGACGGTTACGCCCAGTTTGCGGGACGGAACGTGTCCAATCCCGATCCAACGAGACGGCGAGTCCCCGCACGTGGTCGCGCCGTGTTGACACGTGGTCACGCCGGTCGATTGTTCCATCGCGCACGCGAGTGACTATTGGACAGATCGCCATCGCAGCAATCAGGCTTGACAGATCGCCACGCGGTACCGAATCGCAGCAATCAGGCTCGGTCGCTCTCGGTCTCCCGCTCGGTCTGTAAATCGGCGTCGGAATCGGCCTCGGCGTTCGGGTCGTCCCCGCCGGTCGGACCGTCCGAGTCGGTGCCGGCGCTCTCGTCGTCGCCCGCCGCCGCGGCCCCGCGGTCGAGTTCCCGATCGATCTCGTCGTAGTTCGTCGACAGCGACTCGACCGTGACGACGTTGCCGCCGCCGGGGTCGATCACGACGACCTCGGTCCCCTCTTCGAGTTCGCCGTCGACCGATCGGGCGGAGTAGAAGGGATTGAACCCACCCTCGTCGAGTTTGACTTCGCCCTCGGTTGGCGTGACCCGCTCTGTGACCCGTCCGGTTCGGCCTCGGAGGCTCGTCGAGTCGCTGGTCTGCCCGGAGCCCTTCCCGCCGTAGATGTCGAGTTCGCGGTAGCCGTAGAGCGAGACCGCCCCGAAGAGGAGGACGAGAACGCCGAGGACGATCGGGGAGGCGAGCGGCCCCAAGAGGAGGCCGACGAGCCCCGCGGCCAACAGCGCCACGCCGAGCACGACGAAGTGCGCGCCCGGCGCGAACGCTTCGAGGACGCTGAGACCGATCCCGGCGACGACGAGCAGCAGCGGCAGCGTCTCCGGCGGGATCGAGAGCTGCAGGGCGATCGAGGGCGCACCTTCGAGCATACGCTCCGTAGGTCTGGCGGACGATTAAGGGTTGTCACGCTCCGCGACGCCGTCGCCCCGCGAGCCGGCCGTCTCGGACGCAGTCGGCAGTCGCAGAACCACGTTCGTCCCCGACGCCCCGACCTCGAAGTCGACGGCGCCGCCGAGGGAGTCGACGCCCCACGTGACGATCCACAGCCCCAGTCCGCTCCCGTGTTCGAGGGCCGTCTCCCCCGTCTCGTCGAGGACGGCGAGTTCGTGCTCGGGGATCCCCGGGCCGTCGTCCGCGACCTCGACCGCGAGGAACCCCGGTTCCGCTTCGTCCTCTGCGGTCCGGACGGTCACGGTCGGAGTCTCGGAGGGGTCGTGTTCGATCGCGTTCTCCAGCAGGTTCTCGAAGACGGCCTCCAGGAGCGACGGGGCCGCCCGGACCGTCACGTCGTCGTCGACGTCGACGGTGATCTCGGCAGCCGGTTCCGTCTCCGAGCGTCCCCCGGCATCGGGTTCCGTCTCCGAGAGCCCCTCGGTGATCTCTTCGAGAAGCGGTCGCAGTTCGACGGGGTCGGGGTCGTCGACGCCCGCGTCCAGCGCCCGCTCGATGTAGCGGGCCTTCTCGCCCAGTTCGACGACTCCCGCGGTGTTCTCGGCGGCGACGTCGAGCATCCGCCGGACGTCCTCGTCGTCGACGCGCGCTTCGGCCATCTCCAGGTAGCCGGAGACGACGTTCAGGTCGTTCCGGAGGTTGTGCCGAAGCACCCTGTTGAGAACGGCGAGACGCTGTTCGCGCCGGCGCTCCTCGGTGATGTCCTGAAAGACGATGGTGTCGCCGACGGCGGCCCCGGTGGCGTCCGTGAGCGGCGACGTCGCGACGGCGTAGGTCCGCTTCCCGCCCGCTCGCCGTCGCGTGATCGGCTCGTTGTCGCCGTCGAGGTCGACGTCGTCGAGGTGAGTTTCGAGCCGTCGACCGAGCGCGTCGCTCCGGGCGGTGCCGAGCAGCCGCCCCGCCTCGTCGTTGCACTCGATGATCCGCCGGCCGCTGTCGACGATGACGACCGCCGATCCCAGGTTGTCGATGGCGGCGCGGTCGGCGACGCGCCGGGCCGCGGGCACCATCTCGAACATGTCCCGGGAGAAGAACGCGTACATGTCGAACGCCAGGTGGACCGGAAAGAGCAGCGGCGTGAGGTTCAGCGGCGGCGTCGCGCCGACCTCGGCCAACCAGAGCAGAAACGGGACGCCCGGGAAGATCGGCGAGACGGCGATGGCCGCCGCCTGGGTCCGGTACAGCGGCCCGTAGCTGAACACCGTATCCGCCAGCAGGAACGAGGCGACCGCGATCATCAGGATGAAGCCGGCGGCGTTGACGAACAGCCACGGCTGGTGGGCGTAGACGACGGTCGCGAGGCCGTAGGTCGGTTCGACGGCGTAGTCGCTCCAGGCGATCCGGTGGAGCGGGTTGGTGACGACGAGGAGAGTGTGGAGCACCTGGAGGGCGACGACGCTCCCCATCGCCTTCGACCGGAGGAGGTGCCCCCGCCCCGTGTACTCCAGCGCGAAGGCGAGAAAGAACACCCCGATGAAGTTGATCGCGGTCCAGATCGGCACCTCGAAGGCCTCGCGCAGGGCCGGATCGAACACGAACAGCGCGAGCCCGTACGACAGCGACCAGAGCGCCTCACATCCGATCGTCGCGAGGAAGAACCGCCCGCCGAGGCGGTCCCGATACGGCCAGAGGTACCGCATAAACCCCAGGGAGACGACCCCCGAGGCCAGCGACGCGGCCGCCAGCCACGGGAACGCGGAGAGCACGGGTATCACTCCCGAAGGCCGTCGGTGGTAAAAAGTTACGTGCGTGTCGCCTCCGCGTTCGGCGCAGGTGGACCGCCCGGAGAGCGGTCAGTCGCTTCCGGACTCGACGGTCGCCTCCGGCGCCAGCGAGGGGTCGCGAACGAAGCGCACGCCCGTCTCGTCGGTCGTCAGGAGCGTCGCGCTCGTCCCGTTCTCGGGGACGGAAAACACCGTCCAGACCTCGCGGGTCTCCCCCGGCTCGAAGAGGCCCGCCGAGGGGAAGCCGGTCACGCCGTCCAGCGGCTGATGGGCGTACCGCTCGCCGGCGACGTCGACGACCAGGGCGGACTGTCCGAACTGCGTGGGCGCGCCGTCCCTGTTGGTGACGTTCATCCGCACCAGGAGGAACTTCTGTTCGGACGGCGCGTCGTACGTCGTCCCGTTTACCGTCAGGGAGTCGGTCGTCTTCGCGTTCCAGCGGACGTCGACGGTCGCGTTCGCGCCGGCCGTCGAGACCGCGGAGACGTCCGTGCCGCCGTCGCCGCCCGAGGCGAGCGGGCTGCCGAGACCGACGGCCGGTCCCATCGTCGCACCGAGGACGAAGGCGACGACGAGGACGAGCGGGATCACCACGGCCGGAATCGACCGCGACGAGAGTCCCCGGAGGTGCGACGTGAGCGCGCCGAAATGCCCCCGATTCGATTCGCCGGAACCGCCCGGCGAGGGACCGTCCGCGGGGTCGGTTCCGCCGACAGCCCGGCTCCCACCGTCGGAGCCGGACTCCCCGCCGGCACCACCGTCACCGCGATCGAACCGCTCGCGGATCGAATCGATCGCCGCCCCGGCGCCCGCGACGCGCTCGACGAGCGCGGCCGGCACGGGGACGCCGAACTCCTCCAGTTTTTCGACGGCCGCATCGAGGCCGCTCGCCTCGGTGTATTCACCCAGAACGTCCTCGAAACCGCCCTCTTCGACCGTGTTCGCGAGCGCCGAGCGATCCAGCAGGTGGACGCTCCTCTGACCCGCGATCCGCCGGGCGCCCTCCGCAAACGCGCCCTGCGTCGCGACGACGGCGACGTCGACCCCGCGCTTCCGACAGAAGCCGACGAACTGCTTCAGGTGCCGCTCGGTCACCGTCGCCGTCGTCGTCGGGAAGACGTAGATGACCCCGCGCTTGCCGTCGCCGCGCTTGCCGATCACGAAGTGCGTCTCGTCGGCCCGTTCGCGGACCGACGTCTCCCACCCGCGGGCGTCCCACAGGTCGGCGAGGAACGAGACGAACTCGTCGGGGTCCAGTTCCGGAATCACGGGGAACCACCTCGGCGGGCGAGGAGCGCGGCGGCCCCCAGGAGCGCCGCGACGGCGACGCCCGGAGAGAGGGGCAGGCTCGACTGCGTGGCTCCGACCGGGTCCAGCGGCGTCCGGGTCACCACGGGGTACGGCGTCGCGGAGGGCGTCGCCGTCGCGGTCGCCGTTCGCGTGGGCGTGCTCGTCTCGGTCGGAGCCGGCGGGAACGCGACGTGTGCGGTGTCGTTGACGAGGTATCCGGCCGTCGAGTACGCCGCTGCGCCGGGGTCGTACGACTCGTCCTCGCCGGGGCGAACCAGCTCCGCGCGGAGTTGCTGATCCTCGAACAGCGCCGTTCCGAGTTCGGCCGAGACGTTCGCGTGCCGTCCGGGGGCGAGGTAGTCGCTCCGGCCGACGGACTCGCCGCTCGCGTCCGTCAGGCGGACGAACCCGCCCGCGGGGACCTCGACGCTCGCGACCCCGACGCTCGTCCCGCTTACGGTCTGGTTCTCGATCCGGACCGTCGGATCGGGCGCGACGAGGCGCACCTCCTGGGTCGTCTCGGGGAAGTGACCGCGGACCCAAAGCGTCGCGTTCGTGCCGCGGGTGAGCGCGGAGAGGTCGAACGCGGCCCCGAAGCTCCCGTCCTCACGGACCGTCGCGTCGGCGAGTTCGAGGAACGCGTTCGGGTCCGACGACCGGAGTCGGACCTCCAGTTCGGTGTTCGGCGCGCGGTTCGTCGATCCCGTCACCGCGAAGCTATCGTTCTCCCAGGGGTAGTGTACCGAGTCGGTCGCCGGCGACAGCGACACCGACTGCCGCTCCAACTCGAAGGTCGTCGACGCGGCGGTCGCCGACCCGTCGGAGAGGCCGCTCTCCTCGGTGAGCGTCAGCGCGGCCCGGTAGCGGTTCCGTCCGTTCCGGGACTCGATGGGGACCCCGGAGGTGTTCCAGAGGACGTAGAACTCGTCGTTCGCGAGGTTCGGGAGCACCGTCACGTTCGCGGAGTCGGTCGCGACGTACTCCCGGGGTTCGTGGTTCGGCCCCGGATCCGTCTGCGTGAAGTTCACCTTGAGCCCGTTCGCGGCCGCGCTCCCGGTGAGATCAGAGGCGTTCAGGGCCGTCTCAAGCCCGCTCTCCTCGATCCGCATCACGGCGTAGTCGCCGCGGGCGACGGTCGATCCGGCGGTCGTCGTCGACTGCAGCGGGCCGACGTTCGCGTCGTCGTCCTCGCCGCCGCCGACGTACTCCGAGGGCGCGAAGGAGCCGGGGGCACGGTGGGACTCGGCGGTCACCGCGCCGCGGGGCTCGACCGTGAGCGTCGCGATGTCGCGTTCGACGCCCGCGACGTCGACGCGGAGCAGGTAGTCCTCGGGTTCGAGCGGTTCGTCGAGCGGCGGCGTGTGAAGCGTCGCCGACCCGCCGTCGACGAACGCGCTCGGATCCGCCGCGGTCGTGCGGCGCGTGTCGAGGACGATCTCGTCGGTACCGCCCCCGCCGAGTTCGACGGTGAGGTGGAAGCCGTACTCCGGGCCGCCGATCGTGACGTTCGCCGCGGCGGAGTGAGAGACGGAGATCGTCACCTCGTCGCCGCGCGTGACGCTGACGTTCCCCTCGGGGAACGACCCGGAGGCGTCGTCGGTCTGTTCGCGGGCGGTCGTGTCGGATCCGTCGTACGGGGGAGCGCCGACGCGGTCGGCGACGAGAGACCGATCCGCCGTCTGCTCGTGACCGGCGGACGCGGCGCCGAGTCCGGAGACCGGCGTCGCGGCCCCCGCGAGGAGGGAGAGGGCGACGGCGAGGGTGACGGCGGTGGAGGCGTGAGACATCGGCGAGACGGTCGTCGTTCCCGGCTACCCCCCGACCGGCATAAAACACTGCGGTCAAACCATCAGAACTGATAACCGAGCGGTCGCCGGGGGACGGCGGTCGGCCCCGCGACCATCGCGGCCGCTCGGTCGGCGTCCGCGAACCCCGCCGCCGCCCGGTCAGAGCAGTCCCGGCAGGACGGCGCTCGCCAGCAGCCCGACGGTCCCGAGCACGCCGAGGAACACGAACAGCGCGTGCTCCGCCGACGGGTCCCCGGGTTCGATCGGTTCGCTGAGAAGCGGGTTCAGCTCCTCGACCGCGGTCGCGGCGTCGAGACTCTCGTCGTCGACGTCGTCACCGAGTTCCCCGGCCTCGCCACCGACGCCCTCGGAACTTCCGGCCTCGCCACCGACGCCGTCGGGACTTCCGGTCTCACCACCGACGCCGTCGACGCCGGCGTCCTCCTCCGGCGTCTCCCCCTGACTGCTGCGGTCCGAGTCACTCATTACCGGACGTACGCCCTGGGAGGAAAAAGACCTGCCGCCCCCGTTCCGAACCGACGCTACTCGACCGGGCCGCGTCGGTCGCCGTGTCTGATGAGGTTGCCCTCGAAGACGACGCCCCGCTCGGCGTGCAGCGTCAGCGTCGTCCCGTCGGAGAGCGACCGCGGGAGGGGGGCCCCGGAGATCATCGGAATGCCGAGTTCGCGCGCGACGAGCGCCGGATAGCCGGTCATCCCGGGGCGCGCGTCGATGATGCCGGCGATCTTCGAGGCGTCGCCCTCGAACTCGCCCTCGAAGCGGGCGGGCAGCGAGAGGATCGCGCCGTCGGGGACCTCCGAGAGGTCGCCGTCGTCGACGACGGCGAGGGGGCCGGCGACCCGGCCGCCGACGACCTTCCGTCCGTTGGCGACGGTCTCGGCGGCGACGTGGAGTTTGAGCATGTTCGTCGTGTTCGTCCCCTCGAGTTCGGTCATCATCCCCGAGAGGACCACGAGCGTGTCGCCGGAACTGGCGACGCCGGCGTCGAGCGCGGCGTCGACGGCGTCCTCCATCATCTCGTCGATTCCGTCTCGGTACGAGGAGTACTTCGGGACGACGCCCCACGAGAGCGCGAGCTGCCGGCGGACGCGGTCGTCCGGGGTCGTCGCCACGACGGGGACGCCGGGGCGGAACTTCGCGGTCTTCCGCGCGGTGTAGCCGGACTCGGAGGCGGCGACGATGGCGCTCGCGCCGACGTCGCGCGCGAGATACCGCGCCGAGCGGGCGAGCGCCTCGGTCCGGGAGTCGCCGTCGGCCGTCGGGATGCGCTGCTCGCGGCCCTCGGCGTACTCCTCGCTGGATTCGACCTGGCGGACGATCCGGTCCATCGTGTCGACGACCCGGACCGGGTCGTCGCCGATGGCGGTCTCGCCGGAGAGCATCACGGCATCGGTCCCGTCGAGCACCGCGTTGGCGACGTCGGAGGCCTCCGCGCGGGTCGGACGGCGCGCGTGGACCATCGAGTCGAGCATCTCCGTCGCCGTGATGACCGGCGTGCCCGTGGCGTGGCACTTGCGGATGATCCGCTTTTGAATGATGGGGACGTCCTCCAGGGGCATCTCCACGCCCAGGTCGCCGCGGGCGACCATCACGCCGTAGGCGGCGTCGATGATCTCGTCGAGGTTCTCCACCGCGCCGGCGCGCTCGATCTTCGCGACCACCGGGATGTCCACCCCGAGTTCGTCGAGCGCGTCGCTTATGGTGTAGACGTCTTCGGCGTCGCGGACGAAGGAGGCGGCGACGAAGTCGGCCTCGGTCTCGGCGGCGACTTCGAGTTCCTTCCGATCGCTCTCGGTGATGAGGTCGATGTCGAGGTCGACGCCCGGGAGGTTGACGCCCTTTCGCCCGCCGAGTTTCCCGCCGGAGTCGATCCGGGCGAGGAGGCCGTCGTCGTCGACTTCGAGCACCGTGGCCTCGATCCGCCCGTCGTCGAGGAGGATCGTGTCGCCGGACTCGGCTGCGGTGATCGAATGCGACAGCCCGATCCGCTCGGGGGTCGCCTCTCCGCCCTCGTGGAACCGGACTTCGCTGTCGGTTTCGAGGTGGATCGGCTCCTCCAGCGGCGCGGTCCTGACCTCCGGCCCCTGGAGGTCGACCATCGCGGCCAGCGGCTCCTCCGTCACGTCGTCGACGGCGCGGATGCGATCGATCACCTCCCGGCGGTGGTCCGGCGTCCCGTGGCTCGCGTTGAGCCGGGCGACGCTCATCCCGGCGTCGACGAGGGCCCGAATCGTGGACTTCTCGTCGGACGCCGGGCCGAGCGTGCAGACGATCTTCGCTTTTCTCATAGCGATCCCTACTCGGGACCGAGTTAAAAAGACCGACGATGGAGGGGGAACCGAACGTGGTGCGGGAGTCTGCTGCGAGGGGTCGGGGGCGAGGGCGACGCTCGGGGCTACCGGATCTTCGTGCCCGGTTCGGCGTCGCCGTGCGTCGTGAGCAGGTCGGCCTCTTCGCCCGCCGCGAGCAGCATCCCGTTCGACTCGACGCCGAACAGTTCCGCCTTCTCCAGGTTGGCGACGACGACGATCTTCTCTCCCACCAGGGAGTCGAGGTCGTGAAGCTGCTTGATCCCGGCGACGATCTGGCGCTCCTCGACGCCGATGTCGACGGTCAGCTTCGCGAGTTTGTCCGCGCCCTCGACGCCCTCGGCCGCGAGGATCTCGCCCACGCGGATGTCGAGTTCCTGGAAGTCCTCGAAGCCGATGCGCTCCTCGGCGATCGGTTCGAGGTCGGCGGCCGGTTCCGCGTCCCCGTCGTCGGCCTCGCCCGCGCCGTCCGCGTCGTCACCGGCGGCGTCGCCGTCGTCGCTCTCGCTCGCGGCCGCGACCCGGGATTCGAGTTTCTCGTTCAGCTCCTCGACGCGTTCCTCGGGGATCTTCTCGAACAGCTCGGTCGGTTCGTCGAACTCCCCGGCGGGGTCTTCGAGCGCGGCGTCGACGCCGACCGCGTGGACGTCGCCCTCCTCGCCGAGGTCGTCCCAGAGGTTCTCGGCGGCCTCGGGCGTCACCGGCTCGAAGAGCACGGCGACGGCCTTCGCGATCTGGACGCAGTCGCGGATGACCTGCGCCTTCTCCGGGTCGTCGTCGTCGAGCTTCCAGGGCTCGTTGCGCTGGATGTACTCGTTGCCGAACTGCGCGAGGCGGACCGCGCTCTCGCCGATGTCGCGGACGGAATAGTCGTTGACGCCGGCCTCGAACTCGTCGATGGCTTGCTCGATCCGCTCGCGGACGTCGTCGGAGAGCGCGACGTCGGGCGATCCGCCGAACTCTCGGGCCGCGAAGAGCAGCGAGCGGTAGACGAAGTTGCCGACGGTCCCGACGAGTTCGTTGTTCACGCGCTCGCGGAAGCGCCCCCACGAGAAGTCGACGTCCTGCTGGAAGCCGCCGTTGGTCGCGAGGTAGTAGCGGAGCAGGTCCGGTCGGAAGCCCTCGTCGAGGTACTCGTCGGCCCAGACGGCCCGGTCGCGGGAGGTCGAGAAGCCCTTGCCTTCCAACGTGATGAACCCCGAGGCCATCACCGCGCGCGGTTCGACGTAGCCCGCGCCGCGGAGCATCGCCGGCCAGAAGACGGTGTGGTGCTGGATGATGTCCCGGCCGATGATGTGGACGATTTCCCCATTGTCACGCCACGCTTCCTCCCAGTCGAAGACGTCGGGGCCGACGCGTTCGGTGTACTGCTTCGTCGAGGAGATGTACTCGATCGGCGCGTCGACCCAGACGTAGAGGACGAGGTCGTCGTCGCCGGGGTAGTCGACGCCCCAGTCCATGTCGCGGGTGATACACCAGTCCTGGAGTTCGCCCTCGATCCACTCGCGGGGCTGGTTCTGCGCGTTCGAGGTGCCCTCCAGGCGGTCGATGAACTCGCCGAGGTACTCCTGCAGGTCGGAGACGGCGAAGAACTTGTGCTCTCTGTTCCGGTACTCGGCGGGGTTACCGGTGATCGTCGAGACCGGGTCTTCGATCTCGCCGGGTTCGAGGTGGCGGCCGCAGCCCTCGTCGCACTCGTCGCCGCGGGCGTGTTCGCCGCAGTAGGGACAGGCCCCCTCGACGAACCGGTCGGGGAGCCACTGGTCTGCGTCGGGGTCGTAGGCGACGGGGATCTCCTTCTCGTAGACGTACCCCGCCTCCTCCAGCGTGCGGACGATCTCCTGTGTCGTCTCGACGTTCGTCTCGTCGTGGGTCTGCCCGTAGTTGTCGAACTCGACGTCGAACTTCGGGAACGTCGCCTCGTAGGTCTCGTGGTGCCGAAGCGCGAACTCCTCGGGGGTGACGCCCTCCTCGGCCGCGTTGACCGCGACCGGCGTCCCGTGCATATCCGACCCGGAGACGAACGCGGTCTGCTGGCCGAGTCGCTTCAGCGCGCGGCTGTAGATGTCGCCGCCGACGTACGTCCGGAGGTGGCCGATGTGCAGGTCGCCGTTGGCGTAGGGCAGCCCGCAGGTCACCACCGCCGGGTTCTCGGTGGGGAAGTCCTCGTGGCTCATAGGGGACACTCTCTGCGGCGACACCAAAATCCCGCTGATTCGGATCGGCCGATCCGGGGCGGACGCGGGGGCGAGGTGAGGCGGTCGGGGCGCCTATCTCGTCTCGTCGAGATCGCCCAGGAACGACACGAGCATCTCCCGACTCACGTGCGGCATCACGACGATCCGGACCAGCCCCGAGCCCGTCCGTGAGAGCCGCCATCCCCGGTCTCGAAGGGCCTCGAAGGTGGCCGCCGAGAGGTCGACCACGACGATCGGCAGTTCCACGTCTGCGACGTCGAAGCCGCGCTCGCGGAGTTCGCCCGCGAGCCAGCGTGCGAGACGGTCGGCGCGCTCGTACTCCCGGCGGTAGCCGTCGGGCCACAACGCGTCCATCGCGGCGGCCGCGCCGGCGACGCCCGCGCCGCTTCGGGTCCCCGTCAGCGACGCCTGCGACGTGGATTCGAGATACGGCGTGTCGACCGCCAGCGCGTCCATCCCCGTACGCTCGCGGAACAGCAGGCCGCCGGCGGGGATGACCGCCCGCCCGCACTTGTGGGGGTCGATCGTCATCGAGTCGATCGGGGCGTGGCCGAAGTGCCACTCGTGATCGGTGAAGGGGAGGAGGAAGCCGCCCCAGGCGGCGTCGACGTGGCAGTACGCGCCGGCGTCGTGGGCGAGTTCGGCGAGTTCGGGGATCGGATCGACGCGACCGTACTCGGTCGTTCCCGCGACGCCGACGACCAGCACCGTATCCTCGTCGATCGCGGCCGCGACGGCGTCGACGTCCGCGCGGTGGTCGGCGTCGGTCGGGACCGTCCGCAACTCGACGCCGAGCACCTCGGCGGCCTTCGTGAAGGAGAAGTGGACGCTCTCGGGCGCGACGACGTTCGGTTCGTCGGCGTCGGCGCGGTTCCGCGCCGAGCGCACCGCCTGGATGTTCGCCTCGGTCCCGCCGCTCGTGACGTAGCCGTGCGGCGGTCCGTCGCGGGCGGCGGTCCGCACACCGGCCTGGTTCGGGAACGTCGAATCGAGACCGGCCAACTCGCCGAGCATCGCCACCGCGCGCGCCTCGAGTTCGCCGATCTCGGCGTACGTGGCCGGGTCCCCCGGATTCGTCGCGAGGAACCGCTCTGCGGCCTCGCGCGCCGCGGGATGCGGCTCCGTGCACATCGAGGAGAGAACGCGGTCGAACGTCTGCGGGGCCGCCCGCTGCATAGCGTTCGGTACTTCCCGGTCGCGTTTAGGCATTCTGTTCTGTCGGGACCGCGTCGATCAGGGAATCGACGACCCGTCCGTGGCTGGAACGGACGGCCCGTCGAACGCCTCGATCAGCGCACCGAGTCGAGGAGGAGTCGCTGCTCGACGCGCTTGGCCTCGTGCTGGACGTCGCGGACGGCGTCGATGTTCGCCGACACCGACGAGATGCCCTTCTCGACGAGGAACTGGACCATCTGCGGCTTCGAGGCCGCCTGTCCGCAGATGCTGGTCTTGACGCCGAGGTCGCGGCACGTCTCGATGGTGTCGCCCATGAGCTTCAGTACCGACGGGTGGAGTTCGTCGAAGCGGTCGGCGACGCGTCCGTTGTTCCGATCGACCGCCAGCGTGTACTGCGTGAGGTCGTTCGTCCCGAACGAGACGAAGTCGATACCGGCCTCGGCCATCGACTCGACACCGAGGGCGGCCGCCGGCGTCTCGATCATCACGCCCCACTCCCGCTTTTCGGGATCGACTCCGGCCTGCTTCAGCAGATTTCGGGCGCGCACGACGTCCTCGGCGTCGTTGACGAGCGGGAACATGATCTCGACGTTGTCGTAGCCCATCTCGTATATGCGCCGGAACGCCTCCAGTTCGTGCTCGAACAGCCCCGGATTGTCCAGCGAGCGGCGGATCCCGCGGTAACCGAGCATCGGGTTGTGCTCGCGGGGTTCGTCGCCGCCGCCCTCCAACTGCCTGAACTCGTCGGTCGGGGCGTCGAGCGTCCGGACGCGGACCGGTCGAGGGTAGAACTCCTCGGCCGCCGTCCGGATGCCGTCGACGAGTTCGTCGACGTAGGCGCGCTCGCCGTTGTCCGCGATGTACTTCGTGGGCGTCTTGCCGAGCGAGAGGACCATGTGTTCGATCCGGAGGAGGCCGATGCCGTCCGCTCCGGTCGCCGCCGCGCGCTCGGCCGCTTCCGGGATCGAGACGTTGACCTTCACCTCCGTCGCCGTCATCGGCTTGACGGGCGTCTTCGGACGGGCCTCCTCGATCGGCTCGTGCTGTTCTTCCTCGGCCTCCGCGCCCGCGCGGACGGTTCCCTTGTCGCCGTCGATGGTGATCGGCTGGCCGTCTTCGAGCTGCCGGGTGGCCGATCCCGTGCCGACGACCGCCGGGACGCCGAGTTCGCGGGAGACGATCGCCGCGTGGGAGGTCATTCCACCCTCGTCGGTGACGATTCCCGAGGCGCGCTTCATCGCGGGGACCATGTCCGGCATCGTCATCTCGGTGACGATGATGTCGCCGTCGCCGACCTGATCGAGGTGGTCGAGCTTCGTGACGATGCGGGCCTCGCCCGAGGCGATCCCGGGGCTGGATCCGAGGCCGCGGAAGAGGACGTCGCCGTCGCCCTCGCTCCCGTTCGAGTCGCCGTTCGCACCGCCGTTCCCGGCGACCGCTGCGGCGTCGTCCGCTTCCGCCTCGTCGATGGTCGTGATCGGCCGCGACTGGAGCATGTACACCTCGCCGCCGTGGACCGCCCACTCGACGTCCTGGGGGTGCCGTAGTGGTCTTCGACGCGCTCGCCGAGTTCGACCAGTTCGTCGATCTCCTCGTCGGAGAGCACCCGCTTGCTCCGCTTCTCGTCGGGGACCTCGCGCTCGACGGTCTCGCCGGTCTCCTCGTCTTTGACCATCATCATCTTCTTGTCGGCGACGGTGACCGTCTCCACCTCCGCCGTCTCCCGGTCGATCACGTAGTTGTCCGGGGAGACCGACCCGGAGACGACCGCCTCGCCCAGCCCCCAGGCGGCCTCGATGATGATCTGCGGTTCGCCCGTCGAGGGGTGAGAGGTGAACAGGACGCCGGACTTCTCGGCGTCGACCATCTCCTGGACGACGACCGCGATGTCGACCTCGTCGTGGGGGAAGCCCTGGCGGTTCCGGTAGTAGATCGCGCGCTGGGAGAACAGCGACGCCCAGCACTCTTTGACCCGATCGACTAAGGCGTCCTCCCGGACGTTCAGGAACGTCTCCTGCTGGCCCGCGAAGGAGGCGTCCGGGAGGTCCTCGGCGGTCGCCGACGAGCGGACGGCGACGAACCGCTCGCCGTCGCCGAGGTCCCGATACGCCGAGACGATTCCGTCTCTGACGTCGTCGGGGACGGGCGTCTCCATAATGAGCTCGTGCGCGCGCTCGTGCGCCTCGCGGAGCGCCTCGGTGTCCTCGTGATCGACGTCGACGGCCGCGAACAGTTCCTCGTCGATACCCGCGTTCTCGATGAACTCGCGGTACGTCGCGGCGGTCACGACGAACCCCGACGGCACGGGCAGCCCTGCCGCAGTGAGTTCGCCCAGTGAAGCCGCCTTCCCGCCGACGTGATCGACGTCGGCGGACCGCACGTCGTCCAGCCAAGCTACAGCCATTAGCGTGTGCAATTCCGCAGATATCCCTAAAGTACTTTCCGAAGAGTGCAACGATGAATAAAACGTACTCGGAACCGAGTACGTAATCGAGGGAGTCGGCGGCGAGAGGTTCTTTAGTCCCGATGTCCTTCGAACGACTGTGATTCCGGAATGGGTCTCGTCGCTGCCGCCGTGGCTCGTTTTCGGCCTCCTGGGCGGCGGCCTCGCCTCCGTGGTCGTCGCCGGCGTGTTCCTCGTCGGCGGGCGGTTGTTCCCCGACGAGCCCGCACCCAGGGGTCACCGCGTCGACGGGTCGGCGCGCCGTCGCACGGAGATCCGCAAGTACCTTCGGACCATTTCGGAGCCGTTCGTCGAGGATCACGCGATCCACGGGGAGACGGTCGAGTTCTATCTCCCCCGGCGCGACGTCGCGCTCACCTTCGACGCGCAGGCGTACTTCCGTCTCGAACGCGCGGGGACGTACACCGTCCTCTGCGAACACGAGATGCCGGTGCACGCGCTGGGGCGGCGGCTCCCCTTCGACGTTCCGGAGTTCGACTTCGGACCGCGGGGACGAACGAGCAACGACCCCGTGGGCGAGGCGTTCGACCACCTCGATCTCGCCCGGACCGCGAGTCCCGAGGCCGTCAGAGACGCCTACCGCGACCGCGTGAAGACGGTCCACCCCGACCACGGCGGCTCGCAGGCGGAGTTCAAGCGCCTGCAGGAGGCGTACGCGACCGCCCGAGAGCACGCCGCGGAGTGAACGGGACGAACCCGAGCCGTCCCGAGCGTTTTTATACGAGTACGGAACCACACCGCCCGTGATCTGAACCGCACCACGGCGCGTCTCGCGGGCGTGTGACACACCGCGCCGTGGTTCGAGCGGCGATTCGGCCGTCTCGCCCATCGTGTCACCTGTTCGCCAATTCGAGGTTCACGTAGCCTATACTAGCGTTTGCAAGTCTTCACTCACTCGATCGCACGACAGCGTGCGATCGGACGAGCAATTAGTTGCAAACGCTACTATAGTGTCGCTGCCGCCGCTCGCTCTCCCGACCGGCCGCGAGCGCCACCGGACCCCTGGGTCGCCACCGGCGACCGCCGTCACCGATTTGCGCCCGTCGGTCGTACCTCCCGTCGTGGACGACATCGACTACCTCCCGCGGGCCGTCTACCTCTCGGGGGCGGACGCGCTCGTCGTCGCCGACCTCCACGTCGGACGGAGCGAGTCGTCCGCCGTCGAGTACCCCCTCGGCGAGCGACGCGACCTCCTCGAACGGCTCCGGGACCTGCTCGGCGCTGTCGGTCCGGAGACGGTCGTCTTCGCCGGCGACATCCTCCATCGGTTCGGGACGGTCTCCGAGCGCAGTCGGGAGACCGTCGAGCGGGTCGTCGCAGCCTGCCACGACGCCGGCGGCGATCCGGTCTTCGTCCGCGGGAACCACGACGCGGCGCTGGACTCGGTCCGCGACGACGTCAGAGACGCGTACCTCGCCGGCGACGACCCGCGAACCGTGGTCTGTCACGGCCACGAGGAGCCGCCGCTCGACGCCGAGAGATACGTGATCGGCCACGACCACCCGGCGATCGAGATCGAGGGACGGCGACGCCCCTGTTTCCTCGACGTCCCCGACGCCTACCGCGGCGCCGACGTCCTGATGCTCCCCGCGTTCTCGCGGCTCGCCGCCGGCGTCGAGATCAACGACGCGCGCGACGACAATCTGCTCTCGCCGCTGGTCTGCGGTCTCGACCGCGCCCGACCGATCGTCTACGACGAGGACCGAGCGGAGGCGCTCGCGTTCCCGCCGCTGGAGTCGTTTCGGCGGTTGCTCTGATCGGGCGAGACCCGGAGCAGTGCCGCGGTCAGCGATCCCGCTCGACCGCGCGAGCGGCCTCGCGGCCGCTCCGCATCGCGCCCTGAATCGACGACCACGCGGTGTAGTCGCCGGCGAGGTACGTCGATCCGCCCGGCGCGCGGGCGTCCGGCAGCGACTCGTGGATCCCCGGCGGCTGATCGAACTGCGCGAACTCGATCCGGTGGGTCCGGACCGGTTCGAGTCCCGAGAAGTCGCGTTCGGGGTACCACGACTCCAGCGTCAGCCGCGTCTCCTCTGCGAGCGCCGACGCGTCGCGCTCCAGCGCAGCGTCGCCCAGGAAGGTCGCGTTGAACAGCGCCGTCCCGTCCGGGGCGTACTCGGGGGCGACCTCCGACATCGGGACGACCGTGTTCGGCGACGGGTCGGCGGCGTTGAGCAGGATCTTCCGGCCCGTCCGCGGAGCGTCCTCGGCCGGCAGTCGGTAGTACTGCGTCACGCAGCCGCGGGCCTCGACCGGGATCGACTCGACGCCCGTGAGCCGGCGGGCTTCCTTCGGGTCGGCGGCGACGACGACGACGTCGACGTCCATCGTCTCCGCCTCCGTTTCGACGGTGACGTTGCCACCGGCCTCGTCGATCGACTCGACCCGTTCGGAGCAGCGGATCGACGCGCCCGCGGTCCGCGCGCGCTCGGCGAGCTGCTCGGGGATCGCGCGCATCCCCGCCGCAGGCACCGCGATCTGCCCGTCGGAGAGCGCCTTGAACGTGTACTCGAAGACGCGCTTGGAGGTCGACAGCGACCGGTCGAGCGTGATCCCGCCGTAGAAGGGGGCGACGAAGTGCTCGACGTAGTCCTCGGAGAAGCCCCACTCGCGGAGGTACGACCGGATCGACCGGTCCGCGGCGCGGAAGACCTCCGACTCCGTCCGCGTGCCGACGTGCTGGCGGAGCAGCAGCGTCCGGAGTTTGTCGCTCAGCGTTACCTCGGCGTTCCGGATGGACGCCGGGGCCGAGCGGAGGTCTCTGAGGGGATCCGAGAGCACCGACCGCGACCCGGGGCGGGCGATGACCGCGCCGGGGCGGAAGTACCGGAGGTCGAGCGCGTCCAGATCCAGCTCCCGGCGAACCGCCGGGTAGGCGGTGAAGAGGACCTGGAAGCCGCGGTCGAGCGTGAACCCGTCTCGCGTCTCGGTCCGGACCCGACCCCCCACGGTCGAACGTCGCTCTACCACGGTCACGTCCGCGCCCGAAGCGGCGAGTCGTCGGGCGGCGACGAGGCCGGCCAGTCCCGCGCCGACGACCGCGACGGATTCTCCGTCCATAGTCGACCTTCGCTCGGTGGACACAAAGAGACTGCGAGTGTCTCCGGTCGCGCCGGTTCCCCCGGCGGCGAGTGAATAGGGATTTGTCCGTCGGATCGTAACGCCGAGTATGCAAACGACAGCGGCGTTCCGCGGACTCGTCTGCACCGAGACCGGCGAGCGCTACGACGCGACGGCGACCGGGCCGAGCGACGCCGGGGCGCGGCTCGAAGCCGCGTACGACTACGACGCCGTCGACTGGACGGACGGCGCGCTTGCCGACGCGCCGGCGTCGATGTGGCGCTACGGCGACCTGCTCGCCTTCGATGATCCCGTCACCGCCCAGGAGGGCGGGACGCCGCTGGTCTCGGCTCCGGCACTCGCCGAAGAGGCCGGACTCGGTGGCCTTTCGGTCAAAGACGAGAGTCGAAACCCGACGGGAACTATCCTGGACCGGGGGCTCGCCCCGGCGGTGACCGCCGCCCGCGAGGCCGACGCGGAACTGGTCGCGCTCGCGGCGGCCGGCAACGCCGGCCAGTCCGCCGCCTCGTACGCGGGGATGGCCGAACTCCGCTCGTACGCCTTCGTCCCCTCGCGGTCGCCGTTCTCGAACAAGGCGATGATCAACGTCCACGGCGGGGAGATGCGCGTCGTCGGCGGACGGTACCCGGACGCCGAGGCGGCGCTGCACGAGCAGTTGCAGTCGGAGTGGCACACCCTCCAGGAGTTCGACAACCCGTACCGCCACGACGGGATCAAGACGGTCGCGTTCGAGGTCGCCGAGGCCGGTGGGTGGACTCGGCCGGACGCCGTGGTCGTCCCGGCGGGCACCGGCGAGGTCGTCGCCGGCGTCGCGAAGGGGTTCCGCGAACTCCGGGAGGTCGGGGTCCTCGATTCGCTCCCGCGAATCTTCGCCGCACAGCCGTCGGGGTGTGCACCGGTCGTGACCGCGTACGAACGGGACGCCGACTCGGTTGAGCCCTGGGAGTCGCCGGACACGATCGTCGGCGAGTTGGAGATCACCGACCCGAAGGGCGGGGCCGCCGCGCTCGAAGCGATCGAAGAGACCGACGGCGGTGCCGTCGCCGTCGACGACGAGGAGGGCCTAGAGAGCGCCGTCCTCGCCGCCCAGCGCGTGGGACTGGAGGTCGGCGCGGCCGGCGGCGTCGCGCTCGCGGCCGTCGACGAACTCGCGGGGGAGGGCGTCCTCGGTCCGGACGATCGCGTCGTCGCGCTCAACACCGAGTCGGGGACGAAGACGGCGGACGTGCTCCGGAGTCACCTGATGGGCAAGGGGGTGTAGGTCGACGAGGGCCGAGCCACCCCGCGGGTTTCGACTCGACTCTCGTCGCGGTTTTCCACCGTCAGGTTATTACTTTAGACCGGTCTAAACCGGCGTATGTTGAGCGACGTGATGGAGGACTACCTGAAGGTCATCTACGAGATCCAGGCGCGGTCGGGGCCGCCGGTCTCCACCTCCGCGGTCGCCGAGGCCCTCGACAAGACGCCGGCGACGGTGACGAGTATGCTCGGGACGCTCGAGGAGCGCGGACTCGTGACGCGCGAGAAGTACAAGGGAGCGGAGCTCACGCCGGAGGGCGAGACGGTCGCGCTGGAAGTGCTGCGGCACCATCGACTGTTGGAGGCGTACCTCGCCGAGCAGTTGGATTACTCCTGGAGCGAGGTGCACGACGAGGCCGACGCGCTGGAACACCACATCAGCGAGGAGTTCGAGCGGCGCGTCGCGGCGGCGCTGGACGACCCCGCGGTCGACCCGCACGGCGACCCGATTCCCTCCGCCGATCTCAGCCCGCTGGAAGAGGACGAGACCACGCCGCTTTCGGCCCGTGAGGTCGGCGACCGGGTCGTCGTCTCCCGCGTCAGCGACCGCGACCGCGACGAACTGGAGTACCTCGCGGACGCCGGCGTCACGCCGGGAACGACGCTCGAAGTCGTCGACGTCGCTCCCTTCGGGATGGTCACCGTCCGGACAGACGGGGGAGGCGAACAGAGCCTCCCGGACTCCGTCGCCGACGCGATCCGCGTCCGGCCGATCGACGAGCGGACCGGTCCCGACGATCGAGCCGAGGTGACCGACGCGTGAGTACCTACCTCGAGATCCTGGTCGTGGCGTTCGTCGCGCAGCTGGCCGTCCTCCCCGGCGAGAAGGTCCAGTTCATCATCGCGGGGCTCTCGACGCGGTACGACCCGAAGGTGGTCGTCGCGGCCGCGGGGTCCGCCTTCGCCGGGTGGACGGCCGTCGAGATTCTCCTCGGCCGGGCACTGCAGGCGGCGCTGCCGCCGGTCGTCCTCGACGCGGTGACGGCGGCGCTCTTTCTGGCGTTCGCCGTGCTCCTGTACCGCTCGGCCCCCTCAGCGGGGACGGAGACGACCGCGGCCGCGTCGACCGAGACCGACGGCGGTTTCGCGGACCTCGCTGCAGTGGACCTCCCGGGACCGCTGGAGCGCTACTCGGGGTCCTTCGACGGCTTTCTCCCCATCTTCGTGATGATGGTCACCGGGGAGTTCGGCGACAAGACGCAGCTGGTCACGATCGGTCTGGCGGTCCAGTACGGCGCGACGTCGGCGATCTGGGTCGGCGAGATGCTCGCGATCATCCCGATCAGCCTCGCGAACGCGTACTTCTTCCACACGTTCGCCCACCGGGTCGACATGCGGAAGGCCCACTTCGCCGCGGCGGCGCTCTTCGCGTTCTTCGGCGCCGACACGGTCCTCTCGATCCTGACCGGGTTCTCCTTCTGGGAGACGTTCATCGGCGCGATCAGCGCCGCGGCGGCCGGGCTCGTCTGAGCGCCGCTGGGCGACGCGGTCGACCGGCCGTCCGTTCGGCTTCGGATCTTTTTTCTCACCGCTCACCCTGTGTCCGTTCGATGACGAGTCTCGTCGCGACGCTCGGTGCCGGCGTCGTCTTCGGCGTCGCGCTCGCGGCCCCGCCCGGACCGATGAACGCGATCATCGCCGAGGAGAGCGTGCTCCGTGGGTGGATCGCGGGATTCAAGGCCGGCCTCGGGGCGATGACCGCCGACGGAATCTTCTTCGTGCTCGCGCTGCTCGGCGTCGTCACGTTCGTCGAGCGGTTCCCGCTCGTCCGCGCGGCGATGATCGGCCTCGGCGGCGTGTTGATGCTGTATTTCGCCTACGGCGCCGCCACCGACGTCCGGTCGTCGTTCACGGCCGGCGGCGGGGCTTCGGACGCCGAGGACCCCCGCGTCGGGACGGGGTTCAGAAAGGCGTTCGTGCTGGCGCTCACGAACCCCTATCAGATCCTCTTCTGGCTCACGATCGGCGTCGGGCTGCTCCGGCCGGGGACGCTCGACGTCCTGGCGCAGACGCCGTACGTCGGCGAGTCGCTGGCGGGAGTCGTCGTCGTCGACACCGGATCGCCGGCGCTCATCGCGGGCTTCTTCGGAGGGATCTCCCTCTGGATCACCGGCTTCCCGGCCGCGCTCGTAAGCGCCGAGCGGCGCGTCGACGCCTTCGCGCCGATCGTCGCCGGGGTCAGCGCCGTCGTTCTCGCGGGGTTCGGCGTCCTCTTCCTGGCACAGAGCGCCGGGACGTTTCTCCCGTAGGCCCGCCGGGAGTGACATCGCCGGTGCGCCGCCGGCTCTCGCCGCTGCAAGAACGCACCGCGGGCTCTCGCCGCCGCGAGAACGGGAAGCCATTTGGGGCGTCCGGCGAAACGGGAGCTATGTTCGAGAAGACGACGTGGATCAAACTCCCCCGGAACGTCCTCGTCGGCCACGGCGTTCTCGATGACCTCGCGGCGGCGGTCGAGGATCTCTACCTCTCGGGTCGCCCGCTCGTGGTGACGAGTCCGACGCCGAACGACCTGGTGGGCGATCGGGTGCGCGCCCAGTTCGACGTGGCCGGAACGACCGCGATCGAGACGGCGAGCTTCGACGCCGTCGAGCGCGTCGTCGCCGCCGCCGAAGACGCCGAGGCCGGTTACCTGATCGGGCTCGGGGGCGGCAAGCCGATCGACACCGCGAAGATGGCCTCCGATCGCCTCGGGTGTGGCTTCGTCTCGGTGCCGACCGCCGCCAGCCACGACGGCATCGTCTCCGGACGCTCGTCGATCCCCGAAGGCGACACCCGTCACTCGGTCGCCGCCGACCCCCCGCTGGCCGTCGTCGCCGACACGGAGACCCTCGCGGAGGCCCCCTGGGAGCTCACGACCGCCGGCTGTGCGGACATCATCTCGAACTACACCGCCGTCAAGGACTGGCAGCTGGCCCACCGGCTGAAGAACGTCGAGTACAGCGAGTACGCCGGCGCGCTCTCGCAGATGACCGCGGAGATGCTCGTCGAGTCCGCCGAGGCGATCAAGCCCGGCTTCGAGGAGTCGGCGTGGCTCGTCGCGAAGGCGCTCGTCTCCTCGGGCGTCGCGATGTCCATCGCCGGGTCGTCGCGGCCGGCCTCGGGCGCGGAACACCTCATCTCCCACCAGCTCGACCGACTCGTGCCGGGGGCCGCGCTCCACGGCCACCAGGTCGGCGTCGCCGCCGTCGTGACGGAGTACCTCCACTCGGGCGAACGCGGCGAGTGGGCCGACATCCGCGACGCCCTCGAAGCGATGGGCGCGCCGACGACTGCCTCGGAACTCGGCATCGACGACGACACGTTCTTAGAGGCGCTGACGACCGCCCACTCGATCCGCGACCGGTACACGATCCTCGGCGACGGCGTCAGCGAGGACGCCGCCCTCGAAGCGGCGACGTTCACGGGCGTGATCTGAGCCGGCGATCGAGCGTCGCCGCGGAAGCGACCGACGGCCGGTTCGGGAGACGAGGACGAGACGGGATCCGAAGACGGATTAGGACCGGTTTCCAACTCCGGGTATGGCAACTTCGAGCGCCGACAACGCGGTCAAACGCCACCCGCTCGCGGTCACCGCCCTGCTCTCGGTCGTCGGCTACGCCGCCGTCGTCGGGACGTTCCTCGGCGTCGTTCCGAGAAGCGTGTTCCCCGACCTGTCGCTGTGGGCGGTGAACCGCCTCGCCGACGCCATCGCGGTCGTCAACGCCGCGAACGTCCTCGTGATCGCCGCCGGCTGGCGGTGGATCCGCCGCGACGAGGTCGAAAAGCACGCGGCCGCGATGGTGACTTCCTTCCTCCTCATCCTCGTGTTTCTCGTCCTCTATCTCACGAAGATCGGCGGCGGCGGCACGAAGGAGTTCGTGGGGCCGACGCTCGTCTACTACCCGTACCTGACGATGCTCGCGATCCACATCGTGCTCTCGATCGTGTCGGTGCCGGTGGTGCTGTACGCGCTCGTCCTCGGCGTCACCCACTCGCCGGCGGAACTCAGAAGCGAGACGCCGCACCGCCGCGTCGGTCGGATCGCCGCCGCCTCGTGGCTGCTCTCGCTCGCGCTCGGCGTCGTCACGTACCTGCTCCTGAACCACGCCTTCAGTTGGGAGTACGTCGAATCGGCCGCGGCGACGCTGCTGCTGCTCTGAGCTCCGGTACCGAACCCCGAGGCGCCGTCGACCGAACCCCCTCCGCCGATCCGTTCGCTCGGCCGCCGAATGTCGAGGATTTTTATCGCCGCGACGAAACCCACGGGTATGCGCGTCGCGTTCGTCTCGCTGTACCCCGATCAACTCAGTTCGGACGGCGCCACGAGGCGAACGCGACGGATCGCCGAGCGGCTCGCCGCGCGCGGTCACGAGGTCGTCTTCTGCTGTGCGCAGTGGTGGGAGGGACCGCTCGACGAGTTCGAACACAACGGCGTCGAGTACGTCGCCGTCACGGAGGAGCCAGCGGTTCGGTCCTTCGCCTCGAAACTCCCCTTCGCGCTCCGTCGCGCGTCGCCCGACGTGATCCACGCCGCCAACAGCCCGCCGGCACAGGTCGTCGCCGCGAAGACGGCCGCCCGCGTCCTTCGGGTTCCGGTCGTCGTCGACTGGTGGGCGCGGCGGGACGACGACTCCACGCGGATGCTCCGTCGGGCCGCGAAGGGCGCGGATCGCGTCCTGGCCCCCTCGCGGCTGGTCAAGACGGACGTCCGCGAGTACGGTGCGGCCGCCGACGACGTCACGCTCGTCCCCGAATCGATCGACGTCGACCTCGTGCGCGAGGCCGACGTCGACAACCGGGCGGACCTGGTCTACGCGCGGCACCTCGACGAGCACGCCAACGTGGAGTCGTTCCTCCTCGCGCTCGCGGAACTCCGCGGCCGGGACTGGCGGGCCGCCGTGGTCGGCGACGGGCCCGAACGCGACGCCGCCGAGGAGACCGCCGCGGAACTCCGCATCGACGACCGCGTCGAGTTCCTCGGCGAACTCGACCCCGAGGCGTTCGTGCCGATTCTGAAGGGCGCGCACGTCTTCGCCCAGACGGCGACCGTCGAGCCGTTCGCCCGCGGACTGCTCTGGGCGCTCGCGTGTGGCTGCGTCGGGATCGTCGAGTACCAGGCCCGGTCGAGCGCGCACGAACTCGTCGAGAACCTTGACCGCGGCGCGCGCGTGACGAGCCCGCAGGAACTGGCCGACGAGGTCGTCGCCGCCGCCGGTCACGACCCGGCGACGGTCAACGAGGCGTTCGTCGGGTACGACCACGAGCCGATCCTCGACGCCTACGAGGACGTCTACGAGACCGAACGCGACGACTACGGCTTCTTTTGAGTACTCGCCCGCCAGTCCCGCAGAATTACCACCCCGTCCGGCGTAGGTGGGGGTATGGCGAGTGCCCTCCACCTCCTCGTCCGACTCGTTCACGTCCTCGGGATGGCCGTCCTCCTCGGCGGAGCCGTCGTCGGCTGGCGGACGCTTCGGGCAGAAGACCGCGACCCGCGTCCGGCGTTGCGTCGGTACGAGTGGTGGTTCTGGGGTTCGATCGGCGTGCTGATCGCCACCGGCGTCGGCAACCTCGGGGCGCTCGGTCCGCCGAGGCCCGCGACCCGCTGGGGGTCGATCCTGACGATCAAGCTGCTCGTCGTGGGCGGGGTCGTGGTCCTCTCGGCGGTTCGCTCGCTCGCCGTCGGTCGGCTCGACGATTCTGAAGCGATCCGGTCAACCACCCGCGACCGTCTCCGCGTCCTGTACGCCGCGACCGGCTGGGGACTCGGCGCGACCGTCGCGCTCGCGGAGGTGCTCGCCCATGGGTGACCGGGTCGGTCGGGACGGGACCGAGCCCGCCGGTCGAGCCGAGGACGGATCCACCGGTCACACCGAGGTCGGGCCCGCGGATTCGTTGGAGGTCTGGACGGTCGCCACGTTCGACCTCGCGGCGTTCTCGCTCATCGCGCTCCTGGCCGGGCACCTCTCAGGAGCGCTGGCCGGCGCGTTGACGGGGTTCGGGACGGTCCCGGGGCTGGCCGCGTTCGGCTACCTGTGGCTGCTCGTCGTCGTCGCGGTTCGGTGGGTCCTGTCCGGGGGCGGAATCGCGGCGGGGGACCGCGGCGTCGGCTCGTTGCTAATTCGTGGCAGCCTCGGTGGGGCCGGCGTCGGCGTCGGACTGGTCGGGGGCGGCGTCCTCGTCGGCAGCGTGTTCGCCCTCGTCCGCGGTCCGGAACTCCTGGCGACCGTCGCGTTCGTCGCCGTCGTCGGCGCGGTCGTCGGGGCCGTCGTTGGCGCGGGCGCGGGTGCGGCCTCGGCGGTCTGTAACGTCGCGGTCGCGCGGGCGAGCGAGCGGATCGCCCCGGGAACGGGATCCGACTACTCCTCGTCTTCGAGTTCGTAGTCGCCGCCGTACTTCAGGAAGAAGAAGGCCAGACCGAGCGTGGCGACCATCGCGAACGTCGTCGCGACGCCCAGCGTCTTCGCGGAGTCGGGGACCGACGGGACGTTCGAGGGCTCCGGCGTCTCGATCTCCTCGACGACCTCGATCGTCGCCTCCATCCCGGCCGTGAGGTGGGGCTCGCAGTAGTACTCGTAGGTGCCGAGCGTCTCGAAGGTGTACTCGTAGGTGAAGCCGGTGTTCTCGATCGTCTCGTGGCCCTCCCAGTTCGCGCCCTCGGGCTGGCTGTCGACGACGATGTTGTGGTTGTCGGAGTCCCAGACGAACTCCACGGTCGTCCCGGGCGTGACCTGTAGCGGTTCGCTCGTTCCGGGTTCGAAGACCAGGTCGCCGCCCGGTCCGACCGTGACCGTCGCCGTGCCACCGCCCTCCTGTCCCACAGCGGTCCCGGCGGCACCCGCGACCGCGGCGGTACCGGCGGCCGTCGTGAGGAAGGCGCGACGGGACATCTCCGCGTTGCCGTCAGTCATACTCGGGCGTTGGGAGTCGCCTGTAGTGAATACTTTGGTTTGTCTCGTCGAGATGGACGTCGCGGGCGGCGACATCGCAGTGTGGAGCGTTGCGAGCTCGGGGTACGGTGACGGTGCCGGTAGCGGTAGTCGAGCAGTTACCGCGAGGCGAGCAGAGCGAGCCTCGCGGGACCTTTTTGGTCCAGCTTTTTGCAAGGAGTGGTCGCGCGCAGCGCGACCCGACGCAGTAAAAAGGTGGTTCCGCAATGCCTTTTGCACGTCGTCTCGCACGTGACGGCTATGGCAGACGTAGAGGCGGAACTCCGAGAGCAGTTCACCGAGGCGTTCAGTGGCGCAGACTTCCCCGTAGGCAGCCAGATGGACCTGGTGCCGACGCTCCCGGACGGCCCGGGCACGAAGTTCGAGGCGGGCGACGTGACGCTCACCGCGATGGAGATGGCCGCGAAACTCGGCTCTCACCAGGACTTCCCCTACGACGACGTCGAGTCCCTCGTCGACGACGTCATCGAGGGGCTCAAGGCCGAAGGGATGATCTGACGTCCGGGTACCCACGCGCCGGCGGACTCTCTCTTCAAATCGACGGTCGGCGCACGGATTTCGAGGGCGAGCCGCGTCCGTCCTCAACGATTATGTAGATCCCTCGTGATTGTCCGCGTATGGGATACGTCGTCCGGATGCCGAAGCTCGGCCTGGAGATGGAGAACGGGACGCTCTTGGAGTGGTTCCTCGAAGAGGGAGAGACGGCCGAGGAGGGCGCGGTGGTCGCGGAGATCGAGTCCGAGAAGACGACGGCCGAGGTCGACGCCCGCGAGGGCGGCGTGCTCCGCCGGACCTTCCTCGAAGCGGGCGAGACCGTCGATCCCGGAACCCCGATCGGGATCATCGCCGGAGCGGACGAAGACATAGAGGGGCTGCTGGCGGAGGTCGAATCCGAACTGGGAGACGTCGCCGGGGGCGAGGAGTCGGACACTACGAGCGAGCCGGCCGGAGAATCCACGGAGACGCCGGAGGCTTCGACGTCGGGAACGGCTAGCGAGACGACCGGTTCGTCGGGCGCGTCCGGCTCCGCCGCGAAAGCCAGTCCTCGCGCGGAGAAGCGAGCCGACGAGTTGGACGTCGACCTGACCGGGGTCGAGGGGACCGGACCGCAGGGCGCGATCACCGCCGAGGACGTCGAAGCGAGCGCGGACGCGACGAGCGGCGACGAGGCGTCCGGTGACGCCGGCGGCGGCGACGTCCGGGCGACCCCGCGCGCCCGGAAGCGCGCGGAGGACCTCGGCGTCGACCTCGCGGCCGTGAGCGGGTCGGGACCGCAGGGTGCGATCACCGAGGAGGACGTCGAAGCGCGCGCGGAGTCCGCCGACGAGGGGGCGGAAGCGCAGGCCGACGACGGACCGGGTGCGACGCGGACGCTCCGCGAGGAGCGCGCGTTCGACGGGATGCGCCGGACGATCGCGAAGCGCCTCAGCGAGAGTTACCGCGAGGCCGTCCACGTCACCGAACACCGGGAGGTCGACGCCGAGTCGCTGCTCGCCGCCGCCGACGCGGCCGAGGAGGCACTCGACGCCGACGTGTCGATGACCGACGTGTTGCTGCTGGCGCTCTCGGACGCCCTCGACGAGCACCCCGCGTTCAACGCGACCTTCGAGGACGACACTCACCGGCTCTACGAGGAGCACAACGTCTGTCTGGCCGTCGACGTCGAACAGGGGCTCGTCACGCCGGTCGTCCCCGACGTCGGGTCGAAGTCGCTGTCGGCGCTCGCGACCGACCGACGCGAGATCGTCCAGCGTACGCTGGAGGGCGACTACACGATGGCGGACCTCCAGGGCGGGACGTTCACCGTCACCAACCTCGGCGTCCTCGGCGTGGAGTCCTTCGACCCGATCATCAACCCGCCCCAGATCGGGATCCTGGGCGTGAACGCGCTGCTGGAGCGCGTCGTCCTGGACGACGACGGGACGCCGGGGACGCGCCGCGTGCTCCCGCTGGATCTCTCCTTCGACCACCGGGTCGTCGACGGCGCGGACGCCGCGCGCTTCCTGGGGACGCTCGCGGAGAATATCGAAGACCCCTGGGATCTCCTCCCCGAGGAAGTCGCGGCCGCTCGCGAGGGAGGTGAGGATCGGAGTCCCGAGGCGACAGCGGAGTCGGCCCCCCGCGAGGCCACCGCGCGCTCTATGGAGGGAATGTCCGGGACCGTCAGCACCCAGGGCACCGAACAGCGCTACGGAGACGGATCCGAGCCCTCGCCGGTCGATCTCTTCCTCGGCTCGCTCGCGGCGTGCCTCTCGCTGTCGATCCGCTATCAGGCGGAGATGCGCGACGTGGGCGTCGGCGACATCGACGTCGAGACCGACGCCCGACCGGAGTCAGGTTCGGTGGAGTCGATCGACATCACGGTGCGACTGGACGCCCCGGAGGCCGACGAGTCGACGCTCGAACGGGTCGTTGAGTACGGCGAACGGAGCTGTCACGTCGCCGAACTCCTGCGCGAGGACCTCCCCGTCGAGTTGTCCTGGGAGCGACGGTAGGTCGGGAGCCTCCTCGGGTCGGGGGAGCGACGGTAGGTCGGGAGCCTCCTCGGGTCGGGGAGCGACGGGAGGTCAGAGCCGTCCACGGGTCGAGGGACCGTCGGCGAGTCAGCGATCCGCTACCGCCGTTCGACGGCGCGAGCGTCCGCCGCGAGCGGGGCGGCCTCGAAGACCGCGTCGAAGTCGACCAGGCGGGGGCCGTCCGATACGGGCCGAACCCCGATCTCCGCGTTCTGCACTTCGAGTTCGCGCTCGCCGTCGACGCTGACGACGGCCTCCCCGACCTCGAACCCGTGTTCTTCGTCGGGAGCGAGATGCGACCACTCGGCGACGCCGACGCGCTCGACGACGCCGGGGACGGTGATCGCCCCGACCGTCCGCTCGGCGCCCGCGTCGAGTTCGAGCGCGACGCCGCGACCGTCGTCGGGGTCGACGCGGGTGAGCGCGCCGGCCACGCCGGAGAGGCCGACCTCGCCGCGACCGGCGCGGGAGACGCCGCCGCCGAGGAAGTCGTCGGGGTCGAGCACCGCGCGCGTCCCGACGAACGACTGGTCGACGACGCCGACGGTCGCGAGCCCCCGGATCGAGCGGCCGTCGTCGACGCGGGCCTCGACCATCGTGTGCCGGTACGTGACCGCCCCGGGGTCGACGGCGTCGGTGGCGAGGAAGGCCGCCGCCGCGCCCGCGACGGTGCCGTCGACGGGCGTCGGAACGACGTTGTTCGTTCCGGTGGAGACCGCGAGCACGGGGACGTCCCCGATCTCGACCGCGAGGTCGCGGGTCGTGCCGTCGCCGCCGAAGACGACGACCGCGTCGACGCGCTCGCGGAACGCCTCGGCGGCGCGCCGGGTGTCCGCGCTCGTGTCGTCGACTGGCGTATCGAGGAGTCGCACGTCCGATCGGTCGGCCTCAGCGACGGTCCGCTGGCCGATCTCGCCGCCGTCGGGTGCGACGAGGATATCGACCGGGTCCTCCGCGAGGTCGACGCCCGCGAGGACGCACTCGGCGGCGCGGCGCTTCCCGTAGGTGTCGCTGACGGTCGCGCCGCCGGTCAGGCGGCGGACGTCCCGCCCGGCCGCGGGGTTGACGAGGAGGCCGATTGTCGGTGCGGCCACCCCTCAGACCACCTGGCTGATCGCGTCGCGGACGTCGTCGCCGTCCGGGACGACTTCGTCCTCCAGCGGCGTGCTGAACGGGATGTGCGTGTCAGGCACGCCGACGCGCTGCAGCGGCGCGTCGAGGCTGAAGAACTCGTTTTCGACCATCCGGGTGATTACCTCCGCATGGACGCCGTAGGAGAGGGGGCTCTCGTCGGCGACGACCATCCGGCCGGTCTTCCGGATGCTGTCGGCGAGCGTGTCGGTGTCGAGCGGGTAGAGCGACCGGAGGTCGATGACCTCGACGCTCGTCTCGCCCGCGAGGTCGTCGGCGACGTCGAGCGACTCGCCGACGAGGCGCTGGGTCGCGACGACGGTGACGTCCTCGCCCTCCCGTTCCACGCTCGCCTCGCCGATCGGGAGCGTGTACCCGGGGTCGGTCGGGACCTCGCCCGACTGCTCGTACATCATCTTGTTCTCGAAGAAGAACACCGGGTCGTTCGAACGGATCGCGGACTTGAGAAGCCCCTTCGCGGCCGCCGGGGTGCCGGGCGTCACGGCCTTCAGCCCCGGGAAGTGCGCGAACCAGGTGTGCGGCGTCCCAGAGTGCTGACTCGCCGCGCCCATCCCGCCGCCCTCGGTCGTCCGGACGGTGACGGGCATCTCGATCTTCCCGCCGAACATGTAGCGCATCTTCGACATCTGGTTCATGATCTGTTCGCCGGCGACGCCGAGGAAGTCGGAGAACATCACCTCGACGACGGGGCGAGAGCCGGTGGCGGCCGCGCCGACGCCCGCGCCGACGAATCCGGCCTCGCTGATGGGCGTGTCGCGGACGCGTTCGCCGCCGAACTGCTCGAAGAGGCCGTCGGTCACGTCGAGGACGCCGCCGAACTTCCCGACGTCCTCGCCCATCACGAAGACGTCCTCGTCCTGTTCCATCTCCTCGCGGAGCGCCGCGCGGATCGCCTCGCGTACGGTCAGCGTCTCGGTTCGGTCGGTGGATGCGGTCTCGGGTTTGGTGCTCATCGTCATTCACCTCCCGCTCCGTCGGCCCGGAGCCGGCTCGCGAACTGTTCGATCTCGGGGACCGGTTCGCCGAACATGTCGTCGTACGCCTCCGAGGGCTCCGGCAGGTCCGCGTCGCGGGCGTACTCGACTGCGGCCTCGATCTCGGCCTGCACCTCCGAGCGCATCTCATCGAGTTCCTCCTCGGTCAGGTCGCCGCGGTCGATGAGGCGCTCGGCGAACGTGTCGATCGGGTCGCGGTCGCGCCACTGCTGGACGTCCTCCTCGTCGCGGTAGGGTTCGGGATCGCCCTCGAAGTGGCCGCGGTAGCGGTAGGTGTCGGCCTCGATGAGCGTCGGCCCCTCGCCGTTGCGTGCGCGGTCGCGGGCCTCCGCGACGGCCTCGTTCACGGCCGTGACGTCCATCCCGTCGACGGTGAAGCCCGGGATGTTGTACGACTCCGCGGTCTCGCTCAGGTTCTCGATGTTGTGCTGTTCGTCGGCGGGCGTCCCCTCTCCGAAGTGGTTGTTCTCGACGAGGAACACCGCAGGGAGGTCCCACGTCGCCGCGAGGTTGATCGCCTCGTGGACCTGCCCCTGCGCGACGGCCCCGTCGCCCAGGAACGCGAGCGCGACGCGGTCTTCGCCCTTGAACTGGCTCGTCAGCGCGGCCCCGGTCGCCAGCGGCGGGCCGGCCCCGACGATGCCGTTCGCGCCGAGCATGTTCGCCTCGACGTCGGCGATGTGCATCGAGCCGCCCTTGCCGTTGCAGTAGCCGTCGCGCCGGCCGAACAGTTCGGCCATCATCCGGTTCGGATCGAGCCCCTTCGCGATGCAGTGGCCGTGGCCGCGGTGGGTGCTCGTGATGTAGTCCTCCTCGTCCAGCGCGGCGCAGGCACCGACCGCGACCGCTTCCTCGCCGATGTAAAGGTGTACGAACCCCGGGATCTCTCCGTCGGCGAAGAGGTCACCCGCGGTGCTGTCGAACTCCCGTATCGTCAGCATCCGTCGGAGGATCTCGCGCCTCCCGTCGGTATCTTCGATTGAAATTGATGACATACAGTACGATAGTCAACGTCTCTCGCAATGAAGGTTTCTCTCAGTTTATGTATATGACATCCGTCGAGCGATCGTCTATCCACCGCATCCGACCCCACCCGAACGCTCCCGTCGATTCCGACGAACGCTCCTGTCGATTCCGACGAACGCTCCTGTCGATTCCGACGAACGCTTCCGTCGGTTCCGAATCTACCCGAACGCTTTCGTCCGCATCCGGCGAAGGAGGCGGTATGCCCCACGACATCGAGCGGTACCTCAACGTCCGGAGCGCCTACGGCGCCTCTTTCTCCCCCGACGACGACCGCGTCGCGTTTCTGATGGACACGACGGGCGTCCCGCAGGTCTGGACCGTCGCCGAACCCGGCGGGTGGCCCGAGCAGCGCACGTTCTTCGACGAGCGGGTGACGTTCGTCTCGTGGTCGCCCGAGCGCGAGGAGTTCGCCTTCGGAATGGACGAGGGCGGTAACGAGCGCCAGCAACTGTTCCGGTACGACCTCCCGACCGGGGAGATCACGAACCTCACGGGGTCGCTCGACGCGAAACACCGCTGGGGCGGGTGGAGCCACGACGGCGAGCGGTTCGCCTTCGCCGCCAACCGCCGAGACGAGTCGGTCTTCGACGTCTACGTGCAGTCGCGCGAGACGGCCGGGGAAGGCGCCGAGCTCGTCGCCGAGGGCGACGGCTGGCTGACGCTCGGCGGCTGGTCGCCCGACGACTCCCAACTGCTCGTGACGGAGGCGTACTCGAACTTCGATCAGGACGTCGCCGTCCTCGACGTCGAGACCGGCGAGACGACGGAGCTAACCCCACACGAGGGCACCGTCCGGTTCCAGAGCGCCGAGTGGGGGCCGGCGGGCGAGCGCGTCTACCTCGTCTCCGACCGCGAGAGCGACACCCTCGACCTGTGGTGCGTCGACGTCGAGACCGGCGAGTTCACCCTCGTCGCCGAGGATCCCGACTGGGAGATCGACGGCGTCGCCGTCGACGAGGAGACCGGGCGGATCGCCTACTCGACGAACGTCGACGGGTACACCGAACTGACCGTCGGCGACGTCGTCGCTGCGGGCGAGGTCGAAGAGCGCCCGACCCCCGACCTCCCCGAGGGCGTCGCGGGCGGCGTCGCCTTCGACTCCGCGGGCGAGCGGTTCGCCGTCACGGTGACGCGGCGGGGCGATCCGGCGAACGTCTACGTCGTCGAGGACGAAACGGGCACGGCGGAGCGGTGGACGCGCGCGGCGACCGCCGGGATCCCGCGGGACTCCTTCGTCGAACCCGAACTCGTCCACTACCCGACGTTCGACGGGCGGGAGATCCCGGCGTTCTTTTCGCTGCCGGAGACCGACACGGGTCACGGCGAGACGCCGGTGATCGTGGACATCCACGGCGGGCCGGAATCGCAGCGTCGGCCCTCCTTCAGCGCGGTCACGCAGTACTTCCTCGCGAACGGCTACGCCGTCTTCGAGCCGAACGTCCGCGGATCGGCGGGCTACGGCAAGGCCTACGGACACCTCGACGACGTCGAAAACCGGATGGACGCGGTCGCCGACGTCGAGGCCGCCGTCGAGTGGCTCCACGACCACCCGGCGGTCGATCCCGACCGGATCGTCGCGATGGGCGGCTCCTACGGCGGGTTCGTGGTGCTCGCCGCGATGACCGAGTACCCCGACCTGTGGGCCGCCGGCATCGACATCGTCGGCATCGCGAACTTCGTGACCTTTCTTGAGAACACCGGCGAGTGGCGCCGGGAACTCCGCGAAGCCGAGTACGGCTCTCTGGACGGAGACAGAGAGTTCCTGGAGTCGATATCGCCGCTCAACACCATCGAGGAGATCCGCGCGCCGCTTTTCGTCCTCCACGGCGAGAACGACCCCCGCGTCCCCGTCTCTGAGGCCCACCAGCTCGTCGAGGCGGCGAGCGAGCACGTCCCGGTCCGCGAACTCGTCTTCGAGGACGAGGGCCACGGGTTCACGAAGCTCGAAAACCGGATCGCCGCCTACGAGTCGATCGTCGAGTTCCTCGCCGAGCACGTCGACGACCGGACGTGACAGCGCTGGCGGTCGCCGATCGAACGGGAGCCACACACCGCCGTTCGACGTTGGTACCGGGTGAGTGATATTATGAATCTCTTCTCACGAGACGAATTCGTTCGGAGGTACCACACGATATCCACGTTCGAGTGGGGAAATATTCAAGAAACCAAACGTATTAATGGTCTGACGTTCGATAAGACAGTATGTCGAGAGATGCTGCTGGGGGACGCGTGCTGGTCGTCGTTCCGGGGACGGCCGACGGTCTCGAGACAGCAGACTCTCGTGGCGAAGACGACGTGTCGGCCGGATCGGAGGGCGGCGACTCCCGGAACCGTGACGAGGATATGGGAGGCGACGCCGCCGATCGCGGTGCTCCGTTCCTCCGCGGTGGGAAGCCGGTATCCGACCCCGAGGCGGGTGCGGGCGAAGAGGGCGAGGAGGCGGAGTACTCGGACGAGAACGGCCCGGCGAAGCCGTCGGATCGGGACGGGTCGACGCCGGGCGCCGGCGGGAGCGCGGGTCGACCCTGCGATCCGGAAGCGGTCCTGGCCGTGCTGGAAGAGGAACTCGACGCCGAGGTGGTGGTCCGCTGCGGGGAGACCGCGACGGAGTACGTCTCTGAACTCGGGCCGACCCTCGATTGCGTCGTCGTCCTCGGCGACGACAGGCAACTGATCCACGACCTCATCGAAGAGGGGTCGGTCACGACCATCGTCTGCGAGCCCCCGGTGATCGGGCGTATCGACGACTCCGTCGTCGGTGAAGACTCCACCGGAGAACTCGTCGAACGGGTTCGAGTCGAACTGCAGAACGACCTCACGCGGAACGACCTCCGCGAATCGAACGCGCGGTTGGCCGCGTTGAGCCACTACGCCGAGGACATCACCGCCTGCGAGACGGTCGATGCCGTCGTCGACAGAACCCTGGAGGCGACGACCGACGCCCTGGCGTTCGATTACTGCGTCGTCTTCCTCGTGGAGGGCGAACGGCTCGTCCCGCGGGCGTCGGCGCTGCCCGAACCGGGGGTGAACACCGCCGACGTAACCGAGGGAATCGCCGGTCGAACGCTCGCGAGTGGCGAGGCCGAGATCGTCGAAGACATACAGTCGGACCCGGACGCGATTCCCGAACACGGCGACCTCCACGGGGGGCTGAGCGTCCCGATCGGCGAGCGCGGGGTGATCCAGGTGGCGTCGACCGACCGCGACGCGTTCGACGAGCGGGACAGGGAGTTCGTCGAGATTCTCGCGGGGTACACGCGCGAGGCGCTCGAACGGATCGAACGGGAGGTGACCCTCCGCACGGAGCGCGATCGGCTCCACGCCTTCTTCGGGGACCTGCCCGTCCCGGCGGTCCACGTGGAGCGTCGAGACGGCGTCACGGCCGTCCGGGAGGCCAACCGGGCCTACGCCGGCCAGTTCGGCGAGATCGAACCGGGGACGCGCCTCTCGGAGGTCGTCCGGAGCGAGACGGAGCGCCGGCAGTACGAATCCGCGCTCGACACGGAGACTGTCACGACCGGAACCGTCGACCGGACGAGCGGCGACGACGCCGCCGGGGAGTTCGCACTCAGCGTCGTTCCGGTGTCGCCGCCGGGGACCGCCGAGTGCGCGTACGGGATCTACATCGATCAGACGGTTGGACTCCTCGATGCCCTCAGCTTTCGGAACGCGTGCGACTGATCGCGCGGTCGAACGCGCGTGCGGACGCTCGAACGGGACACGAAGGCGTCCGGCGCACGCTCCGGCGGTAGAACCAAACGGACGGACGTCCAAGCGTCGGCTATGAGCGCCGACGCCGAGGGAGCACACAGACACCGCCCCATCCGGTGTCTCATCGCGAAGGTGGGACTGGACGGCCACGACCGGGGTGCGCACGTCATCGCCCGCGCGTTCCGGGACGCCGGCTTCGAGGTCGTCTACTCCGGGCTACACCGTGCGCCCGAGGAAGTCGTGCAGGCGGCCGTCCAGGAGGACGTCGACGTGCTCGGCCTGTCGATCCTCTCGGGCGCGCACAACACGCTCGTCCCGAAGGTCGTCGAGGGCCTGAAGGAGTACGACGCCTTCGAGGACACGCTGTTGATCGTCGGCGGGATCGTCCCCGAGGGAGACCGCGAGGACCTCCACTCGATGGGCGTCGCGGCCGTCTTCGGTCCCGGGACGCCGATGGAGGAGACCGTCGAGTTCGTGCGGGAGAACGCCCCGCGCCGCGAGTGATGGATCGATCGAACACGGAACGCGGAGTCGACACGGACCCGGAGACGGTCGCCCGCAATCGCGATCTCGTCGAGTCGCTGCTCGACGGCAAACACCGCGCGCTTGCCAGGGTCATCACGCGGATCGAGAACCGAGAGCCGGGACACCGTGACCTGGTCTCGCGGCTCTACGGCCACGCCGGATCCGCGAGAGTCGTCGGGGTGACGGGCAGCCCCGGCGCGGGGAAGTCGACGCTCGTGGACAAACTGGCCGAGGCCTACCGCGAGCGCGGCGACACGGTCGGGATCATCGCCGTCGACCCCTCCTCGCCCTACTCGGGCGGGTCCGTCCTCGGCGATCGGATCCGGATGGCCTCGACCGTCGGCGATATGGACGTGTTCGTCCGTTCGATGAGCACGCGCGGTCGCCTCGGGGGACTGTCGACGGCGACGACGGACGCCGTCACGGCGCTCGACGCCTTCGGCAAGGACGTGATCGTCGTCGAGACCGTCGGGGCCGGCCAGAGCGAGGTCGACGTCGTCCGCACCGCCGACACGGTCGCGGTGCTCGTCCAGCCGGGCAGCGGCGACGACGTCCAGATGTTGAAGGCGGGGATATTGGAAATCGGCGACGTCTTCGTCGTCAACAAGGCCGACACCGACGGCGTCGAGCGAACCGTCGCGGAGTTAGAAGAGATGATCCGCGGTCGGGACGGGACCCGGCGCGTCGCGAACGGCCGGTCGAACTCGGGATCGGTCGCGGGCCACCACGGCACCGAAACGCCGGGTGGTGGGTCGTCGACGCGTCGCTCGGGGACAGCGGATCGAGGCGACGGGGAGTTCGACGGTAGCGGTGGCAGGGAATTCGACGATAGCGGTAGCAGGGAGTTCGACGATAGCGGCGACGTCGCGGGCGGCGAGAGCGCCCGCGACACCTGGCGGCCGCCGGTCGTCGAGACCGTCGCGACCACCGGGTCGGGGATCGAGGACCTCGTCGAGGCGCTGGACGGACACGCCGCGTACCTGCGGGAGTCCGGCGACGACGAGACGCGGGCGCTCGACAGAATCGGCGAGGAGATCCGGCGGCTCGTCCGGAGCGACGGCAACGAGTTGCTGGCGGCCGAGATCCGTCGACGCGGCGGCATCGAGTCGCTGGCGCGGCGCGTTCTCGACGGCGAGACCGATCCGTACACGGTCGCCACGTCGATCGTCCGGCCGGTCCGGGAGTGCATCGAAGGGGGCCTCGAAAACGGCGACGAGGGAGAGCGATCCCCTGACGACGAGCCCACCCGTCGGTGAGCCGCCGGTGCCAGCAGGCTGAAGCGTCCCCCGACCCTACCCCGGCTATGCGCCGCCGCGCTCTCGCCGCCGGACTCGCGATCGGAACCGGAGCCGTCGCCCTCGCGAACACCGCACTGCGACGACGAACGCCCGAGTTGGAGCCGCCGCTCGCGGGAACCCACCGCACGTTCGAGTGGAACGGCATCGACGTCCGGTACACGGAGGCCGGCGACCCCGACGATCCGGACCTCCTCCTCCTGCACGGGATCAACGCCGCCGGCTCCAGCGGCGAGTTCCGCGAGGTCTTCGGGGACCTCGCCGACGACTACCACGTTATCGCCCCCGACCTCCCGGGGTTCGGGACCTCCGAACGGCCGCCGCTCCGGTACTCCGCGACGCTGTACGAGGAGTTCGTCCGCGACTTCCTCTCGGAGTTCGACCGCCCGGCCGTGGTGGCCTCCTCGCTGACCGGCGCGTACCTCAGTGCGGTCGCGGACGACCTGGATCTCGACTCCGTCGTCCTCATCTGCCCGACCGAACGCGGCGGCCCGGATCGCAACCTCTTCGCCCGCGAACTCCTCCGATCGCCCGTCGTCGGCGAGGCGCTTTTCAACCTGCTCGCGTCGAAGCCGTCGATCCGCTACTTCAACGCCGACCACGGCTACTACGATATGGATCGAGTGAGCGAGTCGTGGATGGACTACGAGTGGCGGACCGCCCACCGGCCGAACGCCCGCTACGCGCCCGCGTCGTTCGTCAGCGGCTTTCTCAACGCCGAAATCGACCTCGAAGAAGCCCTCTCCGAGATGAGCGCGCCGGTGACGCTGCTGTGGGGTCGCGAGGCCGACATCACGCCGCTGAAGCGAGGGCGCGACCTCGCGGCGGGGGCCGACTGCCGACTCGTGGTGATCGACGACGCGAAACTGCTCCCGCACGTGGAGTTCCCCGAGCAGGCCCTCGACGTGATCCGGGACGCGATCTGAGGGGGTGTGACACGTCGGAGGAGGGGCGCGCGCTGAACCGCTGGGTCTTTTTCCTCTGCCGCGCACCGACCGAGTATGCTCGAAGCCGAGCCGAATCAGCGGAGACGGGGCCGGAGGGTGGCACGCCCGTGAGTGACGGTTCGCCGACGAACGGCCGTTCCATCCTCGTCCGCGGCCGCGGCTCGCCGAGCGACGCCGTCGTCGACGCGGCCGCCGAGCGCGACGGCGTGTCGGTCGCGCGGGTCGACGCGACCGCCCGCGGAGCCGACGGCGACGACGATCCCGACGTCGTCTTCGCCGTGGGCGAATCCGCGCTGCTCACACTCGCGTCGACGCCGACCGATCGCCCGGTCGTCCCCGTCGAGGCGGGGACGGGTCGGTACGACGTGGCCTCCGAGGACGTGACTGCGGCGGTCGACGCCGCGGCGACGGGCCGATACGAGACCGTGGCGCACCCGATCGTCGACGCCGCGGTAAACGGGGAACCGGCGGGGGCCGCTCTTGCCGACGTGACGCTCATGACGTCCGCGCCGGCGCGGATCTCCGAGTACGGCATCGAATCGCCCGACGGGTGGACCGAACGGGTTCGGTCCGACGGCGTCGTCGTCGCGACGCCCCTGGGGAGCGCGGGGTACGCGCGGGCCGTGGGCGGCCCGCTTCTCGCGCCCGCGACGGGACTCGTGACGGTTCCGGTCTCGCCCTACGCGATGCACACCGACGCCTGGGTGGTGCGGCCGCCGGTCAGACTCACCGTCGAGCGCGACGAGGCAGCGGTTTCACTCCGCCTCGACGACAGGGTCGCCGTCGAGTCGGTCCCGCCGAACACGCCGGTCGAAGTGGGCGTCGACCGGGAACTCTCGCTCGTCCGACCGCAGTCGATCGGCGATTTCTGAGCCCTCTCCCGGTCGTCTCCGGGGCCGCGGGGCGGATCGAAAAGAGGTCTCCGCCGGTCGGCTCAGATGATCGAGTTCCAGACCGGCTCGATGAGGTAGAAGAAGCTCTGGTAGCTGGCGTACAGCAGCGCGAACACCGACGCGCCGATGGCCGCGGTCGGCCGTTCGAGGTCCTTGCTCTTCGAGCGCGCCTCCACGCGACGGGACTCGAACTCGAAGAAATCCGAGACGAACACCGAGAGCGCGAGCACCGACATCACCATTCCGCCGTGCGGCGCGACGATCATGAAGAGGAACGACGCGAACACCATCCCGAGCGTGGTGAGCGTGTGCGGCAGCCACCGATTTATGGCGTCGTCGTCGCCGTCGTCCGCCTGCGCCGCGTGCTTGCGGTGTTGCAAGATGCGGGTCAGCAGGTTGAGGACCACAAAGCCGAAGACGACGAGCGGAAGCACGGGCGCGAGCGCCTCCACCGCGTCGAGCGGGACGAGGAACTGTAGCGGTTGCATACACGACGATGGGGACAGGACTCATTAGAGTTTTTCCAATCCGCCGCGGGACGGCGGGCGTCTCCGATCGAAGCGGACACTGCCGGCGGCACAAAAGACGGCGAGTTCGCGCGAACCCTACTGCGCGCGCTCTTCGAGCGCCTCGCGAGCCTGTCGGATCACGGGGATCCCGACCCAGAACGTCAGCGCGCCGATGATCGCGAACCAGAAGAACATATCCATCAGCAGGACGCCCAGCGTGTCGAACATCGTCGCGGAGTCGCTCAGCGACACCGGGGAGACGAGCTGCTCCTGGCTCTCGAAGCTCGGCGTTCGGTACCACCCCGCGAGGACCATCCACGCGAGCCCCGCACCCGTGAAGATGCCCAGTCCTTTGACGAACTCGTCAGCCATCGTTGTTCGAACCTTCGCCGGAGTCCTCTTGAGACTTTCCCATTCCGCGGGCGCGAAAGCGCGTTCCGATCACGTACACGCCGGCGCCGAAGGCGATGATCGAGAGCCCGACCACGGCGAAGACGGTGCTCAAGATCCCGTCGGCGACGCCGAGGCCGACCGCGGCGAGCGCACCGCGGACGAAGTTCCCGAGGAAGCTCACGCTCAGCGTCGCGGCGTCGAGGAGCATGAATCCGAACACGACGCTCACGACGGCGATCAGCGTCGAGAACACCGTCACGGTCTTGTAGAGCCGCATCGGCACGACGACGTCGCGGCCGCGACGCTCTCGGTCGGCGGTCTCGCCCGACTGCTCCCCCGCGGCGTCCTCGGAGGCGTCGGAGGTCGTCGCCGCCGACTGCTCTGCCGCCGGATCGGTCGGCCCGTCCGCCAGATTCGTCGACCCGTCAGCCGTCGGGTCACCCGACCTATCCGCCGTCGGGTCGTCCGGCCCACCTGCCGCCGGGGCTCTATCGGTCATTGCCGGCGGTAAGGACCGACGGGACATGGACCTTTCCGTGTGGGCGCGGCTCCGGGATCGTGGTCGGAGAGCGTCGGTGTACGGAAAATCGAGTCGAAAACGGAACCCGATCCGAGGGGGTGGAACCGCGAGACGCGAGTTCGCGAGCGACTACCGTCCCGCCTACTTCGGCGGGCGCAAGCGGTAGTACCTGCGGTTGAGGTCGTACATGTACCCCTCGCGCATCGTCTTCAGCACCGCCCAGGTGACGAACCCGCCGACGATCGGCAGCAGGAACGTCAGGTCGAACGCGAGGTGGACGTTCATCGGCAGGAGGTTCTTCGCGGAGTAGACGCTGATGGTGAACGCGAAGATGACGCCGCCGACGCCGACGGCCGCCCAGAAGGGCTGCTCGACCGGTCGGCGGGCGCTCCCCTTGTTGAGGAACGGGACGATGGCGACGAAGCCGACGACGACGAGGTTCGCGAGCACGCCGTAGGTCCGGTCGGCCATCAGCTTCTGTCCGCCCAGGATCGACAGCTCCGGGTTGAGGGGGCCGAGCTTGAGCAGGCCGAACGACCAGTAGAGGTACCAGTCGGGCAGGATGATCGCCGGCGTGCTCGAGGGGTTCGCGGGGTCGCCGATGTGCGGCGGGAGCGTCGCCGACAGGAACAAAAGCATCCCCACGAAGAAGCTCGCGATGGCGAGGTTGCGGATGATCTCGTGGGGCCACGTCGGGAACGCGAGCACGTCGCGCTCGACGTAGTCGGACTCCTGTCGGAGGTCCTGGTCTTCTCGACGGGCGCGCTCGAAGTACTCGTACGTGAGCTGTGAGAGCCCCTGCGTACGCTCCTTGCGCTCGCGCCACGTCGGCGTTTCGTCGTCCGGCGCGACGATGCCGCTGCCGTCGGCGCGGACGTCGTCGTCGGTGGTGGTGTCTTCGTCGGTCATTGGTTTAGTGGGGTTCCGCGATGCCCTGCACCCAGACGATGCCGATGTGGATGGCGATCAGCGCCGTCACCACGAACGGGAGCAGGAACACGTGGAGGATGTACATCCGTTGCAGCGTCGCCTGACTCAGCGAGAAGCCGCCGAAGAGCAGCTGGGCGATCCACTCGCCGATGAGCGGGATCGACAGCGACATCTCGACGCCGATCTGTCCCGCCCAGAAGGCGAGCTGGTCCCACGGCAGCAGGTAGCCGGTGTATCCGAACACCATCGTCAGGCTGATCAGGACGATGCCGATGAGCCAGTTCAGCTCGCGGGGCTCCTTGTACGCCCCGGTGAAGTACACCCGGAGCATGTGCAGGAACACCGCCGCGACCATCACCTGCGCCGCCCAGCGGTGGATCGACCGGAGCATAAACCCGAACTGGAGGTCGCGCATGATGAACGCGATGCTCTCGTAGGCGACGGTCCCCGCCGCTTCCGTTCCGGCGGCGGCCGACGGACTGTAGTAGAATCCCAACAGCGCCCCGCTTATCGCGGCGACGACGTACGCCAGCGTGGAGAACAGCCCCAGCGTGTACAGGGGGTACCAGTACCAGAACTTGTTGTCGAGGTTGTACTGCTCGGTGTGACTCTTCGGCATCTGGAGGTTGACCCGGTAGTAGAGGGTCTCCATCAGTTCCAGGTAGTCGACGATGCGGAGTCGCTTGTCGAGCCAGATGAGCGTCGTGAGGAAGGCCGACTCCACGGGAGTCAGATCCTTCTCTTTCATCCAGCCCTTGTGATCGTATTCGTCTTTCTTTTCGAGGCTCATTGTTATCGCTTGTAGTACGGGTAGATCGCGCGCTTGACGTGGTCCCAGGCGCCGTCAGCGAACGGCGTGCCGTCGACCTCGTCCTCGCGGATGTAGAGGTCCTCCCACTTGCGACGCCGCTTCTTGACGATCACGACGTCCGGCAGGAACTCCTTGCGGTACAGCGCGAGGATGAACGCCAGGTCGATGAAGATCACCGCCAGCACGGCGCCGAGGTACATGTTCCCCGTGTCGCTCAGGCCCCAGCCGGAGATGAGGCCGTACGTGAACAGGAACACGAAGACGACCTCGATGATCGTGAGCAGGACGATCGCGATTGCCGCGGCGGTGCTCTCGCGGGCCGGTTCGTAGCGGTGGATGTCGCCGTAGGTGCTTCCACTCGATGACATTGTCAGTTCCTCCCGGTGCCGGTGTGCGGTGATTCACCGTATTTCAGGATGTAGAACGTGAAGATGACCGTCACGAGGATCCCGAGGATCGTCGCCGCGCCGACCCAGTGGGCGTGGATCGGAACGCCGAGGTCGTGCAGTTCCTTCTCGCCGCCCCCGCCGCCGCCCGCTGGCTCGGGGTTCTCGACGACCTCGATCGTCGCTTCCATCCCGGCGCTCCGGTGCGGGTCGCAGTAGTACTCGTAGGTCCCCAGCGTCTCGAACGTGTGTGAGTACGTGAAGCCGGTGTTCTCGATCGATTCGTGACCGCCCCAGTTCGCGCCCTCGGGTTGGCTCTCGACGACGATGTTGTGGTTGTCCGAGTCCCAGACGAACTCGACGGTCGTCCCCGGAGCGATCTGTAACGGTTCCTCAGTCCCCGGTTCGTACACGAGCGAGCCGCCCGGCCCGACTGTCACCGTGACGGTCTCGCCGCTTCCGCCGCCACCCGAATCGCCTCCGGTACCGGTCCCCGTGCCAGTGCCGGTTCCGGTCCCGGTGCCGTTCTCGGTTCCAGTTCCGGTTGCCGTGCCGGTGGCTGTCCCGCCCGACGTCTCCGTCTCCTGAGCGGCGCCGAGTCCGGCGGTGGCAGAGGCCGTCGTGGCAGCAGCAGGGACGCTTGCTGCTCGCAGAAAGTCCCGCCTCTTCATACAGGCTGACGTCAGGATGGAACGCGCTTAAACCCACCGACTCCCCCGCCAGCGGACGCTACGTGTCGACTTCCTCGTCTCCGGTTCCGCCCGTCTGTGACGACCGAGCGTCGTCGTCCGATGAGTCGTCCGGGGGGGCGACGTCGCTCGCTTCGGTTCCGTCCCCGGCGTCGTCGACGACGCCCGCTGCCGGTTTCCGGTCCGCGGCTCCGTCCGGACGGGGCGCGTCGGCGGCTTCGAGCGCCCGGAGCCGGTTGCGGAACTCCTCGGTCCGGAACCGGTCGGAGAGCCGGGCGTTCGCCACGACCAGGAAGAGGAAGAAACCGATCACGAGGAAGCCGAGGGCGGCGATCGGGGCGACGACCGTCGAGAGCGACGGGAGCGCGATCCAGGCGATCAGCAGGCCGAGACCGACGACGATCTGCGCCCCGGCGACGACCTGCAGCATCAGGTTCCCGAACTCGCCGCTGCCCTCGACGACCTCCTCCGGTTCCGGCAGCGACGCGTCCGCCGGCGCGTCCATCAGTTCGTAACTCTCCATCGAGCAGAGCGCGACGGTCGGCTTGACGTCGCGCAGAACGGTGCCCTCGCCTTCGACGCTCCCGTCGGCGTACACCACCGCGTAGCCCTCGTCGGAGTAGGCGACCACGTACTCTTCGCCGTCGCTGACGCGTTCGACGATCGCGAAGATCTCGCGGATCGCGACCCGCGCCTTCAGTTCGTGTTCCACCCGGTCGAGGAGTTCCTCGCCGACGATCCACGTCCCGGGATCGAAGGCGGCCTCCCACTCTTCGAGGCTCATCTCCGCCATGTCCTCGGGACCGAAGTCGTCGAAGTCGTAGGTCTCTTCGACCTCTCGGCGAAGCGCTTCGAGGTCGGCGGACTCGGAGTCCGGGGCGTCGGTCGCGGTCGCCGACTCCGAGTGGGCCGCCCCGCCCGCCGGGTCGGCAGCGTCGGCCGCGTCGTCGGCATCGCCCGGGTCCGCGCGGCGGTCCACCGCGTTCGGCTCCTCCGAGGACTCGGTCATTTCCAGGGAGTTGGAGTGGCACACTCCTTAGGGTAACGGTTCTTCGGAGCCATCGATCCTGACGCGACGCGCTGCTGCGAGAACGTCGGGCGTGACCGGCAGAGATCGACGTGACCGGCAGAGATCGGACGCGACCGGGGGAAGTCGGACACTTTACCCGTCGGAGGTCCGAACCACCGGCGATGGTATCCGATTCGACCATCGCGACGGTCGCCGCGCTGATGGTCACCTCGAGCCTGCCGTTCTACCTCTACGGGGCGTGGATCATGATCGACGCCGAGACGGTCAGTTGGGACGTCCTCGTCTATCACCTGAAGTTCATCGTCCCCGGACTCGTGCTCAACACGATCCCGGTCGTGACGTGGATGCTCCCGCGGCTGCTCGATCAACTCGGCGGCGTGATCGTCCTCCACGCGATCCTCGGACTGCAGGCGTACGCGCTCTTGGTGCTCGCGCTGACCGGCATCGTCCGCATCCTCCAGGTCAAACGCGACGCCGACCTCTATGAGAACCCCGAGCAGGACGTCGACCTCGACGACCTCCACCCGGACATGGGCGCCTGGCGGGGACGGCTCCGCGTCGGCGTCTTCGGCTACGTCATCTTCTGGTTCCTCGCGTGGCTGCTCGGGCTGTATCAGTATCTCGGCCGGTACGTGCTCGGATGAGGCGATGGGGCCGTCGGGTGGCGCTAGCCGTCAGCCCCAGGCCTCGCCCGACGCGAGGTCGACGTCGCCGTCGAGTTTCGAGGACGGACAGACGTCTTCGAGCACGCACGCCTCGCAGTCGGGGTTGCGCGCGGTGCACACCGCCCGGCCGTGGCTGATGAACAGGTGCGTGAACTGCTGCCAGTCCGATTCGGGCACGAGTTCCATCAGCTCGCGTTCGATCTTCGTCGGCGACTCCTCCTCGGCGATGCCGAGTCGTCGCGCGATCCGCTGGACGTGCGTGTCGACGACGATGCCCTCGACGACGTCGTGGCCGTGCTGGAGGACGACGTTCGCGGTCTTGCGGCCGACCCCCGAGAGGTCCGTGAGCTCGGCCATCGTGTCCGGCACCTCGCCGTCGTGTTCGTCGCGAAGCGTCTCGCCGATCGACTTCAGGTAGCCGGCCTTGTTGTTGTGGAACGTGATCCCGTAGATGTCCTCGGCGAGTTGCTCCTCGTCGGCCTCGGCGTAGTCCTCGGCGCTCCGGTACTTCTCGAACAGCTCCTCGGTCACCTCGTTGACTCGCTCGTCGGTGCACTGCGCAGAGAGCACGACCGCGACGAGCAGTTCCAGCCGGTTCGAGAAGTTCAGCGAGATGGTCGAGTCGGGGTACTCCTCGTAGAGCCTGTCCAGAACCTCCGCGGCCTGTGCTTCGCGATCGGAACGCGGCGTGCCCATACGCGGAGGTCGTGGCCGTCGGTGTTGACACTGTCGACCGCGGCGACGGTGTCGAACTTCCGACTCCGAGCACACGCGGCGGCGGACTCGGATCCGGCGATGTCAGTCGTCGGCGCTCGACTCGATCGCCGCGAGCGACGCGTCGGCGACGCGGTCGACCGACGAGCGGTTGCTCGTCGGGTCCTTCTCGACGGTCACGAGGTCGTCCGCGGCGGCGACGAGGTCGTCGTCGTGGCTCACGATGAGGATCTGTGCGACCCCGAGGCGGCGCATCTCCTCGACGAGGTCGACGAGCCGTGAGACGTGCCCCGAATCCAGGAACACCGTCGGCTCGTCGAGGATGAGCGGGGGCATCGGCGCGGACCCCTCGATCCCCTCCGCGAGGAGCCGGTAGATCGCACACCGCAGCGAGAGGTTGAACAGCGCGCGCTCGCCGCCGGAGAGCTGTTCGGGATCGAGCGCGGTGCCGTCCTTCTGGAAGACCGTCAGTTCGTACTCGTCGTCGAGGCGGATCCGCGAGTAGGCGTCGTTGCCGTAGACGAGGTCGAACGTCTCGTTGAGCATCCGTTCGAGCGTCTCGACGTTCCGCCGTCGGAGCTCCGCGCGGAGGGAACTGTACGTCGATTCGAGCGTCGAGATCTCCTCGTGCAGGGAGTCGAGGTCCGCGACCCGCTCGGCGAGTCGGTCCCGGTCTTCCCGCAGCGATTCGAGCTCCGAGAGCTCGCTTTTGACGCCGCCGATGTCGTTCTGGAGGGCGTCGCGCTTCTCGCGGAGTTCGGCGAGTTTCTCGGCGACGTTCTCCAGGTACGCTTCGGCCTCGGCCCTGTTCTCCTTCGCCGTCTCGATGCGCTCCTCGTCGACCGCCTCGGCGAGTTCCTCGCGCCGCTCGCGCTTCTCCTGGAGGTACTCGCGGCGTTCGTCGTTCCGCTCCGCGATCGACTCGCGGCGCTCTCGGAGCCGGTCGATCTCGGACTCCGCCTTGTCGATCTCCGAGTGCAGCGTCTCGACCCGGTCGAGTCGCTCGCGTGCCGCCTCGACGGCGTCGAGTTCGTCTTCGAGCGCGGCGACTCGCTCTGCGGCCTCCTCGGCCGCCTCCGACTGCGCCGCCGCGGCCTCGCGCTTCTCTTCGGCCTGATCGTCGAACTCGGCCGCCTGCTCGCGGAGCGATTCGGCCTCCGCGCGGCGTTCGCTGGCGGTTTCCCGGGCGTCCTCGATGCTGCTCTCGATCAGCGATCGCTTCTCCCGGAGGTTCCCAAGGCGCGTCTCCGCCTCGGCCAGCGACTCGGCCGTCTCCAGGTCCGCTTCGAGTTCGCTCTCCGCCTCGCGGAGGTCGTCGAGGTCGGCTTCGAGCGTCTCGACCTCCGCTTCGTGTTCACCGATGGCGTCGACGTGCGGTGAGTCCTCGACCGGCTGGCCGCACTCCGGGCACTTGCCCTCCTCGCGCAGCGTTTCGGCCTCTTCGAGTCGGTCGCGGGCCGACGCCAGCTCCGCCTGCGTGGTCGCGATCCGCTCGCGCGCCTCCCTGAGCGCCTCCTGTATCGACTCGCGGTGGTCGCTCGCCTCGCCGACGTCGACGGGTGCCCCGTCGAACCGCTCGCGGAGCGCTTCGATCTCGTCGTCGACGTCGTCCAGTTCCGCTTCCCGCTCGTCGACGCGGGCTTCGGCGTCCGCGGCGGTCGACTCGGCCTCGTCGGCGCGTTCTCGCGCGTCGTCGGTACGCTCTCGGAACTCCTCGGCGCGTTCTGCCAGCTTCTCGGCCTGGTTCGACAGCATCGTCTCGCGCTGTCGGGCCTCCCGTAGCTCTTCGCGGACCGTCTCCTCCTCCGCGTCGAGCGCCTGCCGCCGGTCCTCGATCGCCTCGGCGTCGACGTCGCCGGCGTCGAGAGGTCCCTCAGACGCCGACGCGTCGCTCGCGACCTCGTCGAGACCGGTCTCCGCGACCGCGGCGTCGAGATCGGACTCCAGCTCGTCGATCCGATCGCGGGCCTCGACGATCTCGTCTCGGAGGTCCTCGCGCTCGGATTCGTCCGCCCGGATCGTCTCGCGGAGGTCCGCGATGTCGTCGTCGAGGTCGTCGAGTCTCGCCTTCGTCTCCTCGTAGGCCTCGATGACTTCCTCGGCGTCGGCGAGCGTCTCCTCGGCGCGCGCCTCGTTCTCCTCGAAGCGCTCGATCTCGGAATCGACCTCGGAAAGCTCCGTCTCCAGATCGTTCAGCCGCGCGTGGAGGTTCGCGTCCTCCTTGGCCTCGATCTGCGCGTCGAGCTTCGAGAGCGCGCCCTGCTTCTCCGAGCGGACGTCCTCGACGCCGAGGCGCGCCTGAGCGGCCCGCTCGCGGTACTCCTCTAGCTTCCCCAACTGGAGGAGGTCGTCGATGGTGTCCTGCCGCTCGGTCGGCGTCGCGTTGATGAGCTTGTTCACCTCGCCCTGGCGGACGTACGCGCAGTTGACGAACGCCTCCGCGTCCATCCGGAGGAGGTCGGTGACGAACGCCCGGACGTCGGTCGCGCCGTCGACCGCGACGTCGGGGCCTTCGAGCGTGCAGGTCGTCGTGCTCATTCTGTCGCCGGAGCGCCGCAGTTCGCGCGTGATCTGGTACGTCTCGCCCGCGTGGGCGAACCGCAGCGACACCTCGGCCTCGTCCTCGCCGGTCGTCACCACGTCGTCGAGCGTCTCGTCGAGCGCGCGAGCGCCGTACAGCGCGAAGAAGCAGGCTTCGAGCAGCGAGGACTTGCCGCTGCCGTTCAGTCCGTGGATGACGGTGACGCCGTCGCGGAGATCGAGATCCGCGTCCGCGTACGGCTTGAAGTTCCGCAGCCGGATTCGCTCGAAGCGCATCTAGAAGTCCCCCATCGTGACTTGCCCGTCGGTGGTCCCCGCGTCTCCCGTCGAGTCGTCGCCGACGTCATCGGTCCCGGCGGTGTCGTCGCTGTCGCCGGTATCGTCGGCGCCAACATCGCCGACGTCGACATCGCCGGCGGCGGCACCATCGACGCTCTCGGTGTCGTCGCCGAACTCGTCGTCTTCGGTGTCGTCGTCCACATCATCCTCGATGCCGTCGTCAACGTCGTCGTCCTCGGTGCCGTCATCTATGTCGCCCTCGGTATCGTCGGCGTCCGAAGCGTCGGGCGCCGGTGAGAACGCGTCGCGGTCGGTTTCTAAGAGGTCCGACACCCGCTCTTCGACGGCCTCGCGGACGTTCGAGTCGGCGGTCTTGCTCGCGCGGATCGTCTCGTCGACGTCGAGGGCGGCCGAGGAGAGTCCCAGCTCGCGGACGCGTTCCTCGACGGCGTCGTCGGGGTCGGCGAAGGAGACGTCGAACTCGGCGTCGGTCTCCTGCTCGCGGCGGTCGGTGACGCGGGCGACGAGCGCCCCGCGCTCCGTGAGCGACTCCTCGATCGACGCGGGCGTCACCGGGTCGCCCCCGCCGGTTACTTCGACGACGACGACGGCGCCCTCGACGTCGCGCTGGCGGAGTTGCTCGTGGACCCGTTCTGCGCCCTCGCTCTCGGCCAGTTCGACCGAGACGAAGACGAACGGGCGCGTGTCGAGCGTCCGCCGTCGGATGTCGACGGGGGGAAGGTCGCCGTCGGCGGCCTGTGGGGGTTCGCCCTCCGCACCGTCACCGGTGCCGCCGAACGTCACGAGGTTGTACCCGCGCGCGTCCTCCTCGGCGGCGCTGGCGCGCTCGGTCGACCCGCAGTAGGTCACCCACGCCCCGTCGACGGTCTCGATGCCGGGGGCGTGGTTGTCGCCGAGGAGCACCGCGTCGAAGTCGACGTTCGACTCCGCCAGAACGGTCTCGGTCTCCCAGTCGGCGTGGGCGAAGGGGGTGAAGAGTCCGTGGCTCACGAGCGCGGCGTGGGCGGCGTCGTGCGGTTCGAAGTCGTAGTCGAGGTCGGCCCGCCGTGACTTCGGCACGTGGTCGAGCCCGTAAAACGCCGTGTCGCCGACGGTCCGGGGCTCCGCGCCGAGGCGCTCGCCGAGCCCCAGGTTCTCGAAGAGGTCGAGCCACTGGCCGCCGCGGGTCGACTCGTGGTTACCGACGACCGCGAGAAACGGGATGTTCGCCTCGCTGAGCCGGCGGAGGACCCGGATCGTCCCCAGCAGGTCCCGGAGCTCCGGCCGCCGGTCGTGGAACAGGTCGCCCGCGTGGACGACGGCGTCGACGTCGGCCGAGACGGCGTCGTCGATCACCTGCTCGAACGCGTCGAGGAAGTCCTCGCGGCGCGCCGGCGAGTGATACTGCTGGTACCCGAGGTGGGTGTCGCCGGTGTGAATCACCCGTGTCATCTGCCCGGACGTTGAGCGCAGCGTCCTAAAACCGTTCCGCGAGCGGAGCGGAAGTGGTCGCATCGCCAGTGGTCGCGGCGCCAGTGGTTGCGTTTCCGGTGGCGCCGAGCCGCGGGGTGGTGGTGTCGCCCGCTCACAGTCGGGCTGTACCGATCGCGACAGCGTCGGTGCCTCGTCCGGATGGCTCGGCTTCGGGATCACCTCCGGAGGGCTCGGCCTCAGGGCCACCTCCGGATGGCCCGATTTCGGAATCACGTCCGGACACCGCGGTGTCGAGGTCGCGGAGGATCGCGCGCGCCCGACGTCCCCGCCGTGCCACCTGCTCGTGGCCGCAGCGTTCCGCCGTCGTGACCGCGTCCCCGAGCGTCGCGAGTCGGCCGTCGAGCAGAAACGCCGACGCGGCCGCCGCACACGAGACGGCCCGCTCGGCGTCTTCGACGACCGCTCGGAGACGCTCGGGGTCGTGGCGGGCGCTCGCGGGGTCGGGCGACGGTCCGCGCGGTGCGGATCCCTCGGCGAGCGCTCGGAGCGAGCGGCGGACCGATTCGGGGGACGGTTCGGAGGCGGCGGACTGACAGTCGGTCACGGCGGCAGTGGTCCCGCCATCGTACTTGAACCTCGGGGCGCGGAGCGACCGCGGGACGTCCCTACAGATCGAGGGTGTACAGCCGCTTTCTGGCGTCGGTGAACGAGAACCGCGAGTCGACGACGCCGGCGTCTTCGAGGCGGGAGATCGCGTATCGGACGGTCCGGGGCGGAAGGAGCGTCTCCTCGGCGAGTTGGCTCTGCGTCAGCGTCTCGTTGTAGTCGAGGACCTTCGCGACGAGTTTCGCACTCGGGGGCATCTCGCGGACCGGGTCCCAGCGGTCGGTCGACTCCTCTTCGGGCGCGAGTGCCTGGGTAGCGCTCATATGTATCTCCCACTGTGAGATGTAAGGTGATAATATTTACTGTATCGATATATTACCTATAGGAATTATTCGGGTGAAAGGAGTCGGCGTCGTACCGTCGGGTCGGAGGCGTTCCTCGTTCACCGCTACCGTTTCACGCACCCGAAGTCTCTTATGAAGCCGCGACCTACGGAGGGTGATGACTGACACTGTGGACGACGTCGAGCTCCCGTACGACGAGGAGGCGGCGTCGCAGCAGGAGAAGATCCAAGCGCTCAGAGAGCGTCTGGATATTCTCGAGTCCCAAAACGAGGAGATGCGGGACAAACTTCTGGACGCGAACGCCGAAAACAACAAGTACCAGCAGAAGCTCGAGCGGCTGACCCACGAGAACAAGAAGCTCAAGCAGTCGCCGCTGTTCGTCGCGACGGTGCAGGAACTCACCGACGACGGCGTCGTGATCAAACAGCACGGCAACAACCAGGAGGCGCTCACCGAAGTGACAGACGAGATGCGCGAGGACCTCGAACCGGACGCGCGCGTCGCGGTCAACAACTCGCTGTCGGTGGTCAAGCGCCTCGACAACGAGACCGACGTCCGCGCCCGGGTGATGCAGGTCGATCACAGTCCGGACGTGACCTATCAAGACATCGGCGGCCTCGAAGAGCAGATGCAGGAGGTCCGAGAGACCGTCGAGATGCCGCTCGACTCTCCCGAGATGTTCGAGAAGGTGGGGATCCAGCCGCCGTCGGGCGTCCTCCTGTATGGGCCCCCGGGGACGGGTAAGACGATGCTCGCGAAGGCCGTCGCCAACGAGACCGACGCCACCTTCATCAAGATGGCCGGCTCCGAACTCGTCCACAAGTTCATCGGCGAGGGCGCGAAGCTCGTTCGCGACCTCTTCGAGGTCGCCCGCGAGAACGAGCCGGCGGTCCTCTTCATCGACGAGATCGACGCCATCGCCTCCAAGCGGACGGACTCGAAGACCTCCGGCGACGCCGAGGTCCAGCGGACGATGATGCAGCTCCTCTCGGAGATGGACGGCTTCGACGAGCGCGGCGACGTCCGCATCATCGCCGCGACGAACCGCTTCGACATGCTCGACGAGGCCATCCTCCGCCCCGGCCGCTTCGACCGCCTCATCGAGGTCCCCAAGCCCGGCCACGAGGGCCGTGCGATCATCTTCAAGATCCACACCCGCGACATGAACGTCGCCGACGACGTCGACTTCGAGCAGTTGGCCGAACTGACCGACGACGCCTCCGGCGCCGACATCAAGGCGATCTGTACGGAAGCCGGGATGTTCGCCATCCGCGACGACCGCACCGAGATCGCGATGGCGGACTTCGTCGAGGCCTGGGAGAAGATCCAGGCCGAGACCGTCGACGAGGGAACCGCGAGCCGCGCGTTCGCCTGATCGGCGCTCTACGCGTTTTTTCTACTTCGAACCGGTTTCGCCTTCGCCGCCGACGCGAAGCGCCGCGACGGCGCGCTCGGTCACGTCAGTCGCGTCGTACCCACGCTCGCCGTGTACCCTGGCCTCGACGAGCAGGCCGGCCGCGCGGAACTCCGCGAGCAGGCCGTGCAGATCGGACTCACAGAGGTCGTACGCGTCGAGCAGTTCCACCACCGAGAGCGGTCCGCGGTCCGCGAGTTCGACGAGCAGCCCCAGGGATCGCTCGTCGTGTGCGGCGGAGACGACCCGACGAACCGGGCCGGGAATCCCGCTCGCGGCGACCGAGAGCGTCGGCTCGCCGTCGTCTTCGAACCGCAACCGCTCGTTCGGGAGGTAGCGCTCCGCGCCGGTTTCGGGGTCGCGAACGAGGCTCGAATCCGACGAGCGCTTCACGAGGAGGAACCGGTTGCCGTCGGCGTCGCGGACGGTCTGCATAGCCGTGGGGAGGACCGACTGGCGCTTATGGGTTGTGTTGAGCCGTCGTCCGTTGGGCCCGACCGGACGCGCTTCGGCCGGAGCGGTGCCTCGTTATTTATTGTCGGCCGACTCCCCGCCGCCATCGACCGTTTCGCCGTCGCCGTCGGCGACCTCCTCCTTGTAGGTCCGATAGAGGTCGTACGTCCGGTAGAGCGCGAACAGACCGACCGCGATGGCACCGCCGCCCCACCCCCACTGACCCCGGAAGGCGACGAGCAGGAGGCCGATGCTGATCCCCGCGAGCGCGACGTTCGCGTAGACGACGGTGGCCCAGAAGAACTTCGCGAGGTCGCCGTCGACCTCGACGCCCGCGTCCGCCTCGTCGGCGTCCTCGCCGGGGATCTCGACCGCGGGGACCGAGACGAGGTCGTCCTCGGGCGCGCCCCAGCGCGCCTCGGGATCCGGCTCCTCGGGTTCGTCGGGCCACTCGTCGAAGTCACTCGGCACGCCCGAAGGGAGGGCCGGCGGTCGCAAAAGCGGTTCGTTCCGCCGGGCCCGGGCGCTGTCGGGTAGCGGACGTCGAAAACGCGGTACCGATCCGTCGAACGTACGTCCGACGGTGCTATCGTAGCGTTTGCAAGTCGTCGCTCACACGATCGCACGACGGCGCGCGAGCGGCTGTGCAATCAGTTGCGAACGCTGCGATAACTGTGCTCGGCGAGTATCAGCAGTGCTCCGTGAGCGTCACCGTCCGGGAGGCTTCGACCCACGCGAGCGGGTTCTCCGGATCGTAGAACACGACCCCGCCGTCGACGTCGTAGGACTCGACCTCCGCGAGTCCGCTCGCTTCGCCCACCCGCGCCGGCGCGGCTGGCGACCGATCCGTCCGCTCGGAGTCTGCAGGGTCGACCATCGTGAATCGTGGTAGGGTGTACCACAGTATAGGTCTTGTGCTCGTGTCAATACGTCCCCGAACGATTCGGCACTCCCGTACGGACGGGCCGAACGGAGCCGGTCGGGTACAATGCCGAAGTTTTTACTCGGGTATGCCGAAAGCGACGCTATGAAACAGGCAGGGCTCACGGACAACTGGAGCGGCGGCGGGGACGACGCCGCCGAGGGCTCCCGGCCCGACGAGGAGGCGGTCGCCGTCGCCGGCAACGGCAGCCAGCACGTCTCCGAGGTCGTCGACGCCGAGGACATCCGCTTTCCCGACGCCGACGGCACGGTCGAGCTGATGGTGACGCAGGTGAACTACTCCATCGAGGGGAGCGGAAACAGCGAGTACCCCGTCCTCCACGTCTTCGGCCGGACCCGCGAGAACGAGGTCGAACACGTCCGCGTGCTCGGCTTCGAGCCCTACTTCTACGCGCCGACGGAGACGCTCGACGACGACAAACTCGACAGGGACGTCATCACGCGCACCGAGGACGGATTCGAGAGCATCCGCGGCGACGACCTCACGAAGATCTGCACCCGGACGCCGCGGGACGTCGGGCAGATCCGCGACGAGTTCGAACACTACGAGGCGGACATCCTCTTTCCGAACCGCCTGCTGATCGACAAGGACATCAAGAGCGGAATCCGCGTCCCCGAGCGTCGGCTCGGAGACGACGCTGACGGCAGCGGAGGAAGCGACGGTGGTGACGAGGGAACCGACGGGAACAGTACGATCCAGATCCCCCACGACGAGATCGAGCCCGTCGACGTCGAGGCGGACCTCCGCGTGAACACCTTCGACATCGAGGTCGACGACCGCTCGGGCTTCCCCGAGGAGGGCGAGGAGCCGATCGTCTGTCTCACGAGCCACGACTCCTACCGCGACGAGTACGTGGCGTGGCTCTACGACGCCCCCGAGGCGGGCGCGGGCGTCGACTCCCCCGACGACCTCGCCGACTACGAACCGCTCCGCGACGACACCGAAATCGACGTCCGTTCCTTCGAGCGCGAGGACGAGATGCTCGACGCGTTCGTGTCGTACATCGAAGAGACCGATAGCGATATTTTGACCGGCTGGAACTTCGAGGACTTCGACATGCCGTACCTCCTCGACCGGATGGAGGTACTGGACCCGACGTCGGAGTACGACCTCAGCCCCGAGCGCTTCTCCCGGATCGACGAGGTCTGGCGCAGCGGGTGGGGCGGCCCGAACGTGAAGGGCCGCGTCGTCTTCGACCTGCTGTACGCCTACAAGCGCACGCAGTTCTCCGAACTGGAGTCGTACCGCCTCGACGCCGTCGGCGAACTCGAACTCGACGTCGGCAAGGAGCGCTACGCGGGCGACATCGGCGACCTCTGGGAGCAGGAGCCCGAGCGACTGCTGGAGTACAACGTCCGCGACGTGGAACTCTGCGTCGAGATCGACCGCAAGCAGGACGTCATCGCCTTCTGGGACGAGGTACGGACGTTCGTCGGCTGCAAGTTAGAGGACGCGACGACGCCCGGCGACACCGTCGACGTGTACATCCTCCACGAGGCCCACGGCCGCTTCGCCCTCCCGTCGAAGGGCCAGGCCGACGCCGAGGACTACGAGGGCGGGGCCGTCTTCGATCCGATCACCGGGGTCAAAGAGAACGTGACGGTGCTCGACCTCAAGAGCCTCTATCCGATGTGCATGGTGACGATCAACGCGTCGCCGGAGACGAAGGTCGACCCCGACGAGTACGACGGCGAAACCTTTCAGGCCCCGAACGGGACGCACTTCCGGCGCGACCCGGACGGGATCATCCGCGAGATGATCGACGACCTGCTCGCAGAGCGCGAGGAGAAGAAGTCGCTGCGGAACGAGAACGATCCCAACACAGCGACCTACGAGCAGTACGATCGACAGCAGGCGGCTGTCAAGGTCATAATGAACTGCTTCACGCCGGATACGGACGTACTCACGCCCGACGGCGTCCGCAACATCCGTGATCTCGACGTCGGCGACGAGGTCTACTCGCTCGATCCGGAGACGATGCGGATGGAAGTGAAGCCGGTCGAGGAGACCCACGAGTACCCCGATTACAGGGGGGAACTCGTCGACATCCAGACCAGCAAGACCGACTTCCGCGTGACGCCGAACCACCGGATGCTGGTCAGAAAGAACTCGAAGAACGGCGCGACGTGGGACGACTTCCGATTCGTCGAAGCGGGCGACCTCGATTCGTCTTCGCACTACGAACTCCCGCACGAGTGGACGGTCGAACCCGGGGACCGAATCGACGAGGTCGACCTCACCGAACTGCTCGGCGAGGACGAGGAGTACGAGGTGTGGGTCCGCCCGTCCGTACACGGTCACACGTTCACCGCGGAACTGGGCTGGACGCCCCGACGCGTGCCGAAGGCGGACGTCGGACAGACCGGCTACGTGTTCACCGCCGAGGAGTTCGAGGAACACCGCGAGTACATCGAGTCCGTCTGCGAGACCAGTTTCGTCCACCGTGAATCGGGGAGGAAGTGGATCCCGCGGACGTACGACGGCGACGACTTCCTCGAACTCCTCGCGTGGTACGTCACCGAGGGTAACGTGTACACGTCCGAGGAAAAGCAGTTCGGCGAGAATCACCGGGGGTCGTCAACGACCGTCAAGATCGCACAGAACGCAGTCGCGGACGGCGGAGAGGCGGCGCGAGACGATCACGCGCGGATCGGTGAACTGCTCGACCGAATGGGCTTCGACTGCTACGTCGACGACCGAGCGTATCAGTTCACCTCGAAGCTTCTCGGGGGTCTGTTCGAACGTCTCTGCGGTGCGGACAGTTTCGAGAAACGGATCCCCGACCTCGTCTTCGACGCCGCCGAGGGGCAGAAGCGCCGCTTCCTCGACACGCTCGTCGCGGGCGACGGCGACCGACAGGTGAACTCGTGGCGGTACACGACGTCGAGCGAGCGGCTCCGCGACGACGTGCTTCGACTCTGTGCACACCTCGGAGAGACGGCGAGCTACAACCGCGACAGCGGGTCGTGGCGGATCTACTGCACCGAGGACGCGAAGAACTCGTTCCGGATGCACCGAAGCGGCGGGACGAGCACCGCGGACGAGGGTGCCTACTGCGTCACGGTCGCGGACAATCACACGCTTCTGGCTGGGCGGAACGGGAAATTCCAGTTCATCGGTCAATCACTGTACGGCGTTCTCGGCTGGGATCGCTTCCGGCTGTACGACAAGGAGATGGGCGCTGCCGTCACGGCAACGGGTCGTGACGTGATCGAGCACACCGCCGAGTCCGCGGGCGAACTTGGCAAGGAAGTGATATACGGGGACACTGACAGCGTTATGCTGGAACTCGGCGGCGACGTCTCCAAGGAAGAAGCCATAGAGCAGTCCTTCGAGTTGGAGGAGCACATCAACGACTCCTACGACGAGTTCGCCCTTCGGGAACTCGACGCGGCCCACCACCGCTTCCAGATCGAGTTCGAGAAGCTCTATCGCAGGTTCTTCCAGGCGGGCAAGAAGAAGCGCTACGCCGGCCACATCGTCTGGAAGGAGGGCAAGGACGTCGACGACATCGACATCACGGGCTTCGAGTACAAGCGCTCGGACATCGCGCCGATCACGAAGGAGGTGCAGAAGCGCGTCATCGAGATGATCGTCTACGGAGAGGACAACGAGACGATCGCCGACTACCTCAACGGGATCATCGAGGACTTCGAGACCGGCGAGGTCCCCGTCGAGGACATCGGCATTCCCGGCGGGATCGGGAAGCGTCTGGACGCCTACGACACCGCGACGGCGCAGGTCCGCGGCGCGAAGTACGCCAACGAGTTCCTGGGGACGAACTTCGGACGGGGGTCGAAGCCGAAGCGGCTCTACCTGCGGAAGGTCCACCCCTCGTGGTTCCGGAAGATGGAAGACGAGGAGGGCTTCGACCCGCAGCGGGACGCCCTCTACGGCGAGTTCAAGCGCGACCCCGACGTCATCTGCATCGAGTACGACGACCAGCTCCCCGAGGAGTTCGAGGTCGACTGGGACAAGATGCTGGAGAAGACCCTCAAGGGCCCGATCGCGCGCATCATCGAGGCACTCGGGATGTCGTGGGACGAGGTGAAATCCGGGCAGGAGCAGACCGGACTCGGCAGTTTCGTGTGACACTGAGTACTCTCACTTTTTATCGCCGAGCGCCATCCACGTTGCCCGCTCTCGACGGTGAGAGCCGAGAGTAATCGGTGTGAGTCGGCGCGACCCCGCCATGCGTCGACACGTCACGTATCCGAAACTGGTTTCGTAAAACGCAAATAATTTTTACCGACAGTAAAGCGACGAGTGGGGAATGCGTAACCATTATGGGTGCAAGAGCCCACTTTAGCGATACGAGGCAACGAAACAACGATGGCTACACTCGAAATCAAGAACCTCCACGCGAGCGTGGCGGAGGAAGGCGGCGAACAGATTCTTCGTGGCGTCGACCTGGAGGTCAACTCCGGGGAGATCCACGCCCTGATGGGACCGAACGGGTCGGGGAAGTCGACGACGGCGAAGATCATCGCCGGGCACCCCGCCTACGAGGTGACCGACGGAGAGATTCTCCTCCACCTCGAAGACGACGAGTTCGGCGACGACGTCGAGATCCCCGCGGACAAACGCACCTGGGACCTTCTGGACCTGGAGCCGAACGAGCGCGCGGCGCTCGGTATCTTCCTCGGCTTCCAGTACCCCGCGGAGATCGAGGGCGTCACGATGACGAACTTCCTGCGCACGGCGCTCAACGCCAAACTCGAAGAACGCGAGGAGCTCTTCGAGGAGGACGACGAAGCGGAGGCCGAGACCGACGACGAAGAGGGCTACGAGACCTCGCCGATGGAGGGCCCCGCCGACGAGGGCGAGATCGGCGTCGCCGAGTTCCAGAAGCTCCTCAAGGAGAAGATGGAGCTCCTGGACATGGACGAGAAGTTCATGCAGCGCTACCTCAACGCCGGGTTCTCCGGCGGCGAGAAGAAGCAGAACGAGGTGCTGCAGGCGGCCATCCTCGAACCGTCGATCGCCGTCCTCGACGAGATCGACTCGGGGCTGGACATCGACCGACTCCAGGACGTCTCCGAGGGGATCAACGCCCTCCGCGACGAGCAGGGCACGGGCATCCTCCAGATCACCCACTACCAGCGGATCCTCGAGTACGTCGAGCCCGATCACGTCCACGTGATGCTCGACGGCAAGATCGCGAAGAGCGGCGACGCATCGCTCGCCGAGGAGCTCGAAGACGAGGGCTACGACTGGGTCCGCGAGGAAGTCTACGAGACGGCGTAACTATGTTCAGTTACGCACAGCCTCATAAGCAACGAACCGTAAACACACACTACCCACAATGAGTTCCGAACAAGACCACCTCAAAGAGACCGACACCGAGGCCCGCTTCGACTTCAAGAAGGAGGAGACCTCGGCGTTCCAGACCGAGAAGGGCCTGACCGAAGAGACGGTCCGCGTCATCTCCGAGGACAAAGACGAGCCCGAGTGGATGCTGAACCGCCGCCTCCGGGCGCTGGAGCAGTTCCAGGAGATGCCGATGCCGACCGACTGGCCCGGCCAGCCGGACCTCTCGGAGGTCGACATCGCCGAGATCGTCCCGTACATCCGTCCCGACGTCGACGTCCGCGCGGGCGTCGACGACTGGACCGAACTCCCCGACGAGATCAAAGACACCTTCGACAAACTGGGCATCCCCGAGGCCGAGAAGAACGCCCTCTCCGGCGTCGGCGCGCAGTACGAGTCGGAGGTCGTCTACCAGAACATGCAGGAGCGCTGGGAGGAGAAGGGCGTCATCTTCATGAACATGGACGAGGCGGTGCAGAAGCACCCCGACATCGTCCGCGAGCACTTCATGACGAAGTGCGTCCCTCCGTCAGACAACAAGTTCGCCGCGCTCCACGGCGCGGTCTGGTCCGGCGGTTCGTTCGTGTACGTCCCCGAGGACGTCACCGTCGAGATGCCGGTCCAGGCGTACTTCCGGATGAACTCGGAGGGGATGGGCCAGTTCGAGCACACGCTCATCGTCGCCGAGGACGGCGCGGAGGTCCACTATATCGAGGGCTGCAGCGCGCCCAAGTACTCCGCGTTCAACCTCCACTCCGGCGGCGTCGAGGTCTTCGTGGGCGAAGACGCCCACGTCCAGTACTCGACGGTCCAGAACTGGTCGAAGAACACCTACAACCTCAACACCAAGCGCGCGCTCGTCGAGGCCGGCGGCCGGATGGAGTGGATCTCCGGATCGATGGGCTCGAAGGCGACGATGCTGTACCCCTCGACCGTCCTGAAGGGTCCCGGCGCCTCCGACAACCACATCACCATCGCCTTCGCGGGCGAGGGCCAGAACATCGACACCGGCGCGAAGGTCTACCACAACGCGCCGAACACGAAGTCGACGATCGAGTCGAAGTCGATCTCGAAGGACGGCGGCCGCACCAACTACCGAGGGCTGGTCCACATCGCCGACGGCGCCGAGGACTCCTCGACGTCGGTCGAGTGCGACGCGCTGATGTTCGACAACGAGTCGACGTCGGACACGATGCCGTACATGGAGATCAACGAGTCGAAGGTCGACGTCGCCCACGAGGCCACGGTCGGGAAAATCGGCGACGAGGACGTCTTCTACCTCCAGTCGCGCGGTCTCGACGACGACGACGCCAAGCAGATGATCGTCTCGGGCTTCATCGAGCCGATCACGGAGGAACTGCCGATCGAGTACGCGGTCGAACTCAACCGCCTCGTCGAACTCGAGATGGAGGGGAGCCTCGGGTAATATGAGCAGCGCACAACTCCCCGCGAACCTGTCGACGGAGACGGTTCGAGAGATCTCCGAGAGTCGCGACGAGCCCGAGTGGCTGCTTGACGCCCGACTCGACGCGCTGGACGCGCTCGAATCGCTGGACCTGCCGGACGTCATCCAGACGCCGGGCCGGCGCTGGACGAACCTCGAAGCGCTCGACTTCGAGTCGCTGGTCGACCCGCTCGACCAGGCCGACGAGACCGAGCGGACGTCCGACGAGGGCGTCGAGGTGCTCACGTTCACCGAAGCGCTCGAGGAGCACCCGGACCTCGTCGAGTCCGCCTTCGGGTCGACGATCGACCCCCAGGAGAACTACCTCACGGCGCTGTCGGCGGCGCTCTTCACGACCGGCACCGTCGTCTACGTCCCCGAGGGCGTCGACGCCGAGGACGTGACGATCCGCGCGGAGATGAACTCCCGCTCGCTGTTCAGTCACACGCTCGTCGTCACGGAGAAATCCTCCTCGGTGACGATCCTCGAAAGCATCGAGTCCGGCGCCGAGGTCGACGCCGACGCCCGGTACTTCTCGAACCTCGTCGAGATCGACGCGGGCGAGAACTCCTACGTGCAGTACGGATCGCTGCAGGACCTCGAAGAGGACACCTACACGTACTCGCTGAAGCGCGCCGACGTCGGCACCTACGCGACAGTCAACTGGATCGAGGGCAACCTCGGCTCCCGGCTGACCCGCTCGGACGTCGAGTCCGAACTCAACGGCGACTCCGCGGAGACGAAGATCGTCGGCGCGTTCTTCGGCCACGGCGGCCAGCACTTCGACGTCAACGCCCGCGTCTGGCACGAGGCCGAGAACACGACGGCTGATCTGGTCACCCGCGGCGTCCTCGACGACCAGGCGCGCTCGGTGTACGAGGGCGTCCAGGACGTCGGCCGCGACGCGTGGAACACCTCCTCCTACCAGCGGGAGAACACGCTGATGCTCTCAGACGAGAGCGAGGCCGACGCGTCGCCGAAGCTGATCATCCACAACCACGACACCGAGGCGTCGCACTCGGCGACGGTCGGACAGGTCGACCAGGAGGACCTGTTCTACATGGTCTCGCGGTCGATCCCGGACCAGCAGGCGCGGAACATGCTCGTCGAGGGCTTCTTCGTGCCCGTCCTCGAGGAGATCGAAGTCGACGAGTTCCGCGAGGACCTCGAAGAACTGATCGCCGCGCGGCTTCGGTGACGGCGATCCCCCGCTGATCTCGGGCTTCGTTCCCGGCGGAGCAGTTCTCGCGGCTTTTCTCGACGGATCTGTTCTCGCGGAATCTATTCGCGCGGACACGCCCCCGTCGGCGTGACACAGCGCGGTCCCGGCGACGGATCGCTCCACGCGACGGACCGCTCGTCGGTGTTGCCGTCGGTGTCGCCGACGCCGAACTTTCCGGGCGGCACGACCGCGATGGCGACCGTTCGCACGCTGAACTGCACCCGCCTGCTCCGCCCCAGCGACTCCGCGACGCCGTCTCCGTCGACGTCGAGGTCGGCTTCGGAACCGTCGCGGACGTACGTCGTCTCGCCGCCCTCGACGCCGACGGCGAAGCGGCCGTACGCGCCGCGGGACTCGACGATCCAGAGGTTCGCCGTGGCGACCCACGGGCTGAGCGTCGGCGAGATCGGGAGGCCGGCCGGGATCGCGCCGACGGTGCCGTTCGTCGCACGGGAGATTCCCTCTTCGGTGGCGCGCTCGGCGGCGTCGGTCGCCTCCCGCTCGACGAACTCCCGCGTCGAGGAGACGGCGTCGTCGACGGCAGATTCGGGGACGCGAACGCGCTCGGACGTCGCGACGCGCCGGAGATCGACCCGAAGCGCGACCCGAATTCGATCCCGGGCGACCGGCGAGGAACCGTCCCGTCCGTCCGACCGCGCCTCGACCGCGACGGCGGCCACCTCGCGGGCCAGCGACCCGTCGGTGGCCGCGACCGCGCGCTCGCCGGGACCGTCGAAACGGGCGAACGAGCGGTCGACGATCCGTCTGCGCTGGTTCCGATCCAGCGACGTCTCCCGGGCGAGCGTCCGCGTCGCCGCCGCGCGGACGTCCCCCATCGAGCCCTCGACCTTCGTTTCCAGGACGTCCCGGCGGGCTTCGAGCGTCTCGTCGGGGTGCGTTTCGAGCGTCCGGTCGGCGGCGACGAGCGCCTGGCCGGCCGTGTGTAGCGACACGCGTCCGGGGTCGCCGAACAGCGTCCGCGTGACGAGGTCCGCGGCGTCGCCGTAGGGGACGCTGAAGACGTTCACGTTCCTGACCGCGAGGCCGACGTACCGTTCCCCGTCGGCGACGCCATCGACGAGCGTCCCCTCGACGGGGTCGGGCGCGAGGTAGGCGGGGTCGCCGTCGGGGATCAGCGTCGTCTCGCCGCGAGCGCCCTCGGATCCGCCGAAGTCGGTCCGCGGCGACGGCGCGTCCGGCGTGAGCTTCGCGAGGTCGTTCACCCGCGAGGCGGCGAGTCCCCTCGCGTCGAGCGCGCGGTCGATGCCGGCGTTCTGCGCGCGCGTTCGTCCGGCGCGCGCGTCGAGACCGGCGAGTACCTGATCGAGGTACGCGGCGCGAGCGGCCACGCGGGTCCGGTCGGCGACGCCGTCGTACCGGTTCGGGGCGTCGACGAGTTCCGCGCGCCGGTCGCGAACGAGCGCGGCCAGGCGCGCCGCACCGTTGGCGTGACCGGTCGCCGCGTCGCTGGCCTCTACTTCGATCGAGAGGTCGCGAACGCGGCCGCGGAGGTCGGCGACGTCGGCGTAGACCCAGGGTTCGAGGTCGGCGGGGCGGTCACCGGTGATCGTTCGCGACGCGCTCGTCCGGCCGCCGGTCACGGCCCTGCGAGCGACGGTGTCGGGGCCGCCGAGGTCCGAGACGAGCGTTCGACTCACTTCTCCCGCCTCCTGCAGGTTCGGCCCGCCGAGCGCGCCGCCGGATTCGAACAGCGGTCGGACGGGTCGCGTCGGTGCCGCGCTCCCGGGGAGTCGGCCGGTGCCCGTGATCCGAACGCGGTGGACGTCGCGCCACGACGCGGTCGTCGTCCGCGGCGTCTCGTTGACCTTCACCCACGTCCGCTCGACCCGCCACCGCTCGGTGACGCGTCTGGTCGCCGAGTAGAGCCGTCGCTCTTCGGTCCCGGTTCGGGAGACCGAACGCGTGCTCCCGCCGCCGCTCACGGAGACATCCTTCGAGACATCGGAGAACACGAGCGTCCAGTTCTCACCCGGCGCGCGCGGCGAGGGGCGGCGCTCGTTTCTGATCGCCCGAGTGCTGGCCCGAACCGAGACGCTCGCCCGATACCCGTCGCGCCGGATCGAATCGAGGCTCGCTGCCCCGCTCGCTCCCCGGAGGAGTTCCAGGAACGCCTCGTCGGCCGTCCCGTTGACGCCCACCGAGACGGTTTTCGTCGCCGGGAGCGCGCCGGACTCGGGCGTTTCATCCGAACGCTCGGCCGCGTTCGGGTCCGGGAGTTCACCGGTGACCGCGGAGACGACGTGGCCGTCGGCGTACGGGTCGAGGACGTCGGTCACGCCGGTCCGAAGCGTCGCCGCGCGGACGCCGGCAGCCGCGTCGGGGTCGCTCCGTCCGAAAGCGGCCCGCTGAGCGTCGAGCAGTCCGGCGTTCGTCGAGAGCGCGACGTGGCGGTTCGCGACGACGTTCGAGATCGGCAGCCCGCCGTACTGGCCGAGCCCGCGGGCCTGCGCCATCGCCGTGACGCCCACCGTCGTGCGGCGGGCGAGCCCCGGCGCCTCGATCGGCCCGGCGTCGAGTCGCTTCTGGAACGCGTCCGTTCGGTCGTGGAGCGCCAAGGCGGGGACGCCGACCGTGACCGTCCGGTCCACCCGACGCGCGTCGAGCGGCCGGCCGTCCCGTTCCACGGTCAGTTCGAGGTCGTAGAGCGTGACCCGGAGTTCGGTCCCGTCGTCGACGCCCGCGATCGAGACGCGATCGATCGCTTCGGACGCGCTCTCGACCGACTCGCCGAACGACGCGCGGGCCACGCTCGCTCCGCGTCGGTGTTCGACGGGGACCATCGCCTCGCGCGCGGCGAGGAAGATCCGAAGTCGGAGATAGCGGCGGAAGGTGTCCGGGCCGTCGAGTGCGCGTCCGGCCTCGGTGTCGGCCGCGACCGTGACCGGATCGCGCGCGGCGGCCCTCGCGGCGTCGCGAGCGGCGACTCTGAGCGCGGCGGTCGCCTCGGCGTCGACGCGGTCGGCGGCGACGTCGGCCGAGCGGTCAACGGGCGCGACCCCCGGCGTCGCGAGCGACACCGCGAACGTCGAACTGGCGACGAGGAGCAGCACGCCCACCAGCGCGAACGGGACCCGGCCGCGGTCGTCCTCCGCGAGCCGCATTATCGAGCCTCCGACGTCGGAGACTGCGGTCCCGCCGGAGACGGCGACCACGTCCGGACGACGATTCTGACGGACGAAACCGAGACGGCCTCGGCGGCGGCCGCCGGGGCGTCGTACCGGGCGCGCAGATCCTCGGTGAATCGCGGGGCGAGCGCGGCCGCGATCCGCTCGTTCGCCGCCTCGGTGTCCTCGGTGGCGAGCGGCTCCGCGAGGGACGCGTTGGTCTCCGTTTCGAGGCGGGCGTATCGGTGACGGACCAGCGCGGCGGCCGGGTCGTCGCCGCGGAGCGTGATGCGAGCGGGGCCCGCGGGGACGAGCACGGCAACGGTCCGCTCGGCGACGGCCGCACCCAGGGAATCGAAGTCTCTCGCCGCCGACGCGGGAATCGAGTCGACGCCCGTGGGGACGACGAGCGTCGCGGCGTGAACGCCGTCGGCCGGCGGCTCCGGACCGACGCCGACCGCGCCGCCGACGGGTGCGCCGGGGTAGGGCTGCCAGGTGGCGTCCACGCGAACGGACGAGCCGGTTCGTGCCCGAACCGCGTCCTCGACGCCGTTTCGGAACGACGCGCGGGTGCGCGTGAGCGGCGGGACGGCGGCGGGACCGGCCGTCGCGTTCGCGTCGACCGTCGCCGCCGAGTCGATCCCGCTCGTCGTCGTCGCCGCGCGGGCGAGCAATCCGGCGAGGCTGCCGTGGGCCGTCCGGTCCAGTTCCGGCGAGTCGAGTGCGATATCGGGAGCGTCGGAGGTCGTCTCGTTCGCGGCCATCCCGCGCACGCCGGGGGCGAGCGAGTAGTCGACCTGCGCCGTCGTCGTCGCGAGGGCGTCCGCGACCGCGTCGGCCTCGCCGGCCGTCGCGGGCGGGGACTGCTCGACCGTGACGAGACCGACGACGGCCGCCGAGACGAGGAGTAAGAAGACGACCGCGTCGATGGCGACGTTCATCGCCGCACTCCGACGTCGATCGCTCTCCGGTTCATCGCCACACCCAGACGTCGAGCGTTCCCCAGACGACGTCTCCGTCTCCCGTCGCGACGCTCACCGGACGCTCGGCGTGGTTGACGGGGACGCCCGAAGACGCCGGCGGGTGACGCCGGTTCGTCCACGTTCCCGTCGGCGTCGTCACCGCGACCGCGACGCGGTAGCCGTCGGGGACAGCCGGTCCCGCGCTCGGCAGGCCGACGGGCGAGACCACGCCGCCCTCGCTGACGTCGTCGTACACCCGTTCGAGCGTCGGCTCGGCCAGCGCGTTCTCCGTCTCGTCTGGCGTCACGGCGCCCAGGGTCGTGGCGTACAGCGAGAGGCCGGTACAGACGGCAAAGAGCGCGATCAGGGCGACGACGGGAGTCGTCTGCGCCCGTGAGGTACCGTCGTCGATCCGGCAGCGAGCGACGGCGCGCCGCCCGGCGGACTCACGCGTCGACGAGGACGACATTCACTCCCTCCCAGGAGAGGCGGCGGACGATCAGCGTGCGGTCCACGGTGCGCCAGGGGGCGTCGCTCGCGTCCGCCCGGGCGTCGACGACGGCCTGCCTGAACGCCTCCGGCGAGTCGAAGGCTCGTTCGGGGGGCGTCCCGTAGAGGACGTCGCGCAACGGCGATCCCTCGGTCGGAACGGGCGTGACCGGCCCGAACGACAGCGTCGCGTGCGCCGTTCCCGAGTCGGACCGGAGCCCGATCCGGCGCGTCCCGAGTCTGATCTCGTCGGCGTCGAGCGGGTGTTCGCCGGTGGCCGCGTACTCCGCGGCGGCGACCCGATCGACCGTCGCCCCGGCGGCCCCCGCGTCCGGCGGCGGTGCCGTCGGAAGCCCGGCCGCCGCGCCGACGAGCGCGACGCCCGCGAGCGACAGTCCGATCCAGCCGTACCACGCGTCCACCGTGAGTTCGAACATAGCCCCCCTGGTCCCGCCTCCGTATATAAAGGCTCGTCCCGGAATCGTCGAGGAACGGCCGTCAAATCCACCTCAGAACAGCATCGACGCGCCCAGGAACGCGACGAGATACGTCGCCGTCGCCGCGAGGAGTGCCAGGCCGATCCGGTAGCCGACGAGCGTCCGATCGAGACCGCGGTCCAGCCCCGTCGCCACCGCCGTGAGGACGGCCGCGAGCGCGAGGACGTACACCCCGACGGCCGTCCCGAGCGTCGACGGGGAGAGCGTCGCCGCCCCCGGGGCGGCCGATCCCGCGAGGGAGGCGCTCTCGGCCGCCGTCGCCCCCGACGCGGCCATCTGGGTGGCCATCGCGACGGTCGCGCCGCCGACGAGCGGGCCGAAGAGCGCCGCCGTGTGGCTCAGCGTCCCCGTGATCGCCGCGAGTTCGCGTCGCGCCTCGTCCTCGACGCGTCGGAGTTCGGTGAGGTGATCCGCCAGACGCGTGAGCGTGTCGCCGGCCGGCCGACCCTCCTCGGCGGCGACCGCGAGCAGCGACGCGGTGGCGCGACCCCGGCGGCTCGGGAGGTGTCTGAGCGCGCCGTACTCGCCGAGGAAGGCGCGGTACACGCCGACGCGGAGTCGACGCTGGACGCCCGAGGCCGACTCGAACAGCTCGCTGGTTCGCCCGGTCGTCGCTGTCGCGGCCGATCCGATCGCCGACTCGACCGACTCGCCGGCGCCGACGCGGCGCCCGACGACCGCCGTCGCGTCCGCGAGTCCGCGCTCCGCCTCGTCGACCCCCCGTCGGACCGCGGCCATCGGGCGGAAGTGGACCGTAAGCGCCGCGCCGGTCCCCGCGCCGACGGCACCGACGGGGGCCGCCCAGGCGGCGACGGCCGATCCGACCGCGAATCCGCAGACGGCTCCCACCACGCCCGCCGCGAGCGCCCGCGTCGGGCCGGACGGGACGTCGGGGTGGGCGGCCGTCACGCGGGGTGGCGCGAGCGCGATGGGGCGTCTGAGGAGGAGCCACGCGCCGGCACCGATCAGGCCGGCCGGGAGCAGGACGTCGTAGAGGACGACGAAGGCGGACGCGGGAACGGTTACGCCGCCGGCGCGCGCGGCGGGCAACACGCCGACGAGCGCCAGCGGGAGGAGGACGCCGAACGCGTAGATGCCGCTCGCCGGGCCGCGAACGTCGCCCGCGAACTCGGCCATCTCGGTGCGCGCGCCGTCGAGAACCGTTTCCAGCGCGCGGTCGAGCGCCGCGTCGCGCTCGTCCGGCGGTGCCTCGACGGCGGCCGACAGGAGCGCGACGGACCGTTCGAGCGCGGGGAACCAGGGCCGCCACTCCGCGGCGAAGGCGTCGAGGCCGGCGGTCGGTCCCGACCGGGTCCGTTCGGCGTGCGCGCCGAGGCTTCGAGCGAGCGGTCCCGTCCCCGTCCGTGCGGCGAACGCCGCGGCGCGCTCGGGAGTCGCTTCGAGGCGGAGACGCAGCGCCGCGCGGGCGACGAGGCCGGGCGCGTCCCCCAGCGCGCGGGTCCGGCGAAGCGTCGCGGCGGCGACGGGGAGGCGGTGAATCACGTGCGTCGCCCCGAGGCCGATGCCGGCGGCCGCCGGCATCGACGCCGCGACGGGGAGCCCCGGAAGACCGACGAGGAGGGCACAGAGGGCCAGGACCGCGACGGGGACGGCGGCGACGTAACCCGCGCGGACGACGGTGTCGGCCCGGAGGTCGCTGTCGAGAAACGCCAGCGAGCGGTGGAGTTCGGCCGTCGACTCGACGTCGTTCGGGTACCAGCGGGCCAGCGACCGCGCGGTTCGGCGGAGTCGAGTCGCCGTCGACGAGGTCATCAGGGGCCTCCGCGGCGGCCCCGGTCGCACGCGTCGGGTGTCGTCAGCGCGGCCGTCGCGAGGCGGTCGAACCGACCCGCACGTCGTTCCAGTCTCTCGAGGAGGGCGCCGTAGGACTCGTCGTCCCGACAGGACCGCTCGAACACCGCGCTGTCGCCCCGTTCGACCGCCCCCGTCGACCGGAGCGCGCCCTCTCGGCGTTCGAAGAGGGGAACGAACGTGGCGTCGTCGCCTGCCGCTCGCACCTCCTCGACGGCGGCGACGTACCGGGAGTCGCCGTCGCGCGCGCAGGTCACGACGAGGTCCGTCGCGCCGAAGGAGGACGCCGGGACCCCGAGGTCCGAGACCACGCGCTCTCGGACCGCGGCCGCGGAGTCGCCGTGGATCGTCCCGAGCACGGCGTGGCCGTGCGCGCCGACGCGCATCGCCTCGTAGAGCGACCCCGCCTCCTCGCCGCGGACCTCGCCGACGACGAGCGCGCCGTCGCCCAGTCTGAGCGCGGCGCGGAGCGCCGCAGTCGGCGAGAAACCCCCGCGGCCGCAGCCGTTCGGTCCGTTCCTCCGGTTCCCGCTCGCGCCGCCTCCCGCCCCCGCCCCGACGTCGGTGTGCAGTGCCTGCACGTCGCGGCCGTGTTCCCGAAGCGCGTCGACGGGCAGTTCCGGCGTGTCCTCGATGCTGACGAGCCGGGTCGCCGCCGGGAGTTCCCAGAGCAGCGCGCCGAGGAGCGTGGTCTTGCCGGCCCCTCGCGTACCGGCGACGATGGTCGCCGCCCCGCGTTCGACCGCGAGCGAGAGGAACGCCGCGGCCTCGGCGGGGAGCGACCCGACGGAGACGAGGCGGGGCAGCGTCCAGGCGTCGTCGTCGCGGGCGCGGAACGCGAACCCGACGCCCTCGCTCGCGGGGGCCGTCACGCCGGCGACCCGGATCCGCCGGCCCGTCTCGGCGACGACGGATGCGTCGAGCGTGGGCGAACTCCGGGAGAACGCGCGTCCGCTCTCGCGCCGGAACCGCGAGGCGAGCGACGCGGCCCCGTCGGGCGTCAGCCGGACGTTCGTGGGAAGTCGCTCGCCGTCGACGACGACCCGGACGGGCGTCTCAGTCACCGGCGCCGAGACGACCACGTCGGAGACCCGCTCGTCCGCGAAGAGGTGCTCGAAGACCCCGAGGCCGTGGGTGTGGCGATCCAGAACCGCGGCGAGCGTCTCCGTCGGATCGTCCGGGTCGGCGACGCGCCGCACGGCGCGCCCGGCCGCCCGCGCTCCGCCGCCGACCGACCCCTCGGCGAGTACCGCATAGGCCGCCGCGAGCGTGGCAGTCGCGTCGGGTTCGAGATCGTGCGCGACCGGAGAGAGGTGGTAGACCGCTCCCTCCGACTCCCGGCCGTCGTAGATCCGCGCGGTCGCGCCGGTCGGGAGCGAGGTCGTATCGCGGAGCGAGCGGGCCGGCGGCGGACGACGGGAGACCCGGGCCCGGGAGACGACGGGACCGACGAACGCACGGAGCGCGACTTGGTAGGGGTCCGGATCGGGGTCACCGGCTCGGGGCTCCACTGTCGTGGGGCCGACGGATCGATCCCCGCCGTCCGGAACGCGATCCCAGACGCGGTCGGCTCCCGCGGCGAGCCCGGACTCGGCCGCGATCCGCGCCAGCGCTCCCGCGCGTCCCGTCGCCCGACGCGCGGCCGCGAGCGGATCCGAGCGGGCGCGGTCGGCCAGCGCCTCGTCGTGGAACCGCGCCCGCTCGGCGAACCGGCCCGCCGCGAGCAGCAGCCCCACCGCCGCGTCGGCGTAGGTCCGTTCGGTCCCGTCCGATCGCGTTCGGACCGCGTCCACGTCGCGCGCTTCGAGCGACGAGACCACCGTCGCCCGGCAGGCCGGACTCGACGCCAGGTCGCCGTCGCCGGGACACGCCGACGCGTCGACGACGAGCTCGTGGCGGTCGGTGATTCCGGTCCCAGCGGGCTGTTCGACCGTCGGACGGCAGCGACACGCCCCGACGGCGGGTACATCCGTCTCGCTCGTCTCACCCTGGGAATCCCCGCCGGTGGCGAGTCCGAGCGCGGCGGCGAAACCGGCGACGGAAGACGGGAGATCGGCGATCGCGGCGTCGAAGTCGGTGAACGCGTTCGAGCGGTCGGCGAGCGCGGGGACGGCGCGCGCGGGCGATTCGTCGGTGTCCGGTTCGAGAGCGCGGTCGGGGGTGCGTGTCATAGCGCCGGTGGTCCCGTCTCGGTATATAAACCATCGGGCGGAGCGTCGCCCGCGGGCGGTCGAGGTCGATTCGAGCGCGCGCCGATTCAGTCCCGAGCGCCGGTTCAGCCCCGCGTGACGACGAGCGTCGGTCGCCCGCCGTCGCGGACGAGCGCGACGTCGACCGCGTGCCGACCGGGCGCGGTGAAGACGACGGGTCCGTCGGGCGTGGAGACCGGGATCGGCAGCGAGACGCCGCGGAGACGCGTCGGCGAGGTCCCGACCGCGTAGGCGACCACCGAGCGGTTTCCCGGCCCGCCCGGACGACCGCCGACCGCGACGAACGCCGGCCGCGCAGTCGTCAGCGACGCGTCCGGCGTCCGAAACGCCACGCGACGCGTCGCCGCGTACGCCCGCGTCGGCGTGGCGTCCTCGGAGGTCGCGAGGCTCCGGCCAGCGCGTTCGATGCGGTCGATCGAACCCGCCAGGTCTGCGTCGGTCCGCGTCGCACGCGCGTCGTCGACGGCCGGGAGCGCGGCCGAGAGCGTCGCCACCGTCAGGACCGCGGCGACGACCAGCCTGATCACCGGAACGCGTCGCGGAGTCGCGACGCGAGCGAGCCGTCGCTTCCGGGCGAGTCGGTCCGCGGTTCCGCCGCGTCGGCGTCTGGGCTGACACCGGTGACCCGGGAGGGATCGCGCTCGTCCCCGGAAGCGGCGTCGCCGCCGTTAGTGAGCGTGGAGCCGACGCCGTCACCGTGGGCGCGCCCGGAACCGACGCCCCCACGGTGGACGCTTTCGACCCCGACGCCGGGGCTGGGACGGTCGCGGGCGTCGGGAACGCGTCCGGACCGGGAATCGCCGTCGACGGCCTCTGGGGACGCGGGGTCGTCGGTGGTTGCGGCTGACTCCGTCGGTTCCGTCTCGGAGATCCGCTCGCGGACCAGTCCGCGCTCTCCCCCGTCGAGCCGCCGTTCGAGCGCCTCGACCTTCGCCAGCGCGATCGACGCGCGGCGTTCGATCGACTCGTCGACGGCGTCGATCCCGTCGAGGAGGCCGCGGACCGCATCGATCTCGGCCTCGACGGCCGTCAGCCGGCGGTCGAACGCGTCCAGCCGTTCTCCCGTGGCGTCAGAGTGGCCGTCGCTCGGAGCGGCCGCGTCCGTCGAGCCCTCGGCCGGTTCGTGTTCCACTGTCGCCGCAGGGTCGCGCTCGATCGTCCCCGAAGGGTCGTGCTCGGTCGTCGCCGCAGGATCGTGTTCCGTCGTCGCGACAGAGTCGTGCTCGGTCGTCATACCGCCGGTGGTCCCGTCCCGGGATATAAACGCTCGGCACCAACGTTCAAGGGCCGCTGCCGCGAGACGTTAGCTATGAAGTCCGTCCTGATTGGCGTCGGCCAGGCCGGCGGGAAACTCGCCCGCGAACTGGTCGAGTACGACGAGCGGATGGGGTTCGGCGCCGTCCGCGGCGCGGTGGGCATCAACACCGCGAAGGCAGACCTCCGAGACCTCCCCTTCGAGACCGTCCTCGTCGGCCAGGATCGCGTGAAGGGCCAGGGAGTCGGCGGCGACAACGAACTGGGTGCGGAAGTGATGCAGGCCGACATCCAGGAGGTCCTCGCGTCGCTCGACGGCCGCGTGACCGCCGGGACCGAGTCGATATTCGTCGTCGCCGGCCTCGGCGGCGGCACCGGCAGCGGCGGCGCGCCGGTCCTCGCGAAGGAACTCAAGCGCATCTACGACGTTCCCGTCTACGGTCTCGGGATCCTCCCCGGCCGCGACGAGGGCGCGATGTACCAGGTGAACGCCGGCCGCTCGCTGAAGACCTTCGCCCGCGAGGCCGACTCGCTGCTTCTGGTCGACAACGACGCCTTTCGATCGAGCGGCGAGAGCGTGACCGAGGGGTTCGACTCGATCAACCGAGAGATCGCGAAGCGGGTCGGTCTCTTGCTCGCCTCGGGCGAGTCCGTCGAGGGGGTCGCCGAGAGCGTCGTCGACTCCTCGGAGATCATCAACACCCTCCGAAACGGCGGGATCGCCGCGCTCGGGTACGCGTCCGCGGAGGCCGCGCCCGAAGCCGAGGACAACATCAACGCGGTGATGAGCACCGCCCGGCGTGCGTTGCTCACGGGATCGAGCCTCCCGGACGCGACCGACGCCGACGCGGCCCTCCTCGTCGTCGCCGGCGAGCAGGACGCCATTCCGCGGAAGGGCGTCGAGCGCGCCCGCCGCTGGGTGGAAGAGGAGACGGGGAGCCTGCAGGTCCGCGGCGGCGACTTCCCCCTTTCGAGCGGCCGCCTCGCGACGCTGATCCTCCTCGGCGGGGTCGAGCGCTCCGACAGGCTGGAGGCGTTTATGCAGCGTGCGAAGGACGCCGAGAAGGAGGACGAAACGACCCCCGAGCGGGCGTCTCCCGGAGAGCAGTGGACGAACGACGAACTCGACGACCTGTTGTAGGCGGTCGCTCGGGCGTTCGAGGGCCGGATGTGGGCGGGGGACGGATGTGGACGGGAAACGGTCTGCGGGACCGCTACTTACAGAGGCTCGCGCCGTCGAACTCCGCGCGGGCGTAGTCGACGTCCATCAGGTCCAGAATCGTCGGCGCGATGTCGTAGAGGTCGGCGTCCGTGATCTCGACGTCGGGGTCGTCGACGAACAGCGACGCGTTGTCGAAGCTGTGCATCCCGTTCCGGGGGCCTTTCCCGAAGACGTCTTCGTGGCCCTTGAAGCCGGACTTGAGGTCGAACCCGTGGTTGGGAACGACGACGAGGTCCGGCGCGATGTCGTCGTGATCGCCGCGGAAGGCGTCCTCCTTCTCGACGACGCGCTCGGCGACCTTCCGCCCGTTCGGCCCTTCGAGGGTTTCCAGTTCGGCCTTGAGTTCCTCGCGCGTCTCCTCGTACTCGTCTCTCGGAACGCTCCCCCGCGGTTCGCGGCCCTCGAGGTTGATGTAGAACCGCCCCGGGATGAGCGAGTACGCTCGCGTGTCGTCGGAGATGTCGCCGAGTTCCTCGTGGTCGTCGTCCTCGTAGGAGAGCCAGCCCTGCTCTTCGAGCCAGGCGTTGCAGTGGACCTCGTGGTCCAGCGACGTGAAGCCGTGGTCCGAGGCGACGACGAGCGTGACGTCGTCGGGCAGTGACTCGCGGATCTTCCCGACGTACTCGTCGACCTTCTCGTAGAACTCGACGAAGGCCTCCCTGTTCTCGCCGTCGCGCTCGTAGTCCGCGAAGAGGAAGTGGTTCACGCGGTCGGTCGTCATGAAGACGCCGAAGAAGAGGTCCCAGTCGTCGCGTTCGAGGACGGACGAAAACGCCTCGTAGCGTCGGTCGAGCGTCTCGTGGGCGTTCTCGACGAAGTCCGACTTGTCGTCGTCGTGGCCGAGTTTGGCGTTGACGTCGATTCGGTAGTCCATCGAATCGAGTTCGTCGCGGAACTCCTCGGGGTGGGCGGCCTTCTTGACGCCCGGCGAGAGGAAGCCCGAGACCATCCGCTGGACGTTCCGCTGCGGCGGGAACGTCACCGGGACGTTCATCACGCTGGCCTGTCGGCCGTCGTCGGTCACGCGGTCCCACAGACGCGTCGCCTGCACGTCCCGACCCATCGGAACGTAGGTGTCGTAGGAGCCGTTCTCGCGGTCCTGGAAGCCGTAGACGCCCGTCTCGCCCGGGTTCACGCCGGTCGTCAGCGAGGGCCAGCAGGCGGAGGACTCCGGCGGGACGATGCTCTCGATCGCGCCGGCGGTGCCCTCCGCCCTCAGCGCGGCGAAGTTCGGAAAGGTGTCGGGGTTATCGGCGAGGAGACTGAAGGGTACGCCGTCGATACCGATGAAAGCGACGCGCGGATTATCGTCTCCGCGCAGCCGGTCGAACAATCCCATACGGGTCGTATTCCGCCGTGAGTCATAAGAAGTTTCGTCTCTACGCGAACTGCTGCCGCCGTCTCCGACGAGAATCGTGATCGTGGGTCGCTAACACGGCACACGAACGGGGACGACCGACAGGTCCGATCCGGGCTGGTCGTCTCTCACGGCGAAGGAGCGAAGTAGACGCCGCCGTAAGGAGAGACAAGAGCCGTGAAGGAGTTCGAGCGAAAGCAACTGCTGGAGCGCGTCAATCGCGAGGGCGCGACGGTGGGCGCGGAGATCCCCGACGAGATCGACGTACAGGGCGAAGAGATCGCGCTCCGGGAGTTCGTCTTCGAGATCAAGCGCCGCGACACGGTCCCGAAAGGCGAGCGCGACCGCGTCGAGGAGGCGAAGAAGAACCTCCGCCGGGAGCGCTTACAACGCCTCCAGCGGATCGAGGAGGGAGAGATCCCCTACGAGGAGGGCGAGCGCCTCGCCGAGAGCATCGTCGGCATCGACCGCGCGCTGAACGCGCTCGAACAACTGCGACCGGTCGATATCGAACAGGAGGCCGAGGTGCAGGAGACCGCCGACCGGAAGCGCTGGATGCGCTTCCTGAAACAGGCCCTCGGCCACAGGGACGGGAGTAACACGAGCGGTCGCGGAGGGGGGCGGCCGTGACCAGGAACGCCGAGGTGGCGCGCCGCCTCGAAGCGTTCGCCGACCTCCTGGAGGCCGACGGCGTCGAGTACAAGCCGAACGTCTACCGGCGCGCCGCCGAGAACATCCGCGAGTACCCCGAACCGATCGAGGACCTGGCCGCCGAGGGGGAGTCGGCGGTGGAGGAGATCGACGGCGTCGGCGACGCCATCTCATCGAAGGTCGTCGAGTACATCGAGACGGGCGAGATCGAGGAACTGACCGAGCTGCGCGAGAAGCTTCCGGTCGACATCGAGGCGCTCACCCGCGTCGAGGGCGTCGGGCCGAAGACCGTCGGGGCGCTCTACGACGCGCTCGGCATCACGACGCTCGACGAACTCGCCGAGGCGGCCGAGGCGGGGGAGATCCGGGAGGTGAAGGGGTTCGGCGCGAAGACCGAGCAGAACATCCGCGAGAACATCGCCTTCGCCAGGCACGCGACGGAACGGGAGCGGCTCGGCGACGCCCGTCCCCTCGCCGACGACGTCCTCGAACACCTTCGGGAACAAGAGGCCGTCGCGCAGGCCGAGGTGGCGGGATCGATCCGTCGGTGGCGCGACACCATCGGCGACGTCGACGTCCTCGTCGCCTCGGAGTCGGGCGAGCGCGTCGTCGACGCCTTCGTCGAGTGGCCGGCCGCGAGCGACGTCATCGAGGCTGGCGAGCACAAGGCGAGCGTCCGCGTGGAAAAGGTCCGGGTCGACCTCCGGGTCGTCGCCCCCGGGGAGTTCGGCGCGGCGCTGCAGTACTTCACCGGCAGCAAGGACCACAACGTCGAACTCCGGAACCTCGCGATCGACCGCGGCCTGAAGATGAACGAGTACGGCGTCTTCGACGTCTCCGGGGTCGACGACCCCGACGCGGGCCAGCGCGTCGGCGAACGCGTCGCCGGGGAGACGGAGGAATCGATGTACGCCGCGCTCGACCTGCCGCTCGTCCCGCCGGAGATCAGGGAGGGGACCGGCGAGGTCGACGCCGCGCGCGAGGGCGCCCTCCCCGACCTCGTCGAGGCGGACGAGATCCGCGGCGACCTCCACACGCACACCGACTGGTCGGACGGCCGCGCGACGCTCTCGGAGATGGTCGCGGCCGCCGCCGAGCGCGGCTACGACTACTACGCGGTGACGGACCACGCGACCGGTCCCGGGATGGTCGGCGGCGTCGGGCTCTCGGAGTCGGACCTCCGCGAGCAGATCGAGGCGGTCGAAGACGAGAAAGAGGCGTTCGGCGACGACCTGACGCTCTTACACGGCGTCGAGACGAACGTCGACGCCGACGGCGGCCTCTCGACCGACGACGACCTGCTCGCCGACCTGGATCTCGTCGTCGCGTCGCCGCACGCCGCGCTCGGGCAGGACCGCGAGACGGCGACCGATCGGCTCGTCCGCGCCGTCGAACATCCGAGCGTCGACGTCCTGGGCCATCCGACGGGACGGCTCATCAACGAGCGCGAGGGGCTGGACCTCGACGTGGCCCGGATCGCCGAGGCGGCCGCCGCGGCCGGGACGGCGCTGGAGATCAACGCCGACCCCGCGCGGCTGGACCTCCGCGGGGAACTCGCCCGCGTCGCCGTCGAGGCGGGCGCGACCATCGCCGTCGACACCGACGCGCACGCGCCAGGCGCGCTCGACGTCATCAGATACGGCGTTCACACGGCCCGCCGGGGGTGGTGCGAGCGCGCGGACGTGCTGAACGCCCGCGACGTCGACGACCTGCTGGCGTTCCTGCACTGAGAGACGCCGGAGGGAGTACTCCGCAGATAATAATTACTCTCGTCTCGTACCGCCGAGCGCCGTAAACGGGGGTATCGGCGGTAAAAAGTGAGAGCAATCACGGTGAGACGATGTCCGAACGACTCCTCCTCGACGCGATGCTCGGCAAACTGGCGACGTACCTGCGGATGTGCGGCTACGACGCCGCGTACGTGCTCGACCGGGACGTCGCCGAAGGATCTGAGGCGGACCCCTCCGACGACGCCATCGCCGCCTGGGCGGAGCGGTCGGACCGGACGCTGCTCACGCGTGACGTCGACCTCGCGGCCCGCGTCGACGACGCCGTCCTCCTGTCGTCGCGCGACGTCCGCGAACAGCTGCGGACGCTTCACTCGGCGGGCTACGAACTCTCGCTCGAAGACCTGCCGAGTCGGTGCGGCGCGTGCAACGGCGACCTCCGCCCCGTCGACGCCGAGGAGTCGCTGCCGTCGTACGCGCCCGACCCCGCCGGGACTGCCTGCTGGCGGTGTCGGGAGTGCGGGCAGGTCTTCTGGAAGGGGAGCCACTGGGACGACGTCGCCGCGACGCTCGCGGACGTCACGGGGTAAACAAAAAGGCGGGAGAGCGGACAGCGAAGAGGGAAAAGAGAGAGAGACAACAGCGAAGACGGGGCGAGACGCGTTCGCGATCGGGTCAGCGTCGGCGCTTCGGCGACCAGTCCTCGCAGGGGTCCATATCGTCCATCAGTTCCTCGTGAGCGCCGCAGTACGGCTGGATCCCCGAATCCGTCCGGACGTACTCGAAGTGCGCGCAGTTGCCGCAGTAGGTGTCTGCGGCGTCGTAGTTCCCCGCTCCCGACCGGCCCGAACCCGCAGACGAGGGGCCGTTCGACGGCGACGATCCGCCCGATGGCGACGACCCGCCCGATGGCGACGACCCGCCCGACGGGGAGCGCGGTCGCCCGCTCGCCCCAGTGGGGCCGCCCGGCGCGTTCGAGTCGGGACCGGCGCCCTCGCCGCGTGAGCCGTCCAGCGGCGAGGTGATCGACTCCGACTCGGTGCCGCCGTCGGAGGCGGTCCCGCCGGTGCCGCCACCGCCGGTCTGCGTCTCGACCTCGCCGTCGGGGGTGCCGCCGAAGAACCCGATGCCGCCGAGGCCGCCCCGGGAGCGCTCGACCGGCACGTACTGGGTCTCCTGCTTCCGCGTCACGTTCACCATCGCCGTCCCGCCGGGGTCGTTGCGGGTCTTGAAGTTCGCAACGCCGGCGAACAGACACCAGAAGGTGAGGATCGCGCCGAGGAAGTAGACGCCGACGGTCAGAAGCGTCAGGTCCGGTTTCCCCGCGCCGCAGAGCGATCCCGACCACTGGCAGGGGTACGCGTGAGTGAAGAGCGCGACGCCGATCACGGCGATGCCGGCGCCGACGACGGCGGCGGCCTTCGTGAGCCGCCCCGACGGCAACACGGCGAAGATGCCGAGGAACACCGCGGGAACGCCGACGCCGGCGAGGACGCCCCCGAGTTGCCGCTTTGCCGTCACCGCCAGCGGCTCCGTCCCGTAGAGGAGATCGGTCGTGGCGACGACGATCCCCGAGACGACCAGCAGGGACCCGGCGAGAAACAGCCCCAACCCGAAGAGCAGTCGGCGGAGGCTCGCCCCCGTTTGCTTTCCCCTGTAGACCTCCGAGAGACTGGGCATACCGGGTACTTCGTGATCACCACACAAAACGATGCGTCAGACGGACGCACGACAGCCCGCCGATCGACCTTCGAAAAAATCGGTGTGAGCCCTCCTGTCACGGCGTGTCGAAGGGATTATTGTCGGCCGTGGCAAATCCGGGGATATGGCAGACGAGGAGGAATCCGAGGGCCCCGTCGTCGAACTGGGCGAGGAGACGCCCGTCGAGGGACAGCCGCTGGCGCGCGTCGCCGCGCGGCTCACCTGGCCCCACGAGATGAGCCGGATCGTCGAACAGGAGGGCGACAGCGTCATCCGGACGCCGTCGGGCCCCCAGACCCTCGAAGACGTGCTCGAAGCGGTCGACGAGACTTACGTCGACTCGCGTCAGACGTTCGTCTCGCTCGTCCGGGACGTCGTCGGCGACGGCCCCGTCGAGACCGAGTAGCGCCGACCCGCGACGGTGTCCGTCCACGCCCGCATTCGCGCCCTCGCCGGCGAATCCAGTTGGCTCCAGCGAGCGCTCTTCGTCGGCCTCGTCCTCTCGATCCTGTGGAGCTCGTGGGCGGTTCCGCCGGCCGACCTCGGCGCGCGCGTCGTCCGCGACCTACTGTTATTCTTCGCGATCCCTGCCAGCCTCGCCGCCACACACGGCCGGGATCTCGGGTTTCACGTCGATCGGGTGGCCCTCCGCGACACCCTCCTCCTCGCGGCGTTCGTCCTCCCCTTCTACCTCGTCGGGTCGTCGCTGCCGAGCATCCGCGCGTACTACCCGATGTGGCAGACCACGACCGCGCTCTCCCAGTTTCTCCCACACACCCTGCAACAGCTGCTGGTCGTCGTCGCGGCCGAGACGTACTACCGCGGACTGCTCTGCGTCGGCGTCAGCGAGGAGTTCGGGTTCAAGAGCGTCTTCATCAGCCCCGTCGTCTACGCGCTGCACCACGTCGGGAAGCCGCCGATCGAACTGCTTCTTTCGGGTCCGACGGACGTCCTCTTCGGCGCGGTCGACTACCACAGCCAGTCGCTGCTCCCCTCGATCGTCGCGCACGGACTCGGACTGACGCTCCTGGATTGGCTCGCGCTGCACGATCCCATCTTCCCGCCGGAGGACGTCCTCGCCGCCCTCCGCTGGCTGCCGGTCCCGCTGTGAACGGCGGGCGAGCGGACCCGCGAGGCCGACGTCGGAGCGGTGCCCCCGCCGGGAAGCGACAGTGTGCGGTGGAGCGATAGTGTGCAGTAGACACACTCCCATACGTTTTCATCGGATGCCGTCGTACCCTACGTCGATGACGTTACCAATCGACCCTGAAGCGATCGCGGCGGGCGACATCGGCGAGGAGCGAGCCACCCTTCGGATGGACCACGAGGAGGCGATCGAACACGTGCGCGAGGCGTTCACGGACGCGGGGTTCGGCGTCGCCACCGAGTTCTCGGCCTCGGAGATGTTGAACGAGAAGGTCGACGCCGGTCGGGACCCGTACTACGTTCTGGGCGCGTGCAACCCGAACATGGCGAACCGCGCGCTCGACGCGAGCGAGAAGCGGATGGGGGGGCTGTTCCCGTGCAACGTCGTGATCTGGCAGGAGGAACCGGGCGTCCAGACCGTCTATCACGTGAGCATTATGCGGATCGCCCGACTCGTCGGGATGGCGCCCGACGACGACGTGATGGCCGACATCATCGCCGACACGGGCGAACTCGTCGACGAGGCGTTCGGTAACCTCGACGCCGAGTGAACTCATCCACCACTTCGACCGTCACGAGGGGTTTCGACCCGCGAAACGGACTCCGCTGACGCCGGTCAGGGACCTTCGCGCTCCGAGCGCGGACTCCACGAGCCGAGTTCCCGGATCGTCGCGTCCATCTGCGAGAAGTTCGCCGTTTCCCTGGTATGAGAGTTCATATCATAGACGACGGCGATATGATATAAATATCTTCTGACGGTATCGTTTGATGTTCCTAGTGCTCCTTCGAGTTATTATATCTGTATAGCCACTTTTGATCCACCTATCCAAACGTTCGTAAGTTAACCTCGGCTATTTTTAGTGGTGGAAAGTAGACGTCCGCTCCGGGCCGGCAGTCCGTGGTGGCAGATCGTCAGATCCGCGTCCGTCTCCGGAACACTTAGCCTACCGCCGGCCACAGCGACACGTATGACTCGAAGCGACTGGGGAGACTGGCTCCCGCGCGCCGTGGAAGCAGCGGATCCCGACACCGTCGCCGTCTGGTACCTCGGCTGCAACGGCTTCATCCTGAAGGGCAGCGAGGGCACGACCGTCGCGATCGACCCCTACCTGGGGACCGGCGATCCGCCGCGGACCGTCCGGATGATTCCGGTGCCGTTCGATCCCGACGACGTCGCGGAGATGGACGCCGTCTTCGCCACCCACGAGCACACAGACCACACCCACGGCCCGAGTCAGGCGCCGATCCTCGAGAACACCGGCGCGCCCTTCTACGCCCCGGACGACTCGCTGTCTGTCGCCTTCGACGACGAGGCGTGGCTCGACGAGTACGACCTCGAGGAGTCGCAGTTCACGGAGGTCGCCGAGGGCGACACCCTCGACGTCGGCGAGTTCACCGTCCACGTGGAGTTCTCGCACGACCCCGATTCGACGCACCCGGTCTCGTACGTCTTCGAGCACGACTCGGGCACGTTCTTCCACGGCGGCGACACGAAGCCGCACGACGACTTCGACGAACTGGGCGACCGATACGATATCGACCTCGGCGTGCTGGCGTTCGGCGCGATCGGCAACATCGACGACAAGGAGACCGGCGAACCGGTCCGCACGCGCTGGTACTCCACCGAGAACGAGGCCGTCAAGTCCGCCTCGGACCTCCGGTTCGATCGCTTCCTCCCGAGTCACTGGGACATGTGGAAGGGGATGACCGCCGATCCGAAGGTGCTGCACCACCACGCGCGGAGCTACGAGTACCCGCAGTCGCTCGAACTCGTCGAGATCGGCGACCGCGTCGACCTCTGAGCGGGGGGTGTCGGCGGGGCGGCGCGCAGTCGAAACGCGGCGGGCTCGTCACAAGGAACTTGTCGGTCCGGAGTTGCGTGGCCGTATGGTTCTGGAACCGGGTATGTCCGGCAAAGCGAGGCTCTTTTTCGCGGCCTACGGTCTTCTCGTCGTCGGGATCGTCGTCGCCCTCCGCGAACTCTTCGGAGTGAGCGGTGCCCCGCTCGCCGGCGCAGCGGTGGTAGTGGCCGTCGTGCTGTTCTGGGGCGGGCTGCGACCGGCGTATCGTCGCGTCGACGCCGGCGGGGGCGAGTGAGCATCCCGTTCCGTGGGTTCGACTCCCGAACGGTGCGCTCTGGGTCTCACTTCGTTCGACAGCAGAGCGGACGCGGCGGGACTCCCGCGAGCGAAGCGAGCGGGGGTACGCCGCGGGAGTGAGCGAAGCGAACGGACGCGGCGGGAGTCGAACCCGCGATCTAGGGGTTAGGAACCCCTCGCCCTGGTCCACTAGGCCACGCGTCCCACCGGCCGATTGTACAGCCACCGCTTAAACGAATTGGATTTCGCGAAAAGGACCGGGTGGGCGACAGCGCGTCAGTTCGTCTCGGTCGACGTCTCAGTCGATGTCGACGTCGTCTTCTCTTCTTCCTCTTCGTCGTCGCCTTCCATCTGGCTGAGCTCTTCTTCGATTTCCTCGCGGCCGCGTCTGAACTCGCCCATCGCCTGCCCCGTCGAACGGGCGAGTTTCGGGATCTTGTTGGCGCCGAACAGAAGCACCAGTATGAGCAGGACGACGAGCACTTCCGGCCCACCCGGCAGCCCCGGGAACAGTGGGGTGATAGTTCCGTACATCGCTACCAGAACCTAACCCAGTGGTAATTATAGGCTTTTTGCTCGGCTACCCCGAGCAAAAACGACCGCAGACGGACCGCCGGATGCGACGACGGAGGGCGAGATCACCGACAAGTGGGTGAGCGACGACCCCGGCGTCGAACCCGACTACGACGAGGTCGCCGCCGCGGCCGAGGACGCGAAGTCCGCCGAAATCGACGCCAACGCCCAAGACGCACGGTAGCGCTCGGCGGGAAGAGACGAGAGTAATTAGCATCAGTACACGACTCCCGCAGATACTTTGCCGCCGCCGGAGTAGCCGGTTCTATGGCGAACTCCAGCGGAAACGGCGGTCGCGAGTACGATCCCGACGCCGAGCACAACTTCCCCGACGAGCGGGTCAACGCGGTTCTCGACGAGATCCTCTCGGATCCGGAGGTCACGACCTACCTCGAAGCGCAAAACGTCAACGCCGTCCAGCGGAAGGGGTACAACGACCACGGAACGAAGCACATCGAGATCGTCCGCAATCGCGCGCTCTGTCTCTACGACCTCCTGAAGGGCGGCGACGTCGCGTGCAACGGGGCCGCAGATCAGGGCCTCGACGAGGCCGACGAACCGGTGATCCTCGCGCTGGCGGCCACGCTGCACGACATCGGTCACGTAGTCCACCGCGACGACCACGTCTACTACTCGATCCCGCTGGCGGCGGACCTCCTCGACCGACTCGTCCCGCAGTTGGGGTTCTACGACACCGAGGAGGCGGTCCGGCTGAAGGCCGAGGTGCTCCACGCGATCCTCTGTCACCACACCGCGGAGGACCCGCTGACGACGGAGGCGGGGATCATCCGCGTCGCCGACGCGCTGGACATGGAGCGCGGCCGCTCGCGCATCCCCTACGAGAAGGGCGGCCGCGGCATCAACACGCTGTCGAGTCAGGCCATCGAGAACGTCTCGTTGCGCCCGGGCGACGGGAAGGCCGTCCTCGTCGAGATCGAGATGATCAACGCCGCCGGCGTCTACCAGGTCGACAACCTGCTGAAGGCGAAACTCGACGGCTCGGGACTCGAAGAACACGTCCGCATCGTCGCGGTGAACACGAAGTCCGGCGACCAGCTCGTCGAGCGGATCGAACTGTGAGCGGCGAATCGAAATGCCGGACGACTCAGTCGTCGGCGGGCGAGATCTCTTCGAGACCGGCGACGGTGAGTTCGCCGCCGAGGGTCCGGTTCGGGTACGGGATGTCGATTCCCTCCTCGTCGAAGCGCTGTTTGACCGCCTGGACGTAGTCCGCGCGGGTCTTCACGAAGTCCGCGCGGCTCGGGTCCGAGATCCAGATGCGCGAGGTGAGCGTCACCGAGGAGTCGCCGAGTTCGGTCAGCCGTACCGAGGGTGCGGGGTCTTCGAGGATGTCCGCGTGCGCCTCGGCCTCCTCTATGATTATCTCGGTCGCTTTCTCCGTATCGTCGTCGTAGCCGATACCGAAGGGGACCTGCAGCCGGAGCTTGTCCTTCGCGACGGGGTTCTTGATGACGCCGTCGGTCAGCGCCGAGTTCGGCACCGTCAGCAGTTCGTTGTCGAACGTCCGAACCCGAGAGACGCGGAAGCTGATGTCCTCGACGACGCCCGAGTTCCCGTCCCACTGGATCCAGTCGCCGATCTTGAACGGCTTATCAGTATAAATGAAGATGCCCGCGACGAAGTTCTTCAGGACGTCCTGCATCGCGAAACCGATCGCCAGCGTGGCCGCGGCGGCGATCGTCGCGAGCGACTGGAGGAAGTTCGGATACCCCGCCGCGCCGAACGCCGCCGTGACGCCGGCGAAGCCGACGACGACGACGAGGAGTCGGCGGAGCGGCTTCTGGGCGTGTGATTCGAGCCCCCGAGAGTCCATCATCCGGGTCGCGATGGGCAGGAGCACGCTGCGCCCGATCACGAACACGACCGCGAACACGACGAGGAACGCGAGCGCCTGCCCGAGCAGGCTGGCGATCGCGTCCGGGACGCCGAACCCGGCCAGGAGTCCGGCGATCGAGTCGTTCAGGCCGATGCCGGCCTGCAGCGGGGCCCCGGCGCTCATCGGTGCAGGACCCCCGTGTTACCCCGCGTCTCGACGACCTCCGCGTCGGCGCGCTCGGCGAGTTCGGCGGCGAGTTCCTCTACGGTCGTGCCCCCGCGGGCCGCCCGGAGGAACTTCACCTTCACGAGCTCTCTGTCTTTCAACTGATCGGCCGCCTCCTCGACGACCGGATCGATCCCCCCTTTTCCCACCCAGACGGTGACGTCCAGGTCGTGGGCCGCCTTGCGCAGCTCCTGTTCGTCCATACGGCTTCGATACGTCGGCATCCGGTTTGAAACTTAAGACTCTCGACCAGTATCCGACCTCTCGGACGGCAGGCGTCCCTCGCTAGGCGTCTTCGTAGGGGTACCGTTTCGTCGCACCGCAGGCGAGACACCTGACGACGACGTGTCCGGACTGGAGTCGGACCCGCGCCGTCGCGCCGGGGCGGAGGTACGCGTCGCAGTCGTCACAGGTGAAGCGCCGGAACCGACGCGGGAGGCTGATCCGGTTCCGTTCGGCGATCCGGCGCGCGAGGCGCACGTACTCCCGGGCGAGGTCGACGTCAGCTCCGGCCGTCGCCTCCCGCGCGAGGTCGTGCAGTCGCTCGATTCGCTCGGCCGGGATGCCCATACGGGCGCACGGACTCGGGCGAACAAAGGCGTTCCGAGTCGTCTCCAATCGGTTCGGCAAGCCGTATTTCATTTTATTGTACTAACCGCACAATATTAATCCGTGGAGCACGAACTCGAAGTATGCGCATCGTATTCGCCACGGACCTCTCGGACGCGAACGAGGCGGCGATCCGGTCACGCACGTGCCTGGACTGCCTCGACAACATCGGCGTCACCGAGGTCCACCTCGTGACGGTCGTCCCCGACAACGTCTCCAGCGGCCTCCCGGGGATGGACGCCGCGACGGACACCCGGAAGTCGCTGAAACCCCAGCGCGACGTCTTCGAGTCGGCGGGGTTCGCCGTCGAGACGCACGTCGCCCGCGGGACGCCGCACCGACGGATCAACGGCTTCGCGGACCGCCTGGACGCGGATATGATCGTCGTCGGTTCGCGGGGCGAGAGCCCGCTCGCGAACCGGCTGGTCGGGAGCACCACGCGGAACGTCGCGCGGACGGCCACGCGCCCGCTGCTGGTCGAGCGGATCGCGCCCCCGGAGTCCGAAAAGGCCGTCGTCAAAGAGCACCTCTTCCAGCACGTCCTGTTCGCGACGGACTTCTCCGACAACGCCCGGCAGGCGTTCGACTTCCTCCCGATGCTGAAGGGGGCGACGCAGGCGGTCGACCTCCTGCACGTCCAGAAGGAGAACGCGAGCCCGGCGGTCGAAGACCCCCAACGGCGGCTGGAAGACCTCGCAGACGAGGTCGAACGCGAGATGGGAATCGAGGCGGGGATCAACGTCCGCGAGGGGAGCGCCGTCGACGAGATCCTCGAAGAGGAGACGCGCGTCGGCGCGACGACGACGCTGCTCGGGACGCGCGGGCGGAGTCGTCTCCGTCGCCTCCTCCTCGGAAGCGTCTCGGAGTCGATCGTCGCCCGCGGCAACAACAACGTCCTGCTCGTCCCGCCGTCGGGCGAGAGGCGCTGATACTGTCGGCTGCACCTATTTCGAGACATCCGCGACTCCGGGGTCGCGGCGTTCTTCATCGATGTACAGCCGGCAGTACGACGCGGGCGTCGCGACCGGGCGGCCCCGTGCGTCGCGGCCGCCGCCGCGCCCGTCGAGAGTCGCATATATAAATAGGGTCGCGAGGAAATCCACGACGACGTGGCTCTCCGCGCGCTCAACTACCTCGAACTCGAATCGCGGCTGGACCGCAGCGGCATCGGGACCGCGGCGGACCAGCAGCGGGCCGCCCTCGAACGGACGGACGTCGAGGTCGTGACCTCGCCGTGGCGCGGCGGGGACCTACCGACGGGCCTCCGGTCGGCCCTCTCCGGTCACGGCCTCTTCGGCGAGTACGACGTCGCCCACTGCAACCTCGTCGGCCCCGGCTCGCTCGCGGTGGCGCGCCGCGCGAAGCGCGACGGTACTCCCCTGATACTCCACACGCACGTGACGCGCGAGGACTTCGCGGAGTCGTTCCGGGGGTCGACGACCGTCGCGCCGGCGCTGGGGCGGTATCTGAAGTGGTTCTACTCGCAGGCGGACCTGGTGCTCTGTCCTTCGGAGTACACGAAGCGCGTCCTCGAATCGTACCCCGTCGACGCGCCGATCCGCCCGATGACGAACGGCGTCGACGTCGAGGCCTTAGAGGGGTTCGAGGACCTCCGCGGGGAGTACCGCGAACGCTACGACCTCGAGGGGACGGTCGTCTTCCTCGTCGGCAACGTCTTCGAGCGGAAGGGCCTCTCGACGTTCTGCCGGGTCGCGGAGGCGACGCCCTACGACTTCGCGTGGTTCGGACCCTACGACACCGGCCCGCACGCCTCGACGGCGGTCCGGCGGTGGACGTCGAACCCGCCCGAGAACGTCACGTTCACCGGCTGGATCGACGACATCCGGGGGGCGTACGGCGCGGGCGACGTCTACCTCTTCCCGACGAAGAACGAGAACCAGGGCATCGCCGTCCTCGAGGCGATGGCCTGCGGGAAGGCGGTCGTCCTCCGCGACATCCCGGTGTTCGAGGAGTTCTACACCGACGGCCACGACTGTCTCAAGTGCGAGACCGAAGCGGAGTTCGTCGACGCCGTCGAGCGTCTCGCGGAGGACGAGGACCTCCGCGAGCGACTCGGCGCAAACGCCCGGGAGACCGCGACGGAACACAGTCTGGATCGGGTCGGCGAGCGACTGGCGGCGACTTATCGGGAGGTCCGCGAGGCCAAGCGGGCGGGGCGGCCGGTCGACGTCGAGGAGTAGCGGCCCGACGACCGCGAGGTCGCCCGATCACGCGAGCGCGCGGACGGGCCACGCCGAACCAGTCCGATCGATTCGCAACGATTTAACCCTCCGTCCGTGAATCGTCGCCGATGGCTCCCGCCTCGGTCGCCGCCTTCACCGACACCTACCTGCCGACAGTCAACGGCGTCTCCTACACGATTCAGACGTGGCGGGACCGCTGGCGCGAGCGCGGCGGCACGATGCGGATCGTCTACCCCGGCAGCGCCGAGTACGACCCCGACCCCGAGGAGTATCCGGTTCGGAGCCTGCCGTTCCCGATGTACGAGGGCTTTCGCATCGGCACGCCGCGGGTCCCCGAGGCCGTCGAGGACGTCGACGTCGTCCACGCGCACACCCCGTTCGCCGTCGGCATCGGCGGGGCGCGACTCGCCCGCAGCGAGGACCTGCCGCTCGTGACCTCCTATCACACGCCGACCGCGGAGTACGCGGACTACCTCACGTCCCGACCGCGCGTCGAGCATAGCATCGAGCGACTGGCCGAGCGGTACGAGCGGTGGTTCCTCTCCCGCTCGGACGCGATCGTCTGTCCCAGCGCGGACGCCAGAGACCGCGTCCGCGAGACTGTGGACGTCGACACGCCGACGGTCGTGCTCTCGAACGGGGTCGACGTCGACTTCTTCGCGCCGACGGACCCCGACGCGTTCCGGGAACGCCACGGCCTTCCCGAAGGCCCGCTGATCGGCTACACCGGCCGCCACGGGTACGAGAAGAACCTCTCGGAGTTCGTCCGCGCGGCCGACGGCGTCGACGCGACGGTCGTCATCGGCGGCGACGGTCCCGCGCGCGGGGACCTCGAATCGCTGGCGGACAGCCTCGACGTCGACGCGCGGTTCCTCGGTTTTCTCCCCCGCGAGGAGCTGCCGGCCTTCTACTCCGCGCTCGACGCGTTCGTCTTCCCGAGTCCGGTCGAGACGCAGGGCCTCGTCGCGCTCGAGGCCAACGCCTGCGGGACGCCCGTCGTCGCGGTCGACGCGGGCGCGCTCTCGAACACGGTCGAGGACGGCGTCACGGGGTATCACTACGAGCACGGCGACGTGGCGGACTGCCGCGACGCGATCGGTCGGGTGCTCGACGAACGCGAGTCGCTCGCCGAATCCTGTCTGTCACACCGCGAGGAGTTGAGCGTCGAGCGCGTGGTCGATCAGCTCTCCGCGCTCTACGACCGGGTCATCGGCGAAAAGGGGTAGCCGCGGTTCGGTCGGGTCGCTCTTCCGCCCCACGTCCGGGGGCGGTCTGTGACCGTCGGTCCTCGGGGCGGTCGTCAGTCGTCGATATCTTCGACGGCCTGGGCGATGCGCTGGAGCTGTCGCGTCGCGTCGCGGACCTCGTCGCGGAGCTGTCGGACCTCCCGGACGAGTTCCTCGTTGCCCGCGGATTCGCTCTCCTCGGGACCGCCGCGGCCGCCGGGGCCGCCACCCATTCCGGGCGGGCCGCCGCCACCGCCCATTCCGCCGGGGCCGCCGCCGCCCATCATCCCGCTCATCATCTGTGCGAAGGGGTTGCCGCCGGCGCCGCCCGGACCGCCCCCGCCCATCATCTCCTCGGGGTCGGGGCGGTCGCCCTCCTCTCGCTCCTCGGCGCGTCGCTCGCGGATCTCCTCGACGCGCTCGCGGAACGATTTCTCCTCGGCGTCATCCGACGCCTCCGCGGCGTCGTCCTCGGATGGCGTCTTTTCGGCGTCGTTCTCGGCGGCGGGATCGTCTGATTCGTCCGACATACCTCCGAGTACAGACTCGCCCCGCAAATGACTGACGGTCGGGAGACGAATTCGGAGAGCGAAGGGAGCGGTGGCCTCGTTCGCGTCGACGTTACGCGACCGCGGAATCCTCTTTGTCCTCGCCGTTGGGCTGTGTCATCTGCTCGATGACGTCGTGGAGCGTGACGTCGTTGACGAGGATGACGTCGCCGACGGCGCGGACCCAGCGGTACGGCAGGATGACGCCCTTCTTGCTGCCGACGAGGTCAGAGAAGAGTTCGTCGTTGAGTTGCGTGAGCGCGAGTCCGGTCACGGCCTGCCGCTCGGTGAGATCGAGCCGGACGTCGGCGACCTCGCCGACGAACACGCCTTCGTTCGAGTACACCTCGCGGCCGACGAGGGTCGTGATCTTCTGGGGGGTCTCGTCCATACTCCGATGATCGGGAGGGTCCGTCTTAATTGTTGGTAGGGCGCGTCCGGGCCTCCGCAGAGCGGCTTCCAGCGGCGATGCGCAGCGAGCCCGTGAACTACCCCACCCTACCGCTCGCCTGATACCTCGCTGACGTCCGGTCGGTACAGGTCGCCCGATCGGCGGAGACGCCCTCGAATATCAGGCGGCGTCGAACTCTTCGCCGGTCACGCGGACGGTCACCGTCTCCTCCACCTCTCGAAGGTCGTATCCGGGGACGGTTCCGTCCGGCCGCCGGGTGACGTACATCGGCTCGACCAGCCGTCCCTCCTCGACGCCGTAGATCGCGAGGCGTTCGCCGGTCTCCCCGGGCCGTACGTCGCCGTCGCGGACGGCGGCCGCCAGCGAGCGGCTCAACCACTCGTCGGCGGCGATGCTCGGCTCGCGGACGAGCGCGAGGTCGACGAACCGGACGAGATACCAGTTCAGGTCGTTGCACAGCGAGACGGCCGCGCCGAGGCTCACCGTGTCGACCGCCAGCGAGTTCTCGAACGGGGCGTACCGCTGGTACGTCGAGAGCGCCTCGCGTGCGGTCTCCCGCGAGAGCAGTTCGTACTGCACGTCGACGTCTTCGGAACCGACGAAGCAGACGCGCGTCACGGGCGGGTGACCGAAAGTGGACGAGAGGCTCGCTTACGGAGCGGTGCGCGTACCGTGTACGGAGAGGCGTGAATCATAACTGGCAGCGTCGAGGGCGTCGAGAGATGTCAGAACGGTCGAGAAGGAGGGATAAATCGATTGCGGTCGGACGCCTTGTCACCGGCGGTTGCCGGACTCAACCGCGCCCGGCGTCAGCGGTTGCCGGTCTCGTCGAGCCAGGCGGCGGCACACCCCTCGTCGCAGAAGGCGAGGAGCCGACGCTCTCGGGTCAGCTTCGACCCCGCTTCGGGCGTCCGCTCCCGGTCGAGTTCCACCTGGTAGTGCGGGCCCCGGAGGTCGACGCGCTCGCCGCAGGTCGGACACGTCTCGCTCGCGGCGTCCCAGTCGCTGCGCGGGACCACCTGCCTCACGGTCCACTCCTCGTCCGACGGCGGCGGGGCGGGACGGCACGTCTTTGACATTACCAGTTCGTACGGTCCGAAGGTATGTAAATCCATTTTTGCCCAATCTATCACGCAATAAGCAACAATGATTACCTTCTCTTCGGTGTGAGGTGAACATACACATAGAAAGTTGTGCGTCGCGTTCGCACGGGACGCACCGGCGGTCTCGCGCGAACCGCCGCGTCGAGAGCGAGGGGGCCCGGCGCCGGGACGCCGGCCACGAAACGGTCCGGCCTCAGAGCGGTCCGACCTCAGAGCGATCCGATCTCAGAGCGATTCAACGTCAGAGAGAGCCGAGTTCGGCGCTTCGCCCCGCCTCCCGCGCCGTGTCCAGGAGTCCGTCGGGCTCGGCGTCCAGCACGTCGTCGAGCGTCGCGTTCGTCTCGGGGTGGGCGGGCGCGATCCTGTCACAGCCGACGGGCAGCGTCGCGTCGGTGTACGTTCCGAGTTCCCGCGCCATCGCCACGATGTCGGGCTTGTCCTCGGTGAGCAGCGGGCGGTGGACCGGCAGCGACGCCGCGGCGTCGGTGACCGCCAGGTTCCAGCCGGTCTGACTCGACTTCTGTCCCAGCGCCTCCCCCGTCGCGACGCTGTGGGCGTCGACCGTCTCGGCGACGCCCTCGGCCGCGGCCAGCATCGCGCGGCGGAGCGACAGCATCCGCGTGTGCTCTGCGCTCTCGACGACGCGATCGACGAGTCCGCCGCCGTCGACGATCCGGGGGCGCAGGTCCGCTCGGGGGGCGCGCTCGGCGACCGTCCGGACGGCTTCGAGCGCGCGAGCGCGGTGGTCCGCGCCGCCGTACGCGCCGAGATCGACGTAGACGGGGACCGCGACGCACCCGCGTCGGAGGAGTCGCCACATCGCGACCGGGGAGTCGAGGCCGCCGCTGACGAGGACGGCCACACGCCCCTGCGTCCCGACGGGGAGCCCGCCTGGACCCTCGAACCGAGTCGCGGAGACGAACGCCTCCCGCTCGCGGACCTCGATCCGGTAGGTCCGGTCGGGGTCGTCGAGGTCCACCGACGCGCCGGTGACCTCGCCGACGACCCGTCCCGCCTCGACGTCGACGTCTCGGCTCGAAAAGTCGTGTGCGTCCGCGGGGCCGATCCGGTCGCTGTCGACCGCGTACGTCTCAGAGGCGTCGTGCGGGCCGGCCGTGGCGAGCCGGCGGACCGCCGTTCGGATCGCCGTCATCTCGGGGTCGACCGCGACGGCGGGGCGGGCGAACGCGATCCCGGGCAGCGTCGCGGCGACGCGGGCGGCCGCCCTCGGGCGATCGGTCCGGACTACGATCCGCGACCACGGGCGCTCGACGGCGGCCGCGATCCCGTCGGCCTCCAGGGCGGCCTCGACGTCGCGGGCGACCCGCTCGGCCATCTGCGCGCGGACGCCGCTGCTCTTGGTCCCGAAGTCGCCGTGACCGATCAGGACCGCGTTCGTCGGGTTCGTCGGGCCGGCCGGCCCGCCGGTCCCGTCGGCGTCCGCGCTCTCGGCGGCTGGGCGGTCGGCGTCCGTGTCCTCGCGGTCCGCGTCGTTCGTTCCGCTCACACGTTCGGTTTCGCGGCGAGCGGCTTCAGAACGTCGAAAGCTCGCCGTCGATGACGCGGCGGGTGATGTCGGTGACGTTCGCCAGCCGATCGTCGATCTGCGAGCGGATCTCCGGTTCGATGTCGGCGAGGTCGACGCCCGCCTCGGTGACGACCTTCGCGTCGGCGACGTGCGGTCGATCGATCGGGCGGCCGATCTGCGAGAGGAGCCGGATCTGGAGGTCGCGGATGCCGTCGACGTCGGCGACGACGGACTCGGCGATGTCGGTCGACAGCAGGTTGTAGATCTTCCCGATGTGGTTGACGGGGTTCTTCCCGGAGGTCGCCTCCATGCTCATCGGGCGGTTCGGCGTGATGAGCCCGTTGGCGCGGTTGCCGCGGCCGACGGAGCCGTCGTCGCCCATCTCCGCGCTGGTGCCGGTGACCGTCAGGTAGATCGACCCCGCCTCGTAGTCGTCGGCGGTGTTGACCTCGACGCGGACCTCGCGGTCGGTGAGGCCGCGGGCGACGTCGCCCACGTAGGCGCGGACGCGCTCGACCGCGTCGTCGTACTCGTCGAGGTCCTCTACGTAGGAGTCGACCATCGCGGCGGCGACGGTGATGTCGATCAGGTCGCCCTCCCGCTTGCCCATCACCTTCACGTCCGGGCCGAGTTCGGGGTGATCGGCGGCGTAGGGGCCGTTGAGTTCCTCTTCGACGGTCAGAACGATCTCCTCGGTCTCGGTCAGCGGCGCGTGTCCGACCCCGTAGGAGGTGTCGTTCGACATCGGGACCTCCGCGCCGTCCTCGCCGAAGACGTCTTGGAGGTCGCCCGATCCCTCGCCGATCCGGGTGTCGACGACGATGTCGGTGCCGACGTCGAGTTCCGGGATGTGTTCGTTGAGGTAGTCGCGGGCGGCCGAGAGCGCGGTCGCGTCGACCGGAAGCCGCTCGCCGCCGTACTCCCTGGTCGCGCGGCCGACGATGAGGACGTAGATCGGTTCGACGACCTCGCCGCCGCCGTAGGTCGGCGCGGACTCGCCGGCGACCAGTTGCGTCTCGTCGGTGTTGTAGTGAAGCACGCGTCCCACGCGATCGAGGTAGAGCTGCGAGAGCGCCCGCGAGACGGCCTCGGCGATACCGTCACAGATCGAGTCGGGGTGGCCGAGCCCCTTCCGCTCGACGATCTCGACCCCCTGGTCCTCGACGGCGGTCCGGTCTGCGGCTTCGATGGAGATGTTCCGTTCGGTCATTGCCGGACGCTACTTTCCCGGCCGTTCTATAACTTGCGGAAAACTTCGTCAGTGTTATTATTACCACCGGATATCCGAACGGAGCGCCCCGTTTACTCCGAATCGTCGAGGAGCAGGCCGAGATACGAGGTTCGGATCTGCTCGTCGGGATCGAGGCCCAACCGACGGAGGACGTCGAACGCGCCCTCGCGGACGGAGTCCACGTCCGCACCCTCGCTCGCCTCGGCCTCGACCTCGACGAACTCGCCGAGGCCGTCGACGCGATCCAGCGTGACGGTGTAGCCGTCGAGGTCGAAGAACTCTCGCTCCTTCTCGACGACCGCCGCCGGTTCGAACCCGAGGCCGTCGAAGATGGCCGCGGCGGCGTCGCCGTCGGCGACGGCCGTCTCGTGTTCCTCGCGGGTCTTCGACGCCGCGTCGATCAGCGGCCCCTTGTACGTGATTTTTGTCGTTTCGGCGTCGGCCGGGTCGTGGTCGTCCGCGCCGCCGGAATCGCGGTCGTCCGCGTCCCCGGAACCGTCGTCGTCCGCGTCGGGGTCTCGCCTCTCCTGCCGGAGACGGAGCGCCTCGTCGGTCTCGGCGAAGTCGCGGTGGGGCGCGTCGTAGTACGTGTCGACCTGCGTGACCCGTTCGACGCGTTCGGCGTCGGCGTCCCGGAGACGCCTCTCGACCTCGCCGTGTGACGCGGGCACTTTGACCTCGACTTCGTACATACGCGGCCGGTCGGACGGGACGCAGAAAGTCGATGCGGTCGATCGCGACGGGGGCTAGTGATTTATTATTAATAATGATGTATTTTCAACGAGGACAATGAGCAGCGAGACATCCGAAACACCGGGAAACGTAGTGGAAGAGGAACTGATCGACCCGGCCGAGATACCGATCACCGCTCGCGTGGTCCTCGCAGCGATGGGCGGGGGGCTGCTCGGAACGGTCGCGATGTTACCCGTACTCGTCGGTCTCCCCGGACTCCTGGGGCTGTTCCGGACCGAACCGGTGACGCGGTTCGCCGGATTCGCGGAGTTCTTCGGCCTGGAACCGACGGTGACGCTCGGAATCGCGCTGTTCGGATTCGGCGGCACCGTCGCGTTGCCGCTGACGTTCCTCGTCGTGGGCGCGTTCCTCCCGCCGGAGGCGCCGCGATACCTCCGCGGTGCGACGTTCGCGACGGCGTTCTGGTTCGGGTTCCTCCCGGGGTTCTGGCCGAGCGCCGGACTCCTCACGACCGCGTCGTACGTGCTGTTCTCCCTCGCGGGACACTGGGTCTACGGACTGACGCTCGGATACGTGCTGACGAGGACCACGGGGTTGCCACAGCACGAGGTGTAAACGCCCACAAACCTGCGCATAATTTATAACTATTGTTCCGCATATTCTATGTGGGCGTGGTAGTGATGAACGGACACGCCGCGGGGTCGATTCCGGCGATACCGCTGCAACCGGAGCTGATCCCGCGAGGAACCCGAACGGTCGTCTTCGAGCGCATCTTCGAGGTGTTTCTGGGGCTCGGAACGCTCGTCGGCGTCGTCGTGGTCGCGTATATGCTTTATAACGCGTACAGGTACCGCGACGGGGAGCACCGCGAGGACGACTTCGAGCCGCCGACGCTCGGTGAACTGCCGACGGGAGGGGGCGGCGGCCGGAAGCTGTTCACCTCGTTCGCGCTCAGTACGGTCATCGTCGTCTCGCTCATCGCCTGGACCTACGGGACGCTCCTGTACGTCGAGGACCCGCCGGAACCCGAGATGGAAGTCGGCGTCGAGGGCTACCGGTTCGGCTGGGAGTTCACGTATCCGAACGGCTACTCCGAGGACGGCGTCCTCCGCGTGCCCGCCGACGAGGTGATCCGACTCCGGGTCACCTCCAGCGACGTGTTCCACAACTTCGGCGTGCCGGAGTTGCGCGTCAAGACGGACGCCGTCCCCGGACAGACCACGACGACGTGGTTCGAGGCCGACGAGACGGGGAACTACACCGCACAGTGTTACGAACTCTGCGGGAGCGGCCACTCGTACATGACGGCGACCGTCGTGGTGATGGAGCCCGACGAGTACCGCGAGTGGTACGCGAACACGACGGCAAACGGCTCATGACCGACGAAGAACCCCTCGGATCGAACGGGCCCGCCGACCAGGCGGTCGGGAGCGACGCCGCCGGTGATGCGGTGGCTGGTAGCGACACGAGCGGTGGGGAAGCGATCGACGGTGACACGGGCGGAGCGGAAGCGCCCGACGACGACATCGGAGGCGGGGAAGCGACCGACGGCGGGACCGTGACCGGCGAGGAGATCCCGGTCGAGGGCGCCGTGTCCGACGCGTTGGCCGCGGCGACGCACCCCTCCCGGTCCACCGTCCGTCACTGGCTGACGACGACGAACCACAAGGACGTCGGGATCCTCTACATCGTCACGTCGCTGTTCTTCCTGCTCCTCGGCGGGCTGCTCGCCTGGCTGATGCGGATCCAGCTGTGGGAGCCCCGCGCCGTCGGCGAGGGAGTTCTCGGGCCGATGGCGTACAACCAGGCCGTCTCCGCGCACGGGTTGGTGATGGTGTTCTGGTTCCTCTCGCCCTTCGCGTTCGGCTTCGCGAACTACATTGTCCCGCTGCAGATGGGCGCCGACGACCTCGCGTTCCCCCGGCTCAACGCGCTCAGTTTCTGGCTGTACCTCTCTTCGGGGCTGCTGTTCGTGGTCTCGTTCTTCCAGGGCGGGACCTTCGCTGGCGGGTGGACGATGTACGCGCCGTTGAATCTCCCGACGTTCACCCCGGACGTCGGTGCGAACACCGCGATTCTCGCGCTCGTCCTCTTCGTCGCCTCGGTCACCGTCTCCTCGGTGAACTTCCTGACGACGATGCACCGGATGCGCGCGGAGGGGCTGACGCTCCGGCGACTCCCGATCTTCTCGTGGTCGATTCTCCTCACCGTCTGGATGATGCTCTTCGCCTTCGCGGCGCTTTTGGCGGCGCTTCTGATCCTCTCGTCGGACCGCATCCTCGGGACGGCCTACTTCGTCCAGGAGACCGCGGGCGGGACGCTGCTGTGGACGCACCTGTTCTGGTTCTTCGGCCACCCGGAGGTGTACATCGTCTTCTTCCCGGCGCTGGGGATCATGGCGGAGGTGTTCCAGACGTTCACCGGCCGGCGCATCGTCGGGCGGAAGTGGTTCATCGCCGCGATGGTGCTCGTCGCGCTCCAGAGCTTCGTCGTCTGGATGCACCACATGTTCCTGACGGGCATCAACCTCGAGATCAAGACGCTGTTCATGGTGACGACCATCGGCATCTCCCTGCCCTTCGACCTGATGGTGTTCGCGCTGATCTACACGCTCGTGAAGGGGCGCGTCCGGTTCACGACGCCGTTCCTCTTCGCCTTCGGCGGGCTGATACTGTTCATCCTCGGCGGCATCACCGGGGTCTTCCTCGGGGCCATCGTCCTCGACTACGAGTTCCGCGGGACCTACTGGGTCGTCGCGCACTTCCACTACGTGATGGTCGGTGGGGTGACCGCACTCGTCGGCGGCCTCTACTACTGGTTCCCGAAGATCACCGGGAGGATGTACGACGAGTTCCTCGGGAAGGCGCACTTCACCGCGTACTTCGCCGGGTTCAACCTGCTTTACTTCCCGATGTTCGTCGCCTGGGAGACGCCGCGGCGCGTCTTCCAGTACGACGCCTGGATGGCCCCCTGGCACAAACTGGCCACCGTGGGCGCGTTCATTCTGGGGCTCTCCTTCGTCATTATGTTCTACAACCTGACGAAGAGCGCGTTCGACGGCGAGCGCGTCGGCAACGCGCCCTGGGAGTTCTCTCGGACCGCCGAGTGGGCCGTCCCCTCGCCGCCGCCGACGGGGAACTTCCCCGGCGTCCCCTCCTACAGCGACGGCCGCCTCTCCTTCCGGTCGCGGGAGGCCACCGACGGGGGCGCCGCGGCCGCGGCGGGGTCGACGCAGGCCGACGGCGGCGGCGCAGTCGACGCCCACGCGGGCGCCCACGACCACGGCGACCACGCCAGCGTCTGGCCGCTCGCGGTCAGCGTCGGGGCCTTCCTGCTGTTCCTCGGGCTCTCCGGCGTCCGACAGGGATCGCTCGTGGAGGGGATAGCCGGATCGTTCTACCTCTTCGCCGCGGTCGCCGGCGGAATCGTCGTCCTCGGATCGCTCGTCGCGTGGGCGCTCGAACCGTTCGACGCGCCCGAGGGCGGCTTCGGCGAGGCGTGGCCGTTCGACGGCGTCGAGAACGGGAAGGTCGGGATGTGGATCTTCCTCGCCTCCGACGTGGTGCTCTTCGGCGGTTTCATCGGCGCGTACGTGTTCACCCGCGTCGCGGCGGGGTGGGTCGGCTGGCAGCCGGTCCCTGAGGACCCGATCCCCGGCCTGGTGAACACGTACATCCTGCTCGCGAGCAGTTTCACCGTCGTCCTCGCGCTGGTCGCGGCGCAGAAGGAGCACCGGTGGGGCGTCGTCGCCAGCCTGACGGCGACGATCGCGCTCGGCATCGGCTTCCTCGGGAACAAGGCCCTGGAGTGGCGGCACCTGTTCCACACGGGTGTCGAGCCGACCGCGACGATTCAGACCTCGACGTTCTTCTTGACGACCGGCCTCCACGCCGCACACGTCGTCGCGGGACTGATCGGCGCGCTGTACCTCCTCGGACGGTCGCTCGGCGGGGCGTACCTGACCGACCACCGACCGGTGGAGTACTTCGGCCTGTACTGGCACTTCGTGGACATCGTCTGGCTGTTCCTCTTCCCGCTGTTCTACATCCTATAAGGACAATGACACACACCAAACTGTACACGGCGATATTCGCGGTCCTGTTCGTCTCGGCGACGGTGCAGGTGCTCGTCGAGTTCGCGGGACTGGCGTACTGGACGGCGTTCGGCATCATCGTCGCGCTCTCGGCCTTCAAGGCCGTGCTCGTCGCGGCGTACTTCCAGCACCTCCGGTTCGAACCGCGCTCGCTGACGTACGTCGTCTTCATCGGCCTCGCGGCGGCGCTGGCGCTGACGCTCGCGGCGTCGTACTCCATCCTGTGAGCTATCAGAACGCTCGGAATCGACACCCGACCCGATCGACATCCGACCCGATGATCCACTCGACGACCGACTTCGAGGATACTCGCGAGGCGACCGGCGTCGACGCAGGCGACGACGGCAGCGACGACGCCGAGCGGGGCGCCGACGACGCCGGACAGGCCTCCGACGACGACCCGCCCGGGACCGGGTCGAGCGGGGAGCGAAGCGCCGGGACCGGCGGCACCGAGGAATCCCGCCGCGCCGTCCTCGGCTACGCGCTCCTCTTTTCGCTCCCCGTCGGCGTCGGCGTCGCGGTGATGTTGCTCCAGGTGACACGAGGGCGCCCGACTGACGCGCTGGTCTTCGGTCCGAGTCTCGCGCTCGCCGCCGCGGTGTTCCTCCTCCTCCTCGCCGTCGGTGCGGGCGGGTCGCCGGAGCCGTGAATCCGAGGACGGGTACTGGCAACATTTACCACGATTGCGATCGAATCCGAAGGCGATGAACGGAACGACACTCGCGCTGGCGGCGGCGCTCGTGCTCGTCGGCGTCGGCGTCGTCGCGCTCCTCTGGGCGGAGGCCGCGGGGCTGTCGACGGCGGTCGTCGCCGCCTGCGGACTCGTCGCGCTCGCCGGCGTCGGCCTGCTCACCGCCGCCGTCGCTCGGGTCCCCGAGCCGACCGGGGGCGGGGAACACGGAGCGTAACGCGCACGGCCCGCGGCCCGGCTCACCCGGGGAGGCTGAACGCCACGACGCCGGCGACGACGGACGCCGCGTAGAGCAGCCCCACGGCGAAGACGACCTTCAGGTGCAGGCGGAACAGCTCGTCGCTCTCGTCCTCGCGGGCGTCCTCGTAGGCGCGCCGCTCGGCCGGCGTCGCGTCGTGCCGTTCGCCGACGTGGAGCGCGCGCTGCCGCTCGGTGACAAACGGGCGACCGCAGTGCGGACAGACCGCCGCCTCGCGCTCCCCGTCGGGCACCGCCGTCTCGGGAGCGGATGGAACGTCGGACATCTCAGGCGATCCCCGCGGCGATCGGTTGGGCGACGATCCAGAGGCTGACGGTCGTGTACAGGACGGCGACGGCCGCGAACGGGTACTGGCTCCTGATCGGCTGTACCCGGCCCGCGAACAGCTCGAACGCCCGGGCGTGGGCGACCCAGACGGCGAGGACGTGGCCGGCGACGATCGCCGACAGCTGAACCGTTCCGAACCACCCCGGCGGCGACAGGACGACCAGCGACCCGGGCGGGGCGAGCGGGGCGGCGGCGACGGCGGCGACCGTGGGCGCGAATCCGACCAGGTATCCGACGAAGTGCGCGAAGTGGTAGCCGGCGGCGATCGGGATCAGCGCCGGCGCGAACCAGCCCGCGAGGAACCGGGGGGAAACGTACGTCGGGGCGGTCCGCCTGACGCCGCGGGCCGCGAGCCAGTAGCAGCCGAGGAAGCCGCCGAACCCGCCGAGGAGTCCCGCGAGCGTGACCGTCCAGGCGGGGGGGCCCACCGTCGTCACCGCGGCCGTGGCGCGTCCCCACGCGGCCGTCGAGACGAGGCCGTCGAAGGTCGTCACCCAGACGAGCGCGACGACGAAGGCCACGTCGTCGAAGTCGTAGACGGTCGACTCGCGCGCGAGGCCCGCGCCCGGCAGACCGACGTCCAGTCCCGACTCCGTTCGACGGATCAGGGCGGAGCGGCCGTAGAGCGCGAACGTCCGCGCCACGGGGTCGACGCGCTCGAACCAGGCGTCGCCGAAGGCCGCCGCGCCGGCGACGGTGACGGCGGAGTAGCCGACCACCGCGGCGGCGAGGAGTCGCGGGTCGGCGGCCACCGGGCTGAGGACCTCGACGGCGACGAGCGCGAGGAGGCCGGCGAGGCTCGGCCAGGAACCCACTCGATCGGGAAGCGACCGCGGCTCGACGGGGAAGAGAGAGGCGACGGTCCGCCAGGGGTTCAGCGCGGGCCAGGAGTCGCCGACGGCGTACGTCGTCATCGTGTACCCCGCCCACCACACGACCCAGACGGCGAGCGTGAGGAGGTTCGCCGCGGGCGCGTCGGGGCCGATCAGTCCCACGGCGACGACGAGCGGCACCGCCGCGACCGCAGCCCAGCGGGCGATCACGCGCAGGATCGGACCGACGTTCGGAAGCGAACGGCCGCGACGCGGGACCGACTCGACGACGCGTCGGTCCGTCAGGAGGCTCGTGAACAGGAAGGACGCGCCGACGGCGCCCGCGCCCGACGCGATCACCAACCACGAGGGGACCGGCGCGCTGCGGGTGACCGCGCCCAGGGATCCGGCGTGCGCCAGAGCGGGGTCGACGAGCACCGTCGTCGCCAGGAGCGTCACCAGAAGTGTCGCGAGCGGCGGGAGGAGACGCGGGCGGGACACCGTTTCTCACCCCCGGCGGCCCGAGGCCGAGAGCAGTCCCACGGCGACCACGAAGCCGAGCGTCGAGAGGTCGACGCTGAACGGTTCGACCGTCGCGAGCGCGGCGGTCCCGCCGACGACGCCCACCGCGACGGATTCGACGAGCGGCAGGCTGCAACCGACGCAGGAGGCGACGCCGACCAGCCCGGAGAGCGCCCGGCGGCCGGCGTCGAGGAGGGCGGCGTACACGAGAACGGTCAGCGAGAGGTAGCCGACCACTCGGTAGGGGACGAAGTTCAGCGTGAGGAGCGACCCGCCGTAGGCGACTCGCGGTCCCCAGCCGGGCGCGGCCAGCGTGACCTGCAGTCCGGAGACGTGCGCGTGGGAGTGGCCGAGTTCCAGCCCGACGAGCCCCGAAAGCGACGCGAGCGCGAGGAAGTAACCCGCCGAGAGGACCCCCGCGACGATCCTGAGCCGCCGATCCGCGGGAGGGACCCGAACCCGGGCCGCCGCCGCGAGACCGACGTTCATCCAGACGAACGGGTACAGCAGGTAGCGGACGGCTCCGACCTCCGGGTTCGCGACCGCGAGGTACGTCCCGAGGGCGGCGACCTCCGCGAGCAGGACGGCGGCGGCCACGCGGATACCGCGAGTCCCGACGGGTCTCGATCGGTCGGGGACGGCCGGTGCGTTTCTCATCTCTCAGACGATTCCGAGGAGGCTCGCTGCGACCGCGAGGAGCAGTACCAATCCGAGTGCCCACGACCCGAAGGCGGCGGCCTGCGCGGAGTGGAGCCCGCGGGACCGCGCGGCCGCGAACGTCCCGTAGAAGAGGTAGCCCGCGAGGACGGCGACGCCGACCGCCGCGAGCAGCGCGGCGGCCCCACCGGAGACGCCGGCCGCGACGCCGAACCCGCCGACTGCGAGCACCGTCGCTGCCCCCGCCACGAGCGTCAGTGCGAGGAAGCCGACCATCCACGCCACGGGAGTCCGCGCGACCTCGGCGAGTCGATCCGCGAGGTCGCCGCCGTCGGCCCCGTACGCCGGCGTGTAGCGGAACCGCCCGCGCGAGAGCAGCAGGACCGCACCGCCCACGATGAACACCCCGAGCAGGAAGCTCACGACGAGCGTCGTCTGTGCCATTGGAACAGTTGTATATCACGTTCGTCCGTGATAAACATTCGCCGCGGCACGGAGGCGGAACCGGGAGAATCCGCGGCGGGGACGGCTGTGTCCCGGTCGCGCCTCTCGGACGCGTCCGCGAGTCGAAACGTGATTCTTAAGGGTCGCACGGGAGATGATCAGCGTATGAGTGACGAACAGCAGGCGGACGCCGCCGAATCGCAGGCAGACGCCGACGCGGAAGACGTCGAAGAGGACGTCTCCGGCATCCAGGACGGCGACTTCGTCCGTCTGGCCTACACGCTCCGGACCACCGACGACGGCACCGTCGTCGACACCACCGACGAGGAGACGGCCGAAGAGGCCGAGATCGACACCGACGAGTACGACTTCGAACCGCGCGTCATCGTCGTCGGCGCCGGCCACGTCTTCGAGAGCGTCGACGAGGCGCTCATCGGCTCGGAGGTCGGCGACTCCGGCACGGTCGAGATCGACGCCGAAGAGGCCTTCGGCGAGTACGAGGACGAGCAGGTCCGGACGGTCAGCGCCAACAAGATCGACGAGGACGAGCGCTACCCCGGCGCGCAGGTCCAGATCGACGGCGAACAGGGTCGGATCGTGACGATCGTCAGCGGGCGCGCACGCGTCGACTTCAACCACCCGCTCGCGGGCGAGGATCTCGAGTACGAGTACGAGGTGCTCGAACTGGTCGACGACCGCGAGGAGCAGGCCGCCAGCATGCTGGAGATGTACCTCCAGGAGGCCCCCGAGGTCTGGATCGAGACGGACACGGTCGAAGAAGAGCAGCTCGTCGAGGACGGAGACGACGAGGAAGAGGGCGACGCGGAAGACGAGGACGAAGAGCCCGAGTTCGAGACCGTCGAAGTCGAGAAGGAGACGCTGTACATCGAGGCCACCCCGCAGATGACGATGAACCAGCAGTGGATGTTCTCGAAGCAGCAGATCGCCCAGGACGTGATGGACCGACTCGACCTCGATCGGGTCATCGTCCAAGAGACCATCGAGGGGATGGGCGGTATGATGGGCGGTATGGGCGGTATGATGGGCGGCGCCGGCGGAATGGGCGCCGAGGACATCGAAGAGGCCATCGAGGACGTCGACGTCGACGCCGACGAACTCGCCGAGGAACTCGACGCCGACCTCGAAGAGTAACGCCTCCGACGGGTGGCGCGCCCGACGTGATCCCGGTTTCGAGCGCCGTTTCGAGTGCCGTTCGAGCGCCGTGCCCACCGCGGGCGCCCTCGCGTCGCTAAACGCGCTTCAGTCTCTCACGACCCCTCATGACCGAGGAACCCGCCGACACGCAGACAGAGGACGGAACGGGGACCGCGGAGGCCGACCTCCCGACCGACGACCTGCGGGTCGCGGTCGTCGCCGCCGCTTGCACCGTCGGGTTGACGCTGCTCCTCCAGTACGGCCTCGGTCGGGAGGTCGCGCTCGCCTGGCGGCTGCTGCCGCTGGCCCCGTACTTCCTCTCGCTCTTCACGAAACGGCTCGAACTCGGCGGCCTCGACACGCCGCGGAACTGGTCGCTGCTGACGGTCGCCGTCACGCTGGCGACGTTCGGGTACGTCGGGTTCGTCGCCTGAAGTACGTCGGATTCATCACCTGAAGTACGTGGGATTCGCCGCCTGGAATCGGCTCGTCCCGCACGTTGCGTCGGACCGCGTCGCGACGGCGGCGCGCTAGGCGATGTCGCGGCTGGTGTCGACGGTGACGCGCTCGCCCAGCCGGAGCTTGATCGTCTCCTCCGGCGGCTGGACGCCGCGGAACTTCGGCACCGCCAGGCGGTTCTCGATCTCCGAGCCCTTGATCTTCGTGTGGAGGTCGAAGACGACGTCGGCCATGTGCTTCGTGTACCCGCGGTTGCGGGGTTCGCCGTCGCTTTTCATCCCGTGGAGGACGGCCAGCCCGCCGGTGTTGACCATGTGGGTCTGGAGTTCGTTGAGGAACTGCCGGAAGCGGGCGGGTTCGGTCTCCTCTAAGACGTCGACGACGTCGACGATCAGGTTCGCGCCCTCCGGGAGGTCCCGAACGAACCGGTGGGCGGTGTCCAGCGGGGCGTTGCCGCCGACGTCCCTGACCGTGGGGTCGCCGACGTGACCGGGCGCGCGGTCGATGGCGTCCTTGACGGCCTGGTCCGAACGGATCGTCGTGAGATACAGCGACGCGCGGACCGCGGTCAGTTCGTAGAGAAACAGCTCCGACTGGCTGGCGGGGTCGGCCGCGAGGAGCACGATGCTCCCCGGGGGGATCCCGCCGTCGAGTTGGCGGTCGAGGACGCTGACGCCGGTCGAGAGCCTGTCTGCCACGAGGGGGCGTACGGAGTCTACCGGCTTAGGTGTTCGGCCGATCGGACAGCGTCTCGGCGAGTTCGTCGTACGCGCGGCTGACGATCGGATCTGAGAGCGGTTCGTCGGCTCGGGAGTCCGATGCGGGGGGAACGACCCCGAGAACCCGACACCCGAGGAGGTCCTCGACGCCCGGCGGGGCCAGTCGCGCGCGGGTGAGCACGGCCCCCACCACCGGCGTGCCGACCGCGCGCGCCATCGCGGCCGTCTTCGCCGCGTCGCGGAGGGCGGCGACGCACGGCGTCGCGACGACCAGGACGCCGTCGGCGACGCGCAGCGGGACCGTCGCGTCCGGTCCCGCACCCGCGGGACAGTCGACGAGGACGGTCGTCGGCTCGCCGTTGCTGTCGACTCCGTATCCGTCGCCGTCGCCGACAGAAATGGGGGACGTGACGGCCTCGCGCTCCCGGAGCCGACGCAGGCGACTCCCGAGGCCGTCGGGGGCGTCGCGGGGGGCCGGGACGATCCGCGTGTCGCCGCCGCTCGACGCCGGGTCGGGGTGACCGCGACCGCCCGGCGCGGCCGCCCGCGGAACGCCGGCCAGCGCGTGGAGGTTCGGGAGGTCGCAGTCGGCGTCGACCGCGAGCGTCGGGCCGTCGATCGCTCTGGCCAGCCCGAGCGTCGTGGTCGTCTTGCCGCTGCCTCCCTTACCGCCGGCGATCGCGAACATACCGCCCGTGGTCCCGGCCTCGTATATGAACGCTCGGGCGGCTCTCGGCAGTCGTGGACGACGTCACGAAAACAGAAAACGCCACACAGAACGCTCTGTCGGGGACAGCTAGTCGTGGCAGCAGCCGCCGGCCTCGCCGCCGAAGTCGACCGCCAGCGGCTCGGAGATCGCCTCGTTGACCGCCTCGAGCCGCTCCTGGAGGTCCTCCTGTGCGTCGAGGTAGGCGGCCATCTTCGGCATCGAGTGCAGTTCCTCCTGGGCCTCCTGTACCTTCCGGAGGTTCTCCTCGGTGGCGTTGCCCATCTGTCGGGCGTGCATATAGTGATCCCGCCGTTCCTGGAACGTCGAGATCTGTTCTTGCACCTCGTCGTCGGCCTCGACGGCCGCCTTCGCCTCCTCGAAGGCCTCGTATTCCGGCGTCTCGGCGATCGCGTCGCCGAGTTCGCGGCCGAGTTCTTCGAGCCGATCTTTCTGGACGCTCATCGTCTCCCGTTCGGACGCGAGGCGTTTGAAGGTGCCGGAGCGCGCGACGGCGGAACGGACGGCCGGCTGTCTGTCACGAAAGACACTCTCACGGTCGTTTTCGGGCGTCTCGGAACCGCCGGCGTTATGGGCGTCGGCCGGCTACTCCGTTCCAATGAGCCAGGACGCCGCCACGGAGGGAGACCTCCGCAACACCGGGATGTCGCTGCGACACGACCGCGAGTGGGACTACGAACTGGACCGGATCGTCGAGGAGATCGAAGACCGCGACGCGACGCGCGTCGGCCTGCAGTTCCCCGAGGGGCTGAAGCGCCGCGGCCCGGCCGTCGCCGACGACCTCCGGGAACTGTGCGACGACGACGTGACGTTCATGCTCTCGGGACAGCCCTGCTACGGCGCCTGCGACCTCGACACCTACCTGATGCGCCGCACGGACGTGTTCGTCCACTTCGGGCACTCCCCGATGAAGGAATCGGAGAAGATCATCTACGTGCCGCTGTTCTCGAACGTCGATCCGTTCCCGATCCTCGAAGAGGCCGTCGACGAACTGCCCGAAGAGGAGGTCGGCCTCGTCACTACCGCCCAGCACATGAACCGCTTCGGGGAGATGGTCGAGTGGCTCGAAGAGCGCGGCTACGACGTCCACACCCGCCGCGGCGACGACCGCCTGACCTACGAGGGGCAGGTGCTCGGCTGCAACTACGCCTCCGCCGACATCGACGCCGACCAGGTGCTGTACGTCGGCGGCGGGAAGTTCCACCCGCTCGGTCTCGCGATGGAGCACCCCGAGAAGAAGGTGCTCATCGCCGACCCCGTCAACAACGTCGTGACCGTCGCCGACACGGAGAAGTTCCTGAAGCAGCGCTACGGCGCCGTCCACCGCGCGATGGACGCCGAGAAGTGGGGCGTCATCTTCTGTACGAAGATCGGTCAGGGCCGGATGGAGATCGCAGAAGAGATCATCGAGGACAACGACGACGCCTACCTCATCACGATGGACGAGGTGACGCCCGACCGCCTGCGGAACTTCGACATGGACGCGTTCGTCAACACCGGCTGTCCCCGGATCACGACCGACGACGGCCCGCAGTTCCACAAGCCGATGCTCACGCCCGGCGAGTACCGGATCGCCGTCGGCGACGAACCGCTGGACTCGCTGTCGTTCGACACGTTCCACGGCACCTGGTAGTCGGAAACCGCGGCCGGTCTCTTCCGTTACTTTTCCCCTCCGACTGCCGATTCGACGTACTCGACCGCCTCCTCGGCCGTCTCGACGGCCTCGACGTGTGCCGCGTCGTGCGTGCCGATGCCGGCAGTCGGCCGGTCGTACACGGACGCGTAGCCGAGTTCCGAGAGCGTCCCGCCGCCGCCGTCGACCGCGATCACGGCGTCCCCGTTCATCACGACCAGCGCGTTGCGCGCGTGACCCAGTCCGGTAGCGATCGCCTCGTCGACGTACTCGTTGGCGTCCGCGGGGCGGTCGCTCGGGAGAATCCCGATCGCGTGTCCGTCCGCCTCCGACGCGCCGCGACAGACGGCCTCCATCACGCCGCCGAGACCGCCGCAGACGACGGTGTGGCCGCGCTGTCCGAGCAGTCGTCCCAGCGCCGTCGCCGTCTCCGCTTCCTCGTCGTCGATCACGCTCCCGCCGATGACGCTGACTCGCATAGCGGACGCTCGCCCGGTGAGGATGAAGTGGTTTCGCCTTCGGACGGACCCGCACCGAATGCTGCGCGGTCTACGAGCGGACCTCGACCGTTTCGACCTCGCCGACGTCGGGAAGCGTCCCGACGTCGTCGGCGGGGCCGCACCCCGAACGGGGACGCGCCCGGAGCGGACAGACCGTCTCCTCGCCGACGACCGGGCTGCGGGTTTCGAGCACGTACGCCTCGTGGCGGTCGTCGCCCGAGACGGGCGCGAGACGGAGAATCCGCCGGTCGACGATCCCGTCGATGTCGACGTCCTTCTGTCGCGCGTCCACCGTCTCCTCGCTGATTGCGGCCACCCGGGTGACGATCGGCGAGTCGAGTTCGACGCCGCCGACGGTGGCCGAGTCCGCCGCCAGGGTGACCCGCACCTCGTCGCCCTCGGTCGCGGCCGCGATCTGCTCGAAGGGGGCAGTTGTCATCGCCGCTCGCTAGGGAGAGAAGCGTCAAGAAGCCTCGCACCCGACGGGCCGTCAGGTATCCCCGTCCGAATCCGCGTGCGCGTCCGCACCGGCACCCTCGGCGCTGACCGGCGTCCCGTCGGGGCGCTTCGGTCCCTCGGAGTCGTAGACGACCACGCCGCCGACGTCGACCGGTTCGTAGTTGTCGCGGACGCCGATGGCCTCCTCGAGCTCCCGGACCGCACGTTCCTTGAGCGCGCTCGCCAGCTCCTCGGCGTGTTCGCGGGAGATGTCGCGACCGAGCCCCTCGCACTCGTGGGCGCGGACCATCCCCGCCTCGTCGACGGCCTCGCCCATCGGCTGGCTGGTGCCGCCGAGGGCGACGCTGAAGGGGTACGTCCGGCAGATGAGCGGCCGGTCCTCGTGCACGCGACAGCCGCCTTTCGGGGTCCCGTCCGCGCGCTCGCCGACCTCCTCGTAGAAGGCGCAGTCGCCGCAGGCGTCGGTCTGGAGCGCCCACTCGAACGTCTCGCCCTGGGGTCCGTCCTCGCCGTCGACGACCCCGTAGGGCATCGGCCGGGCGACGTCCCGCCAGTCGTAGGATGCGCCGCTCTCGTCGTCGGCGTCGGAGTCGCTGCTCCCGTCGTCGGCGTCGGAGTCGCTGCTCCCGTCGTCGGCGGCCTCGTATTCGACGGCGTCACCGTCGCCGTCCCGTCCTCTTTCCCCGCTCGCCGCCGACTGCAACCGCCGCACCTCGTCCGGAAAGACCGTCGCCGTGTGGGGCTCCGTCCCCGTTCCGTCCTCGCGCTCGTGGCCCTTGCAGCACGCGCCGCAGCGCGTGCACTCGAAGCCGATCGACTCGATGGCGTCGGCCAGTTCCGACACCGATAGGTCGCGGGCGCGTTCGAGTTCGGCTTCGAGGGAGGGGGCGTCGGTCACGGGTCGTCGTCGGGCGGGCGCGGACAAAGGCCTCTCGGTCGCGCCGGTCGGAGACCGTCCGTCGAGAAGGGTGTCGAGCCGATCATCAGGAAGTGCCGAGCCGGGCCTCAGGACGAACCGAGCCGGCCCTCGGACGAACCGAACCAGCCCTCGGACGAACCGAGCGACTCCGCTCAGTACGGTTCGACGGTCTCCGCCTCGCGGTCGAAGCGCACGCGACGCTCGGCGGCGAGTTTCTCCAGGTGCGCGACGACTGTCGCCCTCGCGAACCCGCGGATGCCGGAGAGGTCCCGGTCGTAGACGGCCTCAACGACGGCATCGACGTCGCGAGCGCCGGTTTCGACGGCCGCGAGCGCGTCTCTCTCGCGGTCGAGTCGGCGTCGAAGCAGGCGTTCACAGGCCGCCCGCGAGTCCGCGATGACCCGCCCGTGCCCCGGGAAGAGGCGGGGCGGGTTCCGGGCGTAGAGGCGTCGGAGCGCGACGAGGTACGCGCGGACGTCGCCCTCGGGCGCGGCGACGGCGACGCTGCCCTCGGCGATCGCGACGTCGCCGCAGAGCGTCCCGGCGGTCGTCTCGAAGGCGACGTGGTCCGGGGCGTGGCCGGGGACGTCGATGACGCCGACGCCGTCGCCGACGGGGAGTTCGGTGCCCTCGACGAACGTCCGGTCCGGATCGACGCCCGCCGCGTCGGCGAAGCGCCTCTCTCGCCCGCGGCGACACCAGACGGTCGCACCCGTCTCTTCCGCGTACGTCTCGACGGCGCCCACGTGGTCCGGGTGGGCGTGGGTCACGGCGACGTGTTCGACGGACGCGGCGTCGACGGCGTCGTCCAGGTCGTCCGTCCTGGCCGGCGGGTCGACGAGCAGTGCGGCGTCCTCGCCGACGAGGTAGGCGTTGGTCGATCCCGTCGGGACGGGGGCGTCGACGGAAACCGGGACGCGTCGGATCGGCGGCGCGTTCGGCGGCGTAACGGTCACAGTCGTATCGCTCTTCGAGAGCAGAAAACGTTGGCGTCAGGGAGCGAACGGTGGCGTCGAGGGAAAACGGTGGCGTCGGGGAAAAACGGTGGCATCAGGGAGCGAACGGTGGCGTCGGGGGAGAAAACGGTGGCGTCGGAGACGTCTCTCCGAGCGGCGGCCGTCGAGGGCGTCGGTGAGACTTAGGTGTTGAGGTAGTAAACCTGCTTGCGGGCGTCCTTGAAGCTGTAACGCGACCCCACGAGGTCGGCGTCCTCGAGGCGGTTGAGGGCGTAGCGAACGGTCCGGTCCGGCAGCAGCGACTCCTCGGCGAGTTGGCCCTGCGAGAGCGGAGCGTCGCCCTCGAGTACTTTCGCGACGAGTTTCGCGCTCGGCGGGAGTTCGCGGAGGCGGTCCCGGTACTCCGACTGTGAGAGGAGTTCGTCGCCGTCGAGTTCTGCGGTACTGGTGCTCATACCGAGAGCAAATGTTGCACTCTTGGTAAAGGTTGTCTACAAGTGTGACAATACAATCCGTAGACCTTATACACATACAAGGACGGCCCGGATTCCGGGGCGACGACGCCGACGCCCGAACGGTGCACCGGTCCGTCGCTCCGGCGCGCTTCCAGTACGGTTTTAGTCCACGAGCGAGGACGGGATGGTAGCGTGAAAGGAAAGGAGTGGTACCAGGCCGACGACGTCGCCGAGGAGTACGACTCGAAGCGGTTCTCGCGGGGCGGGAGACTCATCGACGACCGCGAGAAGCGGGCCGTCGTCGAGGCGATCGGCCCGGTGGAGGGGAAAGACGTCCTCGAAATCGCCTGCGGGACGGGGCGGTTCACGGCGATGCTGGCCGAGCGGGGCGCGAACATCGTCGGTCTCGACATCTCCAATGCGATGTTGGCCCAGGGGCGCGAGAAGGCCCGACGGGCGGGCGTCGCAGACCACATAGAGTTCCTCCGCGGCGACGCCGCCCGCCTTCCTTTCCCCGACGACCACTTCGACGCCGTGTTCGCGATGCGCTTTTTCCACCTCGCGGACACGCCGGCGAAGTTCATAGCGGAGATGGCCCGCGTCTCGAAGAACCTCGTCTTCTTCGACACGTTCAACGGACGCAGCGCCCGCGTCGTCTACAACTGGCTCCTCCCGATGGGGTCGCATCTGTACTCCGCCCCGCAGGTGAAGCGACTCCTCGACGGCGCCGGCCTGCGGCTTGTGAACGGCGAACACGACTTCCTGCTTCCGTACGGCTTCTACCGGAAGATCCCCAACGGGATCGCCCAGGAGTTCCGCGACGTCGACACCTCTCTCGGAGCGACCGCCGTCGGGGACGCGCTCGCGTCGGTATCCTACTGGACGGCGGAAGTCGAGGACGCGTAGGGACGCCGCACCCACGGAGCGGTCCGTGGGTGGTATCGGAACGCGACCGGGCGTCGCCGTGGGACGCCCCCGTCCCGAGGTGCGACATTTAAGTTCTCGTGCCGCGACCCATGGGTATGGAGCTCTCGGTAGTGATCCCGACCCTGAACGGGCGGGATCACCTCGCGGCCACGCTGGACGAGCTGGCCGCGAACGCGCCCGACGCCGAGGTCGTCGTCGTCAACGGCCCCTCGGCGGACGGGACGACCGGAATGGTCCGCGACCGAGACGACGTCGACGTGCTCGTGGAGGTGTCGGACCGGACGCTGAACGTCTCCCGAAACGCGGGGATCCGCGCCGCCGCGGGCGACGTGGTCGCGTTTCTGCGCCACGACCTCGCGGTCGAGGAGACCTGGACGGACGCCATCGAGGCGGGCATCGAGCGCGCGCCGGTCGTGACGGGGCCGGTCCACGAGACGCTGCCGGCGGGAATGACGACCACGGAGCCGGAGCGGCGGCAGATCCGAAACCGCGAGGTGACGTACTTCAACGGCGGCAACGTGGCGTTTCGGGCCGGGGTTCTCGACGACCTCGACGGGTTCGACGAGTACCTCGAAACCGGCGGCGCTCGCGACGCCGCACACCGAATCGCGGGGCTCGGCCACGAGGTCGCCTGGGAGTCCGAACAGTGCGTCCGAACGGAGTACGAGGCCGACGGCGGGGTCGACGAACGGGACCACGAGTGGAAGTACCGCGCGCTCGCCTACCGGCTCGTGAAGAACTACGGGGTTCGACCCACGGTCTTCCGCCGCATCGCCTCCCACGCGGGAGCCGACGCCGTCTCCGCGGCCCGGGAGGTCGTCGGCGGCGACGCGTCACCGACGGGGTGGTTCGGGAGCGGGCGGGACGTCGTCGTCGGGATCGCGACGGGGTGGTCGGACGGCCTCGTCGCCCGAGCGCGAGATCGGACGCCCGCGCGCAACCCCCACGGCTGTTCGAAGCGGGCCGATCGGGCCGTCGCGAAGTACGATCGGCGATGAGCGGGCGGACGACGCGTCGGTGAGCGGCCGAGCGACGCCGGAGTGAGCGGAAGGAAGCGACGGAACGACGCCGAGTGTCGACTACGTCTCGCCCGGCGAGAGGCCGGGGACGATCCGCGAAGCGTTCGAGGAGAACGCCCGCCGCATCGCGTCCTCGGAGACGTCGAGGGTCAGGATCTCCATCACGCCGACGTTGGGGTGCGTCTCCGGCGCGCCGCTCCCGAACAGGACCCGGTCCGGGTGCTCCAAGAGCGCCCGTTCCAGGACGCTCCGGAAGCGGACGTAGCGGGTGTCGAGATACAGGTGATCGTGGTCGTCGAGGAGGTCGATGGCGGTCGACATCAACTCCCGGTCGAGCGGGTACCCCCCGAACCCGGCGAGCACCACGGGGAAGCCGCGGTCGAGAAGCGTCTCTTCGACCGCCGAGGGGGGAAACGCGCGGCCGGCGCGGACGACGAGCGGCAGTTCGACGTCGCCCAGTTCCGAAAGCGTCTCCTCGTCCGGGAGGCCGTCCCGGTCGGGCGCGAGCGTGAACCCGTGGAACCGGTCGTCGTAGGCGTACTGCTCGACGTCCTCGGGACTGACGTGGTGGTCCTTCCGCGAGGCGGTGAGGTTTCGAAGCCGGGCGGACGCACGGGACCCCGGATCGCGCGGCCCGTCGATGCGCGCGAACGCGAGGAAGGGCCGGTCGACGCTCAGCCGGGCGACCGCGTTGTTGGCGCGGAGGTACCCCTCCCCTTCGGGTCGCTCCCCCGGAGAGACGACCGCCCGCACGACCCCCGCCTGATGGAGTTCGCGTTCGAGGGCCTCCGGCGTCGTCTCGCGGCCCCGGCTGGCGACCTCCGCCTCGTCGCTCGGATCGAGTCGCGCGTGGAGGTCGACGACCCTGAACCCGTGGTTCAACTCGAGCATCGTCGAACAGTGTCGCGGCGACGCAAATATACCTTGGCGATGGCGGCGGCCGCGTTCGGCGACGTCAGTGACCGCGCTCCGAGCCGAGGATGCCGGCGCGACTCCGGAGGAGTCCGCCCCGGGCGAGGGAAACATACGAAATCAAGTAGGAGACAGAGACTAAGCCGCGGCCGATTTTTCGCTCACCTTACCGAGGCGGTATCAAAAGCGCTAAACAGGCATTTAGAGCTCTCAGAAGCGATATCTATATATAGAACTGCTATCGTATTTTCCGTCGAGGATTCATAGATATGTCGACACGTATGCAGCCACTGTACGTTCTTTCGAGTGACAGCCAGCGGACCAGCGGCGGCGACGCCCAGAGTTCGAACATCCGAGCGGGCAAGGCCGTCGCGAGCGCGGTCCGGACGACGCTCGGCCCCCGCGGGATGGACAAGATGCTCGTCGACTCCCAGGGGAACGTCGTCGTCACCAACGACGGGGCGACTATCTTAGAAGAGATGGACATCGAGCACCCCGCCGCCCAGATGATCGTCGAGGTCGCCCAGACCCAGGAGGAGAGCGTCGGCGACGGGACCACGACGGCGTCGGTGCTGACGGGCGAACTGCTCACGCACGCCGAGGACCTGCTCGACGACGACCTCCACCCGACGGTGATCGTCGAGGGCTACAACGAGGCCGCGCGGCTGGCCCAGGAGGCGATCGACGAGCAGGTGCTCGACGTCGGACTCGACGACGCCCTCCTGGCGTCGGTCGCGGAGTCGTCGATGACCGGAAAGGGGACGGGCGACGTCACCGCCGACGCGCTCGCGCGACACGTCGTCGACGCCGTCCGCGCGGTACACGACGGGGACGAACCGTTCGATCCCGACGACGTCCGCGTGCTCACCCGAACCGGCGCGTCGTCCTCGGCGACGGAGCTGGTGGAGGGCGTCGTCGTCGACGAAGAGCGCGTCCGCGAGGGGATGCCCCGGGCCGTCGAGGACGCGACCGTCGCCGTCCTCACGGCGAAGCTCGACATCCGAGAGGGGGAGTCCGACGCCGAGTACACCATCTCCTCGGTTGACCAGCTCGAAGCCGCCATCGAGGCCGAGGACGCCGAACTCAGAGGCTACGCCGACGCGCTCGCCGACGCGGGGGTCGACGTCCTGTTCTGTACGAAGTCGATCGCCGACCGCGTCGCGGACCGTCTGGCGAGCCACGGTGTCCTCGCGTTCGACAGCGTCAGTTCTTCGGACGCGCGCGCTATCGCTCGGGCGACGGGCGCGAAGCAGCTCGGGGACGTGAAGGACCTCGGGGACGCGGACTTCGGCCGCGCCGCGGCGATATCGATCCGACGCTTCGGCGGGGACGAACTCACCTTCGTCGAGGGCGGTGACGCCGCGAAGACCGTCACCCTCCTGCTGCGCGGCGGGACCGAACACGTGGTCGACGAACTCGAACGGGCGATCAACGACGCGGTGGACGTGACCGTCGCCGCCATCGATTCCGGCGGCGTCGTCCCCGGCGCGGGCGCGACCGAGGTCGCCGTCGCCGAGTACGTCCGCTCGCACGCCGGAGGGATCCGGGGACGCAAGCAACTCGCCGTCGAGGCCTTCGCCGACGCCGTCGAGGCGATCCCGCGCACGCTCGCGACGAACACCGGGATGGACCCCATCGACGCCGTCGTCGAACTCCGCTCGACGTTCGACCGCGAGGGCGTCGCCGGTATCATCTCGGAGGGCCGCACCGGCGCGATCGGTGACCCCGTCGAGGCGGGCGTGCTCGATCCCGCGGCCGTGAAACGCGAGGCGATCACCGCCGCGACCGAGGCGGCGACGATGATCGTCCGCATCGACGACGTCATCGCGGCGAACTGACGGAGGGAACGAACGGCTGCGGATCGGTTTTCGTTTTCACCCGACGAGGACGACCTCGTCACCGGGCGCGAGCCCGAACGCCTCGTCGCCGCGCCCCCGGTTGACGTCGCACTCGACGAAGCCGTGGCTGCCGACGGTCACCAGCCGCTCGCCCGCCTCGACGTCCGCGAAGGCGGTCGCGACCGGCGCGGGGACGCCGTTCACCTCGACGGTGTCGCCCTCGCGGCCCGCGACGAACGATCCCGGGACGTTCGTGATCGCGTTCCCGAAGTCGTCGACGACGAGCACTTCGCCGCGGGCCTCCCCGACCTCGCCGTCGACCGTCGGCTCGGGGAATCGACAGTCCACGACCGAACCCGGAGACTCCGTCGGGGCGAACGATTCGATCGGGGAGACGAGATCGAGCGTTTCGAGCGCGTCGACGCCGGTCTCGTGGATCTCGGCGGCGGCGGGGGCGAAGACGTCGCGGCCGTGGAACGTCGCGGACGCGGGGTCGTCGTAGTCGTATCCGAAGCACTCGACGTCGGGGACGGTCCCGGCCGCTTCCGAGGCGAGCCGTCGAGCGGCCGGCAGCGCCACGCCGTTGTCGGGAGCGACGAGGGCGTGCTCGCCGACGCGGACGACGAGCGCGTCGCGGTCGGTGCCGACGCCGGGGTCGACGACGACGAGGTGGACGGCGGGCGGGAAGTACGGGAGCGTCTCGCGGCACCAGAACGCGGCCGCGCGGACGTCCTGCCGGGGGAGGTCGTGGGCGACGTCGACGAGTCGGGCGTCAGACCGCCGGAGGACGACGCCCTTCATCGCGGCCGGATACGGCGAGCCGAAGTCGGAGGCGAGAGTGATCATCGCTCTTCCTCACTCGGGATCGTCGGTGTCGTCGCCGTTGGCGTCGGTGTCGCTGACGCGCTGGATCCGCTCGATACCGTCGATCTCCTCGACGACGTCGACGACGGGGTCGGGCACCAAGTGTCGCCAGTCGGCGTCGCGGATCATCCGCGCGCGCAGTTCCGCGCCCTCGAGGACGTCCCGGTTGAACATCGGCGACTGTCGGACCTCGACGCCCGCCTCCGAGAACAGCTGGATGACGAGCGGGTTGTTCGAGTACGCGACGTCGAACGCCGGCGACATGCTCTGGACGTGACTCACCCACACGGAGTTCCGGTCGAGGTCCTCGATGGGGACGACGTACGTGGTGACGTCGAGGTCGGCGACGGACTTGGTCACCATCATCACGCGCTCGCCGGCGGTGAACGGGTTCCGCGGGCTGTGGGAGTCGCCCGCGGATCCGATCCCGAGGACGAGTTCGTCGACCTCGGTCGCGATCTCCTCGACCATCCGGTGGTGCCCGTCGTGGTAGGGCTGAAACCGGCCGATGTAGAACCCCCGCATACCACCTCAGTCGGTCGCGCCGTTTATAAATACCCCGAGATCCGTCAAGCCACTCGTTCACGCGGTATAGGGGCTGTAACAGCCGGTCTCGTGGATGCGGCACCGACACACGCGAGGAGAAAGTATATCAGTCGCCCGACCTACCGTTGAAGTAGCGAAGTATTCTATGAGTAACGACACGGAAGCCGACGAGAACGCCCCCGAAGAGGGGGGCGGCGTCACCGACGAGGAGCCCGAGTCGCCGCCGTCAGACGGCGGTGACGGGTTCACGGAGGGCGTCGCCGACGAACCGTCCGACGGTCCCGTCGGGCCCGGCGAGCGCGGCGACGTGCCCGGGAGCCAGAACGGCCACTCGGAGGACGCCGGCGAGGGGACCATCGACGACCTCGGTAGCGACGTGGAGGTCGACGCCGAGGTCGCAGAGGACGTCGACGAGGACGACCTCCTCGGCGGACTCAAGATCGACTCCACCAGCGAGATCGACGTCCCGGACCGACTCGTCGATCAGGTCATCGGCCAGGAACACGCCCGCGACGTGGTGATGAAAGCCGCCAAGCAGCGCCGCCACGTGATGATGATCGGCTCGCCCGGGACGGGCAAGTCGATGCTCGCGAAGGCGATGTCAGAACTCCTGCCGCCGGAGGAACTCCAGGACGTCCTCGTCTATCACAACCCCGACGACGGGAACAACCCCAAGGTTCGGACCGTCCCCGCCGGGAAGGGCGAACAGATCGTCGAGGCCCACAAGGAGGAGGCGCGAAAGCGCAACCAGATGCGCTCGTTCCTCATGTGGATCATCATCGCCATCGTCATCGGCTACTCGTTCATCATCGCCGGGCAGATCCTGCTCGGCATCCTCGCGGCCGGTGTCATCTACCTCGCCTTCCGCTACGGCTCCCGCGGCGGCGACGCGATGGTGCCGAACCTCATCGTCAACAACGCCGAGACGACGACCGCGCCGTTCGAGGACGCGACCGGCGCCCACGCCGGTGCGCTGCTCGGCGACGTCCGCCACGACCCGTTCCAATCGGGCGGAATGGAGACGCCGAGCCACGACCGCGTCGAACCCGGCGCGATCCACAAGGCGAACAAGGGCGTGCTGTTCATCGACGAGATCAACACGCTCGACATCCGCTCACAGCAGCACCTGATGACGGCGATCCAGGAGGGCGAGTTCCACATCACGGGCCAGTCCGAGCGCTCCTCGGGCGCGATGGTCCAGACCGAACCCGTCCCGACGGACTTCATCATGATCGCCGCGGGGAACCTCGACGCGATGGAGAACATGCACCCCGCCCTGCGCTCGCGGATCAAGGGGTACGGGTACGAGGTGTACATGGACGACACCATCGAGGACACCCCCGAGATGCGCCGGAAGTACGCCCGCTTCGTGGCCCAGGAGGTCGCGAAGGACGGTCGGCTGCCGGAGTACTCCGCGGAGGCCATCGAGGAGGTCATCCTCGAGGCGCGGCGCCGCGCCGGCCGCAAGGGTCACCTCACGCTCAAACTGCGGAACCTGGGTGGCCTGGTCCGCGTCGCGGGCGACATCGCCCGCTCGGAGGACGCCGACTTCGTCACGCGGGATCACGTCCTGCAGGCGAAGGGGCGCAGCCGCTCGATCGAGCAGCAGCTCGCCGACGACTACATCGAACGCCGGAAGGACTACGAACTCCAGGTCTCGGAGGGCTACGAGGTCGGCCGGGTCAACGGCCTCGCCGTGATGGGCGAGGACTCGGGGATTATGCTCCCCGTGATGGCCGAGGTCACCCCCTCGCAGGGGCCCGGTGAGGTCATCGCCACCGGTCAGCTGAAGGAGATGGCCCAGGAGTCCGTCTCGAACGTCTCGGCGATCATCAAGAAGTTCTCCGACGAGAACATCTCGGAGATGGACATCCACATCCAGTTCGTCCAGGCCGGTCAGCAGGGCGTCGACGGCGACTCCGCCTCGATCACGGTCGCGACCGCGGTCATCTCCGCGCTCGAAGACATGGGCGTGGACCAGTCGCTCGCGATGACCGGCTCGCTGTCGGTCCGCGGCGACGTGCTCCCGGTCGGCGGGGTCACCCACAAGATCGAGGCCGCCGCGAAGTCCGGGTGCGACCGGGTCATCATCCCCGCGGCGAACCTCCAGGACGTGATGATCGAAGAGGAGTACGAGGAGATGGTCGAGATCATTCCGGTCTCACACATCAGCGAGGTCCTCGACATCGCCCTCGAGGGCGAACCCGAGAAGGACTCGCTCGTCGACCGCCTCAAGAGCATCACCGGCTCGGCGCTCTCGCAGGGCGAGAGCGTCTCCGGACCGTCCAGTCCGAGTCCGCAGTAGCCGCGAAAATGCCCCAGTGGGCGACGTTCGCCGGGTTCGCGATCGTCGTCACCGCGGGGCTGCTCTTACTTTCCCACGCGTCGCGAGCGGTCCTCGACGGCGCCCCGACGGACGAACGCGTCGAGAGTGCGAACCACGAACCCGACGGCCCGAGCGGAAACGTCGTCTTCGACGACGGCGACGCCCGGGGCGACGGCACCGTGGTCGACCCAGACGATCGAGGCCGCGTCGCCGACGACGCCGACAGAGCGGACCGAACCACCGACGGCGCCGACAGGCCGGACCGCCTCGCCGACGGGACCGACGAAGCGGCGTCCGATCGCGACGAGGACGGAGAGACGATCGTCCTGCCGAAGTCCGGCGTCGAACTCCAGGTGACAGACAGCCACGACCGCGGCGACGGTTCCCGCTCGATCGAGGGCCGTCCCGCGGCGTCGGACCTCTCGGCGGCGTCGCTCCTGGCGAACGTCGCCCTCTCTCAGGGCCTGTTCGGCGCGCTGTTGCTCGCTGGCGCGTGGTACGCGGAGATCCCCGCGCGGGCGTTCGGCGTCGCGAGCGAGACGACCACCGCCGGTTCGCTCGCGATCGGCGTGGGGCTCGGCCTCGCGCTCTACGCCGCCAACGAGGCCGGCGCGGCCGCGGGAGCGCGGTTCGGACTCGGAGAGGGCGACCGACTGCGGAGCGCGCTCGCGCCCGACTCCGCTGTCGGGTGGGCCGCGCTGCTTTTCGTCGTCCTGCCAGTCATCGCCGGGTTCGAGGAACTGCTCTTCCGCGGCGCGCTCGTCGGCGTGCTCGCCGCCGGGTACGACGTCTCGCCGTGGGCGTTGGCCCTCCTGTCTTCGGTCGCCTTCGGCTTCGGCCACGGCGCGCAGGGTCGGATCGGGGTCCTCGTGACCGGCGCGCTCGGCTTCGTTCTCGCGGCGGCGTTCGTCGCGACCGGGAGCCTCCTCGTCGTCGTGGTCGCCCACTACCTCGTGAACGCTCTGGAGTTCGTCGTCCACGAGGGGCTGGGCGTCGAGTGGCCGCGCGACGCGGCGTGAGCCGACGACGCGGGCCAGCGATTGCGGGTCGGTGAGCGATCCGGCGGGTCGGTCGGTGAACGGTCCGACGACGCGGTCCGGCGAACGCCCCGACCGTTTTTGTCCCTCGGGCCCGCTCGTGAGGGTATGGAACGCCGCTCGCGGACGATACTGCAGTCGGTGCTCGTCGGCTATCTCGTGTTGCTGCTGGCGTCGATCGTCACCGGGGACCCCGTGGTGACGACGGCCGCAGACCTCGGGTTCGCCGCCGTCGCCGGCTACTTCGGGTACACGGTGTACGCGAACCGCTCGCCGTCGGAGGACGAGCGGGTCGTCTACGTCACCGCCGCGGCGCTAGTGCTTGCGGGCCTCGCCCAGTTGCTCGCGCTCGTCCCGGGGTTCGGCGCCGCCGCGCTCGCGTCGACGGCGTTCTTCGTCGTCGGGTTCGTCGGGTACTTTTATTTGCGATGGCGGTAGTCCCGGCGGATCCGTCTCAGCGCGCGCCCCGTCGCGCCCTCACGACTCAGGCGGATTCGATCTCGCGAAGCCGCGCGGCGACCTCCTCCGGTGCACCGCCGGGCGCGTCGCGGACGCGGTGGTCGGGAACTAAGAGCGGGATCGGGTTCTCCGAGAGCGCGGTTCGAGCGGTCTCGACGTCCGCCGAGTCGTCGGGGTCGAGGCCGGCCATTCGGACCACGCGGTCGAGCGACACCGTCTCGCCGTAGGGGACGTTCCGCGCCGCCTCCAGCACGCGCCGGTTTTCGGTCGGTACCGTGAGCCCGACCTCGACGTCGGCGAGGTGGTCCGCCTCGCCGTCGAGATAGGCGAAGATCCGATCGAGCACCGGGTGGTCGGGGTCGGCGTCGGCCGGGACGGTCTCCGGGAACGACACGCCGACGACGCGGCCGCTCGCGACGCCGATCTCGACGGCGCGGTCCAGTCGGTCCGACTCGCGGGCGAAGATCCCGTCGTCCGTGCCGAGGTCCATACCGGGGGTTGCTCGTCGTCGGCCTTGAACGTTCGCGACCGGCCCGAATCAGTTCCCGTCGCCTCGTCGGTCCCGTCACATCGTCGCTCCCCTCGCGTCTTCGACCTCCTCGCATCTTCGGCCTCCTCGCTTCGGACAGCCCAATCACATCGTCGGGCCCGTCACATCGGACAGCCCCGACGACCGAGTCGGCGACGCGAACGGCCGCCCGCGACGCGCAAGCCTTATGTGCAAAAGAGTCCGTCAATGAACATAGATGAACGCTAGTGAGGACAAACTCGCCCCGGCGGTGCGCTCGATACTCGCGACGGCGCGCGAACGCTCCGGCGGGGCGGAGCGACTCGACGTCGACGCCCGGTCGTTTCCCGCGGCGGTCGAGGCGACGGAGGCGGCGGGACGCGTCCCCGTCGTCGCCGAGGTCAAGCCGACGAGTCCGACGACCGAGGGCGAACGGACCGACGACCCCGTCGACCTCGCGAGGGAGATGGTCGCCGGCGGCGCGACGGCGCTGTCGGTGCTGACCGAGCCCGAGCACTTCGGCGGGTCGGCGGAGAACCTGCGTCGTATCCGCGGGGCCGTCGACGTCCCCGTCCTGCGGAAGGACTTCGTCGTCCGCGAGGCGCAACTCGACGCCGTCGAATCGGACCTGATCCTGCTCATCGCGCGCTTCCTCGACGAGCAGGGGACGGACTCGCTCGCGACGCTGTACGAGGCGGCCCGCGAGCGGGGCTTTCAGCCGCTCGTCGAGGTTCATACCCGCGAGGAACTGGATCGCGCCCTCGAGGTCGGCGCGGAGATAATCGGCGTGAACAACCGCGACCTGGGGAAGTTGGAGGTCGACCTCGACACCTTCGAGCGGCTCGCTCCGCACGTCCCCGAGGACGTGACGCTCCTGGCCGAGAGCGGCGTCACGAGCGTCGCGGACGTCCGTCGGATGCGCGCGGCGGGGGCGGACGCGCTCCTGATCGGGACGGCCATCATGGACGGCGACGTCGAGGCCAACACCGAGCGGCTGACGACGGCGGACGCCGAGCGGGCGAGCAGAGCGGCGGAGACGAGCGACGCGGAAACGGACGCGGGGCCGACGAGTTCGGAGTCGACGGACGCGAAGCGAGGACGCGCGGAGTCGACAGATACGACACCGAGGAACACGGACACAAACCAATGACACAACAGTACGCGGACGGGAAGTTCGGCGAGTACGGCGGACAGTACGTACCGGAGGCGCTGATGCCGGCGATCGAGGAGTTGACCGACGCCTACGAGCGGTACGTCTTGGAGAACGAAGACGGCTTTATGGACGAGTTCCGGGACCGACTCCGGGACTTCGGCGGACGACCGACGCCGACGCAACACGCCGAACGGCTCTCCGAGCGGTACGGCCGGGAGGTCTACCTGAAGCGCGAGGACCTCCTGCACGGCGGCGCGCACAAACTCAACAACGCGCTCGGGCAGGTCTTGCTCGCGAAGTACATGGGCAAAGAGCGCATCGTCGCCGAGACCGGCGCGGGCCAGCACGGCACCGCGACGGCGATGGCGGCGGCGCACCTGGATATGCCGTGTGAGATCTACATGGGTGAGCGCGACATCAACCGCCAGCGCCCCAACGTCTTCCGGATGCGGCTCAACGGCTCGGCGGTCAACCCCGTCACGACCGGCCGCGGCACGCTGAAGGAGGCCATCTCCGAGACGATGCGCGACTGGGCGACGAACGTCGAGGACACCCACTACGTCATCGGCTCGGTCGTCGGCCCGCACCCCTTCCCCGCGATGGTCAGAGACTTCCAGGCCGTGATCTCCGAGGAGGCCCGCCGCCAACTGCGGGAGAAGACCGGCGGGCTCCCCGACTCGGTGCTCGCCTGCGCCGGCGGCGGGTCGAACACGATGGGCGCGTTCGCGCACTTCGTCGACGACGCGGAACCTCGTTCCGCAGACGAGGCGAGCGGCGGGGAGCCGCGAGACGACGAGTCGGTAGATCTCTACGCCGTCGAGGCCGGCGGCTCCACGCTCGAAGTCGACGAGGAGGCCGGCGTCGCCCCCAACTCGGCGTCGCTGTCGACGGGCGAGGAGGGCGTCCTCCACGGCGCGCGGACGAAGCTCCTGCAGGACTCCGACGGCCAGATCATGGAGAGCCACAGCGTCTCCGCCGGCCTCGACTACGCGGGCGTCGGACCGGAACTCGCCCGCCTCGTCGACGACGGAAGGGTACACGCCGTCAACGTCGACGACGACGGCGCGCTGGAGGCGTTCCACCGGCTCTCCCAGCTGGAGGGGATCATCCCCGCGCTGGAGACGGCGCACGCGTTCGGCTACCTCGAAGAGCACCACGAGGACCTCGGCGAGGTCGTCCTCGTGAACGTCTCCGGCCGCGGCGACAAGGACCTCGAGACCGTCATCGAGGAGACCGAAAAGCGCGACATCGAGGCCGCGCCGTCGATGGCCGAGTTCTCGGGGGGGATCTGAGATGGGCGACGGATCTTCGGTGGACGACGGGTCCGGTTCCGATCCCGTCCGCAACCCCGACCTCGAAGCGGCCTTCGCCGACGGCCCCGCGTTCGTCCCGTACCTCGCCGCGGGCGACCCCGACTACGAGTCCTCCCTCGAATACGTCGAGGCGCTCGAACGCGGCGGCGCGGACGTCATCGAACTCGGGCTCCCCTTCTCGGAGCCGATCGCGGAGGGCCCGACGATCCAGGGCGCGGTCGTGCGGGCGCTGGAGGGCGGAATGACGCCAGATCGGTTCTTCGAGTTCGTCGAGGACCTGGACGTCGACGTACCGCTCGTGTGTATGACCTATTACAACCTCATCTACCAATACGGCTCCGAGCAGGGTCCCCGGCCGTTCGTCGAGCGCGCCGCGGAGGTCGGGCTCTCGGGCTTCGTCGTCCCCGACCTCCCCGCCGAGGAGGCCGACCCGCTCAGAGAGGCCTGCGACGAGTTCGGCCTCGACCTCGTGTTCATCGTCGCGCCGACGACCCGCGGGGACCGGCTGGAGCGGATTATGTCGCAGGTCTCCGGCTACGTGTACGTGCAGGCGCGACTGGGCGTCACCGGCGCGCAGGAGGACGTCTCCGGGCAGACCGAAGAGAGCCTCGACCGCCTCGCCGACTACGACGTCCCGAAGGCGGTCGGGTTCGGGATCAAGACCGGCGAGCACGCCGAGCGGATCGTCGCCGGGGGCGCGGACGGCATCATCGTCGGGAGCGCGCTCGTCGACATCGTGGCGGAGGGCGCCGAGGCGGGCGAATCGGCGGAGACGGTCGCCGGGCGGCTCGAAGAGAAGGCCCGAGAACTGAAGCAGGGCGCCCTGCGCGGATACGAACAACGCGTGCCCCAAGCGGAAGGCAAATAACCGACGGTTGCCACAGTCTCTCACACGATGAACGCAGGACTCTCGGCGCGGCTCGACCGCGTCTCGACAGGGGGGCGATACCTCGTCGTCCCGATGGACCACGGAATCACACTGGGGGCCGTGAAGGGCCTCGTCGACCTCGAATCGACGGTCGACTCGATCACGCGCGGCGGCGCCGACGCCGTCCTCACGCAGAAGGGCGTCGCCCCGCGCGTCCACCCGAACAAGAACGGCAAGGGCTACATCGTCCACCTCAACGGATCGAGCGTGATCGGCCCCGACGAGGAGGACAAGCGACGCACCGGCTCGGTGGAGGCGGCGCTGCGCGCCGGCGCGGACGCGGTCTCGTTCCACATCAACGTCGGCAGCGACCACGAACCGGATCAGCTGACCGAACTGGGCGACCTGACCGAAGAGGCCCACCGACTCGGCGTGCCGGTGCTCGCGATGAGCTACGCGCGCGGCCCCGGCGTCGACGAACACGACGCCGAGAGCCTCTCGCACGCCGTCCGGATCGCCGAAGAGCTGGGCGCGGACGTCGTCAAGACCGCCTACTCCGGCGACGCCGACTCCTTCGAGCGCGTCTGTGCGGCGACCAGCCTGCCGGTCGTCATCGCCGGCGGGAGCCGCGGGACCGACTTAGAGACCGCGCGGATGGTCCGCGGCGCGATGGACGCCGGCGCGGCCGGCGTGTCGATGGGACGGTCGATCTTCCAGCACGACGAGCCGGAGGCGATCACCCGCGCGGTGAGCGCGATCATCCACGACGACGCCGACGTCGACGACGCCGTCGAGGCCGCGGGGCTGGGTCTCGAAGCCTGAACGAAAACGACCACGCAGCGGTCGGAGACTTCCGAGCCCACGTGCTTATCACCGTGGCGGGCCAACCCGGAGGTATGCCCGCGACGCTCGAAGTTCGATGCACCAACGACGAGTGCGAACTCGATATGTTCGAGCTTCACTACACGTACGATATGCCCGACAGCGTCGGCGTCGACGACTTCGTCTGCCCGTACTGTCGCGAGGGCGACTCGCTGGAGGCGATCGAGCTATGAGCGGCTTCGAGCGGTTCGACGGGGGCGACGCTCCCGAGCGCCTGAAGGAACTCGGCGAGTCGATCGCCGAGAACGCCCTAGAACGCGTCGGGCGCGGCGTCGCTCGGGTGCAGGAACGGACGCCGCTGCCGTACGACCTCCTCGAAAGCGACGAGGCGTACCTCGTCGTCTTCGACGCGCCCGGCGTCCGTCGAAAGGACGTGCAGGTGCGCTTCGTCGACCGCGAGGTGCGCGTCACGGTCGATCGGTTCCGCACCTTCCACGAGGGCTTCGAGATGCGCTTTCCCGGACGCGGACTCTCTCTGGACGGCGCGGCGCCGCTTCCGGAGGGCGTCGCCGTCGATCCGGAGAGCGCCTCCGCGACTGTCACCGAGTCGGGAACGCTGCAGGTAGAGGTCCCCAAGCGCGGCGGCGACGCCGAGGCGTGAGGGACGCGACCGGCGTCGGACCCGCCGCCGTCGGCCTCTCGAACCGGAACCACCGCCGATTTCCTGGATCGGTCCCTACCGTAGCCCCCTCGGATCGGTCCCTACCGTAGCCCCCTCGGATCGGCGACCGCCGACCTCCCATAATCAGACCGGCAGTTCCGCGTCGGGGCCGACGACGCGGTCCGGCTCTTCGGGCACCGTCCAGTCGGTCGTCAGTTCGAGCAGTTGCAGCAGCATCACGCCGGTCGCGCCCCAGACGGTGTAGTCGCCGACGTGGAAGAAGTGGATGCGACGCGAGCCGTAGGTGGGGTGTTCGCGCCGTTCGGACTCGTAGTTCCCCAAGTCGGTCAGCTCCGCGACCGAGAGCGCGACGACCTCGGCGACCTCGCGCTCGTCGGGGTCGTACGAGCGGTCCGGCACCTCGGCGACGAACGGTCGAACGGAGTAGTCGGTGACTGTCCGGATGTCGTCGAGCCGTCCGACGACGCTCGTTTCGGAGGCTCGGAGACCGATCTCCTCGTCGGCTTCACGGAGTGCCGTGGCGCGCAGACCCGAGTCCTCCGGCTCGCGCGACCCGCCGGGGAAGCTCATCTGGCCGGGGTGCTCGCCGAGGTGGTCCGCGCGCCTGGTAAACAGGACGTGCTCCTCACCGTCCCGATAGAGGATCGGCGCGAGGACCGCGGCCTGCTGGCCCGCCCCTTCGACCGCGTCCGGCGCGTGTCCCGACACCCGCGAGAGATCCATACTCGGAGGGACGTAGGAGCCCGGGCGTCTTATACTGTCTGCTGAGGATTCGTGAAGGATTCGGGGCGGCCGGCGCTCCGGAGGGTACGCGTCCGCCCCGCGTGGGTTACGCGTCCAGTTCGTCGTCGAGGCGCGCCCGGATGTCGTCGACATCGACCGCGTCGGACCAGACGGCGACGTCGTACGTGACGTCCAACAGTCGCCGCATCGATTCCTCGTCCCCGTCGGTGACGGCGCGTGCCGCCTCGGTCCGAAGCCGTTCGGCGACCGCCCGTGCGGCGGCCTCGCGGTCGACGTCCCGCTCCCGGACGTCGAGGATGTGCGGCAGGTCCTCCGCGTTCTCCGGGAGCGTCGGGAACGCCGCCGGCCCCGGGATCAGGAGCGTCTCGCCGCCCTGCTCGTAGCGAACCAGCGCGTACGAGGCCACCGCGTCGTCGACGGCGCCCGAGAGCGCGGCGGCCTCGACGTCGGAGCCCTGTTTGAACGCCAGTTCGCCCAGCGCGCGTTCGAGTTCCGCGGGCGTGAGCGCGCCGAAGAGGTCGACGACGCCGGCCAGTTCGTCGGACTGGAGTTCCGAGGTCACTCTCCGAACCCCGTCGCGTCGGCGGCCGCGACGCCGGCGTTTCCTCCGGCGACCGCGTCTTCGACGTCCGCTTCGGCCGCCTCACTCACCGCCTCCGCGGAGAGCGGGGCGTCCGCCCAGGCCGGGAGGCGGTCGTCGGCGCCCGTCGGCTCCTCGACGGCGGCGGCGTACTGTGACACCTGGGCCCGCTCGTGGGCGCGGTCGAAGCGGAAGTCGTTGAACGCCGCGTCGAGCGCGTACTGGTCGACGAGTGTGCTCGCCGCCTCGCGGTAGCGCCTCGGGAGCGTCGAGAAGTCCGGGTCGATGCCGCGTTCGACGACGCTCCGCAGGAGCGTCTCGCCGACCGACCGGCTCATGTCGGAGAGCCCCGCGGACCCCTCGACGGTTCGGTGGTCGTGTTCGTACGTGCCGAGGTCGACCTGAGCCGTCCCCTCGAACCCGGCCACGTCGAACGCGTCGCCGAGCGTCCCGACTTCGAGCCCCCACTTCCGCGGCGTCCGGATCCGACGCGCCATCTCGGCGGTCGCGGCGAACTCGCCGGCGAGCGCGTACCGGAACGAGTCGAGGTACCGGAGGTACGGTTCGGGGTGTTCGTCGACGAGGGCGCGGACGAGCGGGGCGTAGAAGAGTCGGAAGAGCCGACCGTAGAGGTGGTCGTCCTCGACGCGGGCGTAGTACCCCTTCGCGAAGTCGTACCCGCGAGTCAGCGGGAACAACAGCCGGCGGACGAACGACTCGTCGTACGTGGTCGTGTCGGCGTCGTGGACGACGACGAACTCCTCGGCGGTCGCGCGGCCGAGTCCGAGCCACACGTCCCGTCCCTTGCCGCGACCGCCGCCGAGGCCGGCCTCCGCGAGCAGCGAAGCGACCCGCGGCCCGTCACACCACAGGAGGTCCAAGGAGAGATCGAACCCCGAGAGCCACTCGCGAACGGGGCCGACCCGATCCGTCGCGGCGCGCAGGGGGACGACGACGCGCGCGGGGTCGAGCCCTTCGAGGACGCGCAACATCCGGTTCGCGGCGTCGGTCTCGTACTCGCGCTCCGTCATCGGGACGACGACCGCCGCGCGATCCGTCGGCGCGGCCGGGAGGGGATCGGCGAGGTCGTGGAGCGTCGTTACCCGCGTTTGCACGTACTCCATCGAACTGCCCTCAGGACGGGACGAGCAAAAGCGCGGGGGTTCCGGCGGTCGGGACGACGGGGAGGCGTCGTGGAGCGATCGCGTCCGGTTCGGCCACGCACTTTTATATACGATGGAGCGGCCAGCGTCCCCGTGACGTAGGAGCCATCCCGCGTCGGGCCGCGGTTGCTCGGCACGCCGACGCGGGGAAACGCCGACGGCGGTTCGGGGAGGTCGTCGCCGGCGCTGTGCCGACTGTTCGCCACACGTGACGGCCGACAGTCGAATCGCGGTCACTCGCGCGTCGCCGACTGCGGCAGGCGCCCGCTCCGCTGGAGGGCGAGGAGCCCCACGACGACGACCGCCAGTCCGAGTGCCAACTGCGTGAAGATGAGGTCGTAGGCGAGGCCGGCCTCCCGCAGCGCGCCGACGGCCGAGGAGCCGCTGGCCTGGAGGACCATCATCCCGCCGGAGTACCACGCGTAGGCGCTCGCTCTGGTTCCGTCGGGGAGCGTATCCAGCAGGTACGTGTCGATCGCCGGGAACAGGCTGTGGAGGACGTACCCGATCAGAGCCGTCAGCACGATCAGCGCGACGAGACCGGAAGTCACCGTCACCGCGAGGACGCAGACCGTGAACGACCCGATGATCGTCAGGATGTACGGCACGCGGGGGAGGGTGTCCGCCAGCCGGCCCGATACGAAGAACGCCGGCACCCCGGCGGCGAAGATCACGGTGAGGAGGTTCTTCGAGGCCGTATCGGAGAGCCCCTTCGTGCGCATATACAGCTCGTAGAAGTTGAACAGCCCCTGCCAGACGAACCCCGTCGCGCCCACGACGACGACGGCCAGTAACACGACCCGCCACTCGGTGCGGATCGCCCCGATCAGGTCCCGGTCGGCGGAACCGGCGTCGGGGAGGTCCGTAGAGCGGGCGGTGAAGAACAGCGTGACCGTGACGAGCGCGGTCGCGACGGCGATGCAGACGAACACGATCCGCCAGTCGACGAACAGGGTGAGGACGAGCGTGACGAGCGGCGCGGCCGCGACGGCCGCGAGCTGGCTCGTCATCCCGTGGATCCCCAGCGCCCAGCCGACGCGATCGGGGTAGAGTTCGCTGACGAAGGGGTTGGCCGCGACGAAGTAGCTCCCGGAGGCGAGTCCCATACACAGCGCGCCGACGGCGACCATCGCGACGGACGTCGCGCTCGCGATGAACGCCGCCGCGCCCGTGAGGAGCGCGCCGGTCACCAGGATCACGCGGTGGCGCGCGACCCGGGTGAGAAGCCAGCCGGTCGGGACGCGGAGCAGCGCGCTCCCCAGCCACGCGAGCGTCGCGATGAGTCCCGCGGTCCCCTCACCGATCTGAAACACCGCGATGAACTCCTGGAGCAGCGGCGCGAAGACGACTCTCCCGAGGTTCACCAAGAAGATCATCGAACAGAGCGTACCGAAGAGCCGTCCCCGAGACACGGGCGGAGTTGACCGCCGGCGGCTTCAACTGTTGCGATCCGGGCCGGACCTACAACAGTCCTTATACCCTGCAGGTCCAAGGGCGACGTGATTATGAAGTCGACGCGGAAGGGGCTACGGGACGGGGAGTTGGAGAAGGACACGTACGGACGACTGAACTGCGCCGAGTGCGGAGAGACGCTGAACACCGAAAACGATCCGGACGAGGTGTACACGGTTCGGCGGTGCGCCGACTGCGAGCGCGAGTGGAAGGAGCTCCGGTAGTCGCGGGCGGCCCTCCCGTGAGGAGGCCGCTCGTCACTGGAACACGGCGTCGAAGGCCCGCGCGCCCAGCGGTTCGAACGTCCCGGCGGCGACGTTTTCCGGAACGTGTGCGGGCGAACTTGTGCCGACGAGCGCGGTCGTGACGCCCGGCGCGCTGCGCGCGAAGTTGATCGCCCGCTGTGCGGGGGTCTCGCCCGCCAACTCCGCGTCGACCCCCGCGGGAATCGACGTCGCGAGGTCGCCCTGTGCGAGCGTCGCGCTCGCGACGACGTCGAGTCCGACCGCCTGCGCGTATTCGAGGGCGCTGACGTCGCGATCGGCTTCGGGGTGTCGGTGCGCCGCGACGGTGAACGCGTCCGCCATCGCGACGTTGAACGGCAACTGGACGGCCGAGAGTCCGGCGTCGTCGACGCCGACCGACTCGGCGGCTGAGTCGGCGCGAGCGACGACTTCGGGCAGCGAGAGGTACGCGTCGTGGGATCGGGGGACGCGGAACGCCTCCCAGGTCGCGACGCCGTAGCCGCCGATGTCACCGGCCGCGCGCCGACGTTCGAGCCGCTCGAAGGCCGATTCGAGCGCGTCGTAGACGGACTCGCGGTCGCGGACCTGCAGTTGCGTCTCGGGGTTGTGGACGTAGTAGCAGTCGACCGTGTCGACCCCCAGGTTCGACAACGATCGGTCGAGCATCGCCTCCAGGAAGTCGGGAGCGATGGCGTGGCTCCCGCGGGCGAGGTCGCTCGGGTCGACGAGCCCGGGGTCGACGAACTCCGCGCGGACGTACGCGGCCGGATCGTCGGGGCGCGAGCCGTCGAACGGGACGAACCCTCCCTTCGTGGCTACGACGACCTCCTCGCGGGCGACGTCCGCGGCGTCGAGCGCCTCGCCGACGACGCGCTCGCTCCGCTGGTGACGGTAGTTGATCGCCGTGTCGACGACGTTGACGCCCGCCGAGAGCGCCTCAGCGATCGACTCGCGGTAGCGCGCGTCGACCGCGTCGGTCGGCTCACCCAAGTACGTCCCGAGACCGACGCTCGATGCGACCCCCGGACCGAACCGGCGGAAGTAGGTGCGCGCGAACGCGTCGCCGAATCGGTCCCGGTACCCCCAGGTCCCCTCGCTCGTCGCCATATCGGAGGTACGCCCCGAGCGGATAAACGGGCGTCGGATCGGGGAACGGCGGGTCGAGGTGACGGCGGGTCGAGAGGGCGGCGAGTCGGGGGTCCTCTCCCCGTCGGTTCACACCTCGCCGGACATCGACTCGAAGAGGCGATCGGAGAGGTCCTCGCGGGAGATCGACTCCCCGAACTCGGTCCGGATCGCCCCGTCGTGCAGGGAGAGTTGGCCGCCGCCCATCCGCGCGTGTCCGCCCGCTGAGCCGTCCTGAACGTCTGAGACGGCCGAATCGAGGGTCCGGCCCATATGCACCCGATCGTCACGGGACCGGCCCGAGAGGTGGACGACGCCGTTGCGCTCGCCGAGGACGACGACCGCGGTGACGCCCTCGAGTTGGACGAGTTCGTCCGCCGCCTGGGGGATGGCGTCGACGTTCGAGACGCGGCCGACGTCGCTGACGGCGAAGGGGCCGCGGACGTCGCGGCCGGCGATCGCCCGCGCCTTCAGTTCGAGGACCTCTCTGGACACCGCGGGGTTCGCGATCCGGTCCAGCTGGTCCTCGTCGACGCCGGGATACAGGAAGCCCGCCGCGTCGAAGTCGGCTGCCGAACAGCCCGCGGTCAGGCGCTTCGTGTCGGTCAGGATGCCGTACAGGAGCCCCGTCGCGACCGTCGACGGGACGGTGTAGGGCGCGTCGACCTCGCTGGCGTGTTTGGCCGACGGGACGGGCTTTGCGCCCACGTTCTCGAAGTACTCGGCGACGATGCTCGAGGCCGCGCCGTAGTCCGTCCGGACGTCGGTGAACGTCTCGCCCGTGCCGTCCCCCGGGTGGTGGTCGACGACCGCGAAGGGGAGCACGCTGTCGGAGCCCGCGAACCCCCGTGGACGGTTGTGATCGACGAGGACGACGTGCTCGGCGGCGACGTCGCTGACGTGATCGATCTGCTCGATGTCGAGTTCCAGCACCGTCTGGAAGGCGCGGTTCTCCTGGTGGCGGACCTGACCGGCGTACTGGACCGTCGCGTCGGTGCCGACCTGCCGGGCGAGGCTCGCGACCCCGATTCCGGTCGCCATCGCGTCCGGATCGGGGTTCGGATGAAGCAGCACCGCGACCTCGTCGAGTTCCTTCAGGTTCTCCAGAAACCGGGTCCCCATCGGCCGCTCGAACCGACGGAGGACGTACAGCCCGATCGCCGTCGCGAGGAGCGCGACGACGATCGTGGCCGCGACGGCAGGATACGCCATCACGAGCGATCGGAGGCGGTCGAGTAGCTCCGGGGGGAGGCTCTGTGCCACTCCGGAGCGCGCGCTGCCCATACGTTCCGCCTCAGGATGCACACCCAAGAAGATTCCCTCGTCGTTTCGGCCGAGTGACAACAATGCCTCCGTCAGAGCGACGCCGCGTCCGCGCCCGAGCGGTACGCGTCGATCGCCGCCCGGTATCCCTCGCGGTACGTCGGATACGCGAACTCGTAGCCGAGCGACCGCAGGCGGTCGTTCGAACAGCGCTTGCTCGTCTCGATCCGACGGCGCGCCGCCGCCGAGAGGTCCGGGTCCGACAGCCGCTCCTCGATCGTCCGTTTCGGCGGGGACGGGACCCCGCACTCGTCCGCCAGCCAGTCGGCGAACGCCCACTTGTCGACCGGTTCGTCGTCGACGACGAGCACGACATCGTCGCGCGCGTGGTCCGCTTCGAGGAGGAAGGCGACCGCGCCGGCGGCGTCGTCGCGGTGGACCATATTCAGATAGCCTCCGGTCACGGGTCCCTCCAGGTAGCGGTCGAGCCGGTAGCGGTCGGGGCCGTACAGCCCCGCGAAGCGCGCGACCGTGCCGTCGATGCCGACGGCTGCGGCCTCCTCGCGAGCGACTCGCTCGGCCTCGGCGAGCACGCGGGTCTTCTCGGTCGCGGGATCGACCGGGGTCTCCTCGTCGACGAAGTCGCCGTCGTGGTCGCCGTAGACGCCCGTCGAGGAGGTGTAGACGAGCCGATCCGGCGGCGACGAGCGTCCCCCGTACGCCTCGATGACGTTCCGGAGGCCCTCGACGTAGACCCGGCGGGCGGCGTCGGCGCCGCGCCCACCCGAACTGGCCGCGAAGACGACCCAGTCGGCGTCCGGGAGCGCGGAGAGGGTCCCCGGATCGGTGGCGTCGGCGCGCTGAGCGTCGAGCCCGGCCGCCGCGACGGCGTCCAGTCCCTCGTCGGAGCGGCGGACGCCCGTCACGTCGTGGCCGGCCTCACGGAGCCGTCGGCCGAGTTCGAGGCCGACGTAGCCGCAGCCGACGATGACGACCCGGGACATCAGCGGTCGTTCCGTTCGGCGAGATACCGCTGGATCGCCGCGAGCTGTCCGAGCGTCATCGCCGTCCGGCCCTCCAGCGCCTGCTGGATCTCCTGACCGGAGAGGTCCAGGTCGACGTTCGAGGCGATCGTGTCGACGTCGACGACGCCGGTGGTCATCGCCATCAGGAGGTGATCGCGCAGTTCCAGGACGATCGACTCCGCGTCGGGCCGGCTCCCGTCGAGGGCGAGAATCGACGCCGCGTCCGCGACGCGCAACTGTGGTACCGCTCCCTCGACGAGCGCTTCGAGGACATCGGCGTCGACGCCGGTATCGTCGGCCACCTCCTCGACGCCGCGATCGGTCACGACGGCTCTGAGCTGTGCTTCGTACGCCTCGCGGAGTTCCGTCGGCGTCAGGCCTGCGGGGTCGTCGGCCGCGTCGTACAGCATACCACAACTCGCCGCCGGGGCGGCAAAACGGTTTCCGAAGGCGTCGGTCCTGCCGGGCATCGAACTCTCGTCGCTCGGGATCGGCCAGTAAACCCACCTCGCTCGGGATCGGCCGGCACACTCGTCGCTCGGCGTCGGCTGGCACACTCGTCGCTCGCGGGCAGCCCTCACACCCACGTCGGCGACATCGGTCGCCTCACCCGGGGCGACGAGCCCTCGGATTCTCGTTTCGTCCCGCGAGGGGAACCGCTTAAGTCCGTCACTATCCACCGCTACTGTATGAACCGCGTATCGCTCGTGAACCGGGAGGGACGCCCGTGAGCGTGGGTCACCAGGTCACCTCCGATCACCAGCTCGCGCGCCTCCTCCAGATCGGGATCGTCCTCGAGGAGGTGGTCGAGGCCCGATCGTACCACCACTACCAGTCCCTCGACGACGCGCCGAAGCTCGACCCCGAGATCGAGTCGCTCTTAGAGCACGCCGCGTCCGAGTCGGCCGAGCACCGGGAGCGACTCGAGGCGCTCGTCGACGAACTCGACGCCGAGAGCATCCCGTTCGACGAGATCGAAGCGCTCGTCCAGGCGCAGTACGGCGGAACCGAACCGGAGGACTTCGACGACATCCTCTACGATCAACTGTGCAACGAGGAGACGGCGTACAAGTTCTACGACGATCTCATCGGTGCGCTCCGGGCCTCGGAGGCCACGTTCGGCATCGATCGCGACCGCCTCATCGACACCCTAGTCGACATCCGCGAGGAGGAAGCCGAGGGCGTCGAGGAGGTCACGAAAATTATGAACGACCGCCAATGAGACGACACACGACGCACCACGGAGGACGGAAATGAACACCGCCGACCAGTACGTGAAAGCGATCTACCTCCTCCAGCAGATGGAGAACGGGCCCGCCTCGACCGGGGCGCTCGCGGATCGTCTGGAAGTGAGTCCCGCGAGCGCGAACGAGATGATCGGAAAGCTCGAATCGCGGGGGCTCGCAGAGCACGAGAAGTACAAGGGCGTCACTCTCACCGACGAGGGTATCGTCCGCGCCCGCGACGCCCTGCAGACGTACTGCATCATCGAACGGTTCCTCTCGAACGTGCTGTCGGTCGCGGAGTTCCGCGCGGAGGCGCGCGAACTCGAACCGGTCATCGACGACCTGGTCGCCGAGCGGCTCGACACGATCATCGATCGGAGCTCGGAGTGCCCGGACTGTTTCGACCCAGAGACCGACGCGTGCTGTCACCTCGACGTCCCCACCGAGAGCGTCGAGACCGAAGAGCAGCACGCCGACTGATGCCGCTCGCGGAGCCGAAGCCCACATCTTCAAGTCGTTCCCCCAGTAGGTGCGCGTATGGATGGGACAGCGGCGATCGATCGCCTCCTCGCGCTCGCGGGATTGGGACCCCGAGAGCCGGCGGAGGCCACGGAACGATCGAGGCCGTACGTGTGCCTGGGCTGTGAGTCCACGTACGACGTTCAGTACCACGTCTGCCCGAACTGTGGCGGGTTCTCCGTCGAATCCCGGGTCGCGACGGAGCGTCACGGGGACCGTAGCGAGACGGTTCTCGACGATTCGACCGCCGAATAGCGGACCGGCGTCGATTCAGCCGTCGTAACCCGATGGGTTTTCAAAGACTGCGCTGCGAGTAGCGTGTGCAGTCCCGTGGTGTAGTGGCCAATCATATGGGCCTTTGGAGCCCATGACGGCGGTTCGAATCCGCCCGGGACTATCCACTTTCCGTTTGTAGTCCCCGAGTCGAATCTCCAGCCGCGCGCACCCGGCTCGCATCGTCTGGTGCTGAACGGACGTCGCGCAAGCAGCGACACGCGGAGAGAACTCTCTCGCCCAGCCCCCCGATTCGCCGGCCCCGACCGCTGGCCCCTCCGCGAGGACACCGACCGGAGAGCGGGGGCGTGGACTACGATGAGACACGAATATCATATGTGAGAATATAAGACGAGGATACTTATACGAAATTTCACTCGGTTGATTTGGTTGAAAATCAACAGACGAAGGCGGATTCGATGTCACGTATGTCGACGACCGAGCTACCGGACAGTTATCATACACTGTAAACTGCGTTACGTCGATGGGGACGTTCGATCACCGACGCCGCACGGAGCCCGCGGCGATCGGCAGTCGAACACGTGGTGCGGGCTCGCCTGCTGGGGATTTTTGCCGATCAATGTATGACAGGAGATACGACCCGTGTTCGTGCGGTTTCTCTCGTAACGATTCTGATTCTCAGCGTTCTCGGTGGAGCAGGCGCGTTTTCCACAGCGGCCACCGCCGACCAGGGCAGCATTAGCTTCGACGCGGCGAGCTACTCCGACGGTGACACCGTCACGGTCACCGTCGACGACGCCGATCTATCGACGACTGAAGAGTACGTCGTCAACATCGAATCAGATACTGAATCACAATCACTAGGACTAGGTCAAAGACCAGGCACTTCAATCAAATATACTACTAAAGCAAGTGTCGCTGACCAAAATTCAGATAATAAAGTAACTAAGGAGGACATTGAATATCAAGATTCTGATGGTGGAAATAATGAAATAGAGAAAACCAGTAGGAATGACAATGGTACTGTGACAATTTATTTCAAAAACCCACCAGCATCAAACGATGCTATTGACTATACGGTAGGTGAAACAATACTTCTAACACATACAACAGATTCAGACTTCTCAGGAAATATTGGAATAAGTACTACCGATAGTATAGGAGTTTTACAAATAACTGATGGAGATTCAATCACCTCGGACTATTTTGACACCAGCACCAATACCAGATTAGTTACATCTGCGATTGTTGACGAAGACCCGGATCCACTCACACTCGGACCGATAACAGAGTTTTCCATCGACGATCTTTCAGGAACGAGTCTGTCTCACACCGAGAGCGTCGTCGAGATTCCGTTCAGTGAGGACGTCTCGAAGGCCGGCGGGGAAGCCGGAGCGCTGACGCTCGCGGACAACATCACCGTGACCGTCGGCGGGGTCGACGTGACCGACCGCTACACGCTCGACGCGGACGGATCGACCGACGGGCAGGTCGTGTTGAGTTCGGAGACGCCGGTCGATCCGCGATCGAGCGTGACAGTCGGAATCGACGCGGTGAACGACTCGATCGACACCGAGACGATCGAACCCGGTTCGGTGGACGTGACCGTGGCGAGCGCGACCGTCAGCGAGGACGAGGGGAGTGTGAACGCGTACGAAGGGTCGGTTCTGGCGTTCGTCGCCACGGACGGCTCCGCCGATACCGACCAGGCGTTCGAGGTCGAAGACGGCGACGGAACGTTCGTCTTCTCCGGACGCACCGGGGCCGGAAGTCAGGTGTTCGCCTTCGACACGGCGGCCCGGAACTGGAGCGGGGAGTACGAGATCGAGACGCACCTCGAAGACGGGTCGATGGATCGAGAACTCGGCGTCACGCTCCGAGAGCTGGCGGTGAGCGTCGGAGTCGACGATCGAAACGTCACCACGGCCGACGCCGTCGAGGGGGAAATCAGCGCGAACGCCGCGGGTCGAGTCGTCGAAGTCGCTCTACATTCGGTCGACGACGGCGACGTGATCGAGCGAACGAACCTCACGCTCGGCGGCAACGGGGGCGCGACGTTCGACTTCGCGCCGGCGACCGTCTCGGCGGCGGGGCCGGGGAACTACACGGTCGCCGTGACCGACGCCGGAACCGGTTCCACGAACGAATCGGCCCGAATACGCGTGGTCGACGCCGGAGAGCGAACCGCGTCGTTCGGCTCCCCGACCGTCGAGGAGCACGCCGGCGACGTCGTCGAGTTCGTGGTCGATCTGCGGTACGCTGACACCGCGACTCTGACGATCGGGAGCCCCGAAGACGGCTTCCGAGCCAACGTGACGGTCGACGACGGGAACGGCGACGGGACCGTCCGCGTGCGGTTCAACACCGCGGCCGCGGTCGGGGCGACCACGCTCCCGTCCGACGGTGGCGCGGTGTTCGGAGTCGGTGTCGCCGACGGGGGCGACGACTCCGGCGACGCCGTCGTCTCGGCGGATATCGACGACGAGCACGCCCTGACGGCGTCGATCGACCCGGGAGAGTACGACCTCGCCGTCCGCTCCGGTCCGGACCCGAACGGCACTGCGGAGCAGCGTGGGACCCTCCTCGTCGGCGCGGCCGCACCGAGGGGTCTCACCAACTGGGTCGCGCCGGCCGGGTCCGCGCTCTCGACCCGCGGCGACGTTTCGGAAGCGGTCGAGAGCGGCCGGCTCACGAGGGCCACGACGATCGCGGCCGGGGACGTCGTGATCCACCGTCTGATCCTCCCGGGACTCGGAGGCGAGTTCGCTCGCCGCTCCGGAACGGCGACCGAGACGTTCTTCGCGCTCGCCGGGACCGACGCCGACGCGCTGTACGCGCTCAACGTCACCCAGCGGACGGCGTCGTCGAACGACGACGGCGCTCGATACGGACTGGACGAGAGCGACGCCGAGGTCGTCGCCGACCCGGCCAACGACACCTACGTGATCGCCTACGAGAGCGGTGACGAGGCCGGCCTCCGCGCCGGCGACTCGCTCTCGGTCTCGTTCGTGGCCGCCGAAAACGGAACGTACGACGGTCTCGACGCCGAGGAGCGGACGCTCACGAGCGACTACGAACTCGTCGAGGCCGCGATCGCGACCGCGGACGACCCGGTCGTCGTCGCGAACGCGACGAACCAGTCGATCGCGGGGACGACGAACGTCGCGCCGGGGACCGAACTCGAACTCCGAATCCGCTCTGTGAACGGCACGGACCCCAGGTTCCTGAAGACGACGCGGGTCGTCGTCGAGGCGCAGGGACGATGGTCGGCCGAGGTCGACTTCGACGCACAGCGGGTCGGCGACCGGTTCACGGTGGCCTCCGCCGTCGAGGTCGTCGCCGCCGTGGACGAGTTCCTCGTCGACGGCGTGGTCCGTGCCCTCGTCCCATCGAGGGTCGAACTGACACCCACGACGACAGCGACCCCGGGCATCGCCGGTGGTGGAGGACAGAGAGCGGACAGTGCCAGCGGGGGCGGCTCATCGGCGTCGGACGAAGACGAATCGGTGGCGACCAGCCAGACCGCAACCCCAGAAGAGAGCGGGGACTCCGCGGAGTCGGTCGTCGATTCGACGCGACGGTTCCTCGGCGGCGTGCTCGGAACGTTCGTCGACGGATCCGAGGAGGAGACGCTCCGAAGTCGGCTGCTGGGCTTCGACGTCCTCGTCTCCCTCGGCGCGTTGACGACGGTCGCGCTCTTCGTTTCCCGGCGGGAGTGAGGAGGCCGGGCGGCAGCGACGGCAACTGTCTGGTGACAGAGACGGCCACCGTCCAGGGCGGCCGCGACGGCCGACGGCCGGAGTGACAGCTCCCGGAGACGGTCACGCGGTCAGCACCGTCCGAACGAGAGTTTCAGGCCCCGATCCGGGGACGGCGGCCCGCTCGCCTCGTCGTAACGCCTAAGAACCGAAGAGCCATTCTATCGGGTAATGAACCCGAACGCGAATACGGACGTCGTGGGGCCCCCCACTGTTCCGAAACGGAGGTGGTTCCGTGGGCGTTGAAATCAAGGAATCGACGGTCGACGGCGAGGCCTTCGAGGAGATGAAGCGGTTCGTCCGCGACTACCTCGCCGCGAGCGTCGAGAGCGAAGACCACGGCGGCCGGATGCGGTGGTACCCCTGGCACAGCGCCGAGTACCGCTTCAACCACATCCTGAACGTCGTCGACATCGCGACCCGGATCGCCGAGCGCGAGGGCGCCGACGTCGACGTCGTCCGCGTCGCCGCGCTCTTTCACGACATCTCGAAACTGGAGGCCGACCAGGAGGTCCACGCCGAGGAGGGCGCACGCGTCGCGCGCGAGTACCTCGAAGCCCACGGCGACTTCCCGCAGTCGTTCGTCGAGCAGGTCTGCCAGGTCGTCGCCGACCACTCCTACCAGGGCCCGCTCTCGGACGTCTCACTGGAGACGCAGAGCCTCATCGAGGCCGACATCCTCGACAAGGTCGGCGCGAACGGCACGGCGCTGATGCTGCTCCGGATGGGCTATGAGGCCCGGACGCACATGGACGCCGCCGAGATGGTCGAACGCGTCCTCGAACGCGGTCACGACGCCACGGAGCGAGTGAACTCCGACGCCGCAGAGAGCATCGCGCACAAGCGGCTCACGCGCGTGAAGTGGTTCCGCGAGTGGCTCGAATCGGAGGTCCCCGAGATGGACCATACGGCCGACGACGAGGAAGCGGACGAATAGCGGGCGGGTACGGCCGAGGCGATCGCTCCTACCAGGACGTGGGACGACGTACGGCGAAAAAAGCCTGCGACCGGACGACCGGCGTCGCCGTCGACAGCCGCAGGCACGGAAGCACTTACGTGCGCCGTGGGCGAAACCGGAAATCGTGCCCGCCGAACTCCCTCCATCGCCGTCGAATCGCGTGAAGATCGCCGTTGCCGTCGTGCTGCTCGTGACGCTCGCGTACAGTCTGGTGATCGCCGGGCAGATCCTCCTGTGGTTCGTCCTCGTCGGTATCGCCGCCGGGGTCTACATCGCCTGGCTGCTCGTCCTCGCGGTGTTCCGGCTGGTCGACGCCATCGAGCGGATCGCCGCGACGAGAGAAGCGGAAGTCAGCGGCGGAGATCGGACGGACGAGACGGACACCCAGAAGACGGATAGCGAAAGCCCGAACGCCGAAAGGTCCGCCGGAGACGACGTAGCCGGCGCGGAACCCGGCCGCGACGCGTTCGGGGATGATGCCTGAACCGGTGGCCGTTTGTACGCCGGAACCCAAGCGCTGGCAATGACTGACTCCGGTTCCTGGGTGAGCCTCTTCTCCGGCGGCAAGGACTCCTCGTGGGCGCTCTACCGGGCGCTCGAAGAGGGCCTGAACGTCTCGCACCTCCTGACGGTCCACCCGGGTGAGGACTCGTACATGTACCACGTCCCCGAGACGCGGCTGGCCGGCCTCGCGGCCGAGAGCATCGGGATCGATCTCGTCGAGGTGGAACCGGGTGACCTCAACGCCGCCGACGTCGACGACGCGGGCGCGCAGGGCGACAGGGAGTTGGAACCGCTCGAAGCCGCGCTCTCCGAACTCGACGCGGAACTCGACGGCGGCGTCGCCGGCGTCACCGCGGGGGCCGTCGAGAGCGAGTTCCAGACCTCGCGGATCCGCGGGATGTGCGACCGACTGGGGATCGACCTCTTCGCGCCGCTGTGGCGGCGCGACCCACGGGAGTTGGCCGAGGAGATGCTCGACGCCGGCTTCGAGATCCGGATCGTCCAGGTGGCCGCGCGCGGCCTCGACGAGTCGTGGCTGGGACGGACGCTCGACGCCCGCGCGCTCGACGAGTTGCTCGCGCTCAACGAGGAGTACGGCGTGCACGTACTGGGCGAGGGCGGCGAGTTCGAGACGCTCGTCACCGACGGGCCGCATATGGAACGTCCGATCGAACTGGAGTACGAGGCGGTCTGGGAGGGGTCCCGCGGGCACATCCGCGTGACGGACGCTCGCCTCGGAGAGTGACGGATCCCCTGTCGGGAAGTGACGGGCGGCCGCGTCGAGAAATGAATACGTTAGGTACCCAACCCGGCCGACTATACCGGTCTCTGTCGAAGTGGCGGTATGGAAACCGACTTCAGCGTCGTCGACCCCGAGACGATCGAGGCCGAACGGTTCCCCGAATCCGGGAACCGCCACCGGAAACTCACCGACGCGCTGGGCTGCACCGAGATGCGCGTGAACACGGTGACGCTCGAACCGGGAGAGGCGACGACTCCGCACGCCCACGAACGACAGGAGGAGGTGTACGTGGCCCTCGACGGCGGCGTCGTCGAGATCGCCGGGGAGAGCTACGATGTCGCGCCGGGCGGAGTCGTCCGAATCAGTCCGGAGCCTGCCCGGAGCGTCCGCAACGAGAGCGACGACGCCGCGCAGACGTGGGTGATGTTCGGTGCGCCCCCGCTGGGAACGGTCGACGACTTCGGCGAGTACACGGTGCCCGACGGCGAGCGGGAGTAGGGAACCGACGGGAGCGGGAGGGAGCGTTCGGCCGAGTCGCGGCGCGGTACCGCCGCGTTATTCGAGATGGGAGTGCGCGCCGATGAGCGCGTTCGAGAGGTCGAGATTCTCGATGTGGGTGTCCGTATCGACGATGGTGTCGCGGAGGTCCGCATCGCGGATCGTGGCGTCGGAGAAGACGATCGATCGCTCGAGGCGGGAGTCCGTCACCGAGGCGCCGGCCATCACGTGGACGTTCGCTCCCAGTTCGGAGTTCTCGACCGCCGCGTCGTCGTGGACGTACGTCTCCCCGCCGAGGTGCCACGAGACCGCCTCGAGGTAGCTCTCGGGCGTCCCGATGTCGAACCACGCGCCGTCGAAGGTGAACGCCTTGACCGTGCCGCGGTCCTGGAGCCACTTCATGAACCAGCCGGGCTCGTCGGGGTTGTTTCCGTCTTCGAGATATGTCTCGAAGTCCGGGAGCGTCTCGGCGGGGAACGCGTAGCAGGCGATCGAGACGAGCGTGCTCTGGGGGTCGTCGGGCTTCTCCTGGAAGTCGACCACGCGGTCGCCCTCCAGCTGGACGAGGCCGTAGGACTTCGCGCGCTCTCTCGAACCCACGTCGTAGGCGGCGAGACACGGGGTGCCACTCGACTCGAAGAAGTCGACGAACTCCGAGACGTCGAAGGAGAGCAGGTTGTCGCCGGCGATGACCACGAGGTCGTCCTCGACGCCCTCGCGCTCGATGAGTTGGGCGAGCGCGCCGACGACACCGAACTTCTCGTTCTCTTCGACGGTCTCTTCGACCGACACCGTCGGTTTCTCGTAGGGAGCGTCCGCGAGGAACTCCTCGAAGTCGCCGGCGAAGCGCTCGTTGGTGCTCACGAACACCTCGTCGATCCGGTCGTCGGCCTCGAGGTCCTCGAAGATGATGTCGATGACCGTGCCGTCGCCGACCGGGAGAAACATCTTCGGCCGGTCTTTGGTGATTGGCCACATACGCGTCGCGTACCCGCCTGCGAGGACGACAGCCTTCATACCTGTACACTCTGGGCGGAGTGTCAAGTGTGTTTCCCAAGGTGTGGTCAAAACGTGCCGACGGCGGTGGAGGGTGGGCGGTGCGGTACCGATTCTCACAGGGGACACGGCGGCGGGAGTGTAGTAGCGTTTGCAACCGATTGCTCATTCGATCGCACGAAAGCGTGCGATCGAGTGAGTGAAGACTGGCAAACGCTACTATATTCCGGGGAGCACGCCGATCGGAGTGGTTCGGACGTGACCGCACGGCGCGGCTGAGCCGACAGTATATACGTGTCGACCCCGCTGCTACGAGTATGTCCGAACCGGGCGAGGAGGCGACGACCCGACAGCGGATCGCGGACGCGCTTCGGACGGAGCCGCACGACGCCGCGGAGCTGTCGACGGCGATCGGCGTCCCGAAATCCACGGTCTACAGACACGTCGAGCACGTCTCACAGACGGTCGAGAGCGACGACTCCGACGAGCGGTTCCTGGTCGCCCCGCCCGAGTGCCGTGCGTGCGGGTTCGACGGGTTCGACGACCCGCTGAACGACCCGTCGCGCTGTCCGGAGTGCCGCTCCGAGCGGATCGCCGAGCCGCGGTTCCTGATCGAGTGAGAGCGGCGGGGGTCGGCCGCCGGTCGTCACGGCGCCCTGTCCTCCCCCACGTCGCTCACTCGGTTTCAACGGTCGCCGTCACCCGATCCGAGAGGAAGCGTCGCAGTTCCGCCGTGACGAAGTCCGGTTCGTCGAGGTTGGACACGTGCGCGCCGCCGGGGACCTCCACGACTGTCGCGGTCGGGACGGCGGCGGCCATCTTCGCCGCGTGTCGCTTGACGAAGCCCATCTCGTGTTCGCCGTAGATGATGAGCGTCGGAACCGCGACGCTCGGAAGGTCGAACGTCGTGTGCGGGACGTCGAGGAGCGTCCGAATGACCTTCGCGAACTCGTCGGTCGACATCCGTGGGCCGCGCTCGCGGAGTTGCTCGATCTTCGCGTAGTCACCGCTGGCTTCCTTCCCGCGGAGGCGTTCCTGAAACCACACCATCGCCCTCTCGACCCGCTGGTAGCCGACGAGTCGTGTCAGCGGAACCGTGACCCGCAACACGGCCCACTGGAGGCGTTCGGGCCACCGCCAGTCGCCGGACGTGAACGTGTCGGCGAGCACGAGTCCGGAGATCCGATCGGGGTACGTCGCCGCGTACAACTGCGCGATGCAGCCCCCCAGCGAGAGCCCGCACAGAACGGGCCGATCGAGTTCCAGAGCCGTGAGGAGCGCGTCGAGGTCCTCGACGAACAGCTCGAGCGAGTACCGACCGACCGCCGAACCGCCGGTGCGACCGTGGCCGCGAACGTCGTAGGCGACGGTCGTGTACGCGTCGCTCAGGGCCTCCAGTTGGGGGAGCCACTGCCCGTGGTCGACGATAGCGCCGTGGACGAACACGACCGGCGGCCCCTCGCCCCGTCGCTCGTAGTACGTCTCGACGCCGTTGGTGTGGACGGTCGGCATATCGCCGCAGTTACGCTCTCGAAGCTCATCAACCTCTCTGCTACTTCGCTGCTCGACGTTCGCGCGAGTCACGCCGATCCGTGGCCGTCGTCCGATCCGTGGCCGTCGTCGAGGAGGTGACAGGCCGCCTCGTGCTCGGCCGAGATCGACCGCTTCGTCGGCGTCGAGCGCTCGCAGACGGTCCCGAACTCCGACGCCAGCAACGACGCGGCCGCCTCGCACTCTCCCGACGCGAGCCGAGCGAGCGCGCGGTCCAGTACCGCGTCCGCCTCGGGGTCGGAGAGGCGGTCCGGAAGCCCGAACTCCCGCCGAAGCGCAGCTCGAACGGCCTCGTCGGGAACGGCGTCCGAACGTTCCTCGTTCGGGGGGCTGTCCGCATCGTCCCCGACGCCGGCCGCGACGCGCGCTCGAACCGCGTCGACGTCGACGGCCGAGTCGTCGCCGGAGAGCCGCGTTCGGAGCCGGTGGATCCGCCGCCAGACGTCCTCGTCGAAATCGTACGACGCCGGCTGGACGACCGCGGGACACCGCGTGTGGAACCGACAGCCGGACGGCGGATCCGCTGCGTCGGGGACGTCGCCGACCAAGTCGACAGACGGCCGCGAGACCGTCGGATCGGGGACCGGAACCGAGGCCAGGAGGGCCCGCGTGTAGGGATGCTGCGGGTCGTCGAACACCGCGTCGACGGGACCCGATTCGACGACCTCGCCGAGGTACATCACCGCGACGCGGTCGCAGACATCCCGGACCACGCGCAGGTCGTGGCTGATGAGGAGCACACCGAGACCGAGTTCGGCCCGGAGGCCGTCCAGGAGGTCGAGCACGTCGGCCTGGGTGGGCGTATCCAGCGCGGAGACCGGTTCGTCGGCGACCAGCAGGTCGGGATCGACGATCAGCGCGCGGGCCAGGGCCGCCCGCTGTTTCTCCCCGCCGGAGAGTTCGTGTGGGTACCGGTCGGCGGCGTCGGGCGAGAGACCGACGCGTTCGAGCGTCCCCTCGACGAGCCGGCGGCGTCGGTCCCGATCGGTCATCCCGTGGACGTCGAGCGGTTCGGCGACCGACTGGCCGATCGACCGTCGCGGGTCGAAGCTCGACGCCGGGTCCTGGAGGATCAACTGCGCCCGTCTGCGGAAGCGCTTCAGCCGCTCCCGGTCGTAGCCCGTGACGTCCTCGCCGTCGAACCGGACCGTCCCCCCGGTCGGCTCCTCGATCCGGAGCATCGTGCGGGCCGCGGTCGACTTCCCGCAGCCCGACTCGCCGACGAGGCCCACCGCCTCGCCGCGGCCGACGGTGAGGTCGATCCCGTCGACCGCACGCACGCGGCCGACCTCGCGGTTCCAGACCCCCTCGGTGACGGGGTAGTGTTTCGCGAGGTCGCGGACGTCGAGGAGCGGCGTCTCGGCGGTCATCCGTCCTCGCCCTCCCGGTCGGTCGTCCCGGTGCGGTCCCAGCCGGGAACCGAATCGAGGAGCCGTCGCGTGTACGGGTGCGAGGGACGCTCGAATATCTTCGAGACGTCGCCGCGTTCGACCGCGTCGCCGTCGCGGAGGACGACCACGCGGTCCGCCACCTCGGCGACGACGCCGAGATCGTGGGTCACGAGGAGAACCGCCACCCCGAGTTCGGATCGAATCCCGTCGAGGAGCCCGAGCACCTGCGACTGGATCGTGACGTCGAGCGCCGTCGTCGGCTCGTCGGCGATGATGAGGTCGGGATCGCCCGCGAGCGCCATCGCGATCGCGACCCGCTGCTGCTGACCGCCGGAGAGCTCGTGCGGGTGGTCGTCGAGCCGACCGGCGGGGTTCGGCATCCCGACCCGGTCCAGCAGGTCGACTGCGCGGGCTCTCGCCTCGGCCTTCGTGAGGTCCGAGTGCAGTCGGACCGCCTCGATCAGTTGCCAGCCGACGGTGTAGACGGGGTTGAGCGACCCCTGCGGATGCTGGAACACGTGGGCGATCCGCCCGCCGCGGACCTCCCGGAGTTCCGACGTCGACAGCGACAGGAGGTCGATACCGTCGAACCGCACGGTGCCGCCGGCGATCTCTCCGGGCGGTTCCCGGATCAGCCGCGTGATCGACTCGCTCGCGACGGTCTTTCCGCTCCCGGACTCGCCGACGAGACAGACCGTCTCGCCGCGGGCGACCTCGAAGGAGACGCCGTCGACGGCGCGGGTCGTTCCGGCGTCGGTGTGGAACCGCGTCTGGAGGTTCTCGACGCTGAGAAGCGGCTCGGAAGCGTTTTCGGAATCCGGTGGCCCGTTCGCGTCTTCGGGGGCCGGTGACCCGTCGGGGGTCCCAGCGCCCGGTTCATCGGTGTCTCCCATCAATCACACCTCCTGTCGCGGGTCGAGCGCGTCTCTGAGTGCGTCGCCGAGGAAGTTGAACGCCAGGATCGTCGCGAAGAGGAACAGCCCGGGGACCGTCGAGACCCACCACGCGGTCCCGAGGTCGCCGCGACCCGCCGCGATGGTCTGCCCCCAGGAGGGGAGCGTCACGTCGCCGAGGCCGATGAACGACAGCGCCGCCTCCGAGAGGACGAGAAACGGGATGTTCAGCGTCGCCGCGGTGACGATCGAGTTCGACACGTTCGGGACGACGTGCCGGCGGACGACCGAAAGCGTCGAGGCCCCCGAGATGCGCGCGGCCTCGACGTAGCCCTCCTGCCGTCGCTGGAGCGCCTCGCTGCGGACGATCCGCGCGATGCCGCCCCAGCCGGTCACCCCGAAGATGACGATCAGCGCGAACAGGCTGCCGCCGTAGAGGTAGGCCAAGAAGAGAAACAGGAAGAACGTCGGGAACGTCTGCTGGACGTCGACGTAGCGCATCAGGGCCTCGTCGACCCACCCGCCGGCGTAGGCGGCCGTCGTGCCCACCGCCGTCGCGATCGAGACCGAGATCAGCGTCGCGATCAGCCCGACCTGCATACTGACGCGCATCCCGTAGATCGCGAGCGTCAGGAGTCCCCGGCCGTTTCCGGTCGTCCCGAGGGGGTACTCCCAGGTGCCCCGACACCGACCGTCGACGACGGGGCCGACGCACTCGGTGGGAACCGAGGCGTCGACGCTCAGGAAGACCGGCGGCTGGTACGCGGCGGCGACGTCGAGCGTCGGCTGTTCGAGGAACGCCGTGCCCGCCGTGCCGAGGAGGAGGATCGCGAGCAGGTACCAGAGGCTCAGGACGGCGGGCGTGTGCCGTCGGAAGCGCCGCCAGTAGTGGGCGGTCAGCCGCCGGTTCCGCGCCAGCGGTGTGAGAGAGAGGCCGAGAGCGAGGAGCGTCGCGACGAACAGCCAGTCGACGGCCGTCACGTCCCAGACGACGGCGGCGTCGGTCGCGCGCCACGGGAGGCCGACGCCGAACGCGACCGTCGGGTCGTCGCCGGCGACGACGAGGTCGTACGCGAGCGCGAGCGCGTAGAGGCCGGCTGCGACGACTGCGGCGAGTCGCGTTCGCGTGAGACCGCCCTCGGCCTCGTCGATCGCGTCCCAGTCGACGTCCTCGAAGCGTTCCCGTTCCGAATCATCGCCCTCTTCGTCCCGTGCCGGGTCGTCGCCCCCGAAGCGTACCCGTTCGCCGCCAGAACCGTCGGAGTCGCCGTCTTCGTCGACCTCGACGCCGTCGTCGGGCCCGCCGTCGAGACCGTCGCGCTCCCACATCAGCGATCACCGTACTCGATCCGCGGATCGAGGACCGCGTACGCGAGGTCCTGCAGGAGGTTTCCGATCACCGCGACGAACGCCGGAAGGAGCGTCGTTCCGAGCACGAGGGCGGTGTCCTGGCGGCGGATGGCTTCGAGGCTGAGTCGGCCGAGGCCGGGGATGCCGAAGACGACCTCCACGAGGTAGGACGCCGAGAGGATCACGCCGAGGAGGTCGCCGACGAGGATCGTCGACAGCGGGACGAGCGTCGGCCGGAGGACGTGTCGCGTGAGGATCCGCCACTCGCTCGCGCCCTTCGCCCGCGCGGTCTTGACGAACGCCGCGCGGACGTACTCCAGCGCCTCGGCGCGGGCGTAGCGCATCGTCCCCGCGATCGCGCTCGTCGCGAGGACGAACACCGGGAGCGCCAGTTGCCGGGCGTTCGCGAGCGAAAACGTTCGCGTCCGGGCCAACTCCGCGTCGAAGAGGACGGGAACCCAGCCGAGATGGACCGCGAAGACCAAGAGCAGGACGATCCCGAACCAGAAGTTCGGGACGCTGATCCCGAAGAACGCGACGAACGTGGCCGCGTAGTCGGTCTTGGTGTACTGGTTGAACGCCGAGTACAGGCCGATCGCGATCCCGAGCGTCGTCGAGGCGAGGACCGCGGGGACGGTGTACATAAGCGAGTACGGGAGCGCCGTCAGGATCGCCTCGGTCACGGGCTGAGAGCGGGTGTCCGACCACCCCCAGTCGCCGGTCGCGAGGTTCGCGAGGTAGTCGAGATAGCGCGCCCACAGCGGTCCGTCCAGCCCTCGTCGTCGGGCGTACGCCTCCGCGGCGGCCTCGGCGCTCCCCCCGCTCGCGGCGGCTCGAAACTGCACGCGCGCCAGTTGCGAGTCGGGTGCGAGATCGAGGAGGACGAACGTGACCGTCAGGATGAGGCCGGCGACGACGCCGGCCCACGCGATCCGGCGCGCGGTGTATCGTTTCAGTCCCATCTGTGGTTCGCTCCGATGGATCTCCTCCCGGAGTCAGTTCACGTCGAATCCAGCCGCCACGTGTTCCGGTCCCACGTGTGGCCGAAGACCTCTTCGGGGCCCTCGACGGCGCTGTCGTAGCCCACGATCTCGACGCCCATATTGAGGAAGTTGAACGGCTGTTCCGCCGAGAGCGCGCCGAAGATCTCCTCGAACGTCTCCCGGCGCGCGTCCGCCTCGACGGTCCCCGTGGCCGTCTCGAACAGCGAGGCGAAGTCCGTCTCGGGGACGTAGCCGTAGAAGTTGATGCCGCCGCGCTCGACGGTGAACCCCCGGATCGCGGAGGGCGTCCGCGGGTAGGTGTTGAACGTGATCCCGAGCACGAGGTCCCACGGCCGCTGGCTCACCGAGCCGTCGCGTGGACCGCCGTTGTACGGACCGGCCTCCCACGGCGGTTCGCCGTCGCCCTGCCAGCCGTTGTAGAGGTGCTGTTCGACCAGCGTCCCGTACTGCTTGCCGGACAGTTCGACGTCGAGGCCGATCGCGTCGTACTCCCGGGCGACGATCTGGGCGGTCGTCTCCACCGCTTGGGACCCCTGCGCGAAGACCAGGTCCAGCGTGACCTGCTCGCCTTCCTCGTCGACGACCCGATCGCCGTCGTAGCGGTACGGCGTCGATCCGAGGTTCGCGGCGAGGAGTTCCCGCGCCCGCTCGTGGCTGTAGGCGTCGCCGACCCCGTACTCGGTCACCTCGTCGTCAGCGTACCACTTCGAGAACGTCGGCTGGAAGGTGTGCGCGACCGTCGCGTACCCCCGGAGGACGTCCTCGACGATCGAGCGCTTGTCGACCGCGTGCGCCAGCGCCCGGCGGACGGCCGGCTTCCGAAGCGCCTCGTAGAAGGATCCGTTGGCGCGCTGGTTGTAGACGAGCGAGGTCATGTACGCCTGCGGGAACACCCTGACGTCGACGTCGTCGAGCCCCTCGAGCTGTTCGACTCGGGTCTCGGGGACGTCGGTCGCGGTGAGTTCGCCCGAGCGGAGCGCGGAGAGCCGACTGCTCTCCTCGGGGACGACCCGGTAGGTGTAAGAGTCGAAGTACGGGGCCTCCCGCCACTCCTCGGGGACGTCCTCTGCTTCGCGGAGGTAGTAGTCGTCGTTCCTGACGGCGACGAACGCCGACCCGCGGTCCCAGCGTTCGAAGCTGTAGGGTCCCAGATTCCCGGCGTACGCCAGGGTCTGGACCTCCTCGTCCCGCTGGAGTCCCTCCTGATCCCCGTCCGGACGGTACCGCTCGATGAGGCCCTTCGGCATACAGAACGCCCCCCACATAATCGGCCGCAGCGGGAACGCCGGATCGACCGACGGCAGGCGGATCTCGAACGAGCGCGTGCCGGTCTTCTCGACCGGGATCGGTTCGCCGCCGCGCCGCCAGTCGCCCGGGTTCGGGAAGCCGGCCCAGTTGGGGTCTGCCTGGAACACCTCGGTGATCATATACACCCAGTCCTCGGCGGTCATCCCTCCGTACCCCGCGCCCCACTCCAGGCCCTCTCGCAGTTCAACGGTGTAGACCCGCCCCTCGTCGGTCGAGACGTCCGCCCACAGCGGGAAGATCTCCTGGTCGGGCGTGATCGCGTAGGCGCCGTCGAGCGCCAACGCGACGCGGTTCGCGGAGGGGGTGTCGTCGACGGAGAGGAAGTTCAGGGTCTGCGTCCCGGTCGCCGTGCCCTCGACGTAGTGAGGGCGCTCGGGGGCACCGTCGCCGGTGGTGACGCTGCCGTCGGGAGTTCCGTCGCCGCCCCCGGGGGCGTTGCACCCCGCCAGCGTCGCCGCACCGCCGAGACCGAGAAGCGACAGAAAAGACCGGCGGGACCGAGCGGCCCGATCGGTCGGTCCCCCCGCGACTGGATCGGTACCGGATGGCATAGCGTCTACGTGCGACTATCCGTTCAAATACCCTTCGATCACCTCAGCAAAATCGTAGGTTATGTCGCTCGTATTACCCGAAATCGAGGCTCTGAACCGGGAGTCCGAACCGGAGACATCGTCCGGATCCGACGCGGCGTGCGGGTCGTCACACGGTCGGTCGCACCCCGTTCGCGAAATGTGGTTCGGCCGTATCCGGTCCTGGAAGTGCGCGGTTCCGGGACTGCGACGTCTCTCACGGCTGTTCGCCCGACGGGACCGGGGTCAGTCGTCGCCGTGTTCGTCGACGATGACGACCTCGCCGTCCTCGACGCGGACGTTGATCAGCGTCTTGACGTGGTGGCCGCTGTCGTCGAGTTCGTTGGGACCGGCCTTCTTGATGACGGCGACGGTGTCGACGATGTCCGCGCCGATGTGATCGAGCGCGTCGAGCACCGCGCGCATCGTGCCGCCCGTCGAGAGCACGTCGTCGAGGACGAGCACACGATCGCCCGGTTCGACGTCGTTGATGTACATCTCGTTCTCGGAGTAGCCGGTCTGTTGACTCAGCGGCTGTTCGCCCTCGAGGCCGTACTGGCGCTTGCGGATGACGACGAGCGGGATGTCGGTCATAAGCGAGACGGCGGTGGAGATGTGGATCCCCATCGCCGCCGGCGTGACGATCTTGTCGACGTCGTCGATCTCGGCCTTCCGGATGATCTTGATGACGATCTCGCGGAGGAGTTCCGGCCGAAGCATCGGGACGCCGTCGCTGATCGGGTGGACGAAGTACTCGTACTCGCCTTTCTCGATGATCGGGGCCTCGAGGAGCGACTGCCGCAGTTGGTCCATGTCGTGGGTTCTCCGGGTCGAAAATAAAAACTGGCGGTTCGGTACGCTCCGGTACACGACGCAACACGGTGTGTGGCGTCGGATCGCATAATGGAGCGGCGGAAACGTTCGGACCGATCGGAAAAGAGGCGACTCGGGGTCGACGAACCAGTATCAGTTGATCGTCGGGGCGGTGGAGCGGCTCAGCGTCGCCGAGGAGGACCCGTCCTGGGATTCCCAGACGACGCGGACGGTCTGCCCGGACCACTCGTCGTTTCCGCTGATTTCGTACGTCGCGGTGTCGCCGGCACCGACGGAGTCAGCGAACGATGTCGTCTCCGTCAACTCGACCGACGAGGTCACGTTCAACCGCTCGGCGTCGATCGTGTCACCGCTCTCGTGAGTCACGTCGACGGAGTCGTTGGTGTAATCGAAGCCGAAGCTCGCCTGCGGGGCGCTCTGGTTGAGTCCCTGTCCGAGGTTGAGCACGAACGTGCCGATGACGGCCGCGAGGATGACCGTGATCGCGACCATCAGGATCACGCCGATGACCGGAGAGACCGCCTTCTCGTCTTTGAACAATTGGATTATATTCATAGTATTTTATACGATCTGTGAGGATATAAACGCGTATGGACCAGGACTAACACGACTCATCGTGTTATTCTCGTACGTTCGCCGATGCGGACCGTCGGCCGTCGGTTCCGGTCGGGGAACGCACCGCACTCTCGGCGAAAGGACACGAATATTCGGACAGTTCCGCACCCATATTTAAAATACGGCTGTCGATTCGAGAACAGCGTAGCCGGAGAGCGGAAGACGTATTTGACCCCCTTAGTAACGGTACAGTAACGTATGAGCCGAGAGTCCGACGGGCAACGGTCGGCGTCGAGCGAGGCGGGTGGTGGCTGATGGGGGACGGCAGCTCTCGCATCCTCGTGCCGGTCGGCGAGTCCTCGACTGTCCGGAACACCGTCGCGTACGCGCTTCGGGAGGCGAGATCCGGCGCGGAGGCGGGCGAGGACGCGACCGTCCATTTCGTCTACCCCGCCCGCTGGCGGACCCTCGACGGCGACTCCGGCGACGATGCCACCGCCGCGAACGACCTGCTCGAACGCGTGCGGGTCTGGGCGGAGGAGGATCTGGACTACGACGAGGACGAGCCGTTCCCGGTCGACATCGAGACCGCGATCGTCGGGGCCGACCGATACCTGTTCAGCCCCGGCGACTTCGCGAGCGTACTCGTCGAGTACGCCCGGGAGGTCGGCCTGGACCGCGTCGTCGTCGACCCCGAGTTTCAGCCCGGCGGGAGCGCCCCGATGCTCCGGCCGTTCGAGGTGGAACTGACGCGGTCTGACCTCGCCGTCGAGGAGGCCCCGGTCGAGCGGCAGACCACCCGAACGCGCCTCGTCTCGCGGGCGACGATCTCGAAGGCGGTCGCGACCTTCGGCGTCAGTTTCGCGTTCTACCTGCTCGTGGCGGGATCGCTGACGACGTTCAACCTCGCCACCGGCGGGCTGACGGCGGCGCTTTCGGCGGTCGTCTTCTCGAACGTCACGTTCGTCACTTCGCCGGCCCTGAAACGGAGCACGCTCCGAGTGCTCCGGATGGGGCTCTTCGTTCCGTATCTCGTCTGGGAGATCGTGAAGGCGAACCTCGTGATCGCGTACATCATCCTCCATCCGGACCTCCCGATCGATCCCGAGATGCGGCGGTTCCGGGCCGCCGTCTGGGGAGGCCTCCCCGTGACGACGCTCGCGAACAGCATCACGCTCACGCCGGGGACCCTGACGGTCGACGTCGACCGGGACGGGTTGAAGATCCACACCCTGACCGGTGACGCCCGCGACGACCTCGCCGCCGGCGGCCTCGAACGGGCAGTTCGCTTCGTGTACTACGGCCGCGGCGGCGCGCGGATCCCGACGCCGACTGAGCGCGGGAGCATCGCTCGCGTCGACGACGACACCGAGGCCGACGGTCAGTCGGTTACCGACTCGGACGCCGACTCGAACGGGGGTGCCGAGTGATGGTCGCCTCCGGACTCGTCGACGCGGTGCTTCTGGGTGCCGCGGGCGCGTTCGTCCTCTTCGCGGTCGTGTTGGTCTACCGTATCGTCGCCGGCCCGACGATGCAGGACCGCGTCATCGCGGTCAACGCCATCGGGACGAACGCCGTGGTCGTGCTCGCGCTTTTGGCCGCGGCGCTCGACCAGCCCGGATTCCTCGACGTGGCGCTCGTCTACGGGATGTTGAACTTCCTCATGAGCATCGCGATCTCGAAGTTCACCGTCGAGCGCGGGGGGGTGATCTAGATGACGGTCACCGAACTGCTCGTCATCGCACTCGTCGCCGCGGGGACGTTCTTCGGGCTCGTCGCCGTCGTCGGGATCATCCGCCTCCCCGACCTGTACACCCGGGCGCACGCGACGTCGAAGAGCGACACCCTCGGGATCATCCTGACGCTCGGCGGCGTCGCCCTCGTCTTCGGCGCCGATCTCGCCGTCGCGAAGACCGTCGTTCTGGGGCTGTTCCTGTTCGTGACGAACCCGACGGCGGCCCACGCGATCACTCGCGCGGCGTACGATCAGGACATCACGCCGTGGACGAGAGACGACGCTGCACCGCGAGCAACGGAGGGGGAGGAGTGACGATGGAGTCGGTCGCGCTCTACGCCGCGCTCACGTTCTCCGTGTTCGCCGCGCTGGCGGCGACGTTCCTCCGCGACGTCCTCAACGCGATCATCGCCTTCGCCGCGTTCAGCTTCGGGATCGCGGTCGCGTGGGTCCTGCTCGCCGCGCCCGACGTCGCCCTGACGGAGGCGGCCGTCGGCGCCGGCATCACGACGGTGTTTTTCCTCGTGACCATCGCGAAGACGGTCCGGCCCGGCGGGCAGCGGCTCGTCGAACGGGTCGAGTGGCGGTCGGTCGCGGTCGTCGCCGTGCTCGTCGGGACGCTCCTGGCGACCGTGCGGTCCCTGCCGGCCGTGGGGGCGGCCGACTCGCCGGTCGCGACGTCGCGGGTCACGGAGTACTACCTGCAGAACGCATACCCGGAGACCGGCGTCGAGAACGTCGTTACCGCCGTGTTGGCCGCCTACCGCGGATTCGACACCCTCGGCGAGGCGACGGTCGTCATCGCCGCCGGGGTCGCGGTCCTTCTCGTCCTTCGACAGGAGGCCTACGTATGAGTCAATCGGAACCAAACGGAACCTACGTCGAGAGTACGATCATCATGACGACCGTCCGTATCGTCGTCCCGTTCGTCTTCACCTTCGGACTGTTCGTGATGTTCCACGGGGCGGATTCGGCGGGTGGCGGCTTCCAGGGCGGCGTCATCGTCGCCGCCGCCGTGTTGCTTCTGGCCTTCGCGTTCGGCATCGAACCGACCCGAGCGTGGCTCGAAGGCCCGCTTCTGCGGATCACGATCGCGGTCGGCGGCGCGACGTTCGCCTTCGTCGGCCTCGGTGCGCTGGCCGCGGGCGGGGCGTTCCTCGAGTACCCCGCGTACGGGTTCGGGTCCGACGGCGTGAAGTACGGCATCGAACTCGTCGAACTCGGGATCGGCGCGGTCGTCTCCGGCGTCCTGATCAGCCTCTTCTTCAGCCTCGCTCGGGGCGACTTCGAGGTCGTCTCCGAACACGACGGCGGCGACGCGGAGTCGAACGGAGAGCCCGAGGTCGACGCCGCCGCGACGGGGGGTGAGCGCGCGTGATCGACCTCCTCTCGACGCACTACAACTACCTCGTGTTCGTCGCGCTCGTCGGCATCGGCCTGTACGCCGTCACCGCCAGTTCGAACCTCGTGAAGAAGGTCATCGGGCTGAACGTCTTCCAGGTCGGGATCTTCCTCTTCTTCGTCACCAGCGGCTACGTCGACGGCGCGGCACCGCCGCTGGTCGGCCACGGCTCCGGCCCCTACGCGAGCCCGCTGCCGCACGTGCTCATCCTGACGGCCATCGTCGTCGGCGTCAGCCTGACGGCGGTCGCGCTCGCGCTGATCGTCCGCATCTACGACGCCTACGGGACCCTCGACGAGGAGGCGATCCGGGAGGTGCAACTGAATGACTGACGCCATCGCGCTGCTCGTGGTCGTCCCGATCGTCCTGTCGCTCGCGCCGATCGCCGTCGGGAAGGCGTGGAACCGCAGCGGGTGGGTCGCGGCCGCCGCGGCCGCGCTGGTCCACCTGGGACTGTCGCTGACGGTAGCCGGCCAGGTCTTCGCCACCGGTGCGTTCTCCTACGCCGTCGGCGACTACGCGCCGCCGTTCGGGATCGAACTCGTCGCCGACGGCGTGTCCGCGACGCTCGTCGTCCTCGTGTCCGCCGTGACGCTCGCCGTCGTCCTCTACGCCCGGGCGGCCGGGCCGCACACGAGCGGGTTCTACAGCGGCCTACTTTTGCTCACGGCCGGCATCTCGGGCGTCTTCGTGACCGGCGACCTGTTCAACCTCTACGTGTTCATCGAGATCACCGGGCTCGCGACGTACGCGCTGGTCGCGACCGGCCGCTCGCCCGCCGCGGCGATGGCGAGCCTGAAGTACCTCCTCGTCGGGACGATCGGGGCGTCGCTGTACCTGCTGGGCGTCGGCTACCTCTACGTCTCGACGGGGACGCTGAACATGGCCGACCTCGCGGCGACGATCCCCTCGGTCGGCTACGACTCGCCGCTGGTGCTGACCGGCTTCGGCCTCCTCGTCGTCGGCCTCGCGGTGAAGGCCGCGCTCTTCCCGCTGCACACCTGGCAGCCCGGGGCCTACGCGGAGTCGCCCGACAGCGTCACCGCCTACATCTCCGCGCTCGTCTCGACGGCCGCGGCGTACGCGCTGTTCCGCGTGATCTACGCCGTGTTCACGCCCGCCTTCGACGCCGCCGTTCCCTTCGCGCTCGACGCGCTCGTGATCCTCGCGTCGGTCAGCGTCGTCGTCGGATCGGTCCTCGCCGTGTTGCAGTCGGACCTCAAACGGATGTTGGCGTACTCCTCGGTCGCGCAGTTCGGCCTGGTGATCGCCGGCTTCGCCGTCGCGAACACGACGGCCGTCACGGGGGGGCTGATCCACCTCGTCGGCCACGCGATCATGAAGGCCGGCCTCTTCGTCGGCGTCGGCGCGCTCGCGGGCGTCGCGGGCGGCCGCACCGTCGACGACTTCGCCGGCGTCGCCGAGCGCGCCCCGATTGTGAGCGCCGCGTTCGCGGTTCTCGCGTTCGCCCTGGTTGGCGTCCCGCCGGCGGTCGGCTTCGCCGGCAAGTGGCACATCGTCCTCGGCGCGGTCGAGGGCGGCCGCTGGGGCGTCGCGAGCGTCGCCGTCGTGAGCACGCTACTCACGCTCGCGTACTTCGCCCGCGTCGTCGAGCGGATGTACTTCCAGGACGCGCCAGCGTCCGGAGCGGTCGCCGACGCCGACGCGTCGGCTGACGCCGCGAGCGACGGCGTACTGGCCTCCGACGGCGGCTCGGAGGCCGCACCGTCCGGGGAGTCGGGAGTCTCGATCGAGGCCCGACTCGTGGTCGTCGCCGCCGCGGTCGGTGCCGTGGTCTTGGGGCTGTTCGCGACCGACCTCGTTTCCGTCTTCGAACCGGTTCTGGAGGTGTACTTCGAATGAGCGAAATCGACTCTCTCAGGCCGCTTGCGGCGGTGTTACTCCCCGCTCTCGGCATTCTCACGATCGTCGCATCGCACCGGAGACCGGACATTCGGGAGGGCTTCACGATCCTCACCGCGCTCGCGACGTTCGGCGTCGTCGCCAGCCTCGTGCCCGCGGCGCTGTCGGGGACGGTCCACGTCTCGCGACTGGGGACGTTCGTCCCCGGCGTCGACCTCACGCTGCACGCCGACCCGCTCGGGATGATCTTCGCGCTGCTCGCGAGCACGCTCTGGCTCGTCACGAGCTTCTACAGCATCGGCTACATGCGCGGGCTCGACGAGCACTCTCAGACCAGATACTTCGCCGCCTTCGCGGGCAGCGTCGGCGCGGCGATCGGCGTCGCGTTCGCGTCGAACCTCGTCGCGCTGTACGTCTTCTACGAACTGCTGACGGTCGCGACGTACCCGCTCGTCGCCCACGACGAGAGCGACGAGGCGCGGGCGGCGGGTCGGAAGTACCTGACGTACACCTTCGGCGGCGGGGTCGCGGTGCTGGCGGGGACGATCCTCGTCTTCTGGACGACCGGCACCGTCGCGTTCACTCCCGGCGGCATCGCCGACCTGGCGGCCGCCGACCCAGTGGTCGCCCGCGCGGCGTTCGCGCTGCTCGCGGGCGGCTTCGGCGTGAAGGCCGCGCTCATCCCCGTCCACTCGTGGCTGCCGGACGCGATGGTCGCGCCGACGCCCGTCTCGGGACTGCTGCACGCGGTCGCGGTCGTCAAGAGCGGCGTGTTCGGGATCGCCCGCGTCGTCCTCGACGTGTTCGGACCCGAGACGGTCCAGCAGTTGGGCGTGGGCCTGCCGCTGGCCGCGGTCGCGGCGGTCACTATCGTCGTCTCCAGCGTCATCGCCCTGCGCCAGGACAACCTGAAGCGCCGGCTGGCGTACTCGACGATCAGTCAACTCTCGTACATCGTCCTCGGCCTGGGACTGCTCTCGCCCGCGGCGCTCGTCGGCGGGCTGCTCCACATCCCGGCGCACGCCTTCATGAAGCTCACCCTGTTCTTCTGTGCGGGCGCGATCCACGTCGAGACCCACACCGACGACATCAGCGACATGGCCGGGATCGGAAAGCGGATGCCGCTCACGATGGCCGCCTTCGGCGTCGCCAGTCTCGGGATGGCCGGGCTGCCGCTTCTGGCCGGCTTCGTCAGCAAGTGGTACCTCCTGATCGGGAGTATCGACGGCGGAAACGCGATCTTCGCGCTCGTCTTGCTCACCTCGGGGCTCCTGAACATCGGCTACTTCTGGCCGATCGTCTACCAGGCGTTCTTCCAGACGCCCGAGGACTCCGACGCCAAGCCGCTGGTCGAGTTCCCGATCGGCGGGACTCGGCTCCGCGCCGACGGCGGGGAGCGTCCGAGTGACGCCGACGAGACGGCAGACGACCCCGACGTCGCGAGCGAGGGGCGGCCCGACGAGTCCGTCGAGGAGGGAATCGACCCCGAGGCGTTCGTCGACACCGCCGAGGAGTCCGACACCGGCGTCCCGGTCGACACGGCCGGGCGGGTCGAACCGGATATCGAGCCCTCCGAGGAAGAGAGCCAGGTCGAGATCGAAGCCCGGATCGAGGGCGAGTACGCGGTCGATCGGCACCCGAGCGATCACCTCGGCGCGGACTCGACGGACGACGAAGCCGACCGCGACGCCCGCGAGGGCGACGACGTCGACGAGGACCTCGCCGGCGAGACGCACGACGACCACGACCACCACCACGGCGGGCCACCGGCCGCCGGGTGGGAGCGCCGCGGGTTCGGCGAGGAGAGCACGTGGTTCATGCTCGGGCCGATCACCGCCGCCGCCGCCGGGGCCGTCGCGCTCGGCATCGCACCCCGCGGGATGGTCTTCCTCGCGCTGATCGAGCGCGTGCTCTTCGAGGTCACGGGGGTGGTGCTCTGATGAGCGCCGCCCTCTCCTCGGCGCTGGCGACGGGCGCGATCCTCGCCAGCGAACCGTCGGTGTCGATCCCGACCGCCGACGTGCCGACGGCCGTCCCGCCGGCGTTCGTCGTCCTCGCCGTCGCGCTCGTGATGCCGTTCCTCTCGCGGAAACTCGGCCACGCGCTGGGCGTCCTCGCGACGGGCGGCGTCGCCGTCTGGACGCTCCTCGCGCCGGCGGGAACGTACCTCTCTACGACCTTCCTCGGCTTCGACGCCGTCCTGTTCAACGTCGACGCCTTCTCGAAGCTGATGGGCGTCATCTTCGGGTTCATCGGCGCGGCCGCCGTGCTGTACTCGTACTCTTCGGACGCCGGGAACCGACAGACCGCCTTCGCGCTCGGCTACGTCGGGACGAGCGTCGGCGCCGTCTTCGCCGGCGACTGGCTGACGATGGTCTTCTTCTGGGAGCTGATGGCCGTCACTTCGACCCTCCTCGTGTGGGACTACGGCGGCGAGGCCGTCCGCGCGGGCTTCCGCTACGCCGTCTACCACGGGCTCGGCGGGAGCCTGCTGATGGCCGCGGTGGTCTGGCACTACACCGAGGTGGGGTCGTTCCTCTTCAGCGCCAGCGACGGCATCGTCGCGGGGATTCCGGCCGCGCTCGCCGCCGTCGGCATCGGCGTCAACGTCGGCTTCGTCGGCCTGCACACCTGGCTGCCCGACACGTACCCGCGGCCGCACGTCGCCGCGAGCGTCTTCCTCTCGGTGTACACCACGAAGACCGGCGTCTACGGCCTCGCCCGCGCCTTCCCCGAGGGCAACCTCGCGATCGCGTATATGGGCGCGGCGATGGCGCTCGTCGGCGTCGTCTACGCGCTCTTACAGAACGATATGCGGCGGCTGCTCTCCTATCACATCCAGTCGCAGGTCGGGTACATGGTGGCGGGCGTCGGCGTCGGGACGGCGCTCGCGACCGCCGGCGCGTTCGCGCACGTGTTCAACCACATCCTCTACAAGGCGCTGCTCTTCATGACCGCGGGCGTCGTGATCGCGCGGACGGACGAGCAGAGCCTGAAGTACCTCGGCGGCCTGGGGCGGGCGCTCCCGGTGACCGCGCTCGCCTTCACCGTCGCGGCGCTGTCGATCAGCGGCTTCCCCGGCTTCAACGGCTTCGTGAGCAAGGGGATGATCACCGCGGCGGCGCACAAGGAGCACCTGGACGGGATCTTCTACATCCTGCTCGCCGCGGGCGTGGGGACGTTCATGTCCTTCATCAAGTTCGGCTACTACGCGTTCCTCAAGGAGGGCAAAGGGACGTGGAACCTGAGGCGGTCGGTCACCGGCCAGCGGGTCGCGATGCTGGGCGTCGCGTCGCTGTGTGTCGCGCTCGGCCTGTACCCCGACGCGCTGTTCGCGCTCCTGCCCGGAAGCACCGCCGACGCTCACCCCTTCACGCTCGGTCACCTGGGCGAGGGCTTCGCGCTGGCGGCGCTCGGCGTCGTCGGCTTCGCGGTCCTCAAGAAGCCGCTGTCGAAGATCGGTCCCGGGATCGACGTCGACGCCGTGATCGAACCGGCGACGTTCTACGGGATGCGCGGTCTGGTGCGGGGCGTCACCGACCTCTTCGCCGCCGTCGACCGGCTGGCCGTCGAGGCCGCCAGACGGTCGCTGGCCGCGGCCGGCGACCCGTACGGAGCGGTCCGTGGGCCGCTGTCCGCGCTCGTCGGCGGGGACGAGGACGCGCTCCGTCCGGGGAGCCTCCGGGCGAGCATCGCCACGAGCGTGCTCCTCGTGCTGGTCGTGCTCGCGGCGACGCTCCTCGGACTGTTCTGATCCCGTAGTCCGCGTTCCTCCGATTTATCCGTTCACCGGCGAGTAGCGGGCGCGCCGGTCGGCCTCACGGCGAGTCGAGTCCGGCGGGTTCGACACCAGATCTACAACGGATCGATAAATTATGTAGGATTGGAGGACGGATCAACAGCTACACGCAATATTTAACCGGTTCTGTCCGCTACGACGAGTACGTGACTGCCACGAGTGCCGTCCCGTGTGACACGACACGATGAGAGGACACACATCCGCTGACGACGGCCGGAGCGACGCCTCGCTGGTCCCAACGCCGGCGGACACCGGACGGACAGTCCCCCGACGCGGAGTGGAAGCGGTCCCGCGCTTCCGGGAGCGCGCCGCGCGAGGGGACGGCCTCGTCCCGACGGTGGTGAACTGACGTGCCGAAGGAACTCGAACGCGACCTCGGACTCTACGCGGTGCTGGCGATCAGCGTCGGCGCGATGGTCGGCAGCGGCATCTTCATCCTGCCCGCGCTCGCGGTCGACATCGCCGGGCCGGCGGTCATCCTCGCGTACGTCGTCGCCGGCGTGCTCGTGCTGCCGGCGGCGCTCTCGAAGTCGGAGATGGCGACCGCGATGCCCGAGGCGGGCGGGACCTACCTGTTCATCGAGCGCGGGATGGGCCCGCTCCTCGGCACCGTCGCGGGCATCGGCACCTGGTTCGCGCTCTCGTTCAAGGGCGCGCTCGCGCTCGTCGGCGGCGTACCGTACCTGCTGCTTCTCTTCGACGTCCCCCCGAGCGTCACCACGCCCGTCGCGCTCGCGCTGGCGACCCTCCTCGTCGTGGTGAACCTGCTGGGCGCGAAACAGACCGGTCGGTTGCAGGTCGGCATCGTCGTCGTGATGCTGGCCGCGCTCGTCTGGTTCGTGCTCGGCGGCGTCCCCGCTCTGCGGGGATCGAACTACACGCCGTTCCTCCGGGGCGGGATCGGCGGCCTGCTGGAGGCGACCGGCCTCGTGTTCGTCTCCTACGCCGGCGTCACGAAGGTCGCGAGCGTCGCCGAGGAGGTCTCCGATCCGGACCGGAACATCCCGATCGGCATCCTGGGATCGCTGGCGTTCACGACGGTCCTCTACGCGCTCATCGTCACGGTGATGCTCGGCGTCGCCGACCCCGCGAGCATCGCCGACAGCGCCACCCCCGTCGCGGTCGCCGCGGAGGCGACGCTGGGGACCGCCGGCGTCGCGGCCGTCGTCCTGGCGGCGATCCTCGCGCTCGTGAGCACCGCGAACGCGGGAATCCTCTCGTCGTCGCGGTACCCCTTCGCGATGGCTCGCGACGACCTCGTCCCGGACCTGATGGCGTCGATCAGCGACCGCTTCGGGACGCCGTCGAACTCGATCACGCTCACCGGCGTCGTGCTACTCCTCCTCATCGCGTTCGTCCCCTTACTGGAGATCGCAAAGCTCGCGAGCGCGTTCCAGATCCTCGTGTTCGTCCTCATAAACCTCGCCGTCGTGGCGTTCCGCGAGGGGAGCGCGGCGTACGAGCCGTCGTTCACCGCGCCGCTGTACCCCTGGATTCAGATCTTCGGCGTCGTCAGCGGAGTCGTGTTGCTGACGCAGATGGGGACCGTCCCGCTCGTCGGAGCAGTCGTCCTGATCGCGGCCGGAATCGGCTGGTTCGGGGTCTACGGCCGGGACCGCGTCGACCGCGAGGGCGCGGCGGTCGACGCCGTCCGCCGGCAGGTCGGCCGCAACGCCGTCGACCGGACGCGGGAGACGATCGACGAGTCCAAGCGCGACTACCGGGTGCTGGTCGCGCTGGACCACGAGGTCACGAAGGCCGAGGAGCGCGCCTTCGTTCGCGTCGCGGCCGACGTCGCCCGCGCGAACGACGGCGAGGTCGTCGTCGCGCGGTTCGAGCAGGTCCCCGATCAGGTGTCGCTGACCTACGCCTCCGAGACGGAGTCGCCCGCGGACGTACAGTTCGAGGCGCAGACGTCCGAACTCGACGCCGAGTTCGAGGTACCCGTGAGCAGCGGGACGATCGTCTGTCACGACGTCCGCCACGCGGTCGTCAACTACGCCGACCACGAGGACGCGGACGTGCTCCTGATGGAGGAGGCCGCACCCGCGTCGGGACTCCGCGGACTCCTGTTCGGCTCGGACGTGGAGTGGGTGCTCCGCCACGCCCCCTGCGACGTGGCGCTCCTGAACGCGGGCGCGAACGGACTGGGCGAGTTCGAGGTCGTGGGCGTCCTCTCTGACGAGGGCCCCTACGACCCGACGAAGATCGCCGTCGCGGACGCGCTCGCCGCCGCCGCCGGCGGATCGATCACGCTCGCCTACGCGGGCCGGCCGGACGCCTCCGACATCGAAGAGAAGACGCTGGAAGATTACCACGCGGCGGTCGCGGCGCTCTGTTCGGTGCCGGTCGAGAGCTGCGTGCCGTTCGGGACCGCGTCGGGAGCGGGTTCGGCGAGGGGCCTCGAAACCGCGGACCTGATCGTCGTCAGCGCGTCGGAGCGGACCAACGACGCCATCGCGGCGTACCTCACCGGAACCGACCGCCCCGTGCTCGTCGTCCACGAACAGGAGTCCGAACTGCGCGGTCGGATCGCTCGGACGGTCCAGCGACGCCTCTTCTGATTTGGACGCTCGGCCCTGGCTGCCCTCGGAAATTCCCCCGTCGAGGAGCACAACACCTATTTATGGTTCGATTTGCACACAGTGTATGGCCGCTGTCGACCTCGACGACCTCGATCGCTACATCGTCTACGCGCTCCAGAGAGACGCCAGGCACACCTCCAGCAGCGACATCGCGGAGGCGAAGGGCGTCTCGGCGAGCACCGTCAGAAACCGGATCTCGAAGCTCGAATCCGAGGGGATCATCCGCGGGACCCACGTCGACGTCGACTACGAGAAGATGGGCTTTCAGCTCTACACGATCATCTTCTGCACCGCGCCGATCCCCGAGCGCGAACGCCTCGCCGAGCGGGCGCTCGACGTCGAGGGCGTCCTCTCCGTCAGAGAGATCATGACCGGCGACGAGAACGTCCACATCACCGCCGTCGGCCGCGACAGCGACGACCTGAGCCGGATCGGCCGCGAGCTCAACTCGCTCGGCTTCGAGATCGTCGAAGAGGAGATCATCAGAAACGAGTACACGAACCCCTACAGCGCGTTCGATTCCTGCGGTTCCGAGGGCGACCGGGACGATCCGGGCGAGTGATGTAAGGGGGAGCGAGCGGGCCGAACGACGGCCGAGAAGCGACGTCGCCGACGTGACCGCCCGTGGCGACACATTGATTCCGGACTCGCGGCAAGCAGTAGGGTATGACAGTCGTTACCGCGAGGGATGCGCTCGGATACGCGCTCGGACGTGAGATGCTCCTCCTGTATCTCGCCGTGCTGGCCGGGTACGTAGCGGTGCTCCTCGGCGGGTGGTTCGCGTCGGGGTGGGCGCTCCGCGGGGGCGGTGCCGGGTTCGTGGGGCAACTGCTGGCGGCGGTCTGTTTCCTCGCCGGGTTCGTGGCCGTCCTCGGCGGCCTGATCGGCTTCGTGTACAAGGTGATCGCGGACGCGAACGCGGTCGCGCGGGAGTGAGCGAGGCGGGGTCGTCGCGGACGCCGTCGGTCCGGAATCCGTCGGCGAACGTGATCAGTCCCGAGGGTCGTCGCGGGCGCGGTCAGTCCCGGAGCGTCGTCGCGAGACGGTTCGCGATCTCGCCGCCGAGTTCCGCCTTCGTTCCCGCGAACTCGACCGACTCGGCCGCGTCGACGAACAGCGTCCGCGTCTCGTCGTCGCCCATCACGGAGGCGTCGTTGGCGACGACGAACGCGAGGTCCGACCGCGTCAGGATCCCGCGCGCGGCCTCGATCATCTCGCCGTCGTCGCCCGACGTCTCGGCTTTGAAGCCAACGATCGGAAGGTCCGGGTACGCCTCGCGCACGCCGTCGATGAGCTTCGGGGTCGGTTCGAGATCGAGCGTCCGCGACTCCCCCGAGCGGAGTTTCTCGTCTGCGCGTTCGACGGTGTAATCGGAGATCGCCGCCGCCGAGACGAGGGCGTCGGCGGCGGGGGCGTCGCCCTCGTCGGATCCGTCACCGCCGCGATCACCGCCGACGGCGTCGAGGACGGCCTCGCGCATCTCCGCCGCGGATTCGACGGTCACCGTCTCGGCGTAGTGGACGTCGCCGCCGTCGTGGACGAGGGTGACGTCGGCCCCGCGGACGCGGCACGCGCGGGCGACCGCGCGGCCGGTCTTCCCGGACGCGCGGTTCGTGATGATCCGCACGGGGTCGATCGACTCCGCGGTCGCCCCCGAGGTGACGACGACGCGTCGCCCCGCGAGCGACTGCTCCGTGGTCGCGCGGGCGACGGCGGTCACGATCGCCGCCTCGGTCGCGATCTTCGCCTTCCCCTCCTCGATCCGCGGGTCGACGAAGTCGACGCCCCAGGACTCCACGCGCTCGATGGCGTCCAGCACGCCCGGGTGGTCGTACATCGGCTCGTGCATCGCGGGCGCGACGACGACGGGCAGGTCCGCGCCGAGTGCGGTCGTCGCGCACGTCGTCACGGGCGTGTCGTCGACGGCGCCGGCGATCTTGCCGACCGTGTTCGCCGTCGCGGGCGCGAGCAGCAGCACGTCGGCCCATCCCTCGCGGCCGCAGAGTTCGACGTGCTCGACGCTCCCGGTCAGTTCCGTCACCACGTCGTTCCCGGTGGCGAACTCGACGGCCCAGGGGTGAACGATGCCCTGCGCGCTCTCGGTCATCACGCCGCGGACCGCCGCGCCCTGCCGTCGCAACTCGTGGGCGAGTTCGACCACCTTCACGGCCGCGATGCTGCCCGAGACGCCGAGCGCGACGTTGACCCCGTCTAACATCGGTCGACTCTTCGACGGCACGCGTGTAAAACTCCCCGTTCCGCCGACCCGGTGGACAGCGGTCGGACCGTGAGCTGATCGGGGGAGTCTATACGGATCGAGAAGGTGTCTATACGGGCCGAGAGGGTGTCTATACGGGTCGAGATCGGGATCGTGCGCGCGGCGATTCGCCCGTTACTCGTCGAGTCGGCCGAGTTCGTCGTCGACGAGGCTCGGGTGAGTCCGCTGCGGTTCCGGGTGCGGCCCCTCGAACGCCTCGCGCATCCGGTCGCGGGACTCGGCGTCGCGCCGCTCGCGCTCTGCGGCGTCGATCTCCTCACAGCCCGGCGGGACCTCCCGCCCGCGGTCGGTGAAGTACCCCTCCGGCGTCACCCAGTCGTGGTAGTAGGGCGTCTCGGAGTCGTGGACGACCGTCAGGCCGACCTCCGCGCCGTGGCCCGCGGCGACGACCGCCTGGTGGTACTTTTCGGTCAACCGACCGGCGGCGTAGACCCCCTCGACGTCGGTTCGTCCGAGGTCGTCGACGATGACGTACGTCTTCGACCCGGCGTCGCGGGTCTCCACGCCGAGTCCGTCCAGGTAGGAGGCGTCCGACCACGACGCCGCGACGACGGCGTCGGCGCGGTACGTCCGCGTCTCCCCGCCGTCCGAGACGGCACTGACCTCGAAGGCGTCGCCGTCCGAAGGGTCGGCGTCGCCGTGGGACTCGCCGCCGTCCGACGGGTCGGCGTCCTCATCCGTCCGCTCGACGTCGGTGACCCGACCCGTTCGCCGCCGAACGCCGTTCTCCTCGGCCTGTTCGACGAGGAGGTCGAGGAACCGTCTGGCGTCGACGCCGCCGGGGAATCCGGGGACGTTCTCCAGGTGGGCGTTCCGCGCGAGGATGCTCTCGTCGGTGTCGACGACGGTCGTGTCGAGTCCGGCGCGGGCGGTGAACGTCGCGGCCGTCAGGCCGGCGACGCCGCCGCCGCCGACCAGGACGTCGGCGGTCTCGGAATCGGTCTCTCGGGTGGACATACCCGCGGGAAAGCGAGCGACTCCCGTGAGTCTCACGGTTTTGATCCGAGCAACGAAGAAACGCGCCGTCGGGAGGTCGCCGTCAGTACTCGGAGTCGGTGTCGTACAGCCGTTCGTCGTCGGTGGCGTCGACCGAGACGAGACCGCCCGGCCCGTCGCCGATCTCGACCCGAAGCCGCCAGCGGCGGTCCCCGAGCGGCGTCGCCGCCGCGAACCGGAACGTCGTGTCCGGAAGCCGCCGCGCCAGCGCGACCGAGAGCGGAAGCGTCGGGAGCCGCCCCGTCCGCTCCGCGAGCGCGTAGTCGCCGAACGTCAGGATCCAGACGTCGTCGTCGACGCCGGCGGAGACGGACGCGCCGTCGACGAAGCCGACGCGTTCGAGTTCCGACATCGTCGCGCGGACCCCCTCCCCGGGACGCATCGCCGTCCGGGCGTCCGGACAGCGAAGCGACCGGGCGGCGTCCTCGACGACCGTCACCCGTTGTCGCCGCGAGGCGCGATAGGCGAGTTCGCTCATCGTGCTCCACAGCAGCGTGAGACAGAAGTCGTCGCGGTCGTCGACGACCTCCGCGAGCGTCAGGTACGTCTCCATCGCCGCGGACTCGACCTCGCGAAGCCCCGTATCGGAGAGGGCCTCGAAGGTCGCGCCCGCGACGTCGTGACAGAACGAGAGGTAGCGCAGGCGAGCGTCGGCCTCGGCCGCGGAGGAGACGCCGCCGGGGCCGTCCTCGATGTCGTGGACCAGCGGCTCGTAGAACGGCACTTGCGGGTCGTACTGTCTGAGCGTCGCCCGGTACTCCGCGGTGGCCTCCGCCGCCTCCGCGGCGGTGTCGCGGTCGTCGAACCGAAGTCCCGAGACGGGGTGGGGCTCGCAGCCGGTTCGACCGCAGACGACGGCGTAGGGGCCGCCAGGCGCCGCGAGGCAGTCGACGTGCCGGCTGATGTCTCGAAGGGTCGACCCGACCATCGGTTCGGATATGATCGTTCTTCAACAAGTACGTTCCGGTCGCCCACTTCCCGTGAGGCCAGGTCTCACGGCTCGTACCTCACGAGCGCCGGCTTGACCGGGACCGTTACAGCGGGATCGAGGCGGACGCCACCCGTCTACGGTCCCGCCCACAACGCTTTCGTCGCCCGCGCTCCACCGATGCTCGTGGACGAACTCGTCGTCAGTACGGTGGTCTACCTCCCGGCCGGGGAGGCCTACGAGTTCCTCGTCGACTTCCCGCGGTACGCGGCGTACTCGAAGCACCTCCGCGACGTCGTCAGGCGCAGCGGCGACGGCGGCGCGGGGACGCGCTACGCGATGCGGTTCGCCTGGTGGAAGCTCACCTACACGGTCGAATCGGAGGTGACCGCGGTCGACCCGCCCGAACGGATCGAGTGGGAGGTCGTGAAGAACCTCGACGCGAGCGGCCGCTGGCGGATCGAGGAGCTGGCGGAGGTCCCCGAGGACGCTCCGGAGGACGTCGAGGCGGCCTCTCGTGTCTCCTTCGAGGTGTCGTACGATCCCCGCTCGGCGAACGAGCGCGGGATCGACCTCCCGCGGTTCGTCTCGCTGGGCTGGGTCGCAGAGAAGATCAAGCCCGCGATCACGAGCGAGGCCGAGCGCCTCGTCGAGCGGGTCGTCGCGGATCTGGAGGGCGAACCGCGATCGGTCGATCTCACGGTCGAACGGCGGTCCTGAGCCGTCTCTGCCGGTAGAATACCCGGATCGAGAGCGGAGATCGATGCCGAAAGAGAAATACCTCCGCGTCGGGCACACTCTGAAAGAATGAATCCGGGTGATCCCTCGTGCGCGTAGTCATCGTCGGCGCGGGGCAGGTCGGATCGAGCATCGCGGCCGATCTCGCGGACACACACGAGGTGATCGTCGTCGACTGCGACGGCGAGCGGGTCGAGGAGCTGAACTACTCCTACGACGTTCTCGGCGTGACCGGCGACGGGACGTCCGTCTCGACGCTCGAAGAGGCCGGCATCGAGGAGACGGATATGGTGATCGCCTCGACCGACAACGACGAGACGAACATCGTCGTCTGCTCGACGGTGAAGGCGATCTCGGACGCGTTCACGATCGCGCGGGTGAAGAACACCGAGTACCTCAGGACGTGGGAGCGCTCCGAGCGCGCCTTCGGCGTCGACTTCATGGTCTGTACGAACCTGCTCGCCGCGAAGTCGATCGTCCGGATGATCGGCCTCCCCGCCGCGCGCGACGTCGACCCCTTCGCGGGGGGGAAGGTCCAGATGGCGGAGTTCGAGGTCGACGACGACAGCCCCGTCGCGAACCAGACCGTCGCCGAGGCCGACCGCTTCGACTCGCTGACGTTCGTCGCGATCCTGCGGAACGGCTGCGTGGAGATCGCCCGCGGGGAGACGGTGATCAAGCCGGGCGACCGCGCCGTCGTCATCGGCTCGCCCACGAGCGTCCAGGAGTTCGCCCGCTCGGTCGCGCCCGAGGAGTCGCCCGGGACCGCCGAGGAGGTCGTCGTCGTCGGCGGCTCGGAGATCGGCTACCACGTCGCGCGCCTGCTCGAAGAGCGCGGCTTCCGCCCCCGGCTCATCGAGCGCGACGGGGAGCGCGCCCGCGACCTCGCGGAGCGACTCCCCAAGTCGGTCGTGATGGAGTCTGACGCGACGGACATCGAGTTCCTCGAACGCGAGCACGTCGGCGACGCGGACGTGGTGGTCTCGACGCTGGACTCCGACGAGAAGAACCTCCTCGTCTCGCTTCTGGCCTCCCGGATGGGCGTCGAGCGGACCATCGCGATCATCGACACGGCCGACTACGTCGACCTCTTCGAGACCGTCGGCGTCGACGTGGGCGTGAGCCCCCGCAGCGTCGTCGCCGAGGAGATCTCGCGGTTCACCCGCGACGGCGAGGCCGAGAACATCGCGCTGATCGAGTCCGACAAGGCCGAGGTGCTGGAAATCGAGGTCGACTCCGAGAGCATCCTCGCGGGCCGTCCCATCCGGGAATCGATGCAGGAACTCCCCGACGGGCTCGTGATCGGCGCGATCACCCGGGACCGGGAGTTCGTCACCCCTCGCGGCGACACGGTGGTCGAGGTCGGCGACCACGTGGTCGTCTTCGGCGACATCGACGTCGTCGACGACATCGCGCCGAAACTGTGACGATGTCGGTCCGCGTCGACACCCGCGCGAGTCTCAGCCTCGTCGGATCGGTGCTGAAGTACCTCGCCGTCCCGCTGTGTTTCCCGCTCCTCGTCGCGCTCTACTACGAGGAGACGATCGCACCCTTCGTCGGGACGATCCTCCTCACCGTCGTCCTCGGGGTCGGCCTCGAACGGCTCGACGCCGACCCCGACCTCCGGGCCCGCGAGGGCTTCCTGATGGTGGCAGTGACGTGGCTGGCCGTCGCCGTCGTCGGCGCGATCCCCTACCTGATCGAGGCCCACGGCGTCCCGATACTCGTCGAACCCGTCCACCCGGAATCGACGCTCCGGAACCCCGCGAACGCGCTCTTCGAGACGATGAGCGGCTTCACGACGACCGGGGCGACCGTGCTCGGCGACATCTCCTTCGAGTCCCACACCCGGGCGATTATGCTGTGGCGACAGCTCACCCAGTGGCTCGGCGGGATGGGGATCGTCGTCCTCGCGGTCGCGATCCTCCCGGAACTCTCCGTCGGCGGCGCGCAGCTGATGGACGCCGAAGCGCCCGGCCCCGGAATCGAGAAACTCACCCCGCGGATCGCGGAGACCGCGCGGGCGCTGTGGGGCGCGTACCTCGGCCTGACCGTCTTGGAGATCGCCTTGCTCTACTCGCTCAACCTCGCCGGTATCGACGGGGCGATGACGTTCTACAACGCCGTCTCTCACGGGCTGACGACGATGCCGACCGGCGGGTTCTCCCCGGAGGCCCGCAGCATCGAGGCGTTCAGCGCCGCCGCCCAGTGGATCATCATCCCGTTTATGATCGCCGCCGGGACGAACTTCGCGCTGTTCTGGCACGTCCTCACCGGCGATCCGAAGCGGCTCGTCCGCGACTCCGAGTTCAAGTTCTACGTCGGCGTGCTGGGGGCGTTGACCGCGGTCATCACGGCGGTGCTCTTCGCCGGCGGGCTCGTTAGCGCGGCTCCGGCCGGCGGAACCTTCGACGCCGCGTACCTGGAGACGTTCCGGGCGGAGATCGTCGGCCAGCTCGAACCCTCGCTGCGCTACGCGGCGTTCCAGGCGGCCTCCATCGTCACGACGACCGGGTACGCGAACATGGACTTCAACGCCTGGGGGCCGACCGCGCAGTACCTTCTCCTGTTCGCGATGTTCATCGGCGGGTCGGCCGGATCGACCGGCGGCGCGGTCAAGATCGTCCGGTGGTACGTGATCCTCAAGTCCGTCCGCCGCGAACTCTTCACCACCGCCCATCCCGACGCCGTCCGCCCGGTACGCCTCGGGGGCCGCGCCCTCGACGAGCGGGCGGTCCGCGGGATCTACGCCTTCACGCTCCTGTATCTGGTCATCTTCTTCGTCTCGGCGGGGATCGTCTTCCTCGATGCGACGCGGAGCGGGCTGTCGCTCACGGTGCTGGAGGTGCTGTCGGCGATCGCAGCGACGCTCGGGAACGTCGGTCCCGGATTCGGCGCGGTCGGGCCGATGGGGAGCTACCTCGCGTTCTCGAACGCGAGCAAGCTCTTCATGTTCGTGCTGATGTGGATCGGTCGACTCGAAATCATCCCCGTGTTGGTCCTCTTGACGCCCGAGTACTGGGCTCGTTGAGGGGACGTCCAGATTCGATCCATCGACCCCCGGCGAACCCACGTCTCTGGCGTCGGGGGTCTCCGGAGCGGGTCTCGAAGTCCCGGAGAATCGTTCCGATCCGGGCGGCGGTGTCGAAAACGCCCCGTTTCCGCCGCCGACCGTAGTTACGCTTCCACGGCGGAGGCCGCCCGCACGATGGCCTCCTCGCCGAACTTCGGGCCGATCAGTTGCAGGCCGACCGGCAGGCCCTCGACCTCGCCGGCGGGCACCGAGATGGCCGGGAGGTTCGCGAGGTTCACCGGGACCGTGTTGGCGTCCATCAGGTACAGCTGCAGCGGGTCGTCGAGGCTTTCCCCCAGTCGCGGCGGGAGCACGGGCATCGTCGGCGTCGCGAGCACGTCCGCCTCGTCGAGGGCGTCGTCGAAGTCCCGCTTCACCCACGCGCGGGCGTCCTGGGCCTTTTTGTAGTACTTGTCGTGATACCCCGCCGAGAGGGCGTACGTGCCGAGCAGGATCCGACGCTTGACCTCCTCGCCGAAGCCCTCCTCGCGGGCGCGGGCGAACGCGTCGTTCCAGTTGCCCTCGTAGCCGCCGGACGTCCCATATCGCACGCCGTCGAAGCGCGCGAGGTTCGAGGAGGCCTCCGACATCGCGATGACGTAGTACGCCTGGACGGCGTGTTCGACCGAATCCAGCGACACCTCGACGGTCTCTGCGCCCTGCGCGCGGAGGTCGTCCAGGGCGGCCTCGAACGTCTCGACGACGCGGTCGTCCGCGCCGTCGAGGAGGTCGGTGACGACGCCGATCGTCGTGCCGGCGACGTCGCCGTCGGCCGCGGCGGCGTAGTTCGAGTCCGTCGCGGGGTGTGCGGCGGCGTCGCCGGCCGTGTCGCCGCTCCCGCCGTCCCCTTCGTCGTCGAGGTCGAACCGCGTCGTCGAATCTCTCGGGTCGGGGCCCGAGATCACGTCGAGGAGGGCGGCGGCGTCCTCGACGCTCCGGGCGATCGGGCCGATCTGTTCGAGTGAGTTGGCGTAGGCGACGAGGCCGTACCTGGAAACGAGCCCGTAGGTCGGCTTGATGCCGACGACGCCGCAGAACGCCGCCGGGTTGCGGACGGAGCCGCCCGTGTCGGAGCCGAGCGCGAGGTCGGCCTCGCCGGCGGCGACGGCGGCCGCGGAGCCGCCGGAGGAGCCGCCGGGGACGTGCGCTTCGTCGACGGGGTTCTTCGTCGGGCCGTAGGCGGACGTCTCGGTGGTGCCGCCCATCCCGAACTCGTCCATATTGGCCTTGCCGACGATGGTCGCCCCCGCGTCCTTCAGGCGTTCGACGACCGTCGCGTCGTAGGGCGGCACGTACGATTCGAGCATCGCGGAGCCGCAGGTCGTCCGGACGCCCTCGGTGCTGATGTTGTCCTTGACGGCGACGGTCTTCCCCGAGAGTGCCCCATCGTCGTCGCCCTCGATCGCCTCCTCGGTGATGAACGCGTTCAGGCTCATCACGACACCCGCGGACCCTTGAAGAAGCCGTCCTCGGTCTCTGCGGCGTTCGCGAGCGCCTCCTCCTGGTCGAGGCTCTCTTCGACCTCGTCGGGACGCATCACGTTCACCAGGTCGGCGTCGCTCTCGACTTCCGGCACCTCGTCGAGGGCCTCGAAGTACTCGAGGATCTCGGCGAACTGCGTCGCGAACGCATCGACCTCCTCGTCGGCGAGGTCGACCCGCGCCAGTTCGGCGACGTGTTCGACCTCCTCGGCGTCGACGGACGTCTCGCTCATATCCGAGCAGAACCGTGGCCCGGGAGTAAGGGTTTCGGTGCACACCCACCTTTTGCTGCGGGCGGCTTCGCCGCCCTGGCAAAAGCTGGATCAAAAGCACTGCGTCACCCTCTCAGCGCGGCGGGCCGCGCTTCGAGGGTTCCTTGGCCCGCTCGCTCACTGCGTTCGCTCGCGGTACGTAGGTCATCTGTGTCGATCAGTCCACCGTGGCCCGTGCTCGCGACGCTTCTGCCGTCGTCGAGCTCGAAGGGTAAGAACCACTTGTACGCCGCAACATCGGCGGGTATGGAGACGACGCGTCACTTCACCGCGACGGTCTACATCGTCGAGAGCGGGGCGGTCGCCCTGCACCGCCACGAGCGGCTCGGGATCCGCATCCCGCCGGGCGGTCACGTCGACCGCGACGAACTCCCCCACGAGGCCGGGCTGCGCGAGGTCCGCGAGGAGACCGGACTCGACGCCGAACTGCTCGACGGGACCCGAGAAATAGACGCCCCCGCGGGGCGCACGCTCCCGCGGCCGCGACACCAGATGCTCTACGACATCAACGTCCACGGCGACGGGGGCGTGGGCCACCAGCACATCGATCATATCTACTACGCCCGGGTCGACTCCCGCGAGATCGATCCCGACGGCGACGACGAGGCCGATCCCGAGGTCTGGGCGTGGTACGACGAGTCGGACCTCCGGGCCAGCGACGTCGACCCCGACACGGTGCAGTTCTCGCTGGAGGCGATCGCGGCCGCGGAGGACGAAGCGTCCCCAGAAGAGGCCGCCGGGGACGGTTAGTCGCCGGAGCCGGATCCGCCCGTCTCGTCGTCGGGCGGCCGCACGGGACCGTCGCCGACGAGTTCGCGGACGTACCGCTCGACGTGGTCGTCCATCCGGCGTTTGAACCCCGCTCGCCGGGCCAGTCGGTCCAGTTCGCGGGAGACGTAGGTCCCGTACTGGACGGCTTTTTTGTCCGCGGTCCGGACCGACTCGGGAACCACGTCGCGGGCCGCCTCCCGGAGTGCGACCTTCCGCCGGCCGTCGTCCACGAGCAGGTGTTCCGGAAGCTCCAGCGCCGCCGCGACGACCTCGTCGTGCAGCAGCGGCGTGAGCGGTTCGACGCCCGCGGCGCGAAGGGCCACGACGTCGCGCTCGGCCTGCCCGGGAATCGTCGCCAGCGTCTCCCGACGCGCACCGCGGACGGTGTCGGCGTCGACGCGCGGATCGGTCGGTGCCTTCTCGACCTTGGCGTAGCCGCCGAACAGTTCGTCCGCGCCCTGCCCGAGCGCGAGGCGGTCGAAGCCGTCGGCGGCGGCACGCTCGCCGACGAGATAGAGCGGGAGCGCGATCGAGAGGTCCATCGGGTTCGTTCGACCGATCGAGGCGACGAGTTCCGGGACCGTCTCCCGGACGTCGTCGTGCGTGAGTTCGACGACGCGGAGGTCCCGATCCATCGCTTCGGCGGCGTCGCGGGCGGCGGCGACGTCGTGGCAGCCCTCGAAGCCGGCGACGTAGCAGGGCGCATTCGGGATTCCGGCGGCGACGACTGCGGAGTCGACACCCCCGGAGAAGGCGACGGCGACGTCGTCGGAGTCGACAGTCTGGTCGTTTCCCAAAGCAGCCGCTCGCGTCCGATCGAGCACCGCGTCGCGGACCGCGCGGAGGGCCTCGCGGTCGTCGTCGTTCGGCCGCGGATCGGGCAGCGTCCACGTCCGCTCCGCGTCGTCCGTGGCGGTCACAGCCGTCGCTGGCGGTGTGACCGCCCCCGCTGGGACGGCCACGGGGTCCGAAAGTGCCCGCGGGTCGAACGCCCACGACGAGGGGGCGTCGGCCTCGACGAACAGCGGCCGACGGCCGAGAACGTCGCGGACGAGTCGGCCGTCGACGACGCCCGCGAACCCGGCGGTGCCGGGCAGCGGTTCGCCCGTTTCGATGGCGTTCCGGACGGTGGCCGGATCGACCCCGTCGACCTCCGTCGCCGGCCCGGCCCCGCCGGTCTTCGTCTCCGAGCCGACCTCGTCTCCCGTCTCCCGATCCGAGGGTCCGCCGTCGCGGGCCATCACACGAGGTCCGAGACGGTGCGCTTGATCCGGCGCTTGACGCCGCCGCCGAACTGTCTGAAGGAGATCCGCCAGGGCGTTCGACTGCCGACGACGCTCGTTTTGCCTTCGACGATGGCGTCGAGGATCCCCTCGACGGAGCGGTCGTCGGTCCCCACTTCGGTGACGGCCTGGCCGACCATCTCGCCGATGTGGGCGTCGCTGCCGGCGGTCATCGGCAGCTTGCGGGCGGTCGCGAAGCGCTTGGCCTTCCGGTTGGCCCAGCCGGTGAACAGCCGCGAGTTGTACACCTCGATGGCGTCCGCGGCGGCGAGTTGATCGCGGCTGATGTGCGCGGCGACGCCGTGCCGCGAGGATTGAAACGGGTGCGGGACGACGGCGACGCCGCCCTGCTCGTGGATGCGGTCGAGCGTCTCGTCGTAGGAGAGGCCCGCGGGGACGAGTTCGTCGATGCCGAACGCGAGGATGTGCCCCGCCGCGGAGGTCACCTCCATCGCGGGAATCCCGACGAGGCCGTACTCGGGAGCCAGCTCCGCGGCCTCCAGGCTCGCGTCGATCTCGTCGTGGTCCGTGACCGCCAGCGCGTCGAGCCCGACCGCCTGCGCCTGCGCTAACAGCAGTTCGACGGGGTCGCGGCCGTCGTACGACAGCGACGAGTGCGCGTGCAGCTCGACCGATAGCACGGCCGGAGATAGTCGCCGAGATTAAAAAAGCGACCCGATCCGGTCGTCGGTTCGACGCGGGAGGGCTCGACGCCGAACGACGATCCCCCGCCCGGCGCACCGGGGCGAGGAAAATACACGTCCGTGCACACAGAAAAGCATTAATCTGCCCTTCTTGAACAGGGAAGTGAATGAGCCTGCCGGACTCTGATCGCGAACTCGTCACGGCCGAACTCGGGCGTGACCCCACCCCGACGGAAGCCGCGCTGTTCGAGAACCTCTGGAGCGAACACTGCGCGTACCGCTCGTCGCGACCCCTCCTCTCTGCGTTCTCCTCGGAGGGCGAGCAGGTCGTCGTCGGCCCCGGCGACGACGCCGCCGTCGTCCGTCTCCCCGACAACGACGGAACGTCCGATTCGGAGACGTACGTCACGATGGGGATCGAGAGCCACAACCACCCCTCGTACGTCGACCCCTACGACGGCGCGGCGACCGGCGTCGGCGGTATCGTCCGCGACACCCTGTCGATGGGCGCGTACCCGATCGCGCTGGCGGACAGCCTCTACTTCGGCGGCTTCGACCGCGAACACACCCGCTACCTCCTCGACGGCGTCGTCGAGGGGATCGCTGACTACGGCAACGCCATCGGCGTTCCCACCGTGGGCGGCAGCGTCGAGTTCCACGACGATTACGAGGGCAACCCGCTCGTGAACGTCGCCTGCGTCGGTCTCCTCGACGAGGAACGGCTCGTCACCGCCGAAGCGCAGGAGGCGGGCAACAAACTCGTGCTCGTCGGGAACGCGACCGGCCGCGACGGTCTCGGCGGCGCGTCCTTCGCCAGCGAGGACCTCGCGGAGGACGCCGAGACGGAGGACCGCCCGGCCGTCCAGGTCGGCGACCCCTACTCGGAGAAGCTGCTGATCGAGGCCAACGAGGACCTCATCGACGCCGGCCTGATCCAGTCCGCGCGCGACCTGGGCGCGGCCGGCCTCGGCGGCGCGTCCTCCGAACTCGTCGCGAAGGGCGGCTTCGGCGCGCGAATCGAACTCGACCGCGTCCACCAGCGCGAGCCGAACATGAACCCGCTGGAGATCGTCCTCGCCGAGTCGCAGGAACGGATGTGCTACGAGGTCCGGGCGGAGGACGTCGACGCCGTCGCCGAGATCGCAGAGCGATACGACCTCGGCTGCTCGGTCATCGGCGAGGTCACCGAGGGGAACTACGTCTGCACCTTCAGCGGTGAAACCGTCGTCGACGTCCCGCCGGAGTTCCTCGCGGACGGCGCGCCGATGAACGACCTCGACGCGGTCGAACCGACGCAGCCGGAACCCGACCGCCCCGACGTCGACGTCGAGTCCGCGTTCGAGGCGGTCGTGAGCGCGCCCAACACGGCCTCGAAGCGGTGGGTCTACCGCCAGTACGACCACGAGGTCGGCGCGCGGACCGCGCTGCTGCCCGGCGACGACGCCGCGGTGCTCGCGGTCCGCGAGGCCGGGACGGGCCTCGCGATCTCCGCGGGGGCCGTCCCCGCCTGGACCGACTGCGCGCCCTACGACGGGGCCCGCGCCGTGGCTCTGGAGAACGCGACGAACCTCGCCGCGAAGGGGGCGACGCCGCTGGCCGCGGTCGACTGCCTGAACGGCGGCAACCCCGAGAAGCCCGACGTCTACGGCGGCTTCAAGGCCATCGTCGACGGTCTCGCCGATATGTGCCGGGACCTCTCGGTGCCGGTCGTCGGCGGGAACGTCTCGCTGTACAACGACTCCGTCGAGGGGCCGATCCCGCCGACGCCGACGCTCGCGATGGTCGGCGCGAAGGACGGCTACGACGCCCCGCCGGCCGCGTTCGACGGCGAGGGGACGGTCCTCCTCGTCGGCGAGGGAAGCGACGCGCTCGGCGGCTCGGAACTGCTCGCACAGGTGGGCGGCTCCGACCGGTTCCCGACGCTGCCCGAGGACGCCGGTAACGTCGTCGCCACGCTCGCGGACGTCGCGGACGCCGACTCGACGCTCGCCGTCCACGACGTGAGCAGCGGCGGCCTCGCGGTGGCGCTCGCGGAGATGGTCACGGCCGAAGCAGGCGCGGACGTCGCCGTCGACGACGCCGTGGCGCTCTTCGAGGAGACGCCCGGACGGGCGGTCGTCGAGACCACGGATCCGGCCGCGGTCGCGGCCGCGTTCGACGGCGTCGCACCGGTGACGACGCTGGGCGAGGCGACGGCCGACGGAACGCTGTCGCTCTCGGTCGACGGGACGAACCTCGCGGTCGACGCGGAAACGATCGCGTCGCTCCGGGACGTGCTCGCGGCGGAACTCGATTAGACCGGCGGGCGAATCCGGTTTTTACGCGAGGAACAGCGGAACGCCGAAGACGACGGCCAGGCCGACGGCGAGGACGAGAAGCCCCGTCGTGACCCGGCTCATTCCGAACGCCTGCATCGGCGAGGTGACGCGGACGTCCACCAGTTCGCTCCCGTGGCTGTCGTCGTGTCCGTGATCGTCGTGTCCGTGGTCGTCGTGGTCGGCCATACGCGAGACGTGGACCACCGTCTACTAAAGTGCTCCCGAATCGGCGTCGGGGGCTGAGACCGAACCAGCGACGCCTACCGATGGAGACCGAACCAGCCACACCTAATTGCCGTCGGCGTGTGGCGGGCGTATGACCGATACGACGAGAAACGAGGGGGTCACGGAGTCCGACGAGGGAACGGGCGACGTGGAGACACTCCCGAACGGCGAGACGCGACGGTGGTGGAAGGAGGCGGTCGTCTACCAGATCTATCCCAGATCCTTCAACGACAGCGACGGCGACGGCGTCGGCGACATCCCGGGCATCCGCCGAAAGGTGGAGTACCTCGACGACCTCGGCGTCGACGTCGTCTGGCTCAACCCCGTCTACGAGTCGCCCAACGCCGACAACGGCTACGACATCTCGGATTACCGTGCGATTATGGACGAGTTCGGGACGATGGAAGACTGGGAGGCGCTCCTCGCGGATCTCCACGACCGAGACATCCGACTGGTGATGGATCTCGTCGTGAACCACACCTCCGACGAGCACGCGTGGTTCCGGTGGTCGCGGGAGTCGACGGAGAGCGACTACCGCGACTGGTACTTCTGGCGCGAGGGAGAGGACGCCGAAGCCGTCCCGTGGGACGCCGAGGGCGGACCGGACGGGGAGGCCCCGCCGAACGACTGGGAGTCGTTCTTCGGCGGCCCCGCCTGGACCTACGACGAGGCGACCGGAGAGTGGTACCTCCACCTGTTCGACGAGAAGCAGCCGGATCTCGACTGGACGAACGAGCGGGTCCGCGAGGAGGTGTTCGACACGATGGCGTGGTGGCTCGAGAAGGGGATCGACGGGTTCCGGATGGACGTCATCAACCTCATCTCGAAGCCCGAGGGCCTCCCGCCGACCGACACCGACCGGGGGATCGAAACGATCGACCGGGTGGCGGACGGGCCGCGGGTCCACGAGTACCTCCGCGAGATGCGCGAGGCCGTGCTCTCCCCGGACCTGCTGACGGTCGGCGAGATGGTCGGCGAGGAACTTCCGATGGCGGAGGCGCGGCAGTACGTCGGCCAGGGACCCGATCGCGACGGCCTCTCGATGCTGTTTCACTTCGAGCATATGCTCTTAGACCGCGGCGAGGAGTTCTGGGAGACCAGCGAGTGGGAGCTGACCGACCTGAAGGCCGTCTTCGACCGCTGGCAGGCGGGCCTCGCCGACGAGGGGTGGAACTCGCTGTACTTCGCCAACCACGACCAGCCGCGCTCGGTGTCTCGATTCGGCGACGACGGCGAGTACCGTCGGGAGTCGGCGAAGCTGCTCGCGACCCTCCTTCACACGCTCCAGGGGACGCCCTACGTCTACCAGGGCGAGGAACTCGGGATGACGAACGTCCCCTTCGAGTCGCTCTCGGAGTTCCGCGACGTCGACACGCTCAACCCGGTCCGACGGGCGATCGAGCGCGGCGAGATCGACTCCTTCCAGAGCGTCGCCGAGGGCGTCCGCGCGAACAGCCGCGACAACGCCCGGACGCCGATGCAGTGGTCCGCGGAGACGAACGCCGGCTTCACCGACGGGGAGCCGTGGATCAAGGTGAACCCGAACCACGCGGAGATCAACGTCGCCGACGAGCGCGAGGATCCGGATTCGGTGTGGCACTACTACCGACGGCTGATCGAGTTACGGGACGAACGCGACGTGATGGCCTACGGCGACTACGACCCGTACCTGCGGGAGCACGAGGAGGTCTGGGCGTACACCCGAACGCTCGGCGAGGAGCGGTGGCTCGTCGTCCTCAACTTCTCCGGGACCGAAACGGAGTTCGAACTCCCGGCGGACGTCGTCGCCGACGCGGACCCGGAGGTCGTCATCGGGAACTACGAGGCGGGTGAGACGGACCGGGAGCGAGCGGACGAGACGGCCCCGATCGGAGCGGCGGAGGCCGGCGAGTTCCGACTCCGACCGTGGGAGGCGCGCGTCTACGACCTGTAGGGTCGGCTATCGGGGGCTGTGGGGCGGACAGGCGACACGGGACCGTCGCGGCGCGGTGTGTCGCGCACCCGCTTTTCGCGCCGCGGTCGACGTCAAGTCACGGAGGACCTGGCCCCGCCTCGGTATATGAACCCTCGCGCCGAACCGGAGTCGGATCCAGTCCGCTGTCGAAAGGGGGGTGTCGCAGTCGAAACCATCAAGCGGTCCATCCCCGAAGGATTAGGTACCAAATGCTCACGAAGCGGATCATCCCCTGCATCGACGTCGACCTCGACGACGACGGGAACCCCGCCGTCTACACCGGCGTCAACTTCGAGGACCTGCAGTACACCGGCGACCCCGTCGAGATGGCCAAGCGGTACAACGAGGCCGGCGCCGACGAGTTCGTCTTCCTCGACATCACCGCCTCCGCGGCGGGCCGGGAGACGATGCTCGATACGGTCTCTCGCGTCGCCGACGAGGTGTTCATCCCGCTGACGGTCGGCGGCGGGATCAGGACGAAAGAGGACATCAAGGAGACGCTCCGGGCCGGCGCGGACAAGGTCTCGATCAACACCGCGGCGCTGGAGAACCCCGACCTGATCGACGAGGGCGCACGCGCCTTCGGTTCGCAGTGCATCGTCATCTCCGTCGACGCGCGGCGACGCTTCGACGAGGCCGGCGAGTACTACGCCGAGGTCGACGGGGAGTCCTGCTGGTTCGAGTGCACCGTGAAGGGCGGCCGCGAGGGAACCGGGACCGACGTCGTCGAGTGGGCGAAGGAGGCGGAGTCCCGCGGGGCCGGCGAGCTGTTCGTCAACTCGATCGACGCCGACGGGACCAAAGACGGCTACGACATTCCGCTGACGAAGGCCGTCTGCGACACGGTCTCGACGCCCGTGATCGCCTCCTCGGGCTGTGGCGGCCCCGAGGATATGTACGAGGTGTTCACCGAGGCGGGCGCGGACGCCGGCCTCGCGGCGTCGATCTTCCACTTCGGCGACTACAGCATCCGGGAGACGAAAGAGTACCTCGACGAGCGTGGCGTCCCGGTTCGGCTGTAGCGTGGCGTCCCGGTTCGGCCGTAGCGTTCCGATCCGGTCGGTGCGTAGCGCGGTGCCGGCCGCGGAAAACGTCGATTACGCCGCGGCCTCGAACGCGGACGAGAAGTCCTCGACCATCGCCTGAACGTTACGAGAGGCCTCTTCGAGCGCGTCGAGGGGGTCGACGCCGGATTCGGTCTTGATCGAGAGGATCGGTTCGGTCTGTCCGCCCGACTGCTCGGGGTTCACGTCGTAGGTCGCCGCGGCGACGCCCTCGGTCTCCAAGAGCGCGCCCTTCATCACGTTCATGAACGTGTGATCCTCGCCTGCGACCTCGATGCGGAGTTCCTCCTCGGTCTTGTCGATGACCCGCAGTTCCATACTCTCCCCGTTACCGACGACGGCGTTTCAGTATTTCGTATTCGGGAACAGCGCCGAGACGTCGGGATCGCGGTCGATCAACCGATAGACGGAGCCGTCGCGGTCGACCACGCCGGCGTGTTCGAGGTGGTCCAGGTGCGCGAACGCCTCGCCGGGACCGTGGAGGATGTGGATGTCCTCGAGTTCGCCGAAGAGGTGCGCGCTGACCGTCCACGCGTCCGCCGCGCCGTGTTCGCGGAGGGCGTCGACGACGCGTCGGGTGCGTTCGACGTGGTGTGCGCGGATCACCCGCGCGCGCTCGGACGGCTCTTCGATCGGATCGCGGTGCCCCGGCCAGGCGTAGTCGAGATCGAGTCCGATGAGCCGATCGAGGCTCTCGACGTACTGTTCGAGCGGCCGGTCCAGCCGGAGGTCCGCACCGCCGACGTTGGGGGTGTACTCGGGGAGGATCACGTCGCCGACGAAGGCCTCGAACCGCGGTTCGGCGGTCGGGCCGTCGCCGCCGGGACGCTCGGAGGCGTCACTGTCGCCGGGGCGCTCCGAGGGGGCACCGCCCCGGGCCGACGACGTCTCGAACGTGAACGCGACGTGCCCGGCCGCATGGCCCGGGAGGTGACACACCGTCAGTTCGCCGTCGCCGGCGGGGATCCGGTCGCCGTCGACGAGCGATTCGACCTCCGCCGGGTTGCCGGCCACCGAGTCGAACTCCGACTGCACCGCTTCGAGTTCCGCGCGCTTCCCGTCGGGGACGCCCCACTCGTCGAAGCGCCGCTCGCGCAGCGCACGCAGATCGGCGGTCGCGTCCTCGTCGCCGGCGATCAGCGGGACGTCGGCCCCGTGGGCGTACACCGTGGCTCCCGAGCGCTCCTGGAGTTCGCCGGCGAGGCCGCTGTGGTCGGGATGCCAGTGCGTCAGGAGGATCTGATCGACGTCTCCGGGCGAGACGTCGGCCGCGGCGAGTCCGTCGAGCAGGTCCTCGCGGACGTCGGACATCGAAATGCCGACGTCCACGAGCGTCGTCACGGCGCCGTCGACCAGGTACGCGTTGTTCCGCCCCTCGAAGACCGTGTTCCCGAGCGGAATGCGGGTGACGTCCATACGGCGAGAGTCGGGCGAACGATTATGAGAGTTACCATAGCGGCGGTCCGTCAGCGCATCTCGTCCTCGGCGAACCGAGCGGGGTCCCCTCTCAGGGTCGGTACATTCAATTCGGTCGCTGTCGAACCGCGCGGACAGGGGATGGAGGACTTCTACGACCTGCTGGGGGTGGCCGAAGACGCCTCGGCCGAGGAGATCGATCGCGCGTGGCGCCGGAAGGTCCGCACGTATCACCCGGACGTCAACGACGACACCCGGGCGAACGCGCAGTTCAAGACGCTGAAGAAGGCCCACGAGACTCTCTCCGACGAGACCGAACGCGCGGCCTACGACCGAATGGGCCACGAGTCGTACGTGCGGCGGCGACTCGACGGCCTCCCGACGAAGGGACAGCCCCAGCGACCGGACGCGACGGCGGAGCCGAAGACGGACGCAGCGGCCGAGTCGGACGCAGCGGCGAACGACGACGCGACTGCGAATGGGAACGCAGCGGCGAGCGACCCGGATTCGGGGACGAGCGCCCGCGCCGCGGACCGTCGAACGGCGACGGGGCGGACCGCCGGCGAACGGACCCGGTCCCGGGACTCGTCCGAATCGAGACGGAGCGGCCGTCGGTCCTCCGAGAGCGCCCGCTCCAGTGCGTCCGGGGGCAGTCGCGGAAGACACGCGTCGGCCGGATCCGGCGGGCGGGGAACGGCCCGGGACGCCACGACGGGCGGGTCGAACGCCGGAGGCTCGGAGTCGGAGGCCCGAGGTCCAGGGTCGACGTCGTCGAGGGCGACGCGCTCGGCGAGCCGACTCACGCCGCTCTCGTACGGGTGGACTGCCGTGTTGCTCGCGGGCATCCTGTACGTCGCCGGTCTCTGGCGGTACCTCCGGGCGAACGCCGAGGCGCTGGCGGCCCTTCGGCGCGCGGCGGCCGCCGATCCGATGGCCGCGGCGACCGCGACGCAGGAACTCGTCGCCCCCGGACAGTTCGTCCTCGAATCGGTGACGGTCGGCGAGCCCCTGACGCTCCTGTTTCCGATCGGAACGGTCGTGCTGGCGGTCGCGCTCGCGGGGGTCGTTCACTCGTTCGGTCGAGGCGTGGCGTACCTGTACGCGCTCGGCGGTCTCCTCCCGTTGTTCGCACTCGCTGCGGGCCCGATGGTGACGCTCCCGGACGGCGCCGTCCTGGGACTCGTCTGTGTGTGCCCCCTCCTCGCGACGGCGGCCTTTCTCGTCGACGTCGGACGAGTCGCCTTCTGAGGGGCGGGCGGACGGTCACGAGAACCAGCGTCCTACCGGCGGATCGGTGAAAGGAAGCGGGGCCGCATCGGGCGGGCCCCTGACTGACCAAGCCACTGCGAAGAGCACCAGTCTCGCAGTTCCTTACCTGACGCGCCCGGTTGCTTCGACCACGCGCGTCGGTAATTACTCGGCGATTTTTCGTCAAAAGTCCTGGGATAGAGCCAATATCCGCCCAGACGGACACAAAATTTGGTATAATTATTCGATTCTGCCCTATATTCGGGAAAGAAATAAGAAATACAGAACATATTTATTCGATTCCACCGCCGAACCGGAACGATACTGATCGAATATGGGACTTTTCGGCGGCGACGAGTCGGTAGCGTGCCCCGGGCGCGTCACCCACCATCCGGTCGGTTGTGACGGTTCAGTATCGGTCGCACACTGGGAGGTGGGAAAACTCGGCTGAGCCTCTCAGCGGACCATGTACGGGTCGTTTCCGGCGCCGAACCGGCCGAGGTCGGCCTCGCGCCGGTAGTCCGTCGAACGGAGCGTCTCGATCCCCTCGACGAGGCGGTCGTGGTGTGTCTCCCCCCACTCGGCGGGCTCTCGGATCGGGACGACGAGGAAGCCGCTGCCCCGCAATTCCTTCGCGTGTAACGCCTCCATATCGATCTCGGTCTTCCACGCCTGGGCGGTGTACGTTTCCAGCACGTGTGCCGTCGCTTTCGCGCCCACCGGAAGGAGGACGTGAGCGGCGATCGCCCGCAGTTCGGCGTCGAAGAACCGCTCGAGGTCGTCGTACGACGACTGCGGGGGGTCGTCGCCGTCGGGCGCACACAGGTGCAGGTACGAGAGAAACGTCCCGTCGGGTTCGGGGCTGTCACCGGTCGTCCGCAACAGCCCGGCGCCCGCCAGCGCCGCCTGCAGGCGACGGCCCGCGTCGTTGGTGAACGGAACGCCGGTGTCCAGACCGCCGTGGACGCCGGGGTGGTCGCCGACGACGTGGAAGTCGGCGTTGGCGTCGCCGTATCCCGGGACGAAGCGCTCACACGGGGGGCGCATATCGAACGGGTTCCGAATCCGGTCTGTGACGTTCTCCACGCTGGCGACGTAGCGGCGGTGCGATTAAAACGGGATCGGTTCGGTCCTCAGAGTTCGACGCCCGAGGGGATCAGACTGTGCGATCGGAGGAGGTTGCCGTCGGCGTCGTACACGAGGAACGTCTGCTTCTCGTAGGTGACGAGGTCTTCGCCGTCGATGCTCACCTCGACGCGGTAGCGGCCGTCGTCGGAGTCCGGCGCGTTGCGACCGTACTCGCGCGCGGCGCGGATGAACGCGAGGACGTCGTCCGCGGACTCGTTGAGTTCGAGGACGAAGTCGCCGGTGATTCGGTTCGTCACGCTCACGACGCCCGCGGCGTCCGGTTCGTCGAGGGAGTCCTGCAGTCGGAACGCCACGTCTGTCTCACCGGCGTCCAGATAGCCGCCTGTCGGATCGGAGAGGCGATGCTCCAGCACCTCTTTGGGACCGTGGAAATCGATCCGCACCTGTGGCTTTCTGGGGTCGTCGCCCTCGTCGACCCAGGCGACGTTCTTGACGTCCAACTCGAAGTAATCCCGCCTCATTCCGTGTAACGAGGTAGAACGTCATCGCGTATGAACGTAACGCCCGCGTCAGACACGGCCGCGTTGAAATGCGGGCGGACGCCTACCGTTTAGCAACGGTGGGACGGGCGAGCTCCCCCAGAGTCCTCCACTGCGACGGCAGCGAGCCGTCGGGCTGTCACACTGAACAACGAGGACGACCGTTTCTCTATCGCAGTATATGATTTATTTCCGGCATCGACAGCCCACTTCGGGTCCTGCCAGAGTGACAACGAGGACTACGCGAGGTGCGCTCGGACCGTCTCGAAGTCGTTCGCCGCGATGCTGTCGCCGATCGAATCGGCGTCGAGGTCCGGGACCGCACCGGGGTACTTCCGCTCGAAGTACGAGAGGAGGTTCGCGACGTCGCGATCGACGAGCTCCCGGGCGTTCTCGTGATCCGTCGGGACGGCCTGTGGCCAATCGAAGACCGTCACCCCGGACTCGCTGATCGCGACGTTGTACTCGCTCATGTCCGCGTGGACGTATCCGGCGTCGTAGGCGGCGGTGATCTCCCGGAGGATCAGATCGAGGACGCCGACGACCTGGTCCTCGGGGAGTTTCGCCCGGTGGAGTTCCACCCCGTCGAGTTTCGCCATCACGATCGCGTGGCGGTTGTGATCGATCGGTCGGGGGACCGAGACGTCGGGGTACAGCGATTCCAGGGCGTCGTACTCGCGTTCGGCCGCCTTTCGCGCCGTGTAGAGCCAGGAGACGTGCTGGTTGTCCGACGTGTAATCGCGCTCGCGCATCACCTCCCGGAAGTTCGTGTATCCCTCGCGGTGGAACTTCAGCGCGAGCGGTCGGTAGGACTGGACTTCGAGGACGTCGCTCTCCTTCCCGACGCCGAGCGGCGCGCCGACACCCTCGATGGTGTCGCGTTCGGAGAACGTTCGGAGGGCGAGCGCGTCGTACCCCTCGGCGGTGAGCGTGTAGCCCTCGTACTGGATCGTCTTCCGCTCGATCAGCTCCCGGGTCGCACAGCGGTCAAGTCGGTAGTCGACCTCCTCGGGCGAGAGGTTCGACAGTTCCGGAAGTTTGCCGCGGTTGACCCACTCCGAGAAGCGCATTCCCTGCTCGACGCCGGAGAGGAGATAGAAGTCCTCGGGTTCGAGTTCGGCCATCACGCCGGCGACGTTCCGCACCATACCCCTATTCCGCCGGCGACGCGTAAAAGGCCCGCGAGTCCGGGCCACTCGCACGCGTATATCCCATTTCGGTATATCAAATCCGTCTGAGCGGGTTACGAAACCGATTTCCCGGGGCGGCCGTAGTCTCAGGTATGACAGGCGACTCCGCGGGGCCGCTCGCCGATCGGGAGTGGCGGATCATCCGCGAGGAGGCCCGCGACGGGCCGATGCAGATGGCGCTCGACGAGATCGCAGCGGAGACGGCCGCGGCAGGTGGGCCGCGAACGGTTCGCGTCTACCGCTGGGAGCCGAGCACGCTCTCGCTCGGCTACGGACAGGACCCCGAGACCGTCGATTGGGACCACTGCGCCAGGGAGGGGGTCTCCGTGACCCGTCGGCAGACCGGCGGCGGCGGCATCTACCACGACGTCGACGGCGACGTCTCCTACTCGATCGTGGCCCCGAAGTCGGAACTGCCGGGCGACCTGATGGACGCCTACCACCTCCTGTGTGAACCGATCCTCGACGCGTTCGACCGCCTGGGTGTCGACGCCGACTACGTTTCGGAACCCGTTCCGGAGATCTGGAAGCCGGCGTGCTACCTCCGGGAGTTGCATCCGGCACACGACGTCGTCGCGGCGGGGCGAAAGATCAGCGGCAACGCCCAGTACCGCCGCCGCGAGTCCGTCGTCCAGCACGGCTCTCTCACCTACGCCGTGCGCGCCGCCGAACACCTCGACGTCTTCGCCGGCCACGACGTCGACCCGGAGCGGTTCCGAGAGCGCGTCGTCGGCGTCGAGGAACTCGCCGACGTGTCGCGAGCGGAGATGGTCTCGACCGTCGAGGAGGCCCTGGGCGCGTGGGCCGATGCCGACGAGGGGGGCTGGACCGACGACGAACTCGAACGGGCGCGCGAACGCGCCGCGGAGAAGTACGCGGACGACGAGTGGGTTCGGCGCCGGCCCGACGACCGCTCCTGAGGTCCCGAAAGCGTCGGGGCGACGGACTCCGAAGTCGCTTTACTCTCCCAGTGACAGCACTCCGTATGCGCGTAGGAGCACACGAGTCGATCGCCGGCGGCGTCGCGAACGCCGTCGATCGGCAGCTGGAGGACGGCGGCAACTGCGGACAGATCTTCACCCACTCCCCGCAGGTGTGGCAGAACCCCGACATCGACGAGGACGACGCCGCGGCGTTCCGCGAGCGATCGCGCGAACACGACGTCGGTCCGTGGGTGATTCACTCGTCGTACCTCGTGAACCTCTGCACGCCGAAGGATGGTCTCCGCGAGAAGTCGATCGACTCGATGCAGCGCGAGGTCGACGCCGCGGCCCTGCTCGACATCCCCTACGTGAACGTCCACCTGGGCGCACACACCGGTGCGGGCGAGTCCCAGGGGCTCGAAAACGCCGTGTCGGCGCTCGACGAACTCGACGTCCCCGACGACGTCACCGTCCTCGTCGAGTCCGACGCCGGATCCGGCACGAAGATGGGCGACGACTTCGACCACCTGGGGTACGTCCTCGACGAGAGCGAACAGGACCTCGAGGTCTGTCTCGACACGGCCCACGCCTTCGCGGCGGGCTACGATCTCTCCGGGTCGGAAGGCGTCGAGGAGACGATTGAGGAACTGGACGCGGCGGTCGGCCTCGACAACCTGGCGTGCGTCCACCTGAACGACTCGAAGCACGAGTGCGGCACCAACAAGGACGAGCACGCCCACATCGGCGAGGGCCAGATCGGCGAGGCGGGAATGCGCGCGTTCGTCAACCACCCGGACCTCCTCGAGGTGCCGCTCGTGCTGGAGACGCCGAACGAGGACGGGAAGGGGTTCGCCTGGAACATCGAGCGCGTCCGCGAACTCCGCGAGGAGTGAGGTCCCGAGCGTCGACGGGAGGCAACCGACTCGCTTTTTACCGCGCCGGCGGTACGGGGCGGCGTGCGGAAGTTTTCGCCGGAGTACCTGCGTCGAACCCGAGAGGGGATGTGGGAAGAGTCCAGAGAGGCGCTCGACCCGCTCTCGCTGTCGGACCGATCGCGGATCCTCGACGCCGGCGCGGGCACGGGCGAACTCGCCCGCGTCCTCGACGAGGAGTCGCCGGGGGACGTCGTCTGCCTCGACGCCGACGCGGATCTCCCCGCAGTCGCCCGCGGAGAGACCGGACTCGACGCGGTCGTCGGCGACGCGACCCGGCCGCCGTTCGCGGACGACTCGTTCGACCTGGTGGTCTGTCAGGCGCTGCTCGTCAACCTTCCCGATCCCGGGGCCGCCCTCCGCGCGTTCGGCCGTCTCTCGACGGAGTTGGTCGCCGCGATCGAACCCGACAACGCCGACGTCGGCGTCGACTCGACCGTGGAGCGGGAGGTCGAACTGGAGCGTCGCGTCCGCGCGGCGTACATCGAGGGCGTCGAGACGGACGTCGCGATGGGCGATCGACTGGTGTCGCTGTTCCGCGAGTCGGGGTTCGAGAGCGTTCGGACGAGGCGGTATTACCACCGGAAGGTGACCGAACCGCCGTACGGCGAAGAGGCGCTCTCGGCCGCGGCGCGGAAGGCCAGCGGGGGAGCCCTCGCGGAGCACGAGGCGGAACTGCGCCGGACGCTCTCCGCGGAGGAGTACGACGCGCTGCGGGGGGCGTGGCGCGAGATGGGAAGAGACGTGATCGACGCGATGCGCGAGGAGACGTACCGGCGGGCCGAGGTCGTCCCGTTCGACGTCGTCGTCGGTCGGGTCGGCGGCGACGGTGGGTGAGCGGAGGCGGTGGGTGAAAGAAGGCGTCGACCGAATCTGAGACGGCGAGTGGACGGAAGCTGTCCGACCCCGTCAGACGACGTCGCCGCGGACGGTGCGGCCCGACTGGGACGCACGGTACGCTGTGACCGCCTCGGCGGCCTCGGCGGCGGTGTCGTCGTCGACGCCGAGCATCGACAGCGACTCCGGGAGCGTCGGGAAGGCGAGTTCGCCGGCGCGGAGTTTCTCCAGCGCCGAGTCCGAGCGCCGGCCCTCGGCGTACAGACAGACCCCCCGCGGGTCGAGGATCTCCTCGTAGGCCTCGCGGGCGAGCGCGCCCTTCAGCCGCTGTCGGACGTTGTCCTCGAAGGAGGCGTTGCACACCTCCAGGTGGACCGGTTCGTCCTCGGGTAAGAGGTGCGCCGCGAGGCACTTCTCGGGGGCCGCGTACCCGCTCCCGTTCGTCCGGAGCAAGTGGGGGTTCGCCTCGGCCCACTCCGCGGAGACGCTCTGCCCGACGCCCTTCACGCCGTGAGTCGACTCGAAGTCGGTGTCCGTGTCGGCGTCGCTCCCGAGCAGCAGGTCCTTCGTCACGTAGACGTCGAGACGGTCGACCGGATCGAGGCCGAGGGCGACGTCGCCGTACACCCAGACCTCCCGGACCGGGACCGGAAGGAGACCGTCGTCGACGGCGTCGAGGACGGATTCGACGCGGTCGAGCGCACTCGAACGTTCCATACCCCCGCTGAGAGCGGGACGCTCGAATGTGTTTCGACAGGGCGGCCGGGGCTCCGTCGCCGGCGACGACGGCGCCGTTCCAGCGCGCCGGCGAAGCGTCGCCGTCGGCATCGGAGTGGCTGTCGATCCGCCACCGAATCGCTGTCGACGCGCCGGCGGAGCGTCGCCGTCGGAGTCGAACCGCTGTCGGCGGCCACCGCGGAACGGACGCGCGCTCGGCACGGCGGTTTCGGAGGTATTTTGAGTGAGGTGTGCATACTCACGGCCGGCACCTCGGGGGTGTCGATCGACCGGTCGCCCACGGCGACCACTCGGGGCAACGCAACCTCCGGGTGCCTTCCCCCCATCCCCCCTCTCCCTCGATCACGCGTTCCCCGTTTTTCCCACCTGCCCGAGACGAAACCCGTATCCACGAGCGTCGCCAACGCCGGGTCGATGGAGTGCGACAAGTGCGGCAGCGACGCCGTGATGCACGCCGGCTACTCCGGCGCCCACCTGTGCGAGGAGCACTTCCTCGCCTCGGTCGAGAAGCGGGTCCGGCGGCGGATCCGCCGCGACAGCCTCGTCCCGCGGGACGCCTCGCCCGACGACCCCGAGCGGTGGGTACTCGGCCTCTCCGGCGGGAAGGACAGCGTCGTGCTCGCGCAGATCCTCGACGAGACGTTCGGCCGGGACCCGCGGATCGAGATCCTCGCGCTGACGATCCACGAGGGCATCGAGGGCTACCGCGACGAGAGCGTCGAGGCCTGCGTCGAACTGTCCGAGGACCTCGACCTCCGCCACGAACTCGTCTCCTACGAGGAGGAGTTCGGCGTCCGGATGGACGACGTCGTCGAGGACGATCCCGAGGGGATGGCCCCCTGCGCGTACTGCGGCGTCTTCCGCCGCGACTTACTGGAGACCTACGCCGAGGAGTTCGATGCCGACATCCTCCTGACGGGCCACAACCTCGACGACGAGGCCCAGACCGCCCTGATGAACGTCTTCGAGGGCGACGTCGAGCAGATGGCCAAGCACTTCGACGCGAGCCTCGGGCCGTTCGACGAGCGCACCGAATCGCCGCACTTCGTCCCGCGGGCGAAGCCGCTCCGCGACATTCCGGAGAAGGAGGTGGCGCTGTACGCGCACCTGCGGGACCTCCCGGCGCACATCACCGAGTGTCCACACGCCTCGGAGGCCTTCCGCGGGGAGATCCAGGAGTTGCTGTTGAAGTTAGAGGAGGACCATCCGGGGACCCGCCACTCGATCCTCTCGGGCTACGAGGAGATGGCGTCGATGGCGGCCGACCGCTACCGCGGTGAGTCGACCGCGGAGATGCGCGAGTGCGAGCGCTGCGGCTCGAAGACGACGCGTGAGGTCTGCCGGAAGTGTCGGCTGTTGGAGTCGCTAGAGGCGGTCTGAGATCGGAGTCGTTACCGTCTGACGGTCGGATTCGTTCGCGATCGACCGCCTCGAACTGTGGGAACGACCCGCCGGTAGAGGATCGAAAGAACGGAAAACCGCACGAAACGCGAGAGACTGGAGACGCCTGCGCCGGTGGTCAGCTCGGCGCGGGTCGGTCGGTCTATCCTCGTCGGACGACGCTATCGGATGACGTCGAGGCCGTTCTGCTTCTCGCGCTGCTCGCGGCCGCCGTCGGACTGCCAGGACCCGCCGGTCGCGGTCGATCCGGTGGACTCCTGGGCGAACTCGGCGTTCTCGCTGGCATCGAACTCCGTCGTCTCGATGCTCTCTCTGGATCGGTCGGCCTGTTTCTGCGTCGACGGGCCGAGCACCTGCGCGGACTGGACGCCGGTCATAATCGCCATCACGCGGACTTTCCCCTTGTACTCGTCGCGGATGCGCGCGCCCCAGATGACGTTCGCGCGCGCCTCCAGCCGTTCGGTGATGTTGTTCGCGATGCCCTCGGCCTCCTTCAGGGTGAGGTCGGGACCGCCCGTGATGTGGACTAACCCGCCGGACGCCCCGCGGTAGTCCACGTCCAAGAGCGGGTGGTTCATCGCGTCGTTGACGACCTCCTGGGTCTTGTTCTTATCCTGGGTCTGACCGACGAGCATCACCGCGACGCCGCCCTGATCCATGATCGTGGACATGTCCGCGTAGTCCAGGTTGATCAGCGACGGTTGCGTGATGGTCTCTGAGATTCCTTTCACGGTCTCGGCGATGATCTGGTCCATCACCGAGAACGCCTTGCCGATCGGGAGGTTGGGGACGTAATCCAAGAGCCGGTTGTTGTCGAGGACGATGATCGAGTCGGCCTCGTTGCGGAGCTTTTCGAGCCCCTCCTCGGCCTTCACGGTCCGGGCGCGCTCGACGTTGAACGGGGTCGAGACCATCCCGACGACGATCGCGCCCTGCTCTTTGGCGATCTTCGAGACGACCGGGGCCGCTCCGGTCCCGGTGCCGCCGCCCATCCCGGCGGTGACGAAGACGAGGTCGGCCTCGCCGAGGACCTCCTTGATCGTCCCCTGGGCCATCTCCGTCGCCCGCTCGCCCATCGAGGGGTCGCCGCCGGCGCCGAGTCCCTGCGTCAGGGACTTGCCGACGAGGATCTTCGTGTCGGCCTCGATCATCTTGAGGTGCTGTTTGTCGGTGTTGATCGCGACCGTGTCGGCGCCGTCGACGCCGATGTTGTAGAGTCGGTTGACCGTGTTGTTGCCGGCACCGCCGCAGCCGACGATGACGATTCGGGGACTCCCGAACTCGTCGCCCTCCGGGGCCTCGGTGTTTGCGTCTCGCTCCTCCTCGTCGCGCTGCATCGCCTCTCTGACTATGTCTTGCATTGGTTACACCTTAGCCCAGTGTTTGGTCGGCGAGTCGCGTCCCTCGGCCTGCTGTTCGTTGAGCATCTCTCGAACAGCCGAGCGGATCGCCTCCGACCGGTTCGGGAACTCCCCGGTCTCGACCATCTGTTCGACCTCCTCGATCTGCTGCTTCGGAATTCGTAGTGTCACACGCTCCATTGTTGCATTCCCCCGGTAAGACGGCGCGCACATCTGTGCGAACGTCTTACACCCCCGAAAACGGACGACAGCGGATCTCTCCCCCGCGCCGCCGGGTTCTGTAAGACGACCGTCTTACGCGAGAGTTACCACAGAGCGATGCCTTATAAATGTAACGCCGACTGTAAGACAGATCGGCGCTGGTGGCGTATACGGCCGCTTCGACACCGTTTACGTCCGTTCGAGGACGTCAGCAGCCGACGTCCGACGGCCGCAGCTCGGACAGAACGCCCAGTCGGATCGGAGTTCGTCGCCGCACTCGCAGAATACCCGATGGGAGGCCTTCTCGCCGCAGTTCGGGCAGTACACGTGATCGCCCTCGACACGTTCGCCGCACTTGTCACACGTCTTTGCGCCGGCGTGTTCGTCGACGGTTCCCCCCTTTGTCTTACGTTCAGACTCGGACGATGTCGACGGCGTAGGTTCGTCGGTAGCGGACGTCTTCTCCGCGTTGACGCCGTCGAGCGAGATGTTGACGTTGAGGTCCTGTGTGCGACCGGCGGGCGCGGTCCGTCCGAGCCGCTCGTCGAGGCGATCGGCGACGAGTTCGTCGACGCGCTCTCTGATGGCCTCGTCGATGGAATCGGTGGATCGCGCCTCCGACGACGACTCCGCGTCGAGGTCGATCATCGGTTCCGCGTCGCTCGTGTCGGACAGGGTGTCGTCACGGTCCGCGCCGTCGAGGTACGTGCGCAACGCTTCGCGCATCGCCTCCGACTTGGAGGTGTCGAGCGCCTCCAACCGCTCGACGAGGTCGTCGTCGGCGCGGAACGTGATCTTGCTCATCGGTCGTATATATGCGACCGACTATTTGAATCTTCCTTCGTGTCTGACGGATGTCAGTCGGCGTGTCTGCCGTCGGGAGCGAATTCCCCTCCGGCAAATTCAAGTCGACTTTCACCGTTTCAAGCGTAGTGGCAGTAACGTTCGATCTCTTCGGGACGCTGGTCGCGGTCGACCGCCCTGCGGACCCCGCTTCCGCCGTCGGAGCGGAACTCCGAGAACGCGACATAGCGGTCCCGGACGACTGGGCGTCCGCCTACGCCGAGCGGCACGTCGACGCGCCGGCGGGCGCAGAGGTCCCCCTTCCCGCGCACGTCGCCGCGGCGCTCCGCTCCCGCGGCGTCGACGTCCCGAACAACGCGGCCCGGCGCGCCGTCGTCGCCGCCTTCGATCCCGCGGTTCGAACCCGTCGGGGCGCCGTCGACGCCGTCGCGGCCGCCGCGGAACGCGGACCCGTCGGGCTCCTCTCGAACTGCTCGGTCCCCGAACTCGTCTCGCGGACGCTGATCCGCTCGACGCTGGACCGGGCGGCGTTCGACGCCGTCGTGACGAGCGTCGGCTGCGGGTGGCGCAAGCCGCATCCGCAGTCGTTCGAGACGGCCGCGGAAGAACTCGGCGTCGACCCCGCCTCGCTCGTTCACGTCGGCGACGACGAGGGGACCGACGGGGGAATCGCGTCGCTCGGCGGGACGTTCGTCGACGTCGCCGCCTGCGGCCTCGACGACGTCGCGCTGCGGCTCCGGCGGGGCGAACCGCTCGGAGGTGCCGAATCGTGCCGGTGACCGCGACCGCCGCTGTCGTCCTCGCGGCGGGGCTGGACGCCCTCGCCGGTGAGCCCCCGGCGCGCGTGCACCCGGTCGCGCTGCTCGGTCGCCTCGTGGCGTGGATCGATCGGCGCGGTCGGGGCGCTCCGGGCTCCCGCGACCCCGACGGCCGGTGGTCGCACCCGCGGCTCGTCGGCGTCCTCACGGCGCTGTTCGTGCCGCTCGGATTCGCCGCCGTCGCCGCGGGGGTCGTCGCCGCCGGATCGACCGTGGCCGTCGAGTCGGCGGTCTCAATCGGACCCGTCACCGCTTCCTGGTTCGGGGCGGCGCTGGCCGCCACCGTCCTCGTTTCGACGACGAGCCTGCGTCTGCTGCTCGACAGCGCCCGGACGGTCGTCGCCGAGAGCGACGCCGACCTCGACGCCGCGCGTACCGACCTCCGGGCGCTGGCCGGACGCGATCCCGACTCGCTGGACGCGGCCCACGTCCGCTCGGCGGCCGTCGAGAGCCTCGCGGAGAACCTCGCGGACGGCCTCGTCGCACCGCTCCTCGCGTTCGCGGTCGCCGTCGCGGTGACCGGCGCGTTCGTTCCGGCGGCGACGTCGCCCGCACTCGTCCCGGCGGCGACGTCCCCCGCGCGGCCGTCCGTCTCGCTCCCGCTCGCCGCGGGCGCGGGGGCGGCCGCCTGGGTGAAGGCGGTCAACACGCTCGACTCGATGCTGGGCTACCGATCGAACCCGATCGGCTGGGCCTCCGCCCGCCTCGACGACGCCGTGATGTGGCTCCCGGCGCGGCTCTCGGCGCTACTTCTCGCCGTCGCCGCGGGGTCGCCCGCGGTTCCGCTCCGGCGGTCCGTCCGGGCGCTCGCCCGCCGACCGTCCTCGCCGAACTCGGGGTGGCCGATGGCGACGATGGCCGCGCTGTTGCCCGCGCGGTTGCACAAGCCGGGCGTCTACGACCTCGATCCGACCGATGCGGGGCGGTCGAGTGCCACGCCGACGGCGCCGGCATCAGACGCGCCCACCCGGTCCCGGGGTTCGAGCCCGAAGGCGACGACGCTTCCGGACGTCGCGACCGCGACGCGCGCGGTCCGGATCACTCGGCGCGCCGGCGCGCTCGCGTTCGTCGCCGCGGGGGTGATCGCGTGGTTCTGACCGCGGTCCGCGGGGCGCTCGGGTTCCTCACTCGACTGCCGGTCGGCGGCGACGCGGACGCCTGGGAGGCGTTCCGGCGGACGCCCGTCTCGATCCCGCTCGCCGGCTACGTCGTCGGCGCGCTCGCCGCCCTGCCCTTCCTCCTCCCGCTGCCGGTCCCGAGCGTCGCCGCGCTCTACCTGGTGACGGTCGTCCTCCTCACCGGCGTCACGCACGCCGACGGACTTGCCGACCTCGGGGACGCCGCGGCGGTCCACGGCGGAGTCGACGCCGCGCGCCGACGGGAGGTCCTCAAGGACTCACAGACCGGCGTCGGCGGCGCGCTGGCCGTCTCGCTCGCGCTCGTGACGCTCGGCCTCGGAACGCTGGGGCTGGCGGGGACGCTCCCGCGCGTCGCGTTCGCGCTCGCGCTCGCCGCGGAGGTCGGAGCGAAAACCGGCGTCGCGCTGCTCGTCTGTACGCGGGAGGCGATGCACGAGGGCCTCGGCGCCGCGCTGACCGAGGGAGCGACGCCGACGGGGCTACTGCCCACCGTGATCGCCGTTCTCCCGGTGTTCGCCGTCGCCTCGGCGGCAGGTGCGGGCTACGCGGGACCGCTCGGCGCGGTGCTCGCGCCGCTCGGCGTCGCCTGGCTCGTCGGCGTCTGGGCGACGGGCGCGCTCGGCGGAATCAACGGCGACGTCCTCGGCGCGGCGAACGAACTCGGCCGCGTCGTGGGCGTGCACGCGGGGGTGATCGTATGGACGCTCTGGTGATGTGCGGCGGGCGGGGAACGCGGCTTCGAGGTGGGGAGAAAACGGAACGCTTCTCGACTATCGAGAAGCCGCTCGTCGAAGTCGGCGGCGAGGCGATGTTCGACCGGGTGGTCGACGCGCTCCGCGCGAGTCGTATCGGTGGGGACGGGGCGGTCGCGGGACAGATCCACGCGGTCGTCTCGCCACACGCGCCCGAGACGGCCGAGCGGGCCCGAGAGCTGTCTCTCTCGGTCGTCGCGACGCCCGGCGACGGCTACGTCTCAGACCTCACGACCGCTCTCGATGCCATCGGCCGACCGGCGCTCACGGTGCCGGCGGACCTGCCGCTCTTGGCCTCGGAGCACGTCGACGACGCCGTCGAGCGCTCGGTCGGGGACAGCGAGGGGACCGACGCCCGCGAACCGACCTCGATCACCGTCTGCGCGCCCGTCGCGCTGAAGCGTCGCCTGGGCGCGTCCGTGGACACCGCGTTCGAGCACGACGGACGGACGGTGGCGCCGACGGGGCTGAACGTCGTCGCCGGCGACGACGACACCGTGGCGTTGACGTACGACGCCCGCCTCGCGGTCAACGTGAACCGACCTTCGGACCGAGAACTGGCAGGAGCGCTATGCGAGTGATCCTCGTCGCGGGGACGACCCGCACGGCCGAGATCGACGGGATCAGCGCCGCGGGCGCGACCCGGGACCTCCTCGTGCACACCCCGAGCGCCGACGCGGAGATCCTCGCCTACGGCGACACGGTCCGCGCGCCCGTGACCCCGGTGAGCCCGACGGGCTGTCCGACGCCCGCGGTCGTGACGCGCACCGTCCGGGAACTGCTCGGCTTCGACGTGACTGTCGTCGACGGCGGCCTCGCGCGGTCGACCGGCGCGCCGTCCGTCACGGTGGGGGCGCGACCCGGCGACGACATCCGGGAGACGGATCCGGTCCAAACCGCACCGGGCGCGTTCGTGGCCGCGCGGAAGTTCGGCCGCGCGCTGCCGGAGGACCGGATCGTCGTCGGCGAGACGATCCCCGGCGGGACGACCACGGCGATGGCGACCCTCCGCGCGCTCGGGGAGGACGTCCTCGAATCGACGTCGTCGTCACTACCGGAGAACCCGCTGGACCTGAAAGAGCGAGTCGTCGGGACGGCGTTCGAGTCGTCGGACGTCGACCCCGGCGGCGCCGCCCACGCGCCGGAGACCGCCCTGCGGTCCGTCGGCGACCCGGTGCTGGCCGTCGCCTCGGGCCTCGCCGCCGGCGCGCTCGAATCCGGTACCGACGTCGTCCTCGGCGGCGGGACCCAGATGCTCGCCGTGGCCGCGCTCGTCCGCCACGCCGGCGTCCCCGACCGCGCGACGCTCGCGACGACCTCGTACCTGGCCGCCGACGTACCCGAACTCGACGAGGCGACCGGAGCGCTGGAGTTGGACCTCGTCGTCTCCGACCCCGGCTTCGACGCCGACGCGGGGCCGCTGTCGGCGTACGCCGACGGCGTGGCGAAAGAGGGTGCGGCGATGGGCGGTGCGCTCCGGCTCGCCGACGAGGCCGGACGGCTCGACGAGGTGGTCGAGGCGACGCGCGCAGTGCTGGAGCGGGTGACCGTCGATCGCCCCGAGGAGGTGACCAGCGACGGCACCGTTGATACCGCCCGCGACGGACCTCGTGAGAACGACGGCGATGGACCCTGACGGCCTCGCGGACGTCGAGCGCGTCCCTCACGGCGGCAGCGACGACCGGGACCTGGTCGACTTCAGCGCGAACACGAACCCGGTCCGGCCCGCGGGCGTCGCGGACGTCTACGAGGCGGCGCTCGCGGACGCGACCCGCTACGCCGACGGGTTCGACGACTTCCGCGCGGCGGCCGCCGAGTACGTCGGGCGTGAATCCGACGACGTGGCCCACGGCACCGACCGCGACGATCACGGCGCCCACCACGGCACCGACGACGCGGGCTGTACCGCAGACGACGTGATCCCGACCGCCGGTGGCCTCGCGGCGCTCCGCCTCGCGTTCGGCGTCACCGTCTCGCCGGGCGACCGCGTGCTCGTCCCGGAACCGAGCTTCGGCGAGTACGCCCGGGAGATCCGCCTGCAGGGCGGCGACCCGGTGGGCGTCGCGCACGGCGAACTCCTCGATCGCGATCCCGCAGACTACGCCGCGGCGGTCGTCTGCAACCCGAACAATCCGACCGGTGAACTCCGAGAGCGGGACGCGCTCGACGCGTTCCGAACGCGGTGTCGCGCCGTCGGAACCCCGCTCGTCGTCGACGAGGCCTTCCTCGACTTCACCGACGCGCCCAGTCTGGCGGGCGAACCGGGCGCGATCGTCGTCCGCTCGCTCACCAAGATGTTCGGCCTGCCGGGAATCCGCGCGGGCTTCGCCGTCGCGGTCGGCGACCTCGGCGACCGACTCCGGACCGCGCGGCCGACGTGGGCGCTGTCCACGCCCGCGGCCGCGGTCGGAACCCACTGCCTCCGGCAGACCGACTTCGTCGAGCGCACGCGCGAGCGGGTCGCCGGCGAGCGCACCCGGATGCGCGAGGCGCTCTCGGAGCGGTACGCGGTCGCGCCCTCGGACGCCCCCTTCCTGCTCGTCGACGTCGGCGACGAGCGGGCCGACCCGGACGCGGCGGTCGAGACGGTGCTCGCCCGCGCCCGCGACGGCGGCGTCGCGGTCCGCGACGCGCGGACGTTCGAGCGCCTGGACTCGCACGTGCGCGTGGCCGTGCGCCGCCCGCACGAGAACGACCTGTTGCTCGACGCGCTGCTTGACCGATGAGCGGCGTGCCGGACCCAGGCGACGTCGGGGCCGACTCCGTGTTCGAGTCGACGGTCCGCGGGGAGGTCTGTCGGCTCTCCCGGCCGGGGACGCGGTGGCTCTCGACCGGATACGCGGGCGGAGAGTCCGTCGCCGACGCCGCCTACCTCCTCTCGGTGCCGGAGGGGTGGGCGGACGTCGACGTTTCGGGCTACGTCCGACGCCGCCTTCGAGAAGTCGGCTTCGGCGGCGATCGGTCGGACGACGACCGAAGCGGCGACGACCGGGCGGGCGGGAATCGAGGCGAGGGGCGATCCGACGATGATGGAGACGCCGCGCCGGCGCTCCTCACCGGCGTCTCGATGCGACACGCGCGCCGCGCCCGACTCGGCCCGGTCGAGGCCGTCGTCACCGCGGGCGTGAGTAATCCGGCTGCGCTGCCGATGGCAGCGGACGGGCGGAGCGACCGGAACACCGGAGGCCAGCGCGGCGACCGCAGCGACGGCGACGGCGACCGGCGGCACGCCGGTACCGTCAACGTCGTCGTCGGGACGACGCGGTCGCTCGCGCCCGGCGCGCTCGCGAACCTCGTCGCCGTCGCCGCGGAGGCGAAGGCGGCGACGCTACTCGATCGGACTGGCTTCCCGGGGACGACCTCCGACGCGGTCCTCGTCGGCTGCGATCCCGGCGGCGAGCCGGCGGCCTTCTCGGGGAGCGCCACGGAAGTCGGATCGGCGGCGCGCGCCTGCGTCCGCGACGCGCTGCTCGCCGCCCTGGAGTCGCGCTACGTGGACGAGGCGCCGCCGGGATCCGTCACGGAAGCGGAGTACGGCGTCGTGACCGACGAGCGTGCCGACGTCGAGGCCGTCGTCGACGAGTGACGGCGAACAGTCATCGACGGGTGATGGCGAACAGTCGGCACGGGAGCATCCGCGACTCACTCATACTGATTACTCTCGTCTCTTGCCGCCGAGCGCCGTAAACGGGGGTGGCGCTCGGCGGGAAAAGTGAGAGTAATCAGTGTCAGAACCCGCGTCGACGTGCCGAACGATCGCGACCCGACGCGGGACAGCTTTCAGATCACGGGGGTGGTGGTCCCGTAATCGCGTAAAAAGGTTCGTCGTGCACCGGAATCGCGCCCTGATGTGAGCCGGCGCGACGCCGTGCACACGGAATCACTTAACCGACAGCGTCGCGGAGGCTACCCCGATGACCACCGACGCGGTGCCCTCGGACCTCCCCGGCGTCGTCCTCGCGGGGACGGCGTCGGGCGTGGGCAAGACCGTCGCGACGCTCGCGGTCTGTCGCGCGCTCGAACGCGCCGGACGGACCCCCGTCGCCGCGAAGGCCGGCCCGGACTTCATCGATCCGAGCCACCACGCGGCCGTCCTCGACCGCCCGTCGCGGACGCTGGACCCGTGGCTGGCCGGCGAAACCGGCGTCAGGCGCGCCTACGCGCGGGGCGCCGACGACGGCGACGTCTGCGTCGTCGAGGGGATGATGGGGCTGTACGACGGCGACGTCAGCACCGCCGCCGTCGCCGCGGCGCTCGATCTCCCCGTGGTGCTCGTCGTCGACGCCTCCGCGGGGATGGAGAGCGTCGCGGCGACGGCGCTCGGGTTCCAGCAGTACGCCGAGCGAGCGGGCTACGACGTCGACGTCGTGGGCCTGCTCGCCGCCCGGGCACACGGCGGACGGCACGAGCGAGGCATCCGCGACGCCGTCGAGGGCCTCCGGTACGTCGGCCGGACGCCGCGGCTCGACGGACTGGAGATCCCGGACCGTCACCTCGGATTGCACTTCGGCGAGGAGTCGCCCGTCTCCGAGGAGGCGCTGGACTCGGCGGCGCGGCAGATCCGGACCGGCGTCCTCCTGGACCTCGCTCGCCGGCCGCGTCTCGACACCTCGGCCTCCCTCCGCGCGGACGACGAGACGGGCGTCCGGGTCGCCGTCGCCGCCGACGACGCGTTCCGGTTCGTCTACCCGAGCACCCGGGACCGACTCGCCGCCCGCGGATCGGTCGAGACGTTCTCGCCCGTCGCGGGCGATTCGGTCCCCGACTGCGACGTCGTCTACCTCCCCGGCGGCTATCCGGAACGACACGCGGCGGCGCTCTCGGCGTCGGCGACGACGGACGACCTCGCCGCCCGCGCGGCCGACGGCCTCCCGATCTTCGGCGAGTGCGGCGGGATGATGGCGCTCGGTGAGTCGCTGACGACGACCGAGGGCGTCGAACACGCGATGGCGGGCGTCCTCCCGATCGAAACGCGGATGACCGACGGACCGGTGGCGCTCGATCACGTCGGCGTCCGCGCCCGGGAGGACAACCTCATTGCGCCCGCGGGCGAGACGCGCCGGGGCCACGAGTTCCACTACTCCTCGGGGACGGCCGCCCCCGACGCGCGGTACGCCTTCGAGATGGTCCGCGGGGCCGGCGTCGACGGGGCCAACGACGGTCTCGTCGAGTACCGGACGCTCGGGACGTACGCGCACTTCCACGTCGGATCGGACGCGTTCGACTACCTGCTCGAAACCGTCTGAGCGGAGAGACGGAGCGGGTTGAGTGGGAGACGGAGCGGGTTGAGTGGGGAACAGAGCGGGTCGATGGGTAGACCACGCGCGAGGGGCGCAGGCGGACGTCGAAGCGCGCGGCCGACGCGGCCGTGCCGCGTCCGTCCCGGACCCATCTCGCAGGGTTTATGCCGCCGCCGGGGGTATCACGCGATACTATGGCCGAACAGAAGGCGCGACAGACCGGCAGCGCCGGTCGCTTTGGTGCGCGATACGGGCGCGTCGCCCGTCGACGCGTGAAGGAGATCGAAGAGGCAACGCGGAACGCGACGGTCGACGAGGACAGCGTCACCCGTCTCGAACCCGGCATCTGGCAGAACGACGAGACCGGCGAGGTCTTCACCGGCGGCACGTACCGCCCGCAGACCCCCGGCGGCAAGCAGGTCCGCCGTTCGATCCGCGCGGCGCTCTCCGGCGAGAGCGACGAGTGAGCGCGGTCGCGTGACCGGTCCGAACGCAACCGTCCACACACGAAAGAGCCAACACCCCCACACCCCACGTATTTATCAATGAGCTACAAGTGTTCCCGGTGCAAGCGCGACGTCGAACTGGACGAGTACGGCGGCGTCCGCTGCCCGTACTGCGGGCACCGCATCCTGCTGAAGGAGCGCGCGCCGGACGTCAAGGAAGTCCCGGTCGAATAGCCCGTTTTCGAGTCCGATGGCGAGTCGAGAGGCGGCCGCCCTCGGGGTCGCTCACACCGCGGAGATCGACTTCGAGTACGGCGAGGAGCGCCGCGCCCGGATCGTCGAAGAGAGCGTTCGCGTCGAGGTCGACGAGATCGCGGACGACCGCTCCCGAGCAACCGTCGCCCGCGACGGACGCGTCGTCAGGGTGACCGTCGAGGCGGCGGATCTGATCGCGCTCCGCGCGGGGGTGAACACCTGGACCCGTCTGCTGGAGGTCGCAGAGCGCATCACCCGAACGGGCGATCGCCTCGTGGAGGAGTGACACCCGCTGATCGGAGAATACGGGCCTTTTTCAGTCAGCATCCCGTCGCCTCGGGTATGCAGGGCAATCTGCCGCCGGAAGCACAAGAGAAACTCGAGGAACTACAGGACCTTCAGGAGACCGCACAGAAGGTGGCCGCCCAGAAGGAACAGGCCGAGTCGACGCTCACCGAGTCGAAGACGGCGCTCGACGCCCTCGATGACATCGACGAGGACACGACGATGTACCGCGAGATCGGCGAGCTGCTCGTCGAGGCCGACTACGACGAGGCGTACGACGAACTCTCCGAGAAGGTCGACAGCCTCGAGGTCCGCGTCGAACAGCTCGGAAAGCAGGAGGAGCGCGTCGAAGAGCAGTTCGAGAGCCTCCAGGAAGAGCTCCAGCAGATGCTCCAGGGCGGCGGCGCGGGCGGACCGCCGATGGGCCCCGGCGGCGCGGGCGGCGCGTAATCGCCGATGCCGACCGACGAAGAGGTCGTCCAGGTGGCCGCCGAAGCCGCTGAGGGCGTGATACTCGGCCACTACAAGCAATCGGCGCTGACCGATTTCGACGTGACCGTGACGTTCGAGGAGGGCGTCCTCGACGTCGACGTCTACGTCAACGCGCCCGACGACGCCGAGACCGACGCCGACGAGGTCGCCGACGAGGCCGCGCGGGCGGCCGGCGAGGCCGTCGACGAACTGTTCGCGGTCGAAGACGAGTAAGCCGTCGACTCCGCGGCCGAAGGCGGGGACCGATCGACCCCGCGCCGGCGACGAGGTGGCGACCGCGGCGGTCTCGCGGCGCTTTTTCCGTTCGATGAACCGAAACAGCGGCCGCTCACGCGGAGCGGATGCGTGGAGTGGGTCGGACACGCGGGTCGGATGCGTGGGGTAGATCGGATACGCGGAGCGGATTTCCGGATACGTCGAGGGGCGGCCTACGCGAAGAGGAAGATGAGGACGCTGACGGCGACGGCCGCGAGGATGATCGAGACGGCGAACGCGCCGCCCATCGCGACGACCGCGTTCGCGTGGCTGGCCAGCGTCTCCGTGCGGTCGTTGCCGAAGACCGTGACCTCCGCGCGCTCGACGGCGACGCCGGCCTCGACGGGTTCGAGGTCCGCCCGGGCCTCCGTGACGAGCTCGCAGACGAGCGTCCGGAGTTCGTCCCAGTCGATGGCCGCGCCGACCTGGTTGTCGGCCTCGACGGTGTTGACGATGTGCGTGTCGGTCGTCATCACCTCCGCCTCGTCGAGGGGACCGTCTTCTACGACCGCCTCGACGAGTTCGCCGCGGAGTCCGGGTTCCATATTGTTGCCGTCGACCAGCACGTACGCGGTCTCCTGGTCGTCGACGGCGGTGACCGCCACGCGGACGCCGAGAGGCCCGATCCCGTCCGCGGGCGTCCACGGCGTCTCGTCCCACGCGACGCCGAGTTCGAGCCCGTGACGGTCGGCCGCCGAGAGCCGCTGGCCGGAGACGCCGGCCGCGCCGATCATATCGAACGCGCGCTTGGACCCGGGCGTGACGTGGCCCAGGTCGGGGCCGCTCAGGCCGTCGTTGGAGTTGTGCGCGTCGACGAGGACGACGTCGTCGAGGCCGCTGGTGCGGGCCTCCGCCGCCGCGGAGAGGCCGACCCCGAACTCGACGTCGTCGGCGAACCCCGGTGCGTACGTCGAGACCAGGAGGGCGTCGTCGCCGAAGGCCTGCCCGAGCATCGACGCCTCGCCGGAGCGGACGCGGACGCTGCGGGTCGCGGCGTCGTCGTAGATGATCCGGTCGGCCGCGGTGCGGGCGGCGTCGAGGATCTCGTCCACCTCGCGCTCGGTCACGAGGTTGAAGTCGTGGCCGGCGGTGGCGTGCGGCGGGAAGACGAGCCCCGAGCAGTCGGTTGCGACGCGCTCGGGGAAGTTGCCGCCGCCGATCTCGCCCATCGGGCCGGGGTGGATCATCGGGAGCACGAACCGGGCCTTCTCGTCGCCGGAGCTGTCTTTTTCCCCCGCGTCCGCGTCGCTGGCGGTCGATCCGTCATCGGCCTCACCGCCGTCGGCCGCGGCGCCCGTGTCGTCGCTCCCACTGCCATCGGCCCCGTCCACTCGACGGAACGAGAGCACCGAGACCGGTACGATCGCCTCCTCGCCGAGTTGCTGGAAGAACTCCTCGAGTTCCCGCGACCCCTCGGCGACGTGGCCCACGAAGCCGCGGAGGAAGTCCAGAAGCGAGACGCCGAGACTCCGCTTCCAGGGCCTGTCGACGGCGACGATGAAGACGTAGACGGCGAGCGCGTAGATGCCGCAGGTGATCGCCAGCAGCGCGAAGTGTTCGGCGGTGATCGCCGAGAGCTCCGCGGGCGCGTCGGCCGAGCGGGCGAGATACGGCGTCAGATAGGCGTCGATGAGTGGGCCGCCGACCTCCAGAAAGCGGAGCGTGCCGCTGTAGACGAACAGCAGGACCGCGGCGGCGAGCGTCTGGAGGCTCGCGGGGATCGACGCCACGAGAATCGACGAGCGCGAGACCGCCATAATCACCAGCAGCCGGAAGGCGAAGATCGAGGCGAGACCGACGACCAAGGCGTCGTAGACGAACTGCTGTTCGAGCGAGGTGAGCACCGATACGATCGCCGCGAGCGTGACGATCGCCACCAGGATGATCTCGGAGATCAGCGCGAGCAGCGACGACCGGTTGGGCGTGAGCTTCCCCCCGACGAACCGGTCGACGCCGGTCGTCCCGAAGGCGGCGACGACGGTCGGGATGCCGATGAAGAAGATCCCCTCCCAGGCGTCGCGGCCGAGGATGAAGAGCCCGCGCCACGTCCGGACGTAGGCGCCGGAGTCGAACGCGGCGATTCCGGCGAGCGCAGCGAGCAGGAGCGCGAACGCGAGACTGGTGTACCAATTGGGAGCGCGGAAGATGAACCGGGACAGACTCGCGAGGTCGCTTTGGGTCGAGGTCATGACGGGGAGTGCTGGGATAGGACGGTTCGGAGACGCGAACGGGCTACTCGCAGATCGAGACGAAGTTGCGGAACACTTCCTCGCCGCGTTCGGTGTGGGCGACCTCGGGGTGCCACTGCACGCCGTAGAGGTCCCGGTCGGTGTCGCTCATCGCCTCGACGTCGCAGACGTCGGAGGTGGCGGTTCGGGTGAACCCCTCGGGCACCTCCTTCACCTCGTCGGCGTGGCTGGCCCACACGCGCGTCTCGGGGGCGAGCGAGCCGACGAGCGGGTCCTCGTCGTCGAGGATCTCGACGTCGACGTCGGCGTATCCGCCGTAGTCGCCGGAGCCGACCGCGCCGCCGAGTTCGGCCGCGAGGATCTGCATCCCCAGGCAGATGCCGAAGACGGGGACGTCGAGGTCGAGGTAGTCCGGGGAGTTGCCGATGCGGTCCATGTCCGGGCCGCCCGAGAGGACGATCCCGTCGGCGTCGATCTCCGCGGGCGGGGTGTCGTTGTCGAGGATGTCGACGTCGACGTCGAGGTCGCGGAGCGCGCGCCGTTCGAGATGGGTGAACTGGCCGTGGTTGTCGATGACGACGATGCGGGTCATCAGTTGGGGAGTCTTACAGCGAAGAGAGGCAAAAAGCGCCCGGTCTGGGCGCGCGTCGGTCAGTTGACGTTTCCTCGCCACCGCTCCGACGGTCCTCAGCCTGGTCGCGGTGGAACCCCGGCCTGATCGCGGCGGCTACGGCGCCGTCACGAGCCGTCGGACTCGCGACGCTCGCGGGCGGTCGAGAATCCGAACTCCGATCGCTCCTTCGCGCGACGCTCCTCGCGGGCGGCGAACGCCTCTGGGTCGGGTTCGACGTCGTCGTCGACGCGGGCGAACGAGCGGTGGATCTTCGCGTGACACCACCGACAGAGCGCGACGGTGATCTCGTGGCTCGGTTCCTCGGTGGTCCCGGAGCCGTCGGGGTCGGTACTCGCACGGTCGCCACCGCCGCTTCCGTACGACAGGTGGTGCTCTTCGAGCAGCGGCCGCGAGTCGTCGTGGGCGATCCGCACCGCTTCGAGGCCGCAGCGGACGCACTCGCGGCCGTCGGTGGTCGAGCGGTAGTGCGGGCAGTCGCGGAACTCGCTGTCCTCCTCGGCCGCGACGCAGTCGTAATCCGCAGCGCGCCGGGCGGCCGAGAACTCGGGGTCGTCGCCCGCGCGGGTGAGCGCGAACCGACAGCGCCCGTCGTCGGTGAGGTGATCGCAGACCCCGGCGTGCTCGTAGGGGTCGTCGACGCCGACCGGCGTGCCCGTTGGCGTCTCCTCCATAGGCGGAACTCGGCGGCCGCGGAGTTGAATCCGACGGTGAGTCGGGTCGGAGCGGACCGACGCCCGACGGCGACTCCGGCCGGAGCGGACCGACGTCCGACGGTGACCCCGGAAGGCCCCGGCCGGCACCGTCGGAGTCGGCGGTCGGTCGTTTTATCTCATCGGGCACAGACCGGAACCTGTGCGAGTCGAACACGACGGCGCCGCGGGAACGCGGACCCTCGCGAGCGACGTCGACGTCGCCGACACGTTTCTCTCCCGTGCGCGGGGACTGATGTTCAGGCGGTCGATCCCGGACGACTACGCGATGGTGTTCACCTTCGGCGACGCCGGCGAACGCGACCTCCACATGGTCTTCGTCCCCTTCGACCTCGACGCGCTGTGGCTCGTCGACGGGGAAGTCCGGGACAAAAAGCGGCTCCGGGCGTGGCGGGGACTCGGTGCCGCGGTCGCCGACACCGTCGTCGAACTGCCGGCCGGGGCCGCGGACGAGGTCGAAGTCGGCGACGGCGTCCGGGTCATCGAGTGACTGGCGGCCGGGAGCGCGCCGACTGACCGGCCGCCGGAAAAGTGTGATTTAAATACCTGCACGACCACAACCCGTGTGAGCACATGACTCGTGGTCGATTTATTCGGGGGTAACCCCAACAACCCCTTAGCATCCACCGTGGATTCTGACGACTCCGTACAGCTACTGGACACGACGCTGCGCGACGGCGAGCAAGCCCCGGGTGTGTCGCTGACGCCCGACGAGAAGGCCGACATCGCGCGCTCGCTGGACCGGGCGAACATCGAGTTCATCGAGGCCGGCAGCGCCTGCACCGGCGAGGGAGAGCGCGAGACCATCCGGCAGGTGACCGCGCTCGACCTCGACGCGACGGTGACGAGCTTCGCTCGGGGCGTGCAAAACGACATCGACCTCGCGCTCGACTGCGACGTCGACGGCGTGACGATCGTCGTCCCCGCCAGCGACAAGCACATCGAGCGGAAGGTCGGCACCACCCACGACGAGGTGGTCGAGAACACCGCCGACCTCGTCGAGTACGCGAAGGACCACGGCCTCTGGGTCGAGGTCATCGGCGAGGACGGCTCCCGCGCGGATCTCGACTTCCTCGAACGCCTGATGCGCGAGGCGCTCGACGCCGGCGCGGACCGCTCCTGTTTCGCCGACACCGTCGGGCACGCCACGCCGGAGACGGCCTACGAGTACGTCTCTCGACTGGCCGAACTCGGGCCGGTGTCGACGCACACCCACGACGACCTCGGCCTGGGAATGACGAACGTCTGGGCCAGCCTCGCCGCGGGCGCGGACCTCGTCCACGGCACGATCAACGGCATCGGCGAGCGCGCCGGCAACGTCGCCCTCGAAGAGGTCGCGATCGCCCTGGCGCACGGCTACGACGTCGAGACCGCCAAACTGGAGGACCTCTACGACCTCGCACAGCAGGTCTCCCACGCGACGGGCGTCCCGCTGCCGCCGAACAAGGCGGTCGTCGGCGAGAACGCCTTCACGCACGAGAGCGGCATCCACACCGACGGGACGCTCAAGGACGACACGATGTACGAGCCCTACCCGCCGGAGCTGGTGGGTCGCGAGCGGCGGCTCGTCCTCGGCAAGCACGCCGGCCGCGCCGGCGTCCGCGCCGCGCTCGACGAGCACGACGTCGACGTGAGCGAGGAGGAACTCGCCGCGATCGTCGAGCGGGTGAAGCGCCTCGGCGACCGCGACAAGCGCGTCACCGACGCCGACCTGCTGGCGATCGCCGAGGACGTCCAGGGCCGCGAACGCGACCGGTACGTCGAACTGCTCGACCTCACCGCCGCGTCGGGCGGCGGCACGCCGACCGCCTCGGTCCGCCTCCGCGTCGGCGAGCAGGAGCGCGTCGCCTCCGGCACCGGCAGCGGCCCCGTCGACGCCGCCGTCGAGGCCGTCCGGGCCGCGCTCGGCTCCGAGGCCGACGCGCAACTGGAATCGTACCACGTCGACGCGATCACCGGCGGGACCGACGCCGTCGTCACCGTCGAGGTGGAGATGTCGAAGGGCGACCGGACGGTCACCGTCGCGACCTCCGACTCGGACATCACCCGCTGCAGCGTCGACGCGATGGTCGAGGCGCTCGACCGGCTGCTCGGGAGCGCCGCCGTCGGGCCCGACGCCGAGTCCGAGGGCGCGACCATCGCCGACGACTGAGAAGGCTGCCGTCGTCGCTCGCCGGCGGTCGTTGCCGCGCTTCGGCGATCGGTACCGCCTCCTCAGCGGTCTTCGACGAGATACGTCCAGCCGCCGCGCCGTTCGATGCGGACCTCCGCATTCGTGTCGGCAGCGCGGCGCTCGGCGTACTCGGCCACCTGCGCGGTCGCGACGTCGGTGACGTCGATCCGCCGGGTCGCTCGGGTGCGGTCCGCCTTCGAGTTCGAGTTCGACGTTTCGACTGCCGTCGCGTGCATACCCCGACTGTCGCACGGAACCGGTATGTAAGCCAGCCTAGTAGAGTGAAAGTGAAAAGTGGTAGACTGCGACGGGGTCGGCGCCGAACCGGTGATCGCGAGCCAGCGCGACGAGACGCACCGCTCGGAATCGTTCTCAGGAGCGCCGAGGGTGAGATGTTGAACCACGGTCGCAGCAGAGCTGCTCCCTGATTCAAATCTCACGTAAGCGCGACAAAACTACTAACGCGTACTGCGGCGCGACGAGACGCGCCGCGCGGGTTAGTGCTCAGGAGCGCCGAGGGTGAGATTTGAACTCACGTGTCCGAATGGACAGCAGATTTCGAATCTGCCGCCTTGGCCAGGCTAGGCTACCTCGGCTACACCCACAGATGATCGGCGACGCGTTTAATCGGTTTCGATTTTGACGGACGGCGGACGGCGCCGGTACGCGACGGTGCCCCCTGCGGGACGAGCCGATTCTCTCCACCGAATCAGCGAGCGTTGTCGGGGAATCTGAGAATCACGACGCCCGTCTCGTCGTCGGCGCGTCCGCCCTCCGGCTCGCGGTTGCCGCCGCCTCCGTCCCCGAACGTGAGCTCGCCGCCGTTCTCGATCACGCACCAGTACGCGAGCCACAGCCCCAACCCCTCTGCGTGCTGCAGCGGCGTCTCCGATCCCGCAGCGAGCGTTTCGCGCTCGACAGCCGGGATCGCCGGGCCGTCCGACTCGACCCGGATCACGACGCCGTCGCGGCGCTCGACGCCGACCTGGATCGTGACGTCTCCGCGCTCGTCGTCCACCTGGCCGACGAGTAGTTCGATCAGCTCTTCGAGCGCCGTCGCGATCGATCCGGCGTCGCTGAGTTCGACCTCGACGCGCGGCGTCCCGAGGAACGCGAACGTCACCTCCGGGTACTTCCGTCTCGCCTGGTGGACGACGCCGGCGACGATCGCGGAGACGTCGTGGTTCGTCGCCGGCTGTGCGTGGGAATCGTCGAGTTCGGACACCTTTCGGGCCTTGTCGCTGACGGTGAGGAGGTCGTCGGTCCGGTCGAGGATCGAGCGTGCGGCCCGCTTCGTGTCTATATCGGAACCGCTGGCGACGATGTCGGCGTAGCCGCGGACGACGTTCATGTCGTTCCGGAGGTTGTGCCGCAGAACCCGGTTGGCGACCTCGAGGCGCTGCTCGTACCGGTGTCTCCCAGTGACGTCACGGAGCGCCAGCGCGTATCCGATCTCGTCGCCGCGTTCGTCGGTCAGTTCCGAGATGCGGATGTCGTACGCCAGGTTGTTCGCGTCCGTCACGGTGGTACCGTGGAGCTGTTCGAACGGCGTCCCGGGGAACGCCTCGTCGATCGAAGAACCGACGCTCGGGGAGGGATCGAGGATCCGACGGGCGATGTCGTCGACCTGGACGACGGTCCGGTCCGAGTCGAGCACCACGAGGCCGTCGCCCATCGCCTGCAACGCCTGGCGACGCGCTATCGGAACCCGTTCGAGCAGGTCGAACTGGTAGAGGCCGAGCACCAGCAGAAGCCCCGTGAACGCGAACGTGAACGGCGTCAGATCGAGAGACGGGACCGGACTGACGCCGAACATAAAGGCGATGTTCGAGAGGAACGACGGCAGCGGAGCGACGAGCAGTACGAGCACCTGCTTCCAGTAGACGAGCGACCAGCGGATCCCGACGAGGAGGATCATCCCCATACCGAGCGCGACGATGACGTAGGCGAGGAGCAGGTGTCCGTAGTAGAGCGGCCCGAACGCGAGTTCGACCGCCGAACCGGGCGTGGCGACGGCCTCCGGCGGGACGGTCCAGACGAGGCCGTGGATCGCGTTCGTCGCGATAGCGACGAGCATCACGAGCGGTTCGAGGGCGAGCGCCGCCGCCCGCCGCGACGTCAGCCACGCCGACCGGCTGACGTACTGCACGACGAACACGAGCCAGAGGAACGGGGCCAGCGTCGAGAGCGCGAACGTGAGCTCCCACCAGAACACCTGCGCCGCGACGACGTCGTAACCGAGTTGGACCGAGTACGTGAACGCCGAGAGACCGACGACGGCCATCATCACCGTGACCTCGGGCCCGCATCGAGCGGTCCAGTTCCGCCATCCGACGAGCGCCAGCGCTGCGTAGACCGCGAGCGTCGCGAATCCGGCGGCCGACGTCGCAGTGAGTTCCCACGGCATACGTAGGCGGGTCGTCTTGTCCCGAGGGACCCCTGATACATCAAACCACCAGTCGGTCGATGAATCGGCGGATCGACTGACGAAGGTGGGAACCACCGGCGAGACAGCCGGTTCGTGATGGTTGGATTATACAATTGCCCGTCCGGTGAGCGTCCGGACCATCGGAGGAATCTTTATTGCCGACGTGGACGACGCGAGCGACAGGACTCGTATGAGCGGGAGACGCGAAACGGCGGTCTCGACACGCTTCGCCGGGCGCTGGAGCGCGCTCCGTTCGACGGACCGGCAGGTGATCGGCTGGATCGGGGTCAACCTGCTCGTCTTCGGCCACGTGGTCCTCTTCGAGACGCCGCTGTGGCTGACGTACGCCTACAACGGCCTGCTGTACGCCATCGGGGCCGGGATCGCCGTCCGCTCTGCGGCCGTGCGGGACGTGTTCGTCCTCGGCAGCGTCGCGGGCGTGCTGGAGGTCGGCGTCGACGCGTTCCTCGTCTCGACCGGCTCGCTCGTCTACCCGGACTCCCTGCCGATGCTCCTGGGGTCGCCCCTGTATATGCCGCTGTCGTGGGCGCTCGTCGTCACGTACTTCGGCTACCTCGGCCGCCGCCTCGACGAGATCGCCGGACCGCTCGCGGCGACGGTCGGGCCGTCGGTCGCCGCGATGGTCCTCGTCGGGTTCTTCGAATACGGCGCGCACTTCGCCGGGATCTGGCGGTACGAGTTCGCCCCGCTCGCGATGCTCGGAACGGTCCCGGCCTTCATCGTCGTCGCGGAAGGCGCGATGTTCGCCGCGCTCTACTGGCTGGTCCGGCTCCGACGGCCGCTGCTCGGCGGCGTCGCCTTCGCGGCCGTCATCAGCGTCAGTTACGTCGGCTCCTACGCGCTGTTTGCGGCCCTCGGCGCGTGAAAGAGACGAGCGCGGCGAACCGGCGGAGCGAACGCCCCGAATCCCGAGGCCCCGAACCCTGTGCCGGGATCCCCGAAGCGACGAGGGAACCGAGATCACACCGCACGGACCACGACCGTGGCGGTCGTCGACTCGGCGGGCGAGACGAGTCGGATCCGGAACGCGGCGGCCACCGGCGTCGCCTCTCCGGCGCGCTCCTGCACGACGACGCCGTCGACGGATCGGCAGGGACCGAACTCCCGGCCGGGGCCGCCCGGGCAGTTCGCGTCCGCCCACGCCGTCGCGGCCGCGTCGTCGAACCGCACATCGAGCGATCGGCTCTCCGCGGCGTGGCGCTCCGCCAATCGGTCGACGTCAGCCAGGACGGCCGCGCGGATCCGTTCGGCGGTGACACCGCGTTCCAGACGCCGCGGGCCGCCGGCCGCCCCGACGTCGGCGTCCGACTCGGCGTCGCCGTCGGCCTCCCCCGCCTCGTCGCGGACGGCGGCGCGGAACGACGCCGCGAGGTCGCCTTCGATCCCTCCGATCGAGGCGACCTCGACCGCGCCCGCCCCCGTCCGGTCGGCGTCGTACCCCAGTTGGGCGTAGGCGAGCGTCATCGAGAGGAACGCGACCGCGACGACCGCGGCGGCGACGAGGACGACCTGTCCGCGATCCGCGTCGGAGCCGCGGTCGACGTCGGAGGCGTAATCGACGTCGGAGTCGCGGCCGTCGGTCACGCCCGGGCGAAACGGGGACGATCGGCGGCTCACACGTACCACACCCGGATCGTGACCGTACAGCGCCCCGTCGGAAGCGCCGCCCGGCCGCTGGGAACGCCGTTCGGTCGCGGCGCACCGACAGTGCCGTGTGGCGTCTCGACGCGACCGAAGACCGAGTCCGGAAGCACGACGTCGAGACGCTCGTCGAGCGCGTCCGACTCGATCGCGAACGCGCGCTCCGAGCGGCAGGCGGCCGAGAGACGGCTCCGACCCGCGCCGACGGGAGCCTCGGCGTCGAGAACCGCGAGCGCGTCCGCGGCGGTCCGATCGAGAGTCGCTTCGGCTGACGTCCCCGCCTGCCCGGCCGGCACCCAGAGGAACCCGGCCACGACCGAGAGGATCAACAGCGCCCCGACGGCCGCCTCGACGAGGGAAGTCGCAAGCTGGGCCCGATCACCGGTTCGATCGGAGACCGCGCGGACGGCGTCGCCGGCGTCCCCGCGCGCGGTGCGGTCGGCCGTCGGCCGAGCACTCGAACCGCCCTCACGCACCGACGGTCACCACCAGTCGTTCGACGGTCCCGGTTCGCGGCGTCCACCGGACGGTCGCGGTTCCCTCCCCGTGGCCGCCGGACTCGAACGCGACGACGAGCGGCCGGCGCCGCGGGACCGAGACATCGTACCGACCGGCGAGCCCCGACGGGTCGTGGAGGACGACGCGGCCGCCGGCGCGGACGGTCGTGACGGTCCGCCGCGGGTCGGTCTCGACGCGTACCGACACCCGGCCGTCGTGGTCGTCGACGGCGACCTCGGCCCCGTCGCCCACCGCGACGCGTCGGGTTTTCGGCGTCGCTTCCACCACGCGCACGCGGCGCTCGATCCGAGGGGACCGGGCGTCGATCGAACCGTTCGCGCCCTCTCGTTCGAGGACGGTCTCGCCGCCCAGCGAGACGCGGACCGGCCGGCCCCGGGCCGGCGGCACCGCGTCGTCGAGGTCGGTCGAGCTGAGGTTCGAGACGGCGTCGGCGTCGAGCGCGTGCTGCCCGCTCGTGTGTGCCGCGTCCTCGTCGACGAGGTGCGCCGCGAGCGACTCGGCGGCACGGACCGACGCGGGATCGCGGTTCGCGTCGACGAGGGCGTCGTTCGCGAGCGTCGCTCCGGCGACCGTCACGGTCGTCACGACCACGAGCGCGACGGCGAACCCGATCAGGGTGGCCTGGGCGCGTTCGGTCACTTCGTCCCCTCCGTCGTCGCACCGCCGCCGGTCGGAGCCCGAGGTTCGCTTGCGTCGTCGCCGAGCGTGACGCGGGTTCCGCCACCGTCACCTCCGACGACGCGGATCCACGACGGCGACGTGCTCGTGACGGCGCCGCCGACCGCGACGTCTCCGGGGACGTCGAGGAGAAGCCGCCCGCCGATCCGTCCGTCGGGGTGGCGGAGCGTCAGGGCCGGTCCGCCGTCGGCCCGCCCGGCGACGATGCGGTACGGATCGCCGTGGATCGTCTCGGGGAGTCGGACCGCGACGCGGCGGTCGACCCGGAGGGCGTCGCCGGACGGGACCGCGGCCTCCGTCCGCTCGGCGGCCGCGACGAGCGTCCGGTCGCCGAGTTCGGTCCCGACCGACGCCCGGTAGTCGGGGGCGACGCCGCCGAAGAGCGTCGCCGTCAGCAGGGCGACGAACAGCACGCCGACGCCGAGTTCGAGCGTCTTCCCCACGACGGGCGAGAGCCCCCGATCGGCCGGTTGCGGTCCCGTGCGGCCGACGCGGTTCGGGATCACCGTCCCACCGCCAGGTCGAGTCGGACGTCGTGGACGACGAGGTGGACGGCCCGCTCACCCCCGAACGACGCCACGACGCTCGGAACCCCGTCGCCGTCGATGTCCCGTCGGGTCGTGGTCGCGCCGCGCTCACGCAGGTGCCGTTCCCACGCCGCCGGCGTCGACGTCTCGATGCCGACGCGGTAGCCGGACGCCGGGAGTCGCTGCCGTGCGGCCTCGCCGTCGGTCCGGAGCGTCACGGCGAGCCGGTGGTTCCCGGTCGAGACGCCGTCCGCGCCGCTGGCGTTCAGGACGGGCACGCCGACGTACAACCGTCCGTCGGCGGGGGCGATCCGACTCGGCGCGGCGAGCCGGCTCCGGCCCGGCTCGCTCTGCACGACCGCGCCGGCGAAACCCGTCACCCGCTGGTCGCCGTCGGCGTAGACCACCGCGCCGGCGTGGCCCGCCCAGACGACGCCGTCGTCGTCGAGCAGCCACACCGTCCGGTTCACCACCTCGATCGTCCCGCTCGCCAGTTCGACGGTCGTCTCCCGCTCGCCGGTGCCGGGACCGAGCGCGGTTTCGAGGTCGTCGCCGACGCGGGTCGCCGACGCCGACGCGGCGCCGTCCTCGACGATCGAGCCCGCGGTCGCGGTGAGTCCGCCGACGGCGAGGACGGTGAGGCCCAGGAGGATCGCGACGCCGACGACGGCCGCCTGGGCGCGGTCCCCCCGACGGTCGGCGGCCTGGGCGCGGTCCTCCCGACGGTCGGCGGCCGTGACGGCGGGATTCGGACGTCGGCCCCGGCTCATACCAACCCCGTCCCCGTGAAGACGACGTGACAGACGGCGACGAGACACCCCGAGTGCAGCAGCGCCTCGTACTGCCCGCGGCTGGCCACGCCGGCGAACCACCCGGCGGCGAGCATCGTCGCCTGCGTCGTCACGTACACGCGGTACTGGTCGCGAGCGAGGTCGACCGCACCGGGGTCGACCGCGACGCCAGAGAGCTCCGACATCGTCGAGAGGCGGTCGAACCCCGCGAAGACGTTGGCGCTCGTGGCGACGCTGATACCGATCACCAGCAGCGCGGTCGTCCACCCGACCGCGACGTAGACGAGCATCCCCGAGCGGAGCGCCCGCTTCTCGTGGTAGAGCCGCCCCACCTCGCCCTGGAGCGTCTCGAAGACGACGCCGGTGTCGCTGCCGGCGTCGAGCGCGCCGATCACGAGGCCGACGGTCTGCTCGGCCATCGGCGTCCCGACCCGCTCGACGAAGCGGTCGAGGGCGGCGGTCCGCAGGTCCGTCTCTCCGTCGCCGCCGGGCGTCGTGAGGTGGAGGTTCATCGAGAGGTCGGCGACGTCGCCGTCGAGCGGTCCCAGGTCCACGTCCCGCGCGACGTGGTCCACCGCCGCCGAGAACGGCCGGCCGAGGTTGACGTGCCCGGAGACGGCGTGGACGAAGTCCTTCAGTTCGTGGTCCTTCGCGTCGTCGAGTCGGGCGCGGCGGACGGCGACGACGCCGACAGGAATCGAGAAGCCCACGTAGCCGACGAGCAGCGAGATCACGGTGTCGACGCCCAGACTGACCGCCGCGACGAAGGCCGCGATCCCGATCGGCGCGAACGCGACGGCCGCGCTCGCGGGGTTCGTCGTCGCCGTTCGGAGGGTCGCGAGCGTGCTCGCGGGCCGACGGTAGACGACGTGCTGGTCCGGCGGCCGGAGCCGGGCGACGAGCGCGGCGGTGGCGACCCCCACGAGGAGGATGAACGCGGCGCTCCCGTAGACGACCAGCGCGCGGAGCGTGACCGGTCCGAGCGGCGTCCGCACGGGCGCGGAGAGTCCGGGCGCGACGATGCTCATCACGGTGAGAACGATCACGAGCAGCGCCGGCAGGACGAGCAGCACCACGAACAGCTCCGCCAGCAGTTCGAGGAAGCCCGCCGCGCGCTGGCGGTCTCTGTCCTGCTGGTGACGCAGCATCCGGCTCTCCATCGAGAGGTACTCCCGGAGGGCGTCAGAGCCCTGGTCGGCGTGTTCGCGGAACTTCAGGAGGAACGGCGCGAGGCTGTCCTGCGCGGGGGTGTCTCTGGCGACCCGGCGCAGCCCCTCGTCGACGTTGCCCGTCATCGCGGCGGTGTTGAGCGCCTTCCGCAGCGCCACCGCCGTCTCCCCGTAGGCGTCGGTGTCGGCGACGCGTCGGAGCATCGCGCGTCGGCCGTCGCTGCCCGAGGCGAGGACGTTCAGGTAGCGGACGGCGCTCGGGAGCGTCCGCCCGATGTTCGCGCGCCGCGCGGCGGAGAGCCAGCGGAGGTAGCGACCGCCGGCGTAGACGACGCCGAATCGGACGCCCGCGGCGACGAGTGCACCGACGAGACTGACCGCACCGGCCACGTCCGTCCGAGAGAAGGCGAGCCGTTCCGGCACTGCCACCCCGCTCCCCGCACCGCCGAGACGGCCGACCCGTTCGAGGACGACCGCCGCAGTCGATTCGACGAAGCCAGTGGGAAGAAGCAGACCGATCCCGACGACGGCGCCGCCGGTGAGCAGCGCGAGGGTCCACGAGGCCGCGTAGACGCGAGCCAAATAGAGGTCGAACGCGACCGTCACGTTGGTGCCGCGGTACGCGCGCCGGTCCCGCTCGTGTCGCCGCGAGTCCGCGCGGCTGGCGAACACGGCGTAGGCCGCCCGGTCGAGCGGGCCGAGCGAGCGACCCCCGTGCGACGTCGACCGGTCACCGCCGCCTCGGGACCCGTCCGTGGCCGCCGACCGCGCCGCGTCAGACGATCTCACGGGCGATCGCTCCGGCGCGTGTCGCCGCCGAGGTCGTCGAAGTCGCCGCAGGCGTCCGCACCGTCAGAGTCGTCGGTACCGGCCTCGACACCGCCGCTGGACTCGCTCGGCTCGGCGTTTCGCGTGCCCCCGTCCGTTCGAGTCCGGTGGGCCTGCTGTCGCCGGACGCGCTCGACCGTCGCGGCCTCGTCGGTCCGGAGGTCCGAGAGGAACCCGAACAGCCGGTCGACGTCGCGTTCGCCCTCCCGGAGGAGGTACTCGACGTACCCGCGCTTGCGCCGGAACTCGCGTTCGACGTCCGCGACGTCGCTGTCGGTCGCGGCGGCGACCCGGTGGAAGACCCGGAGCGCGCTGTGGTGGGTCTCGCCCGCGGTCGCCGCGCGCTCGCCGCCGAGTCGCGGGTGGTCGTACGCCATCGAGAAGGACCCGTCGGTCTCGCGCCACAGCAGCGTGTTGTAGTACAGCGTCGTGCCGTCCTTCTCGACGACGCCGGTCCGCGCGGAGGCCGGTAACTCCTCGTACTCGGACTCGGTGAGGAGTTCGACCGCCGAGCCGACGTAGCGCTCGCCGTCGACGCGTCGGGGAAAGACGACGAGGTCGAGTTCGCGCAGGAGGTAGACGGGCAGCCCCTGCTCGACGACCCGGTTGACGAGCGTCTCGATGTCCTCGGCGTGCGTGGTGCCCACGACGCCGTGCCCGGTATTGAGTACCTCAGCAAAGGTCTCGAACGACTCGGGCGTGTTGACCTCGGCGATGACCTCGACGTCGGGATTCAGATAGTTCGCCTCGGTCATCAGGTCCGCCATCGAGACGCGTTTGTACGCGTTCTCGTGGTCGCGCGTCGTCAGCGAGACGCCCGTCTCGTGCGGCAGGTACACCTCCCGAGAGCCCTCGTCGATGCTGATCGGGCGGTGGTCGTAGGGAATAAAGGGCATATGCGCGTTCATCAGCGTCGTCTTGCCAGCGCCGGTCGGCCCCGAGAAGAGCACGACGCGGTGGTGTTCGTACAGCAGCCACAGGAGCGTCACCAGTTCGGTCGGGATCGAGCCGAACTCGACGAGGTCGATCGGCGTCAGCGGCGACGAGGCCTGCTTGCGGATCGAGACGTGCGGGCCGTCCTCGGAGATGACCGGTAGCGCGACGGCGCACCGGATCGTCTCGCCGTGGCCGGAGGCGTCGGGGGCGACGCCCTCGGGCCGGAGGTTCACCTTCGCCGACGGCTGGCTCGCGCTGAGTTCGACGCCGTCGGCGGCGGCGAGCTGGGTCACGACGTTGACGAAACTCGTCTCGTCTTCGAACGTGAGGTTCGTCGGAACGCGCTCGCCGGCGCGGACGACGTCGGCGCGGGGGACGACCTTGATCCGCTCGCCCACCCGGTTCGCCTCGACGTCCTCGAGGTGGGGATCGCGGATCGGAACCGTGAGGACGCCCTCGCCGACGTAGTCGCGGAGGACGTAGTAGACCAGGTCGTCGAGGCGGTCCTGCGCGTAGCGGCGGTCGACGGGCGGGACGCCGAGGCCGTACGCCGAGAGCGCGTCGCGGACGCGGTACCGGGTCGCCTCGAACCACGCGCGGGTGTTGCGAGCGGTGAGCCGGCGGGAGAGGAAGTCGCGCGCCCGCTCGCGGATGAACGCCGTCCGGTCCTCGACGACCTCGTCGACGTTGGCCTCCCAGATCCGGTCTTTGCACTCGTCGATCAACTCCTCGTCGCCGGGGAGTAAGTCGGGTTCGAGGACGGCGTACTTCGCGTCGAAGCGGTCGTCGCCGAGGAGTCGGTCGCGGTGGACGACCACGTCGACGTCGAAGCCGGCGAAGGAGACGGTGTAATCGCGCAGTCGCTCGCCGGCGACCCGTGTCGCGAACGCGGCGTCGGCGCGGAACTCCGTCACGGCCGGGGCGTAGTTCTCGGTGTGGACGACGAGCGCGCCGTCGGTCTCGCCCTCGACGTCGACGACGTCGACGCGGTCGTCGAGCGCGATCGGCGTGACCGGGCCGAGCAGCCGCAGCTCACAGAGCGCGTAGTACTCGATTCGACGGCGTGCGGCGGGGGCGACGTCGAGCAGTCTGTCGAGGACGCGACGGTACTTCGCGGGCAGTCCCGCCGCCGCGCGCTCGGCCGTTCCCTGCCGGGTGAGCGGCCGCCGGACTTCGATGCTCGAGAAGTACGTCGTCACCGACGCCAGCGCCCGTTCTGCGCTCGCCCCGAGCGCCGGCTCCCGGAGGTGATAAGAGAACCCGACGCCGTCGACCGCGTCGCGGACCGTCGCGACCACGCCCGGCGCCACCTCGTACTGCGCTCGGACGGTTCGAGCGTACCACGCGTCGGCGCCGTCCGGGGGTTCGGGGGCAGGAACGACCAGCGCGTCGGCCCCGCTCGGTCCCCGTGTCGCCCCCGAAGTCATCCCCGCACTCCGGGGGTGCTTCGATCGATCATACCGTCGCTTCTCTCGTGTTCGTATATAAACGCTCACTCCGGTTATCGAACGGGAGAATCAGAGCGGCGGCGGGGACACATCGACGCCGTCGGGCGGAGACGGCGTCCGCTTGGCTGTCGATACCACACCGTTTAGGTGCGTCTGGTGTGATCCCCGGACGTGACGCGCAGCAAGCCCGCCCAGAGTGTCGTCCGATCGGTCGACGGCGAGCGTGCGGCCGACCTCCTCCAGTCGGTCCGCGACCACGAACTCCCGCCGTGTCTCCGATCGCTCGTCGCCGAGTACCAGACGTTCGAGGGCGCACGCCCGCTCTTCATCTGGCAGTGGGTGCACCGCCTCGCCCCGAAGAACACGATGCCGGTCGTCGACGCCGAGTACCGCGAGCGAGTCGCGACGAACAAGACGATGCTCGTCCTGTTCGTCACGATTCTGGACGATCTCGTGGAAAAGAAACGGGATTACGAGACGTTCGACGCGATCACCCGGCTCGTTCGCCTCCGGGGAGGCGACACCACGCCGGGATCGATCGACGATATCACACCGACACTCGGCGACGACATAACGTCGGGCGAGACGTACGGAGACAGCGTCGATGAGACGTACGGAGACAGCGTCGACGAGGAGTACGTGGCCTTCGCGAAGAAGGTCTGGACGACGCTCGTCGAGCGGTTGGCGGACGCGCCGCAGTACGACCGGTACGCCCCGCTCTTCCGGTTCGACGTCAGACAGGTCTGTACCGCGATCGAGTACAGCACGCTCGTCATCGACAGTCCCGAACTGGCGACGATGGCCGATCTGGAGCGCTACGAGACGCACAATATGGGGATGCACAGTTACCTCGACATCGACCTGATGCACGCCTCGGCCGATCACACCGGATCGCTGTCGCTGCTCCGAGAGGCCGTCGACGCCGGCCAGCGGATGGCTCGGATCGGCAACTGGCTCAGCACGTGGGAGCGAGAGCTCAGGGAGGGCGACGTCAGTTCAGGCGTCGTCGTCGCCGCCCTCGAACGCGGCGTCGTCGATCCGGCGGAACTCCCGGCGGCCGACGGCGAAGCGGACGTCTCGGCCGAGGCCGACGGGTTGATCGACCGCATCGTCGATCACGGATTCGAATCGGAGCTACTCGAGGAGTGGAACGAGGAGCACCGACGGCTCCGCGCGCTGAGCGAGCGGAGCGATGCGGTCGACCTCGGACCGTTCGTCGAGGGGACGAAAGACGTCCTCCGGTACCACCTGGCGAGCCGCGGGTACAAGTGAGGGGGATCAGACGCCGCCGAAGCGTTCGCGCTCGCGACGACACACCCGCTCCCAGACCGACAGGAGCGAGCTGCCCAGGCCGTAGCGCTCGTCGACCGCGCGCACCCACTCGTCGTCGGTGAAGAGCAGGTACTGCAGGCGGCGGACGGTGGGGTCCAGGTCCTCGATCGCGAGATCGCCGACGTAGTACCCGACCGTCTGCGAGCGCGTCTCCGCGATCAGTTCCGGCGGGACGCCGATCCCGCACTCGGCGGCGACGTAGTCGAACCACTCCAGGTGGAGGATCGCGTCGGCGAACGCGAACCGGTCGGCGAACCCCGAGACCGACTCGATCGCCGGCGCGCCGCGGGAGACGACATCGTCGGGGCGGCTGAACCGCGGGAGCGAGACGTGGTCGATCGCCGCGGCGTACTGGTCGGCGACGCGCCTGAGTCGCCACTCGGCGTAGGCCACGGGGGGCGTCAGCGGGAGTTCGTACCAGACCGGCGTCCACTCCAGGAAGGGGAGGCCGAAGGCGGCGTCGGCGTACAGGTCCGCGGCGATCAGTCGGTTGACCGCGGGCGCGACGTCCGCGCCGGTCCGGCCCGCCCGCATCGCCGTCTCGGCCTCGTCGATGAACCCCGGGAGGTCCCCGGTGTGAAATCCCATCCCGTCGGCGACCCGGAGCAGGTACTCTCCGCCGGGGCGGAACCAGTCGGCGAAGTCCGACGCCGTCCGTGCGCGCAGCAGCGAGAAGACGCTCACGGGAGGCATAGGGCCGCCGATCGTATATATCGTCTCGTTTTCACCCGAGCGGTTCGACCGCGGCTGGGAGTCACGCGCCGTCGTCGAGCTGTTCGGAGAGCCCCCACTCGGCGGCGCGGGACTCCGCCTCCGCGCGGGCCTCCTCGCGGATCGCCTCGATCGACTCCGCGTCCGCGAGGAACGCCTCGACGGCGCTGGTCTCGCCCTCCGGCGTCAGCCGATCGTCCGGCGCGGCCTCGCGCGTCCGCTCGACGAGCGCCCCGTCGCCGACCAGCCGCCTCGCCGGCGCGAGCGGGTCGACGCGGAGCTCCTCGACCCGGTGGGCCGCCGCCAGGTCCTCGGGCGGGAGTTCGTACACCGCGGCGTGAAAGAGGCTCCCCGAGAGGGCGTCGAGCGCGTCGTCGCCGCCGGCGTCGCTCGCGGGGTGATACGCCAGGACGGGGACGCCGTCCTCGAAAGTCACCACCGCGCGTTCGCCGTCGCCGAGCAGGATGGACCCCTGCGGTTCGAAGACGACGTAGCCGGTGAGTTCGCGGTCGAGGACGTCCGAGAGCGTCTCGCCGACATCGGCGTCGGTCCGGGAGCGGCGCAGTTCGCCCTCGGGGATGTGACCGTCGACGAGCATCGTCAGGGCCGGTCCGGGACGACCGCGCTCCGGAAGCGGTCGGCGACCCCGGCGGCGTCGCCCGCGCGGACGTCCAGGTTCCCCGCGGCCTCGTGGAAGGCGTCCGCGGCGGGGTCTCGCGGCGCGTGCGCGAGCAGGGGTTCGCCGGCGCGGCGGGCCGCCCGCACCGCGTCGCTCTCGGGGACGCTCGCGAGCGTCGTGCCGCCGAAGTAGCGCGCGGCCTGCTCGGCGATCGTCTCGACGTCCTCGTCGGGGCGGACGCGGTTGAACAGCACGCCCGCGGTCTCGGTGCCGTACGAGCGGGCGTACTCCTGGACCTTCAGGCCGTCCGAGAGGGAGGGGACCGTCGGCTGGAGCACGACGACGACGCGGTCGGCGAGCACGACGGGGAGGACCGCGCTCTTCGACCCGAGCGCCGCCGGCGAGTCGAGCAGGAGGACGTCCGTGTCGGCCGCGAGTTCGGCGACGACGTCCCGAAGTCGCGCCGGATCGGCCTCCTCGAACGCCGTGAGGCTCGTCCCGCAGGGGACGACCGACATCCCGAAGCGCTCGTAGACGGCCGCCTCGACCGGGACGTCGCGCTCGGCGACGAGCAGGTCGTGCAGGGTCACGTCCGCGTCGTCCAGCCCGGCGTGAAACAGGAGGTTCGCCATCCCGGTGTCGGCGTCGATGACCGTGACGTCGTACCGCTCGGCGAGCGCCATCCCGAGCGCCAGCGTGCTCGTCGTCTTCCCGGTGCCGCCCTTGCCGCTCGCGACGGCGAACGCTTCGACCATACCCGGGAGTCGCGACGGGTGGATAAAACTCTTCGAGTCCGATTCTCGGCGGTGATTCCGTGCCGGCGGGACGGGTCAGCCGTCGGCGTCGGTGCGAACCGCGTCGGTTTCGGGACAGAGCGCGTCGAGCGGGATCGCTTCGACGAGGTCGGCGGCGTTCCGGTACGGGTCGGATTCGCCCCCGTCGACGTCGGCCTCGTCTACCGGCCGCGACACGCCCGCGCGCTCGAACACGCTGTCGAGGAACGCCTCGCGCGCCGCGTCGTTCTCGAAGAGGCCGTGGAGGTACGTCCCGAAGACGTCCCCCCGCGCCGCACCGAGCGTCACCGGGTCGCGGCCGTCGCTCGCGAACGGGAACCGGACCGGCGGCGGGTTCGGCTCTGGTCCTCCCGTCTCGGATGTCCGCGTCTCGGCCGTCCGCACCTCGGTCGTCCGCGTCTCGGATTCTCCCGTCTCGACCGTCCGCGTCTCGCCGGCGTGGATCTCGTAGCCCTCGACGGTTCCCGTCGCGCTCGCGAGCGGGCCGGCCCCGTCGAGCGTCCACTCGACCGGCGCGACGCGCTTCCGGCGCGAGAAGGCGGTCTCGACGGGGAGCAGACCGATGCCGGGGACCGTCGTTCCGGCGTCCGGCTCGGGTGCGTCACAAGCGGCGTCACCGCTTGCGACGTCGCGGGTCGCGTTGTCCGCGATCTCGCCTTCGGCGTCGCCGCCGGCGGCCTCGAGGTCGGCGGCGACGAGGCGCTCCCCCAGGAGTTGGTAGCCGCCGCAGAGGCCGACGACGGGACCGTCGAACTCCCGTAACCGCTCGTGTAGTCCCGCCTCTCTGATCGCCCGCAGGTCGTCGGCGGTGTTCTTCGTCCCCGTCAGGACGACCGCGTCGGCGTCCGACAGCGCCCCGTCGGGGGGAACGAACGCGACGCGGACGCCCGGCACGTCGAGGAGCGGATCGACGTCGGCGGTGTTCGACGCCCGCGGGAGGCGCGGGACGGCCACCGTGACCGCGCGGTCCTCGGAGACGCCGTCGTCGGTCCCCCGAACCTCGCGTTCGCCCGCTGCCGGGAGCGAGACGCTGTCCTCCTCTGGAAGGCCGGGATCGTCGTACGGGAGCACCGCCAGCACGGGGACGCCGGTCCGGGACTCGATCTCGTCGACGCCCGGCTCCAAGAGGGAGCGGTCGCCGCGGAACTTCGTGATCGCGACGCCGGCGACGCGCTCGCGGACGTCCTCGGGGAGCAGTTCCAGCGTCCCGAGGATCGAGGCGAAGACCCCGCCGCGCTCGATATCGGCGACCAGCAGGATCCGCGCGTCGGCGAAGCGGGCGGTCTCGACGTTCGCGAGGTCGCGGTCGTGGAAGTTGATCTCGGCGATCGATCCCGCGCCCTCGGCGACGACGACGTCGTGGTCGGCCGCGAGGCGCGCGTGGGCCGCCGCGGCCGCGTCTCGCGCGTCCTCCCAGTGCTCGGCGTAGTAGTCGCCGGCGGCGTAGTGGCCGAGGGCGACCCCGTCGACGACGAGTTGGGATTCGCCCTCGCCGCGGGGCTTCAGGAGGACGGGGTTGTGGTCCGTCGTCGGCCGCACGCCGGCCGCGCGCGCCTGGACGGACTGGGAGACGCCGATCTCGCCGAAGGCCGAGTCGTCGCTGTCCGGCGCTTCTCCGTCGCCGCCGCGGACCGCGCCCGGCCTGACGACCGCCCGCGCCTCGTTGCTCATGTTCTGCGCCTTGAACGGCGCGACGTCGACGCCCGCGTCGGCGAGGCGGCGACACAGCCCGGCGACGACGGTGCTCTTGCCGACGTGGCTGGCCGTGCCGGCGACGAGGATCGTTTCAGCGGGCATCTCTCTCGGAGGTCGACGGATCACCGCCCGTCGGCTTCCGGCCGCGGGCCATCAGTACTCCGTCCCCTTCCGCGCGCGGACGCCCTCGTCGAAGGGGTGTTTCACCTTCCGGACCTCGGTCACGAGGTCGGCCGCATCCAGCAGGTACGTCGGCTCCGAGTGGCTTCCCGTCAACACGAGTTCGAGGTCTGCGGGCTTCGAGTCGATCAGATCGAGGACGTCGGCCTCGTCGATCAGTCCCTGGTCGGCGGCGTAGAGGATCTCGTCGAGGACGAGCAGGTGGACGCCCGCCTCGGGGTCGCCGTCGGAGTCCAGCGGCGCGGTCAGGTCCGCGTCGCCGGCGGCCGCGACGAGTTCCTCCGCGCGGGCGAGCGCGCCGCGGGCCTTCGCGAGGTGTTCGTCCTCGTCGGACCCGTCGAGCATCCCGTGCCAGCCGTAGTGGCCGGTGTTCTCGTAGGAGATGCCCGGCACCGCCGCGATGGCGTTGTACTCGCCCCGGACGCTCTCGACGGAGTCCGCGCCGCCCTTCATGAACTGGAGGAGGTGCACGCGGTAGCCGTGCCCGGCCGCGCGGAACGCCATCCCGAGGGCGGCCGTGGTCTTGCCCTTCCCGCCGCCCCACCACGCCTGCACGAGGCCGAACTCCTCGGGCGCCGCGGGTTCGATGTCGTCGGCGGTCGGGCGGACGCCGCCGCCGGGGGTCGCCCGGCGCGTCTCCGAGGGGGTTCGGTCGGTCGCGTCGTCGCCGTCAGTCATACCCGAGGGTAGGCGCGGGCGGACAAGAAGGCGGCGGGAAGCGGCCGGCGGCGAAGAGCGGTGAGAACCGACCTCGGACGGGCAGCCGAATCAGTCGTCCGCGGGAGCCGCGTCGCCCCGGAGCGCCGGCGGGAGGTCGGCAGCCAGTCGGTCGCGGTCGTGCGGCGCGGAGAAGTCGATGTCGGGGCCGGTCGGGACGAGGCGCTTCGGGTTCACGTCGCCGTGGCTCATGTAGTAGTGTCGCGTGATGTGATCGACGTTCACCGTCTCCGCGACGCCGGGGGTCTGATAGATGTCCTTCGTGTAGTTCCAGAGGTTCGGGTACTCGTGGATCGCCCGCCGGTTGCACTTGAAGTGGGTGTGGTAGACGTGGTCGAAGCGGACGAGCGTCGCGAACATCGCGACGTCGGCCTCGGTGAGCACGTCGCCGACGAGGTACCGTTGGTCATCGAGCACCTCCTCCCAGTGGTCGAGCGCCGCGAAGACGTCCTCGACCGCGTTCTCGTAGGCCTCCTGGGTGTCGGCGAAGCCGGCGCGGTAGACGCCGTTGTTGATCGGGTCGTAGATGTCGTCGATGGCCTGGTCGACCGCTTCGCGGTGACCCTCGGGCCAGAGGTCGACGCCGTTCGGCCCCTCGAACTCCGTGTCGAGCATCCGCATGATCTCGCGGGACTCGTTGTTGACGATGGTTTCTTTCTCCCGGTCCCAGAGGACGGGCACCGTCACGCGGCCGGTGAAGTCGGGATCCGCGCGGACGTAGACGTCCCGGAGGAACTCCTCGCCGTAGAGCGGGTCGGGGTACTCCTCGGAGAACTCCCAGCCGTCGTCGTAGCGGACGGGTTCGACGATCGAGAGCGAGATGTCGTCTTCGAGGCCCTTCAGCCGTCGGGTCATCGCCACGCGGTGCGCCCACGGGCAGGCCCGCGAGATGTAGACGTGATACCGGCCGGATTCCGCGGGGAACTCCGCGTCGGGATCGTCCTGGATCCGGTCGCGGAACGACGTCTCCTGTCGGTCGAACTCGCCCTCCTCGTTCGTGGTCTGGTAGGCGTCCGTCCGCCACTCGCCGTCGACGAGCATGTTCATCGGCGACCACCCCGGACCGCGGGCGGTCGGACGTTCGCGTCGGGAGTGTGAGCGGCGGCTACTGGTGGAATCATCGTACGTTCAGTAGGCACGCGGACGGGGTAAGTCGTTCGGCACTCTCGCGTCGCGCACGCACGACCACCAACGGGGGAGCACCGGCGGCGGGACAAGTGGGATCGGCGGCGGGACGAGTGGGATCGGCGTCGAGAGCGATACTGCCGGTGGGGTTCACGGCGGGGCGGCGGACGCCCGCGGTCCAGACCGAGACAGCGAAACGGATTAGTAGTTGGTGGTAAAACTGAGTAATGGTATGGAGTTCGAAGGATTCGCGGACGTGAGCGAAGCACAGGTGACCCGAGCCATCGCGACGGACTGGAGCGAGGAGTTCCTCGACCGCGTCGACACCGACGTCATCGTCGTCGGCGGCGGTCCGTCGGGGCTCGTCACGGCGAAGGAACTGGCCGAGCGCGGCGTCGACGTGACCGTCGTCGAGAAGAACAACTACCTCGGGGGCGGCTTCTGGCTCGGCGGCTTCCTGATGAACAAGGTGACCGTTCGAGACCCGGCCCAGTCGGTGCTGGACGAACTCGGCGTCCCCTACGAGGAGTCCGACGAGGCCCCGGGGCTGTACGTCGCGGACGGCCCGCACGCGGTCTCGTCGCTCATCGAGGCCGCCTGCGACGCCGGCGCGAAGATCCAGAACATGACGGAGTTCACCGACGTGGTCGTCCGCGAGAACGACCGCGTCGGCGGGATCGTTCTCAACTGGACGCCGGTCCACGCGCTGCCGCGCGAACTCACCTGCGTCGACCCCGTCGCCGTCGAGTCCGACCTGGTCGTCGATTCGACCGGTCATGAGGCCGTCGTGGTCTCGAAGCTCTCGGAACGCGGCGCGCTCGACGCCCCCGGGATCGAACACGCGAACGAGCACAACACGGGGATGGACGCGACGGGCGAGGACGAGTACGGCGCCCCCGGTCACGACTCCCCCGGCCACGACTCGATGTGGGTCAGCGAATCGGAGGACCAGGTCGTCGAACACACCGGCGTCGTCCACCCGGGCGTCGTCGCCACCGGGATGGCCGTCGCCACCGTCGAGGGCCTCCCGCGGATGGGGCCGACGTTCGGCGCGATGCTCCTCTCCGGAAAACGGGGCGCGCAGGCGTGCCTCGACGAACTCGGTCGCGAGGCGTCGCCGGTCGAGTTCACGCCCACCGCGCCCGCCGACGACTGAGTCGGGGTTCTAGCCCTGCAAGAGCCCCTTGACCGCCGTGACGACCGCGTCGGCGTCGGGACCGAGCACGTAGGTGATCGGTTCGATCCCGTAGCCGCCGGTCTGATAGCAGACGAACGTCGCAGAGAGGGAATCGGGGCCGCGCTCTTCGATCGCCTCGCGGATCGGATCGGTCGGCGCGTCGGGGTCGAACTCGACGGCGTCGTAGCCGGCGGCTTCGAGGTCCGCGACGATCTGGGAGTCGTAGCAGATGTTGAGCGCGGCGCGGGCGTCGCTGCCGGCCTCGCGCGCCGACAGGAGGACGCCGGCGACGTGTTCGCTGACCCCGAACTCCGGGTCGGCCGGGACCGTCGCTCGGCCCTTCACGTCGAAGATGCGTCCGGGGACGCCGGCGACGTCGTCGACGTCGGTCGCCTCCGGGAGGCACTCCACGAGGTTCGAGCCGACGTTCGGGATGAGGCCGGCGAAGCCGCTGGCGTTCGTGAGTCGGCGGAGCGCCCGCCGCAGCGACGAGCGCACCTCTTCGCTCGTCCGGAGCCCGCTCTCGGGGTCGTGGATCCGGACGTAGCCGTCGTGGTCTGCGAGTTCGGGCATCGCCTCCTCGTGGAGGCGCACGAGCAGGTCGCCCTCCTCTAACCGCCGGACGAGCACCTCCGCCTCGACGAGCGCCTGGACGCGGCTCATATCGCCCGTCGCGAGGCCGTCGGCGACGCGCTCGACGAGTTCGGCGACGCGGTCGTCTTCGAGGACCTCCGCTCTCCGACTCACGTCGCCGTGGGCGTACTTCGAGACGGCGCTCTGGCTGATCCCCAGCGCCTCGGCCACCTCGTGCTGCGTCAGCCCCCGCTCGCGGAGCGCCTCCGCCAGCATCGAGCGGAAGGTGGGGAGGAACTCCTCGACGACGACCTCCTCGATGAACCTCATTCGCCCGCGTCCCCGTGTCGCCCGTCGGCACTCCCGACGTCGCCGCCGCTCTCTACGTCGGTGTCGCCGCCCGCGTCGGGATCGGCCGACCCCGACGCGAACTCGGGGTCGGCCCCGATGCGCGAGGCCTGCGGCCCCTCCTGGTCCTGGTACTTCGACCCGCGCTCGACGCCGTAGGGCCGCCCGGCGGCCTGGGTGAGTTCGGTGAAGACGAGCTGTGAGACCCGCATTCCGGGCGTCAGCGCCACCGGCGCGGTGCCGAGGTTCGACAGTTCGAGCGTGATCTGTCCGTGGTAACCCGGGTCGACGATGCCGGCGGTCGCGTGGATCACGACCGCCAGGCGGCCGAGCGAGGAGCGACCCTCGACGGTCGCCAGGAGATCGGGGGGGATCTCGACGCGCTCTTTGGTCGTCCCGAGGACGAAGTCGCCGGGGTGGAGGATGAACTCCTCGCCCTCCGGCACCGTCGTCTCGGTCACGTACTCGGAGACCTCCGACTCGCGGTTCGGGTGGATACAGGAGATGTTCGTCCGCTGGAACTCCAAGAACTCCTCGCCGAGTCGGAGGTCGATGCTCGCCGGTTGGATCTGCATATCGAGGTCGTCGATGGGATCGACGACGAGGTCGCCGGCCTCCAGTCGAGCGAGGATGTCGTCGTCAGAGAGTATCATCGTCCGGGAGAGTGTGAGCGAGCGACGTAAAGTCACACGCTTCCGACCGAGGCGGTCCGGGGAGTCGAAGGAACCGACGCGTCGCGGCCGGGTCGCTCCGGCGATCGGTCCCCCGCGAAATCGCTCGACTGGGAGACCGTCCTAGCTGTTCAGCGACGATCGGACGCGGGACCCGAGCGTGACGAGTACGATCAGGACCCCGATCCCCGCGAGCTTCAACGAATACGTCGACCGTCGCTTCTCGAGGAACGCGTCGCCGGGCGCCGCCGGATCGACGTACGCGGTGACCGTCTCCCCGGATTCGTACTCCTGGGCGAGCGACTGCGCCTTCGAGTGAATCTCGTACTTCGGGCTCACGTCCGACGGGAAGATCCGGTCGCCGGTGTACGCCGTGCCGTCGTACCGGTACTCGAAGGACACGGTCGGCTTGTGGGACTGGTCTCCCTTGCTGGTGACCGTCTCGACGTCGGTCTCGACGATCGTCGCGTCCACGGCCACCGCGTCTTCGATCGCGTCCGACTGCTGGGTGTAATCGTACGCGCCGTACCCGGCGAGGCCGGTTCCGACGAGGAGCAATACTGCCGCGAAGAACGAACTGGGACCGATTGTGGAGGGCACAGATTTCGGTGAGTGAGACTCCTTATAATTATGACGCTTCCACCCCGCGGCAAAGCGAGGACATATACCGCATCGCGCGCCAGAGTCGCGTATGAAGCAGGCCATCGTCGCGCGGACGGACCTCGGGATGGGCAGGGGAAAGCTCGCCGCGCAGGTCGCACACGCGTCGCTGTCGGCGTACGAGGACACCGACGACCGGACCAGAAAGGAGTGGAAGGGCGGCGGGCAAAAGAAGGTCGTACTGAAGGCGGACGGCGAGGAGACGCTGTTTCGACTGGCCGACGAGGCCGAGCGGCTCGGGCTGCCGAACGCGATCATCCGCGACGCCGGACACACCCAACTCGACCCCGGCACGGTGACCTGTCTGGCGGTCGGCCCCGCCCGCGAGGAGGACGTCGACCGGGTGACCGGCGACCTCTCGCTGTACTGAGCTGAGGACGGGAGCGCGGAGACCGGACGGATAGACGGGAGCGGCCAAACGACTTACCACGGGTCCGTACGGAGGAGGTGCAAATGAGGGATTTCGCGGACGAGCGTGTCGACGGCGCGCTCGCGCAGGTCGTCGACGGGATGGGCGACGCCGTGGTCGTCCGCGAGGTCGCGAGCGGCGAGGTCGTCGCCGCCAACGGGGCCGTCGAGGACGTGTTCGGACACGCTCCCGCGGACTTCCGCGAACTCGACGCCGAGGCGTACGCGGCCGACCCCGAGCGTGCGGGCGACGCGCGGGCCGCGGCGGATCGAACGGCACGGCAGGGCGGCGTGGGGAGGTTCCGCTGGGAGGCCGAACGGCGCGACGGCACGACGTTCTGGGCCGAATCGAGCGTGTCGTCGACGACCGTCGGCGACCGGGAGTACCTCGTGGACGTCGTCCGCGACGTGACAGAGCGCGCCGAGCGCGAGCGCGACCTCGAACGGTTCGCCGAGATCCTGACGCACGACCTCACGAGTCCGCTGAACGCCGCGCGGGCGCAGGTGAAGATCCTGCGCGGGGAAGTCGCCGGCGGCGAGGAGTTCTTGGACCGCCTGGACCGGGTGCACGACCGGATGGAGTCCATCATCGGCGACGTCCGGACGCTCGTCGGCGACAGGCATCGGGAGCCGGATCTCGGACCCGTCGATCTGAACCGCGTCGTCGTCGGCGCGTGGGAGGCCGTCGGCGGGGGCGGCGAGGAGGGCGAAGCGACGCGCGCGGACGACGCCGGCGGGAGCCTGATCGTCGACGGCGACCTCGGGACGGTCGAGGCCGACGACGGACGAGTGTGCCGGCTCTTCGAGAACCTCTTCGAGAACGCGATCCGACACGCGGGCGACGACACCGACTGCGTCACGGTGACGGTCTCGTCGATCCCGGGCGGGGTCGCCGTCGACGACGACGGATCGGGGGTGCCCGAGGCGGACCGCGAGCAGGTCTTCGAGTACGGATACACCACCGGGGACGGCGGGACGGGGTTCGGTCTCAACATCGTCGCCGCGACGGCCGAGGCCCACGGCTGGGACGTCGCCGTCGGCGACTCCGAGGCGGGCGGGGCACGGTTCGAGATCACCGGAATGCGGGAGTCCGACGAGGGGAGTTGACGGGCGGTCGCACGTCCGTGCGTTCCCGACGAGGAGTGAACCGGAGCGACCTTACTCCCGAAGGGCGAAGCCGAGGGCAACCAGATGCGCGAGGCCCACCCTCTCGAACGGCGCGTCGGCATCGAGCACTACTACAGCGACGCCGACGGGACCGGCGGCCGCCTGCGGTCGACGCCCGAGGACTTCCGCGTCAGGGAACTGGAGGCGATGGACCCCGCGCCCCTCGACGCCGACACGGGCGATTACCCGCACCTGCTCGTCCGGGCGACGCTGCGCGGATGGGACACCAACGACTTCGCCCGTCGGCTCTCGAACGCGCTGGGGATCAGCCGCGAGAGGGTCTCCTGGGCCGGTACGAAGGACAAGTACGCGGTCACGACGCAGCTGTTCTCGCTGGAGGGCATCGGTCCCGAGGAACTCCCCGACATCGACGACGCCGACGTCGAGGTTCTGGGCCGAGTCGGACGCCGGCTCCACTTCGGCGACCTGGCGGGCAACGCCTTCGAGATCCGCGTCCGAGACGCCCACGTCGCGCCGGTCGAGGAGATAACCGCGGAGCTGCACGCGCGGGGCAGCGGAGCGGGCGCAGAGAGCGGTTCGGTGCACGCAAGCGGCGGAGACGGCGATGGGACCGGCGTCGACGGCGACGAGGCCAGCGTCGACAGCGACGGGGCCGATATCGAGGTCGCCGTCCCGAACTACTTCGGTCACCAGCGCTTCGGGAGCCGCCGCCCCGTCACCCACGAGGTCGGCCTGTGCGTCGCCCGCGGCGAGTGGCGCGAGGCGGTCCTGACGTACGTCGGCAACCCCTTCGACGCCGAGCCCGAGGCGACCCAGGAGGCGCGGGCGTTCGTCGACGAGCAGGCCGAGACGGACGATCCCGACTGGGGGCGGCGCTGGATCGGATGCCCGGCGCGCTCCGGTTCGAGCGGTCGATGTTGCACCGCCTGCACGAGGACGGCGACGGCGGTCCGGAGGAGTGGCGACACGCCCTGGAGGCCGTCCCGGAGAACCTCCAGCGGTTGTTCGTCAACGCCGCGCAGTCGTACGCCTTCAACCGGATCGTCAGCGAGCGGCTCTCCCGCGGTCTCCCCCTCTCCCATCCGGTCGAGGGCGACGTCGTCTGCTTCGCCGACACCGACGCGCCCGGGGGACTCTACCGTCCGGACACCGACCGTACGCAGGTCGCGACCGATCGTCGCGTCGACGTGATGCGACGGCACTGCGAGCGCGGCCGGGCGTTCGTGACCGCGCCGCTGGTCGGCGTCGAGACCGAGTTGGCCGACGGCGAACCCGGCGAGATCGAACGGGCCGTCCTCGACGACCTCGACCTCGAACCGGGCGATTTCGATCTTCCCGACGCGTTCCACTCGACCGGCACGCGACGCGCGGTCCTGCTGCGGACGCGCGTCGAGACCGACGTCGATCCCGACGAGGACGCGTACGACCTCTCGTTCTCGCTTCCCTCGGGGTCGTACGCGACCGTGCTGCTCAGAGAGTACCTGAAGACGAGCCCGACCGAACTGTGAGCCGTCGACGTCCGTCGTCGGCCGTGACGCGCCGCGTTGGACCGCCGTCGGTCCCGTCGCGAGCGGGCGGACGGTCACGGGCGGACAGCCAGGGTCGAATCGATCGATAGCCGCGCTTTTATTTTCCCGTCGCCTTCGCCCGCTATGGACTGTCGGCGGTGCGGCACGCCCCTCGAACGACCGGGCGACTACTGCCTGGTGTGCGACACCGCCAACTGCGACGCCGTCGTCGTCGACTTCGAGCGCGACCGCGCGGAGTTGACGATGCTCGACGGCGAGGAGGTCGTGGGGAAAACGACGCTGACGACCGTCCCCGAGGACGACCCCGAGTCGGAGACCGTCGAACTGCGGAACTTCGCGGGACGCGTCGCCGACGACGTCCGCCGCAAGCGACCCGAGACCGTGTTCGCGGCGGGGAACCGCGACGTCCTCAGAGAGACGAGAGCGCAACTGCACCACGAGTTCTATCGCGTCGCGGCCGACGACCCCGTCGAGCGCGTGCTGGAGCGCCGCGGCGAGCGCTCGCTGGAAGTCGTCGAGACGCCGCCGCGGGAGAAACTCGGCGGGTCGCACTCGACGCTGATCGGCGGGCGGAACGGCCGGCAGGCCATCGGCGTCGTCGCCGACCACCCGCACGTCAAGAAGGTCGTCCCCGGCCCGATCGACGCCGGCGGGATGGGCTCGCAGACGGGACTCAGAGCGAAGGTGACCCGCGCCGACGACAACGGCAACGTCCGGCTGTTGCTCCGGGACGGGTCGAGCGTCCAGGAGAACCGGATCGTGACGACCGCGATGGACAGAGAGACCGGCGAGTTCGTTCGCGACGACCTCAACGAGGCGCTCACCGAGGCCGAACTGCGGGACGAGTGACCAGTATGAGCGCGTCGGTGGAAGCGGGCTGTGAGCGCGTCGCGACGAGCGAGGGGCGGCGTGCCAACCGCTATTCGAGATCGCCCGACCGGATCGCGCCCTCGGCTGCCGACAGCGCCGCATCGGGATCGAAGTCCCCGACGATCGACTCCAGTTCCTCCCGCGACGCGTCGCACAGCGCCTCGGCGTGCCGGGTGACGTTCGGGACCGCACGGAGGATGTTGTCGACGATCGGGACCGCCGCCGCCTGGGCCGACCGCGACAGCGGGTTCAGATCGATCACGATCTCGGATTTCCCCATCGCCGCGAGCGCCTCCGCGCGGTCGCCGTCTTCGAGGGGGACGAGCACGACGTCGGCCGCGCCGATGCCGTCGGCGTCGACCTTCGAGCGCTCGTGTTCCAGCCCCGGGATGCGCGCGTCCGCGGTCAATCCCTTGATCTCGACGCCGGCCGCCTCGGGGTCGTGCTCGTGGAGGTGTGCGGCGATCGCTTCCATCCGCTCGTCCGTTCGATTGAACAGGTTCACTTCGACGTCGGCGTCGACCGCCGCGGCGAGTTCGACGATCTCGCCGGGGACGAGCGCCGCGACGTTGCCGTTGACCGAGAGGACGGGGCGGTCGGCCAGGAGCAGGAGCGCAGCGGCGGCGCGGGCGGCCTCGTCGGCCGATTCGATCGTTCGCTCGCCGAGGAGGTAATCGAACGCCTCGCCGCGGCCCTCCGCGATGAGCCCCTGTTTGCTCGTGATCCCCTTTTCGACCCCCTCCTCGATGCGGTGTCGCGTCAGGAGCGACTGGTAGCGGGGGTGGCTCTCCGGGACGTCGATCTCGCTCATACCCCGAGATCGACCGGCCGGGCGAAAAGCGGGGCGGTTTTGATTCGCCGATCTCGCGTTCGGCGGCGGTGCGGTCCGCTCAGCGTTCGAATCGATCGAGGCGGGGCGGCCGGAGCGTCGCCCCCGTCGGATGCACCGCACAGACCTCGGGGTCGTAACCGGCCGAAGAGAGGCCGTCGCCGAAGGCGAAGGCGGTGTCGCCGAGCATCGCCATCGCGGCGTCGCCGCCCTCGGCGCGGACCGCCGCGACGGCGTCGGCGACGCGGTCGGTGAGGAGGTCCGCCTCGCGGGCGAACCGCCGCGAGAGTTCGACGAGGCGATCGGTTGTCGGCTCCGCCCGGAGGTCCGCCAGCGCGCGCTCGCCCGCGGCGGTCAGCGTGCTGGTGTCCCCCGAGAGGACGTCCTCGGTCGAGACCGACCCGAAGGAGATGTACTCGACGCGGGGACTGGCCGGGATCCCGTCGAGACGGCCGTGCTCCGGCGCGCCCGGTTCGAGCCGGATGGGAAGCCCTCCGCGGGCCTGTGCCACCACGTCGCCGAGACCGGTCCCCGCCTCGACCTCCGCGGCGTGGGCGAGGCCGACGAGTTCGTTCTCGCTCCGACTGCGACCGTAAGCGGCGTTGACGGCGTAGGCGGTCCCGAGCGCCATCGCGCCCGAGACGCCGAAGCCCGCCCCCAGCGGCAGCGGCGTCTCGGCGACGACGCGGGCGTCCGACGCGTCGAGATCGTCGAGGACGGCGGCGACGGGCGCGACGTCGATCGGGTCGCCGTTCAGCGTCACACCGACGTCGTTTCCGTCACTACCGCGGACGACGCGGACGTCGACGCCGTGCGAGAGCGCGACGCCGGCGCCCCGGGAGCCGGCAATCGAGGAATCCTCGTCGGGATGCGCGCTGAAGAAACCGGTGACGTGTCCGGGCACGAACGCCGCCGCCTCGTCGGTCATTGCCGTCGATTGCGCGTCGGCCGTTAAATCGGGCGCGGTTTCGGTAGCCGGCGGGGATCCGCGGCGGCCGGTCGTCCACAGGTTCAAATACGATTACGTTATAATACAACGTATACGTGCCGTCGATAAGCGCCCGCATCCCCGACGACGAACGGGACGAACTGGAGGAGGTCGCCGCACTCCTCGGGGAGGACAAGAGTACGACGATCAGGAAGGCCCTGGACGAGGGGCTCAAAGAGCTGCGAATCCGCGTCGCCGTCGAGCGCTACCAGACCGGCGAAATCTCCGTGACGGAGGCAGCACGCATCGCCGGCGTTCCGCTCGCGGAGTGGCTAGATATCTGTCGAGAGCGGAATCTGACGACGCAGCTTTCGGCGGCCGATCTCGAACGCGACGCCGAGGCGGCGCGAGATCTGTAGATGGATATCTACGTGGACGCGACGACGCTCATCGCCCTAGAGAGCGTCGGCGAACTGGAACTGCTGACGAACTTCGACGGCGACCTCGTGATCCCGCAGGCGGTCACCGACGAAATGAGCGAGGGGCGCACGGAACGGAACGTTCAGGGCTGCTCCGGAGGGATTCGGTCTCGGTGAAGACCGAGACGAGCACGGACGGCGGGCACCAGCGGAGCGCGATGGACGTGCTCGGCGAGGCGGAGCGAAACGGCGACGTCGCGATCGTCGCGGCCGTCCTCCGAGCGCGCGAACGGGACGAACCGATCGCCGTCGTCTCCGACGACCGACGCGTCAGGACCGTCGCCGACGGATTCGACGCCACCGTCACCGGCACGATCGGCGTCGTGGTCCGCGCCGTCGACGAGGGAAGAGCGCCCGACGAGGCGAAGTCGCTCGTGCGACGTCTCGACTCGAACGGACTGCATCTGACCGGTGAACTCCGCGAGACGGCCGATCGACTGATCGACGAAGCCGCCGAGGAGGACTGACCCGGCCTGGTATGCCGTCGCCCACGGTGACAGACGCTGCCGGTCTGACGAGACTCGCTGGCGCTCGTCTCGTCGATTCGCCACGTCTTCGTCCTACGGACTCAGGCGTTGCCTGTCTCGCGGGAACAGCACCGCCTCGCGGATGTTGTCGAGGCCGAGCATCGTCATCACGAGCCGCTCGCCGCCGAGGCCCCAGCCGGCGTGCGGCGGCATCCCGTATTTGAACATCTTCGTGTAGTAATCGAACTGCGCGGGGTCGAGCCCCTGCTGCTCGAAGCCCTCGACGAGGTGCTCGTAGCGGTGCTCACGCTGCCCGCCGGAGACCAGTTCCATCCGCGGGTGCATCATATCGAAGCCCGTCGAGAGCTGCGCGTCGTCGTCGTGGTCCTTGATGTAGAAGGGCTTGATCTCCGAGGGCCAGTCGGTGATGAAGTAGTGCTCGCCGACGTCGTCGCCGAGGGCGCGCTCGCCCTCGGTGGGGAGGTCGTCGCCCCAGACGAGCTGCTCGTCGAGTTCGCCCGTCGCGTTGATCCGCTCGATGGCCTCCTCGTAGGTGAGCCGCGGGAAGTCGCCCTCGGGGACCTCGAACGCCTCGTCGAGGCCGAGCAGTTCGAGCTGACGCTCGCAGTTCTCCGCGACGCCCTCGTAGGCGCTCTTGACGACGTGCTCGCAGGCGTCCATCGCCTCGGTGTGGTCGACGAACGCCGACTCGAAGTCGATCGACGTCGCCTCGTTGAGGTGCCGCGGCGTGTTGTGCTCCTCCGCGCGGAAGATCGGCCCGATCTCGAAGACGCGTTCGAGGCCGGAGCCGACCATCAGCTGCTTGAACAGCTGCGGCGACTGGTTCATGAACGCCTCCTCCCCGAAGTACGTGATCGGGAACAGCTCCGTGCCGCCCTCGGTGCCGGTTGCGACGATCTTCGGTGTGTTGATCTCCGTACAGCCCAGGTCGCGGAAGGCGTCGCGCGCGGAGCGGAGGACCTCCGAGCGGATCTCGAAGATCGCCTTCACTTCCTCTTTCCGGAGGTCGAGCGTCCGGTTGTCGAGCCGCGTCGAGAGTTCGGCGTCGACCTTCCCGGAGGGGTCCAGCGGCAGTTCGGTGTCGGACTCCGCGAGCACCTCGATCGACTCGGGGACGATCTCGACGTCCGTCGGCGCGCGCGGCTCCTCCTTCACGTCGCCGGTGACGGTGACGACGCTCTCGCGAGCCACGCCCAGCCCGGTCTCGACGAGTTCGTCGTCCATCGAGTCCTCCTCGAGTTTGATCTGGATCTTCCCCGATTTATCTCGAAGAATGAGGAAGGCGATACCGCCGAGGTCCCGCACCTCGTGGACCCAGCCGGCGACGGTGATCGCCTCGCCCGGCTCGGCGTCTGCCGTGTAGGTTCTGCCTTTCATACCCGGTGTTTCCGTCCGCCCGGTCTTAAAAACGGTCGGTTCGGTCGCGGAGTGTGTCGTTCCCGCACGGGAGACCGAACGTTGAGGGGTGCTCGTCGTCCGAACCCGTGCGGACCGCACATTCGGGCGGTCGGTTCCCGCTTCCGCGCCATTTTTAACGTTCCCCGGGAGACGTACCTGCAATGACCGGGCCTTGGACGGAGTGGGACCACGTGCTGAAAGTGGACCCGGACAAAGACCTCGTCGACGGCGAGACGTTCGAGGACGTCTGCCGGACGGGGACTGACGCGATCGAGATCGGCGGGACGCTCGACATCACGACCGAGAAGATGGAGCGGGTCGTCGACGCGTGCTCGCGCTACGACGTGCCGCTCTACCAGGAGCCCTCGAACCCCGGCGTCGTGATCGAGTCGGACGACCTCGACGGCTACCTCATCCCGACGGTGTTCAACGCCGAGTCCTCCTTCTGGGTCACCGGCGCGCACAAGGAGTGGGTCCGGATCGACGGGCCGCTCGACTGGGACCGGACGTACACCGAGGCGTACATCGTGATGAATCCGGACGCCTCGGTCGCGGAACTGACCGAGGCCGACACCGACCAGACCGCCGAGGACGTCGCCTCCTTCGCCGCGGTCGCCGAGAAGATGTTCGGCCAGGAGATCGTCTACGTCGAGTACTCGGGGACGTTCGGCGACACCGAGAAGGTCTCGGCCGCCCGCGACGCCCTCGACGACGCGTCGCTGTTCTACGGGGGCGGCATCGGCGACTACGACGCCGCCTACGAGATGGGCAAACACGCGGACACGATCGTCGTCGGCGACCTCCTCCACGACGAGGGCGTCGACGCCGTCCGCGAGACCGTCGAGGGCGTCAAAGACGCACACGCCGAGGCGCTCGTCGAGTGAGACCGCCAGGTGTCCGGTCCCCGCGACGTTCCGACTAACGAGCCGCGTGATTTTCTGAACCACCGACGGCGTCCCTTCGAGAGGGACGGCTGGACGCCGGAGCGAGTGGTGATCCCCGTCGCAGAAACCTCTATCCGGGTCCGGAACGGGGGAGGAATATGGACACCGAGCGGGAGAAGATGCTGCGAGGGGACCGCTACGACCCCACTGACCCCGAACTCGTCGCGGATCGGAAGCGGGCACGGCGGCTCACGAACCGGTACAACCGTACGGAGGTGAACGAAGACGAGAGACGCCGCGAACTGCTCGCGGAACTCTTCGGGACGCTCGGCGAGGAGAGCTACGTCGAGCCGCCGTTCCGCTGTGACTACGGGTACAACATCCACGTCGGCCCGGGGTTCTTCGCGAACTTCGACTGCGTCGTTCTTGACGTCTGCCGCGTCGAGATCGGACGGAACTGTATGCTCGGGCCGGGCGTCCACATCTACACGGCGACGCACCCGCTCGACGCGAGCGAACGGGTCGAGGGACTGGAGTACGGGAAGCCGGTCACGATCGGCGACGACGTCTGGATCGGCGGGCGGGCGGTCGTCAATCCCGGCGTCACCGTCGGCGACGACAGCGTCGTCGGTTCGGGCGCGGTCGTGACGAGCGACGTCCCCGAGGGCGTCGTCGTGCAGGGCAACCCGGCATCGGTGGTGAGGGAACTGTAGTCGCGTCCGCCGGAAATCGTTCGACGGGATCGCGCGACTAGCACGGCCGGGCGCGCAATCGGATGCAGACGCCGTCAGCAGACCATCCAAACGCCGTCAGCGGATCACCCTTCAACTGGCACCGTCAGCGGATCACCCTTCGACTGGCACCGTCAGCGGATCACCCTTCGACTGGCACCGTCAGCGGACCACCTTCCGACCGGCACCGTTGCCGCCACCGTCACCGTCTCGTGGGACCGTCTCCGCGTCGCCTCATACCGATTACTCTCACTTTTCGCCGCCGAGCGCTACCCCCGCGGCGCTCGGCGGGAAGAGACGAGAGTACTCATCATCAGAGTCAGTCGTCGTTCGCCGTCTCGCTCCCGTCTTCTCCTGCATCGTCGGCTTCCTCGGTCGCGTCGCCGGTCTCTTCCCCGGTCGCGTCGCCCGCCTCCTCGACGGTGATGCTCACCGGTCCGGTGTCGGTGGCGTCGCTGGTGTCGTCGGAGCCCCCGAGTCGGCTGTCGAGGTTGAACACCGTGTTCAGTTCCGACTGGACCTGCTCGGCGACGCTGCGCACGAGATCGCTCGGCGCGATGGCGGTGTACTCGTAGGGGTTGTTGCCCGCGCCGGCGCTCTCGCGCTTGCGACGCGCGACGGTCTCCTCCTCGTGGAGTTCGGCGAGCGCCTCCCGGACGGTGCTCGGATACAGCCCCGTCCCGTCGGCCACCTCCTCGCTCGTCGAGTGGGGGTTCTTGCGCAGGTACACGTAGATCCGCGCTCGGGTCTCCGTGTCGAGGAGCCACGCCAGGAGGTCGACGATCCCCTCGTCGAACTCCGAGACGGCGCGGTCGGCCTCGGCCTCCAGTCGCGCTCGCGCCCCCGCCTCGGAGTCGGCGTCCTCGTCGCCCCCCTCGATAGCGTCCTCGAAGTCTATGCGGCTCCCGTCGCTCTCGTCGGTGTGGTCGTCAGGAGACATCGTGTTCTACCCGAAAGGTCAAAACTCGGCGGGCAAAAGCCTTTCTCAGACCTCACTCCAGACAGAGCGCCTCACAGAGCGCGTCGAACCCGGACTCGCGGCGGAGGCGTCGCTGCCGCGCCGTGCCGCTCTCCGCGTCGAGGAGTCGACGCAGTGCGTCGGTCCCGAGGCGGTCGGTCTCGGCCGCGACGAACTCCTCGAGCGTGATCGTGTCCTCGCAGTCGCGCGTGATGAACTCCGCGTCGCGACCGTAGCGCATCGCGTGCCACTTGTTCGCATCCAGGATCTCCCGCCGGACGTCCGTCCCCGGCTCGCCGTCCTCGTAGCGCGCGGCGAGGTCCGCGACCAGGGCGTGGACGTACTCGACGAACGCGGCCGTAGCGGCGGGATCGGTCTGGGCGTCCGGCGTCCGGACCTCGACGGTCCCGTGGCCGGTGTGGGGCCGGACGTCGTACCAGAGTTCGCCGCGGTCCTCGATCGAGCCGAGTTCGACCATCCGGCGCTCGAAGCGCTGGTAGGCCGCGAAGTCCTCGAAGTGCGTCGGCATCCCCGTGTTGGGAAGCGCCTCGAAGATCTTCGCCCGGGCGGAGGAGAGCCCCGTGTCGTATCCGCACCAGAACGGGGAGTTCGCCGACAGCGCGAGCAGCGGCGGGAGGTACCACCGGAGTTCGTTCGCGATCCAGGTCGCCTTGTCGGCGTCGTCGACGCCGACGTGGACGTGGAGGCCCGAGGTCGTGTTCCGGTGCTGCGGGTACTGGATCCGATCCAGTTGGGATCGATACCGCGGTTTCGTCGCGTGATCGAGTTCGTACCACTCGGCCGTGGGGTGGAGACCGGCCGCCGCGATCCGGTAGCCGTGTTCGGCCGCGTGGTCGACGAGCGCCGCGCGGACGTCGCGCACCACCGCTTCGACGCCGCCTGCGTCCTCGATCAGCGGCGTCTGCGTCTCGATCGTGAACTGAAACAGCTCGTGGTCGATTCGGTCCTCGAGGATCCCCGTCGGTGGGTGATCGTAGACGAGATCAGAGATACCCGACGTCGGGCGACCCCGCTCGTCGACGATGTAGAACTCCTCCTCGACGCCGAGGGTACCCATCCGGTCGAAGGCGTCCGCCGACCCTAGCTCCATCGCCCCGTGGTTTGCGGCGGCCGATTAAATATGTCGCGGGCCGCGGCGAACGCCTCGCCCATCCGCGGTCGCGGGCTCCGACTCACCGCGGGTCGGCCGCGTCGGCGCGTGGCTCGGCGACGACCGCGAGGTGGTCGTCGTGGAAGCGGTCCAACCGTCGGGTTTCGAGGATCTCGTACCCCTCGCGGAGTTCGTCGAGGGCGTCCTCGAAGACCGTCTCGGGGTCGTCGAGGACGTCCTCGCTGCGGGCTTTGATCGCCGCGAGCAGTCGGCCGTCCGGCGCGAGGAACTGCCGGTTGCGGAGCGCGACCGTCGCCTGCCCCCTGGTCGCGACGTCCTGGACGACGCAGTCGAGGTCGCCTTCGACGACGTGCGCGTAGGTTTCGGGGTCGCGGGCGTCCTTCAGGAGCGGGAAGAGGTTCGGCCGCGACTCCGCGACCGAGAGGAGGTCACGCGTCGGCCGCGGCGCGAACTCGACGGCGTACGTCGGCCCCGCGAAGTCAGCGACGTGCGAGACGGTCGTCCCCGAGGCCGCCCCGAGGTAGAGGACTCCGTCGCCGCCGTCGAGACCGACGTCCATCTCTAACTCCAGCATCGCGCCGAGTTTCGAGCGCCCGGCGTCCCACGCCCGCCAGCCGTCGGCGTCCTGCGGTTCGCCGTACACCGGTTCCCCGCGGGTGGCGAGTCGCTCTCGCCCGTCGAACCGCCGCCGTTCGACGCCGACCGGGAGAGTGAGACTCATTCGCCGACCTCCCGTTCGCGGATCGTCCGTATCCGCTCGTCGAGGTCGTCGTGGACGGACTGTCTGTACTCGCCGGAGTAGTGATCGATCCGGGCCGCGATCGCGAGCTTGCCGGCGAACGCCCGCGCGGCCGACCCGCGGTTCTCGGGGTGGGTCCCGCGGACGTGCTCGTGGGTGAAGATGACGCCGTGCTTCGGCGAGGAGCCCCGTCCGCGGAGGTGCGCGAAGAGCGCGTCCTCCGCGCCCAGCACCTGCACCGTCCCGGCGGGTTTCTTCGCCAGCGACTCCAGTCCGCCGGCGAGAGAGAGCAGCCGCGCGGCGAGGACCGGACCGGCCATCGCGGCCAGGTTCGGGGCCACCTCCGGCGCGTGGGACTCGACGAACGATCGGAGTTCCGCACGCTCGTCGTCGAGGTCGACGACGCGTTCCGCGAGCGAGACGACCCGCTCTTCGGCCGGCGACTGCGGCGTCCATTCGGCGACCGCACGCGCCCCGTCGATGCCGCCGAGGTCGTCGGTGGACCGACTCTCGTCGTCGGAGCCGGACCGCTCCGCGAGCGACCCGGCCCACTCGGCGAGTCGCTCGGCGAGTTCGTTCGCGGTCCGTTCCGCGTCGTCCATCGCTCTGATGGCGTGCGTGAGCTGCTGGTCGTCCGCCCGCTCGCGGGACCGGACGGCCTCACGGGTCGCAGCGAGCGTCGCCTCGTGGAGGGCGTCGTAGTAGTCGTCCTCGTCGGTCGCGAAACCCGACTGGACGGCCCGTTTCGGCCAGTTCTGAGGCTGGTCGGCTCCTCCTTCGGCAATCGCGGTTGCCGCCGCTTCGAGGTCGCCCGGATCGAGGCCTGTGAACCATCCCGTGTGTTCGGGATTCGAACCGCTCATAGGGGTCCTTGATGACGGACTCGTATATGTATTCGCGAAAGGCGTGGGAAATCTACGAGCCTGTTAGAGACTCAGAGAGAGATTATCGTACCCGACGATGACCTCTCCCTCGAAGACGTCCGCGGCCGCTTCCTCCATCTGCCGCAGGTCCCTGTACGGGAGGAGATGAGTGAGAACTAACGTGTCTACGCCGGCCTCGGCTGCAATCTCTCCCGCTTCACGCGCCGTACAATGGGTTTCGTGGAGCCGGTCCCACTGTTCCTGTGGATACGGTTCGGTAAGGCGGTCCCACACGAAGCCGTCCGAGCGGTACTCCTCGTCAACCGGCCCTAGACAGGCGTCTTGGACGAGGACGTCGGCGTCAGACGCAAACTCTGCGATTTCTGGTATCTTCCTACTATCAGCCGAAAAGACGAAAGTGTTCCCGGACTCTTTCGAGGTGAACCGATACCCGTAGGTCTCGATCGAGTGGTCGACAGGTAAAACGTCCACACGGAGCTGCTCGTCCTCCAGACGGAATTCCTCGCCGACGATTTCAACGCCGATGTCGTCTATTCCCGACGTCGAATACTCCATCTGCTTGCGATACTGAATGTCCTCGTCGTAGATCGTGTACAACGATTCCAGAAGGTGATCGGTTCCCTCGGGCCCATAGACCGTCAGATCTGTACGCCCCATCGACCAGCTTGATATCACGAAATTGTAAAACTCCGAATTATGATCGATGTGGTGATGGGTAAAAAACAGCTCCTCGATCTCACTGATATCGGTCTCGTTTTCGAGTAACCGGTGGACGGTTTTTTGTCCACAATCGATCAGAATGTTTCTCTCCCCTAGAGTGAGGAGAATAGCTGTGCCACCCCGTTCGAGGGTCGGTACTGGTGAGCCGGTGCCCAGAAGTGTGATTTTCATATTGTGTGATGATTTTCTGATTTTTACTGCAGCTATGCTACTTTCCGACGTTCAAGTTTTCTCGGGTCGTCCTAACTTCGGATATCAGCTGGTATACGAGCACGATACCTGCGATACCGATGATTGCGGCAGGTACCGGGGCAGAGACGACGGCGAGTTGATCGCCGCCGGCCGCCTGTACGGCTCGCAGATAGTACGTTTCCAAGATCGGACCCAGAATGAACCCGAAAACAACTGATATCGGCGAGTATCCGAGTTTCCGCATCGTGAACCCCAAGATACCGAAGACGATCACTGCGATGGAGTCCAAGCCGCTGAAATTGTTGGCGAATCCGCCGAGGACCGCCAAGATAACGATCATCGGTGCGATGATCTCGACCCGTATCTCGACGATGTTCTTGATTAACGACGACAGCGAGTAGCCCACGAAGAGCATCACGATGTTCGCGAACAACAGCGCGAGTACGACACCGTACGCGAGTTCCGGCGTTTCGACGAACAACTGGGGGCCAACGCGGATATTTTTGAGTTGTAACACTCCCAGTAGAATCGCTGCAGCGATACCTCCGGGGACACCGAGAACCAACGTGGGAATGAGCGTGGCCGCCGTAGCGGCATTGTTCGAGGATTCCGCAGCGATGAGTCCTTCGATCGCACCCGTCCCGAAGTCCTCTCCACGTTTAGAGAACGTCTTTCCGACGTAGTACGAGACGAAGTTGGCGACGATCGAACCGGCACCGGGAACGAGTCCGATCCCGATGCCGATCGCCGACGAGCGGAGGACTGAGACCGGGCGTCGAACGGTCTCGAGGATACCCCGGTTCATATCCTGCAACCGCCGTCGGAGTATTTTGCCCGTCGATGTCTCGAGCGACTCCTCGGTCTCTTCGTCGTCCTCTTCGATGCTGCCACCTTGGTACAACAGCATCATCGCCTCGCTGATCGCGAACAACCCGACGATCAGCGGAATCATCGGAATTCCCTGTTCGAGGTAATCGACACCGAAAGTAAAGCGTTCGACGCCTCTGAACGAACTGTATCCGACGACAGACAGGAGCAGTCCGAAGGCCGAGGCGACGAGGCCTTTGAGCATCGACCCGCGCGAGACGATAACGAGAATTACGACGCCGGCGAGACCGATTGCGAACACGACGCTCGGGCCGATCTGGAGTGCGATCCGTGCGAACGGCGGTGCGATCAACAGCAGCGCGAGGACGCTGAGTATCCCGCCGATAATCGACGACGCTAGCGTGACGCCCAACGCGAGGACGCCGTCGCCGCGTTTGGTCATCGGATAGCCATCGAACGTCGTGACAGTGGAGGACGGATCTCCCGGCGTATTGATGAGAACGGCGGTCACCGATCCCCCGTAAACGCCCGCCGGATAGACCGACGCTAATAACACGACCGCGGGGAGCGGATCCATCGCAATCGTCAGCGGGAATAGGAGCACGATACCGATCACGGGCCCCAATCCCGGGATGACCCCGATGATAAATCCGAATACGACCCCCACGACTACCATCAACAGTACCTCCGGCGTGAGGACCTGTGCTAACGCGTCAAGGAGGATGTTCGTTGTTGCCATTTTTCAGAATAGCCTGAGTGGAATTCTGATCAGAATCCCGAACACGACGTACACGAAAGCAAATAACGTGACTGTACTGAGTCCCAGTCTCTTCGGGTCGCGAACGCCCAGTGAGTACGCGGCGCCGACGTAACAGAACACGACCGCCAACAGAACGTTGAACGTCCCAAATGCGAAGAAGACGGCCGTCCACAGGCCCATCATCACGAGCCGTTTGACTCGCACGGGGAGCGGAAACGCACTCGCCGAACCGATTAGATGTCTCATCACCTCGTCGTCCGTCGAGGCGAGGAGGTCGGGTTTCACGAGGCGAGTAATCACCTCTTTCACTACCAGCCCGACGGCGGCGACGATCCCGATATGGATAACGACGGACGGGAAGATCCGGGGGGTTCGACTGAACGCAGTCGAGAGTTCGCGGAGGTAGAGGAGCACCCCTAACGCGAGTGCAGCCGAGAGGACTGATCCGTATCGGAACAGCTGTGACTCAACCGACTGCGAACGCGTCTCGCCGGTTATCGAGCTCATTTCAGCGGTGTTCCGCGGCGAACTCTTGAAGCGTCGGAATGTACGGATCGAACTGAGACTTGTAGTCGTCCCATTTTTGTTCTAATTCCTCTCCGAACGTCGGAGTGGGGTATGACCCGATGTTCCGCATCTCCTCGTACCAGCCCGTGTCCTCCGACATTATGCTCCGTAAGGCCTCGACGAGCACTTCTTGAATATCATCTGGGAGCCCCGGTGGCCCCATCAGACCCTTCATAGACGTCATAAGCGGCGGGTTCTCAACGAGATCCGGGTACTCGGTGACGAACATATCCTCCGAAATGGAGATTCCCTGGGTCTCCTCGTAGTAGGAGATGAGCTCTTCGTTTGGCTCCGAAAGGATGCTCACAGGTTTCGTCCGTTCCGCAGCGAAGTTGTTCGCGGTGGTATCGAACGTGTTCGCGGCCACGTCCACGCGACCGGCCTGCGCTTCGGTTGCGAGTGCGCCGCCACCGCCGACAAACACTGGATCGATCGAGAGATCAACCGAGTCTTGGAGTTGTAGCATCGGGATTGCGACCGGTGCAACCGGTCCAGTGAATCCCATCGTGACTGCCTGCTCTTCGGCGAGGTCGACGATATCGGGAAGGCGCTCGATATCCGAATCGTAGCCGGTCATAATATTCAGCGGGACTTGCGAGAACTGCCCGAGGAGAGTGAACGCGTCGGGATCGTAATCGAACGAATCGAGCACCTGGGGATGCGTGGCGATAACGGGGTACCAAAAGGCGGAGAGCGTGTAACCATCGGGGTCTGCCGAACTGAACTGCTGGTAGTTTACCGCTCCACCCGCCTCGGGATTATTGGTCACCGAGATCGACGCATCGAGTTCGTCCTGCAGGAAATCTGCGATGAGACGCGTCTCGAGGTCCGTTTGTCCGCCTTTGCCGAATGGAATGTTGATCGTGATGGATTCCGATGGGTATTCGCTCCCACGTCCCGGGACGAGCGCAGAACACCCCGAGAGCCCCAGGACACCGCCGGTAGTTGCTATTGCTTTGAGCGACTTTCTCCTGGTAACTGACTGCATACCACTTGCATCCATAACGGTCGTTAGGTATGTATAATAGTATAAATAGATTTTGGTAGATGATATAGAAACGTGAGTTAGAAGCCCTGATATCGTATTTCTACCATCTCGAATAACGGAATAAATTCGTATTTATATATGGAAACGGTCGAAGATTAACAATTCAACTTTTGCTACAATAAGTCACCTCTATTTGCTTCTTAATAGAGAAGTGCGATATATTCGTAGAATATCCGAATCTGGATGTCTTCGAGATACTCGAAGAAAGCTTATTGGACCGGGTGTTCAATGAACGACAAATGAACGAACCGCGTCGCCCTGTCACGACCGTCAATACAGCGGTAGAGATCATCGACGCACTTGTCGGATCGCCTGACCAGACGCTCTCGGAGATTTCTCAACAGGTCGGTCTCGCAGAGAGTACGACGCATCGTCACCTGGCAACGTTGGTTCAGAACGATCTCGTCGTTCGAGACGAGGACACGTACCGGCTCAGTTTCCGTTTCCTCGATATCGGCACGCAATCGCAACACCAGCATCCGCTCTATACGGCCGGTCGCGAATACATCGATTCGTTAGCCGATGAAACAGGCGAGCGAGTCTGGTTGGCAACCTGTGAAAACGGGTTCAGCGTGAGTCTCTACTGGGCGAGCGATCGAAACCCCCTCCACCAGCATTCGCGCATCGGAACGAGGCATCACCTCCATATGTCGTCACCCGGAAAAGCGATGCTCGCAGAACTATCTGATGAGGAGGTGCGATCCATCATCGAGAAGCACGGATTGCCGCCGCAGACAGAGGACACGATCACGGACGAAGAACAGTTGTTCGGCGAACTGGACGAAATACGAGAGCGCGGCTATGCGACCAGTAGGAACGAAACCGTAGAAGGGATGAGTGCAGTCGCCGTCTCAGTCAGCGACGAGGTTTCGGGGATTCTCGGCGCGATTGGAATCGGTTGTTCGACGAGCCGGATGACCGAAGACCGCCAGAAACGATTCGTGAGCCGGTTGCTCGAAACGGCCGACGAGATGGCGATCCGGACGAGGTTTTCTTGAGTCGTTCGTAGTTCTGCCAGCGGGTGATTTTTTCGAGTATTTCGAAACCGTATCGGTGATCGGACCCAAGTCGGGTATCTCGTGCGTTTCCCTACGAGTCTTGAGCAATGAGACGGTCCGATCGATCCGTGAATCCGCTGTAAGTCACACAAGAAACGGTGGGACCCGAGGCGACGGAACGAGACCGCGGTTGTCACAGGACAAGGAGGGGGTTAATTTGCCCCGATCCGTAATTGGACGTGTTCGCCCGATCGCCGTCTCCGTCACGCCACCAACAATGATCGACCCAGTCATCGCAAGCCGGCTTCAGTTCGCCCTCACGACCATCGTCCACATCATCTTCCCGGTGATGAGTATGGGACTGGCCCCGTTCATCGTCTTTTTCACCTGGAAGGACATCCGGACCGGAAAGCCGATTTACGAGCGGTTACGCCGCTTCTGGACGAAGATATTCGCGGTCTCCTTCGTCGTCGGGACGGTCACGGGCATCGTCCTCGAGTTCGAGTTCGGGACCAACTTCGCCGCGTTCTCGACGACCGCGGGCGAGCTGTTCGGCGGTCCACTCGCCATCGAGGGGATGATGGCGTTCATGCTGGAGGCGACGTTCCTGGGGGTGTTCGTCTTCGGACGGGAGAAGGTCGGCGACGTCCTCTACATGATATCCGCCGTCGCGGTCGGCCTGGGGACGTGGCTGTCGGCCGTGTGGATCCTCATCGCCAACTCGTGGATGCAGACGCCGCGGGGGTACGAACTCGTCACGGAGAACGGACAACAGGTCGTCCACCTCGTCGATCCGATCGCGGCGTATTTGAACCCGCGGTTCGGCTACATGTTCGTCCACATGCAGAACGCGGCCGTCGAGTCGGTCGCGCTGTTTATGGCCGGCGTCGCGGCCTACTACGTCTTTCGGCACCACGTGTGGGGGTACCAGGTCGAGGACGTCGACTTCTGGGAGACCACGCTCAAGATCGCGCTCGTCGGACTGCTCCTCACGGCGCCCCTGCAGGTCGTCCACGGCGACATGTACGGTCGGCACGTCGCCGAGACGCAACCTCAGAAGTTCGCCGCGATGGAGGCGGTCTGGGAGACCGACTCGTACGTCCCGGAGTACATCATCGCCGTCCCGACCGACCTCGCTGACATCACGAACCCGAGAGCCAAGGACCTGTTCGGGATCGGGATTCCGGGCGGTGCGTCGTGGCTCGCCAGTGGCGGCGACCCCACGGCCGAGATACGCGGCCTGAACTCGTTCGAGACCGAGGCCCCACCGGTCGCGATCGTGTTCTGGGCCTTCCGCGCGATGGTCGGTCTCGGGTTCTGGTTCGTTCTGTTAGCGTTCTGGGGCGGTTACCGCTGGTACACCGGCGAGCTGTTCGAGGACGGGCTCCTGCACAAGGCCCTGATGGCGTCCTCACTGCTGGGAGTCCTCGCCACCGAACTGGGATGGATCGTCACGGAGGTCGGCCGGCAGCCCTGGGTCATCCAGGGAGTGATGCGGACGAGCGAGGGCGTCTCGCCGGGGTTGACCGGTGCCGAGGCGACGCTCACGCTCGGCGGGTTCGCGGTGGTGTACCTCGGCTTGCTCGCGTTGTACACCTACGTCGTGGCGCGGATCATCCGGAGCGGGCCGCCGCCGCGCGAGGAACTCCGATCGACCGCGTCGCCGACGGGGGAGGTCCCGGCTTCGGGGGTGGCGAACGATGACTAGTCTCGTCGCGCTCGGGGACGGACCCCTGTTCGGGCTCCCGCTGCCGGAGCTGTGGTTCGCGCTGCTGTTCGTGATGCTCGGTACGTTCCTGTTCCTCGACGGGTTCGACTTCGGGGCCGGCGCGATATTCGCCGCGCTCGACGACGACACCGAGCGCGAAACGGTGCTCGCGGCCATCGGGCCGTTCTGGGACGGGAACGAAGTGTGGCTCGTGGTGTTCGGCGGGGCGCTGTTCGCGTCGTTTCCCTCGGTGTACGCCGACCTCTTCAGCCGGCACTATCTCCTGATGTTCGGCATCCTGGGAGCCCTCATCCTGCGAGGTCTCGCCCCCGAGATGTACGAACAGCGGCACGATCCGGCGTGGCAGCGCTGGTGGGGGCGGTCGTTCGTCGCCGGGAGCGTCCTGGCACCGTTCCTGCTGGGGGCGTTCGCCGGAAACTGGCTCGCCGGGAGCGCCCGCTCGTTCACCCTCGTCGGCGTCGTGGTCGGCGTGGCCGTCACGCTCCTGACCGTCGTCTCCGGCGCCGCGTTCCTCCGGCTGAAGACCGGGCGACGCCTGCCCGAGAGCGTCGCTCGGTATGGCATCGCGGCGGTCGGCGGCTACCTGCTCGCGGTGGTCGCGACGCTCGCGCTGCTCGCCCTCCGACTGCCGAACGGGCCCGACGCGCTGCTGAGGCTCCCCGTCGTCGTCCCGGTCGTCGCCTCCGTCGCCCTCGCCGCGGGGTACGTCGTCGCCCTCCGCCGCGGCGCGAACCTGGTCGCGCTCGGTGCGGCCGCCGGCCTCACTTACGCGTTGGTCTCGGTGGTCGCGGTCGTGATGTACCCGGCGGTCGACCCCGCGACGGGCGCCACCGTTCGCGAGGCGATCGTCTCGACGCTCCCGCTGAATCTGATGTCGATCGGCGCGGCCCTGTTGTTACCGCTGATCACGACGTACTTCGTCGTGCTCTACTCGGCCTTCAGCGGCCCGATCTCCGCGGGGGAGGCGTACTGACCGTGGTGAGAGCGCCGTCGTCGGGAGAGACGGACACCCGCGTGCGGTTGGCCTCTCGCGTCCTCGTCACCTGGGTCGAACTCGTCGCCGTCGGGTTCGCGGGCGCGGTGTTCGGGGAAGTCGCGTCCGGGCCGCCACAGCTGATCGGCTATCTACTGACGGTGCTCGCGCTCGTGGGGGTCTTTATGTACAACGTCGATCGACTGATCGTCGAGCGAGTCTCCGATGCGGGGTGAGGCCGGCCTGTCGGGTCGGGCTCTCGCGAGCGTTCACCCGGAACGCGACCGCCCCGTCGGTGGTGCGAGTCGCTCGGAAAGGGCGACCGACGCCGGAGGCCGCCGTGAACGTCGACCCGATCAACTCGGCCGACGTGGAACCCGATCGAACAGGCCCCCGCGTCGTCTGCTGGCGATGCCGAACAGAATGGCCGCGCTCGGCACGAACAGCGAGGCGCCGAGCGCCGTCACGATGTCGTCGTTCGTCACTCCGTACGCGATTCCGGCGGTCGCGATCGCGAGCGCGACGACCGCTGGGAAGCAGAGTCGACACCGGAGTATCGCCGCGGTTCGACGCCTGATCACACCGAGTACGCGCATACAGGAGGTGCTATGCACTGACCGGATATACGCACCACGTTGGCGTCGTACAACGTCTGGGGACACCGCCCCCGGAAGAGTCGGTGCCGGCGTCTCGCCGCCCCGCAGCCACAACTATGTACGACTTTAGCTTCACGATCACCTACGACGTCGGTGCCGACGAGTACGCGGACCAGTTCATCGACCGCGAGTCGCTCCGGTCCGAGGCGCTCTACGCGTGTCTGGACCCCTCGAGGATGTGGGTCCTGGAGCTGGTCACGGGCGATCCGGAGGACCTGCGGGCGATCGACGACCTGTTACTCGACGAATCGATCGATCGGTACTCCGTCAGTGGTCGGTCGTGTGAAGCGACCCGTCGGGTGAGCCAGATAGCCGACAAGCGCCGTCAGCGGATGACCTACACCTACGTCTCCGACGTCTCCTACTGCGACGCCATCCCGTTGATCGCGGTCAAGTACTTCTCCGACGGCGTGCTGTTCAGGCGGACGCGGTCCGGCGAGACGGCCCAGTGGCACGTCCTCGTCCAGGACGACGAGAACGTCGGGATGCTGTACGACACGGTGAGCGGGCGACTCGCGGACGGGCTCCAGTTCTCGTTCGATCACCTGACCGAACTCGAACAGTGGGAGAGTCGGCTGCTGTCTCCGAGCGGGATCCGCGCCGAACAGCGGGAGGTGCTGACCGCGGCGGTGAACCGCGGCTACTTCGAGACGCCTCGGGAGGTCACCCTGGAGGAACTCGCGACCGAATTGGGACTCCCCCGTTCGACGGTGTCCTACCGACTCCGACGAGCGACCGCCGAACTCGCAAAAGCCTTTGTCGAACAAGAGTTATGATACAGAGTACCAGAGGATCGGCCCACGAGATCGCGCCGACGAGAGGAACAGTATGACCGCATCGTCGTACCCCGAGTCCGTGTTGGTCTCCCCCGACTGGGTCGCAGAGAGGCTCGATCGGTTCGAGTCCGACGACCCCGGGTACCGACTGCTGGAAGTCGACGTCAACACGGCGTTCTACGACACCGGGCACGCCCCGGGGGCGGTGAAGATCGACTGGGAGACGGACCTCCGCGCGGACGATCGACACGACATCGTCGGCGCCGACGAACTCGAACGGCTCCTGGGGGACTGCGGCATCACCGACGAGACGACGGTCGTGGTCTACGGCGACGACTCGAACTGGTTCGCCGCGCACATGTACTGGCAGCTCACGTACTACGGCCACCCCGACGTCAGGATTATGGACGGTGGTCGTGGCTACTGGGTCGATCACGGGTACCCGCTGTCGACGGCGTCGGTCAGTCCGCCGACGGTGCAGTACGGCAGGTCGCTGTCGCCGCCGGCCGACCCGTCCATCAGAGCCTCTCGGGAGGACGTCCGGGACGCGATCGGGACGGACACGGTGTTCGTCGACGTTCGGCTCCCCGAGGAGTACCGGGGCGAGATCACGGCCCCGCCGGGGACGAACGAGACCGCGATGCGCGGCGGGCACCTCCCCGGCGCGAAGAACGTGTTCTGGGCCGACAACGTCCGGCCGGACATGCGTTTCAAATCCCCCGCGGCGCTCCGAGAGGTGTATCGCGCACACGGCGTCGAGCCGGGTGACGACGTCATCGTGTACTGCCGCATCGGCGAACGGTCGTCGCTCACGTGGTTCGCGCTCTCGGAGCTCCTCGGCTACGAGTCGGTCCGCAACTACGACGGCTCCTGGACCGAGTGGGGCAACATGATCGGGACGCCGATCGAGACCGGCGAGTGATACCGCGGGCGCCGGTGCGCCCCGTCGGCGGACTCCGCCGACCGCTGTTTTTGCCCCGCCATCTCGGGGAACGAACGCGCGTTCGAGCGCGAGCTTCGATCCTCGAACTGGCAGTAGAAACGCCGATTGAGGCCGTTATCGCCGTCTGAGTGCGACGGTTGTCGAGTGACAAACGAACGGTGATGCCTCTGCCGGCGGTACGTTCTGTTGCAATGTCCGACGGGAAAGAACACGACAGCGGTTCGGTGGAACCGGGCGACACGAGCAAACGAGTCGGGATGGAAGTCATTCGCGAGCGGGGCGTCGATCCCGAGGAACTCCGCGAGAAACTCGTCGACGCGATCGGCGCGGAGTTCACGACGTACTACTACTACACGAACCTCCGAATGCACCTCGCCGGCGAGGAGGACTACAAGGAGATCACCGAGGACGCGCGCCTCGAAGATCGGGCACACTTCGAACTCGTCGTCCCGCGCGTGTACGAACTCGAGGGCTCGCTCCCGAACGACATCCGTGAGTTCGCAGACCGGGCCTCCTGTCCCGACGCGGAGGTACCGACGCCGATGGACGACGACGGCGGCTTCGATACCGAGGATCTCGAAGTCGAGGACATTCTGGAGGTGCTTCTGGAGGCAGAGCGGTGCGCCATCCGGACCTGGTCGGAGATCTGTGACATGACTCGGGGTGCCGATCCGCGGACCTACGACATGGCCCAGCGCATCCTCAACGAGGAGATCGACCACGAGGCCTGGTTCATCGAGCTCCTCTCGAAGGAGCGCGACGACGAAATCAACCCGGCCGGTCACTTCGCCCGCGGCGAACCGGGCGATGCGCCCTACTCGACGAACAACCGGTTCAACGACTCGGCCTGAGCGACGATGGCCGATCCCACGGGCTCCCGTCCGAGATGACAGGACGAGCGGACGACACGTGGACAGTCACCGTCGTCGTACCGGAGGAATCGTCACTGGACGCGGCGGGCGAAACCGTCGAACTCGAGGTGGCCGAACACGAGACGATACTCGCAGCCGCGCGTTCGGCGGGGGTATGGCTCCCGGCGGACTGTCAGCAGGGCTGGTGTATCACCTGTGCCGCCCGACTCGTCGAGGGCGACGTCGTTCATCCCGACGCTCGTCGGTACTACGACGGGGATCGCGAGGCCGACTTCGTGCTCACCTGCACCGCGAAGCCGCGGGCCGATACGACCGTCGTCGTGGATCGGTACGACGACCTCCTCGAACACCGCGCCGAGCGCGGCAAGCCCCCCGGAAGCGCCAAAATTCGGGGCTGACGCGGTCGGTCGCCGGTCGGGTGCCGGTTCGAGCGTTCCCTCCGGACGAAGCGGTGAGGGTCGAACTCGGCGGAGACCTCGCGGACGGTCGGCTTCGAGTTCCTTGCACGTATCGACCGCGATCTACGTCCGGTGAAGACGGCTGCTGACCTCACCGGAATTGTATTTTTCAATATATACAATACTATCGGTCGGGAGAGACGACACGACTCGTATTGGCGAGGTGGTTGCGATGTATTCGATACAGATGCGGGATCAACGGTAAACTCGATATACCCCCTATTTCGGCAAATTCTGGTCGTCTAGAGCGAATCGGGACGTGATCCGACGAGATCCGCACCTGTTCGACCCCGGTGCGGTCGGAATGCCAACTGATATAATAGTGCTCCTAATAGGCAATACTACAGAGCGAACAAAAATGGATGACGAAGAAAACACAGAAGCGAGAGCCGCGTCCGGTCGGCGGATCGCCGGGACAGTCGCCGGATCGTTCAGCGTCGTCGTCGTACTCGCCGCGGTATCGTACGCGGTGATGGTCAGCGTCGTCAACTGGGTGACCGTCGGCGTCCTCTCGTACCCCATCGGCGGCGTCGCGCCGTTCGTCGTGATAACCGGTGCCATCCTCACCATCCCGATCGTCGTTCCGACCGTTCTCGTGTCGGTGCGGATGGCGACGTAGTTCGGCGGCCCTGTCTCGGTCGAGACCCACAGCGGACACCGCCGCCGGGGGTGTTTAGTTAAGCGATTGCAGCCGTAAAACCGCTCTCGGGTGGGAATGGAAGGGGCCGCGCTCTCGGCGAAGACGGGCGATGCAAGGACCGCAGGCACGAGCCCCGCGAGTGCCGAGGACCGCAGCGAGCCCATCGAGTCGAGAGCGCGGGGGCTTCCGAAGTCTTCACCACAGCGATCTCGCCGGTTTCACTTCTAACTAAACAGTACTCCGCCGCCGCGAAGCAAACTATTAGTGTCGTCACGGCGGGAGTATCACTCGGACGAAACGATGCGAGGATACCGGAGTGTGGTGAGTTGAGCCGTGACCGACGACACAGTTGTCGCGGGCGGGACGGCTGACACGGACGACGCAGCCGCGGACGACGACACCGTCGATTCGCTCTGGGAGTGGGACGCCGACCGACCCGAGCGGAGTCCGGCCCACTTTCACGAGTTCTGCTCGTTGAACCCGCTGGACACGACCGACGACCTCCCGTTTATGTTGGACTTCGGCGACGAGGAGGATCGCTGGGCGCGACGCGTCGGGCGGGCGCTGACGTACGCGCTGCGGCATACGCCGGTGATCGTCACCGGCGTCGTCCTGCTGCTGCTCGTGCAGTCGGCAGCGACGGACCTGCACGGCGTCGAGCAGCTACTCACCGGACGACTCGGAGTCGTGACGAGCGTCCTCGGGGGAATGGGTGTCCTCTGGCTGGCCATAGTCGCCCTCGTCGCGTTCATCTTCAGCGCTGCGGACGGCGACGACAGACTCCGAGAGGTCACGGTCGACCTGCTGCACGTGGGGGTGGTGTACGGCGTGTTGGCGCTGCTGCTCGCCGGGGCCGCCTGGAGCGCCTGGACGGTGTACGACCGGCCGGTCGGCGCGTTGGAGCCGAACGTCGTCTACAGTTTCGGGTTCCTCCTCTTGGTGTACGTCGGCGGCCCGCTCGTGTACGACGGAATGCGACGGACCGAGAGCCTCTTCACGGAGCTCCACCGCTCCGACCTGTTCGGGACCCACGCGGCGGAGCGATCGTACGAACGGACGTTTCTCCGGCGGTTTCGGAAGGCGTTCGGTCTCACGATCCGGGGCGTGCCCGCGGTGCTTCTCGTCTCGGTGCTCTTCGTCGCCCAGTTCGTCGGCATCTGGATCGTGAGTCGGGGACCGTTCGTGCTCGGTACGCCGACGACGCTCCTCGTCGTGACCGCCATCGACGTCGTCATCGTCGTGGTGGCGGTGCAGTTCGTCCTGCTCGTCCGCTTTCTCAACGAGTTGCTCGACGAGGGGGGAATCACCCTCCGATACATTCCGGGCCACGAGGACGACGCGGGCGGGTTCCGCGACTTCGGACGGTTCGCGACGCGGGTCAACTCGCTTCTCGTCCTGGCCGGCGTGTATCTGGCCTACCGGCTGCACGTGCAGGGATCGCGCGACCCCCTGGGACCGAACACCGCGGCGTCGCTGACGGCGTGGGACCCGCTCATCTGGGCGGCGAGTTACGCCGTTCCCGTCGCCATTTACGGCGCGGTGATCGGCATCTGGCTGTACTTCTCGTTCTGGCAGATTCACCGGAAGATGGTCCGCGACAAGCGCCGAGAGATCCAGCGCGAGCGGTCTCCCGAGGGTCGCTCACGCGAGGACATCGAAACCCTCCAGACCTACCGAGACGCCCCCGAGTGGCCGATCAACGACCGGCTTCTCGTCACCGTGTTCTCGATCGACGTCATCTCTGTCATCCTCTCGTTGCTGTCGCTGACGTGAGCGACGGCCGAAGGCCGAAGCGTCGGAGCAGTTCGCGCGTCGCAGGGATCAGAGCAGTTCGCGCGTCGCACCGTAGTGGGCGATCACGTACCCGCCGAGGAACAGGGCGCCGCCGAGGTTGGTGCGCAGGTGATCGCCGCGGTTGATGTAGACCGCCCCGATGACCATCCCCGCGATGAGGACGCAGACGCCGAGGACGACCGCCGCGTACTGCCAGGTCGCCTCGAGGTCGAGCGCCTCGCGTCCGCCGAAGCCGTCCGTCGAACGGGACTCGCTGTCCAGCAGTCGCCCGGTGACCGCGTAGTGGGCCGCGAGGTAGCCGAACCACGCGGTCGACGCGGCCACCACGACGCGGACGGCCCGGCCCTCGGAGGCCCAGATGAACCCCGAGGAGAGGCCGAGAGACGTCGCCGCCAGGCCGAGCAGGAATCCGACGTGCCGACGGTCCGGGAGAGATGCCGATGACATGTTCAAAAGAGGCTCTGGTGGATGACGACGTGCGTCCAGGCGTACCCGCCGACGCTGTAGACGCCGGCCCGAACGGCACCCGCGACGCTGGGGTCGACGACGGTCAGAGAGAACTGCGTCACCCCCGCGGCGATCCCGAAGATCCCGACGAGTCCGAGGCCGCCGCGAATCAGCGGGTGTTCGGTGCGGACCGACGCTTCGGCGCCGTCGAGCGCGTACCCGGACGGCGAGAGAACGGTCCATCCGTCGCGAGCGACGAAGTAGCCCGCGACGAACAGGCAGAACCCGACGAAGACGATCGGAACGTCGCCGCTGAACGAGTAGAGTCCGGCGATGCTCGACCCGGCCACGACGAGCGCGCTGCCGGCGACGACGGGGCCCCACCTCCGCTGCATACTGTTCGTCGGTAGATTCCGGGGGACTCAAATAAATCTCCGGATGGCGGACCGGCAGACGGGAGCGTCGTGCGGTCGATAGATTCCGGATGGAAGTCGACCGTTCCGGCCCGGTGCAGTCGATCGAGTCCGGATGGAGGTCGATCGTTCCGGCCCGATTCAACCGACAGATTCCGGACCGTGCGGTCGGTTCGACGGGACTACAGCGCCGTCCCGGTCAGGAGCCAGTGGCCGGAGGCGTACCCGCCGACGAACGCGGTGGCCGCCGCGGCCAGGAGTACGACCGAGTCGACGACGAGCGCGTGGATCCCCAGCGGGAACGCGAGCGCCATCCCGACGCCGGCGACGACGACGCCGAGCCGTTTCGACCGCGAGGCCGGGACGTTGGGGTCGTCGCCGGTCCCGGGCGCGTCGACGAAGCGCCCCGTCTCGCCGTGGTGGGCGAACAGGTACCCGCTCCAAGAGAGCGCGACGGCGACGAAGACGGCGGGGAACGACCACCCCTGGGCGGACCCCCAGACGGCGGCGGTGAGTCCGACGACCGCCGCGAGGAGGCCGCCGAAGAATTCGAGCGGGGAGCGTCGGCCGCTCATCTCACAGCACCTCGTCGTTGGCGATCCGGTGGCCGATGACGTATCCGAGGACGACCGACACGCCCGAGAGGACCATCGGCGTCGCCGCCGCCGTCCGGACCGCACGGCCCATAAGCACGAAGCCGTACGCGGCCAGGACGACGGACACGGCGAGTCCGCCCCCCTGCCGGAGGAGTCCGACCGTCCCCGCCGTCGAGACGCCCGATACCCCGATGTCCGGCCAGCCGTGGACCCCGTACTGCATCGTCCGGTAGCCGACGACGAAGAGCACGAAGCCGGCGACCACGTGCCACAGGCGGCCGGCGAACGCGTTCACGCCGACGAGCGCGAGACCGACACAGAGCACGAGGCTGCCGACGACGATCCAGCCGCTCCGTCCGATGGTCATAGCGCTGACGTCGGTACTGCCGGCACGCGAGGTATTAAGCCCCCCGGAGCCGGCACGGGGCGGTCGAAGCAGTCGGTGCGTAGGGCCGCACTGCCCGTCGGTTTCGCCCTCACGACGGGGGAGCGGCTCACGTTCCGAACGGGAGTAGCTATAGTAGCGTTTGCGGCTACTTGCTCATCCGATCGTATGCTGTCGTTCGATCGAGTGAGTGAAGACTTGCAAACGCTACTATACCGAACCGCGAGGGCGACGACCGGCACGACGGCCGCGGGGTCGGACGCACCGTCAGCAACGCGGGCTGTGTCTTAAATGTGAAAAGCGTCGCGCTCGCACGCGATCGAGGGAGTCGTCCAGCCGACGGATATCCGCGTTTCCGCGGCTCGAATCCCGACCCTCGAATTTAAATCCGATCGTGCGTGTAGTCTCAGTCGTGATATCGAACCGTCGCGCGCTGGCCGCCGTCGCGGTCGCGCTGCTCTTGGTGACGAGTGGATGCATCGGCTTTCTCACCGGGGACGAACCGCTCACGTTCTCCGCCGAGCCCGCGGCCGCCGACGAGGCGACGGCGCAGGAGGCGGGGTACGAGCTGAACGGGACGCGGACGCTCGAGGTGAACGAGACCTTCGAGGTCGCCGGACAGGAGCGGCAGGTCGTCGCGACGAACTACCTGACCGACTACCGGAAGAGCGTCGAACTCGGGGCGCTCGGCGAGGCCGAGGTCGGCGTCTTCACCGTCGTCTCCACGCCGGCGGTCGAGATCGCCGGCCGGACGCTCAACCCCATCGGGAGCTACTCAAACGCGCGGTTGGTCCAGTTCGTCCAGGAGCAGTACTCCGGGATGAGCGACATCGAGCGGGTGAGCGAGCAGAACGTCACCGTCCAGGGGACCGAGACGACCGTGACGAAGTTCTCCGCGACGGCGACGATCGAGGGGCGTGAGGTCGACGTGTTCGTCCACGTGACGAAGTACCGCGACGGCGACGACTTCGTCCTCGCGCTCGGCGTGTACCCCCAGCAACTGGACGGCGAGGAGGAGAACGTGCTCGCGCTGATCCGGTCGATCGAGCATCCGGTTTCGGAGTGACCGCCGGCCTCGGATCGATTCTCACCGCTTCAGACTGAAACTCTCAGTTGGCATCGTCGAGCGCCGTCACCGGAGCGGCGCTCGGCGGTACGGAACGAGAGCGATCAGTATCGGGGGCCGCTCGTCCGAACAACGCTTTTGGTCTCACTCCGAGGAGTGGGTGGTATGCGACGCACGCGGGCAGTCGGGATCCTGCTCACCGCCCTCGCGGTCGCGGGCTACGCGATCGGTGTCGCGGCACCGTATCCGGGGCGCTCGGCGAGCCTCGTCGGACTGATGGTCGGCGTGACGCTCTACGCGATCGGGTACGAGGAGGGCGAGGTCGAATGACGGACCGACGGCCATCGCGACGGTCCGAAGCGGAGCGTGAGACCCCGTGATCTCCGCGCTCGTCTACGACTCGGGAGGCGTCGAGCACCGGACGATCGAGGACGAGGCCGACCTCGAAGCAGCGCGGGAGGCGTCGGGAACGACGTGGGTTCGCGTGAGCACGCCGACGCGGGAGGAAGAGCGGGCCCTGACGGCGGCGTTCTCGCTGCACCCGCTCGAACTGGAGGACGTGCGGGGCGGCGTCAGGCCGAAGACCGAGGCGTTCGACGATCACACGTTCGTGCTGATCAAGACCGTCGCGCTCGAACGCGGCGAGACGACGTTCGACGAGGAGGTCCGGACCCAACCGATCGGGCTGTTCCTCGGCGACGGGTGGCTCGTGACGGTGACCGCCGAGGACGACCGCGTCGCCGTGGTCTCCGACGTCTGGCAGTCGGTCGAGAACCAGGAGGGCCGGACGCTGAAGCAGGGACCCGACTTCGCGGCCTACCGCGTGATCGATCACGCCGTCGAGGACTACTTCGACCTGCTGGACACCGTCGGCGACACCATCGAGGAGATCGAGGAGGCGATCCTCGCGACCCCCGACGAGACGCTCATCGAGGCGCTGAACGGCGTCAGGCGCGACCTGCTGTCGTTCCGGAAGGTGGTCTGGCCGATGCGGGAGGCCGTCGGAACGCTCGCGCGCGGCGGCGTCGACGAGGTCGACGAGTCGACCGAGAAGTTCTACCGCGACGTCTACGATCACCTCGTCGAGATCGTCGATCTCACCGAGACGTACCGCGACCTCACCCGCGGCACGCGGGACATCTACCTCAACGTCGTCTCGCAGTCGACGAACGAGGTAATGAAGCGGCTCACCGTCGTCGCGACGATCTTCATCCCGCTGACGTTCGTCGTCGGCGTCTACGGGATGAACTTCGGCGAACACGCGACGAACCTCCCGGAGCTGACGTGGCCCTTCGCGTACCCGGCCGTCGTCGTCGGAATGGGACTCGTCACTGCGATCCTCCTGGTGCACTTCCGTCGGGAGGGGTGGATCTGAGGACGATAGACCCGGTAGCGAAACCGATATATACACTCGGATTCCGGCCGAGAGTACCCGTCGAGAGGCCTCGAAATCGCCCAGCCGTGGCGTATATAGCCATATCAAAGGTTATAGATGCACAGAAAGATTTAAATACTTCACGTACTTACTGATGGTAAGGTAAGTGCCAGCCGGCCCGTCTTTTTTTCTGCCGGCTCGGACGCGCCCACCCAACCCATGAGTGACACACGAACCCGAAACCACGTCGAGGACCGCGACGCGCGAACAGCCGAGCGAGCCGAGGAGGAACGGAGCGAAGAACACGAAGAAGAGCACGTCTGCCCCGAGTGCGGCGGAACGCTCGTCAGCGACGAATCCCACGGCGAGACCGTCTGTGCGGACTGTGGCCTCGTCGTCGACGAGGACTCGATCGACCGCGGCCCCGAGTGGCGCGCCTTCGACAGCGCCGAGCGAGACCGCAAGTCGCGGGTCGGCGCGCCGACGACGAACCTGATGCACGACAAGGGACTGTCGACCAACATCGGCTGGCAGAACAAGGACGCCTACGGCAACGCCCTGTCGTCGCGACAGCGCGAGCAGATGCAGCGGCTGCGCACCTGGAACGAGCGCTTCCGCACGCGCGATTCGAAGGAGCGCAACCTCAAGCAGGCGCTCGGCGAGATCGACCGGATGGCCTCGGCGCTCGGCCTCCCCGAGAACGTCCGCGAGACGGCCTCGGTCATCTACCGCCGCGCGCTCAGCGAGGATCTGCTCCCCGGGCGCTCGATCGAGGGCGTCGCGACCGCCGCGCTGTACGCCGCGGCGCGACAGGCCGGGACGCCGCGCTCGCTCGACGAGATCGAGCGCGTCTCGCGGGTCGACAAGATGGAGCTGACGCGGACGTACCGCTACGTCGTCCGAGAGCTGAAGCTGGAAGTCGAGCCCGCGGACCCCGAGCAGTACGTCCCCCGGTTCGCCTCGGACCTGGGTCTCTCCGACGAGGCCGAGCGGCAGGCGCGACAGCTCCTCCGCAACGCGAAACACGCGGCGATCCACTCGGGGAAGTCGCCCGTCGGCCTCGCGGCCGCCGCGGTGTACGCCGCGGCGCTTCTCACCAACGAGAAGGTGACCCAGAGCCAGGTCAGCGAGGTCGCGAACGTCTCGGAGGTCACGATCCGCAACCGCTACAAGGAACTCCTCGAAGCCGAAGACGCCGGCGGCGTCCTCGCGTAACGCCCCCTCGACGCCCCGTCGTAACGGACCGTAACGGATCGCGTAACGCCCCGTGACGGACCGCGCACCAACCTTTATTGACGTACCGGGAGTCGGGTAGGCTATGGTCGAAGCGTTTGTCCGACTGCTGTGTCCCGAGTGTAAGAAAGACTGGCAGGCGGAGCCGACGTCGTTGCCGGATCACCGCCAGAACTTCACGTGTTCCTCCTGCGGCGCGACGCGCCGGCTCGCGGAGTTCATGCGGACAGAGCGCGACCTGAGTACCGTAAAGCAGTTCGAGTGAGACCGGCCCTACAGGTCGGGAACCGACGAGAGCGCCCCGCAGGCGTCGCACTTCAACACCGTCGTCCCCTGTTCTTCGACGAGTCGGGTGTCCGGCGACTCGCACTCGCTGCAGATGACGAAGCTCTCGACGTACGCGTCGAGCGCGTCGGCGACGCGCCGCTGTTTGAAATCGCCGGTGAACCGCGCGCGTCCGCGGTCGTCGATCTGCGCGCTCGTTCCGAGCTCTGACTGCATGAAGCGGACCAGGTGGTCCGGATCGCGCGCGAGCCGATCGTGGACCGCCTCGAAGTTCTCCCAGACGGTGACGTGTCCCTCCGGCCGGACGTCGGGGTCCGGGACCTCGAACCGTCCGCCGCTGTCGGTGATGTCCGGCGACTGTTCGAGTGCCCGATCGAGTTGATCCTCGTAGTCCATACCCGAGTTATCGTGGCGCGTCGTGTAAAGCGTTCATATCCGAGCGATCGGTGCGGCGGCGACCCCATCTGGAGCGCGTAGCCGTCGGCCGATCCTTCATGATTGAAGACAGAGATTCCGGCGAATCGAGGCGTTTCGGCGGGGAATTCGGGAGGTCCGTGTTAACGAGACTCAGGATAGTAATATATTCTTCCAGTCTCAACTGAGCATTGCTCATGAAGAAGCAGGAGCTCATCCATCTTCACGGCCTGCTTGCAGAGGTACACACCCAGGTCGAAGCGTGGGAAGACGACGACGTATCACTCGAAGCGTACAACGAACTCGGCGTCCGACCGACATCGATCCACAAATCGAAGACCGACCACAAGGCCGCTGTTTTCAAACTCGTCAAAGGAATCACCTCCTCGTTCGAGGAAGTCGAGCAGGACCGCGTCGCAGCCACTGCCGACTGAATACGCCGACTCGCCGCATCCTCCCCGACCGTTCCGTACCGACCAGCGACAGCGCCCGCCCCGCGAGCGTCTCCGGTAGACCACACGGCGCGACGTACGCCGGAAGCCGCTCGGCTCCGTCGTGTGCGGAGCTACTCCGCTCCGCCGTCGGCCGGCCGGTCCAGAAGCTCCTCGCGGTGGGCCGCGACGGCGCCGACGACCTCCTCCGCGTCCGACTCGGGCACGTCGAACGCGTCGAGGCTGTCCGAGAGGTGTCCGACCGCGCGCTCGATGTGGTCCTCGGTGAAGGGAACGTGCAGGTGGGCCTCTCGGACCGGTTCGGCGTCGTAGGTCTCCGGCCCGCCCGCGGCCTCACAGAGGAAGGCCGTCTGCGTCCGTCGGAGCCGCTCGACGTCCGCGTCCTCGAAGAACGGGGCGAGCTCCTCGTCGTCGAGCAGTCGGTCGTAGAAGTCGTCGACGACGGCTCGGATGGCGTCGTACCCGCCGAGCCGTCCGTACAGGGTTTCGTCCGGCATACGGAGACGTGAGCACTCGAAATACACGAGCGTAACGACTGCATCCCGCGGTCGTGCCGGCTGCGGAACGTCCGTTCCGACCGATCGAAGGTCCGGAACGCCCGACGAAACCGGGACGGCCGATCAGCCGCCGTCGACGAGGTCGTCGAACTCCGGAATGAGGTCGTCGTCGCCGTCGTCCGTGTCCGCTTCCGATTGCGAACCGTCCGCGTCCTCCGTTGGCGACCCCTCGTCGACTGGCTGTTCTGAACCCGACTCGTCGTCTTCGTCGTCGCTCTCGATGGGCTCGACCGAGAGGACCTTCAGCGGGACGTTCTCGAGCCGTTGGCCGATCTCCTTGCGGGCGATTCGGGAAGCGTGCTCCTCCTGCTCGACGTTGAACACGGTCATCTCCAGTTCGAGGGCCACGAGCGCCTCGTCGGCGGCGATGAACGCCGGGGGGAGTTCCTCTCCGTCGGGCGAGGTCCGCGACCCCATCGAGATCTCGACGTAACTCAGGTCGGGGTTCAGCATCTCGCCCGTCTTCGAGATGGCGATGCGGATCGCCTCGTCGGGCGTCGTCACGTCGTACACCGGAATGGCGGCCTCGACGACGACTCTGCAGTCCATACTGAGATGTAGGAGCGCCGGCGGCATCAAAGGTTCGCCCGTCGGGAGACGAGAGCGTGGAACGTCCGTCGACGACGGTTCGGGGACGAGCCCGCGGACCGAGAGCCGTGCGATCGCCCGCGTCACTCGTCGCCGCGGGCCCGCAAGTAGTAGAAGAGGTACGTCTGCACGTAGCCCGCGTACTCGCCGCCGAGGCGGTCGCGGAGCGCGCGCGACGTTTCGGCGTAGTTCCCGCGGTCACACTCGGGGAAGTGCTCGGCGATGGCGCTCCGGATCCACGTGTCGAGCGGGACGGCCTGGAGGTACCCCAGCGAGAACAGCAGGACGCAGTCGGCGACCTTGTCGCCGACCCCGACGAACTGCGTCAGGTACTCGCGCGCGTCCTCGTAGTCCAGACCGGCCGCCTCGCGGGGGTGGGCCTCGCCCTCGGCGACCATCGCGGCCGTCTTCCGGACGTAGGGCGCGCGGTAGCCGAGTTTGAGGTCGCGCAGTTCCGACTCCTCGCGGGCGGCCAGTTGCGCTGGCGTCGGGAACGCGGCGACGGCCTCGCCGTCGAACGCGTGGCGGTCGCCGAAGGCGTCGGCGAGAGACATCTGCATCCCGTGGATCCGGGAAACGCGCATCTGCGCGGAGCAGATGAACGAGACCAGACAGGGAAACGGCGGGTCGCGGACGAGGCGCATCCCCCGATAGGCGTCGAACGCGCGCTCGAAGAGGTCGTCGTCCGGCGCCGCCGCGTAGATCGCGTCGAGGTCGTCGTCGAGGCGAAGCAGGTGGCGGAGTACTGGCACGGGATCGCCCGTCGCCGCCCACTCCAGTTCGTCGTCGCGCTGGCGGACCCGGACGGCGATCGACTCCTCGGAGACGCCCTCGATCGGCGGGACGACCGTCCGGTACCACGCGTCGCCGCCGCGGACGTCCATCGACTCGTACATCCGTCCGTCCGGGCGGTCCCACAGGTACGACTGGCCGCTCTCCAGCGTCGCCTGCAGGTCGAACGGGCCGGCGATCTCCGAGAGCGGGATCGCGCCGGTTTCCAGTTCGGTAACCGCGTCGACCTCGCCGCTCACGCTGGGTTCGGACTTCATCGACAGTCGGGAGGGACGCGGCGCGTATGCCGGTTTCGATCAGCGGTGCCGGTCACGGCGGGTCCGACGGCGGTCAGCGGTTCCGGGTAGAGGGTTCGATGGTGATCAGCGGTGCCGGGTAGGGAGTTCGATGGCGATCAGCGGTTCCGGCCCACCGGGAACTTCACGCGGTCGGGGTTCTCGTCGAACCGCGCGAGGATCCGCTCGTACAGCGCGTTTCTGTTCCGCGTCACCCGACGCGACGGCGAGAGGAACCGCAGTCGGAGTTCGACCCACGACTCCCGCTGGAGGACGTTCACCGTCGGTTCCTCCCGAACGTCGAGGTCGACCGCCGTCCGCTCCAGCCGACTGCGATAGGTCTGCACCCCGCCACGCATCTCCTCGCCGAGGTGCTCGGTCGCCTCCTCGATCATCGCCTCGCGGGCGAAGGCGAGGTCCGTCTCGTAGGCGACCTGGACCGACACCTCGCTCCAGACGTACTCGAAGAGCGTCGTGTCGTTGACGACCTGCGCCGACAGGACCTCCGCGTTCGGGACGGTCACGACCCGGCCGGAGGGCTGCCCGGAGGTGACGAGCCGTCCCCCGACCTCCCACAGCGTCGTGGTGAGAAAGCCCACCTCGATGACGTCGCCGCGGCTGTCGCCGATCTCGACGCGGTCGCCGACGCCGTAGGGCCGCTTCGAGACGATGTATAGCCAGCCGACGAGCGAGAGCAGCGGCTGTTGTAACGCGAAGGTGATCGCAAAGCCGACAATCCCCAGCGAGAACAGGAGCCCGACCCACTGCGCGGTGAGGACGCCCGCGACGCCCGCGATCGCGACGACGCCGAACGCGAGCCGGAGGACGTTCCGCACGTCCTGCGTCCGGCGCCTGTTCGAGACGCGCGCGGCGAGCACCGACTCGACGACGAGGTACGTCCCGGTGACGGCCGCCAGGACGGCCGCCGCGAGCAGGCCCTGGGAGACCACCGGCTGAAGCTGCCAGCTCCCGACGGCGACGTCGGCGAAGACGTCCGCCGAGCGGACGGCGCCCGCGACGACGAGCAGTGCGGCCGCGGCCACGAGCGACAGATATCCGGCTGATCGGCGAACCACGTTCGGGTCTGGTGGCCACGGATGAAAAAACGAGCGGGCGATCGGGTTCGGAGACGGGCAGGCGATCGGGGCCGAAAACGGGCGGGCGGGAAGATGGCGATTCGAGACACGGCCACGGGCGGCGGCCGACGGTCACTCGCGGTCGACCGTCAGCAACACGCCGCCGAAGACGAGGAGGAGCAGGACGCCGACGGGGACCGGGACACCCGGGAAGCCGCGGGTGACGAGCAGGTACGTCGCGGCCGCGAGCACGGTGCCGGAGAGCATCAGCAAGCCGCCGAGGAGCCGGACCGGGTCGACCGGGCCGGACTCGACGGCGTCCTCGTATCGGTAGTAGACCGCGGCGAAGACGACCGCGATCGTGAGGATAGCCGCACCGACGGTCCAGACCTGATACGCCGCCTGGATCGTCTGTCCCGCCTGAAACGCGGTCGCCGAGAGCGGATCAGAGAGGCTGACGCGGCGGGCGGCCGGCACGCCGAAGGCGTACCGCACCTGGAAGAACGGGAAGCGGACGAACAGCACCGACCCGCCGGAGACGCCCGTCGAGTAGGTGACGTTCCAGGGGACGAGCGCGGCGATCCACGTCGAGACCACCGCCAGCGCGCCCGCGTACTCCGCGCGAACCCAGACCATACCTGGTCAGCGTCGGCAGTTCTGTAAAAGCTACCGAAGACTCACGCGAGACCGAGCAGGTCGAACCCGTATCCGTTGCCGCGCTCGGTCGCGTGTTCGTAGACCACGTGGGCGGCCGCGACGTCCTGAATCGCCAGTCCCGTCGAGTCGAAGACGGAGATCCCGTCGCCTTCGGTCCGGCCGGGTTTCTTGCCGGTGACGATCTCGCCGACCGACCCGTAGATGTCGTCGTCGTCGAGGACGCCCTCGCTCCAGGGGACGTTGATCTCGCCGGAGTGGGTCGTCTGCTCGTAGTCGTCGATCACGAGTTTCGCCTCCAGCAGGATCTCGTCGGCCAGTTCGTGCTTGCCGGCGGCGTCGGCGCCCATCGCGTTGATGTGCGTGTGATCGCCGACCGATTCCGGAGAGACGATCGGCGATTCGACGGGCGTGACCGTCGAGAGCACGTCGCAGGCGGCGGCCTCGGCGACCGTACCCCCGCGGACGTCGTAGTCGTCCTCGAACGTCGCGACGAACTCGGCGACGCGTTCCTCGTCGAGGTCGGAGATCACGACGGTCTCGATGTCTCTGACCTGCGATATCGCGCGGAGTTGCGTATACGACTGGACCCCGGCGCCGACGATGCCGAGCGAGTCGGCGTCGGGGACCGCGAGGTGGTCGGTCGCGACGGCCGCCGCCGCGCCCGTCCGGAGCATCGTCAGTTCACGGCCGTCCATAATCGAGAGCGGCACGGCCGTCTCGGGATCGGAGTAGATCATCGTCCCCAACACCGTCGGGAGGTCGAACTTCTCGGGGTTGTCGGGGTGGACGTTCACCCACTTGACCCCGGCGGCGTCCCACTCACCGACGTCCAGGTACGCGGGCATCGACCGGAAGTCGCCGTTGTACTGCGGGAGGTCCACGTACGACTTCGCCGGCATCTGTGCGTCCCCGCGCTCGAAGGCGGCGAAGGCGTCTTCGATGGCGGGCACGAGTTCCGCCATCGACGCGTTCTCGCGGACGTCCGTCCCGTTCAGCAGCAGCGTTTCCATACGCCCGCGTTCGTCTGTTCCGTACTTAATTCATCCCATTTCCGAATCAGATATCACTGGATGAGAAAAATAGAGATGTTTGTCTAACTAATTTGGATGCGATCGGATATAACGGTGGCGACACGGAATCCCGTACCGGACCGTCACGTCGGGAGAGACGGATCGCTATGGGGTGAATCGAGTCGAAAAAAACGGCGAGTTGCGATCAGTCGAGCCGACCGGGCTCGTCGTGAGAGGTTGCTACGGAACCGGGCGTGAGCCGTCAGGCGGACCCTGACGACCCGTGGGAGGTGGGTTGGAGGTGGTTTCCGACCGCTTTCACATCGCGCCGCCCATACCGCCCATTCCGCCCATACCGCCCATTCCACCGGCACCGCCGGGCGCGCCGCCCTCGTCGCCGTCGCCCTCGGTGCTCAGTTCGTCGGCGGCGATGATGTCGTCGATCTTGAGGACGAGGTTCGCGGCCTCGGTGGCCGAGGAGAGCGCCTGCTCCTTGGCGTGTGCGGGCTCGACGACGCCGGCCTCGAACGTGTCTTCGACGTCGCCGCTGAAGACGTTCAGGCCGGCGCGGGTGTCGCCGTTCTCGTGGGCCTCGCGGATCTTGACGAGCGTGTCGATGGAGTCGAGCCCGGCGTTCCCGGCGAGCACGCGGGGGACGAGTTCGACCGCGTCGGCGAAGGCCTCGACGGCGAGCTGCTCGCGGCCGCCGACGGAGCCGGCGTAGCTGCGGAGCCGACGGGCGAGTTCGACCTCGACCGCACCGCCGCCGGCGAGGACGCGACCGTCGGAGACGGTCGTGGAGACGACGTCGAGGGCGTCCTCGACGCCGCGCTCGATCTCGTCGACGACGTGGTCGGTCGAGCCGCGCAGCAGCAGCGTGACGCCGTGGGCCTCGTCGCCGAGCCCCTCGACGTAGAACAGTTCGTCGTCGCCGTCGCGGCGGACCGAGCCGTAGCCCAGGTCGGCCCCGGTGAGGCTGTCGAGGTCGGAGACGACGTTGCCGCCGACGACGTCGCGGAGGAACGCGATGTCGGACTTCTTCGTCCGGCGAACGGCCAGAATGCCCTCCTTCGCGAGGTAGTGCTGGGCCATGTCGTCGATGCCCTTCTGGCAGAAGACGACGTCGGCGCCGGAGTCGACGATCTGGTCGACCTTCTGTCGCAGCTGTTTCTCCTCCTGATCGAGGAACTGCTGGAGCTGGTCGGGGGACTCGATGTTGACCTGCGTGTCGACGTCGGTCTCCTCGATCTCGATCGGCTCGTCGAGCAGCAGGATGTCGGCCTCGTCGAACGCCGTCGGCATGTCGTCCTGGACGGGGTCCTTGTCGACGACGGCCCCGTTGAGGAGTTCGGACTCGCTCGTCGCGCGACCGGTCTGCGTCTCGACGTTGACGTTCGCGAGGTCGACGACGTAGGAGCCGTCGTCGGCCTCGACCGTGACGGCCTCGACGGTCTCGACGACGAGTTCGGCGAGGAGCTCCTTGTTGAGTTCGGAGCTCTTGCCGGTCATCGACGTCTCGGCGACCTTCTGGAGGAGTTCGGTGTCGCCGGGCTCGACGGACTCGGCGATGTCGTCGACCTGGTCGCGGGCCTCCTGGCTCGCGAGGTGGAAGCCCTTGATGATCGCCGTCGGGTGGATGTCCTGTTCGAGGAGGTCCTGGGCGTTCTTCAGGAGTTCACCCGCGATGGCGACCGCCGTCGTCGTCCCGTCGCCGGCCTCGTCCTCCTGAGTCTCGGCGACTTCGACGATCATCTCGGCCGTCGGGTTGTCGATGTCCATCTCCTGGAGGATGGTGACGCCGTCGTTCGTGATGGTCACGTCTCCCATCGAGTCGACGAGCATCTTGTCCATCCCCTTCGGTCCGAGTGTCGAGCGTACCGCCTCGGAGACCGCTCGGGCGGCCTGAATGTTGTATTCCTGAGCGTCCTTGTCCTTGACGCGCTGGGCGTCCTCGCCCATAATGATCATCGGCTGACCCTGCTGCATTCGCTGACTCATAGACATCGACTGATTGTTTGTGATTCTATATAAAAACTTCGGTTCAGGGGAGTTAGAAGGACTCCGGGAAGAGCCACCGTACGCCGCGAATAACGGCGAAAAAGGGACGCTATGCACTAGTATCGTGTGGTAACGATTGGCACTCTCGCTCCGTCTGAAACCGACTACGCTCGGTTTTTATATATCCGGCTGTCCCGTCGAGCGGGTCGAGGCGCGCGACGCAGCGCGCCCCCGTGGCGAGAGCCGGACAGACCGCTACGCTGTCGGCGTCGTGTCGTCGATAGCCCGATAAAACGCGACGGAGTAGGCCGCGTAGAACGCGCCGAAGACGGCGATCGCGACCACGTAGACGATGGCGGCCCCGACCAGGAGCGCGGTCGAAAGCTCCGGGACCGGAAGGGCTGTCGGTCGCGGTGACAGGAGTAGCGAGACCACGCCGCCGATGCCGCCGAACAGGACGCTCCCCACGAGGAGGATCGCCGTGTATCCACCGACGCTCAGGAGGTTCCGCCGAACGAGCCCGACGCTTCGCTTGAAAGCCGCGACCACGCCGGCGTCACTCAGGACGATCGCGTGGGCGTAAAACTGGACGAAGAAGGCGATCAGGAGATAGGCGAGGACGAACAGGAGGCCGACGGCCGCGAGCGCGCCGAGTCCCACCACGTTGGATGCCGCGTCGAGCGCAAAGAGGCCGGCGCCGCCGAAGATCGCCGCGAAGAACGCGGCGATCCCCAGCGTGAAGTTCACCGCGAGAACGACAAGGTACGCCACGAGGAGGCTGACGTAGTGGCGCTTCCCTACGGCGAGGAGCGTCTCGACCCTCGCGGTGCCATCGAGTGCCTCGTCCGCCATCCCGATGAGGCCGCCCTGAAAGAACGGCATAACGAGGATCATCACCCCGGTCAATACGAGGGAGACGAGCGCGGCCAAGAGCGGCTGGAAGGCCTGCAAGGCCAGTTGTGGCAGCTGAATCAGGCCGAATATTCCGACGAGAGCGGCGAGAATCGGGTTGCGAACCAGTGCACTGGCGGCTGGGCGGAGGGACTTCAGGGCAGCCATAGCCACACGGTCTCGGCCGAGCGTCGTAAACGTTGGTAGCGGGAGACGATCCGCCGGAGTCGTCGTCTCCCCCGATTCGAGCCCGGCCGACCCGGACGTCGCGAGCGGTCGCAGCGCTCACGGATCGACTACGAGAACGACCGGAGCGTGGCTGTCGCCCCCGAGACCGATCTCGACACGGCAGGGGCACGACGGGCGAGGACGGCAACGGCCCGGTCGCACACGACGCAGTGGCCGCCGAGCGTACCCACCGAAGAACGAACCGACGGTCCCGTCGCTACGTCTCGTCCGGGAGTTCGTCGGCGACGAACGGTCGATCGGAGGACGGCTCGAAGGACGGGAGCTCCTCGTCGGCGTCGAGCGCCTCGATCTCCTCCTCGTAGAGCTCCTCCTGGAGCTGGCTGCGCTTGTTCCGTCCCTTCCGCTCCCGGCCGTTTTTCGTGTCAGGCATTGTCACCCGTGTCGACGATTCCCATACCCATTAACTTTGTGTTGTTCACACTTCTGACGGTACAGGCAGCTATCGCGTACGACCGCGAGGACCCGTCGGTGCCGGAGTCGACATCTTGATCGACGTCCGCTCGACGACGACGCGTCTCGCGGGGGAATCGATTCGAGAAAGCGCCAGGACAGGGATTTGAACCCGATGGCGAGACTCGCTTCGCTCGTCTCGCGTGGTTCAAATCCTCTCGGTGACGACAGCACGTAATCGACTCGCGTCCGCTCGACGACGACGCGTCTCGCGGGGGAATCGATTCGAGAAAGCGCCAGGACAGGGATTTGAACCCTGGATCCCAGAGGGAACACGCTTTCCAGGCGTGCGCCTTACCACTCGGCCATCCTGGCTCGATCGGAGGTAGCCTACTGAATCGTTTAAGTCCTTCCCTTCGCCGCGAGTCGCGGTTCGGCGGCGTAGGAAACGAGGGACACGACCGCCCCGACGACGAGGGCCATCCCGGCGCCGTTCAAGAGGGTGACACCCAGGGGGCCGACGAGCAGGCGGTACCCCTGGACGAGCACGAGGAACGTCAGCGCGCCGACCGTCCCCCACAGCAGCGACGATCTGGTCCGGTTCACGCCAGCACCTCGACCTCGTATCCCGCGTCCCTCAGTGCCTCCAGCACCTCGTCGATGTGGTCGTGCCCGCGCGTCTCGATGTCGATCTCGACGTCGGCCTCGTTCATCGCGACGTCGCGGGAGGTCCGGTCGTGCTGGATCGCGTAGATGTTCGCCCGGCGGTCGGCGATGATCTCGACGAGGTCCTGCAGCGCGCCGGGGCGATCGCGGAGGACCGTCCGGATCTTCAGATAGCGGCCGGTCTCGACGAGTCCGCGGACCAGGACGGTCGTCAACTGGTTCGTGTCGATGTTGCCGCCGCACAGCGCCGGGACGATCGTCTCGCCCTCCTCGTAGTCGAAGTGCTCGAAGAGCAGCGCCGCGAGCGGGACCGCGCCGGCCCCCTCGACCAGCGTCTTCGACCGTTCGAGCAGGTACGTCAGCGCGACCGCGATCTCCTCGTCGGAGACGGTCACCACCTCGTCGACGCGTTCGCGGATCACCTCGAACGGACGCTCGCCGACCTTCCGGGTGGCGATGCCGTCGGCGATCGTGTTCACGGCGTCGAGTTCGGCGATCGACCCGGTCCGCAGCGACTCCGGCAGCGACGCCGCGCCCTCGGCCTGGACGCCGATCACGCGCACGTCCGATTTGCGCCCCTTCACCGCGGTCGCGATCCCGGAGATGAGCCCGCCGCCGCCCACCGGGACGACGACGGTGTCGACCTCCGGGCAGTCGTCGACGATCTCCAGGCCGATCGTCCCCTGTCCGGCCATCACCTCGTCGTCGTCGAACGCGTGGACGTACGTCCGGTTCTCTTCGCGTTCGATCTCGTGGGCCTTCGCCTGCGCCTCGTCGTAGTCCGCGCCGTGGAGGACGGTCTCGCCGCCGTAGCGCTCCGTCGCCTCCACCTTCGAGATGGGCGCGTGCTCCGGCATCACGATCTTCGAGTCGACGTCGAACCGCGACGCCGCGAGCGCGACCCCCTGGGCGTGGTTGCCCGCGCTCGCCGTGACGACCCCCGCTTCCCGTTCGGCCGGCGAGAGCGTGGTGATCCGGTTGGTCGCCCCGCGGAGTTTGAACGCGCCGGTCCGCTGGAACGTCTCGAGCTTCAGGTGGACGTCCGCACCGGTCATCTCCGAAAACGTGTAGGAGTACTCGAGCGGCGTCCACCGGACGACGCCGTCGATCCGCTCGCGGGCGGCCTCGACGTCGGCGAGAGAGAGCATCTCGGTCCCCCGTACCGCGTGGCCGGGCCTAAATGTTCTTCTTGGTATCCGAACGACACCCGGGCGGCCGCCGTTCGCGGCAGCGATCCGGACCGGCGCCGCTCTCAGGTGTCAAGGGGGAAAGGGGGGAATGCACGCGTGTGACGTGCACTTGGGTATGCACCCGCGAGGTACATAAATATCCCCCACGCAGAGTGAAAGTGAAATCGGGCGACAGCGACGGCCTCCCCGCCGCTGTCTGACGTTCGTCTGTCGTCCGTCTGCTGTGGTGGGTAGTGTTAATCAAACGTCATTATTGAGTGATATTTTCTACACATCAGATCGAATGAGAGCCAAGAGAGTGACGCGCCGTCGCTCGGCAGGGGAGCGACGGCTGAACCGGTTACTTATTTGTTCATTGATACTTCTCGATCCACCGACGGGGAGAGTGATCCCCTCCCGTTGGGGAGCGCTGTTCGGCGCGGTTTCAGACCCGCTGCAGAGAACCGGAGAGACGCGACGCAGGTTCTCCGCTCGGAGCACCGGCAGGTCAGCGTTCTTCGTCGGGTCCTCGTCTCGCGACGAAACTGCTCCACGAGCGGGGTTTTCTCTCCGAGGAGCGGTACACCGCCGCGAACGACCGTGGCTGAGGACCGGCCTATCGCTCGTCGAGGTCGGGGAACGTCAGGTCCGTCGGGCCGACGTAACGCGCCCGGGGGCGGATGAGGCGGTTATCGTCGTACTGTTCGAGGACGTGGGCGATCCAGCCGGCGACGCGGGACATCGCGAAGATCGGCGTGTAAATATCGATCGGGATTCCCATCTGGTAGTACGTCGACGCCGAGTAGAAGTCGACGTTGGGGGCGAGGCCCTTCTCCTCGGTGATGTACTCCTCGATCGCGACGGAGTAGTCGTACCACTTGGTGTCGCCCGCGGCCTCCGCCAGCGACTTCGACTTCTCGCCGAGGATCTTCGCGCGGGGGTCCTTGACGTTGTAGACGCGGTGACCGAACCCGGGGACGCGACGCCCCTCTGCGAGGGCGTTCTCGACCCACTCGGTGGGGCCGACGTCGCTGTCGTCGACTTCCTTCAGCATCCGCATCACGTTGGCGTTCGCGCCGCCGTGAAGCGATCCGGCGAGCGTCCCGACGGCGGCGGTGACGGCGCTGTGGAGGTCAGAGAGCGTCGAAGCGGTCACCATCGCCGAGAACGTCGAGGCGTTCAGTCCGTGGTCGGCGTGGAGGACGAGCGCCATGTCGAACGTCTCGGCGAGGACGTCGTCGGGCACCTCGTCGTTGAGCATGTAGAGGAAGTTCGCGGCGTGGTCTAAGTCCGCTCGCGGCTCGACGGGGTCGTCGCCCTGGCGGATGCGCTGGAACGCGGCGAGGGCGGTCGGGAGTTTCGCGGTGATCCGACACGCCTTCCGGAGGTTCGCGTCGAGATCGGTCACGTCCTGATGGTCGGCGTCCTCGTCGTACGCCGACAGCGCGGAGACGATGGTCCGGAGGGCCGCCATCGGCACCTCGTCGGCCTCGGCGAGCTTCCGGACCACGGAGAGGACCTCCTCGTCGAGCGTTCGGCGCTCGGCCATCCACGACTCGAAGTCGGCGAGCTCCGCCGCGTCGGGGAGTTCGTCGTGCCAGAGGAGGTAGACGACTTCCTCGTAAGACGCCTCGCGGGCCAGGGCCTCGATCGGATACCCGCGGTAGACCAGTTTTCCGGCGTCGCCGTCGATGTAGCTCAGTTCCGACTCGGCGACGAGGACGCCTTCCAGCCCGCGCTTCAGGTCGTCTGACATACCTATCAGATTCCCGTCCACGTGAAAAAAGCGTTATCGTTTACGGGTGTCGCTCGCGCACAACGCCCCGGAAGCGCGACGCGGTCGACCACCAAGCGTTTTGGCGCCCCACCCCGAACGGCGAGGTATGGACCCACGGGACGTCGAGTACGAGCCGGTCAGCGTCAAGGAGGTGCTGGCGGAGATGAAAGACACCGCCGAACTCCTCATCGACCTCTCGTACTCCGCCGTCCTCAACGGGAGCGACGAGATCGCCCGGGAAGTGCTGGAGCTCGAAGGGCGGATGGACATCCTCCAACTCCAGGGCCGGATGAGCCTCCTGATGGCGGCCCGAAGCCCCGAAGACGCCGAACAACTGGCTCCCGTCCTCGGCGTGATGGGTGCCGCCGAGAAGATCTCGAACGCCGCCGGCGACATCGCGAAGATCGTCCTCGAAGACATCGGGATGCCCGACGCGATCCGGACCGCACTCCCCGAGGCCGTCGAGGTGCTGGTCCGCGCGGCGGTCGACGAGGGCTCCCCGTACGCCGGTCGGACGCTCCTCGATGTCAATATGGAGACCGAGACGGGGGTTCGCGTCATCGCGATCCGTCGGGAGTCGGCGACCGGCAAGCGCCGGTGGCTGATGAACCCCGGCCCCGACAGCCAACTCCAGCCGAACGACTCGCTGCTGCTCCGCGGTCCGCGAGACGGCATATCGGCCGTCTACGAGGCGGCGACCGGCGAGCCCTACGAGCCCGCGGAGGCGGTCGAACCGCCGATCGAGGACCTCGAACGGGCGATCGACTCGATCACGCTGATGAAAGACATGAGCGAGCTCGCCGTCGACCTGGCCTACGGCGCGGTGCTGTTCGACAGCGAGGGCGTCGCCGAGGAGGTAAAAGAGCTCGAGGCGGAGGTCGACGCCCTGCAGTCGCGCTTCGAGGCCTGGACGCTCCGCGCGGCGGGCCGCGTCGAGGATCCCGTCCGGCTCCGCGGCCTCGTCCGCCTGGCGTCGGCGACGGAGGTCATCTCCGACGCCGCCCTCGAAATCAGCGAGGGCGTCCTCCGCGGCATCGACGCCCATCCGGTGGTCGCCGCCGCCGTCGAGGAGTCCGACGAGGTGATCGTTCGGCTCTCGGTCGCGTCCGACGCCCAGCTCGCGGGCACCACGCTCGGCGAGCGGATGGTCAAGACCGAGACGGGGATGCGCGTCATCGCCGTCCGCCGCGGCGAGAGCGGCGAGGAGTGGGTCGTCCAGCCCGGACCGGAGACCGAACTCCGCGGCGGCGACGTCATCATCGCGAAGGGGACGCGCGCGGGCGCAGAGCGGCTGAGCGAACTCGTCGGCGACGTTCAGGAGTTCGACGAGTAGCGCTCGGAGGCAGAACGCGGCAGCGTCAGAGAGAGAGAGGCGGCAGCGTCCGGACGAGATTACAACTCCCGAGTCAGTCGCACGGCCTCGACGACGGTCAGTACCGACGCCACCAGCAGCGCCGTCGACGTCGCGAGGACGAACGCGAGCACCAGAAACCACCCTTCGGGACCCAACACGGGGTACTCGCGCGTCCCCGCGAACGGTCCGAACACCTCGAACACGCGGACCAGGTAGGCGAGGACCGCCAGGGCGATGCCCGCGGCGACGCCGACGGTCGCGTTCCGCGGGACCGACAGCGCGCTGACCAGCCCCGACTGCGGCGGCCGGTCCGGGACCTCGTCGCTCATACTCGCTCGTTACGGTGCGGTCGGCAAAGCGTCGTCGGTCGCGATCGGCCGTTCGCGCGGGGGCCGGAGAACGGTGGATAGACGACGGCGAGCGGCGGAGACCGAACCCCTAAAGTCCGACCCCTCCGAGTGTCGGACAATGACGACACTCGGCACGGCGAGTGCGGCCCCCGGCGAGATCGACACGGGCCGTCTGGCGGTGGGCGAATCCCGCGACGGGACGGAGGTGGGCCTTCCCTGTGCGGTCGTGAACGGCGCTACCGACGGGAAGACGCTCTACTTGCAGGCGGCCTCGGACGGCGACGAACTGAACGGCGTCGGCGTCGTCAGCCGCGTCGTCCCCCGGCTCGATCCCGCGGAACTCTCGGGGACGCTCCTCGTCGTCGGCGTGGTCAACTACCACGCGTTTCAGGTCGCAGAGCACCGGAACCCGATCGACGACACGAAGATGAACCGCGCGTACCCCGGCGACGAGCGGGGAACCTCCTCGGAGCGCATCGCCGCGGCGACGTTCGACGCGGCGACGCGCGCGGACCTGATCTTGGACCTCCACCAGGGCTCGACGTCGCGGATGATCGACGAGGTACGGGTCCGCTGCGGCCGTCGCCACCGAATGCACGGGGAGTGTCTCGAACTCGCGAAGACGTTCGGCTGCGGCTACGTCCTCGATCAGAAGGGCCCGGAAGGACAGCTGGCCCGCGCCGGACCGGACGAGGGGATTCCGACGATCGACCCCGAACTCGGCGGCTGCGTCGGCTGGGACGAAGAGAGCATCCGGGCGGGCGTCGAGGGCGTGTTCAACGTCCTCCGCGAGTACGACTTCCTCGACGGCGACGCCACCGCGTCGCAGCAGACGCGCGCGAAGGGATTCGATCAGTACGGTTCCCCGAGCGGCGGACTCGTGCGGTTCGAGGCCGACCTGGGTGATCGGGTCTCCGCCGGCGACCTCCTCTTCGAGGTGATCGACGTCTTCGGCGAACTGCAGGCCCGCGTGACAGCCAACAGCGACGGCGTCTTCTGGCGGACCCGCCGCCTCCCGCAGGTCGCGACCGGCGAGTACGTCTGCTCTGTCGGCACCAACGTCGACACGTACTGAGCGACCGTCGAGGCTCATCCACCGATGCCACTTCCACCGACGCTCGAACTCGTCTGTTCGGTCTGTGAGGAGACGCACGACGGGTGGACCTGGCGGTGTGACTGCGGCGCGCCGCTGGACTTCGCGTCGTCGTCGGCGAAGCACCGAAAACGGACGGCCCCACCGGCGTCGTGGGCGGACACCCGCGCCGGGCTGTGGGCCTTCCGCGACTTCCTCCCGGTCGGTCCGCACGTGACGCTCGGCGAGGGGCTGACGCCGCTCGTCGACGCGCCCGAGTGGGACGCGGCGTTCAAACTGGAGTACGTCTTCCCGACGGGATCGTTCAAGGACCGGGGCGCGACGGTGACGCTCTCTGTCGCCGCCGAACTCGGCGTCGACCGGGTCGTCGAGGACTCCTCGGGCAACGCGGGCGCGGCCATCGCGACCTACGCTGCCCGCGCCGGTCTCGACGCCGAGATCTACGTTCCCGCGTCGGTCAAGCCCGGAAAACGCCGCGCGATCGAACGGACCGGCGCGACAGTCGTCCCGATCGAGGGGAGCCGCGAGGACGTCACGGCCGCCTGCGTGGCGGCCGTCGACGCCGGGGACGCGTGGTACGCCTCCCACGCGTGGAACCCGGCCTTCTTCGCGGGCACGGCGACGTTCGCGTACGAGGTCTGCGCCCAGCGCGACTGGACCGCGCCGGACGCCGTCGTGACGCCGCTCGGCCACGGCACGCTCTTTCTCGGCGCCTACCGCGGCTTCCGCGACCTCTACGACGCCGGCTGGATCGAGTCGATGCCGCGCCTCCTGGGCGCGCAGGCGGCCGGCTCCGCCCCGATCACGGCGGAACTGCACGGCGAGGCGGCGGCCGCCGGCGAAAACGACGTCGCCGACGGGATCCAGATCCGTGAGCCGGTCCGGAAATCACAGATCCTGGCGGCGATCGACGACACCGGCGGCGACGCGGTCGCCCTCCCCTCGCGAGCGGTCGAGCGCGAACTCGACAGACTCCACAGCGAGGGGTTCTACGTCGAACCCACCTGCGCCGTCGCGCCCGCGGCGCTCGACGTCTACCGCGAGCGCGGCGTCGTCGCTGCCGACGACGACGTCGTGGTCCCGCTCACCGGGAGCGGGCTGAAAACGTAGGCGTCCGAAGTATTGGGGGCGAGAAGATCGTTTTGTGGTCTCACAGCTACGTGAGAACCGACGTGGGGATCTTGCGGATCACACCCTGTGAGAACTCATATAGATTATCGTAGCAATCCATCGATTCGGTTTCATCCGAAGCGAATACCGCGGCCAGTCGAGGGTCTGTAGACGGCCGGTTGGCCGCGATACTCCCTACTAGAGTCTATCTCAGCGGTTGATTCACTCTCCCTGCTGGACCTCGAAGATCTCCTCTGCGGTGAGGCCGTGAGCTTCGCGGTGTACCCTCTCACCCGCTTCTTTGCTGGGGCCTTCGAACAGGCAGAAGACGGCGTCTTGGTCCTCGTCGACCCAGTAATTCAGATATTTCACTCCGTGCTTTTCTTGCGTTTCGAGGTCCTTTTTGTGGGCCTCTGCAACGTCCTCAGCACTACCGCCGACGTTCCTGTGAACGTCCATATATAAGGGCATAGTCGTATCCTGTTACGACGCCTCAGAGTATAAAGATATCTAATAATTATTATATATTTACCTGAAGTCCTCTGTATAAGTGGAACTCCCGTGAACCGCCTCGGGGTCAAGCCCAGGGGCATTCGCATTGCATATCTGTAGATCGTAGTGATTTCACACCCGCTATGTCGAGCATCCGCGAGCGGGCGCAGTGAGCGAGCAAGTTCACCGACGGAGCCGCCGAAGTTCCCGGGAGCGACCGACAGGAGAGAATAGGTGCACGCAAGAGCCCCGCTCTTCCGGAGACGGCGGAGTCGGACGCTTTTTGATCCAGATTTTTGCAAGCGAGTGGTCGCGCGCAGCGCGACCCGACGCAGCAAAAAGTGGGATCGAAAGACGACTTACCGCCGACTCATCTGCTCGTCCCAGTCGATCCACTCCTGCTCCCACCCGGTCTTCGCGAAGTAGCCCGGCTCGTTGGCCCGCTGGGCGTCCTCGCGTTCGGTCCGGTTCCGGGCGGGCGCGCTGCCCTGCTCGCCGTCGACCAGCAGGGGTTTGAACGCCACCGGCCCGCACCGCTCGACGACCTCGCCGTCGTCGTCGACGACGGCGAGCGACTGCTCGGGGCCGCCGAGCGGGAGGACGAGTCGCCCGCCGGGCGCGAGCTGCTCGACCAGCCGCTTCGGGGGTTCGATGGCGGCCGCCTCGACCAGAATCCGGTCGAAGGGCGCGTACTCGGGGAGCCCGCGCGCCCCGTCGCGAGCGTCGACGAGGACGCCGCCGTAGCCGGCGGATTCGAGGTTCGAGCGCGCGGCGTAGACGAGCCGCCGGTCGATGTCGACCGCGTGCACGCGCGTCTCGCCGACGAGTTCCGCGAGGATCGCCGCCGTGTAGCCGACGCCCGCGCCGACGACGAGGACGTCGCCGGTCGACTCGGCGTCGTCCGCTGCAATACCGTCTGCGCCCTCCGTCCGGTCCGTTCCCGCCGCGCCGCCCGCACCGACTGACGCCTCGGCGTTTCGGGCGTTCACGTCGAGCGCCGTCAGGAGGCGCGCGACCATTTCGGGAGCCAGAACCGTGGTTCCGTCCGCCTCGCTCCGGCCGTCGTAGGGCGCGTCGTCGACGAAGGTCCGGCGGGGGACCGTCCGCATCGCGAGCGCGACGGCGTCGTCGATCGACAGCCGTTCCTCCAGGCCGTCGACCATCTCTCCGCGCAGATCCCCGGGGTCCATACGTTGCGCTCGGGCGTGCGTACTAATCAACTGCACGCTCCGGGCCTCGGATCAAGCGGTGCGCCGCCGGAGTGCGCCGCGTACCTCGACCGCTCACCCGCGGATGCGAACGAAGCGGACGCCCCCGTGGTCGCTCCGATCGAAGGATCCGTCCGCGCGCTTTTCGAGGACGACCAACGTCTGGTTGACGTCGCCGACGGGTGCGACGATCCGTCCGCCGGATCGGAGTTGCGCTCGGATCGCGTCGGGGACGGACGGGACCGCGCACGTGACGTACGCCCCGTCGAACGGGGCGTACTCGGGCCAACCCTCCCGCCCGTCGCCGACCCGGATCGAGACCCGATCCGCGTAGTCGAGTCGGCCGAGAGTCCCGCGGGCGTCCGCCGCGAGGTCACCGTCGTACTCGACGGAGTACACGTGCCCGTCGGAGAGCAGTTCGGCCGTCACCGCCGCGTGGTAGCCGCAGCCGGTTCCGACTTCCAGCACCGCGTCGTCGGGCGCGGGATCGAGCAGTTCGCACATCAGCGCGACCATATGCGGGGCGCTCACGGTCTGGTCGTTCCCGATTGACAGCGGGCGGTCGTCGTAGGCGCGGTCGCGGCGACCCGCGGGGACGAACTCGTGACGGGGCACCGCGCGGATCGCGTCGGCGACGCGGTCGCTCTCGACGTAGCCACGGCGGCGCAGTCGCTCGACGAGCGCTCGGCGCGCCTCCGTGTGTTCCTCGCTCACACGCGGCAGTTGGCGCTCCAGCGAGTCGAATCTTTCCCCCCGTCCCTGCGCGGTGGCCCGAGGCGCGTATCACGGCCCGAGCGTCCGCTCGACGGCGCTCGTGAGGTCGACGACGCAGAGGACCACTCCCCCGGCGACGACGAGCGCGACGGCGGCGAGGAAGCCGACGAATCCGACGACGTCGAACGTCCACACCGGGAAGGCGAGTCCGGCCGCGACGATCGGTGCGGCGAGCGCGCCTGCGGCTACGAGGAGGGCGTAGGCGGCAGTTCGTGTCACGTCGGCGCCGTGTTCGCCCGACGCCGACCTAAGTGTACCGCCGAGCGCGGGCGTGAAGACGCCGCTTCCGGACCGAGTAATAAAAAGGCGCGGTCACCAGGCCGACCAGGCGGAGGTCGTCTGGTCGGTCCCGTAGAGTCGCTTGACGTCCTTCGCGTACACCATATCGCCGTCGTGGTCGAACTTCCCGTGGCGGTACTCCGGGGCGTCATCGCGGACCTGGATGGCCTTGACCTCGAACTCCTCGTCGCCGAACGTCTCGGTCTCGCCGACGACGAACTCGTGGTCGCCCGGAAGCTGCAGGTCGAAACTCCGCGTGTGCTCGCGGTCGCCCGTCCCCTCCTTCGGGTTGACGGTCACCTTCACCGTCACGTTGTCGACGGCGCGGGTCCAGACCGTGTCGACGTCCTCGATCGTCGCCTCTTCGGTCCGCTGCTCGGGGCCGATCTCGATGCCCGTGACCCGGACGAGCATGATCGCCTCCTCGCTGTCGACGATGAATTCGTCACCGACCGCGACCGTGTCCGTCGGCGGCGCGTCGACGGTCGTCGAGAACGACTCGCCGTCCTGGGAGACGACAACGTCGCGTTCGACCTCCGTCTCCGAGTCGACCTGGACCTTGTGGACGTGACCGCACTCGGTGCACCGGACGGTGTGGCGGCCGCCGCCCTCTTTCAGTACCTCGTGGACCGTCGATTCGGCGGACGAACAGGAGGGACATTCGACCGCGATGCGGTCCTGTGGCGTGCTCATACGGCGTCGTAACCCGTCTGGCCCTAAAAGTCCGCCCTTCCGCCCGCCCCGTGGCAGACGCTGGCGCGCGTCGGCGTCGCGGCGACAGAACGGGGAGACGACGCCGGCACCGCGGGACGGCGTCGCTGTCGACGACGACGCAGTGTTCCTCGGCGAGGGCGACATCGACACCGCTGGATCGAGTGAACGGCCTCCCCTGCTCGCGGCTTCGCCGCTCGCTCACCGAGGAAGCTCCACTTCCTCCCCGGTCTCGCGGTTTCACCGCTCGCTTATCGAGGAAGCTTCACTTCCTCCCCGTCCGCCCACACGGTCGGCTCTCGGATGATCCCGTCGAGGTGCAGCGGCGCGTCGGTGTCGCCGCCGATCCCCGCGTCGTCGCCGATGGCGACGTGGACCGTCCCCGCGGCCTTCTCGTCGAGGAGGACGGAACCGACGAGGTCGGTGACGCCGACGTTGGTGCCGATGCCCAACTCCGCGAGGTTGTAGGCGTCGCGGCCGACCTCCTCGGCGGCCGCCTCGACCTGGCTTCGGATCTCGTCGTCGGAGATGTCGGTCACGTAGCCCTCTTCGACCTCGAACCGGAGTTCCTGACCCTCGTCGAGCAGGCCGTGCGGCCGCATCGTCCCGTCGACGACGTAGGTGCCGTTCGCGTCCGTCGGCGAGACGAACACCTCGCCCGCGGGCAGGTTCGAGAAGCCGCCGGCGTCGTGGACGATGCCGGTGTCGGTGTTCCACGCCCTGTCTCCCGGTTCGAACGTGATGTCCGTCCCCGCGGGCGCGGTCACGCGGATCTCCTCGGCGTCTTCGACCTGCGCGAGCACCTCCCGGCAGTGCTGGGCGATGGCGTCGTAGTCGGCGTCGAGTCCCGTCAGGAACACGTCCTCGGTGATTCCGGGCAGCGTCGCCCCGCGAGCGCCCGTGTCGCAGGCGTTCCCGCGGGCGCGGGTGTGGCTGATGCTCTTCGTCGTCGGCGCGAGGAACACGTCCGCCTCGGCCATCGCGGCGGCGACCGGTCCCGGCGGTTCCTCGCCGTGCTGGTCGCCAGGCGGGTACTGCAGGATCGTCGTCTCCTCGGCGACCGCGGCAGCGGCCTCGTAGAGGGCCTCGCCGATCGCCCGTCGCTCGTCGTCGGTGACGATCACGCACGATTCGGCGGCGTCGAGGGCCATACACTGCTCGACCGCTGTCGTCGCGGCGGTCGCGAGTCCGTCGTTCGACATACCACCGTCTGGGGCCCCCGCGGAGTTAGACGTTCGGATCGGTTCCGAGTCGGACACGGATCCGCCCCGAGTCGGACGGTGAAGCGTCCGCTCCGGGGCCGGCGTTCGCGACTCCGCCGGCCGGTACTCGGATCCGGGGAAATCGTCCGCGTTACTCGACGGGGAGTTAATTTCTCTCCGATATGCTCCGAAATAACTATGCGTGTGCTCGCCGGATATTTTCGTAATGATACGAGTGGGTGTCAACGGCTACGGAACGATCGGGAAGCGTGTCGCCGATGCCGTCGCGGCCCAGCCCGATATGGAAGTCGCTGGCGTCGCCAAGACGCAACCCAACTTCGAGGCCCACACCGCCGTCGAGCGCGGCTACTCGATGTACGCGGCGATTCCGGAACGCGCGCCGCTGTTCGGCGACGCGGGCATCGAGACCGCGGGCGTCGTCGACGAACTGGTCGCCGACGCCGACGTGATCGTCGACGCCACGCCGTCGGGGATCGGCGCGGAGAACCGATCGCTCTACGCCTCCTACGACACGCCCGCGATCTTCCAGGGCGGCGAGGACGCGAGCGTCGCCCAGGTGAGTTTCAACGCGCGGGCGAACTACGACGACGCCCGGGGGGCGGACTCCGTCCGCGTGGTCTCCTGTAACACGACGGGGCTCTCCCGGCTCGTCGCGCCGCTCGAGGAGGAGTACGGCGTCGAGAAGGTCCGCGCGACGCTCGTCCGGCGCGGCGGCGACCCGAGCCAGCACTCCCGCGGCCCGATCAACGACATCCTCCCGAACCCGATCGAGATCCCCTCCCACCACGGCCCGGACGTCCAGACCATCTTCCCCGAGCTCTCGATCGACACGATGGGGCTGAAGGTGCCGGCGACGCTGATGCACGTCCACGCGGTCAACGTCACGCTCGAATCCGACGTGACGGCCGCGCACGTCCGCCAGCTCCTGGAGGACCAATCGCGGATCTACGTCATTCCGGAGGGGTTGGGCCTCGACGGCGCCGGGAAGCTGAAGGACTTCGCGCTCGACGCCGGCCGGCCGCGCGGCGACCTCTGGGAGAACTGCCTGTGGGGCGAGTCGATCGCCACCGAGGGGCGGGACCTCTATCTCTTCCAGGCGGTCCACCAAGAGTCCGACGTCGTCCCCGAGAACGTCGACGCCATCCGCGCGGTGACCGACAGCGCCGACGCCGCCGAGAGCATCGAGCGGACGAACCGGACGATCGGCGTCGGCCTCGCGGGCGACCCCTCGGGCTTCAACGACTCCCAGGTCGAGGCCGAGGCCGCGGACGACTGAGCGAGCCGGGTCGACCGCGCGGTCTCGGCCGGGATGACCGCCACCAGATCTCGGAGTCTCCAACCCCTGAACCGGATTTATTACGCCCTGTTCCGTGGGGGGACTCGTGAGCGACGACGACCAGTCTCGCGGTTCCGGATCGCCCCGTTCCGACCAGCCACCCGATTCCGGACCGCCCCGGTCGGACCGCGCCAGTCGGGCGGCGCGGGACCTCGAAGACGACAGCGAGGACGGCGAGTACGAGGTCGACTCGGCCGACGAGGAGCTACAGCACCTCCTCGAGGAGTTCGACGCGCTCGCGGAGACCGTCGACTCTCCGGCCGAACGGGCGCGGGTCCGACGCGCCCGACGCGCGGCGGTCATAGCAACCACCGCAGCGGCCGAAGCCGCCGACGCCCCAGTCTTCGGCCGCGTCATCCGGGGCTTCGACCGGAGCGACCTCGCAGAAGCGTTCCTGGGGTCGTTCCTGTTCGGGGTGCCGATGTTCGTCGAGGGCGGGACGAACGAGGTGGGGGCGTTCCTCGCGAGGCGGCCGCTCTTTCTGTTCGGGACCGTCCTGAGCGCGATCGGACTCGTCGTCGGAATCCTCTACGTCGCGGAGATACAGGACGTCCGCGTCCACAACCCCATCCTCGGCGTCGTTCCGCGGCGACTCGTCGGCGTCCTCGGCGTCTCGTTTCTCACCGCCGTCGCCGCGATGACGGCGTGGGGACGCATCGCGTGGTCGGAGCCGACGCTGGCGTTCGCGACGGTCGCCGTCGCCTTCGTCCCGATGAGCGTCGGCGCGGCGCTCGGCGACATCCTGCCGGGGACGTGAGATCGGACCGGCCGTCGCCGCAGGTCGAACGGGGCGGAGCGCGGGTCGAGCGGACGCGCAGCCAGAGAACTCGCGCTACGCCGTGAGCCCGAAGAACGTCACGTCGCCGGCGTCGGTGTCGAGGATCGCGACGTGGTAGGCCTCGTCCGCGCCGGGGAACGGTAGCCCGCCGGGGTTGACGTGGACCGTCCCGTCGCGCTCTTCGCACGTTCGCTGGTGGGTGTGCCCGCGGACGACGTAGTCGTAGGTCCCGCAGTCGACGAGCGCGTCGACGAGTCGCTCGCTCGTCCCGTGGTAGACGGCGACGTCGACGTCGCCGTCGGAGCCCTCGAAGGTCAGGTGCGCGCTCTCGCCGTGGTGCGTTCCGAACTCGTCGATCGTTTCCGCGAGCGCGCACTCGCCGTCGTTGTTGCCGCGGACGGCGTGGAACTCGAAGTCGGCGTCGAAGGTCGCCGCCGTGAAGGGCGCGACGACGTCGCCGCAGTGGACGACGGCGTCGACGTCCTCGGCTTCGAACGTTTCGACCGCGCTCCGGGCCAGATCGAGGTTGTCGTGGGTGTCCGAACAGAGTCCGACGAGCATAGCTTCGGGTTCGGCGTTCTCCCGCTTCAGCGCTTCGGCGGCGCCGGAGGTGCGGGCGTGGGGACGGCGACCGCGGCAGCGTACGGCGGAGGGAGGAGAGATGACGACCGCGGCAGCGGCACGAGGGACAGTCTACTCCCGCTTCAGCGCTTCGACGCCAGCCAGCGGCTGCCCGGTCAGCGCGCGGATGTACGCCCCGCCGGCGATCGAGACGTGGCCGAAGTCGGCCTCGTCCATCCCGTACATCTCGATCGCGCGGGAGGTGTCGCCGCCGCCGACGACCGAGAAGCAGTCCGTCTCCGCGATGGCCTCCAGCACCGTCACGGTGCCGACCGAGAAGCGCTCGTCCTCGAAGACGCCGAGCGCGCCCTTCACGAAGACCGCCTCCGACTCGCGGACGACGTCGGCGTACCCCTCGGCCGTGTCGGTACCGACGTCCAGGAAGGAGACGTCCTTCTCCTCGATCGCCTCGACGTCGATCTCGGCGCGCTCGTCGGCGTCGTCCTCGTACGCCAGGTCCGTCGCGAGCGTGATCTGGTCGCCGCGCTCGTCGAGCATCTCCTCAACGACCTCGTGGTTCTGCTCCCACTGGGAGTCGTAGAGGTCGGCCTCGGGATCGAGGTCGAAGCCGACCGGGTGACCGGCCGCCCGGAGGAACAGCTCGCCCGCGATGCCGCCGAGGAGGAAGTCGTCGACTTTGGTCCCTAAGTTGTTCATCACGTCGATCACGTCGGTGGCCTTCGTGCCGCCGACGACCATCGTCACCCGGCCGTCGAACTCCTTTCCGGCGATGGCGGTGTTGGCCTCGTACTCGGTCTCCATCACGCGGCCCGCATAGGACGGAAGCACGAGCGGGAAGCCGACGAGCGAGGCGTGCGAGCGGTGTGCTGCGGAATAAGCGTCGTTGACGTAGGCGTCGAAGTGCGGCGCGAGCGACTGCACGAACTCCGTCTCGGCCTTGGTTTCGGGCTCTTCCTCGGGCAGTTCGTCGTCGCACATCCGCGTGTTCTCGAGCAGGAGGATCTCGCCGGCGTCGAGGGCGTCGATGGCGTCGATCGCTTCTCCTCCATATGTGTCGGCGACGAACTCGACGTCGCGGCCGACGTGTGAGGCGAGGATCTCGGCGTGGCCCGACAGCGAGACGAAGTCGTCGCGGCCGGGGCGGCCCTGGTGCGCCAGGAGGACGACGCGGTGGCCCGCCTCGGCGAGTTCGCGCACGGTCTTCGCGTGCCGTTCGAAGCGGCGGTTGTCCTGCGGTTCGCCGCCCTCGATCGGGGAGTTCAGATCGAGGCGGACGAGCACGCGCTGGTCGGAGGCGAGGTCGTCGAGCGTGTCGAACGTGGACGTGGCGGTGGATTCGGACATGTGTTTCTGTCTGAGAGTGTCGTGAGGAGATTACTTAGTCGTGGTCGAACCGGGAGCCGGTTCGCGGGAGTCGTCGCCGGCGGGTCCGGACTGAACGCGGGAGCCGTCGCCGGTGCTTCGAGCCGAACGCGGGAGTCGTAACCGGCGACGAACCCGAGGCGGATCGAACGCGGAGCCTCCGGTTCAGTCGTGGGTGACGTAGTGCGCGACGTCGAGCATCCGGTTGGAGAAACCGTACTCGTTGTCGTACCACGTCAGGATCTTGTAGAGGCCGCCGTCGTTGACCTGATTCGTCGAGTTCAGGTCGACCGTCGAGGAGAAGGGCAGCCCCAGGATGTCGGTGGAGACGACCTCGTCGTCGGTGTAGCCGAGGACGCCCGCCAGCGGGCCCGAGTCGGCGGCGTCGCGGAAGGCGTCGTTGATCTCCCCGGTCGAGGGCGCCGCGTCGAGGGAGACGACCAGTTCCGTGATCGAGCCGTTCGGGACGGGCACGCGGATCGCCATCCCGTCGAGTTTGCCTTCGAGCTGGGGCAGGATCTCCGTCGTCGCCGCCGCGGCCCCCGTCGAGGTGGGGACGATGTTCTCGGCGGCGGCGCGGCCGCGACGCGTCTTCGACATCGGGCCGTCGACGAGGTTCTGGCTGCCGGTGTAGGCGTGGACGGTCGTCAGCAGGCCGCTCTCGATGCCGAACTCGTCGTCGAGCACCTTCGCGACGGGGCTGACGGAGTTCGTCGTACAGGAGGCGTTCGAGACGACGTCCTCGCCGGCGTACTCGTCGTGGTTGACGCCGTAGACGATCTGCTTGACGGGCTCTTCCCCCTTCGGGGGCGCGGAGATGACGACCTTGTCCGCGCCGGCGTCGAGGTGCGCAGAGGCGTCCTCTTTCGTGCGGAAGATGCCGGTACACTCCAGGGCGACGTCGACGTCGAGGTCGTCCCATGGGAGGTTCGTGGGATCCTGGACGTTGTACAGCGGGACCGACGTGTCGCCGGCGACGAGGCTGTCGCCCTCGCGGGAGACGTCGTCGGCGCGACCCATCACGGTGTCGTACTTCGCGAGATACGCCATGTCGTCGAAGTCCATCACGTCGTTGATGCCGACGAGTTCGACCTTCGGGTGCTCCCGTACCGCCCGGAAGACGTTGCGACCGATTCGACCGAAACCGTTCAGGCCGACCCGAACGGTCTCGGAGTCGTCGACGGCTGCACCGGTGCTCAGATTCGATCGTTCACTCATAACTGAGTACACTTCGTCCTCATACTTGAATCCCGGTGTCATCGGATTCGAGAGAGCAAAGAAACAATTCGACGGGTATAGAGCCTCTTTCTCCTCTGTAGGTTCTTCGGGTCCGTATTTCTGTCGCAGAGTGAACGAAAACTTCGTTCACAAGGAAACAGTATCGATCAGTATGTAACAAATAACAGGAGAAACGCAAACAGAACCGATCACGTTCGATCGGTCTCGGAGTGACGCTCGTCGGAACCGAGTGCGTGGGACGGAACAGTCGCTCGGGACGAGCGGTTGGTGGGCGAAAAGTTATCCGGGTCGTCGAATCGGAGGGCGACCGGCCGATGAACGGTACTAGATTCCGCCGGGGGGAGAAGGTTTTTCATCGGAACCGACCTAGAGAGCGACGATGAGAGACGACCGCGACGACCCGTTCGACGACTTCTTCGACGGAATCGAACGGATGATGGACGAAATGACCGGCAGCGACGCCACCGGATTCGCCTCCGAGACGCACGTCGACGTCTACGACGAGGGCGAGGACCTCCGACTCGTCGCCGACCTCCCGGGCGTCACGAAAGACGCCGTCGAACTCAAGTGCGACGGCGAGGTCCTCACGATTTCGGCCGCCGGCGACCGTCGCGAGTACGACGAGCGGATCCGACTCCCCGCGCGCGTCGACGAACACAGCGCCAGCGCGTCGTTCAACAACGGGATTCTCCAAGTGACGCTCCAGAAGGTCGACGACTCCGCGTCGATCGACCTCGAGTAGGCCGCAGGCTCGGCGAACTCGCGCAGGCCTTCGGTTCACGACGCCGTCTAGGCTGTGATATCCGCCGCTATTCGCACGGGTGGTTTCTCGGCTCCGAACACACACGTCGCAGTCGATCGGACCGACGTTCGTCCCGCCGATGCCGTCCCGACGAGATAGCCCATCGGCTGCGAACCGCGCGACGGGACAGCGCGTCGGCTACGGGAGCGGGTCGGCCCGAGAAATCGGTCGGTCGGGGATCGCGGCGGCCGGCATCGAGGCGGGGCGGAAGCGCCTTACGAGACCAGCAGCTTCTCGCCCTTCTCGACGTCGATGCGGCACGGCGGCGACATCTTGTTGTACGCGCGGCGGAGCGCGTCCTTCGCGACGTCGGCGTCCTCGGGATCGCAGTAGACGGTGAAGACCCGCTCGCCGTTCTGGATCCGGGCGGCGGTGCCGACGGGCTTGCCGAACGCCTGCCGCATTCCGTCGGAGACGCGGTCCGCGCCCGCGCCGGTCGCCTGCTTGTTCTCCCGGAGGATCTGGTGGGGGAACTTCCGGAGGACCATCTTGTAGTTCTCCTGGCCGACCTCCTTGAGCATCACGCGATTCGCCGACAGGCGCGCGGATTCGAGCGAGCCGTGGCGGACCTGACACTCCTCTTCGAGTCGGAGGCTGATCTGGACCGGGTAGTCCTGCGGACCGGTCTGGAGGTTGCCCATATTGTGCTGTGCGATCTTCGAGCCCGGGATCCCTGTGACGTAGTCGCGTCGCGTGTACGACGGCTTCGACAGTTCCCGGTACATTGAGGCGGGTTTGTCGGACATAGTTACTTGTGCGGAACAACGCCTATTCGACCTAAAAGCGCTTCGAACTGTTCGCCGCGGGAGCGGGGAGTCGCGTTCGCCCCGGCAGGTGATCGAAAATACAGCTATAGTAGTGGTTAGAAATAGTTGCTCACTTTTGGAAGAGAAAGCTGGTCGAGAGCGGTATCGATCGCCGTCGTGAGCTCGTTGAGCGAGTCAAAGAATCGGTTGCTGAGAGCGTCTTGGAGTTGTCTCCAGCACTCTTCGACAGGATTGAGTTCCGGCGAATACGCCGGCAACGTGACGAAGGCGAGGTCGTCACGGGCCGCCAGGTCCGTGACGGCCGACGCCTGGAAGTACGGCGCACCATCCAATACGACGATCAAATCTTCTTCGAATTCTTCGCATAACGCGAGAATGAAATGTTTCGCGTGATCGGCGGTGACGTACTCCTCGAACCGTGAGAAAAAGCAGTCACCGTCTTCGGTGATCGCACCAAGTAGACACGTCCAGTCGTGTTGACCGGACAGTTCGACACTCGGCCGCGTGCCGCGCGGAAACCACGCGGGACGCGGCTCGACCTGCACAGATTTCTTGGTTTGGTCGATACAGACTACTGTGGCGTCCATCTCCCGCCGCTTTTTTTGATCTCGTCGTGGAACTCTTCCTGGTCGGATTCCTCGGCTTCGGCGGCTGTTCGACGTGGTTTTTGATAACTGAGTCCAGCTTCTTTGAGCAACCGCCGACAACTCGGGATCGAGTATTCGACGCTGTACGTTTCTTCGAGAAATTCTTGGGCGAGCGCCGGCGTCCACGCCGGCGCGTCGATCCCGACTTCTTCAGGAGACTCGTTGACGGTTTGTTCGAACTCTTCTTGCTGTGATTCTGAGAGTTTTCTTTTTCTCCCGGATCGATGATCATCGGAGACGGCTTGCTCAAGCGACTCGTCGGTGTCGAGTCGCTTGAGCCAGCTATAGATCGTCCGTCGTTGAACATCGTACCACTCGGCTAGTTCAGTCTGCGAAACACCGTTTTTGTACGCTATTGCCGCTAAGAGCCGTTGCGTTGGTTTCTTTCCGTCCACGTTGTCGAGGGTGTCTTGCAGTTCCTCGACGGAGATCTCGTCGAGATGATCCACTAGTAGTTGCAACACACTCTGAGTAAAAAATTCTACCGGATATTATATATTCGTCGCCACGACGTCCTCGGACCTGTGATACTCGTCCTCGAAAACGAGGTCACCCCCGACGCCACCTCGAAGCCGCGGGCGCGGACGTCGAGGTGTACCCGTACGCCGACGCCGGCGGCCATCCCGTCGCGCTCGCCGACGCCGACGGGGTCGTCCTCTCCGGAAGCACCGCGGGCGTCTACGAACGGAGGCGTACCTCTGGATGGACGAGTTGCGCGCGCTGGTCCGAGGCTTCGTCGACGAGGAGGTGCCGACGCTCGGCGTCTGCTTCGGCCACCAGCTCGTCAACGACGCGCTGGACGGGCGCGTCGAACACCGCGGTCTCCGGAAGGGGATCGAAACGCTCCGCTTCGCCGACGACCCGCTCTTCGAGGCGGTCGGGGCCCGCGTTCCGATGGTTCAGGCGATTTCGTGACTGAACTCGGCGACGGGACGGAGCGTATCGCTACGGCCGGCTACTACGAGATCCTCGGCAGCCGGCACCGCGACGCGCCGCTGTGGACGGTTCAGTACCACCCGGAGTTCACGGCGGCGCTCCTGCCGCGGATCGAGGCCGACTTCGGCTGGTCGACGAACGATTCGGATCGGGACTTCGACGACGCCTCCGTCGAGCGGACGCTCGGGAACTTCGTTCGGCTGGCGACCGGGTGAACGGCCGCCGCCCGAGCGTCACTCGGAGCCATCGGCTCGCTCGGGGACGGCCGATTCGGGCGGGTCGACCGGGACGAACTCCAGGCCCAGTTCGTCGAGCAGCGCCGCCGCCCGGTCGGTGACCGAGGGCGCGACGAGCAGTCCGCGGACGCCCTCGTCGGGGAACTCTTCGTCGACGGCCTCGACGTAGCGCCGGAGCTGACTCGCCGCGGAGGGACCGACGCGGCGGCGCTTCAGTTCCACGACGACCGGCCGTCCCGCCTCGTCCTCGCCGAACACGTCGACCGGGCCGGCGGCCGTCTCGCGCTCGGTCGCCGTCGGGACGAAGCCGGGGTCCACCAGGTCGGGGTCGTCGAGGATCCGCCCTCGAAGGTCCTCCTCGCTGCCGGTCAGTCGCAGGTCGCTCCGGTCGCTCACCTCGTAGGCGGTCGCCTGCTCGATCCGCTCGAAGTCGACGTCCAGGCGCTCGTCCGGAGAGGACCGCTCGCTGCGGATCCGGAGTCGACCGTCCCGGACGCTCGCGCGGTGGACGCATCCGGGCGGTTGCCAGTTCACCGGCTTTCGGTTCTCGTCGGTGTGGACGAGCACCGTCCCGTCGGGCTTGCAGACGACGAGCCGGTCGCCCGGGCCGAGGCTCGAGGCCGCCCGTCCGTCGTACTCGACGCTGCACCGACCGAACACGGTCACCATCCGGCCGTCGCCGAACGCGGATTCGAGCAGGCCCAGCGCGTCCCGGTGGGTCGGGCGGTGGAGCGTCGTCACGGACATCGGTCTGGTCGATCGGTTGGCGCTCGGCGAATAAAAGTCGCGCGTCGGCGATCCTCGGCGTGGTCGCCTGTCGGCGCCGTCGGCACGATCACGCGTCGGCGATCCCGGGACGGTCGCCTGTCGCCGCCGCCGGGACGAACCGGCGTCACCGACGCGCCCGGGACAGCAGTCCGCGAGCGCCGACGCCCGCCGTCGCGCCGACCGTGTTCAGCACGGCGTCGGCGGCGCTGGCGGTTCGCGCCGCCAGCGGGGCCTGGAGGAGTTCGACGCCGAGGCCGACGGCGGCGGCGACCGCGACGGCGGCGATGGCGATTTGGACGCCGGCGGCGGTCTCGGACCCGGCGACGGACTCCACATCGCTGCCGTCGGAACCGGGGCTGGTCCCGACATCGCCGCCGTCGTGCTCGATCCCGGCCCCGACGCCGTCCGCGACGAGCCACGCGAGCACGCCGTAGCCGACGACGTGCGAGAGGGCGAAGACGTCGACGCCGAAGGGCGCACCGGTCGCCGCGCCGCCCGCCGAGGCGCTCGGCGAAGGATCGACGAGGCCGAAGACGGCCGCGGGGTCGACGACCGACGCGAGGACGACGAGGGCGATCCACGCGACCGCGGTGCGGCGTGCCCGTCGTCGCGAGCGCGCTTCGCGAGACCGACCACTGTGCACTCGACCGGTCACCGCAGTTCGCTCACCATCCCGTCGAGCATCGCCGCGCCGGACTTGAGCAGCGACGGCTTCGTGAGCGTGTCCACTTCGTCGCGGGTGAGCTTGAAGTCGAAGAGCGCGAGGTTCTCGCGCAGGTGCTCCTCGGAGGCCGACTTGGGAATGACGACGACGCCGCGGTGCTGGGTCGCCCACCGGAGCGCGACCTGCGCGGGCGTCCGGTCGTACTTCTCGGCGAGTCGCTGCACGTCCTCGTCGTCGAGGACCTTCCCGCGGGCCAGCGGGCTGTAGGCGGTGAGGAGCATCCCCTCGGACTGGCAGTAGCCGAGCATCCCGCGCTGGGGCTTGTAGGGGTGAAACTGCACCTGGTTCGTGACGAGCGGCGTCTCCGCGGCCGAGCGCGCGCGGTCCAGAAACACCTGCGGGAAGTTGCTGACGCCGGCGTTGTACACCAGCCCCATCTCCACGAGGCGGTCCATCGCCGCCGCCGTCTCCGAGACGGACACGAGCGGGTTCGGCCAGTGGAGCAACAGGAGGTCCACGTAGGCGGTGTCGAGTCGGTCGAGGCTCTCCTTCGTCGATGCGAGGGCGTCGTCGTAGCCGGCGTTGCGCGGGGAGAGCTTCGTCGTCAGGAACACCTCGTCGCGGTCGACGTCGGCGTCGTCGATGGCGCGACCGACCTCCGTCTCGTTCTCGTACAACTGCGCGGTGTCGACGTGTCGGTACCCGAGCTCCAGCGCCGTCGAGACCGTCTCGTAACACGATTCGCCAGTGAGTTGCCAGGTCCCGAGCCCCACCTTCGGGACGCGCGCCCCGTACGCCTCGGCGTACTCCATCTCGACGTCGGCCTCGTCCATACTCGTCTTGCGTGCTCCGTCGATGAGAACGTGTCGGCGGACGCAACGGGCTGGCGGACGCTCGATTCCGGCTCTGCGACGCCCCCGCCCTAGACGGCGTCGCGACTCGGCGTGTGACTCGAAATGAGAATAGTTCAGAGAACTGCCGCAACCGAACCGGACTCGTCTGCCCGCTCGCCCGCCAGCCTCCGACCGCTACCGTGCGTCTCGTTGACTTCCTGTTTACAGGCGCTCGAGGTTCGTCGCACGCGGACCCTTGTCCGCCTGCTCGATATCGAACTCGACTTCCTGACCCTCTTCGAGGTCCGGGCCGCCGATGTCTTCCATGTGGAAGAAGACGTCCTCGTCCGCGTCGTCAGTCGAAATGAAGCCGTAACCGCCCGTGTCGTTGAAGAAGTCAACCTTACCGTTTGCCATTGCAACCGTACCGAGAGCCCCGCGATGTATAACTGTTGTGCGGTGCGTGATACCACGGGCTGTGACACGCGTCAGTTACCCACGACTGCAATCACCAGCCAGTGATCCCGCGGGTCGAGCGTCCGGATCCGACGGCCTCGTCGACTCACTCAAACAACCGACGACCTCGCCGCCTCACTCAAGTAACCGAACGACCTCGTCGACTCACCGCCCGAACAGCCGTTCGAGCAGCGGTCGCTCGGAGGGCCGCTCTGCCAGCAGCACCGAACAGTCGACGTCGTTGACGACGTCGTAGTGCAGCGAGTCGGTCAGCAGCCGGGAGAGCAGGCCGCGCTCGGTCGCTCCGAGGATCAACAGGCTGTGGTCGGCCGCCTCGCGCTCGATGACCGTCTCCACGTCACCGGCCTCGACGAGCAGGTCGGCGCCGGTGAGTTCGTGCTCCAGCGCCCAGGTTTCGAGGAACTGCTCGCCCGCCTCGACGTCCGCCTCGGAGTCGACGACGTGGAGCAGCGACACGGCCGACCCGACCGTGGATTGGAGCATCCCGACGACCTCGGCGCTCAGATCCGAGTCCGGACCGCCGTAGGTCGGCAAGAGGATGTCGGAGGGGTCGAAGCCGCGGTCTTTGACGATCAGGAAGTCACACGGCAACTGGTTCGTGAGCTCTTCGAGCGGCCGCTCGGCGCGGGCGTCGCTCCACAGTCGGTTCTCCTCCCAGCCCAGCAGGACGAGATCCGGATCCGTCCGACGGGCGGCGTTGAACACCTCCTCGAACGAGCGGTTGGTGACGACCATCGAGGTCTCGAAGTTCACGTCGTATCCCGCCGCGGTCTCACGGATCGGCTGCATCAGTCGCTCGGATTCGCCGGAGATCCGCTGTCGCTGCTGATAGCTCGGATCGGCCGGGCGGTGGCCCGGCGTCTGGATCACGTGCACCGCGTGGACGGTCGCCGACTCCTTCGCGCTCGCGAGCGTACAGGCCAGGTCGACCAGACCCGCCTCCGTCCGCGGGTTCGCGATCGGGACCATAATACGGAAGTCCCCGTCCCGCGAGAGCGATCGCTCGGAGGGGTCCAGTATCGGGACGTACGAGCGGCCGACGAGGCGGCCGAACAGCCACTCCCGCGGTGTCAGGCGGCGCTCGATCCCCTCGAACCGGGCGGATTCGAGGCGGTCCTCGCTCGTCTGGAAGTAGTTCACCAGCGTGACGAGCGCGACGCCGCCGATCGTGTTTCCGAGGAGGACCGGAAGGACGAAGTCGATCAGGCCGGCCGCGAACGCCAGCTCCCCGTACAACACGAGATACCAGGCCTCCGAGAACGCGACGACCGAGTGGAACAGACCGCCCACGGGGATCGAGAGAAAGGCGAGGTAGGTGACCACGATCCGCGAGATCGTATCGCGCGAACTGAACCCGACCCAGACCACGCCCGCGACGATGAGACCCGCGAAGACCGCCTTCGAGAACAGCGCCCACCAGCCCACCTCGAACGCGCCGTGGCGGGCGAGATAGAGCGCCTCCTCGGCGGCCGCGGGGTCGAACACGCCGCCCCGGGCGAGCACGAGCGTCCCGATCGCGCCGCCGAGGAAGTTCCCGAAGAGCACGATCGTCCAGTGACGCAACAGCGCCGGGAGGCTCGCGATCCGCTCGAGGGTCAGCGCGACCGGCGGCAGGGTGTTCTCGGTGTAGAGCTGGTACCCGCCGATGATGATGTAGATGAACCCCAGCGGGTACAGGAGCGCTCCGACGATCTTGTTGTCGGTCGTCGCCGACACCGAGGCGTAGAGGAGGAAGGTGATGCTGATCGCGAACCCCGCGGCGATGGCGCTGAAGAACAGTTCGCGGCCGGTCGAGGTGACCTCCTCGTCGGCGGCGGCGACGATCCGCTGGAACACCTCATCGGCCGAAAACCGGTCGCGGACGGCCTCTCCGACCGCCGGAGCGCCCATCCGGGAGCGCTCGACCGCCTCCCGAACCGACTCGTCCAGGTCCGTGCGGTCCGGGAACTCGTCCATCCCTCTCCGTTCGGGGGGCGGTCCCCCGTCGTCGTGATCCGAGTCGTCCATCGTGTTACGGCACCGGACCGGGGTGACTTGATAGTAGTGCTTGTCCGGATTGTCTCGGGACCACCTCAGGACATCTGGAGGAAACTCGCAGGCCAACGGGTCCTCGGAAAACGTGAGAGTGAGGAGACCACTCCGACGAAGCCGAGCCATCAAGTATTCACGTCGTGATCCGCGATCCCGAAAGCGTGCAACGACGAGACTTCCTCGCAGCCGCGTCGATAGGGATCGCAGCGACGGCCGGATGCGCGTCGATTACCGGGACAGACAACGGATCGGATGGAGAATCGGGTTCGGGTGACGGATCCGAGGAAGTCGAGCGGATCGAACTGGAAGACGATGCGCCCGAAGCGGCCGGTGCGCAGACGCTTCGCGTCCCCGTCGCGGAGTCGATCGCGGGGCAGACACTCTCCGCCGTCGCGGCGACATATCCGCGCGAGCGGTTCGTCGTCGACAGCGCCAGCCACGACGCCATCACCGTCGGCGTCGATCAGGACGGTGACGAAACGCTCGACGAGGAGTTTGGTTCCGACGCCATCAGCGGTGCCAACAACAACGCCTACTCGTTCACGGTCACGATGGACACGGCCTACGAGTTGCGCGAGGGCGACGTCGTCATCCTCGACTATCCGACGATCAGTAACCCGCAGGAGGCCGGTGAGTACGACGCGACGGTCGTCCTCAACGATCAGCAGGAGACGACTGTCTCCGTCGCGATCGAGTAGTCTCGGCGAGAGGCCGGAGACGGCCGGGGCCGACGCACGAATCGCCGAACAGACAAGATTGAAGTCCGTTTGTACCCTCCCAGCAGAGGAATGAGACTCTTCTCGTCGAAGGCGGACCGCTGGCGCGGAATCCTCATTCTCCTCGTGGTTTCGGTCGCGTTTTTCGGACTCTACGTCGCGACGCGCCGGTACGCGTCGTTCGTGTTCGACGCCGCGGAACTCCGCGCGTGGATCGCACAGTTCGGCGTCTTCGCGCCGCTCGTCTTCGTCTTCCTGCAGGCGCTGCAGGTCGTCGTCGCGCCGATCCCCGGACAGGTCGTCGCGCTCGTCGCGGGCTACCTGTTCGGTCCGTTCTGGGGGACGGTCTACAGCCTCACGGGCGTCCTGATCGGCAGCGCGGTGGCGTTCAGCCTCGCGAAGCGCTACGGCCGCTCGTTCGTCGAGGACATCCTCCACGAGGACGTGGTGAACCGCTTCGACGAGTTCGTCGAGCGCGTCGGCGCACCGGGACTGTTCGCGTTCGTCATCATCCCCGGTCTCCCCGACGACGCGATCTGCTTTCTGTCCGGGCTGACGCCGCTTCGGCTCCGGACGTTCATCGCGGTGATCAGCGTCGGTCGCCTCCCCGCGTACGTGATCACCGTCTACGCCGGCGGGGAACTGGCGAGCGGGCGGTTCCTCGAAGGGATCGCGCTCGTCGGCGTCGTGATCGCGCTCTCGGCGATCGGCTACTTCAAGCAGGAGGCCGTGCGGGACCTGGTTCGTCGGCTGGAACTGCGGTTCCAGCTTTGAACGGCGGCGGGTCGATCCGAACCGACCGCGACCCGCTGGATCGCGTCGGCGGTTGACCCCGCCGGACCGGCACCGTCAACTTACTGGTAGGGCTCCTCGTCGCGGTGCGCGTCGGGGTTCTCCTGTTCTTTCGCCTCCTCTTCGCGGACCTCCGATTCCTGTTCGATGCTCCGCTCTTTCTCGGCCTTCTCGATCTCGCTGTTGGCTTCGTTCGCCGCTTCCTCGACCTCTTCGTCCTGTTCGTCGTCGGCAGTTTCCAGTTCGGTGTCTTCCTCGATGTCGAGGCCGTGTTCGTCGTCTGTCATCGCGCCCGCGTTTGGGACTGAAGACGGAAGAGTCCGGTGCGGGGCCGCCCGTAGTCCAAGTCGAGAGCGGGCCGAACAGGAGTCGCGTATTCCGGGTGCTGCCCCGGATGGAGTGCGCCGAAACGGCCTCACTCGGGGGACTGGAGACAGCTCGATCTTCAGTCGAGTGCGGAGGCTACTCGAATGGAAACCGTGTAGAAACCGGATGCCGCCTCCCGGATTGTGAACCTCACTCGCAAATCACAGATTTGCTCGCTGGTTCAAATCCGCCCAGGTGTCAGTTTCACTGCTCACGTCGTTCGCAGGAAAATGCCGCCTCCCGGATTTGAACCGGGGACAGCTCGATCTTCAGTCGAGTGCTCTCCCAGTCTGAGCTAAGGCGGCACGCATTTCGATCGATGCCGAGTATATAAAAAAGGGTTTCGGATCGCCGCGCCGTCAGCGGAGTTCGACGATAGCGCTCTACAGATTACGCGGCACTGGGGCCGTCGGTCGGATCCGACGTGCAGTACTTTTGATCCAGCTTTTGCCAGCGTGAGACGGCAAAGCCTTCTCGCTGGCCGTAGACGAGGGCTTCCGGCGGCAGCCCGCAGCGCAAAAGGTGGATGGGCTCGGGCGGAACAAGCGCGGATCGCGTGCGTTTCCTTCCCTGTCGGTTTCGGCGTCCTCCAGTCTCCTAACGGGGTTCTGTGAGACCGATGAAAACAGAACACGACGAACTCGATCCGTTGGAGCCGGACCGCGCGCAAGAGCTGTACCTGAAACAGAAAGAGATGGACGCATCGAAGAAGACGGTGCAGTCGCACAAATATCGACTGAACGCCTTCGTTCGATGGTGTGACGAGAACGACATAGATAACCTGAATGACTTGACCGGTCGCGACCTACAGGAGTATCGCCTGTGGCGACAGGATGACGCCGATTTGAAGAAAATCACCTTGACCCAACAGATGAGCACCATCCGGGTTTTCATCAAGTGGTGTGGCTCGATGGAAGCCGTCCCTGCGGATCTCTACGAGAAGGTTATGATTCCACGAGTGACTCCGGAGGAAGAGCGGTCCGAAGAGATGCTTGAGGCTGAAACTGCGGAAGCCATTCGAGAGCACCTAATGAGATACCACTATGCTTCGTTTGAGCAGACGATATTCGTGCTTCTCTGGGAGACAGGTATGCGGTTAGGTGGTGCTCATTCGTTGGATATCGAAGACATAGATCTCGAAAACAGACGGCTTGCACTCGTTCATCGTCCCGAACAGGGCACGGAGTTAAAGAACGGTGGTGCCGGCGAGCGACCAATTGCGATTACGGAGGGCCTCGCCGAGATATTGCAGGAATTCATCGAAAACACACGGAAGAGAATCACCGACGAATATGGTCGCGATCCACTGTTTACATCGTCTCGCGGGAGAAGGTCTCGGAGTAGTCTGAGGCGGGCCGTGTATCGAGTCACTGCACCTTGTTTCAGGAATGAGCCTTGTCCCGGTTGTACAGGTAAGGACGACAAGAAGTGTCCAGAAGCGGTCAGTCCGCATCCGATTCGTCGAGGTAGCATTACTCACTTCCTCACGAAGGACATTCCGACTGAGATCGTTAGCGACCGGATGAATGTGAGTCGTGACGTTCTCGATAAACACTACGATCGACGTTCTGAAGAGGTGAAACTAGAGCAACGAAGAGGGTACCTCGATAATATCTAATCTACTCTCTACAACTCTCAATTGAACGAAAGAGAGACTACAACATCTCTTCTGGGTTTGATGGTCCCAGATGTACTCAGTATAGGGCAACAACTTACCGAACGGTTCGTTCCTCAAACTGGCTCAACTAGACTGTGCCCTCCAGAGCGTTTCTTCAAGTTGATCACGCAATTGAATAACCATCTGAGGAAGGCTATCATAGAGGCGGGTATCCCTGAGTTGGAATGACGGCCCCCCTACTCCGAGCGCGCCAAATACCCGACCATCTGGATTATGAACAGCGGCTCCAACTGCCTTAGTTCCCTTGTCAAATTCGCTATCTACTATCGCATACCCTCTCTCTTTAATTTCTGCTAGTTCCGTGTGTAATTTCTCTGGGTCGGTGATTGTTTGCTCAGTCTCTGCCGGAAGCCCCCAGCGGTCAATTACCGCTTCAATTCGGTGTTCTGGGAACTCAGCTAATGCTGCTTTTCCAGCAGCGGTGTTATGCATATAGTACCGGTTACCAATGTCGAAATCGTTCTCAGCATATATCGTATACAATCGCCCATTTTCGATGGACAAAAAATGGACGTCTTCATCTATTCTCTGTGACAATTCCTTCATTTCATCGATTACAACCCGTGAGTGAGGATGCGACCGCCAAACGCTGCTACCAAAATGGAGCAACTCCATTCCGAGCCGATATTCGCCATTATGTTCAACAACCAGTCCTTCATTTTCTAATGTTTTGAGCTGGGAAAATACGGAACTTTTTGGTTTATCTATGCTTTGAGCGATCGTTGTTAGTGTATTGGCCTCATTGCGTTTGATCAATCGGAGTATTTGTAACGACGTCTGGGTTGTCTTCAGCAATCTCGGGCTGCTATCTGATGGCATAGCCCCTACCAAGTCCCTGTGGCAGATAATATTTCGCATTATGTGAATACCCATATAGACTGGCTAAGATCATTATAAATTGTGTGACGTTACCACTGGCCTTGGTAGTCCCCATTATGCGAATATGGGTAGAGTCGGGGCTCTTCGATTTACTAAGGCACCTAGCAGAAATCGACCGACACAGCGGAGATAATGCAGTCTCTGTAGAGCTGAAATACAAGGAACCAATAGATCTTTCACATAATGAGAACTTCTCACTAAATTTTCTTTTATTTGATCTTATATTCCGCATTATTTTGGACAATTAGGTAATTATAAGTGGGTAGGTATTGAGGGATAGACTGATCTGTATGATAGCAGGTCACACGATGGAGGATCCCGATGAGGAATTCAGATAAAGCAAACAATCAGGATCAGTTGTCGAGACGAATAGTCAGGAAGGCGGCGGAAGCAACACACCGTCTAGGATACATTCAGAGGTAATCACAAATGAGTACAGACGATAGAAACTATGTAGAAAAGTTCCGTTCTGAAACCAATCCCATAGTTTTCGCAGGGGGCGTATTACTGACAGTCGCGATAATCGCAGCACTGGGCGCAAAGCCGGCTGTCACCGGAGAATTCCTTTCATCGGCCAATTCTTGGGTTGTCTCGAACCTAGGTTGGTTCTATCTCTGGGTGATTTTCCTAGCCTTCGTGTTCGCAATATTCCTCCTCTTAGGTCCGTGGGGACAAATCAAGCTGGGGTCTCCAGATGAAGAACCGGAGTTCTCTTACTGGAAGTATTTCGTAATGATGTTTACAGCCGGAATGGCTGGCGGCCTCGCCTTCTGGGGACCAGGGGAAGGTCTCGTCCATTATAGTACAGCACCACCATTACTGGAGGCAGGTGCTGGGACACAGGAGATTATGCCCGGTGCGTTACAGTATGCGATCTTCCACACCGGCCTCTCTCCGTGGTCTGTATACGTGGTTTTTGGAGTAGTAATAGCGTTCTTCGCGTACCGCCGAGGAGCCTCACTCAGACCTGCAGTCCTCTTAGCACCATTCATCGGTGCTGATAATTTAGATGGCTTCCTCGGAAAATCCGTTGACATCCTAATCACGGTGATTTCTGTCGCTGGTATCACCGTATCATTCGGAGCGGGCATCACACAACTCCTGTCAGGACTCGGTTACAACTGGGGAATTGAGGTAGGAGACATCGGCACGGTCGTGATCACATTGTTAGCTACGATCGTTGTCACAACTTCGGCGTCGCTCGGCATCAGACGTGGCATCCGGCGATTAGCCACCTTCAACATCTACCTCTTCATCGGATTGATGCTCTCGGTGCTAATATTTGGTCCACTGACGTTCCTTCTAAACCTTGGAACACTAACAGTTTCAAGCTACTTTACCAACTTCATCGAAATGAGCCTATTTATCGGCTCCAGTCCAGAAGCGGTTCAATGGCTTAGCAGTTGGACGCTGTTCTTCTGGCCCTGGTGGCTCTCATTTGGGCCGATGATCGGGATATTCATCGCCCGCATCTCGCGTGGCAGAAAGATCCGGGAAGTCGTGTTCGCTGCGTTGGTCGTAGCGTTCGCTATAACTGTCCCGTGGTTCGTCACGATGAGTGGAACCTCTATATGGCTTCAATCAACCGGTCAGGCTGATCTAATGGCAGTTTTCGGCGAGTATGGTGTAGAAGCGATAGGATTCAGTCTGTTCGAGGCGTTGATGCCGTTCCCTCAAGTCTTCTCAGCGCTATTTCTTCTACTGGTGTTCAGCTTTTTAGCAACGACTATTGACTCGTCAACACTTAGCGTAGCGATGCTTACTGTCGACGGAAATGAAGATCCATCGACCATCAATCGAGTTATATGGGGTGTCTTGATTGGTCTGCTCACATCGATCTTGATGGTAGTTGGTGGGTTCGGAGCGCTTCAAGCCTTCATCATCCTTGTTGGCCTCCCGTCTGCTATTCTCTGTGCTGTTGCATTAATCGGAATGACAATCGAATTCGAACGAGAATTCCCGGTCATTCTGTCGAGTAAAACATGGGAAATGCAAAGTGAAGAAGTGAGTACAGAGGCAGGAGAACAGAAATTAGCTGGTGAGGCTGATGATTGAAGAGCTATATGTCTTGGAAAACCGAAAGGAGGCAGACCAAGCAAACTTATTTTCTATCTAAATTTCTGAACCACCACTTCATCCTCTCCACGAACAGCCCTATAAAACAATGAACCAGAGAATTAAATTACAATGATTACCGTAAACGGCAGTCTGACAATCCAAGACGTAGTTGCAGTAGCGCGTAATGAGGAACGGGTCAAATTAGCCTCCAAAGCAGTGGATCGGATGGCTAATTCTCGTAAGGCGGTTGACGATATCGTCAACTCGGATGACCGACGAGTGTACGGAGTGAATACGGGATACGGTGAGCTGAACGATAAAGAGATCTCACCGGAAATGATGACCCAGCATGAAGAAAACGTCATCAGATCCAACATCACAATCGGAGATCCGCTAGAAACTGACGTAGTTCGGGCAACAATGCTTGTCCGGGCAAACGCGTTTGCAGTGGGTCGATCTGGTGTCCGTCCAGTCGTTGCGGAACGGTTATTGGAATTATTGAACGCCGGAATCCATCCCATAGTTAGATCTCAAGGGAATACCGAAGATTACGGGTATTCGTCGGCGGTTGGTCGGGCTCTGATCGGTGAAGGTGAAGTGACGTACAAAGACGAGACAATGTCTGCAGGTGAGGCTCTATCCAAGGAGGGAATTGACACCTTGTCTCTCCAGCCTAGAGAGGGACTTGCTTTGATGAGCGGGACTTCCTATACTCCCGGCCGGCTCGCACTACTGGTCAAGGATGTCAGAAGACTAGTAGAAGCTGCCGATGTCGCAGGTGCACTTTCGTTTTCGCTCGTCGGAAAAGAACCGGGAGCATTCTCTAGTCGAATTGGTGAGGTTCGTCCTTACGAGGGGTTCAAAGAAAGTGCTAGCATCATTAGAGAAGTAACTGGTATTGATGCGACTAATCGCCGGCAGACCTCACAAGACCCCCTCTCACTCCGCTGTATGCCACAGGTCCACGGGTCTCTCCGCGAATTCTTGTCGACTGCCGAGTCATTGATTAGAACTGAACTTCAGAGTGCAACTGATAACCCCCTTATTTTCCCAGATGGTGCGGTTTTCTCTTGCGGGAATTTCAACGCCCAACACCTATCGACGGCCGCTGACTCGTTAGCGCAATCTGTCACGAAAGTCGGTCGAATCAGTGAACGGAGGGCTGGATTGCTTGTCGAAGGTAACGGAGATCTGCCGTCGGCACTAACCGACAACGTTGGTATTGGTCAGGGAATGGTACGAGCTCATTACTCTGCTGCATCACTGGCGGCAGAGGCATCGACAGTAGATACGGCGAGCACTCAAATCGCTGACGTACCAATGGGGAAGGAAGACATTCAGGGTTTAGGTGCATTAGCAGTCAATAATTTGGCTTCTGTCGTCGAAACTGTAACGTATATAATAGCAATTGAATTATTATTTATTATCCGAGCTCATAAAATGTTGCAGAAACAAAGAGATACAGACTCAACAATTCCAAGGGACTTCTTAGCAGAACTCGATAGAGACACAGTCGAACCCGACAATGAGTGTATTCACGCTATTGCAGAAAGAATCTTAGACGGAACACTACACCGAGTGAGAGATAATTCAAACAAAGTCTAATCACTTAATAATATAATATATTTTAGTTTACATATTATTGTCGGCTGTTAAATAAACGAAGAGGTGATTGAGCCCTTCGCACACTCGTTCTAATGAATGATTCACTAGCGGGTTCGTGAAAACGACACCAAAGATTCCATTCCAAAACAAGGCCAACAATATGACGGCAAGAGAACTATAATCCCTCTTCCGAAACCAACAAACTATTCTTTGGTATCTTCATTCACAGGGGACCCACCGTCCGTCATAGCATACTGGGTGAGGTTAGCTTCGAGAGCTTCCCGTCGACGGCGTGACTTCCGTTCCTCAGTTCGCTGGTCGTAGTGCTTGTCAAGCACGGGAACCGAGACGTCGACTCGGTCACTCAGCAATTCTTTCGGTACACCCTCATCCAACTGGTGCATAATCGACCACTTGCGCATCGGATGAGTGCTAAAACTCGATGGACACTTTGCTGCGCTCGAATTTTGCGTTGCATCACAGTCAGACAGCTCTCTATCGTGCGGACAGTCGTTCGAGTAACCACACGGTCGAGTCATTTTGTAGAAATCACGTCGTATGGTTGTTGTCGAAGGGCGACCAGAAGGCGTTGTGAATAGGGGCTTACGACCGTATTTGTCGACGACTTCGTGCCGTGTGTACTCGATGTAGTCGTCAATAAAGGCCCGTAGTCCGTCGGAGATGTTGACGATCCGTTCACCATCGGAACCGTTCTTGAGCGGCGTTCCGTACTCTTCACGGCTTTCCGGACGGTGGCGGAGGTGAATCACTCGGTTTTCAGGATCGAAATCGTCGAAATCGATAGCACGCACGGCACCCATACGAAGACCGATCTCAGCGATTAACTCGAACTCAACGTGCTGCCTCGATGCGTACTCGAATCGACGGAAGTAGGATCGAATCCCCTCTACTTCATCACTCTCAGGGACGAACTCGTTGACTTCCTCGTTCGGTGGTACGTTCGGCATCGGAACGCGCTCTGAAAGGTCGGCGTGGACCGCATCGATATCCTCACAGAACTGGAGGAAGACACTTAGGATGGCGAGGTTCCCGTTGAGACTGAGCGTATTCAACCCCGTATTGTTCTTCCGCCAAGTTTTGAATTTCATCAGCGTTCGACCGCTGATGTCGTTCATATTATCGACATCGACCTCTTCCGTCCAGTCGATGAACGTACCGAGAGCCGAGGCGTGCTTTCGTCGGGTCGCGGTTCGCAGGTCGTCCACTCGGTGTTCGAGATACCAATCGAGGGCTTCCTGCGGCGCGAGCGGTTTCAGTTCTCTGCCAGCCATCATCGCATCCGATTCAGCGTGGGTATAAATACGGCCCAATTAATTGGGATTGGTGATTGATCGAAATTGGTGGCTGTAATCTGAAAATTGGTGATGAGAGGAGAGCATTAGCTGTATTTTTCATTTCGGTCCTCTTTCAGACCTAGTCATAGTCTCGCGCGCGCTCCGCAGTCCCGTCACGAATTTCGAGCAACCCTTCTCACGAGCTCCAAATATTGATCCTCCTCTATTCTCGGGACAGCTTCATTGGTGGTTTCCCCATCTACAGTGATTGGTAATCCCGAAATAGTACTAATTGCGAATTCCCGTAGCAGACGAATTGGCAATCCCCCGTGTTTAACGAATTAGCCATCCTCAGTATAGCGAATTAGCAATCCCGGGATTGCCGACGTTAGCAATCATCGATTATATACACATTCGACAAGAGAGCGAATATATGGATCGAAGGCTAGAGCTGCGAATTAAAGGCCATCTCTACGAAATACGTGAGGTCAACGATCAAGTGCTCAGTTCGAGACAAGGGTTCCCGATGGCGGAGAAGGGATATCAAAAGACGCTCAAAAGTGTAGCTAGCTGCTCGAATTCTGAATTAGTGGATCGGGTTGCGAACAACATCAAGGAACAGATTCGCTCTCGCGAGGAGCGTCCCAGTAATCGATCTATCCGTCGGGACGCTCGGATGCTTCTCGCCGACGAAGGCATCGTTGCGGATAACTATCTCAACGCGGCCTAATCTCGAAGACAGACAGTCTCCAAACTGCTATTTTCTACCGTATGGAATAGCAGCCTTCGAGCGAGGTGTTGGTCCTTCCAACCTCAGGGCGGTGTGAGTTCGTCTGCGTTGAAGACACGGGTCAGGTCATCGATTATTGCTTTATCAACGGTAGTGATGTTGGTTACCTGGCCTTCGATATAGGGTGAACTGCTGAGATCGTTCAACGTATCATAGTTGACCAAGATGTCCAGATGGTCGGGTACGTTGTCGTATTGGAAGCCTGAAGCCGCTGTCGAGACAATCGGGTTCCACTATACCCAAGATTTTATACAGTTCTTCGACGAGTCGGTGTACAACGAGCCTTGATCAGTTGAGAGATCGAAGTCTGTCGGTCTGTTCCCCATTGCTTACCACAAAACACGATACACCTCGCTGTAATACGGAAGGTAACGAGATTATGCCGCCCTCGAATAATCAGGACTTGATGAGTTATAATGAAGATACGGGACGATTCCAATTTGGACCCGATCTGAAGGCCAATATCGAAGAGAAGCTTAGCGATCTCCCCGATGAGGCATATGATCGGCTGTTAGATCTTGTCCGTCTTGAGCCTACCAGTAACTCTAAGCTGAAGAATCAGTGGAATATGGCTTCGGGAAGCGAGGTCCACCAGTACCTGGAATCAGAACTGAATCCATTCTACTACAGGGGTGATAATAGCTACATCCGCGTGACAAAAGAGGCGAAAGATTTTGTCCGTCAAAATAGTGGTCTAAACCAGTACGTGACAGAAGAGTCAGGCAGCTCCGAGGATGTGTCAGAAAACATCCGCAACCGAGACCTCTTGATGGATCTGGTTACGGTAGCACAGAGCCTTGGCCATCTACCGGACGAAAAAGAAATTGAGGCTAATTCTAGCTACTCTTCTGACCGATTTCGTAATGAGTTTGGAGGCTTGTTTGAGGCTTGCCAGGAGGCAGGTATCGTTCCGGATTCAGTGACGAAGGACGACTATACGGCGGTAACAGAGAATAAAAAGGAGCAGGAGGCATCGCAAGCAGAAGACAGAGAATCGGAATATTCCACAAGTGATCCCTCGGCGGCGGAGCTGGTTGAGGAGTTACAATGGGTCAATCAAAATATTGAGACAGTTCCGTCTCCTAGTGATATGAACGAGTTGGGTATTTTTACTGGTCCTAAATATCAGGATCAGTTCGGGTCTTGGGATGAGGCACTTGATGCTGCGGGAATTGATAAGGGAGAAATGTTGCTACAGGATATGGATCGTGTAGCTGGCGAGGTCGCCAAAGACTTGACCCAGTCAGAAATGAATGAATACGGACGACACAGCTCAACGATGATAGCCCGTTACTTTGGGGGGTGGACTGAAGCTAAGGAGAGACTTCAAGAGTGGCGAAAAGAGAAGGAAAACGATTCATCGGAGGAATTTGATAATATGGTCAACGACCGTTTGGACGATATCCTGGGATAGCCTTCTTACTGGTCTACAAGGACGTCTTCTAAACGGTCTTCCCACTTCTGATCAGCTTCGTCGATGAAAGCGAGGAGGTCGAACTCGTCTTTCAAACTAATGTCCTGGTTTATTGCTTCTACGCCAGCATCGGCGTACTGCAGAGCCAGTTCCCAGAGCTCGCTGTCATCCGGGTCCTCGTCGCTGTGTTCCAGTTCGATGAGTTTGTAAATAAACTCGATTCCTTCCCGGTATTCGTTTTCTGAAGAACCGCCGACCCGGTTCACCTGAATGAAGTCTTGGGAGTAGCTGCCTTCGGACTCTGTACGCGGATCGTCTCGTAGAAAACCGAGGACTAGGCCTGCTGTGAAAAGTTCGTAGTTCGTGTCGAAGGGGTAGTCGTTCTTGTCGGTTACTTTGACGTTGTCGTTTTTGCGGGCGGTCCGAAGCACCATATTCCGGTAGATGTCGAATCGGGCTGTTTTGAGCCGTCTAGCAGTAGTACTCATTTGGCAAGCACCCGCTTGAGCTCGGTTTCTGATTCAATAGGGCTAATTTCAGAGGATTCGGGGTCGTCTTTTCGCTGGTGGATCTCTAGGTGGCTGGAGATGTTGTCGCCCATTTGCTCGATATCCTCTTTATCAAGTTCCCCGGGCTGGTAGAGGATGATAACTTGGTCACGGAAGTTGGGGAAGTAGTCGATCAGGTTCTCTTTGTGTTCTGGGTCGAGCCTGCCGATTGGCGTGTCGATGACGACCGGTGCTTCCCGAGCAGTGAACTTGTTGAGTCCAGCTATGAAGGAGTAGGCAATAATCTGACGAGCGCCTTTGCTGGGGTTCTGTTCTTCGATGTCTCGGTTGCCGGAGATTGTCTTAACGTCGAGTTCGTAGTCTTTGCTAATGGTAAGACCTTCGTAGACGTCGTTTTTGTTGGTGAGTTCTTGGAAGATTTTGGAGGCGTGTTTTTCGACGCTTTCACGTTGGGTTTCAACGTATTTGTCCCGAATTTCTTCCCAGGCATCAGCGCACTCGTCGGAGAGTTTCATCAGGGTGCGGTAGCGCTGTTCCTCTTCGTCGGCGGCTTCCATCGAGTTGACTGTCTGTTCCAATTCTCGCTTCTCTTCCTCAAGCTCGCTGATATCGTCTTCCAGGGTATCGATTGTGGTCTTCAGACCGCCGATCTCTTCGTCGAGAGTCTCCTTCATGTCTCGCAGAGATTCAGCTTCTTTGGCAGTGACGGTTGCTTTCTCGATATCGTCTTCCAGAGATTCTTTTTCGTCTTTGAGGGCGGTGATATCCTCTTTCAGGCTCTCGATATCCTCTTGAATGGAGACGTACTCGCTCTTAGCCTGGTTGACGTTCAGGTTCTCTGGGTAGTCGCCAGAGGTGAGACACTCAAGGTGGTCTGAGGCGAATCCTTGGAGTTCGGAGATGGTACTCATCTCGTCGTTCCGCAGCTGTTCAAGAGTGTGTTCTAAGGTCTCCTCGGCTTCTTCATCGATATCGGCTCCGCAGAGGCAGTTGTCCCGGCCAATAAGGTACTCAATGGTATCTTCCATCCCGGAGACGATGGAGACATCGTAGTTATCGATGGTGTGTTTTGCACCGATACCGATCATTAGTGGGCCGAGACGGGAGTGGAGTTCACGGCGTTCCCCACGTTTCTCGTCCAGTTTGTCCTGTAGCCCGTCTTCTTGATCGGTGCCTTCGATTTCTTCTTTGATTTCGTTAACTCGATCCTGTTTGCCGGCTACACCAGAGGCTTCTGCAAGATCATCTTCGATTTGACTGCGGCGTTTCTCCTTCTGGCGAAGTTCGGTTTCGGCTGAGTCCTTCTCGGTCTTCTTCGCCTCGATGTCGCTCTTGACGCTACTGATATCCTCTGAAAGGCCTTGCAGTTCCTCTACGTCCTCTGCTTTGTCCTTCCATTCATCCTGGTAGTAGTCCTTCCCATCATCCCTGAGGTCGTGAATCGCGTTCTGAATCTCCCGAATCCCGAGAACAGTTTCAATTGCTTCTCGGACATCGGCTTCGGAGTCATTGTAGGATCCGGCGTATCGGTCGAGTTCCTCGCCGTCGAAGAAGAAGAAATCTGAGGCGCTTTCTGGGAGGATGCCATTGATGAACCGGTTGTACTTCTTGGCAGGGTCTTCGTTCGGTGCCTGATCGATTACTGTTTCCTTGCCTTCGCTGACGCTGGGCTTTTTGACGTTGACGTAGCAGGAGTTCCAATCCCGCTGATCAGGGTCATCGACTTGGTCGAACTCGATAACCCGCTCAATTTCGTAGACGTTCTGGTTATGGGTGAATTCGAGAGTGACGCTGGCTTCTCCTAATCCTTCTTTTGCGGCTTTCCGGTTGATTGCTTGCCGGCGTTTCTCTGATTTCTCTGCGTTACCGCCCTCGAATCCGTAAAGGCAGAAACGCATCGCAGTGAAAAACGCAGTCTTCCCTCGGTCGTTTTTCGCTCCCATAAGGATTAGAGGAGAGTCACTGCTGGTTTGGAGGTCGACGGTGACCTCCTTGTAGAAGGGCATAAAGTTCTTGATAATCGCTTTCTGAACTTTCATAGTGCTAATCCTCCATACTCCACCCGTTGTCGACGTAGTTCTCTAGTATCTGTCTTAATTCCGATGGAAGCCCCGCCCTCCGGTCCATCGTCACCATTTCTTTTTCGAGGACGTAGATCTCTTTCAGTAAACCCTCAGGGATATTCCGCTCGTCGGCCTGTTCAGCGATTAGTTTCTCAATCTCTGGGTCGATTTCCTCTTCGTCAGTACTCATATTAGTGCTAGATGCCCCAGTCCGTACGGCTCAAGTTGTTCTCTAAGCATCTGTCGGATCTTTTCTTGATTGTCGGCAGAGTCCATAAGAACTCGACTTCGATGGAGTTCCTTCTTCACAAATTCCCTGGCCATGTTGTTACCCTGCTCTGCGATGAGGCCAGGCAACGTGATCATATCATAGACCGATGCTTTCGATTTATCTTCACTTTTTCGAAGAACACGTCCCCGTCGTTGAATGAATTGTCTCTCATTACTTGAACTGGCGATGATAATCGCTGTCGGACAATCGGGTACATCTACCCCTTCATCCAGGCAGTTAATTGCCAGCAGGTAGTCTACCATCCCATTATTGAACTGGTGGAAGGCACTGGCTTTCTTGTCATCGTCCATATCGGAGACGAACACTGCGTAGGAGTCCTCGCCCTTCTTCCGGTTCAGCTGGTCTTTGATTTGGTCAACCTGCTGATTGTCCTCGCAGAAGATGATGGCAGGGGTGGGATGGTATGTCTCAAGGAAGCGACCGAATCGGTGAGGCTTGTTCTCTGCTTTCTTCAGAATCTTGGCCCTATCTCTGGAGAGTCGTTCTTGTTTCTCCCTAAGTTTTTGAACCGACTTACTCGGGTTGTTGCTGTTTAGTTCGCTGGTGACTTGGCCGATTCGCTGGCTGTAGCTTTTGTATCTCTCGTATTCTTCCTCGTTGAGATCGCAGATTATGGGGTAGTAGTCGTAGCTGGATAGGTAGTTGTTCTCGATGGCTTCGGCGGTTTCGAACCGGAAGATGATATCGTCAAAGTAGTTCATAATCTTCCGGTTGCCTGCGTCGTCGAATCTGCGTTCAGGAGTCGCGGAGAGGCCGATACGTCGTCCTGCGTCTATTTCGAAGAGTTGGCTGAAGGTGTCTGCTCCGTATCGGTGGACTTCGTCAGCGACTATTTGCAGGCGGTTGGGGGGGACTCCGCGGAGGAAGCTTCGGAATGCGTCTCCGACTGCTGTGTGGATTGTCGTTAGAATGAACTGCTTAGGCCGGTCGTGGATTACATCCGTGCTTTCGGTTCGGTATGGATTGACCAGGCCAAGCATCTCTTGTCGCCAGTCCGTTTCTCCGCTGCAGACGAGGATTTCGGAATCTTCGATCAACTCTTCGATGTCCTCTTTCCATTGATTGAGTAGAGTGGTTGTGGGGACAACGACCAGAGTTACTCTATTGTCGGCATCGAGATTGGCGGCCGCTATTGCAGCTCGGGTCTTTCCAGTCCCAGTCGCTAATGCGAAGATACCGTGATAGTCGTTTGCGATCCATTCGTCTATGGATTGTTCCTGGTGTTCCCAGAGCGGGATTTCCTCTTCTTCGCTTTCCCCGGTGTCCTCCTTGTTGAACAGCTCGAGGTCTGGACGACCATCGACGGTTTCTGGACTGTGTTCTTTCAGCCCAGATTCTACTGCGTCAGGTAGCTCTTTGACGGTTACTCGGGATTCCTCGTTGTTCCAAAGTTTGTTGAAGGATTCCCGTTTCTCGGAGGTCCGCATGTCGAGGCCAGGCCACCAGTTGGTGTAGACGTCGAAGGACTCGAAGTTGTCTGTCCAAGCTAATTCGGTCTCGTTGATGGAACCAAAGAAGGCCACCTGGTTACCGTGGTCGTCTGAAAAAACTCCCAATTTCTCGTGGTAGTGGCTGAACGGGTTGAGATCATCCGCATCGGTCATATAGGCAATACGGATTTCCAGCATCTCTTCTTCGAGCATCCAGGCGAGGCATTTGAAACGATCCCGTTTCAGGTAGTCCTCGAATTGTTCAGTTGAAAGCCCTCGGTGGAGGGCGTTCTCTATGACTTCGTTCTCGTCGAGATCGGTTTCTGGTTCTGAGGCTTGCTCCAGTACTTCGATGTCTTCGGGTTTGAGACGAGGGCTGACGATCAGCCGCATTTTACCATCGTTCAGAACCAGTTTGGATATCCCCTGAGCTGCGAGGACTAGTGATTTGCTGTCAAAGTAGCCAGCTGCCCGGTCGTATTGGTTCGCATTTCTAAGGCAGGGGATGTAGAAATCGTTCAGGATATCGTCGTTACCCGACCGATAGCTGTTTTGGAGGGAAAGAACTCTAAGACCTTGTTTTTCTTCCTCGGTCTGCTCAGAAGTTGTTCCGTCACCCATTGCTTGGATATGTGTAGGAATGTTTGTCAGCTTATTTGTAGCTTCCGCAGGCGGGAGACGCTCTGAATAACCTGATCTGTGGCGTGCTCGATTTCTTCCTTGGTGTTGTCTTTCCCAAGGCCGAACCGGACTGCTGAGTGCCAGCGTTCTTCGTCGCCGCCTATGGCTTGGAGTACGTGTGAGGCTTCGACCTTGCCGGTTGTACAGGCTGAGCCGGCTGAGACGGCTAGCTCTGGTTGTAGATTCTGAACGAGAGCTTTGTTTTCGACGCCGAGGAAGCTGACGTTCAGGTTGTTGGGGATCCGCTTCTCCGGGTGGCCGTTGAGCACGACATCGTCGAGTTTGCTGTTGAAGCGGTCCCACATATAGGACGTGAGTTCGTCGACGTGCTGACGGCGTTCATCCATCTCTTTGTCGGCCAGCTGTACAGCCTTCCCAAGTCCGACAATGGAGGGGACATTCAGGGTGCCGGAGCGCCAGCCTCGTTCGTGGCCACCGCCGTGGATGAGTGGGTCGAGTTTGACTTTGGGGTTGCGTCGGCGGACATAGAGAGCTCCGATGCCTTTTGGTCCGTAGATCTTGTGGGCAGAGATCGACATCAGGTCAATCCCCATCTCTTCGACGTCGATGGGGACGTAGCCCACTGCTTGGACTGCGTCAGTGTGGAAGAAGACCTCGTTGTCTTTGGCGACTTTCCCGATTTCTTTGAGAGGTGCGATAGTTCCGATCTCGTTGTTGGCGGCCATTATCGAGATCAGGAGTGTATCGTCTCGGATGGCCTCTTCCACGTCATCAGGGTTGATCAGTCCGTTTTCGTCGACGGGGAGGTAGGTAACGTCGAAGCCACGTTCTTCTAACACCTCACAGGCTTCGAGAACAGCTTCGTGCTCGGTTTCTCCGGTGATGATGTGGTTGCCTTTGTCTTTTCTCTCAGCGTAGTCAGCGACGCCCTTGGTAGCTAAGTTGTCGGACTCTGTTGCGCCGCTTGTGAAGATGATTTCTTCCTTTCGACAGTTGAGCACCTCCGAGATCTGTTCCCTGGCCTGTTCGACGCCTTCCTTTGCTTTGGCTCCGTAGAGATGATCGTCGCTGGCTGGGTTTCCGAAGTTCTCCGTGAGGTACGGCGTCATCTCTTCGGCTACCCGCTCATCTACCGGTGTAGTGGCGTGATGATCGAGGTACACCGCGTCGTCAAGAGCCGGAGTCATGGTAGCCCACTATCCGGTTCCACATCGGTATCTTCTTTCAAGCTATTGGGGATCAAGGCTTGGAAGTCGCTGAGGTCGCTGATGTTTCCGTGAACACGGATCACTCCACGGTTCAGATGGGCTACGAACTCGTCGTATAGATCTTCCTCCGGGTCTTTGTCCTCCTGAATCAGCCGCTCTTTCAGGAGGGCCATATAGAGTGCGTCGTGTTCTCCCAGTAGGGTGTACCGGTTGAACGTCTGACCGTCGTTATCGTATTCCTGTGGGTTTGGCGGCCGTGGTTCGTTCAGGGAGTAGCAGAGGCCGATTCTGCAGAGGTAGTTCGGTGTGAGTCCGGTATTCCCTTTCAGCATTCGTAGCCGATTCGTGGCGTCTGTCCCGATCTGGATCCGGTTGAACTCTTTGCTCATTGGGGAACACCTTCTAAGTCGATTTCCTCGGCTTGGTCAGGGCTTGACCAGAAGTAACCTCGACTGACGGACGTGTAGCCTTCTTGCTGGTTGTAGTCCAGGTGGTAGGACTGAGTAACGTCGTCGTTCAGCTGGTCGTAGTATTCGTCGTCGATTTCCGTGTCGGTGGAGAAGACTAGGACTTGGTGTGCTGCTTCCGGGAAGAAGTTCTCCACGAGGTTTTCTCGGTGTGCTTTGTCGAGGCGTCCGAGCGGAGTGTCGACGATGAAAGGAAGTGGTCTGCCAGAGATCTCTGCCAGTGCCCAGAGCAGAGCAGTTGCGAAGATCTGGCGTTCGCCGGCGGAGAGTTCCGACTGGGGTTTGTGGTTCCCGTGTTTGGTTTTGACCTGAATGTTGAGTTCTTCTTCGTCGACTTCGATACCTTCGTAGAAGTCGCTCTTGTTAGACAGGGCAAGATATCGTTCAGTAAGGGCGTCCTCCAGATTTCGGAGTTTTTCCTTAGCCAGGTCTTCCCGGTATTCGCTCAGAACATCTTGAACGTCGGAGGCAAGGTCAGCCCGTTCTGAAATGGTTTCCTCGTCTTCCTTACGGTCGAGTTTGTTGTCGATTTGGTTCCCAAGGCGGGAGGTCCGGGTTTCGAGTGTACTCAGTTCCTCTTCGATATCCTCGAGATCGGATTTGAGGGATTCTTTCTCTTCTATCAGTTCGTTCAGTTCTTCGATTAGAGGGGAGATGTCCTCTTCTTCGGGAGCACGTCCGAGCTGTGATTCGATATCCTGCAGCTCTCGAACCATGCTCTCGAGTTCACTGGATTTGGAGCCGAGGTTTTCAGGTACTTCGTTCAGTGCTTGGTCGACGACACCATACATCTCTCGGCGCTGGGATTCAGAGAATTGGTGGAGGAGTTGAGTGTCCTCATCGTCGACTTGGAATCGGTTCTTGATCTCTGACTGAAGTCGCGTCTTGATCTCTTCAGCTTGGTCGTCAGGGACATCAAGGTCACTGAAGACTTCGCCATTCAGTGCTTCGTCAAGTTCGCTGTCCAGTCGTTCGCGGGCGGCAGCAGTTTCCTGCTTCTCGCTTTCTTCTTTCAACCGGTTAACTACGCTTTTGCAGAGGTCAGGTGCTAGTGCGAAGGGGTATGCATCGGTGGCGATTTCACGGATGTCTTCTTCGACGTTCTCGATTTTCGCGTTGAGTTCTGCTCTACGTTCTTTCAGCTCTTCGCGTTTGTCGGCGTAGGCACCTCCCTCTTGGGCGATATCTGCTTCCTTGCTGTCAATCTCTGTTTCCAGTTCAGCAAGGCGGCCTTCTTTGTCCTCTTTTTCATCTTTTAGCTCCTGACGGCGGTTTTCCAGTTCTTCTTTTTCTTTACGGAGCTCTTTGATCTCATCGTTGAGGCCTTCAAGACCGCTTTCGTCGAGTTTTCTGGAGCGGTAGATGGAGAGGTCAGCGTCAAGTCGGTCAACGAGATCGAGGCCGAGCAGGGAGAAGAGTGAGTCCTCGAAGCTTTCGTCATCTTCGATAGCGGTAGCCAGCTCTTGGACTTTCTCCCCGTCGAAGAAGAATAGTTGGGATACTCCCGGCGGGATCAGCTCTTTCAGGAAGTCTTCCCACTGGTCTTTGTCTAGGTCGGACGGAAGTTTTCCGTTTCGCCGTACCTCAAGGTTCTCGACGATGCTCTTGCCGCGGTCGCGCCAAGATCGTTCTACGCTGTAGTGGTCGACCTCGCCCATGTAGGCGTACTCAAATTCGAGGCGGATCGATGCTTCATCAGCAGAGTGGTCCGAGTATTCGTGGAGTTTCCCTCTGATGTGTTCTTTGTAGTCCGATTCGCTGACTCGTCGACCTAACGCGCTTCGACCGTGTAGACAGATCTGGATTCCTCGGAACAGGGTGGTTTTCCCGGCTCCGTTTGAACCGCCGAAAAGGATGATCGGGGATTCCTGTGAGGTAGAAAGTTGGAACTCGTTTCTGCCGCGATATGGTCCGAAATCGTTGATGACCAGCTTTGTCAGTTTCATTGATGAGAGGTGGGGGATCAGGTCTGCGACTCAGACGTATACTGCCAGTTTTCAACGTTCTCTTCGCCTTCGATATCAGCTACGATCTCTTCCATCGGACGCCAGTCCTCTCGCATAACCTTGTCAATCTCGTTGTAGATAGAGGCCCGGCGCTTCATACCATGGTGCTGAAGCTCAGTGTCCAGGAGGCGCTGCACCAGTTCGGGAGGAACGTCGTGCTTGTCTGCGATTTCTTTGAGCAGTTTAGCTTCAGTTTCTCCGAACGCTCCGTAGTCGTCTTGGACCCAGCCGATGTCCTCTTCCATCGCCTCTCTGTAGATTTTGGGAACGGAGTCTTCCCAGTCTGCTCGTTCCTCTCTCCAAATCCGGCGGATTTCCCGTAGTTCCTCATCCCGGATCAGATCCATCTCTTCGTCGTCCGGGATCTGTTCGTTGACCTCTTTCTGGGTTTCCAGCAGCTTTCTCAGTAGGTCTTTGCAGAACTCAAACTTGTGGGCTCGGGGGATGATCCCGTTGTCGCCGTTGGTTTTGGTTTTGACGTAGCCGTGTTGCCGGCCTTTGACCTGCCTGTATTTTGGTTTCTCGTCAGGGTCTTGAGTAGATTTCAGGAAGTCTCGGAACTCGAGGAGTGGTTCCATCCACTCATCGCCTTCGTCGATCATATTCTGCATCGCCTTGTCTTCGGAGACGACGGTGCAGGTCCAGCAACCGAATCGGCTGTTACCGCAGGACGGTGTTTTTGTGTCGATGACCATCGGGCATTCGTCGTCGGCCTCTTGGTACAGGGCTGCGAGGTCGCGGTTTTCCTTGCCCCAGGGACATTCGACTTGGAGGAGGTAGGACCAGACGTCGTCGACGATCCAGTCTTCGATTGGTGTGTAGACGAAGGCGTTGGCGAATTTGTTGTGGCGGGAGAGGATGCTGCCGTCGATGCTGTGCAGATCCATAACCTGCTCTCTCGTTGCACTTTCTGCTTTTCGGACTCCGAGGACGACGATTACTTCGCCGTGTTCTGAGACTTTGTTCTCGATGAAGCGGTCAGCTGGGTCGATTTTTAGGCGTTCGGTACACCAGCGGAAGGTCTGGTTGGGTGCTGGGTAGCCTCGACCGATTAGGTTGACCCAGAATGAGTCGTCAACCTTCGGGGTTACTTTGTGGGCTTCGAAGGGAAGATCTTCTTTCTCGGCGTATTCGTTGATGTTTTCAAGTGTACTGGTGATGTGGTTTACAATCTTGGGAGTTTCAACGAGTGTGTCGCTAGAGATGACGTGTATAGGTTTAGTTTGCTGCTCATCTGGGATTTCTTTGATAGCGTACCAGATGAGTTGTAGGGCGGTGGTCGAGTCTTTACCGCCGCTGTACCCGATTACCCAAGGACGCTCGTCCGCGAGATAGGCTTCCCGAATTTCCTCATAGATATCCTCGAGAGAGCGACTGTCGAATACGGACTCACCTTTCTCCTGACCCGTATTTGAAACGTCGAGATTGTCAGTACTCATTACTTAGACTCTTGTTTATAGTTCCCTCATAGAAGCCACTTGTATCTACCGTTGCGGCACCCACCGGTTCCACTACGATCCGTCGATTTTCCATTGTATACTCACCATATCGAGGTCTGTTTTTTTGAGTGATGACGCACCTTTTTCGATTGCCTGTCGAACTGATATCTCGTCCTTCATCAGGAAGATATCGTAGTTCTTTCTGCGTTGATGTGCTAGTGAGTTTCTGAGTATGTCTGATGAATCTACCTTCTTGTTTTGGACAACGCAGTATTCCTGTGGTTGGTCAGCGACCTCCAGGTCGTAGAAGAAATTATTCAAGATTTGTCTCACTTCCGATAGCTCTTCTCCCGGCACTTCGAACCGGTACTTGTCAGAGTCATAGTATTTGTCGAGTTGCTGGAAGAGGTCATCTTTATCGAAGTACTGTTTGAACAGGTACGTCTGGCCGAACTCAAAGACAGTGATCCGCTCTTGTTCTACATCGAAGGTGGGCATATCTGAATGGGCGGCTGGCGTGTTTGAGTGTAGCACGTCTACTCTCTAATAGTTCATCTAAGCGAAGTGAAAGTGAAATATAAGGAAAACTGTACGGTGAACCCATTGTACGGTAAGGAAGAGATTTTGCCTTGGGTTATTACAGATCGAGGAGTTGGATGTCGTGGTAGTCTAGTACGAACTTCAGTCCGAGGAGTAGTCCGATGAAGGCACCTAGGAAGTGGGTGACGTCGTCAGCACCGGACACCATTCCAAGGATTACAACTGTTTCTCGAGCTTTGACCAAGCCGAAGAAGACGGCAGCCGCGTGGAGAGTTCTCAGGTCGAGCACCCTGTCGTATCCCACCTCCAGCAATCGGCTGATGGAGTGGACGAGCAGCCAGGATGTGAGGCCGAATGTGGCTCCGCTTGCTCCGACTGATCCTACAGATCCTATTGCCAGTGGTGCCCAGGCAGCGAGGTATCCGACTCCAAGGTAGAAGGTGTAGAGGAAGCTGCGGTCGTACTGGTATTCTAGATAGGTCCCAGCGACGAGGAGGACGCCGAGATTATCGGTCAGGTGTCTTGGTCCTTGGTGGATGAACGGCCCAATTGTTGCGGCGAGGAAGATCTTCGCTTCTCTGGAAAGCGATGTAAGCAGTGCCCGTGATGTGGAGTAGTCCAGGGCGTTGGCGGCGATCATTTCTGCTTGGAAGATTGCAACCAAGAGAGCAGTAAGAGTGATCGTTCCGATAACCTGATTTCGGAGCTGGGTGGCCGAGCTTAGAACTTGGAAGAAGAATCTTGTGAGCTGAGATCTGGTTTTTTGATGGTCGGCGGGCATTCTTGTCCTTGTATTGTGGCTTCTGCCGGACCTATTTAAACAGATTTCATCCACCATTTGATATGTGGTGAAACAGTTTGACCTGTAAAGTCGATACTAAGGACGGTTTATTGATCCTGTAGATTGGTCTGATACTTCAACTAATTTCATCTGGACGCTATTGTATCAGAAGTCATCCAATGCCCGTTGGTATATTTTATATCGGTCTGCTACGTGAGCAGCACCTTCTGAAACACCTTCTTCACAGGACTCCTGATAGTACCTAAGCTCTCGCCCAAACTTATCAATACCAAACGCGCAAATGAGTGCGACTTCTGCAGTAGAGATTGCAGAGTAGGCTAACAGTCGGACTGCCCTGTCGATGAACTTGATGTAGCCCGGCCCGTACAGCCGGCTGAATATTCCGCCATGTTCGTAGTTGGCCCATTCTCGGAGTAGCTTGAATACGTGGTAGAAAGTAGAGGTGTCACGCCCATTATCCCATGTGCTGATATTTTTTGCTTTGCTATATACCGCATTCATCTGACGCTCATAGTGATTTGAATATTTTTCCTCACGCTGATTACGGATTTCAGGAATCCATTCTTCGTCTTCAACGCCAATAAAGTACGGAAATGGTTTCCTGAAGTCGAAGAATTGCCCAGAAGAGGGAGCAAAATTAAACGGATACCCATAAAGACCACGGGTTCGTGAGGACATAAACTGATTAGAGTGTTTTCTTAACGTAGCTTGATGCGAATTGGATAACTCAGAATCATCTTTAGTACGGATGATTGCTGAGGCAGACTTGTATAGTGCGTAATAGCACATCGTGATTCGCCATTCAGCAGTTTTCATCCTCTCTTCGGGTCCAGCATCAACCGGGTCACTCAAACAATATTCATCCCTCCAAGCATTAGTCAAATTCCGGAAAGCTTTCTCGGCATAGATTCTATCTGAACCAGAGCGATTGCGAAAAAACCCCAGAAGTTGACCTCGATTTTCCACAGCGAATTCAAGAGTTGCATAAATAATGTGCTCCTTCAGCCGTTCAACGTCACTATCGTTACTTGCCTCAGCTAAATTCAAACCCCAGACGCTCTGCTCATCTGAATTGATTTCAGAGGTCGGTGCAACAGAGTTGTCCAGGCCCATATTCTGGTCTCGACCATACTCATAGGCCCAATAATATCCGTTTGCTATTGTTTTAAAAAATTGACCTACGGGTATCGCCTGCTCCGTAAATCTCCGAGCAGTATGCGACATTTCTCTATACTGTATCCGTACATAACTAATTACTTCCCTTTGTATCTGGAGCTATACTGAATACCAATCTAGGCCGAAATACTCAGTTCTCGTGCCTCCTCGGGATTCGTCTTTATTCGTTTAATACGCTCTGCAGATTCGAGATTTTTTGTTAATGTGAGTAGTTCTCGTCCCCGCAATTCAAGCCACGTCGTGCCAAAATTACTCCGCTCCGCCTCAGTTGCAGGAATCCAATAACAGTCTCCGATGAATTCCTTGCTTCCCTTGGACGCGAACGCGAATGCTGTCGTCTCTTTCGGTATCGAGGTCAACGCGTCCTGAGCAGCAATCAGATACTTGCTCCCTAATACGACGAAGACCAAGTGGTAGCCCTTGGCAAGGATTTGCCGGAGGTCCTGAGGGATATTCTTCTCCCGGCCAACAGCCGCTACTAACTCGTTGTTGGTCATCGCATCTACGTCGAGGTTCATCCGTTCTGCCCGTTGACGAACCTGCTCAATCTCGTTGAATGTACATTCATAGGGCGGAATCTCTGTTCCAGCAGAGAGGACACCAAACCCGGCAGAGATGATACGCCAATCCACATTGGCGAACTTCGAAAGCTGTTGTACAGCTGATTCGATATGTTCGTGTTCGCGTCCCGTGTACATCTCAGCCGCCGAAGCGACAGCACCGGGATACTCTTTCAGTAACTCTGTCCGCTCCCGCGAATCTATCTCTTCGGGGCCGATAACGGCATCAAATCGCTTCGTTCCGGAGCAAGGCGAAATAACGAGAACATCAGTTCCCATTGGTGTATTCTTGTTTCGAATGACTACTCAGAGAACGAAACTCTTTGTGGACGTACCGGAGTAGCATATGTTAAGAGACAACGATGGCACGACGTGAGGATATTGACCGGCTCTATGCACTCCTTGACGAATTAGAGCAGACAGTCGGCGGAAAACAGAAGCTCAAGGACTGCACCGGCTATATGGATTGGCCCGACCGAGGCGTCTACTTCTTCTTTGCATCTGACGAACGCGCCGACGCCGGCGACCAACTTCGAATTACTCGTATCGGGACTCACGCTGTCTCCGAGGGAAGCAGAACTTCACTCTGGGACCGACTCAGAACGCATCGCGGAGCAAATCGGGGAACCTACGAAGGTGGCGGGAACCATCGAGGCTCCGTCTTCCGGAAACGAGTCGGTGAGGCCTTCCTGGCGCGTGATTCCCTGGATGATGAGTATCCCCACTGGGGGGAAGGGTCGAGCGCGAAACGGGACCGACGACGCAGGGAATTGGAGTTGGAGCGCCGAGTGAGCGACTACATCCGGGACCTGCCGTTCCTCTGGCTGAACGTCGACGACGAACCGAGCGCCGAGAGCCGGCGAGCGTATATCGAGCAGAACACGATCGCGCTCCTGAGTAACTACCAGCGAGAGGCCGTCGATGCTCGTTCAGATGGTTGGCTCGGTAACCACAGTCGAAGCGAGAAGATCCGCAAATCGGGACTGTGGAACGTCAACCACGTCGACGAAGAGTACGACGCTGCGTTCCTCGACGACTTCGCAGATGCAGTCGAGGAGACGACTCCTCCGTGACTCACGCAACTCGGTAATTGGTCGACCTCGGCACTCATAGGCAATTCCTCGCTCTAGAAACCAAGTGTTCGCCGTCCAGGCAGCTAACCTGAACACTACCTAGCCGATACCTTGATACGCCAGCGCGCGGTCGGATAACGCAGAACCCCAGACGGAGGCGAGGGCCAGTCGACAACCGATTGGGTTCGGGAAAATCGAACCGCGTCGCTACGCGGACAAAAATTGGGAAAATTGGGCTACATCGCTTCTACGCGATGAAATCGGTGCCTTAGGAACCGTGCGTGATTCGTATGGGCTCGGGCGGATTCGAACCACCGATCTCTTCCTTGTAAGGGAAGCGTCATAACCACTAGACCACGAGCCCGCACGTCGTAGAAATCCGCACGCGGGTAAAACGGTTTCCAATCCCGAACGGCGGAATCCTTACCTCCGCGCGTCCGAACTGCGGGGTATGGTCGATCGGTCGCGACTCGGGGCCGCCGTCCTCGCCGTCGCCCTCCTCCTGGCGGTCGGCATCGTCGCGGTCGCGATAAATCCGGGGCTCCTCCCGACCGGCGAGTACGAGCGAACGACGGTGGACGTCGTCGATGCCGAGGACGGCGAACCGTTGGCGACGGTGACCGTCCGCGTCGCCGACACGCGGTCGAAGCGCTACACCGGGCTCAGCGACACCGACTCCCTCGGCCCGGACGAGGGAATGCTGTTCGTCCACGACGAGGAGGACGAGTACGCCTACGTGATGCGCGAGATGGCGTTCCCGATCGACATCGTCTTCGTCGACGCCGAGGGGAGGATCACGACGATTCACCGCGCGGAACTCCCGTCGGAGGGGACGTCCGGCGACGACCTCGAACGCTACCGCGGCCGCGGGAGGTACGTCCTCGAAGTGCCGTACAACTACACCGACGACCACGGCATCGAGGTCGGCGATCGGGTCCGAATCGACGGCGAATGGGGGCCGCCGTCGAACGGGTCGTGAGACCGTCCCGAAACCGAAAGCCCGAGGGTCCACGCGCGCGTCTCGCGACGTATGAGCGACCAGACCGCCGCGGTCGACGCCCTCGATGTCCTCGACGGCTGGCACGCCGAGGAGTACGCCGCCCGGGCGCACTACCGCGGCGCGGGCGATCGCTACAGCATCGAGTTCTACGGGCCCTCCGAGTGCGTCCTCTACTGGAAGGTGAAGGGCGACGGCGAGACCGCCGTCCCCGTCGGCCGCGACACCGTCCCGGACCCGCTCCGGAGGCGCATCCGCGAGGACCTCGACGACGCCGGCATCGATCCCGCGATAGAGGAGCGATCGGTGTAGCCGTGGGCAGGTGATCGTGTCGCTCGAACAGACGGATCGGCCCGCTCGCACGGCCTGCTTCGATGGAACCCTTTAGTACCGACGAGGCCTGAGACACGGTGATGGACAGTCCCCTCCGGGAGGACGACCCCTTCGAGCGCCAGCGCGAGCGCGCGGAGAACCCGATGCGGCGGCTCTTCGACGAGTACGGCCGGGAGAACGCGTTCGCCTTCGTCGTCGGGCTGACGTCCAGCGTCGTCGCTCGCCTGCTCGACCTCCTCCCGCCGGTCCTCCTGACGGTCGCAGTCGACTCGATCTTCTTCGACGAGCGGCCGTTCTCGCTGTGGATCGTCCCCGACGCGTGGCTGCCGGCGACGGGGGCCGAACAGCTCTTCCTCTCGGTGGGACTGATCGTGCTCGCCTTCTTCGGCGGGGCGGCGTTCCACTGGACGCGGAACTGGGGGTGGAACTCCTTCGCCCAGCACATCCAGCACGCGGTCCGGACCGACACCTACGACAAGATGCAGCGGCTGAATATGGACTTCTTCGCCGACAAGCAGACCGGCGAGATGATGTCGATCCTCTCGAACGACGTGAACAGATTAGAGCGCTTTCTCAACGACGGGATGAACTCGGCGTTCCGCCTCGGCGTGATGGTGCTCGGCATCGCCGCGATCCTCCTCTACTGGAACTGGCAACTGGCGGTCGTCACGCTGACGGTCGTCCCGCTGATCGGCTACTTCACCTACCGGTTCGTCAGAACGATCCAGCCGAAGTACGCCGACGTGCGCTCCTCCGTGGGACAGCTGAACTCCCGGCTGGAGAACAACCTCGGCGGCATCCAGGTGATCAAGTCCTCGAACACCGAGGACTTCGAGTCCGACCGCGTCGACGACGTCTCCCAGGAGTACTTCGACGCCAACTGGGACGCGATCGGCACGCGGATCAAGTTCTTCCCGGGCCTGCGACTCCTCTCGGGGATCGGGTTCATCCTCACCTTCTTCCTCGGCGGAATCTGGGTCCTGACCTACCAGCAGACCGGCAGCGCGCCGCTGTTTTTCACCGGGCGGCTGACCCCCGGGGAGTTCGTCGGCTTCATCCTCCTCACCCAGCGGTTCATCTGGCCGATGGCGCAGTTCGGACAGATCATCAATATGTACCAGCGCGCGTACGCCTCCGCCGCCCGCATCTTCGGGCTGATGGACGAACCCGCCCAGATCGCCGAGGACCCCGACGCCGAGGACCTCGTCGTCGAGGAGGGACGCGTCGTCTACGACGACGTGCACTTCGGCTACGACGAGGACGAGACGATAATCGAGGACGTCTCGTTCACCGTCGAGGGCGGCGAGACGCTCGCGCTCGTCGGTCCCACGGGCGCGGGGAAGTCGACGGTGCTCAAACTCCTCCTCCGGATGTACGACGTGGACGAGGGCTCGATCTCGATCGACGGCACCGACATCCGCGACGTGACGGTGCCGAGCCTCCGGCGGTCGATCGGGTACGTCAGCCAGGACACGTTTATGTTCTACGGCACGGTCGAGGAGAACATCCGCTACGGGACGTTCGGCGCGACTCACGAGGAGGTCGTCGAGGCCGCGAAGGCCGCCGAGGCCCACGAGTTCATCACGAACCTCCCCGACGGCTACGACACCGAGATCGGCGAGCGCGGCGTGAAGCTCTCGGGCGGCCAGCGCCAGCGGCTCTCGATCGCCCGCGCGGTCCTCCGCGACCCCGACATCCTCGTGCTCGACGAGGCGACCTCCGACGTCGACACCGAGACGGAGATGCTCATCCAGCGGTCGCTGGACCGCCTGACCGAGGACCGCACGACGTTCAGTATCGCACATCGCCTCTCGACGATCAAGGACGCCGACGGGATCGTCGTCCTGGAGGACGGCCGAATCGTCGAGCGGGGTACTCACGACGAACTGATCGCGAACGACGGCCTCTACGCACACCTGTGGGGCGTGCAGGCGGGGGAGATCGACGAACTCCCCGACGAGTTCGTCGAACGCGCCAGTCGGCGGGCCTCGCGGACGGAGGTCGAGTCCGACGCCGACGACTGAACGTCGAAATCAATGATCGAGTACCGACGCCGACCACTGAACGCCGACGTCGATGATTGAGTACCGACATCGACCACTAAACGCCGACGCCGACAGTTGAGTACCGACGCCGACGACCGAGTCGTCTTCCGTGTTCGCTCCCAGCCGGTGCGGCACCTCCGCTAGTCGAGTTCCGCCCGGAGCGCCTCGTTCATCGCGTCGACGGGGCCGTCCCGTCCGGTCCACAGCTCGAACGCCTGGACGCCCTGGAACAGCAGCATCCAGGCCCCGTCGATAGTGGTCGCACCCGCCGCCGCGGCCTCTCGCAGGAGCCGGGTCTCGATCGGCGTGTAGACGGCGTCGAGGACCGCGAGGTCGCCGTGGAGATGGTCGGCCGGGACCGGCGTCTCGTCGACGTCGGGTTCCATCCCGACGCTCGTCGCGTTGACCAGGAGGTCGGCGTCGGCGACCCGATCGAGCGTGTCGAGGCCGCCGGCGGTCGCGCCGGGGACGTCGGCGGCGAGCGACTCCGCCCGTTCGACCGTGCGGTTCGCGACGTGGACCGACGCGCCGGCGTCGGCGAGGGCGAACGCGGCCGCCCGTCCCGCGCCGCCGGCACCGACGAGGACGGCGTCGCGGCCGTCGATGGAGACGTCGTGGTGGGCGAACGACCGCTCGACGCCGGCGACGTCGGTGTTGTGCCCCGTCGGTGTCTCGCCGGAGAAGTCGATCGTGTTCACCGCGCCGACGCGCCGGGCGACGTCGTCGAGGTCGACCGCGTCGAGGACGTCCCGCTTGAACGGGATCGTGACGTTCAGTCCCGCGATGCCGAGCGTGTCCGCGGCGGCCACCGCGTCGGCGGCGGCGTCGCGGTCGGGCTCGAAGGTGACGTAGCGCGCGTCGACGTCGAGCGCCTCGTAGGCGGCCTCGTGCATCGGCGGCGACAGCGAGTGTTCGACCGGGTTGCCGAGGAGTCCGTAGACCTGCATACGAACGCGTCGCCCCGCGAGCGAATTAAATGGTGGTTCGGCGGCCAGTCTCGCCCGCCGGTCGGGGAAGCGGTCCGGGACCGCTCTCTCGCCGCCCGCTCGCACCGAACCGCAAGAGATAGGCCGGTCAGTGAGCCACATCGGACAATGACTTCTCGCTTGCGCCACCCGCTCACCGCCGCGGGCGGAGCGCTCCTCCTGACGCTCCCGTGGGTCGTCTCGTGGGCGACGGGGGCGTCCGACGGGTTCGCGCCGCTGACTATCGTGAGCGTCGCCGGGCTCGCCGTCCTCGGCGCGTCGTTCCTCCTGGCGTGGGGCGCGGAGACGGCCGAGAAGGACGTCCCGCGGGCGTTCGCCATCGCCGTCCTCGCCGTGCTCGCGGTCGCGCCGGAGTACGCCGTCGACGCGCTCTACGCGTGGCAGGCGGCGACCGATCCGTCGAAGGCGAACCTCGCGGTCGCGAACATGACCGGCGCGAACCGCATCCTCATCGGCCTGGGCTGGTCGGGGATCGCGCTGTTCTCGATCTACAAGGCCACGTCCGGGTCGCGGGCGGACACGAGCGTCGTGAACCGCGAGGGGCGGTTCCGCGACGCGGTGAGACTCGACCCGAGCATCTCGACGGAGATCCTCTTTCTCTTCCTCGCGACGGTCTTCGCCTTCTTCGTCCCGCTCAACGGCGGCATCGACATCATCGACACGGTCGTTCTCGTGGGGTTGTACGTCACCTACATCGCGATCATCATCCGCGGCGACGTCGAGGACCACGACGAGCAGATCGGCGTCCCCGCGTACTTCCAGGCGAAGCCGCGGGGCGTCCGGGTCCCGATTGTCCTCGCGCTGTTCGTCTACTCGGGCTTCCTGATCTTCACCGCGGTCGAGCCGTTCGCCCACGGCCTGGAGTCGCTGGGACTGCGGTTCGGCATCCCCGAGTTCTTCATGATCCAGTGGATCGCGCCGCTGGCCTCCGAGAGCCCGGAGCTGATCGTGACCGCCTACCTGGTGAACAAGGCGCGCTCGACCGCCGCGTTCAACGCGCTCATCTCCTCGAAGCTGAACCAGTGGACGCTCCTGATCGGGACGCTCTCGGTGGTCTACAGCCTCTCGCTCGGCGCGTACGGCGTCCTCCCGTTCGACTTCAAGCAGGCCGCCGAGATCTGGCTCACCGCGGCGCAGAGCTTCTTCGCGCTCGCCATCCTCGTGAACTTCCGGATCAGCGTCCGCGAGGCGGTGACGCTTCTCGTCCTCTTCGTCTCGCAGGTCGCCATCGAGTTCGTCCTCATCCAGACGTTCCCGGCGGCGCTCGCCGAGCAGTACTCGATCTACCTCTTGCTCGCCTACTCCGCGGTCTACATCGCCCTCGGGGCGGGCCTCCTCGTCAGCCGTCGCGGCGACCTCCGCCTGCTCGCGAAGCACACCGTCGCCAACGTCCGCGGGACCCCGCTGCCGGAGCCCGAGCGGGCCGATTGATGCGGGGCCGTCCGCTCGGATTCGCCACTGCGGGGGTCGCTGCCGAGTCCGACGCGGCGCTCGGGTAGCGTCGCCGACGAACGGCGGTCGAGCGGCGCCGCCGACGGACGTCCGTGCTCCGAGACTCTTTATACCGAGAAGGGCCCACTCCCGGTCGTGATCGGACTGGTCGTCAGCCGCGCGGACTCGGCATCGGTCAACATCGGGGAGGCGCTGCGGTCGCTCGCGGAGTGGGAGCGCCGCGAGGACCCAACGCGGAGCGACGCCGACGGCGGCGGGACGTACTACCGCCACGGCGACTTCGAGCTCCGCGAGTTCGACGAGTGGCACCTCGAACTCGGCGGCGTCGCCGACGCGTTCTCGGAACGCCCCGAGTTCGTCGCCTTCCTCTCCCGGCACGCGGGCGAGACGGGGCCGCTCCTGACGGCGCACTTCACCGGCAACTTCGGCCCGGCGGAGTACGGGGGCGAGCCGGGCGAACTCTCGCGCGCCTGCCCGAACGTCCAGCGCGCGGTCGTCGAGGCGTTCGACCGCCACGCGCCCGACGGCTACGAGGTCGGCATCGAGTGCACGCACCACGGCCCGAGCGACGTGGGCGCGCCCTCGCTGTTCGTCGAACTCGGGAGCAGCGAGTCCGAGTGGGAGGACCTCGACGGCGCGCGGGCGGTGGCCCGCGCCGTGCTGGAACTCTCGGGCGTCGCCGCCGACGCGTCCGAGTCGGTCTCCGGCGTCGCCGACGGCGCACCCGCCGCCGGGTCGACCGGACGACGTCGACAGATCGTCGGGTTCGGCGGCGGCCACTACGCGCCGCAGTTCGAGCGGATCGTCCGCGAGACGGACTGGGCCGTCGGCCACGTCGGGGCCGACTGGGTCCTGAACTCGATGGGGGACCCGTCGGCGAACGCCGACGTCGTCGCCCGCGCGTTCGAGCGGTCGGCGGCCGAGCGGGCGCTCGTCGTCGGCGACCGTCCGGATCTGGAAGCCGTCGTCGAGGACCTCGGCCACCGCGTCGTGGGGGAGCGGTACCTCCGCGAGACCACCGGCGTCCCCCTCGACCTCGCCGCGTCGCTCGAACGCGACCTCGCGTCGATCGACGACGGGCTACGGTTCGGAGCGGACGCGGAGGCAGTCGGAGCGGCCGACACCGAAGGCGGTCTCGGGGCGTCCTACGAGGTCGTCTCCCTCCCCGATGACCTCCTCGCGGAGGCGTCGGGGATCAACCGCGACGCGGCGTTCGAGGCCGTCGAGTCGCACGCAATCGCGTTCGAGACGGTCGAGGGGGGCACAAAGCCGCGCGGGCGGGCCGCCGTCGTCGACGGCGACGCCCGCGACGCGCTCGTCGACGCCGTCGCCGCGGTCCTCGAAGCGAAGTACGACGACGTCGAGCGCGGCGACGGCGAGGTGGTCGCGACGCGGGAGGCGTTCGATCCGGCAGCGGCGGCCGCCGCGGGCGTCCCCGAGGGGCCGGCGTTCGGTCGGTTGTCGTCGGGCGAGCCGGTCGAGGTCGACGGCGACGAGGTGACGCCCGAGGAGGTCACCGCCGAGGAGACGGCTCGGTTTCCGGTGTGAACGCGGTCGCGGCCCCGAATATCGTGAATCCCGCCCGCAAACCGCACGCAGCGTCAGACGCCCGTCAGACGAAAGGGGGAACAATAATGAGGCTGTATTCGGTACGAACGGTCATACTATGGACTCCATCGTCGACGATGCGATTGACGAGGCCGAGGAGACGGGGGATGGGAACACCGTCGACGGAACCGAGGGCGGGGAGATGCCCCGCACCGGGACGATGACCGACGAGGAACTGGAGGAGGTCCTCGTCGACCTACAGACCGACATCACCGTCGTCGGCTGCGGCGGCGCCGGCGGCAACACCGTCAACCGGATGCACGAGGAGGGAATCGAGGGCGCGACGCTCGTCGCCGCCAACACCGACGTTCAACACCTCGTCGAGATCGAGGCCGACACGAAGATCCTGATGGGCGAGCAAAAGACGCAGGGCCGCGGTGCGGGGTCGCTCCCGCAGGTGGGCGAGGAAGCGGCGCTGGAGTCCCAAGAGGAGATCTACGACTCGATCGACGGCTCGGATATGGTGTTCGTCACGGCCGGTCTCGGCGGCGGAACCGGGACCGGTTCGGCACCGGTCGTCGCGAAGGCCGCCCGGGAAGCGGGCGCGCTCACGATCGCGATCGTCACGACGCCGTTCACCGCGGAGGGCGAGGTCCGCCGAACCAACGCCGAAGCGGGCCTCGAACGCCTCCGCGACGTCGCCGACACCGTCATCGTCGTCCCGAACGACCGGCTGCTCGACGCGGTCGGCAAACTGCCGGTCCGGCAGGCGTTCAAGGTGAGCGACGAGGTGCTGATGCGCTCTGTGAAGGGGATCACCGAACTCATCACCAAGCCCGGCCTCGTGAATCTGGACTTCGCCGACGTGAAGACCGTGATGGAGCGCGGCGGCGTCGCGATGATCGGGCTCGGCGAATCGGACTCCGAATCGAAGGCGCAGGATTCGGTCAAGAGCGCCCTCCGTTCTCCCCTCTTGGACGTCGACATCTCCGGAGCCAACTCCGCGCTGGTGAACGTCACCGGCGGGTCGGACATGAGCATCGAGGAGGCCGAGGGCGTCGTCGAGGAGATCTACGACCGGATCGACCCCGACGCCCGCATCATCTGGGGCACCTCCGTCGACGAGGAGATCGACGGCACGATGCGGACGATGATCGTCGTCACGGGCGTCGAGTCGCCGCAGATCTACGGCCGCTCGGACGACGACGAGGCTCAGCCGCAGCCCCAACCGGAACCGCAGGCGCCGCCGCAGGGGCAGGGCACCGAGATCGACTACGTCGAATAGCTCACCGCCGGTCCTCTCCGAACATCCATCGACTCTCAGGAGCCGGAACCGCCGTTCGCGTCGCCGCCGCGGCCGGTCGCGCCGGCCGCGCTCGTCGGAATCGCTGTCTCGTCGCCGACGGGCCCGGTATCAATAGATAGAAAAAGCCCGGCGAACTATCCACACGCAAGATGGACGTCAAGTACGACCTGACCAGCTACGTGCGGGTGCTGAAGCTGGCCAGCACCCCCTCGTGGGAGGAGTTCTCACAGATCGGTCTCATAGCCGGTGCCGGCATCGTTCTCGTCGGCTTCCTCGGCTTTCTCATCTACGCGGTGATGAGCTTCCTCCCGGGAGGTGTCTGACGTGCCGATATTCTCGGTGAAGACGACGGCCAGCCAGGAGCGAACCGTCGCCGACATGATCGCGAACCGCGAGGAGCCGGAGATCCACGCGGTGTTGGCTCCGGACTCGCTGACGAGCTACGTGATGGTGGAATCGGACAACGACGCCGTGATAACGCGAGTCCTCGAGGAGATCCCGCACGCGCGCGGCCTCGTCAAGAGCGGCGGCGAGGCCGGCCGATCGTCGATGGCGGAGGTCGAGCACTTCCTCTCGCCGACGCCCGACGTCGAAGGCATCGCCGAGGGCGACATCGTCGAACTGATCGCCGGGCCGTTCAAGGGCGAGAAGGCCCGCGTCCAGCGGATCGACGAGACGAAAGACCAGGTCACCGTCGAACTGTACGAGGCGACCGTCCCGATTCCGGTCACCGTCCGCGGCGACCAGATCCGCGTCCTCGACAGCGACGAGCGTTGACAGGCGAGCGAAGCGCCTAGACACAGAGCGGCGCCGTTTTTTCGCATGAATCGTGGCGTGGCCCGCGTTGCCGTCCGCGAGCGCGCTCGCTGTTCGTCGAGTGCGAGCGCCGACGGGTCGTGGCAGACTCGACGGCACGAGCGGAGGGGCGGCGGACGGCGGCATCGAAACTGACAGCCGAGCGGAGGGCGGCGGACGGCGGCGTCGAAACTGACGGCAGAGCGGGCGGCGGTTACAGCGCGTCGCGGCGCTTGAGTTCCTCGACGACGGCCCTGAGGTCGGCCTCGTCCTCGATGGCGGCCTTGATGTCCTCGCGGACGCGGACGGCAGTCGAGTCGGCGTCGTAGGCGCGGACGTACTCCGCGCGGGAGTGTTCCTCGAAGGCGTGGCGGATCGCGAAGTAGCCGTCGGGGACGATGCTGCCGCAGACCGTGCACTCGTGGCGGTCGTGTTCGACCGTCTGGTGGATGATCGCGGATTCGACGTCCTCGAAGCGCTCCGCGCAGCCGTCGATGCCGCACTTCCACAGGGACATACCGCAAGCCACGGCCACCGGCGACAAAACCGTTCCGCAGCCGACGGCGAATAGAAATCACTAACAGAACGCCGATCAAACCGGCGGACGTGACCGACACGGCCGCGTCCGGACCGGGATCGGAAGCCGACGCCGAGTCGAGCGAGGCGGTCTCGGCGCCCGGGGACGACACCGTGCCGGGCGAGGCGGTCTCGGCGTCCACGGACGACGCCGTTCCGGGGGAGACCCACGTCGACCTCCACGTGAAGGTGCTGAACGACCGGGTCGTCGACCACGCGAAGGCCCGCGGCCTCGACGTGCTCGTGTACGCACCGCATTTCACCCGGCTCCCGGAGATCCGCGCCCGCGCGGAGTCCTTCTCGGACGAGGACCTGCTCGTCGTCCCCGGTCGCGAGGTCTTCACCGGCACGTGGCGGAACCGACGGCACGTCCTCGCCGTCGGGCTCTCCGAACCGGTCCCCGACTTCATCTCGCTTTTGGGGGCCCTCGACGCCTTCGAGCGACAGGGCGCGGCCGTGCTCGTCCCTCACCCCGAGTTTCTCAACGTCAGCCTCGGCGCCGACGACCTCCGGGCCCACGTAGACCGGGTCGACGCGGTGGAGACGCACAACCTGAAGCTCTTCGCGTATCAGAACCGACGGGCGCGCCGCCTCGCCCGAGAGGCGGACCGCCCGGGGTTCGGCTCCTCCTACGCGCACCTCGGCGGCAGCGTCGGAGAGGTGTGGACGGCATTCGACCGGGAGATCGACTCCGAGGCCGACCTCGTCGCGGCCCTGCGCGAGGGCGCTTCGCGTCGGATCCTGCGACGGAACGGGGCCCGACACACCGCCCGGAAGCTCGCCGAGTTCGCCCACCTGGGCTATGAGAACTCCTGGAGCAAGATCGATCGGCTGTTCCTCTCGGGGATGGAGCCGACGCATCCGGACCACGTCGCCTACCGCGGTCGGTTCGACGACGTCAAAACGTACTGAGAGCCGACGGCCCGGACGGTCAATCAGACCCCGACGAGCGTCCCGATCAGATTCGCCGCGTCCGGCAGCGGCGTGTTGAGCGCGACCAGGTAGTTGTGGACGAGAAACAGGACGAAAAGCTCCATCGCCGTCACGACCACGGTCACCCTCGTCGCCCACTTGCTCGAGGTCGCGACGCCGGTCGGGAACCCGTACTCCGTCGAGGAGAGCGGATACCAGAGGGCGATCCCGCGCTTCGAGCCGACGACGTCGAGGAGGTAGTGCGTCCCGACGCCGATCCAGACGAACTGGAGGTTCCCGAAGAGATACGGGAACGCGAGGAAGATCCCGAGCACCGGGAGGTTGTGAAGCGTCTTGCGGTGCCGACCGAACGCGGTGTCGACGTCGGGGAACAGCGCCCCCAGAATGACCGGCAGCGACAGCGCCGCGACCGAGCGGGCGACCTCACCCGCGAGCGCCGCGACGCCGTCGATCGTGACCCCGCCGCCCTGTCCGCCGACGATCGGACCGGCCGTCGGATCGATCGACAGGATGACCCCCAGTCCGATAGCCAGAAGCGCCCCGTTCAACACGTGCCCGTCTTTGTTCATCGAGTGAGACTGTGGGGGTCAGCCCTACAAACGTTGTGCCTGCGGACGGCGTCGCCGTCGCGGGATCTGTGCCGCGTCGGAAGCGTGGAACCCGTCACCCGTCGACGGCGTCGTACAGCGTCGAGAGCGCCTCCCGGGCGATCCGCTCTTTGATCTGGGTGCGGTCGCCCTCGAACTCGTGGCGTTCGACCCGGGTGTAGGACTCGCCGGACCCCCACTCGCCGCGGTACGCGAGGCCGACGTAGACGGTTCCGACCGGCTTCTCCGGCGTGCCACCCTCGGGGCCGGCGATCCCGGTCGTCGAGACGCCCCAGTCGGTGCCGGCGACGTCGCGGACGCCGGCGGCCATCTCGCGGGCGACCGGTTCCGAGACCGCGCCGTGCTCGTCGAGCGACTCGCGGGCGACGCCGAGCGCGGTCAGTTTCGCGTCGTAGGAGTAGGTGACGAGCGAGCGGTCGAAGTAGTCCGACGATCCGGGCACGTCCGTCAGGAGCGACCCGATCAGGCCGCCGGTGCAGGACTCGGCGACGGCGACGGTCGCGTCCGCGTCGCGAAGCGCGTCGCCGACGCGGGACTCGATCGGCGGGTCGGAGGCGAACTCTCGCATAGTCGTCGGGACGGCGTCCGGCGATAAAAGTCTCGTCGCCACCGCGTCCCGTCTCGCGGCCGCGAACCGCACCGGACGTCGAGCACCGCTCCGTCTATGCGAAAGCCACACCGCCCAGTGCGAAAGACACACCTCCCCGGCGGCCGACGCTGGGGACGAATGACAGACGCGGACGACGCGTACGACGAACCGGTCTTTCAGCGCGTCATCGGGTACGCCGCGGCCGCCGACCGCGACGTCGTGGACATGGTGTCGGGCCACCCCGACTGGGAGCCGCCGACCGCGCTCCGGGAGGGCCTTCGCACCTACGCCGACGGCGACCCCCCGGAGTTCCAGTACCCGCCGAGCGAGGGGCTCAGAGGGCTCCGCGAGGAGATCGCGGCGCGGCGAAACGTCGAGCGGTCGCGCGTGGTCGTCACAAACGGCGCGGGCGAGGCGAACTACCTCGCGATGGCGCGGGCGATAGAGCGCGACGTCGGCTCGGAGTTTCTCCTCACCGACCCCGTCTACCCGTACTACCCCGGGAAAGCGGAGTTACTCGACGCGGACGCCACCCGCGTGCCGGTCCGCGAGGACGGGCACGTCGACGTCGACGCGATGCGCGCGGCAGCGAGCGACGAGACCGCGGCCGTCGTGCTCAACACGCCGAACAACCCGACCGGCGCGGTCTACGACCGCGAGTCGGTCGCGGCGCTGGCCGACGTCGCGAGCGAGGTCGACGCGCTCCTCGTCGTCGACGAGGTGTACGACCACTTCGACTTTTCGGGCGAATTCGAGAGCGCGCTCACGCTCGACCGCGACAACGTCGTCGTCACCACGGCGTTCTCGAAGTCGATGGGGATCACGGGCCTCCGCGTCGGCTACGCCGTCTTCCCCGAGCACCTGATCGAGGGCGCGCTGACACGGCACACCCTTGTCAACGTCGCGACGAGTCGGCCCGCACAGGCCGCGGTCGCGAATGCGCTGAAGGAGACGCCGCCGTCGTACTACGAGTCCGTCCGCGACACCCTCCGCGAGCGGATCGACTCGTTCACCGACGCCCTCGACGACGCCGGCGCGGCGTACACCACGCCGGAGGGCGCGTTCTACGTCCTCGCGCGCTTCGAGGACTTCCCCGGAACGATGGCGAACGTCGAGCGCCTGATCGACGAGGCCGGCGTCGCGGGGATGCCCGGCGAGGTATTCGGCGACGCCTACGGCGAGTGGATCCGCTTTTCGCTCTGTACCGACCGCGCCGACGAGGCGGCCGATCGGCTCGCGGCGTACTTCGAGGGGCGCTGAGAGAGTCGATGTGAGACCGTCCGAACCGGACCGAGTCGACCTCAGACCGTCCGGAGGTCGTCGGTCGCCCGCCACCGGATCGCGGCCGAGGCGACCTCGTCGGCGCGTCTGATGATCTCCGCCTCGATCGTCGCCGGTTCGACCGCCGTCCGGTCGGTGTGCGAGAGGACCACGTGTGCGAGTTCGATCGGGAGACCCGCCCGGGCGACGACGTGGACGCCGTAGTAGGGGTGGCCGAGCAGGTCGTAGACGGCCGTCTCCTCCATCCCGGCGAACTCCGCGAGTTTGCTCACGTCGTGGACGAGCGCTCCCGCGACGAGGGTGTCGACGTCGAGCGCGAGCCTGTCGGATCGCCGCTCGCCCAGCGTCTCCGCGAGCGCGACGGCGCAGGTCGTCACGTCGCGGACGTGGTCGACCAGTCCCTCGTCGTCTAGCCCCAGTTCGCGCTGGGTCGGCGGCAGCCACGGCACGGCGGAGAGGTCCTCGACCTCGTTCTCGGCCGCGGCCGTCGCCCACGCGTCGGCGACGCCCGCGCGCAGGTCGTCGTCCTCGATCGCGTCGACCTCCGGAAACGTCGCTCGGATTGCGTCCGCGTCCATACTCGCGGACAGGCCGTCCCGACAGTATAGCGCTCCGGTTCCGACCGAGAAGTACACAAGTCCCCGTCTCGTCGTGCCGCGTATGTCGAGCACCGACGTCGACGCCGCCGACAGCGACCACGAGCGCGGGGGAGAGACGGGGACGACAGAGGACGACCACGCGGTCGACGTCGAACCGGTCGAGAGCGTCGATTCCGGGGCGGCGGACGGCGAACCGATCGAGGGCGTCGACGCCGCCGGACTCCCCGAGTCCGTCGACGCGCCCGACTACGTCCTCTACGGCGGGAAGGGCGGCGTCGGCAAGACGACGATGGCGGCCGCGACGGCGCTGGCGTCGGCCGCGGCGGGCACCGCGACGCTCGTCGTCTCCACCGATCCGGCGCACTCGCTGTCGGACACCCTCGGCGTCGACGTCCCCGCGGAACCGACGCGGATCAGGGACGACTGGCCGCTGTACGCCGCCGAGATCGATCCCGACGCGGCCGTCGGCCCGTTCGCCGGCGGTCCGGGAGACGAATCGACGGTCACGGAGGACGGCGGGGGCGGCTTCGACCCCGACGCCGACGTGGACGAGAACCCCTTCACGGGGGGCGACGGGGCGGGCGCCGCCGGCGACGACGCAGGCGCCTCGCCGTTCGGCGACCTCGGCGGGATGGAGGACCTCCTCGGCGGCGCGATGGGGCCCGGATCGATGCCCGGGGCCGACGAGGCGGCGGCGATGCAGCAGTTGCTCGAATACCTCGACGACCCGCGGTTCGACCGCGTCGTCGTCGACACCGCGCCGACCGGGCACACGCTCAGACTGCTCGAACTGCCCGAGATGATGGACTCGATGCTCGGGCGGATCGCGAAGATGCGCCAGCAGTTCTCGGGGATGATGGAGGGCGTCAAGGGGATGTTCGGGATGGGGAGCGACGACGCCGCGACGCCCGACCTCGACGAGCTCCGCGAGCGGATCGAGCGGCTGCGGACGGTCCTGCGCGACCCGGCGAAGACCGACTTCCGGGTCGTGATGATCCCCGAGGAGATGAGCGTCGTCGAGACCGAGCGGCTGGTCGAACGGCTCGACGGCTACGGCATCCCCGTCCAGACGCTCGTCGTCAACCGCGTGATGGAGGACCTCGCGGACGTGACGGCGACCGAGGTGGACGAGCGGTGGGTCGTCTCGCCGGACCTGGACAACTGCGAGTTCTGCCAGCGCCGCTGGGGCGTCCAGCAGGACGCCATCGGCCGCGCGACGGAACTGTTCCGGGGCCGAGACGTCAAGCGCGTGCCGCTCCTGGCCGAGGAGGTCCGCGGCGAGGAGGCGCTGCGGGTCGTCGCCGCGTGTCTGGAGTAGGCCTCACCCGGCCGGCACACCCGGCGGCCGGCGACTACAATTTTCGCAGGTACCGGTACGCCGTGTCGAGCCACCGCGCGGGCAGGTGCCGCGCCAGCACGGTGACGCGCGCGGCGGTCCCGGGCTGGTACCGCGCTCGGGGCTTCGTCGAGGAGGCGGCGTCGACGACGTCCTCGGCGACGCGCTCCGGGGAGACGGCGCCGAGTCCGCCGCCGCCGATGAGTTTCGTGTCCGAGAAGAGTTCGTAGAACGACTCGTAGGCGCCCGAGCGCTCCAGTCCGGGGATGTCGCCGTCGTCGCCGTCTCCGCCCTCCGCGGCGTCCCGTGACGCGCTCCCCTCGCTCCCGTTGACCTCGCGCTCTACGCGGTCGGAGAACTGGGTCTCGACGGGGCCGGGTTCGACCACGACGACGTCGACGCCGTACTCGTCGACCTCGTTTCTGAGCGCGTCGCTCATCGCCTCCAAGGCGAACTTCGACCCGGCGTAGACGCCGCCGCCGGGGAAGGACACGCGGCCGGCGGCGCTGGAGAGGTTCACGATGGTCCCCTCCTCCTGCTCGCGCATGTGCGGCAGGACGGCGCGGATCAGCCGGTGCGGCCCGTAGACGTTCACGTCGAACTGCCGGTGGACCTGCGCCGTCGGCACGTCTTCGAGCGGCCCCATCTGTCCGAACCCGGCGTTGTTGACGAGACAGGTGAGGTGGCCCTCCTCGTCGATGATCCGGTCGACCACCCGGTCGACGTCGTCCCCGTCGGTGACGTCGAGCGTCGCGATGCGGCAGCCCTTCTCGCCGAGCGTCTCGACGTCGGCGGGGTTTCTGGCCGTCGCGTAGACGCGCCAGTCCTCCTCGAGGAAGGCGAGCGCCGTGGCGCGGCCGATGCCGGACGAGCAGCCGGTGATGAGGACCGTCTTCGGATGCACAGCTACGGGAACGGTCCGCGCGGTGTTAACTGTGGGCGATTCGTCACCGCGAGATGGCTCCGAGGTCCGCGGCGGGACGCGTCGGGCCGTCCGGTCGGCCCTATGGCAGAGGGTATCGAGCTCCCGCCTCCCGGACCACACGCTTAACTTCCGTCCACGGGTGCATCGAGTATGCGATTCGACCGACGATCAGGCGTCTTCCTCCACCTCACGTCGCTTCCCGGACCGCACGGAATCGGGGACCTCGGCGGCGGCGCGCGGGCGTTCGTCGACTGGCTCGACGCCGCAGAGCAGTCCTACTGGCAGTTCTGTCCCCTCGGGCCGACGGCTCCGGTCCACGGCGACTCGCCGTATCAGGCCTACTCCGCGTTCGCCGGCAACCCGCTCCTCGTGAGCCTCGACCGGCTCGTCGAGGCGGGCTATCTCGACGCGGCGGATCTGGAACCGGTCCCCGACTTCTCCGAACACGAAGTCGACTACGACCGCGTCCGCGAGTACAAGACCGACCGGCTCCGGACCGCCGCGGAGCGGTTCCGGTCGGCGGACGGCGACGACGGCAGCGCGCGGGCGTCCGGAAGCGCCACCGAAGCCGACCGCGAGGCCTTCGAGGCGTTCCGCGAGCGCGAGTCGGGATGGCTCGACGACTACGCGCTGTTTATGGCGCTGCGGACGCGGTACGACGGCGCGTGGACGTCGTGGCCGGAGCCGATCCGGGCCCGCGATCCCGACGCCCTCGACGCCCACCGCGAGGAGTTGGCGCCGGAGGTGCACTACCGCGAGTTCGTCCAGTTCGTCTTCGACCGGCAGTGGCGCGACCTCCGGGAGTACGCGCACGAACGCGGGGTCGACCTCGTCGGCGACCTCCCGATCTACGTCGCTCTCGACAGCGCCGACGTCTGGGCGAGTCCCGAGGCGTTCGATCTCACGCCCGACCGCGAGCCGGCCGCCGTCGCCGGCGTCCCGCCGAACCCGCAGGACGACGGCCAGCGGTGGGGCAACCCCGTCTACGACTGGGAGACCCTCCGCGAGGCCGACTACGACTGGTGGCTCGCGCGCCTCGATCGCCTGTTCGACCTCGTCGACGTCACCCGGATCGACCACTTCAAGGGATTCGACGAGTTCTGGGCGATCCCCGCCGACTCCGACTCGCCGGCCGACGGCGAGTGGCGCGACGCGCCGGGCGCGGACTTCTTCGAGACCGTCGGCGAGCGACTGGGCGAACTCCCGTTCGTCGTCGAGGACCTCGGCTTCCTCGACCAGTCGCTCGTCGACCTCCGCGAGCGCTTCGGCTTCCCCTCGATGCGGGTGCCCCACTACGCGGACTGGTGCCAGGAGGGCGATATGTACCAGCCGATGCACTACCCCGAGAACAGCGTCGCGTACTCGTCGACTCACGACACGAACACCCTCGTCGGGTACTGCGAGAACCTCTCGGACAGACAGCGGAGCTGTCTGGAGTATAACATCGGCGCCGACGGCTCGGAGCTCCACTGGTCGATGATCGAGGCGGTCTGGCGCGCCGATTCCGTCCTCGCGTTCACGACGATGCAGGACGTCCTCGGGCTCGACGAGCACGCCCGGTTCAACCGCCCCGGGACGACCTCGGGCAACTGGTCGTGGCGCTGTACGGTCGAGGCGTTCTCCGAGGCGTTGGCCGATCGGCTCGCACGGCTGACCGACGAGCACATCAGGAACTGACCGGCGGCGGCCGACAGTATAAGTCGCTCCGAACAGAAGGGCCGACAACGCGTCCGAGAACGTAGCTATGGGGGAGCCGAATTCCGAGTCGGAGACGGGGGGTACGTCGGGAGCCGGAGCGGCGGCCGTGCCCGGAGGAGAAACGGAACACACACCGGACGGTGACGAACCGGCCACCGACGGCGGCACCGTCGCCGGCGACGACGCGGCGAGTGACTACGGAGACGACCGCGCGGGGACAGACGACGAAGCCGACCGCACGAGGACGGGCAGCGAAGCCGACCGCACGAAGACGGACAGCGAGGCCGACGGCGACGCGGTCGGGAACGGGGCCGCAGCGGGGAACGGAGCCGCCGGCGAAGACGCGATCGACCGCCTCAGACGGCGGATCCGCCGCGCGATCGAGGTCCTCAGGGGGTCCTCGATCGACGTTCGGCCGTACCGTCCCGGCGACGGCGTCTTCGCCGAGTTCGAGGTGCCGGACGGGGAGGAACTCGTCGACCGCTACTGGGTGAACGCGCCGTACGCCTACGTCGTGATCACCTACGCCGACGAGGAGAGCGAACACTACTACTACGCGGTCGAGCCCGAACTCGACGACTTCGAGGCCGAGCTCCTCGCCAGGACCAGAGTCGACATCCGCGATCCGCTCCTGTACGCGACCGACGCGGAACCGACCGCCGAGGAGACGCTTCGCGACGAGCTCCGGAGCCTGCTCGAACAGTACGGCGTCGACGTCTCGATGCGGACGTTCCACGCGCTCTTGTACTACCTCGCCCGCGACTTCCGCGGGTTCGACCGCATCGATCCGCTGATGCACGACCCGCACATCGAGGACATCTCCTGCGACGGCTACGACCTCCCGATCTTCGTCTACCACGACGAGTACACCGACATCGAGACGAACGTCGCCTACGCCGCCGACGACCTCGACGACTTCGTCATCCGCCTCGCCCAGGAGTCCGGCCGGCACGTGAGCGTCGGCGATCCCGTCGTGGGGACGACGCTCCCCGACGGCTCGCGCGTCGAACTCGCGCTCGGCGAGGAGGTGACGCCGCGGGGGTCGGCGTTCACCATCCGGAAGTACGCCGACGAGCCGTTCACGCCGATCGACCTCATCGACTACGGGACGTTCTCGATCGAGGAGATGGCCTACCTGTGGCTCTGCATCGAGAACAACAAGAGCCTCATCTTCGCCGGCGGGACGGCGTCGGGAAAGACGACGTCGATGAACGCCGTCTCGATGTTCATCCCGCCGCGCGCGAAGGTCCTGACCATCGAGGACACCCGCGAGCTGTCGCTGTATCACGACAACTGGCTCTCGTCTGTCACGCGTGAGCGCCTCCACGAGGGCAGCGACATCGACATGTACGACCTCCTCAGGTCCGCGCTCCGACACCGCCCGGAGTTCATCATCGTCGGCGAGGTCCGCGGAAACGAGGCCGTCACGCTGTTCCAGGCGATGAACACGGGGCACACGACGTTCTCGACGATGCACGCCGACAGCATCGAGACGGTGATCAACCGCTTGGAGAACGAACCGATCAACGTCCCGCGGGCGATGGTCCAGTCACTCGATCTCCTGTGCGTCCAGACGCTGACGCGCGTCGAGGGCGAGCGCGTCCGCCGCTCGAAGACGATCGGCGAGATCGGCGAGATCGACCAGCGGACCGGCGAACTCGACTACTCGCGGGCGTTCAGGTGGAACCCCGGAACGGACTCCTTCGAGGGGGGCGACTCGAACCTCCTCGAGGAGATCCAGCGGGATCGCGGGTGGAGCCGGACGGAGCGAAAGCGCGAGATGAACCGGCGAGAGCGCTTTCTGGAACTGCTCTCGGAACTCGGGACGACCGACTACCGACAGTTCACCGCGCTCGTCAACGAGTACTACGCCGACCCCGAGCGCGTGATGGAACGGCTCGAAGCCGCGCGGGAGGAGGCCTCCGACGACGTGAGAAGTACCGACGGCGCGTCCCCCGATCTCACCGAGGCCGGCGAAGCCGAAGTCGACGGCGGCGGGGGCGTCACGGGCGATCGCGACGGGGAAGACAGCGGCGAGGGCGTCACGGGCGATCGCGGCGGGAAAGATGGCGACGAGAACTCGGAAACGAGAGCCGACGAAGGGGATAGGGCCGATGGCAGCCGTTGAGCTGCTCGGGTACGTGCCGCTGCTACTCGTGACGGTCCTGGCGCTTCCGGTGGCGCTCGTCCCCGTCAGCGACCGCGCGCGGTTGCTCGTCTCCCGGCTCGCGCTCCCGATCTTCGGGCGGTACGTCGCCGAAGACAGCCCGACCCGTCGCCGACAGCGCGAACGGATGCGCGCGGCGTTCGTCGGCGAGAGCCACCGGGTGTTCGCCTCCCAGACGCTCTTTATCGCCGGCGTCGCCGGCGTCGCCGGGAGCGTCTACGGCGTCTACGCGGGAGCGGCGATCCTCCGCTCGCTGGCCGTCGACGTCGACGAACTCCGCGCGTTGCTTCCGACGCCGCTCGAGTTCCTCGCCGCGATCGTCCAGGTGCCGAACCTCTCGCTCCTCCAACTGTTCGGCCTGCTACTCGTCGCGGGCGCGACGGTCGGATCCGCGCTCGCGCTCGGAACCTACTGGGCCCGCTGGGAGTTTCTCGATCAGCGCGCGCGGACCCGCGGAATCGAGATCGACGCGACGCTGCCGCGGACGGTCGCGTTCGTCTACGCGCTCTCGCGGTCCGGCATCCCGTTCCAGGAGGTGCTGCGAACGCTCTCCCGCAATCAGGACGTCTACGGCGAGGCGGCACGGGAACTCGGTGTCGCCGTCCGCGACATGGACACCTTCGGAACCGACATCCTGACCGCCCTCCAGGGGACCGCGAGCCGTACGCCGAGTGAGAACCTCGAGGAGTTCACCGAGAACCTCGCGAGCGTGCTCTCGTCGGGGCAGAGCGTCTCGTCGTTCCTGCGGGACCAGTACGAGCGGTTCCAGGAGGAGGCGCAGGAACAGCAGCGGCAGTATCTGGACCTGCTCTCGACGTTCGCGGAGGTGTACGTCACCGTCCTCGTCGCCGGACCGCTGTTCTTCATCACCGTCCTCGTCGTGGTCGGGCTCGTGATCCAGAACACGCTCACGCTGGTTCGAATCGTGAGTTACGTCGGGATCCCGCTGGCGACGTTCGGGTTCGTGGTCTACGTCGACAGCATGACCGAGGGACTGAACCTCCCGAATCGGGGCGGCGACGACCAGTCGCGACTGGCGTCCGACAGGGGAAGCGAGGACGACGCGAGCGGCACGCAGCCGGTCGCCAGCGCCGGCGAGGCGGCGGGGGTGACCGACGGCGGGATCGTTTACCGGGAGGCTGTCGAGCAGGACGCCCACGCCGAAAACCGGGCACGACTGGCGGTCTACGATCGGATCGGTGCGTTCCGCGAGACGCTCTCGCACCCGCTCGAAACGGTCCTTCGGGCGCCGGCGTACTCGCTGGTGCTGACCGGCCCGATCGGACTCCTCCTGATCGGGCTGTCGATCGGCGGAGACGCCCGGGACGCGATCGGACGGCTGACGCAGCCGTCGACCGATCCCGCCGCCGCGGTCGCGGACCTGGTCGCGGTGGTCGACGGGCCGATCGTGCTCGCGACGATCCTCGCACTCGCCGGGGTCGCCGCCGCACACGAGGTGCAGAAGCGGCGGATACGCGCGATCGAGGCGGACATGCCCGACTTCCTCAGTCGGATGGCGAGCATCAACGAGGCGGGCGTCACCGTCGTCGGCTCGCTGGGTCGGCTCGCCGACGCCGAACTCGGGCGGCTCGGTGACGAGATCGCCCGCGTGTGGCGGGACATCCGGTGGGGGGCGAGCGTCAGCGACGCGCTCACGAGGATGGAGCGGCGAACGAACGCCCCGACGGTGTCCCGGGCGGTGACGCTCGTCCGGAACGCGATGGCCGCCAGCGGCGACATCAGCCCGGTGCTCCACATCGCGGCCGACGAGGCCCAGGAGATCCGACGGCTCCGCCGCGAGCGGCGACAGGAGATGCTCACCTACCTCGTCGTCATCTACGTCTCCTTCTTCGTCTTCCTCGGGATCATCGTCGCGCTGACGGTGTCGTTCATCCCGGCGATCGAGGCGGCGGGACGGTCGACCGGTGGCGCCGTCGGCGGCGTCGGCGGCGTCAACGCCGGCGTGCTCGGGGGGCTGCAGTCGGTCAACACCGGCGCTTACGAACTGCTCTTCTTCCACACCGCGGCGATCCAGGGCGTCTGTTCGGGGATCGTCGCCGGACAGTTGGGGGAGGGCAGCGTCGCGGACGGGCTGAAGCACGCGACGGTCCTCCTGGTCGCGACGTACCTGGTTTTCGCGCTGCTGTGAGCGGAAGATCCGACCGATCGACTTCTCGGACTCGGCCGGTCCGGCCGTCCCCAGGGCGGACGGGTCCGGCCGTCTCGGAATCGACCGTCCCCGGACCGACCGAACAACGGACCGCGCGAGCGATACCACCACGGACCACCGGGGCTTTGTGTCGCGGCCGCCAGCCTCGACTATGGACGACGAGCGGGCGAGTCCGGTCAGAGAGACCTACGACCGGATCGCCGAGCACTTCGCGGCGACGCGTGAGTACCCCTGGCCAGAGGTGACGGCGTTTCTCGGCGGCGACCCCGCCGACGCTGACGACGGCGCTCCCGCGGACGTTCCCTCGGCCCTCGCTGGCGGGGCCGCATCGGCACTCGGCGGCGAACCGGACACCGCAGACGGGCCGGCAGGCCGGTTCGGTCTCGACCTCGGGTGTGGCAACGGTCGCCACGCCGAGTCGCTCTCGGCGGTCGTCGGGCGCGTCGTCGGCGTCGACGTGAGCGCCGGACTCCTCCGGACGGCGGAGAGACGGTCGAGAGAGCGGGGCTTCGCCGACTCGCTCGAACTCGTCCGGGGCGACGCCGCGTCGCTGCCGCTTCGGGCGGACGCCGTCGACGTCGCCGTCTACGTCGCGACGCTGCATCACCTCCGGTCTCGGGAACGGCGAGTGGCCAGCCTCTCGGAACTGGCGCGCGTGCTCGCGCCCGGCGGTCGCGCCCTCGTGAGCGCCTGGTCGACCGCTCACGACCGCTTCGACGAGACGTCGGGCTTCGATACGACCGTCGCGTGGACGCTGCCGGGCGGCGAGCGCGTCCCGCGGTTCTACCACATCTACGATCCCGACGAGTTCGAGGCGGACCTGGCGGCGAGCGACCTCGACGTGGTCGCGAACACGGTCTCCAGCGGCAACTGCTACGCCGTCGTCACGCCCGATACGGCGGGGGCGAGTGACTGATACTGATTACTCTCGTCTCTTCCCGCCGAGCACCGTCAGCGGAGGTGGCGCTCAGCGGGACAAGGTGGGGGCAATCGGTGTGAGAGAGGCGTGGTACCGTTTCCCGGGTGGTCGCTCCCGGCGCACGCGAACTCTGCGTTTAAGTCGTCGCAACTGATATAAAGAGACGAATGAGCGAAACAGCGGAGGTAAACGACTACGAGGTAGTCGTCGTGGGGGGCGGTCCGGCGGGACTCCAGACCGCGCTGTACACGACGCGACTGGGGCACGACACCGCCGTCGTCGACCGCGGCGGCGGCCGCGCGGCGATGATGCTGGAGACGCATAACGTGATCGGCGTGCCGGAGGACACCTCGGGGAACGAGTTCCTCCAGACCGCACAGGAGCAGGTCGAAGCCTACGGTGCGGACGTGGTCCGCGACTTCATCGTCGAGGTCGAGCGGACCGAGGACGGTCGGTTCCGTCTGGTCGGCAACGACGGCGAGTTCCGCGCAGAGCGCGTTGTCCTCGGCGTCGGCTTCAACGACGAACGGCCGGATCCGCCCGTCCCGCGGACGGGGCGCGGACTGCACTACTGTCTGCACTGCGACGCCTACATGTTCGTCGACCGGCCGGTCTACGTGATGGGGACCGGCGAAGCCGCCGCCCACGTCGCGATGATTATGCTCAACTTCACCGACGACGTGGACGTCCTGCTCCGCGGTGAGACGCCCGAGTGGAGCGACGAGACCGACGAACAGCTCCGCGGGCACCCCATCGACGTCGTCGAGGCGGAGATCACCGGGATGCAGAAGGGCGAAGACGGGTGGCTGGAGGCCTTCGAGTTCGACGACGGCTCGGTGCGAAAGTACCGCGGCGGGTTCCCGATGTACGGCTCGAACTACAACACCGCGCTCGCAGAGCAGCTGGGCTGTAAGTTGAACGACGACGGCACCGTCGTCGTCGACGAGAGCATGGAGACGACCGTCGACGGCGTCTACGCCGTCGGCGACATCACGCCGGGGCACAACCAGATCCCGGTCGCGATGGGCAAGGGCGCACAGGCCGGCCTCGACATCCACTACGGCCTCCGGGAGTTCCCGCGGGACCTCGAATCCATTCGGGAAGACGGGCCCGTCTCCCCCGACGAACTGCCGGGGATGGGCGATCGCGTCCGCGCCGCCGCCGCGGAGTTCGAGGAGGCGCGCGCGCCGCCGCTGGAGACGCCCCGGGCGGAAACCGCGGACGACGACTGAATCGACCGAGCCCGGTACACACTTCTCGAAACGGTGTCACGGCACCAACGTCGCGGTTCTCGAAGGGGGACGACCCCAGAGAACGGGTTCGAGTCGAAAGGGTAACACCCTTATTCGGGGACCGGGAACAGGCGAGTGAGGTCGGTGCCGCGTGACTGCGGTGACGACCGGAACGAACGAGCGCCGGTGGTCTAGTGGTAGGACCTGAGCCTTCCAAGCTCATGGCCCGGGTTCAAATCCCGGCCGGCGCACTCCCTACAGTCGTGCTCCGGCCGACGTCCCACTCGTTTCGCTCGCGGGACTCCCGGCCGACGCATTTCTGCTCCGAACGAAGTGAGCAGAGAAATCGCAACGGTGGGATTTGAATCAGGGAGCGGCGCGAGCGCAGCGAGCAGAGCGACCGTGGTTCACAATCCCGGCCGGCGCACTCCCTACAGTCGTGCCCCGCCCGACGTCCCACTCGCTTCGTCGCCGGCGCTACGCGACGCCTTCCAGCGGGACCATCGGTCCCGCCCGGCTCGCGGGACTCCCGGCCGGCGCATTCCTGCCCCGAACGAGGTCTCAAGGGTACCACTGCGGAGGGACTCGTCAGGCCGAGCGGTGACCCGGCCGCGACAGATCAAGTCACTCACCGTCATCACGGGCACCGACGACATCGGACCATCATCTTCGTTCTCGTCGTTCGTCGAACGTCGAATGAGGATTCACTCGGATTTGTATAATATATATTACCTTATATGTGGTTAGTGAACCCTTATGCTTACAGGAGAAAGTCCTTTAGGGGGTAGGCCTAGGGGGACGTATGACCAAGCCACACGAACACACGACTGGCGAGTCCGTCGGACTCGCGGACCCGACGGACGAGCGGTCGAACTGCGGCGTCGGTGCCGTCATCGACCTCGATGGCGGTCGGTCGCACGAAACCGTCGCCGACGGGATCGAGTTGCTGGAGAACCTCGAACACCGCGGCACGACCGGCGCCGAGGAGAACACCGGCGACGGCGCGGGGATCATGATCCAGCGGCCCGACGAGTTCTTCGACGCCGTCGTCGATGCCGACCTCCCCGAGGAGTACGCGGTCGGCTCGATCTTTATGCCGCAGGACGACGCCGCGCGCGAGGGCCTCGTCGCGATCTTCGAACGCGTCCTCGCCGAACACGACCTCGACGTCGTTCACTGGCGCGACGTCCCGACCGACAACGCCGACCTGGGCGCGACCGCGCTCGAATCCGAACCCGACGTCTGGCAGGCGTTCGTCGTTCCCGAGGGCGACCTCGACGACGACGCCTTCGACCGGGCGCTCTACGTCGCCCGCCGCGCCGTCGAGAACGAGGTCGAGAAGCTCGACTCCGAGGGCGCCGCGCGGTTCTACATCTGCTCGCTCTCCCGCCGGACGCTCGTCTACAAGGGGCTGCTGAAGGGCGAACAGCTCGCCGACTACTACCCCGACCTCGACGACGAGCGGCTGCGGACGACGCTGACGCTGGTTCACGCGCGGTTCTCGACGAACACTCTGGGCGCGTGGCACCTCGCGCACCCGTACCGACACATCGTCCACAACGGCGAGATCAACACGATTCAGGGGAACATCAACTGGATGCGGAGCCGGGAGACGGACTTAGAACACCCCGAGTTCGGCGACGACCTCGAGACGCTGAAGCCCGTCATCAACGACCCCGATCAGTCCGACACAGCCTCCGTCGACAACGCGGTCGAACTCCTCCTGCAGGGCGGTCGCGACCTCCCGCACGTCCTCCGGATGCTGATCCCCGAGGCGTACCGCGGGGACGACCGGATGAGCGAGGAACGCCGTGAGTGGTACGACTACCACGCGTCGCTGATCGAGCCGTGGGACGGCCCCGCGCTCGTCGCCGCGACCGACGGCGACCGCGTCGCGGCCGTCCTCGACCGAAACGGGCTGCGGCCCTGCCGCTACGACGTCACGACCGACGACACGCTCGTGATGGCCAGCGAGGTCGGCGCGCTCGACACCGACCCCAGCGAGATCAAAGAGCGCGGCCGGCTCCAGCCCGGCCAGCTGTTCGTCGCCGACCCCGAGGAGGGTCGCGTCATCCCCGACGAGGAGGTCTTCGAGTCGCTCACCGACGAGAAGTACGGCGAGTGGGTCGACGAGGAGCAGCGCCAACTCGACGCGCTCGTCGACGCCGACGACTACGAGCCGCGCGAGGACGTCGACCACCTCCGCGCCTCGCAGGCGGCGTTCGGCTACACGCACGACCAGCTGAGTCACCTGATCGAACCGATGGCGAAAGACGGCAAGGACCCCGTCGGATCGATGGGCGACGACACGCCGCTGTCGGTACTCTCGGATTTCAACCGACCGCTCTTCACCTACTTCAAACAGCTGTTCGCGCAGGTCACGAACCCGCCGCTGGACTACATCCGCGAGGAGCTCGTCACCTCGCTTGAGTCCCGGCTCGGCGCACAGCGGAACCTGCTCGACGAGACGGCCGAACACGCCCGACAGCTCGTCCTCGACTCCCCCGTCCTGACGGACGCCCAGACGGCGGGCATCAAGTCCCTCGGCGAGGAGGCGACGGACGCGATGGATTCGACGATCGTCGATATCACGTACGAGCGTGAGCGCTCGCTCGAAGCCGCCGTCGAGCGCGTTCGCGAGGACGCCGCAGAAGCCATCGAGTCCGGATCGGACGTCGTCGTCCTCTCCGATCGGAACCTGAACCCCGATCGGATCGCCATCCCGAGTCTGCTCGTCACCGGCGCGGTCCACCACAGCCTCGTCCGGAACGGCCTCCGGAACCACGCGGGTCTCGTCGTCGAGTCCGGCGACCCCCGCGAGGTGCACCACCTCGCGACGCTGGTCGGCTACGGCGCGGACGCGGTGAACCCCTATCTCGCCTACCAGACGATCTCGGACGTCGTCGCCGGTCCCGACGGCGCGGACGAGAGCGAGGCGATCGCCGCCTACAAGAAGGCGCTCGAGGACGGCCTGCTGAAGACGATGGCCAAGATGGGCATCTCGACGGTCGAGTCCTACCAGGGGGCGCAGATCTTCGAGGCGGTCGGACTCGACTCAGAGTTCGTCGCCGAGTACTTCGAGGGGACGGAGATCCGCACCGAGGGGATCGGCATCGACGTGATCGAAGAGGACGTCCGGACGCGACACACGGTCGCGTTCGGCGAGGACCCCGACCTCGACCGGCAGGGCGAGTACGAGCACCGCTCGGACGGCATCCACCACCAGTGGAACCCACAGACGGTGGGGACGCTCCAGCAGGCGGTCCGCTCGGGCGACTACGAGAAGTACCAGGAGTTCGCCGACCTCATCAACGATCAGTCCGAGGAGCTACAGACGCTCCGCGGGCTGCTGGAGTTCGATTCCGACCGGGATCCGGTATCGATCGAGGAGGTCGAGCCCGTCGAGGAGATCGTCGAGCGCTTCTCGACGGCGGCGATGTCGCTCGGCAGCCTCTCGCCGGAGGCCCACGAGAACAACTCGATCGCGATGAACCGCCTCGGCGCGAAGTCCAACACCGGCGAGGGCGGCGAACCGCCCGAGCGGTTCGGCACCGAGAAGGAGTGCAACGTCAAACAGGTCGCCTCCGGCCGCTTCGGCGTCACCTCCGAGTACCTCACGAACGCCGAGGAGATCCAGATCAAGATGGCGCAGGGCTCGAAGCCCGGCGAGGGCGGTCACCTCCCGGGCAAGAAGGTCAACGAGATGATCGCTCACGTCCGCTTCGCGACGCCGGGCGTCGGGCTCATCTCGCCGCCGCCGCTGCACGACATCTACTCGATTGAGGACCTGAAGCAGCTGATCCACGACCTGAAGGCGGCCAATCCGGAGGCGGACATCAACGTGAAGCTGGTCTCGGAGGCCGGCATCGGCACCATCGCCGCGGGCGTCGCGAAGGCCAACTCCGACGTGGTCCACATCTCCGGACACGACGGCGGGACCGGCGCGTCGCCGAAGACGTCGATCAAGAACGCCGGCCTCCCGTGGGAACTCGGTCTCGCGGAGGCGAACCAGATGCTGCGGGCGACCGACCTCAGATCCAGGATCCGCGTCACCGTCGACGGCGGGATGAAGACCGGCCGCGACGTCGCCGTCGCGGCGCTGCTGGGCGGCGAGGAGTACGTCTTCGGCACGGCGTCGCTCGTCACCTCCGGTTGCGTGATGGCGCGACAGTGCCACGAGAACACCTGTCCGGTCGGCGTCGCCACCCAGCGCGAGAACCTCCGGAACCGGTTCCCCGGCCAGCCGGAGCACGTCATCAACTACATGACGTTCATCGCCCAGGAGCTCCGGGAGATTATGGCCGACCTCGGCTTCACCTCGCTGGACGAGATGATCGGTCGCCCGTCGCTTCTCACCCAGCGCGAGACCGACCACGAGAAGGCCAGACACCTGGACCTCTCGGACGTCATCGCCGAACCCGCCGGCGGCGCTCGCCACAAGACCGAATCGCAGACTCACGCGGGCGTGGACGCACAGCTCGACCACCAGCTGATCGAGCGCGCAGAGCCGGCGCTCGAAGAGGGCGAACCCGTCGCCATCGACTCGCCCATCTCGAACGTCGACCGCGCGGTCGGCGCGATGCTGTCGAACCGCATTTCGAGCGCGCACGGCGGTGCGGGCCTCCCGGACGACACGATCCGGTGTGACTTCGACGGCGTCGCCGGCCAGTCCTTCGGCGCGTTCCTCGCGAACGGGGTGACGATGGAACTCACCGGCGCGGCGAACGACTACGTCGGCAAGGGGCTCTCCGGCGGGAAGGTGATCGTCGAGACGCCCGACAACGCCGCCTACGAACCCGACGAGAACGTCCTCATCGGCAACGTCGCGCTCTACGGCGCGACCCAGGGCGAACTGTACGTCAACGGCGTCGCCGGCGAGCGCTTCGCCGTCCGCAACTCCGGCGTGAAGGCCGTCGTCGAGGGCGTCGGCGATCACGGCTGCGAGTACATGACCGGCGGCGTCGTCGCAGTGCTGGGCGACACCGGCCGCAACTTCGCCGCGGGGATGTCCGGCGGCGTGGCGTACGTCTACGACCCCGACGACGAGTTCGCGGCGAAGACGAACAAGGGGATGGTGTCGCTGGAGGACGCGCTCGACGAGTCCGACCGGCAGATGCTTCGGCGCCTGGTCGAGAACCACGCGACGTACACCGACAGCGACCGCGCGGCGTGGATGCTCGACGACTGGGGCGAGGTCATCTCGGACTTCGTGAAGGTGATGCCCGACGCCTACGCCGAGGTCATCGAAGAGCGCGCCCGCGACGACGTCCGCAAGGAACTGCCGCCGGCCGCGGCGGCGACGGCCGCCGGCGACAGCGACGCGGTCGCTCAGACCAGCGACGACTGACGCGCTTTTTTGAATACCGTCCGTCGCGGCTCCGCGGCGAACGGATCCGAAGTGGCGAACAGTCGGCACGCTCGCGACGCTTCTCGCGCCGGCGTGCCGAACACCCGCGACCCGGCGCGAGGTCGCTCTCAGATCACGGGGGTTGTGGTCCCGTCATCGTTCATAAACCCTCGCGCCGGCGACGCGTCCCGCAGGGGCGCGCGACAGCACACTTAACTCCGCGACGGTGAAATCCAGGGGTATGCGAGTCGGGGGGGAAAGGAGCGAATCGCGGCGGGGGCGGGAGCGCGACCGGGCGGTGAGCGAGACGATCAGTTTCGTCCTCGTCTTCTCGCTGGTCATCGCCTCCGTCGGGACGGTCTACGCGGTCGGTGTCTCGGAGCTGGAGGCGACGCGCGACGCGGAGCGCGTCGAGAACGCCCAGCGAGCGTTCGACGTCCTCGCCGACAACCTCCGCGACGTGATCGGAGGTGCGCCGAGCCGCGGCACCGAAGTGAAACTCGCCGACGCGACGGTCCGTTCGACCGAGGGCGCCGCGATGAACGTGACGGTCGATCCGGCGGACGGGCCGCCGCAGTTCTGGGCGTTCTCGTCGTCGCCGCTCGTCTACGACGCCGCCACCGGCGGAGAGATTCGACTCAGCCACGGGGCGGTGCTCCGCGACAGCGACCGGGGCGGCGCGTCGGTCGTGCGCGGTCCGCCGCTCGTCGTCGACGACGACCGTATGCACATCACGCTGATCAGACAGGAGCACGTGGGGACCGCCGCGGTCGGCGGATCTCAGACCGTCCGCATCCGGACCGCCGGGAGCAGGACGCGACGCTTCTACGACGACGCCGGCGTCGCTCACGACGTCAGGTTGAACCTCACGACCCCCTACACCGACGCGTGGGCCCGGCAGTACGAGTCCGCCGGATTCGACGACTGCGACACGGTCACCGAGCCGAGTCCCGGTTCGCCCGGGCGGATATCCTGCACCGTCTCGGACGTCGACCGCGTGACGGTCGTCTGGATCCGCGTCACGACCTCCTTCGAGTGAGCGGCGTCGGACGCGAAACTGGAGTGTCACTCGGACCACACTCAAACGCGGATTTGAGCCTTAGGTGGGTATATGTCGACTCGGGACCACGTCTCGTGTATGGTCCCCGAACGAGCGACCCGAGCGCGCCCTCCACGCGCGAGCGGTTCCGCGACTCCCAGCGACAGCGACGCATCGGCGCACAGCGAAGACGTCCACGTCCGAAGCTACGCCCATCAGGTGGGTTACGATCTGGAACTCGAAGTCGTCGATCCCGACGGGTCGGTGGCGTTCGAGGGGCGATACTACCTCCAGCCGGGCGCGATCGAGAGTGAGGTAGACGTCGTCCCCGAGGGCGAGTACGAGGTCCGTGCGGTCCTCGACGGCGATCGGGAGACCGTCAGCCGCTGTCGGATCGGTTCGGACCCCGAGGAGACGGTCGTCGTCGAGGTCGGGAACGGGATTCTCAGCCTCACGCAGGGCCTTCGGACGCGGTGAACGCCGACTTCGGTCCGATTCAGTCCAGTTCGACGGTCACGTTGTTCTCGGTGACGTGGAGGTAGGTGATGTAGGAACCGCCCTCGATCGTGTCGTAGCGGAGCACGCCGCCGGACCCGCTCGTGTCGATCTGTGTGGTCCCCCTGTCTCCGGGCCCGTGATCGACGCGGAGTTTGAACTCCTGACCGAACATCGCGAAGTAGTGTCGAGTGAGTATCCGAAGCGTCTGTTCGTCGTCGTAGTGGTACGTCGTGTTCTCGCCGTCGTCCCCCTCGTGAGCGAACTTGGTGGGATCCGGCTTCTCCGTCGCGGACTCGTTGCGTTCGTCCCAGTCGATGGCAGTGTCTTCGTCGACGTTGCTCTCGCCGTACGTGAGGTTCTGCTCGGAACTGGTGAAGTCGATCCGGATCACCGTGTCGCCGTCGTCGCAGTCGAGTTGGACGCCCCCGGAGTCGGAGGGGATGCTGTCGTTCGACCAGCGGTGGACCCCCTCCGAGGTCGACTGATCGTCGTAGTAGACGTCCATCGTCAGCGTTTCCGAGCCGGGCTCGTCGCCGTCGCAGTAGTTGTTGCCGATGCCGCTCGGGACCTCGACTGCGGCCTCGTACGCGCGGTCGCCCTTCTCGACGTAATAGGAGACGTAGAGGTTGTTGAACGTCCCGCTGTCTTTCTTTATCGACGTCTCGAAGTCGGTCACCGAGTGGCCCTCGGCGATGCCGCGGACGGGGACGCTCCCGCCCTTCTCGGGGTACGGGAACGATCCGACGATGTCGGTCGTTTCCAGGACGACCGTCGCGGTCCGGTTGTCCTCGTCGACGGAGACGTTGCCGGTGGTCCGGGTGCGGAAGTAGTCGGCCCACCCCTCGTAGTACCGGCTGTGGACCGTGACGGAGGCGGTCCCGTTCCTGACGGGGTTGACGTACGGCTCGCCCGTCGCGTCGTACGTATCGGACTCGTTGGGGAACACCCGGACCAACTCGTCGGACTGCCGGATCGTCGCCGTCGTGTCGCCGCTGGCGGCGTCGGTCGACCGGATGCGGAGGACGGGCAGCGTGAGCGTCGTGCCGCGGTAGTGGAACTCCGGCGGCGACACCATCGACGTCCCGCCGGCCTGCTGCCGCCAGACGCCGCCGCCCTGGTAGGCGACGGTCGTCCCGCCCCGTCGGTACGTGACGGAGCCGAGCGACGCGTTGTATATCTCCTCGGTCTCGCCGTCGGTGTAGTTGGCGTGGTCGATCCGGAGCCACCCGCTCTCGGACTCGACGGCGTAATCGCCGTCGCCCCGGCCGAGCCGAACGGTCTGAACGGACCCCTCGCCGAGACCCACGACCGCGGTCCGGGCGTCGAGCATCGTCATCGCGTGCTCGGCGCGATCGGTCGACGTCTGGTCCTGGACGTCCGCAAGCGCCGAGGACCCGAACGCGACGACGACGCCCGCGCCGGTGATCGTCAGCGCCAAGAGTAAGACGAGCCCGATGTTCGACGACTGCGCGCGGTTCGTCATATTCGTGTTCCCCCCGGCCGCGACAGCGACAGCGTCTCCGATGGGTCGCCGTCGGAAACCTTGAGCGCGTCCGTCCCCCCGGTATCGAGTTCGACGACGACCCAGCCGCCGTTCACGGACGTTTCGTTCATCGCTTCGAGGGTGGAGAGGGTAAGTGTGACGCTCACGCCGGACCCCGCAGACCGGAGCCGAAGTTCGTAGCGCTCCGGTTGCGGTTCGGGTGCGGACAGATTGACGATTTCGATTCGGTAGGACTCGCCGGCGACCCGCCGCGGGAGGTCGACGCCGACTCGGACGGTCGGGTCCTCGGCCGTCCGGGCGAGGCGGTCGGCGTCGCCGATGCCGGCGGCGAGCTGTTCGGCGACGACGGTCAGTTCCTCGCGAACCACCTGATCGCGCTCGTTCTCGACGTACGTCCCGGCCCCGACGAGGAGTCCCGAAACCAGAACGGCGGTGATGCTCAGCGCGATGACGTAGTTGACCGTGATCGAGACGGCGCGATCGGACCGAGACTCCCGACCGACACCTCGCCAGCCGGTCAGTCCACGACGCCGGCTCACTCCGGCTTCACCTCGATTCGCGCCTCGTAGTCGAGCTCGGAGGTCCGGTAGGTGACCTCGAACGTCGCGCCGTGGATCGCCGGCGTCCAGTAGGGCTGGCCCGAGTCGTCGTCGACGAGGCCCGGCAGGCTCAGGTCCGACTCCGGTTCGTCGAGGACCATCGTGTACGTGCCCTCGGCCGCGTTCCCGTACCGGTACTCGATCTCGGTGCCAGCGCCGACGTCGAGTAGCGTTCGCAGTTCCGGATACGCCGTCCCCTCGACGGAGCCGTTCGAGACGTCGACGACGAGTGTGCCGTCGGCACCGGGATCGAACGAGCGCGACGCGAGTTCGGTGCCGTCGTCGACGACGCGAACCTCCGTATCGTCTCCCCCGTTCTCGTAGACGTAGAGGCTCCGCGTCACCCCGCCGGAGGTGACGTTCACGTGGAACGCGTCGGACGGACCGCTCGCGAGTTCCGACGCATTGACGGCGAAGCGCATCGCGCGGACGCCCGAGAGGTCCGAGCCCGACGCGACGGTCCAGTTCTCGGATTCGCCGGCGCTCGTGAAGTTCCGCGCGGCGTCGTCCTGCTCGATCCGCGTCCCGTTCGTGACGGCCGCGACCTCCGCCGCCGCGAGGTCGCCGGCGACGGCCCTGTGGTGGGTCGCGAGGCCGTCCCAGCGCCCCACCGTCCCGCGGAACGCCGCGTTCAGTTCGGGATAGGTGGTGTTGTTGCGGTAGTTCACCGACCGGACGGCCTCGGCGCCGGCCGCGCGGGAGTCGGCGGCGTACTCGATCGCCGGTGCGGCGTCGACGCCGGCGTCTCTGGTCGCTAAGTTCCCCGTGTAGATGGCGGTGTTCAGGAGCAGCGCGAGTGCGACGAACAGCACCGCGAGCGCGAGCGCACCGACGAGGAGCAACTGGCCGCGGTCGCGGCTGCTCCCGCGGCGTGCACGCCGAGCATCCGAGCGGGGGTTCACATCCGCCATACGACGAGCTCCACCTCCACGACCGAGTACAGCGTCTGTTCGGGGTCGCTGTCGTCGACGACGTACGAGGCGTCCCCGAGCGCCGTCGACGACGGCGACTCGTCCGGTTCGCGCAGCCGGTCGCCGTCCGAGAGCGTGACGAGTCGGCGCGCCGTCGACGCGTGATCGCTGGGGGTTCCGAGGTCGACGATCGGCACCCGCTGGCGGTCGCCGTCCTCGTCGACGTAGTACAGCGTGAGGTCGAACGCGATCCCCCGGTCGAGGAACGCCGCTTCGAGGACGTCCCCGAACCGCGTCGGCGGCGGGCCGCGGACGTAGCCGTCGTTCGTGGCGTCGTGCCAGTTGCCCGCCGTCTCGTTCCAGTACAGGAGCGTCGGGACGAGCGTCCCGTTCTCCTCGGCGGTCGCGAGGACGCCCTCGGCGACGGCCGCCTGCTGGTTCTCGATGTGCTGGCTGGAGGTGCTGCCGGTCAGCGGCGTCACCGCCGTCACCTGCAGGGCGAAGACGAGACTGGAGACGAGGATCATCGCGGCGGTGATCGCCTCCAGCGTGTGGGCCTGTCCGCGGTCCATCACCACACCCTCACGAGCAGTTGGTACGGCTCGCCCTCGATGGAGACGACGCGGCGCGCCGAGGTGACAGAGCGCGTCTCCGGCAGCGACGGGCCCGCCGAGAGCCGCGTCCCGTCGAGCGTTTCGACGTCGCCGTCGTCCAGGGTCCGGATCGAGACGTTGGCGTTTCGGGTCTCATCGAGCGTGAACAGCGCCCTCGTCGTCGTCGCGCTCGTGTTGAACTGACACCCCGACGGCGCGGGGCCGTCGCCGTCCAGTTGCGCGAAGAACCCCTCGGTGCACGTTCGATTGAGGACGAACGGCTCTCCGGGATCGCCGAGGCGGTCCGCCGCCAGCGACGTCCCGATCCGGTCGGCCGTCTGCGGCCCCTCCGCGCTCTCGAACGGGGTGAAGATCGTGGGCACGAACGCGACGACGAACGCGACGACGAGCAGGAACAGCCCGATCCCGATCGCGAAGTCGATCGTCGTCTGTGCGCGCCGGTCGCCGTCGCTGCCGTCGTTGCCGCCGCCGTCGCGTTCGCGGCCCGCTCGGAACCCGGACGGCCCCGCCGTCGTCGCCCGGCTCATCCCACCACCATCCAGACGAACAGCGCGACCGTCTGCAGCACGACGACGAACTTCACTCCCGAGACGATGTCGGCGTCGCGGATGTAGCCGCTTATGAACCCCGACAGCGCCGCCTGCAGCGTCACGGCGTGGAAGAAGAGCACCGACAGCACGTCGGTATCGACGCCGCCGCCGAAGCTGAGTCCCTGCCCGGAGAGTTCGCTGCCGCCACCGCTCGCTTGCGACGACAGCCCGGCCATCACGTCGAGGAACTGCGTCTTGAGGATCGCCATCACGCCGAGCAGCGTCAGGTACGTCATCAGGATGATCGCCACCTGCATCCGCGTGCGGGACTTGCGTTCGCGCTCGATGTCGTCTTGGTTCTCGGAGGCCTGCGCCGCGGTCGTCAGCACCTCGGTGATCTGACTGGAGGCCTCCTGGGCCTTCGAGATGAGCTTGACCGTCCGCGCGAGCCGCGGGATGTGGTACTTGTTGTTGAACTCCACGAGCGCGCTGCGGAGGCTCATCCCGTAGTTCACCTTCGCGTGCATCACCTCGAACTCCTCGGCGAGCTTTCCAGAGGAGGTCGACGCCACGGTCTCGACCGATTCTAAGAGCGTCTGCCCGGTGTCGTTCGCGCTGGAGAGCTTCCGGAGGTTATCCGAGAGCTTCCCGACCACCGCGTTCCGCGAGCGGACGTTCCAGGTGTGAAACGCCGCGAGCGGGACGCCGATGACGTACACCGGGACGTACCACCAGACGAACGTCCCCCAGACGGGGTTGTCGAGCATCCCCTGCCACGCGAGCGGCGCGGCGCCGTTGGCGACGGCGACGGCGAGCAGCGCGCCCGCGGCCGGAACCGTCAGCAGGAGCGAGTACATCGGGTGATCGCGGAAGAACAGGTGCGGCCGCCGAAGCAGTTGGCCCGTCTTGTAGGTCCCCTCCCGCGAGCGGATCCGCTCGAAGATGCGGAACTCGCCGACGAAGCTCTCGATCAGGCCCATGTGGATCAGTCCCTCGCGGTTGACCTGCCGGAGCCGGTCGGAGCCGTTCGAGGGCTGGAGGTAGCCGTCGCCGGGTTCGTCCTGCTTGACCGTCGAGACGAGCACGAGGAAGGCCACGCCCGTCAGCGGCACCAGCCCGTAGACGGTCGCGTACAGGAGTTGCTGTTGGGCCTGCCCGAGCATACTCATGATGACGAGGATGATGATGAGAAGCAGCGGGAACAAAGACAGCGTCATGTACATCTCGCCGAACAGTTCGAGGGTTTCGAGGACCGTCTCCTGCTCCTGTTTCGCGGTCCGGAGGTGTTTCTCCTTCTTGTCGTCGAGGAACTGCTCCATATCGCCGCCGGAGTTGACGATCGAGAGCATGTCCGTCAGGAACTGCGAGAGTTCCTCGGAGGGCGTCGTCATCGCCTGATCGCGGATCGCGTTTCGGTAGTCCGTCCCGAAGTACTCCGTCTCTCGGACGATGCTCTGGAACTCCTTGGCCACCTCGCCGTAGGTGTCGTCGGCCCGTCCCATCGCCTCCAGGATCTCGAGCTGGTTCAGCCCGCCCACCGAGAGCGCGTACATGAACGAGATGGCGTCCGGAAGCAGCATGTTGATCTCGCGCTTCCGACCCGAGGCCTTCGAGTACGGGACGGCGACGAGGCTCCCGAACCCGACGCCGAACCCGATCGCGCCGAAGACGACGCCCGAGACGAGCGTGACCGCCGGGACGGTGAGCGACTTCAGCGCCCTGGCCGTCTCGGCGTCCGGGGCGGGCAGGCCGATGCTGACGGCCGCCGGCGAGACGAGGCCGAGTTCGAAGATCCCCCACGCGAGGAGCGACCCGACGAGCCAGAGGAGGCCCCCGGCGATGACGCCGATCGCGATCGCCCGCGAGAGGTACAGTTCCACCGTCGCCGGCATCCGCGCCTGTTCGAGTTTCGTCCCGACGTCGGCGACGAAGTCGCCGTCCTCGTCGAAGAGGAACTGAAAGACCGGATAGAACGCGTCGCCGAGCGCGTCCGTGCTCCGGTCGAGGCCCTCGCCGTCGGCCTCGCCGACGTCCAGGCTCATCGCTCCGTCCCCGTCGGTCGATCGGAACCGTCGCTCTCGTCCTCCTCGACGTCCTCATCGTCGTCGATCCCCTCGACGTCGCCGAAGTCCCAGGCCTCGTCGGCGTCTGTATCGTCTGCGGCCTCGGCGTCCGAGGGGTCAGACTCGTCGGTGAAGTCGACGCCCTCGGACGGTTCGACCCCCTCATCGGGTCCGTCCTCGTCGACGCCGTCCACCGGCGAACCGACGCCCTCGCTACCGAAGCCTCGGCCTTCCTCTCCGCTCTCGAACGGGGGATCGGCGTCGCTCGCGGCCGCGTCGTCGCTCTCGGAGTCGCCTACGTCGCTCTCGAACGCGTCCGCTCCGCCCCCCTCGTGTTCCGCGTCGGCGGCGGTCTCCGGGTCGCCCCCGTTCGCGACGGCGTCGCCGGCGGGATCACCGCTCTCTCCCGCCGTCGGGTCGCCGCCTCCCGACGGTTCAGCCTCGCCTGCTAGGCCGTCGTCGTCGGACGACTCGTCGTCCGCCGGTTCATCGTCCGCCGGTTCATCGTCCGCCGGTTCATCGTCCGCCGATTCGTCGTCCATCGATTCGTCATCCGCCGGTTCGTCGTCCATCGGCTCCGCGAGCAGGTCCTCGATTCCGAGTTCCTCCTCGGAGCCCTCGGCGACGTCGTCGAGGCCATCGTCGGTTCCGGTGTCAGTCCCGGACGACGCGTCTCGCCGTTCCGACTCGCCACCGAGCGCTGGCGTGTCGGTGTCCTCGTCGAGCGCCGGTGTCTCTGTGCCGTCACCGAGCGATGGCGTCTCCGACCCGTCTCCGAGTTCCGGGGCCTCCGTCCGTTCTTCGAGGGCGTCGAGTTCGGGGTGCTCGCCGCCGGCGGCGGTGACGTCCGGCGCGGATTCGACGTCGAGGAGGGCGTCCGCGACGTCGACGTCCTCGAGGTCGCGGTACTCCGGCCACAACTCCTCCTCGGCGCGGTCGAGGATCTCCGCGCAGAGGTCGCGGACCTCCTCGCCGGCGCTGGGACGCGGGACCATCTCCTCCTTCTCGGGGTCGACGTTGATCTGGACGGACTCCATCTCCCGGAGGTCCTCGAGGCTGCGTTCGAGGTCGTCGCGGGCCATCAGCGCGAGGATCGTCTCCTGGTCGTTGATGAACGCCTGCAGCGTCGCCGCGACCTGCGAGTAGGTGTTGAGCCCGCGGTCGATCAGGTACGCGAGCACGACGCGCCGTTTGAACAGTTCCTCGTCGAGTTGCTCTCTGGACCACCCGCGGTCGAACCGGACGTCCTCGAGGGTGTTCGACGAGCCCATCTTCAGGAACTCGTCGCCCTCGGCCTGCCACTGGTAGACGTCCTGAACGTTGATCTCGTCGTTCTCGGCGTCGTAGTGGTTGATCTCGGTCAGGGACTTGTTCCGCCGGACCTTGTTGCCCTGCACCCGCGTGGAGGTCTGCACCGAGACGAGATCCAAGGCGGTGAACATCGTCTTCGAGACGTTGATGGGGTCAGTCGTGAAGCGCTTGAGCACCTCGCCGACGCTGTCGGCGTGGAACGTCGTGTACGTGGTGTGCCCCGTCGACATCACCTGAAAGAGGGTGCGGCCCTCCTCGCCGCGGATCTCGCCCATCACGATGTAGTCGGGGCGCTGTCTGAGCGCCGCTTCGAGCAGGTCGAACTCGTCGACGTCGCCGCGGTCGTCGTCGCTGAACGACGGTCGGGTGACGGAGGCGACCCAGTTGCGCTGGGGCAGCTCCACCTCGCGGGTGTCCTCGATCGAGACGATCTTCGAATTCGAGGGGATGAAGAGCGACACCGCGTTCAGCGAGGTCGTCTTTCCCGACGCCGTGCCGCCGGCGAAGATGAGGCTCTTGTCGTTCTCGATGCAGAGCCACAGGAAGGCCATCTCCTCTAGGGAGAACGTCTTCCAGTTCACGAGGTCGATCGGGGTGAAGGGGACGTCCTTGAACTGCCGGATCGTGTAGTTCGTCCCGTGGTCTGAGACCTCCCGGCCGAGGGTCAACTGCGCCCGCGACCCGTCCGGGAGGGTCGCGTCGACCTGCGGGCGGCGCTTCGAGATGCCCTTGCCCGACCGCTGGGCGAGTTTGACGACGAAGTCGTCGAGTTCCTCCTCGCCGTGGTAGACGTTGGAGATGATCTGCTCGTAGTCGGAGTGGTAGACGAACACCGGCGAGTTGTAGCCGTCGCAGGAGATGTCCTCGACGTTCACGTCGTGTTTGATTCCGTCGATCCGCTCGTAGCCGATGAAGTCCCGGCGGAGGACGTACAGCAGTTTCTCGACCTGGTAGTCGTTCAGTTCCGTCGGGTCCTCCGCCAGCACCGCCGACTCCGGTCGCGCGGCGATGCCGTCGAGAGAGGGGTCCGGCTCCGTCGGTTCCGACGAGGCGAACAGGCCGTCGAGGCGGCCGCCGAGGGAGCCCTCCTTCAGTCCCAGCGATCGGGCCGCAGTCGCCAGCGAGCGCTTCGACGACGCCCCGGCCGTCGGTGATCCCCCGTCGCCGTCGCTCCCGCCGCCGAAGTCCAAGTCCAGATCGAACTGCGAGAGGAACCCGTCTTCGCTCGCGGCGTCGCCGTTCCGCGTCGCGAGGACCGAGAGTCCGGCCTCTCGCGGGTGCTCGGGGACCCGATAGAGGTTGTATCGTTCGAGCAACTCCAGCGACTGCTGTTCGATGACCCGGCGGCGCGTGTCGGGGGCGTCGCCGACGATAGTCTCGTCGTCGTACTTGATCGCCGTCCGGAGCTTTCCGGTCAGGAACTCCGCGAGGTCCGCCTCGATCCGGTTCTGATGCGGTTCGATCACGTAGTACTTCTTCTCGTTCTCCTTCGTCGAGTGGAAGATGATCACGAACGAGTGCGGTTCGTTGACCCAGTAGCGCTCGACCTCCCGGAAGTGGGTCTTCTTCTCCATCGGGACCGCCTTCTCGAGGTCGTAGCGGTTGACGACCGTGGTCGCCCCGCGCTCGTCGCTGAAGAAGGCGTCCTCGTCGAACTCGGGGTCGACGTCGACCGTCCGCTCGTCGACGATCTCGTCGAGTTCCTCGGCGCGCTGCCCGCCGCGGGCGAGCGCGTTTTCGATCGCGTCGGGATCGAAACCCAGCGCCTCGGCGGGGTCGAAGCGCTCGATCTCGCCCTCGGCGTCGCGCGGCCGCGACCCGTCCTCTTCGTAGTAGTACTCGCGCTTGTAGTGCTCCCACAGCCAGACGTCCTTGACGACGGGCGTCGTCTCGGGGTCGCAGAACGCCTCGAACTCCGCGGAGATCCGAACGGCCTCGGCGGCCGCGTCCGTCACCTCCTCGCCGACGTCGACCGGGTGGAACCCGAGGTACTCCTCGGGGTCGGCGCTCACCGCGTCCCAGTCCTCGCGGGTGGGCGTCGGAATCTCGACGCCGTCGTCCCAGCGCTCGCTCTCCGCGTCCGCGTCGTCGTCGTACTCGCGGGGGTCCAGGCCCCCGTAGAGCGTCTCGACGTCGCCGTCGGCGCCGTACTGGTCGAGGAAGTCCGCCCAGGTGTACTCGCCGACGGCGACGCGCGGCTCGTCGGCCGCTTCGCGCCCGGCATCGCCGGGGGACACCGAAGCGGCCTCCTCGGGACCGTCCGTAGCCGCTCCGTCGGGAGCGTCGGGTCTGTCGGGGCTCTCCGGAGCGTCGGCTCCGTCCTCGACTGCGGACAGTTCGGTCGATCCCGCCTCCGGTCGATCCGCGTCGTCGGTCGGTCGGAGCCCCCCAGCCCCGTCGCCCGACGCCCCGTCCGAATCTCCGGCGGCCCGATCGACGGTGTCCCCCTCGGGAGCCGACGAGGATCCCTCCCCCTCGCCCTCCAACGCGTCGTCGCCGTCCCGGTCGGGATCGGCGCCCGACGCGTCGTCGTCGGTTGCCATCGTTCTCGGGTCGGTGTCCCCACGGAAAAAGACTTCTCCCCGATTATCAGAGAAATTATTCCGAGAGCGGCCTGAAAAGATGTGCGCTGATTGTGACTTTCGGCCCCGGCGAGAACGGGTGTCGCGTCGGTAGACGGCCCGTATCGGACTATCTGACGCGCACCCGCGGAGCGGTCCGTCACGCCGAGACGGCGCGAGTCACACGTAGCCTCGTCGACGGATTCAGACTGATCGCTCTCACTTTGTACCGCCGAGCGCCACCGCCGTTGCCGGCGCTCGACGGTGAGAGACGAGAGTAATCAGTATCAGAGGAGCATCGCGATGAAACCGTACGCCGCCCCGAGGAGGAGCATCGCGGCGAGGAGGATGGCGAACCACGTTCGACCGTTCGCCGGGACGTCGGGGATCTCCGACGGGTAGTACGGCGAGAGCGGATTGTTGGGTTCCTCGTCGCTCCGGGCCATCGTCGAGGAGTTTCGTCTGTCAGTCAATTCAACGTTTCCCCGCCGCGGATTCGGGTCGGCGCATCGGTATCGCTATCACGAACGGTATTTTGCCCGGGTGATTTATGTGAACAGTTTCGGTAAGGTGGCCTATGAGCCACGAATCCGACGCCGACCGGACGGCATCCGTATCAGACGACGAGGTGAGCGTCGAGAAGTCGTTCGCCGAGGACGAGTTTCCCGTTCCCGCGATCAAGTTCCGGCTCGCCTCCGAGAGCGACGACCCGGTTCACATCCGCCTCGTGGATCAGATCCCCGAGGACTTCCCGATGGAGGGCGTCGGATTCCACCCCGACTACGAGAGCGACAACTGGACCGCTTACAAGGACCACCGCGTCGAGTACGAGCGGACGCTCGATCCCGGCGAGGAGACGACGACGGTGTACGGGATCCGGCTCGAACAGGCCTCCGACGTCGAGGGGTTCCTCGGCGACCCGATCCTCGAACGGCCGCCCGCGCCCGAGGAGGGGCAGGGCGAGGACTCCCCCCGCGACGTCGAGGACATCCTGGGGACGGACCGGAGCCAACTCGTCCGCGACGCGCTCCAGGGGAACGGTCGCCTCGCGGTCGATTCCGAGGCCGAGTCCGAGTCGGAGCCCTCGCTGCCGGACGAGGAGCCGGCACCCGGCGTCGGAGAATCGGACTCCGGCATCGAAGAACCGGGCCCCACGGGCGAGGAACCGACCGTCGCCGACGACGACCCGGAGAGCGCGCCGGAAGCCGAAGCGACGGCGTCGACCGGGACGGAGACCGCGGACGACCCCGTCGCCGAGGACGCTCCCTCGCCGCGAGAACTCGGTGCGGACCTGGCACCCGCATCGCGGAGGCGCGAGGACGACAGGATCACGTCGGTGACTCCCGGTGAGAGCGGAGGCCGTACGGAGGAAGACGCCGACGACGAAACGCAGCAGGAAGCGACCGGAGAGGAAGAAATCGAACGGGAAGCGACCGACGAGGAAGAAATCGAACGGGAAGCGGCCGACGAGGAGGAAGTCGAACCGGAAGCGGCCGACGCAGAAGAGATCGAACGAGAGGTGGACGACGACGGAACGGTCGAAGAGCACGTCGATGCGCCGGGAGCGGCCGCCGAGCAGGCGACCGAGGAGGAAGCCGAACCGGAAGCGACCGACGCGGAACCGACGGCAGAGCGCACACCCGTCGACGCCGAGGGCGGACTCGCGGCGACGCTCGCGTCGGAGATCCGCGCCGGCGAGGTCTCCGAGTCCGACCTCGAGACCCTCCGCGGGGAACTCGACGCCGGCCTCCCCCGGAGCGCGGACGTCCGGATCCGACGAGTGCAGGCGCAGATGGAGGATCTGAACGCCTACGCCGACGCCATCGCGGAGTTCATCGACGAGGAGGGGACGGGAGCGGAACTCGTCGAACGGCTCGACGCCGAACTGACCGAGATCAACGAGGAACTCGACGACCTGCGGGCGGCGGTCGACGCCGCCGACGACGAGCGCGCGGCGATCCGCGAATCGGTCGGCGAGGTCGAGAGCGACGTCGACGCCGTGGACGAGCGCCTCGGAGAGGTCGCGGGGGAGCTGGACGACGTCGCCGAGGAAGCAAAAGACGCCGCCGTGGGCGTCGACGAACTCCACGACCGGGCGGACGGGATCGAGGAACGGCTCGACCGGACGACCGATCGCGTCGACGAGGTCGACTCCGCGGTCCGAGACGTCTCCGCCGACGTGGACGACGTCGCGGCCGACGTCGACGACGTGGCCGGGGAGGTCGAGAACGTCGCCTCCGACATCGACGAGACGGGCGCGCACGTCTCCCGCCTCGACGAGGAGATGGGCGACGTCCGCGAGGACATCGCGGCGATCGACGGCGACGTCGTCGAGACCCGCGAGTCGCTCGAAGCCGAACTCGACGACCTTCGCGCGGAGGTGTCTGCGCTGTCGAACGAACTCGACCGGATCGGCGACATCGAGCGGGAGATCGAGGAGCTCCAGCAGTTCCGCGACCGGCTCAACAGCGCGTTCGGTCCCGGCGAGTAGCGACCGCGTCGCCGCGGGGTCGGGGCGCGGGCCGGTCGCCCGGAAGCCGCAGACCGCGTGCGGTCCGCGTCGGACGCGAACGATATCGGAAGCGGAACCGGTTTAGCCCGCCGCCGCGTGGAATCGACAATGACTGAGACGGAGGCGATTCGCGTCGCCGTCCCGCGCAAGGGCCGACCCCTCGAAGCCGTTCTCGAACGCGTCGCCGACGTCGCCGGTTCGCATCCGGCAGGCTCACGGGCGCACGCCGGCGACGCGGACGACGCCGACGACATCGCGGGCGTGGCCGACGAGGTCATCTCGACGCTCCGCCACGAGAAGGCGATCACGAAGGGGCAGGTCGAGCCCGCCGCGGACGTCTACCAGCGGCTCGCCACGTATTCCGATCTCGAAGACGACTACGCGCCGGAGTACACCCTGCTGCGGGACGACAGACGGGGGATGCCCCGCCGGATCGTCTTCGACAGCCTCACCGTCGACGTCGACGGCGTTCCGGTGCAGTTCGTCGGCCGCGAGGAGCCCTTCCGCGCGCTCCGAACCCACGAGTTCGCCCTGGGGTTCGACAGCGCCGACCTCGTCTTAGAGGAGGTCGTCGAACTCGAACCCGAGGGCGTCGGCTCCCTCGCGGACGTCAACGCGCGGATCGATCCGATGAACACCGACGTCCGCGTGGTGTCCGGCCTCGGCGACACGGTGTATCACACGCTGATGGCACGGCCCGAGATCCTGCCGCCGGGCGCGGACCTCGACCGGGAGTTCGTCGCCGACTACGAGGGCGACCTGTGCATCTCGCCGCGGTACGAACGCCTCGTCGAGGCCGTCCTCGGCACGCGGCCGCTCGAAGGCGTCTCCTTCGCCTACCCCGACGACGACCGCGAGGAAGAGGCCGCCATCGCCGACGTCGGCCTCGGCGTCTACCTGACGATGACCGGCTCGACCGCCAGAGAGCACGGCCTGATCCTCGGCGACCACCTCTTCCCCTCGGAGACGGTGCTGATGGAGAACATCGCGGAGTCGGCGGAGCTGTCGGGGGCGGAGCGGGTCCGTGAGGCGCTGGCGGCAGAGGGTCACGAGACCGAGATCGCGGTGTAGCCGCACCGAGAACCGATACCGGAGCGATCAGTCCGCCTTCGCCTGCCACTCGCGGACGGTGTCCGGACCGACGCCGTCGACCCGATCGGCGATGGCGTCGGGTTCGGCCTCCTTCAGCGACTCGACGTTCTCGACGCCGGCGTCCTTCAGCTTCTCCGCGGTCTTCTCGCCGATGCCGCTGACGCTCTCTAGGTCGGAGCCGCTCTCGCTCTGCTCGGCCTGGTACTCCCGGTAGTTGCAGATCGGACAGCCGAGGTCCCACGGTTCGCGGTCCTCGTCGTCGTAGACGATCCGCAGTTTCGGGAGGTCGTGCTCCTCGCAGGTCTCCTCGGTCACTTCGACGTCGCCCCGGCGCGGCAGCGGCAGCGAGTAGTCGCAGTCGGGGTAGCGCGTGCAGCCGACGAGCCGCGACCCCGAGCGGAGGCGCTTGATCGCGAGTTCCCCACCGTGTTCGGACCCGCAGTCCGGACACGGCCCGATCACGAGGTCCTCCTGTTCGTCGGCCTCCTCGGCCTTGCAGAGCGGACAGCCGTGGACGAACGTCTTCCGGCCCGCGAGCATCTTGACGTGCGCGAGACCGTGCTCCTCGCAGGTCTCCTCCAACAGGAGCGGCTTGCCGGTCGACGGCAGCGGGAGCGTGTACGTGCAGTCTGGGTAGGAGTCACAGCCGATGAAGTACGACCCCCGGCGGCTCTTCCTGATCACGAGGTCGCCGCCGCACTCGGGGCACTCGCCCACGGTCTTGTCGGCCTTCAGCGACTTCTGGAGGTGTTCGCCAACGTCCTCGCCCGACTCCATCAGCCCCTCGAAGACCTCCTCGAGGATCTCTCTGGACTCGTCTGTCACCTCCTCCAGGGTGGCGTCCCCGCGGGTGATCGCCTGCATGTCCTGCTCTAACTGCGCCGTCATCTCCTCGCTCACGATCCGGTCGGCGAACTCCTCGGAGGCCTCGACGACCGCGCGGGCCAGGCGGGTCGGCCGCGGCGGATCGCTCTCGATGTAGCCGCGGTCGTACAGTTTCTGGATGACGTCGTGGCGGGTCGCCTTCGTCCCGATTCCCATCTGCTCCATCGTCTCGATGAGCCGCGACTGGCCGTAGCGCCGCGGAGGCTGGGTCTGCTTTGCGTCCAGACTGGTGTCGGTGACAGTCAACTCCTCGCCCTCGGCGACGTCGGGGACGAACGACTCGCTGGCGTTGGAGTAGGGATACACCGCGTGGTACCCCGGCTCGACGAGCCGTTTGCCGTTCGCCTTCAGCGAGAGGTCCTCGCCGTCGCCGGCGACGGTCGCGACCACGCGGAGGTGCTCCCAGGTGGCCGACTCGGCGACGGTCGCGAAGAACCGCCGAACGACGAGTTCGTACACCTCCCACTCGTCCTCGGAGAGGTCGGAGTGACTCGGGAGTTCGCCCGTCGGGTGGATCGGCGGGTGGTCGGTCGTCTCCTCGTCGCCCGCGGTCGGTTCGATCTCCTCCTGTTCGAGCAGCGAATCGGCGTCGTCGCCGAAGGTCCGCGTGCCCGAGAAGGCGTCGAGGAGGTCCCGGGGCTCCAGGTCGTCGGGGTAGACCGTGTTGTCCGTCCGCGGGTACGTGACGTACCCGGCGGTGTAGAGGTCCTCGGCGATGCTCATCGCGCGCTGGGCGGAATAGCCGAGCGACCCCGCCGCGCGGATGAACTGCGTCGTGTTGAACGGCGCGGGCGGGTCGTCCGTCCGGGTCCGCCGGCGGACGGAGTCGACGGCCGCCGCCGACGCCGATTCGAGCGTCTCGTAGGCGCGCTCGGCCGTCTCCTCGTCCCAGACGCGCTCGGCCTCGTTGCCGTCCTCGTCGAGGTAGAAGTACTGCGACTCGAACGAGGCGGCGTCCTCGCCGCCGGAGGCGGCCTTTTCGAGGTCCGCGAACAGCTCCCAGTAGTCCTCGGGGTCGAACGCCTCGATCTCGCGCTCGCGGTCGACGATCAGCTTCAGCGTCGGCCCCTGGACCCGCCCCACGGAAATGAAGTCGTCGCCGAGCTGCCGGGCCGAAAGCGAGAGGTATCGAGTGAGCGCCGCGCCCCACACGAGGTCGATGATCTGGCGGGCCTCACCGGCCGCGGCGAGGTCGAAGTCGAGTTCGTCGGGGTTCGCGAACGCCTCGGTCACCTCGTTCTCGGTGATCGAGGAGAACCGCACGCGGTCGACCGGGACGTCCTCGTTGACCTCGCGGACGAGTTCGTACGCCTCCTTGCCGATGAGTTCGCCCTCGCGGTCGTAGTCGGTCGCGATCACGACGCGGCCGGCGCGGCGGGCGAGGAGACGGAGCGCAGAGACGATGTTCTCCTGCGTCGGGTGCTTGTCGATCGGCGCGTCGATGAGTTCGACCGGTTCGACGTCGCGCCAGTCGTTGTACTCCGGGGGGAAGTCGACGCCGACGACGTGGCCCGAGAGGCCGATACAGCGCTTGCCGCCCCACTTGTAGACGTTCACGCCGTTGCGCCGGTCGGCCTCGGCGGACCCGCCGCTCAGGATGTCGGCGATCCGCCGAGCGGCGTTGTCCTTCTCGGTGATGATGAGTTCGGGGCCCTGGCTCATTGGGCGGCGATACGCCGGGGGCGGGCCTAAACCTTTCGCGCTGGATCCGGACAAATCGAAGGGCAGCGCGCCCGTGCGCGCGGAACTCGTATGAGACGGGGGAGCGCGACGAGACGGGGAAGTGCGGACGAACGTCGCGAGGAGGGAAGCGACACCCGCTCACGGGGCGCGGATCGACGCGCGGGGTCGCGAGCGGCCGAAGAGCAGGCGGTCACCGACGACGATCAAGAGCCGTCGTCCGCGCTGGCCCGCCCGATCGAGCCGGCCAGCGCGAGCAGGAACCCGAGCCCGTACTGGACGTCGGGGTCTCGCGACCGCTTGAGCAGTCCGACCGCGCCGACGCGCTCGGGCTCCTCGCCGGCGGCCTCGCCGACGCCCGAGAGCAGCGTTTCGAGGCCGTCGCGGACGTCGTCGTCGCCGGCGGTCTGGGCCACCTCGCCGAGCGCCGATCCCGTGCCCGCCAGCGAGCGGACCATCTCGTCGTCCAGCGCGCTCGTGAGCAGCGAGAGGACGTCCGCGACCTCGACCAGTTCGTCGAGCGTGCCCGTCCGCTGGAGGACGAGCAGGGATTCGAGCGCCCCCTGGAGCTCCTCGCCGTTGTCTCCGACGGTCGCGGCCAGTTCGACGGTCTCCTCGGTCGCGAGTCCGTCTGCGGACTCCACGAGCGTCGATCCCGTGCCCGCCAACGAGCGGACCATCTCGTCGTCCAGCGCGCTCTCGCCGAGCGCGAGGACGTCCAGCAGTTCGTTGACCGCGTCGAGGCGGCGGACGAACGCGGCGACGGCCTCGGGGTTCTCGGCGATCGCGGTTTCGAGGTCGGCGCCTTCGAGCGCCGCGGCTTCCGCGTCGCCGTCGGCCGGCGCGTCACCGTCGGCGGCGTGCCCGTCCTCGGACATCGTCAGAGCAACCCCCGTGCGGTGAGCCAGTAGGACTCGTTGTACGCGAGTTTCGACCAGTGCAGTTTCTGGGAGGGCGGCGCCGGCGACGGCGGGTTCTCGTAGTCGAACTCGACGAACGAGGCCGCGTCCATCCCGGTCTCGATGAAGCAGAGCGTCTTGCCGTCGTACGTCGCCGTCGCGGGGCGACCGCGGACCTCGCTCGCGAGGCGCTGTCCGACGACGCCGGCCTGGTAGTGGGCGACGCTGCCGGCGTTCGGGACGCCGGTGTCCGCCGTGTCGCCGAGCGCGTAGACGTTCTCGGCGGCCTCTGCCTCTAAGGTGTGCTTGTCGACGTCGACCCAGCCCTTGTCGCCGAGGCCGGCCTCCGCGATCAGGTCGATGCCGCGGTGCGGCGGGATCGTCACGAGGAGGTCGTAGTCGAGGTCGGTCCCCTCCATCGACGTGATCGTTTGCGACGCGGGGTCGACCGATTCGGCGTTGAAGAACGTCTCGATCTCGATCCCGCGCTCCTCCATAATCGGCTGGGCCCACTCGGCGATGTGGGGGTTGCCGTGGACGCGCTGGATCGGGTAGGTGTAGGTGATGTCGACGTCCTCCCGCAGGCCGCGCTCGCGGAACCAATCGTCGGCCATGAACACGAATTCGAGCGGGGCCGCCGGGCACATGTGCGGCGTGCCGACGACGCTCAACACGAGTTCGCCCTCGGTGAACGAGAGGAGTTCCTCGCGGAGGGCCTCCGACCCCTCCTCGCTGTAGTAGTCGTGTCCGGCCTCTGCAAGCCCCGGGACCTCCTCGGGCGCGAGCGTCGACCCCGTCGCGAGCACGAGGTGGTCGTAGTCGACCGGTTCGTCGCCCTCGTGATACCGGAGTTGCTGGGCGTCGGTGTCGATGTCGGTGACGCGGTCGATCCGCACGTCGACGGCGTCGTCGACGAGGCTTCGGAGCCGGCGCCGGCCGTCCTCGGGCTCGCGCTGCCCGAACGGGACGTACAGCCACACGGGCTTGTAGACGTGGTCCGGGTCGTCGTTGACGAGGGTGACCCGGACGTCCCCGGCTTCGAGTTCCGGTTCGAGCCGGTCGGCGAGGTCGTTCGCGAGTACCGTTCCCCCCGTGCCGCCGCCGACGATGACGATCTCCTCGGTCATGATTTCTCCACGTAGAACCCGTAGTGGTCGTCGCGCTCTTCGACCGCCAGCAGCTCGTTTCCGGCCTCCTCGGCCCACTCCGGGACGTCCGTCCGCGACTGCTCGTTGTCGCTCAAGAGGAGGACCACGGTGCCGGCGTCGACGTCGCGGATCTTGCCGATGAGGTCCATCAGCGGTCCGGGACAGGCCGCGCCGCGGGCGTCGACGGTCTCGTCCGCTTCGATCTGTGATTCGCTCATAGCTGTACTCGTCGCTTCGAACGCCGCCCTATTAGTATTGTGCAGCAATTCCAAACTTGTAGTAACCGTCGGAAGCAGATCGGACGCACCGACGTCGAGAGCGGGTTCGGTCACAACGCGGTCGACGAATCGACAGAGGCTTCGCCGGCGTCGCCCGTCCGTCGAGTCGCGCGCGAAGCGGCTACTCGTCGAGTCGCTCCCGAAGCATCCCGTTCACGTCGCCGGGGTCGGCGCTGCCGCCGGTCTTCTGCATCACCTGGCCGACCAGGAAGTTGATCGCGCCGCCCTCGCCGGCGTGGTAATCGTCGACCGCGTCGGGGTTCTCCTCGATGGCCTCCTCGACGGCGACGGCGACCTCGTCGTCGTCGGCCGTTCCCAGTCCTTCGGCCTCGATGATCGCGTCGGGGTCGTCGCCCTCGTCGAGCATCTTCCGGAGGACGACCTCCTCGGCGTTCTTCGTGGTGATCTCCTCGGCCGCGACGAGTTCGACGAGGCGCGTGAACTCGTCGAGGCGGTCGTCGACGTCCGTGATCGCCATATCGCGGTAGTTGAGCTCTCCCAGGAGGTTGTCGGCGACCCACGTCGCCGCCAGGTCCGCGTCGAACTCCTCGGCGACGTCCTCGAAGAAGTCCGCGACCTCCTTCGTCGAGGTGAGCTTCGACGCCGACTCCGCGTCGAGGCCGTACTCCTCGCGGAAGCGCTCGCGGCGGGCGTCGGGGAGTTCGGGGATGGCGATGCGCTCCTTCCAGTCGGCGACTTCGAGCGGCGGCAGGTCCGCCTCGCGGAAGTACCGGTAGTCCTTCTCCTCCTCCTTCGAGCGCATCGAGACGGTGATCCCCCGCGACTCGTCCCAGTGGCGCGTCTCCTGCTCGACCGCGCGGCCGCGCTGGACGGCGTTCTTCTGCCGCGTCACCTCGTAGGCTAACGCCTGCTCTGCGCCCTTGTGACTGGAGATGTTCTTCACCTCCGTTCTGTTGGCCGCTTCGAGCGCGTCGAGGCCGATCGAGCCGTCCTCGCCGACCTCGTCGGCCGGGACGAGCGAGATGTTGGCGTCGACGCGGAGGGAGCCGTCGCGCGTGGAGTCGAAGACGCCGAGGTACTCCAAGACCTCCTCGAGTTTCGCGAGGAACGCGCGGGTCTCCTGGGGGCTTCGGAAGTCCGGTTCCGTGACGATCTCCAAAAGCGGCGTGCCGGCGCGGTTATAGTCGACGAGCGTGTACTCTGCCGTATCTATGCCGCCGCCGGCGTGCTGGAGGCTCCCGGGGTCCTCCTCGAGGTGCGCGCGCTCGATCGCGATCTCGCGGCGCTCGCCCTCGACGGAGAGTCCCAGCGAGCCGTTCGCACAGATCGGCGCGTCGTACTGGGTGATCTGGAAGTTCTTGGGCAGGTCGGGGTAGTAGTAGTTCTTCCGGTGGAAGCGGGTGTGCTCGGCGACGTCTGCGTCGAGCGCCTTGCCCACCTTGACGGCGGCCTCGACGGCCCCCTCGTTCAGGACGGGAAGCGCGCCGGGCAGGCCGAGACAGACCGGACAGGTCCGGCTGTTGGGTTCCTCGTCGTCGGCCGGTTCGGTCGAACACCCACAGAAGATCTTCGTGTCCGTCTCGAGTTGGACGTGGACCTCCAGCCCGATGACGGTGGCGAGATCGCGCTGGGAGAGCGCTTGCGCGGTCATTACCGCGTGGTTCGACGTAGCGCGGCTAAAGGCTAACGGGACGGGTGAGCCAGCGGCAGTTCCAGAGAGTCCGAGACAGCGGGAAGCGAAACCTATTCCGCCGCCCCCGCAGACCACGCAGTCGATGACCGCTGGGCTCGCCGATGCCGCCGGGATCGACGTCCGCCGCGGGGTGGCGTTCGCGACGCCCGCGGGCGGCCCTCTCCGCCTCGACCTGTATCGCCCCGCGTCGAGCGCCGAGAGGGACGCCGGATCGGACCCGCGACGGGCCGCCCTGGTGCTCGTGCCCGGGAACGGGTGGCGGGAGGTCGACCGGGCCGCGATGGCCCGCTACGCGCTCGACCTCACGGAGCGGGGGTACGTCTGCGTCGTTCCGGAGTACCGCGGCAGCGACGCGGCCGCGTTTCCCGCCGCTACTCTCGATCTGAAGGCCGCGGTCCGGTGGGTCCGCGCGGCGGGCGAGGAGATCGGCGTCGACCCCGCGCGGATCGGGGCGTTCGGCCACGACGCCGGCGCACATTTGGCTGTCCTGGCGGCGTTGACCGCCGACGCGGAGGCGTTCGCGCCCGATCCCGAGGCGGTCGCTCCGGACGTCGCCGCCGCGAGCGACGCGCTCTCGGCCGTCGTCGGCGTCGCGGGGACGTACGTCCTCGAACACCAGCCCGCGACCGAGGACCTCGTCGCGTTCCTCGGCGGCGACCGGGAATCGAACCCCGACGCCTGGACGCGGGCGTCGCCGTCGACGTACCTCGGTGGGGGCGACGACGGGGACCCGCTCGGCCGACGGGGCGACGTCGCACCGCCGATCTTACTCCTCCACGGCGAGGAGGACGCCCTCGTCCCGGCGATGGCCTCCGAGTTGTTCTACGACATCCTGGAGGAACACGACGTCCTCGCCGAGTGCGTCGTCGCCGCCGAGGCCGGCCACGACGTCCACGAGACCCAGCGGGCCTTCACGCTGAGTTGGACCGAGGGGTTCCTCGACCGTCATCTGCGGTGAGTGACGGCGTCCGCAGGGCAACCCGGTGAGTGGCGTCGCCGGCGGGGGCGACAGAACGCCGCCGCGAGGACGTTTCTCTCAACTATCACTTTACGGGTAGGTGTCTGACGTACGTTTATGTGACCGGAGACGCGCTATCTACCCTATGAGCAACCGCGTGGAGGAACTCGAGTCGAAGGTCGCGGAGCTACAGGCCGCCGTCAACGGCCTGACAGAAGAGCTGGTCGAGACGAAGGAACGAGTCCGCCTCCTCGAGGAGGAGGTCGAGGTCGACCTCGCGGCGGGCAGCCGCCCCGTCGGCTACGACACGCCGGAACAGACGTCTGAACCGGAATCGACGTCCGAATCGGAATCGGCGTCCGAGTCCGACGCCGGGGCCGTCGAGGAGTCGGAGGCGGCGTCCGAAGTCGATCCGAGTGACCCCCTCAGCGAGTCCCCCGCACAGGCCGAATCGCGGCGCGAGACGTCCGCACAGGGAGCCGACGACGCGGACTTCATCGACGCCGACGCGGACGAACAGATCCCCAGCGAGGTCGATTCGCAGGGCGACGAGACTAAGGCGAACGAGAGTGAGGGAGACGACGAGGCGGCGACCGAAGACGACGACATCATCGTCGCGTAATCGGGCGCTCCGCCCGCCACGAGCAACCCATGCACATCAAAGAGCTCGTCCTCGACGGTTTCAAAAGCTTCGGGCGGACCACGCGAATCCCGTTCTACGAGGACTTCACGGTCGTCACGGGGCCGAACGGCTCCGGGAAGTCGAACATCATCGACGGCGTGCTGTTCGCGCTCGGACTGGCCCGAACGCGCGGCATCCGCGCCGAGAAACTCACGGATCTGATCTACAACCCGGGCCACGCCGACGGGAGCGACGACGGCGAGAGCGAAGCGAGCGGCCCCAAGGAGGCGACGGTCACCGTCGTCCTCGACAACGGCGACGGGACGCTCGACCGCGCGCAGGTCGTCAACGCCGCCGGCAGCGACAACGTCGGCGACGTCGACGAGATCCGGGTCAAGCGCCGGGTCAAGGAGACCGAGGACAACTACTACTCCTACTACTACCTCAACGGCCGCGCTTGCAACCTCTCCGACATCCAGGACCTCCTCGCGCAGGCGGGCATCACCCCCGAGGGCTACAACGTCGTGATGCAGGGCGACGTCACCGAGATCATCAACATGACCGCCTACCAGCGGCGGGGCATCATCGACGAGATCGCCGGCGTCGCCGAGTTCGACGCGAAGAAGGAGGACGCCTTCGAGGAACTCGACGCCGTCGAGGCTCGCATCGAGGAGGCCGACCTCCGGATCGAGGAGAAGGAGGATCGGCTGGCGCAACTCGAAGACGAGCGCGAGACCGCTCTGGAGTACCAGTCGCTCCGCGAGGAGCGCGAGGAGTACGAGGGCTACCAGAAGGCCGCCGAGCTCGAAGACAAGCGCGAGGACCTCGAATCGACCGAGAAACGGGTCGAGAAGAAGGAGTCGACGCTCGCCGAGCACCGGGAGGAACTCGACCGCCGCGAGGGTCGGGTCACACGCCTGGAGGACGAACTCGACGAGCTGACGAAGGAGATCGAGCGGAAGGGCGAGGACGAACAGCTCCGGATCAAATCCGAGATCGAGGAGGTCAAAGGCGAGATCGACAGGTTGGAGAACGCGATCGAGGCGGCCGAAGAGCGGATCGAGGACGCCGAGAGCGAGCGGCGGAACGCGTTCGTCCAGCTCGACCGGAAGCAGGAGGAGATCGACGACCTCGACGAGGAGATCCGCTCGGTCAAAGTCGAGAAGGCCTCCGTGAAGTCCGACGTCGGCTCGCTCGAGACCGACCTCGCGGAGGTGCAGGCCGAGATCGACGACGTCGACACCGAGTACGACGAGCTGAAGGCCGAACTGAGCGAGAAGAAGGAGCGCCTCGAGGAGCTGAAGACCGAGAAGAACGAGCACCAGCGCGAGAAGGACCGGCTGCTCGACGAGACGCGCCGGCGCGCCACCGAGATCTCCGAGGCCGAAGACGAGATCGAGGAGCTGCGAGAGACGATTCCCGACCTGAAGGCCGAGGTCTCGGACCTCCACTCGGAACTCGACAAGGCCGAGAAGAACGAGTCGAAGATCGAGGGGATCGTCGAGGAACTGCGGGAGGAGAAGGCCGAACTCAAAGAGGAACTCGACGAGGTCGTCGAGGAGATCCAATCGAAGCAATCGGAGTACGCCACCTTAGAGGCCAGGGCGGGCGACGACGGCGACAACTCCTGGCCGCGGGCGGTCACGACGATCCAGAACGCCGGGCTCTCCGGGGTCCACGGAACCGTGGGCGAACTGGGAGCGGTCGACGGCGAGTACGCCAGCGCCTGCGAGACCGCCGCCGGCGGCCGGCTCGCGCACGTCGTCGTCGACGACGACGGCGTCGGCTCCGACTGCATCGACTACCTGAAGTCCCGGAACGCCGGGCGGGCGACGTTCCTCCCGATCACGAAGATGGAGGACCGCGGCCTCCCGCGACTGCCCGACCACCCCGGCGTCGTCGACTTCGCGCGCAACCTCGTCGACTACGACGCCGAGTACGAATCGGTCTTCTCGTACGTGCTGGGCTCGACGCTGGTCGTCGAGGACATGGAGACCGCCCGCGACCTGATGGGCGACTACCGGATGGTGACGCTCGACGGCGACTTAGTCGAGCGCTCCGGCGCGATGACCGGCGGCTCCGGCGGCGGCTCGCGGTACTCCTTCTCGAAGTCCGGCGGCGGTCGGCTCGAACGGCTCGCCGAGGAGATCGAGGAGTTGGAGGACCGACGCCGGAGCCTCCAGGCGGAGGTCAGAGAGAAAGAAGAGGACATCGAGGACGCCCGGAGCCGCGCCTCCGACGCCCGCGATCGGGTCCGCTCGCTCGAATCTGACGTCGAGGACGCCGAATCGGACGTCGAAGACGCCGAGGGCGAGATCGAGGAACTCGAAGCCGAGATCGAGCGGCTCCGCGAGGAGCGAGCGGAGGTCGACGAGGAGATGCGGGAGATCGACGCCGAGATCGACGAGATCGACGAGGAGATTTCCGACGTGCAGGCGGAGATCGACGACCTCGAATCGGAACTGGCCGACTCGAAGATCCCCGAACTGACCGCCGAGGCCGAGGAGATCGAGGCCGAGATCGACGAGAAGGAAGAGCGGATGGACGACCTCGACGGACGGCTCAACGAGCTCCAGCTCCAGCGGCAGTACGCCGAGGAGACGATCGAGGACCTCGAGGAGACCGTCGAGAGCGCCCAGGAGAAGAAGGCCGACGCCCGCGACGTCATCAGGCAGAAGGAGGCCGAGATCGAAGAGCGCGAGGCGGAACTCGAAGCCAAGCGCGAGGCCGTCGAGGAACTCGAAGAGGAGCTGAAAGAACTGAAGTCCGAGCGGTCGGACCTGCAGGCGACGCTGCGGGAGGCCAAGAGCGAGCGCGACGAGAAGCGCGACGAGGTCGATCGGATCGAATCGAAACTGGAGTCGCTGCGCGACAGCGTCGAGCGGCTCTCCTGGGAGATCGACGAGCTCGAATCGGAGGTCGGCGAGTACGACCCCGAGGCGATCCCCGACCACGACGAGGTCGAAGCCGAGATCGACCGGCTCACAGAAGAGATGGAGGCGCTCGAACCGGTGAACATGCTCGCGATCGACGAGTACGACGAGGTGAACGCGGAACTGGAGGACCTGAAGGAGCGCCGCGACGTCCTCGTCGAGGAGCGCGAGGCCATCGAGGAACGGATCGACCGCTTCGAGGCCCAAAAGAAGGAGACGTTCATGGACGCCTTCGACGCGATCAACGAGAACTTCACCGAGATCTTCGAGCGGCTCTCCGACGGCACGGGCGAACTCCACCTCGAGAACCCCGAGGACCCCTTCGAGGAGGGACTGACGATGAAGGCCCAGCCCGGCGACAAGCCGATCCAGCGGCTGAACGCGATGTCCGGCGGCGAGAAGTCGCTCACGGCGCTGGCGTTCATCTTCGCGATCCAGCGGCACAACCCCGCGCCGTTCTACGCGCTCGACGAGATCGACGCGTTCCTCGACGCCGCCAACGCCGAGCGCGTCGGCGAGATGGTCGACGACCTCTCGGGGGACGCCCAGTTCGTCGTCGTCTCGCACCGCTCGGCGCTCTTAGAGCGCTCCGAGCGCGCCATCGGCGTGACGATGCAGGGCGACAACGTCAGCGCCGTCACCGGCATCCAGTTGGGCGACGACGAGAGCGAGGAGGCGGAGGTGCCCGCGGATGACTGACTCCGCCGGGTCGCCGCCGCGGAGCGAGGTGTTCCCCGACGGCGTCGACGTCGGCGACGACGACCGCTCGGGGGGACGCAGCGGGACGGGCGGCTCCGGCGGCGGTCCGCCCGGTGCCGACCGAACGGACGTCGACGATGACGAAGTCGAACCCGTCGAGCTCCTCGTCCAGTTGGCCGAGGAGGGCGAGATCGACCCCTGGGACGTCGACCTCGTCGAGGCCACTGACGCCTTCCTCGACGCGCTCGACGAGACGGACCTCCGCACCTCCGGGCGGGCGCTGTTCTACGCGGCCGTCCTCCTGCGGATGAAGAGCGACGCGCTGTTAGAACCCGACGAGGAGGAGGAAGCGGAGCCGGAGCCGTGGGAGGCCGCCCTCGAAGGCGGCGGTCCGATCGCCGAGGGCGGGGCCGACGACGGGAGTGCCGGGCCGGGTTTCGATCCGATCGACACGCTCGAAGCCGAGATGGACCGGCGACTCGAACGCAAGGACGCCCGGGGGTCGCCGGAGACGCTCGACGAACTCGTCCGGGAGCTCCGGGAGGCCGAGCGACAGTCGTGGTGGAAGCGCCGCCGCGAGTACGACACCTCCGACTCGCCGCACGGGCACAGTCGCGGGACGCAGACGCTGGATTACCGCTCGGCCGACGAGTTCCGCGAGGCGGACGAACCGACCGCGGCGGACGTGACCGGCACGGCCCACACCGAGGACATCGAGACGTCGATCGCGGCCGTCCGCGACGCGGTCGACGTCCACTACGACAACGGCCGCGACGAGGTGCTGTTCGCCGAGGTCGCGGACGCCGCCGAGACGCCGGTGACGACGTACCTCGCGCTCCTGTTCCTCTCACACCGGAGCGAGGTGCGACTACAGCAGGACGACCTCTTCGGCGACCTCTGGATCCGGAACCCCGACGCGACGTTCGACGAGAGAGAATCCGACGTCGAGTCCGAGGAGGCGATGATCCCCGCCGCCGACGACGACTGATACTGATTACTCTCACTTTGTGCCACCGGGCGCCACCCCCGTCGCCGGCGCTCGACGAAAAGAGACGAGAGTACTCAGTACGTGACCGCGGCGAGATCGCTACTCGACGTACTCGCCGATCAGCGGCTCCAGGTCCGCCTTCGTCGCGTCCGGGATCGCCTCGTCGGGCGTGTTGATCGTCCCCGCGAGCGACGTGTGGCAGTCACACTCGTGCTCGGCCGGGAGCTCCCGAATCGCCGCCTCGACGGTCTCTTTGATCGCCGTCTCGTTCTCCGCGGCGTTTTCGAGCACCTCTTCGAGCGTGACCTCGCTGTCTTCCTTCCAGACGTCGTAGTCGGTGACGCCGGTGACCGTCGCGTAGGCCATCTCCGCCTCGCGGGCGAGTTTGGCCTCCGGGATCGTCGTCATCCCGATGACGTCCCAGCCCTGCTCGCGGTAGAACTCGCTCTCCGCGCGGGTGGAGTACTGCGGCCCCTCGATGCAGACGTAGGTGCCGCCGCGGACGACGTCGGCGTCGGTGGCGGACGCCGCCGCGTCGGCGAGGATCTCGTTGAGCTCCGCACAGTAGGGGTCGGCGAACGGCTGGTGGACGACGACGTCCTCGTCGAAGAACGTCAGATCGCGGTGTTTCGTCCGGTCGTAGATCTGATCCGGGATCACGAGCGTCTGCGGCGGGAGGTCCTCGCGGAGGCTCCCGACGGCGTTCGAGGCGAGGACGTGCGTGACGCCCATCTGCTTCAGCGCGAAGACGTTCGCGCGGTACGGCAGCGTCGTCGGCGAGCGCGCGTGATCGGGGCCGTGCCGCGGCACGAAGACGATCTCCCGACCGGTGTCGCCGAACTCGCCGACCGTCAGCGGCGCGGAGGGCTTCCCGAACGGCGTCTCGACGTCGACTTCCCGCGTGTCTTCCAGCGGCAGGGCGTCGTAGATTCCGCTCCCGCCGATGAATCCGATGGTCATGGGCGACGGTTCGGGCGCGGGCGCTAAAATCCAGTGGGTCTCGGGCGTGGCCGGGGTCCAGAGAAGTTTATATACGAAGCCGGATCCAGACGGGCCGTGCGCTGAGAGCAGCCCCGCGTCGGGTAGCGGTTGTCCGGCACGTCGACGCGGGGGTTCGATCGGCCGCCGGTCGGGCGAGGGGCTGGGGGCCGATCCGAGCGGGTGCCGGCTGTTCGCCATTATAGTAGCGTTTGCAACTAATTGCTCATCCGATCGCACGCTGTCGTGCGATCGAGTGAGTGAAGACTTGAAAACGCTACTATATCGCAAGCGCCGCGAGACCAGTGAGCGGAGCGGCAGGGGATCCGTCGGTCCGGGACGGGAGATATGCCGGCGGAGTCACACGACGACGCCGCTCTGCAGGATCGCGATCAGGGCCGTCAGCGTGACGACCGAGACCATCGTCGTCGCGAAGATCGCCGTCGAGACGAACTCGGTGACGGGGACGCCGGCGACCTCGCCGTCGGCGAACTCGCCGACGAGGATGAGCGGCGTCACCGCCGACGGCATCGCGCCTTCGAGGACGAACGTCCGCGCGACCGCGGGGTCCGAAAACCCGACTGCGAGAGCGACGCCGACGCCGATGAACGGCACGACGACCATCTTCAGTCCGACGACGCCCGCGACCGCAGACAGCGTCGATCCGACGTTCGTTCTGGCCAGCTGGATCCCGAGGAGCAAGAGCATCACCGGGATCGCCGAGTCGCCGACGAGCCGGAGCGTCGACATCGCCGTCGAACCGACGGGCGGGACGAGACCGAGCGCCCGGACGACGAGTGCGACGGCGACGGCGTAGACAAGCGGCACGCTGAACACCCGTCGGACGCCCTCCAGGCGGTTCTCGGCGTTTCCGCGGGAGGCGATGTACACGCCGACGGTCCAGATGAGCACTGCCTGGACCGAGAGGTACACGACGGCGGTCGCGCGGCCGGTGTCGCCGAACGCGAAGTTCGAGACGGGGACGCCGTAGTTGCCCGTGTTGGGGAACGCCGCGACGAGGACGACGGCCGCGAGCGCCGTCTTCGAGACGCCGAACAGCCGTCCGGCCGCCTCCGCGACCAGGACCGTGAGGACGTGAAAGAGCAGGATCGCGACCGTGATTCGGGCGAGCGTCGACTGCGCCAGCGTCGTCGTCGCGAGGCTGTGAAACACCAGGGCGGGCGCGAGGACGTAGACGACGACCGTGTTGAGCGCGTCGGTCTCGACGTCTCGGAACCGCCCGAGGAGGTAGCCGACGCCGCCGACGGCGACGATCGGGAGGATCGCGGTCGCGAAGACGGAGACCAGAGAGACCACGTGGAGGGGGAGTCGGAGTCGCTACTCAAGCGCTTCGGTCGACGGACGGGAGGGAATGTCGGGTGTACGCACCGAGCGCGGGCCGATCCGGCCGTATGCGTCACGGTCGATCCGACCGTACTACGCGCCGATGCCCTCGTTGTCGATCAGCCGCCACGCCTCGCCGTCGGCCGATTCGACGTACCCGCGCCGCTCCATCTCGCTCATCACCTCTGTCATCCGATCCGGTTGGGCGATCTCCATCTCGATCCGATCGACCGAGTGAAACTCCGCGAGGTAGTGGCGGACGTCCTCGACCTCGAAGGTCTCCTCGTCGGCCTTCTCCATCACGCCGGAGACCAGGTCGATCATGTCCTCGATGAAGTTCCACGGGTAGACGATCCAGGTCCACTCCTCCAGTCGCTCGCCGACGAAGTCCGGGTCGAACTCGCTGGTCTGCAGCAGTTGCAGCGTCGCGGTTCGGACCTCGCCGGCGTCTCGGTCGGTCACGTACTCGTAGGCGCGCTCGATCGAGCCGCCGGTGTCGGCGATGTCGTCGATGATGAGGACGTCCTTCCCCTCGACGCTCCCCTCGGGCATCGGGTAGCGGACCTCCGGCTCGCCGGCCTTCTGTGCGGTCCCGACGTAGTGTTCCATCTTCAGGCTCGTGAGGTCGTCGAGCCCGAGGAAGTCACAGATGCACCGACCCGCGAACCAGCCGCCCCGGGCGAGCGCCACGACGACGTCCGGTTCGAACTCGGCGGCCTTCACCTGGTCGCTGACGTCCCGACAGAGCCCGTAGATGTACTCCCAGTTAGTGATCGTGCAGTTGAACTGATCGGGCAGGTCGCCCATAGATTTCGGTCACCGTTCGATAAACGGTGGGGCCGGTTCCTTAATCTATCCGTCTCGGGCGTCGGCGTCGGCGGTCGCCAGTCGGCGCGATCGTCGAGGGGAGACTTTTCAGGGGCGGTCCCGTCCGCCTGCGTATGGACACCCGACGCGCGCTGCTCGTCGACGCCTTCGCGGCCGAACCCCTCGCCGGCAACGTCGCGGGCGTCGTCCCCGATGCGAGCGGCCTCGCCGACGAACAGATGCGGGCGATCGCACGCGAACTCGGCGCCAGCGAGACGGCGTTCGTGCGCCCCTCCGACTCCGCGGACCGACGACTCAGGTTCTTCTCGCCGACCCAGGAGGTCGACCTCTGCGGCCACGCGACCGTCGCCGCGCACGCGCACCTCCACGAGGACGGCGTGGTCGACCCCGGAGAGCACACCGTCGAGACGAACGTCGGCGACCTCGCGATCGAGATCGAGGCCGACGGAACCGTCTGGATGACGCAGAACCACCCGCGGGTAGAGCGCGTCGACGTCGACTACGACCGCCTGGGGAGCGCGCTGGGAATCGACCCCGCCGCCCTCCGGGACGTCGGGGCCGACGCGCCCACGGCGGTCGCCTCGACGGGGCTCCCCTTCCTGATCGTCCCCGTGAACTTCCTGCAGAACCTCGGCGCGGCCGACCCGGACCTCGGCGCGGTCGAGGCGATCGCCGACGAGCACGACGCCGCGGGCGTCTACGCGTTCACGTTCGACGCGCTCGACGCCGACTCGACGCTGCACGCCCGGGCGTTCGCGCCGTCGCTCGGGATCGCGGAGGACCCGGCGACCGGGACCGCGAGCGGGGCCTGCGGCGCGTACCTCCGCGAGATCGGTGCGTTCGACGAGTTCCCCGACGAGATGCGCTTCGAGCAGGGGCACTTCCTGGATCGACCGGGAGCGGTCCGCGTCCGCGTCGCCGGCGACGTTCGCGTCGGCGGCAGCGCGGTGACGTCGCTCGACGGACGGCTCGCTGTCCCCGCGGAGGAGGAAGACGGGATCGTCGAGGCGTGACGGCGTGAGAGACCGATAGACCGGTCTCAGCCGATGTAGCGCAGGTCGTCGTCGGTCGGCATCCCCTGCTGTTGGCTCTGCATCTCCTGGATCTTCTCTGCGACCTCCTTCATCTCCTCGGCGCGCTCCTCGAGGGAGTCGTAGCCGACCTCGAAGCCGACGACTTCCTCTAGGACCTCGAGGACGGCCTGCGCGCTGGAGGGATCGACGAGGTACCCGCTCGTCTCGCCCATCAGACACGCCGCGGGGAGGCCGCGGCGGCCGCCCAGTCCCAAGAGGAGGCCGCTGACGCCGACGATGCCGCCGGCGGGTTCGCCCTCGCGGAACTCCACGCCGGCGTCTTCGAGCGTCTCGATCTCCTCGGCGTCGGCGACCGCGCCGAGGACGTCGGGTTCCTCGACGAGTTCGCCCGTCGGGACGCCGCCGAGGGCGTACACCTCGCCGACGTCGTACGACTCGGCGACGTCGAGGAAGGTGTCGGTGATGTGGTAGTGCCCCGAGTGCGACTGCGCCTGGTGGTCGCCGGTCAACACGAGGAGGTCGCGCTCGCCGGCGTCGACGGCGTGGAACTCCGCGCACGCCAGCGAGGCGACGCCGTCGTCGTCGATGCCGACCTGCGGCGGGAACTCGTCGGCGTACACGCGGGCGACGAGTTCGGAGTCGAACTCCTCGAGGAGGTGTTCGGCGGCCAACTTGCCGACGTGACCGACGCCGGGGAGTCCCTCGACCAGCGCCGGTTCGCGGAGCGTCGGCTCTGCGACCGTCTCGATCTCGATGTCGTCCATACCCTCACTCGCGGACCCGGCGTTTAAGAGCGCGTCGGTACTCGCCGTAGGCGTCCTTGGGGTCGAACGGGGCGGGCGCGGAGTTCTCGGTCTCGCCGCCGCACTCCGGGCAGGTCGACGACAGCGAGTACACCGGCCGCTCGTGGGCGTCGCGCCAGGCCGCACAGACTCGGATGTCGGATTTCACGGTCGATTGAGTGGGTTCCGGAGCAGCGCCCGCCGTTACTCGTCGTCTTCGTGTCGTTCGCGGTGGTACTCGCCGGTGCCGCCGTCGGTCGCGATGGAGTCGCTGGCGCGGCCGGCGGCCGCCTCCAGCGCGTCCTCGGCGGTCTTGTAGTCGGGCGCGCGGACCTGGATCCGGTACTCGGGCGCACCGACGTAGGTGACCTCGAGTTCGATCTCCTCGGGCACGGAGTCGCCGTCGCCCTCGGCGGCCTGGAGGGCCTCCTTGATCCGGTCGACGCCGTCGCCGGTCGGACACCGGAGGTCGACGTAGCCCGTGACGTTCACGTACGGGACGGAGACGTTCTCTCGGGCCGTCTGGACGACCGCCTCGATCGCGTCGTCGTCGAGGTCGACGTCTTCGAGCGCGTCCGTGCCGTGGATGGCGGCCGCCTCGAAGCCGTCGTAGAGCGACTCGAACTCCGCGAGCAGCGCGTTCGCGACCTCACGGTAGCGCTCGTCCGTGAGGTCCTCGCCGAAGGCGACCTCCATCCAGTTGTCGGCCTTCTGCTCGTTCTTCCACTCCTGGATCTTGTCCTTGCGCTGGTGCTCGTTGACGTCCTTGATCGAGAGGTCGATCTGCTGGGAGCCCTCGTCGACGTCGAGCACCTTCGCCACGACGGTCTGTCCGACGTTGACGTGGTCGCGGACGTTCTTGATCCAGCCGCTCGCGACCTCGCTGATGTGACAGAGGCCGCGCTTGTTCTCGTACTCGTCGAGGTCGACGAAGACCCCGAAGTCCGTGATTTCGTCGACCTCGCCGACGACGAGCTCACCCGTCTCGGGCCAACCGCTGTACTTCATATATTGGAACCTCCGAAGGGAGACTTACGCCTCGACCGAGCGTCGTTCGACCGTTTCGACGACCTCGCCGTGGATCTCGGCGTCGCCGCCGGTCGGCGTCGCGAGCGTCGTTCCGCAAACGGCGCAGTTGACGGTCGTCGAGGCCTTGCCGAAGACGACCTGTTCGTTGTCGCAGTCCGGACACTGAACGCGGTAGAAGTTTCCTGCCATCGTTACTCCTGGAACGTGAGACGCCCGGCGCGCCATCCCTCTCGCATGTGAGCCTTGCCGCAGTCCGAGCAGATGTACTTCAGGTGCGTCTTCTTCGTGGGCTTGTCGCCACCGGGCACCTTCGAGAACTTGCCGGCGTTCCCGATGACCGCCTTGCCGCGGCGGGTCTGTCGCGCGTTCCACTTCATTCCCGTGGAGCGTCCCGTTCGGACCTTCTCGACCTCGTGCTCGTGGTGCCCGTCGCAGTTCGGGCAGTACGTGTTGAATCGGCGTGGCATTTCCATAGATATCGACCTTGGGCCCAATTCGACATCGTCAGTTAAAACCCGTTTGGTTCGGACCGACGCCGGTAGGAGCGCACAGCGAGCGGAAGCGGCAGCGGTCCGTGCGAGGAGAGACGCGGGGACGCCGACCCCGGCCGTCTCCGACGACCCGTCTCCGAAGCGATTAAGCCCCGACTGAGCCAACGACGACGCATGAAGAAGGTCATCATCCGCGGAGACCCCGACATCGGTCGCGGCGCGACCATCGAAGTCGACGGCGAGGAGGTCGTCTGCTTCTCGATCGACCGCCAGAGCGACTACCACGGCGCGGACCGCCCGCAGCTGTGGTGCACCGTCGGCACCGAGGACGAGCGCGAAACGTTCGAGAAGCGGCAGTTCGTCCCGCACTTCCTGGACGTCGTCGCCGTCGACGCCGAGGCCGTGACGGTCGTCGAAGAGCGCGGCGCGTAACTCTCGCCGACGTCCCGGCCCTTCTCACGCGACGAGCGGTCGATCACCGGGCGGTCCTCCCCGGGTCAGCCGTCGTCGAGCGCCGCGAGGTCGACCGCGTAGACCGTCACGTCGCCCGATCGGTGCGCGACGTCGATCGCGTCGCTCCCGAACGAGACCGAGCCGTAGCGGGCGCGCTCGCCCGGCCCGACCCAGATGTACTCGACCTCGTACTGCCGGAGCAGCCGTACGCGCTCGGATTCGTTGCCGGTGTACATCGCGTCGACGTCGCGGACGCGCTCCCGGTACGCCGCCCGGCCTCGGTAGCCGACCTCGTGTCGCCACCCGGCGACCGTCGGGACGCCGGTGAGACTCGACGCGGGGTTGGCGTGCCAGCTGTACATCACGCTCGGCCGTCCGTCCGTCCCGCCCGCATAACGCGCGGTTCCGGGCGCTTCGAGCATCGTCGGCTGCCCGTCCCGCGCGTCGACCCAGTCGATCGCCGCCGCGTACTCCGGGTGGTCGGTCTCGACGAACCGCGTCGCGTCGAGCGTCGGCTCGCCCGCCGACGCGCGGTCGAAGTGGGCCCCGAGCGCGAGGACGCCGTAGACGCTCGTCGACGCCACCAGCGCGATCACGAGCGCGACGGCCGCGACGCGGTGCCACGGGACGCCGCGAATCAGTCGGGCGATTCGAGCGCCGGCCCCGTTCGATCCGCCGGCGTCGGGGGGCGCTTCCGAGGGGGAGGCCGACGCCGCCTCGGACTGGGAAGCCGTCGTCGACCGCGAGAGGAGCGACGAGAGCGCGACGCCCATCGCCGTCCCCCAGAACACCCACACCTGCGAGTAGGTCTTGAACACGGTGTTCATACGACCGGGACCGGCCTGCTCGTTCACGTACACCAGTTCGACGATGGTGGCCAGTCCGGCCCCGGCGACGACGAGGACGGCGCCGTAGCCGACCGACTCCGAGGCGCGGAGGCCCACCCACGCGAGGACGAGAAGCGGCACCGACACCGCGAGCGCGGCGAAGCCGATCTGCGTTCCGACGACGACGGCCGCGGCGAGCGCGCCGAGGAGGAACCACGGCCGCTCGATCCGGGTCTCGGCGCAGAGCCACGCGCCGAGGCCGACGACGAACGCGCCGTGGACGAGAAGCAGCGCGCCGAGACCGCTGCGCATCCCCGGGCCGAGGAGTTCGATCGACCGCTCGCCGCCGCCCGTCGCCGCGCCGAGGAGGAACGGCGACGCGAGACCGGCCGCGAGGACGGCGGCGAGAGCGGCGGCGAGCAGGGCCGCCGCGATCCGCCCGAGCTCGCGCGTCGCGGCCGACGTCGGCGACGAACCGGCCGGGACACCGCCGTCGCCGGAACCGTTCGTCGGCGCTCGGAATCCCCCGAGTCGCCGGAGTCGCCCGAATCGCCGAAGCCGACTCTGCCCGGGCAGCAGCGTCCAGGGGTCGGCGGGCGCGAACAGCGCCGCCAGCCACCCGAGCGCGAGCACGCTCGGGAAGCTCCACGTGCTCTGGACGGCCTGCCAGGCCCCCAGAATCGGGAAGACGACGAACAGGAGGACGCGTCGCCGTCGCAGTTCCGATTCGGGAGTCCGGTAGTACGCGTACCCGACCGCCGCGGCCAGCAGCAGCGCCGGCGTGCCCATCATGTGCGCGTGGAGGTCGCCGTTGAGCCACGCGAACAGCGGGAACTCGTTGATCGTCCCTGGGATGACCCGCGAGGCGCTCCAGTAGCTGAACGAGTCCGCGCCCGCGAGGATCCGCTCGACGGTGTAATCGGTCCGCCCGGCGACGAGTTCGGCGGCCCTGCGCCCGAGCGACCCGGGGAGCGACAGGAGCGCGAACCGGCCCGCAGTGACGAGGTTGCTCGCGAGACCGACGAAGAAGACGGCGAGCGCGCCGGCGATACGCCGGCGGGACTTCGGGTCCGAGAGGCGACCGCCGGCGGTGGCGACCGACCGAGCGCGGTCGGCGCTCACTGCACCCGCCAGCTCGAAGGCCGCAGTGACCAGAGCGGCGTAGAACCCGGCGAGTGCGAGGTTGTAGGCGAACGCGGGGGGCGTGGCCGTCAGCCACGCCAGCAGCGTCGCGGTCAGGTGGCCGCCGTAGTAGTACTTCACCGGCTCGTTCGCGAACCAGAAGTCCTCCGGCGGGAGGACCGTCGACCGTTCGAGCGTCTTCAGGAGCCCGAAGTCGAGGAACTTCTCGCCGCCGACGGGGTAGACGGCCGGGTCGAACGCGCGCACGGCGACGACGAACGCGAACCCGAGGAGGAAGACCGCCGCGGCGTCGGTGGCGGCGTCGCGGTCGACGTCGACCGCGAGGCGGACTTGCCCGCGGCGAAGCGCGGCGAGGTCGAGGCCGGCGAGGGCGCTGGCGAGCAGGAGCGTCGCGACGCCCGCGGCGAGCGCGATCGGTCCCCAGGTCACCTGGCCGACCCAGTAGGCGGGGACGCTGAGGACGACGAGCGACGCGGGCACGGCGAGTCCCGCTCCCCGTCCCGTGCTCCGCGGGAGAAGCCGGGCGACGAGCGGGAGACCGAGCGCGAAGAGCGCGAGATAGAGGACCAGCCAGCGGGCGACGAGGGCGTACTCCATTCTCCGTATCGCAGGGACCGAGACGGCGGGACATACGCTTTGTGATGCGGCGGCCGGCGAGCGTGCCACAGAGCACACCCCCTCGGACCCGTAGCGGTTCGTTTTTTACCCAGAAGCGGATATCCTCCCCTGATGAACCGCTCCGTCGGGATCGTCGTCCCCGCCTACCGGCCCGACCCCGAACGTCTCGGCGGCTACCTCCACGCCCTCGACGAGCACCTCGACCCCGCCGTCCTCCGCGTCGAGGTCGACGCCCCCAGGTCGGACCTGCGCGAGCGGCTGGGAGCCCTTCCCGACTGCGTCGAGTTCTCGACCGCCGACGCCCGGCGCGGGAAGGGCGCGGCGATCACCGCCGGGTTCGAGGCGCTCTCCGACGCCGTCGACGTGCTGGCCTTTGCCGACGCCGACGGCAGCACCCCGGCCGACTCCTTCGCGGCCGTCGTCGACGCCGTCGCCTCGGGCGAGTTCGACCTCGCGACCGGATCGCGCCGTCACCCCGACGCCGACGTCGCCTCGCATCAGACCTTCGCGCGGCGCCGCCTCGGCGACGGGTTCGCCTGGCTCGCGCGGCGGTTTCTGGACGTCCAGCTCTACGATTACCAGTGCGGCGCGAAGGCGCTCACCGCCGAGACGTGGCGATCGGTCCGCGCACACCTCTACGAGCCGGGGTTCGCCTGGGACATCGAACTGCTCTCGGTCGCCGGCGCGCTGGACTGTCGGATCGGGGAGGTCCCCGTCCGCTGGGAGGACCGCCCCGAGTCGACCGTCTCGACCGTCGGGACGACGCTGCGCCTCGCCCGCGCGCTGGTGACGTCGCGGCACCGCGCCCGGTTGCTGCGCGAGGACCGCGTCCACGAACTGCTCGACGCCCGGAGAGCGAACGAACCGTCGCTCGTCGACCGCCTCGCCGCGGCGGAGGCGGCAGAGCCCGCCGAGGCGGACTGAATGGTCCGCGAGACGGTCGACGCGCTCGTCTCGGGCGTCCGCTTCGGGAAGTTCGTCTCCGTCGGCGCGATCGGCGCCGTCTTCGACGTCACCACGACCACGGCGCTCATCGTCGGCTTCGGCGTGCTCGGCGAGTACGCGAAGCTCGTCGGCGCGGAGGTCGCCATCGTCGTGATGTTCGCGATCAACGAGCGCTGGACGTTCTCCGAACTCGGCGCGCCCGGGGCGCTCCCGACGCTGAAGCGCTTCCTGCGCTCGAACCTCGTGCGCAGCGGCGGCCTCGCCGTCCAGTTCCTGATCGTCCGCGCGCTCAGGCAACTCGATGTTTCGGTTCCGGTGTTCGGCTTCGACCTCTGGCAGTTGATCCCGATCCCGATCGCGATCGGCGCGTCGATGTTCCTGAACTACGTCGCCGAGAGCCTCATCACCTGGCGCGTGACGCGGTCGTAGGGGCGGGAGCGAGCCCCGTGCTACTTCGGGTGAAATTGCCACACTGCGGGCGAAACACAACCCTTAACCGTAACCCACGGCTTCGTTTCAGTAGCGGGATGGGATAGCCAGGAGATTCCGCCGGGCTCATAACCCGGAGACCGGTAGTTCAAATCTACCTCCCGCTACTTCTCCTGAACTTCGACCTCCAAACGCTGGGTCTCCCCTCAGCACCCCATCGAGTTCAGAATCACAGCGACGAGTGAATTTGAACCGAGGAGCGAAGCGACCGTGGTTCAAATCTATCTCCCGCTATTTCTCCTGACCCTCGACATCGAGAGCGGTCTCTCCGCCGGCACGGCTGACCCGCTCAAAAGTCGATTCGCCCGCCAGAAGAGAGGTCCCGCTCCTCGGAGAGCCCCGGTTCGGCTGCGTCCCACTCGTCGCCAGTGAGATAGACGGCACCGTCGTCGACGGTCACCTCGAAGGTGTCGAGGACGGCCCCCTCGCAGGGGCCGAAGTCGCAGTGGCCGCTGGACTTCTCGAACGTCGCGCCGTGTTTCTGACAGACGATCTCGCCGTTCCTGACGAGCGCGCTCGACCCCTTGTCGAGGCGGACATCCCGCCAGTGCGGGCAGTAGTTCGTGAACGCGACGACGGTGCCGTCGTCGAGGCGGGTGAGGAGCCCCTCGGTCTTCTCGAAGCCGTCCTTCGCGGTGAAGACGACCGTCTCCCCGGCGGTGACCTCCTCGGCCGCGACGATGCGGCGGTCCTCGTCCATAGCGCGGGTTTGCGGTAGAGTAATTCAAGCGTGACGGTTTCGCGTGGCGGTCAGTTCGATCCGTCCCCGCCGTAGTGTGCCGCCTCGACGCGTTCGTCGTAGAGCCGCCGGAAGAGGGTCGTCACCGGGCCGCCCCCGACGTCGATGCCGTCGACAGTCCCGACCGGTCTGATCTCCCAGGTAGAGTTCGTCACGAACGCCTCCGTCGCCTCGCGGAGGTCGTCGGTGGTGAAGGCGCCCTCCCGGACCGGAATCCCCTCTTCGGCGGCGATGTCGAGCACCTCCGCGCGGGTGATCCCCGGGAGGACGGGGCCGTCGAGACTCGGCGTGCGGAGCGCCTCGTCGTCGACGAAGAAGAGGTTGCTCGTCGCGCCCTCGGCGAGGTGACCCTCGCCGTCGAGCATCACCGCCTCGTCGGCGTCGGAGACGCGGAGTTCCAGCCGCGCGAGGATGCCGTTCAGGTAGTTGTGCGTCTTCGCCCGCGAGGGGAGCGCCGCGTCGGGAATCCGCCGCGTCTTCACCGTCTGGAGCGCGGCGGGCCCGTCCCAGATCGGGTCGCTGCCGACGCCGCCGCGCGGGAGCGGTTTCACCTGCACGACGACCGTCGGGTCGACGTCCGGACTCGGCGTCAGTTTCCCCGGCTGGACGCCGCGGGTCACGGAGAGTTTCACGTACGCGTCGTCGAGGTCGTTCGCTTCGAGCGTCTCGTCGACGCGCCGTTTCAGCCCGTCGGCCGAAAGGCCGTGATCGAGCGAGATCGCCGCCGCCGAGCCGGCGAGGCGGTCGGCGTGGGCGTCCCAGCGGAACACGTCGCCGCCGTAGGCTCGCAGCGTCTCGAACACGGCGTCGCCGTACATAAACCCCCGATCGCGGACGCTCACGGTCGCCGAATCGGCGGAGACGAGGTCGCCGTCGACGTGGTAGGTGAGGTCGCTCACCGGCACCGAGCCCCCCGGATCGGAACCGTCCGGTTACGACTCGTCCCGTGCACGGTCGACCCAGTCGGAGACGCGTTTTTCGGAGACGTCGATCTCCTCGGCGACCTCCTCGGGGTCGGCCGCAGCGAGGTCTGCGACGCTCTCGATGTCGACCGAGCCGAGACGTTCGGCGTACGCGGGACCGATCCCCTTGAGCGTCTCGACGGGGTCGCTCGATCCCCCAGATTCGTCGGTTCCCTCCTCGGTGTCGTCCTCATCCTCGGATTCAGCGGTCTCCCCCTCAGTTTCGTCTTCATCCTCGGAGTCGTCAGTCTCCCCCTCGGGTTCGTTCTCATCCTCGGAGTCGTCAGTCTCCTCCTCGGGTTCGTTCTCATCCTCGGAGTCGTCCGCCTCGTCGGAACCCTCCGACTCGTCCGGCTCATCCACGGAGTCGTCGGCGACGTCCGGTTCCTCGCCTCCGTCCCCGTCCCCGTCGCCTTCGGGAGCCTCGGTCGGGGCGACGGCTTCGCCCGGTTCCTGTCCCGTCGCCTCGTCGACGAGCGTCTCCGTCGACGCCGACGCGTCGGTCCCGGCCGCAGCGGCCTCCCCGGTGGTTTCGACGTCGTCCTCTTCGGAGTCGGGGACGACCTCCTCGTCGCCCTCGCCGGCCGTTTCGACCGCCTCGGCCGGCTCTCTCCCCTCGGCTTCGTCGACGAGGGTCTCCGTCGACGCCGACGCGTCCGTCTCGGCGGCGACTCCCTCCGGGGGAGCGTCCCCCTCGCCTTCGTCCGTCGCCTCGTCTCCAGCCGTCTCCTCGTCGGAGGCGGCCACGTCCGCGTCGGCCCCCTTGATCACCGATTCGGTCGTGGCGTCGGCCGCATCGCGACCGGCGTCGGTCTCGCGCTCGACGGAGACCGTCCCCTCGGTGCGGGACGACTCCGACGTGGACGCCCCGTCCGACGACGATTCGGAGTGATCGGATTCGCCGCCGAAGAGCGATCGCAGCGACGACAGGATCGTATCGAAGATACTCATCGTATCGTGGGTATGTCCGTCGAGTATTTAAAAATCGGTCCGTAACGACCGCGGATCAGCGGGATGGGCTCCGAGGCACTCATCGACCCGTCGGCGCAGCGCCGGCGCCGGTGTCCCCGTTTTCGTTCGCGTCGCCGCCAGCGTCGCGTCGGCCCACTGATTGATTCCGCCTACGCCGTCGGTCCGCGAATGCGTCAACCCCCGTCTACGCGTCGGCCTCCTCCGCGTCGGCGTCCGTCTCCGCGTCGGCCGTCTCGGCGTCGGCCGTTTCCCCGTCGGCGGTCGAATCCGCGTCCGCCGCCTCCTGCAGTTGGCTCCGGAGCTGTGGCATCGTTCCGGTGAGTTCGCCGACGAGTTCCTCGGCGTCCGCGATCGAGGTGAGCAACTCCTCGACGGACTCGACCTCCGCCTCCAGGGAGTCGGGGTCGTCGAAGGCGTCCGCGCGCTGGCCGACGATGAACGTCTTCTTCGCCTGTCGGAGGTGCTCCTGGGCGTCGTCGACGTCGAGCGCCGATCGGAGCGCGTTCAGCACGCCGAGGACGTTGTCGGCCTCGGCCTCCCAGACGGCGTCGGGGTCGGGCAACTCGGCCCGCGCGTCCGCGAGGTGGCTCTCGACCTCCTCGCGCATCTCCGCGGCGGCCTCTCCGAACAGGTCGTCGTCCGCGAGCGTGCTCTGACTACTCATACCGTCCCGTTCGTCGGCCGAGGGGTTAAAAACGAGCCCGAAAGTGAAAGTGAAATCCGGCGGTTCGACCGACTTCCTCCGGGGTTACTCCTCGACGGCGACGAGTTTCATAAGCGGGTAGTCGTCTTCCATCTCCATCCGGGTGCGAACGCCGACGTCCGCGTACTCGATTCGCATCTCGACGTCGAGGAACCTGCCCGTCAGTTCCGTGTAGTCGGCCGACCGTGCGGCCAGTTCCTCGGCGATCCGGTCGGTCCGGACGTCGACGTCGACGTCGACGCAGTGCGGTTGGTTCTCGATGGCCTCCTCGATCGCGCGGCCGAGACTCCCGGCGCTCTCGGGGCTAACGGGCGTCCCCGCGAACTGGTGGTAGAGCGAGCCGAACTTGATCCCGGCCTCGAAACAGGCCTGTTCCGCGTCGGTGGGCATAGTCGATCCACGGCGCCGGGGGAAAAAGGGGTGTCGTCGCCGCGATGGCGTCGGGGACGCGACGGCCTTCGACCCGCGGCCGCCACGGAACCGAGGAGGGAACGTGTCACTGGCGTATCACCGGCGCGAATCGGACGTTTCTTGGCTCCCCTGCACGGATAGGTGGGTGAATGGACGAGCCGGTTCTCTTGACAGGGGCGGGCGGACGCGTCGGACAGGCCATTCTGCGCCACCTCGGTGAGGCGTTCGAGTGGCGGCTGCTGGACAGGGAACCGCTCTCGAGCGCGAAGCTTCCCGCGGGCGTCGACCGCGACGACGTGTACGTCTCTGACATCACCGACGAGGCCACGGTCCGGCACGCCGTCGACGGCTGTCGCGCCGTGATCCACCTCGCGGGCGACCCGCGTCCGGAAGCGCCGTGGGACAGCGTCCTCCAGAACAACATCGACGGCACGCAGACGATGTTCGAGGCCGCCGTCGAGACCGGCGTCGAGAAGTTCGTCTTCGCCTCCTCGAACCACGCCGTCGGCGCGTACGAGACCGACACGCGCACGCCGGATATGTACCGGCCGGACGACGACTTCCGCCTCGACGGGACCGAACTGCCCCGTCCGAGCAACCTCTACGGGGTGAGCAAGGCGACCGGCGAGGTCCTGGGCCGGTACTACCACGACCACCACGACATCTCCGTCGTCAACGTCCGCATCGGCAACCTCACCGAGGGGCACCCGCCGATCGACTACGAGCGCGGGCAGGCGATGTGGCTCTCCTACCCCGACTGCGCGCACCTCTTCGAGCGCTGCGTGCTGGCGGAGTACGACTACGAGATCGTCTACGGCATTTCGGACAACGACCGGAAGTACTACTCGATCGACCGCGCCCGCGAGATCTTAGGGTACGACCCGCAGGACAACTCCGCGGAGTGGAACGGCGACGAGCACGTCGACGGCGACCGCCGATAGCGACGGACGACCCGCGGACGCGGGACAGTCCGAGGAGGTTCACTCGCCGTCTCAGGTTCAGTCGCCGTCCCAGGCGTCGTGTTCGCGGATCTCCTCGCGGGCCGCCTCACAGTCGTCTTCCGATCGGAGTTCGAGGGCGTCGACCGCCCGCGAGCGCGTCTGTCTGTCGGCGACGCTCGTGCCGTCGGCCGTCTCGAACCGGAAGTTCGGGGTCGAGGAGCCGAGGAGGTCCGACCCGCCCGATTCCTCCACGACGGTCGGGAGAACGCCGTGTTCGGCGAGCACGCCGACGAGTTCGTCTCGCCCGTCGTCGAGGGCGTCTCTGATGTCGTCTTGGATCACCATATCCGAGAGGACGTACGCGCCGCATCTCGTTCAGTTTTTTGTCCGGCCGGAGTCCGTACCGTGGCGGTCCGAACGACGGCCGAAGAAGACGGAACGTCGACGGCCGAGCACCGGTCGACGAGCCAGCAGCCCGGCCGGGAGTCGACCGGACGAACGGAGCCCGGCCGTCAGTACAGCTCTCTCTCGCGCTCTTCGCGCTCGCGACGCTCGCGTTCCGCCGCTTTCTGCTCGCGGCGGCCACGGAGGTACTGTCGGACGCCCGGGATGAGCTTGTTCTTCAGATCCAGCGCGAACGAGACGAGCCCGTACGCCCAGAAGAAGAACAGGAACGTCACCGCCCCGACGTACGCGAGGAGGCTCGCCTCGACCATCAGTCGTCCCCTTCGACCTCCGCTTCTCCGGCGGCGCCCGAACCGGGAGTCTCGACGAGTCCGTGCGTGAGGGCGTCGCCGTTCGAATCGAAGAGGTGGAGTTTCGAGCGGTCCAGCACCACCTCGACGTCCTGTCCCTCGCCGATGTCGCTGTCGGGATCGACGCTCATCAGGATCTCACCCGGATCCGACCCCTCCTCCATGCTGCCGCCGACGTCGACGTCCTCGGTCACCAGGTAGACGAAGATCTCGTCGCCCATCGGTTCGAGGACGTCCGACCGCGTCGAGACGGCCTGGGTCGGATGCGCGATCTCGTCGCGGTCGGCGGTGACGTACACGTCCTCCGGTCTGACGCCCAGCGTCACCTCCTGCCCGGGCGTCACGCCGACGGCGGTCGGATCGAACTCGACGTGGACGTCGCCGTAATCGGAACTGAACCCGGTGTCGGTGACCGAACCGGAGATGGTGTTCATCGAGGGCGACCCGATGAACGTCGCCACGAACAGGTTCGCCGGCTCGTTGTAGCACACGAGCGGGGGTGCGATCTGCTGGAGTTCGCCCGCGTCGAGCACGGCGATCCGGTCCGACATCGTCATCGCCTCCGCCTGGTTGTGCGTGACGTAGATGATCGTCGTGTCGAGTTCGCGGTGGAGCCGCTGGAGCTGGGTCCGCATGTGGACGCGGAGCTTCGCGTCGAGGTTCGCCAGCGGCTCGTCCATCAGGAACACGTCCGGGTCGCGGACGATCGCCCGCGCGATCGCCACCCGCTGTCGCTGCCCGCCGGACATCTCGTCGGGCATCCGGTCGAGCATCCCTCCGAGTTCGACGACTTCGGCGGCCTCGTCGACGCGGCGGTCGATCTCCTCTTTGTCGTAGTCGCGGAGCCGGAGCCCGAAGGAGATGTTCTCGTAGACGTCCATGTGCGGGAACAGCGCGATGTTCTGGAACACCATCGAGATCCCGCGGTCCTTCGGCGGGAGGTTCGTCACGTCCCGGTCGCCGATGCTGACGGTCCCTTCGGAGGGCTTCGTCAGCCCCGCGACCATCTCCATCGTGGTCGATTTCCCGCATCCGGACGGTCCGACGAGACAGACGAACTCGCCGTGCCGGATGTCGAGGTTCATATCGTTGACCGCCGTTACGTCGTCGTAGTGCTTGGTTACGTCTTCGAGTTGTACTCGTGCCATAGTTACTCCTTGAGCGCTCCGGAGGTGAGTCCGCTAACGATTTTCTCCTGTGCGACCACGACGAGGATGGCGACGGGAATCACCGCGATGATGCTCCCGGCGGCCATCACGCCGTAGGTGACCTCGAACTGTCCGGCCCGCTGGAGGCTGAGAAGCCCGCCGACGATCGGCGCCCAGTTCTCCGGCTGACCGTTGTTCATCAGCTGGCTGAAGAAGAACTCGTTGTAGACCGCGATGAACGTGAGGACGCCCGCGGTCGCGACCCCCGGTGCCGACAGCGGCACGATCACTCTGAACAGCGCGCCCAGGCGGGTCGTGCCCTCGACCCGGGCGGCGTCCTCTAAGCCGTCGGGGATCTGGCCGTAGAACGTCGTGAGGATGAAGATCGACAGCGGCATAAACAGCGAACTGAACGGGAGGATCATCGCCCCCGGCGTGTTGTAGAGGCTCAGTCCGCTCACCACGTTGCCGGTGAACAGTTGGTACAGCGGAACGAAGAACGCCGCCGGCGGGAAGTAGCTGATCGCCAGGATGAGAAGCATCAGCGGCTGGCGGCCGGGGAACTCCAGTCGGCCGAACACGTACCCGGCCAGGCTGGCTAGGAACAGGACGATGGCCGTCGTCGACAGCGCCAGCACGATGCTGTTGAGCATGTACCGGAGGAAGTTGATCCGGTCGAACACGTCGAGGAACACGCCGAACTCGAGCGTGCTGAGTTGCGGGAGAACCGCCAGACTGCCGGTGTCGGGCGTCACCGCGAGCACCAAGAGGAAGTAGAAGGGAAAGAGCGTCGTCAGGAGGAAGAAGATCGTCGCCACGTAGAACATCGCGCGGTAGGCGCGCTTCGGGTCCTTGATCGCCTTCCCGACCCACCGCTGGAACGGTCCCCGGCTGAGTTCGGGTTCGCGGCGTTCGGACTGGACGCCGCCGTCGGAGCGCGTCGATCCGTCGCTCATTGTCCACCCCGCACGTAGCCCACGATGTACACGGAGACGGCCACCGCGATGATCGCCGCCGTGATGAACGCGATCGTCGCGGAGGAGCCGAGCATCCGGTTGTTGAACGTCGTGACCACCAGACAGGACAGCGACGGGACGGTCGTGCACCCGGCGACGGTCTCGATGAGACCGTACACCCGCATCGCCTGGATCGTGCGGAACAGCATCGCCACCATCACCGTCGGCAGGATGATGGGGAAGGTGACGTACTTGAACCGCTGCCAGGCCGACGCGCCCGCGACCTTCGCGACGTCGTAGAGGCCGCGGTCGATCGACTGCATCCCCGCGAGGATCAGGAGCGCCATGAACGCCGTCGTCTTCCAGACGTCGGCCACGATGGCGATCATCGTCGCGTCCTGCGCGTTCGCGAGCGGCGTCGTCGACAGCAGACCCAGTTGGTTCAAGAACGCGGGGTTGTCGGACGTCCCGACGAGGAACCCGACGTTCGGCTGGAACATCAGGTAGAAGATCATCCCCTGGACGACGATCGGGATCGCCCACGGCAGGATGATCGCCACGCGGACCCACCGCCGGCCGCGGAAGTCCTGATCGAGGACGAGCGCCTGCACGAACCCGATGAGCGTCTCGAAGAACACGCTGATGACGGTGAAGATGACCGTCACCGCGAGCGCGCTGTTGAAGAACGCTCGCGTCGTCAGGGCCTCCGGGAGGAACGGCGACGGCAGCAGCGCCGTGCGTTCCCCGGTGATGATCGCCACGTAGTTCCCGATTCCGATGAAGTTCCCGACGCTCGCCTGGCCGAAGCTGTCGGCGAACATCGAGATCCGGAACGTCGACAGCAGCGGCCAGAAGGCGATGACGCCCAGAAGCAGGAACGCGGGCGTCAAGAGGAGGTACGCGTACTGCGTCTCCGAGAGGTTCTCCATCCAGCCCACCGCAGACGCGTACACCCCGCGGTCGCCGCTCTCGGGCGTCTCTCCCGTTCGGTGTTCAGTACTCATAGTATCGACATCGTACGAAGGTCGATCATTAATAATAAATTGTGGGTGTCGGTGCCCTTACGCCTGGCTCTCGATCGATTCGAGCGACGCCTGAAGCGACTCCATCGCCTCCGAGGAACTCTTCTCCTGTCGGAGCGCGGCGTTGACCTCGGTGGCGATCTGGTCGGACTGCTGCGGCCACACCGGCGTGACCGGCCGCGGCAGCGCGGCCTCGCCGGCGACCTGCAGCGTGTCGACGTACCGCCCGATGAGTTCGAGCTGTCGCGTCCGCTCGGTGTTGATGAGGTCGGCGATCGGCGGCGTCCACCCGCCGATCTCGAACATCCGGAGCCGGACCTCGTCGGTCTGGAGCGCGCGGAACAGCTGGACGGCCGCCTGCTTGCGCGCGTCGTTGGCGTTCGGGTTGAGCGTGAGGTGCCAGCCGCCGAGCGCCGAGGTGCTGCCGCCGATCGACTCGTACGGGGAGTCCTCCTGCGAGACCGCGTACGGGATCGGCATCACGCCGAGGTCCTCGCCGAAGGCGTCCTCGGCCCCGTTGATGTTGATCGAGTACGGCCAGTTGCGGTGGGCGACCGCGTCGCCGTTGGTGAAGGGTTCCCGCGAGGGCTCCTCGGTGTACTGGACGACCGCGTCGGGGGAGATGTCCGCGTACCCCTCGAGCGCCTCGTCGTCGTCCTGGCCGTAGATGAACGTCCGCATCATCCGGACGGCGTTGATGACGTTCTCCTGGTCGACCGTGACCGGGCGGTCGCCGATCGGGCCGAAGTAGTTCTCGAACTCGCCGAAGTACGACCCGCCGTGGGAGCCCATGAACTCGATGAAGTCACAGCAGGAGAGGCCCTCGTAGGCGGAGCCCTGCCAGGTGAACCCCATCTGGGTGTCGGTCGCGTCCATCGTCTCTCTGACGACCTGCGAGAACTCCTGCCACGTCATCGGTTCGGTGGCCCAGGTGTCGAAGTCGGAGTCGGAGTAGCCCGCCTCCCGCATCAGGTCCTTCCGGTACTGGATCGTCGGGAAGTCCGCGAACAGCGGGATGCCGAAGAGGTCGCCGTTCGGCCCCTGCGCCGTCGCGACCATGTTCTGCAGGTAGTCGTTCGTCACCGTGTCGGTGATCGAACTCGGCAGCACCTGGCTGAGGTTGGCGATCTGCCCCCGCGCGATGAACGGGATCGTCCACCCGTTGTCCATCATCATCACGGTCGGGCGCCCCTGGCCGGCCGAGAGGATCTGCTGGTACTGCGAGCGGCGGTCCCCCGTCGTGAACGAGCCGGCGAGGAACTCGATGGAGATGTTGTCCGGCAGTCCGCCGTCCTCGTGGAGCGTCTGGGAGATCTCGTCGGCGGCGTTCGCGAAGTTCGAGTCCGCCGCGATCTGGATGGTGACCTCCTCGTCGGAGGTCGACGTGCCGATCGGGGTGTCGGTCGACCCGCCGTCGCCCCCGCCGTCACCGCTGCCATCGCCGTTGCCGCCACCCGAACAGCCCGCGAGCCCGACCGCGCCGAGCGCGCCCGTAGCCGCGAGGTACTGTCGTCGGGAGACGCCGTTCGAAGTGCTGTCTTGAGGCATCACCTAGGTGTAAGTAACAATGATTAATATACTCATGGGATTTTACAACGACAGTTGTTAATCAGCTGATCCGCCGAGCGACGGGGGAGACGGGGCCCTATCCTCTTGAAGAAACGACTGCGGTCGGGGAAGCGAGCCCCTCACTTGACCACGGTGAGTCGGGTCCCCTCGACGTCCTCGATGATCGCGCCCCAGCCGCCGACGCTCACGTGTTCGCCGTCGACGTCGAGGTCGACGGTGACCTGTCCGGCGAGTTCGAACCCGGTGGCGGCCTCGGCGTCGAACGGCACGCGGACGTCGGTGATCGTCCCCTCGAGGTGGCACTCCTCGCCCGTGTTGGTGTCGTAGCCCTCGACGCGGAGGCGAACCGGGTCGTCCTCCCAGTCGACGTCGCGGAGGTCGCGGACGAGGTGGCGCACGTCGAAATACTCGATCGGGTAGCCGTCATCTCTCGCCTGATAGACCCGTTCCCAGGGCTCCCACAGACAGGTGAGGAAGTACCAGTAGAACACGTACGTGTGGGTCCGGTCGTTGACGAGCACGCCGTAGCGGTCGTAGGAGTCCGGGTGGTGCGCGAAGCACGCGCGGCGGCGGTCGGCGAGCGCGACGAACGGCGCGGGGAGCGGTCGGTGGTGGACCTCCGTGCAGAGACCGGCGAAGCGGTCCGCGTCCAGCGAGACCGCCTCGTCGCTCGTGTGGACGGAGACGCGGACCGAGACCCCCCGGTCCATCGCGTCCTGCAGCGCCGGCCGCAACTGCTCGAAGTTCTCGATCGTCGTCGAGAGCAGGACCTGGTGACTGGCGCTCGCGATGAAGGACTTCGCGCGGGAGATGACGGTCTGAAAGCGCGTCACGATGCTCGCGTCGCCCGCCTCCAGTTCCGGCTGTTCCCACCGCTTCTCGACCTCCTGAGCGGCGCGCTCCAGTCGGTCCGCCCGCTCGGTGAGATCTTCGAGCACCGTCGACGGACTGTGCGCTCGCGCACGCAGCGAGGCCTGTTCGAAGGTCTCGATGTACCCGCGGTCCTCCAGGGACCGGAGGACGTCGTAGATACGCGGTGCCGGCACGTCGCTGGCGTCGGCGACGTCGGTCGCCGGGGCGGTCCCGAGATCCAGGAGCGCCACGTACGCGTCCGCCTGGTACGGCGACAGCCCCGCCGTTTTCAGCGTCTCGACGAGCGACTCGGTGTCCATACGAATGTGGGAGCGCGGCGGCGACTAAACGGTGTCGCGTCCGACGGTGTCGCTAGGGCGTCGCGTCCGACGGTGTCGCCGGGGCGTCGCGTCCGACGGTGTCGCCGGGGCATCGCGTCCGACGGTGTCGCTGGGACGTCGCGTTCGACAGTATCAGTCCTTCCCCGGCGCGGGCCAGCGCGGCGTCTTCGGCGCCTCGATCCGCTCGATCTCTTCGTCGGTGAGCGAAACCGCCAGCGCCTCGACGTTCTCTTCGAGGTGGTCCAGTCGCCGGGGGCCGATTATCGGCGCGGTGACGACGTCCTTGTGCAGCAGCCACGCGATGCTGACCTGCGCGGGCGTCGCGCCCTTCGCCTCGGCGATGTCGCGGATCTCGTCCAACACGGCCCAGTTCTCCTCGGTGAACCGCCGGGCGGTGTACTCGTCGGTCGCCGCGCGGCCGGAGTCGGGCTCTTCGTCCCGCTCGTACTTGCCGGTCAGGAAGCCGCCCGCCAGCGGCGACCACGGCAGGACGCCGATACCCTCGGCCGCGCAGGCCGGTAGGACGTTCGCCTCCTCGTGGCGGTCGACCGCGTTGTACTCCGGCTGCATCGAGACGAAGCGCTCGTAGTTCTCGACGTCGGCGGCGTACAGCGCGCGGGTGAACTTCCAGGCGGGCATCGTGCTCGCGCCGACGTAGCGGACCACGCCCTCCTCGACGAGGTGATCCAGCGCCGACAGCGTCTCGTGAACCGGCGTGTCGTCGTCCCAGCGGTGGATCTGATAGAGGTCGATGTAGTCGGTTCCGAGCCGATCCAGCGAGGCCTCGGCCTGGTCGAGCACGTGCTTGCGGGAGAGCCCCGCGCCGTTCGGCCCCTCTCGCATCCGGTGGTACACCTTCGTCGCGACGACCAGCTCCGAGCGGTCGTACTCCTCGATCGCCCGCCCGACGATCTCCTCGCTCTCGCCCCGCGAGTAGACGTTCGCGGTGTCGAGGAAGTTGATCCCCAGATCCAGCGCGCGGTCGATGATCTCTCGTGACTGTTCCTCGTCGTCGATCATCCACGGTTCCCCCGATCCGAAGTTCATACACCCGAGCGCGAGCCGGGAGACCTCCAGTCCCGTCTCGCCGAGCGTCGTGTATTCCATGTCGACCATCGTCTTCGATACCGGGGCGGGCGGCAAAAAACCACGCTGAGGCGCGTTCACACGGATCCGAGTACCCGTTCGGGAACCCTCCCGTACCGTTCCCCCGACGCCGACGGCGGAACGTTGATTTCGCGGCGGCGGCTACCCGGAAGGGATGAGAGACTCGCATCTCGCCGGTCTCCGGCGACCGGAACACACCGGGGAGAACCGCTGCTGGCCGTGCACCGCGGTCAACGTCGCGATCCTGGCCGCGCTCTCGGCGGCGGTGTTCCCGATCTCGGCGGTCCTGTCGGCCCTCGTTGGGGCCGTCGGGCTGCTCCTCGTCGGACTCCGGGGCTACCTGATCCCGGGCACGCCCCGGTTCGCGCCGCGGATCGTCTCGCGGCTCCCCGGCGGCGACGCGCTGTTCCACGGCTCGGAGGCGCCGGCGGCGTCGGGGACGCTCAGCGCCGACGGCGGCGCGTCCGGCGACTCGGGGGCGTCCAGTGATTCGGGGGCGTCTGGCGGCGACGAGGCGGTCGCCGAGGAGACGGACGCGCGAACGGATACTGCCGGCGGCCCCGCCGGTTCCGGAGGGGTCGAGAGCGCCGACGGCGACGACCTGCTGGACCGGCTCGTCGCCGCCGGAGTACTGGCGGCCGACGGCGACACGATCGCCCCCACCGGGGCGTTCGAGGAGCGCTGGCACGCGGAGATGGAGGAGTTGCGCGGACTCGAAACCGAGGCCCTGGCCGACGCGGCGCTGGAGGTCTCGCCGGCGACGATCGCCCACGCGGTCACCCAGGACGGCGAGGAGTGGGTCGCGCTCGCGCCCCACGCCGACGCGAACGCCGTCGAGGAGACGTGGCTCTCGCGGCCGGTCGCCGTCGCGGAGATCGGCGGGGCGCGGGCTGCGGCCGCGTTCGTCGACGACGACGCGACCGCCCTCGCGGCCGCCCAGACCTGCCGGATGTTCCTCGACGCCTGTCCCGAGTGCGGGACGGAGCTCGAACGGGGGAACGAGATGGACTGCTGCGGCGGTCACACCGGCCCGACCGACGTCCCCAGAGAGACCCTCGTCTGTCCGTCCTGCGAGGTCAGGCTCTACACGTTCGAGTGAGTGGGGAGATCGCCGAGAGCGACGCCCACGTCAGGGCTGCTCGTACACTCGCGTCTCGTAGGGCCGCAGTTCCAGGGTCTCGGCGGGTGTCGCGGTGACGTCTTCGTAGTTACTGACGAGCAGCGAGGCCTCGGGGTCGAGCACGTCGAGGTCGGCGGTCGCCTCGCGGTCCGAGAAGTTGATCGCGACGACGACACGCTCGTCGTCCAGCGTTCGCGTGTAGACGAACAGCTGCTCGTCGTCGGGGCGGTGCAGTTCGTACCCGCCGTAGACGAGCGCGTCGGTCCGCTCTCGGAGGTCGATCAGCGACTCGTAGTACGAGAGCACCGACGGCGTCCGCTCGCGCTCGCGGGCGACGTTGATCTCGGGGTAGTTGTCGTTGACCGGGATCCACGGCTCGCCGTCGGTGAACCCCGCGTGGGCCGTGTCGTCCCATTGCATCGGCGTCCGCGCGTTGTCGCGCGTCCGGTGCTCGACGACGTGCCGGATCGACGCGTAGTCTTCGACCTCCCCGTCGGCGATCAGTTCCCGGACGTTCCGGACGGTGTCGACGTCGCTGACGTCGTCGAGGCTCTCGAAGGTGCCGTTCGTCATCCCGAGCTCCTGGCCCTGGTAGACGAACGGCGTCCCGCGGAGCGTCAGGAGGATCGTCGCGAGCGCCGTCGCCGACTCGTAGCGGTAGCGCTCGTCGTCGCCGAAGCGGGAGACCGACCGGGGCTGGTCGTGGTTCTCGAAGAACAGGCTGTTCCAGGCGAGGCCGTCCTGCCAGCGGTGGAGGGTCTCCTTGAGGTCGAGGAGGTCCCACTCGCCGACGTCCCACCGGCCCCGTTCGCCGAAGTCGAGGCCGACGTGCTCGAAGTGGAAGACCAGATCCAGCGGGCCGTCGGGCCCCGTGTACCGCCGCGCGTGCTCGAGGTCGAGGTTCGGCATCTCTCCGATGGCGACGGCGTCGGTGCCGGCGAACACCCGCTCGTGGATCTCGTCGAGGTACTCGAAGATGCGCGGTCCGTCGACGAAGTGTTCGCTCCCGACCCACTCGTTGTTCGGGTCGCCGTCGGGGAGCCCCTCGGCCTTCGAGAGCAGGCTCACGACGTCCAGGCGGAACCCGTCGATGCCCTTCTCCAGCCACCAGTTCATCGCGTCGACCATCGCGTCGCGGACAGCGGGGTTCCGCCAGTTGAGGTCCGGCTGGCTGACGTCGTAGAGGTGGAGGTACCACGCCTCGCGCTCGTCGTCGTACTCCCAGGCCGATCCCCCGAAGAAGGACTCCCAGTTGTTCGGGGGCACCGGATCGCCGTTCGCGTCGGTGTCGCCGTCGCGCCAGATGTAGTAGTCGCCGTACTCGCCGTCGGGATCCGAGCGCGACCGCTGGAACCACTCGTGGTCCGTCGACGTGTGGTTGGGGACCATATCCATCACGAGCCGGATGTCGCGCTCGTGGAGCTCCTCGAGGAGGCGGTCCCAGTCGTCCATCGTGCCGAACTCGGGGTAGATCGCGCGGTAGTCACTGACGTCGTAGCCGTTGTCGCGCTGCGGGGACTCATAGACCGGGTTGAGCCAGACGCAGTCGACGCCGAGTCGTTCGAGGTGGTCGAGTCGCTCGATGACGCCCGGGAGGTCCCCGAACCCGTCGCCGTCGGAGTCGCTGAAGCTCTTCGGATAGATCTGATATACGACTGCTTCCTTCCACCAGGTGCGTTCTCTCATAGTTGGGAGGTGTAGACGGGAGTCCGTCGGCGTTTCGTGGTGTCCGTCGCGCCGGCGGCGCGGGGGGAGCGGCCGCACGCCGCGGTCGGCACGGCGAACCACCCCGTCGGACCACGCGAACCGCCCTGTCAGGCCGCGGGCGAAGGCGAGGTGACCGCCGTCGGATTCCCGATCGTCGTCTGCGGTTTCGCCCGTTTCGTATTAACCGTTGTGAGAACTACCCGCTATCGAGTTAATGATTCGGCGCCGGATGGGTTGCGTTTTTATTCGGGGACGAATTAATCTCGGTATGGTTTCGACGCCGGTTCGCGTCGGGTTTCTCGTCGACGGGCGCCCGAGCGACCAACAGGCGGCCGCGCGGGAGTGGGCGAGCGACCGGTACGACCTGGACGTGATCGAGGTCGACGACGTCGCCGCGTCGACGTCGTACGACGTGATCTGGTGGCACCGCGAGGAGGAGTTGCGGGACATCGACGAGGACGTCGCGTCGGCGCTCGAAGGCTACGTCCGGGACGGCGGCGGCCTCCTCCTCGGGCTCCGGGCGGTGAGTGCGGTCGAACCGCTCGGAATCGACCCGGTCGCACCGGACGCCGTCGGCACCGCGAGCGTGTCCGCCCCGGCGGGGCTGCTGTGGCGCTCGGTGTACGACGACCACCCCGCCGTCGAGGGGTTCGACGGTCTGCGGATTCCGATCGCAGACCACGGGACCGTGCCGTTCGCGCGGTACGAGGCGGTCCTCCCGGCCGAGGGCGAAGTCCTCGCCGCGACCGTCGAGGGCGAACACGACCGCCCCGTGCAGACGTCGGTGGTCTCCTGGCACCACGGCGACGGCGCGGTGCTGGGCGCCAGCGCGTTGGCGTTCGGGGGCGATCCGGCCGAGGAGATCGCCGCCAACCGCGACCGCGTCGCCGCGGGGTTTCTCGAGTCGCTGGCGGCCGGTCCGGATTCCCGGTTCGACCGACCGACGGATCGAGAGGGGTTCGAGCGCCTCCGCGCGCGCCTCCGCGACGACCCGCACCGGCCCCGGTTCCACGTCACGTCGCCCGCGAACTGGATCAACGACCCGAACGGCCTCATCGAACACGAGGGGCGGTACCACGTGTTCTACCAGTACAACCCGGCCGGCCCCTACCACCACGCGATCCACTGGGGCCACGCCGTCAGCGACGACCTCGTCCACTGGCGGGACGAGCCGCTCGCGCTCGCGCCCACTCCGGACGGCCCCGACCGCGACGGCTGCTGGTCGGGGTGTGCGATCGACGACGAGGGGACGCCGACGCTCCTGTACACGGGCGGGCGCGGACGCAAACAGCTCCCGTGTCTGGCGACCGCCACCGACGGGTCGCTCCGGTCGTGGCGCAAGGATACGGCGAACCCGATCATCGAGGAGGCGCCGACCGACCTGGACATCCTGGAGACCGAACACTGGGAGGCGGAGTTCCGAGACCACTGCGTCTGGCGGGAGGACGGCCTGTGGCACCAGATCATCGGATCGGGCGTCACCGACGTCGGCGGGACGGCGTTGCACTACACGGCCGAGGACCTCCGCGACTGGACGTACGAGGGGCCGCTGCTGGTCGGCGAGGGGCCGGACTCCGGGGCCGTCTGGGAGTGTCCGGAGCTGTTGCGACTGGGCGAGAAGGAGCTGCTGCACGTCTCCAACTACGAGGACGTGGTGTACTTCATCGGCGAGCGCGGCGACGGCGGTTTCGAGGTGGACTCCCGGGGCCTCCTGGATCACGGTGACTTCTACGCCCCGCAGTCGATGGCGGTCGGGGACGGCTACCTGACCTGGGGCTGGCTCCCGGAGGCCCGCGACAACGAGGCCCAGTGGGACGCCGGGTGGTCGGGAGCGCTGTCGGTGCCGCGCCGCATCGACGTCGACGAGTCCGGCGACCTCAGACAGCGTCCGGCGGCCGAGCTGAAAGCCCTCAGGGAAACCCAATACGTCGACTCGGCCGCGATCGACCTCGACGACGAGCGGAGAGAACTGCCGGCGAGCGGCCGGACCCTGGAACTGACGGCGACGATGACCCTCCGCGACGCCGACGCGGTGACGCTGTCGGTCTTCGAGTCGCCCGACCGGCGCGAGCGAACCGAGATCAGTTACACCGCCGGAAACGAACTGGTCGTCGACCGGTCGAACGCCAGCGAGGACCACCGGGCGCGGAGCGACGAGCAGCGGATGGAAGTCACGCCGTACGACGAGCCGCTGTCGCTGCGGCTGTTCCTCGACGGCTCCGTCATCGAGGCGTTCGTCAACGACCGCCACTGCCTGACGAGCCGCGTCTACCCCACCCGGGACGACAGCACCGGGCTCGCCGTCGCCGCCGTGGGCGGCCGCGCCGAAATCGGCGACTTCTCGGTGTGGGAACTCGGCGACGCGTGGCCGACGGCCGAAGAGCGCACGCCGCGGTCGACGGCCGCGACGCGGTAGGACGGGGAGCCGCGTCGCGGCCGGCGACGTCGGACAACCGCACCACGCGAGAGCCTACGACCCCGAACGCACCGCGTCAGGTGGCGACACTACGTCGAGCGTACCGCGTCAGGTACCCGTACTACGTCGAGTAGCCGTAGTACGAACCGACGGAGTCGATCCGGACCTCGTCGTCGGTCCCGCCGTCGGTCGCCGCGCCGTCGCGGTCGACGTACTCCGACTCCCGGAAGTCGCGTCGGGCCGACGGACCGAGCGGGCCCTCGCCGTCCTCGGGAACGGCTCCGGCGGGGTCGTCGACGTCGAAGTCGGGCAGCGACTCGTTCGACGTCGGGATGTGCCAGTGGTCGAGCGTGCCGAGCACCCGCGTGCGGTCGCCGTCGACCGCGAGCCGGATCGTCGGCCCCAGGGTCCCGCCGAACCGGCGGCGCTGTTCGCGCTCGGAGAGGTGCGCGATCTCGTCGAGCGAGTCGCCGGCGAAGTCGAAGTAGTTGAAGAAGCTCTCGACGAGGATCTCCTCGCGGTGCGGGAACGCCATCCACGAGTACGCCTGGAAGGGGGCGTTGTGGGGATTCGTGACGACCAGCCCCGAGTCGTTCAGGGGTCGGTAGGGGCCGCCCAGCGAGTCGGCGACGAATCCGTAGAGCGCGTCGTAGCCCTCGAGTCCGGGCGCGAAGGTGTGCATGTGGCTCGACACGAAGAGGTAGTACCGCCCGTCGCGGTAGACCACGTGCGGCCGTTCGAGTTCCTGGTTGGTGCAGACGCTCTCGAGGATCGGCGGGCGGAGTTCCCACTCCATCGGGTCGCCCGACGGCGACACCGCGACGCCGACGGCGCCGTTGAACTCCTGCAGACCGTCGTCGCCGCCGCAGCGGTCGCTCCCCTCGGGGACCGGCGCGTTGGCCTCGAACAGCAGGCAGACCTCGCCCGTCTCCGGATCCTCGTAGAACCACGGGTCGCGGAAGGTGTAGATCATCCCCCGGGACTGCGATTCGGTCTCGTACCACTCGCCGTCGGGGCGGAGCAGTTCGTGGTGGGTCCATAGGCCGTCGATCGAGAGCGAGGAGCCGGTGGTCGTGACGGTCCCGCCCGACGCGCCCACGAGACGCTGCGTGTACGTCAGTTCCGCGGCCCCCTCGGTCCCGGCCGCGGTGTAGTAGAGGTAGACGTCGCCGTCGTCGTACAGCGCCGATCCGGCCCACTGACGCTGGCCGAGGGCGTCGTCGGCGAACACGGGGCCGCCGTCGTGCCACCGCCGGCCGTCGCGCGAGTAGAAGTACCGGATCGCGGCGACGTCGTGGCGCTTGCCGGGGAGGAGGTCTCTCGGGGCCGTGAGCGAGAACACGACGCGCCAGCCGTCGAGGTCCGCCACCCGGCCGTGGCGGTCCCGCAACAGCCACGTGTCCCAGACGTGGACGTCCTCGGCGGGCGTCGACTCGGGCGGGTAGATGATCGGTGCGACCGTCTCGGGCGTGCGCTCGATCCCGGCGGCCTGCTCGCGACTCCACCGCGAACGCGGCGGGTCACCGCCGACGTTCGGTTCCCTGTTGGACGGTCGGTCGGGCATCGTCAAAAAGTGAACTCACCTCGAAATAACTCTTTTTACTCGGTAGCGGTCCCCGCCTGCCGAGAAGACGGCCGGGCCGACCGACTCGACGGGATGGCCGGTTTGTACTAAATATTAACTCAAATCTAAGTTAAAATCTCAAAAGACTCAAGTAGTTGTGGCTCGTTGATACAACCAAGATGAGTATGAACACGGTACTGCTTGCGTTCGGCTCGAAAGACGAACAGCGAATCGACGAACTCCTCGACACGGCGACCTCGATCGTCGACCCCGACGGCACGATCGTCCTGCTCCACGCCTTCGACCGGGAGCGGTACGACACGATCGCGAAGCGGCTGAACGTCGACAACGCCGCGGAGATCTCGCCGGACGACATCGCCCGTCGATCGCGGATCGGCCGCGAGATCGCAGAGCGTCTCGACCGCGCCGGCGTCGACTACGTCGTCCGCGGGGCGATCGGCGAGACGAGCGACGCCATCCTCCGACAGAGCGAACTGGAGGACGCCGACCTCGTCGTCGTCGGCGGTCGCAGCCGGTCCGCCACGGGGAAGGCCCTGTTCGGATCGACGGCGCAGAAGGTGCTGGTCGAGGCCGACTGCCCGGTCACGTTCGTCAAGGAGCAGTCCGAGACGAAAGAGAAGGCCGCCGCGCCCGCGTAATCGCCGGAACGTCGCCCGCCGATCGGTTCGCGAACACCGACCTTTTTGCGGATCAGTCGAACAGCCCCGAGACGTCGGACTCCTGGCTTCGCCGCCGTTCGACGTGTCCGCGGAGCCGTTCGTAGACGAGCGAGCGCTGCGCTCGGTCGGCGGCGAAAGAGAACAGCATACCGACGAAACCGCGCGAGCGCCGCTGTGGCGTCCCCTCGGGAGAGCTGTCTCCCGCGAGCTCTTCGCGGGCGTACCGGATCGCGTCGTCGACGACCGCCGCGTCGAACGACTCGTACTCGGCCGCGAGAAGGGTCACCGCGGTCGCGACGTCCTCGAACGACAGGTCGGTCGGCTCCAGCGTCTCCCCGTCGTATCGGAGCGCGGGCGGGCGACGGCGCTCTGCGAGTTCCGGGTCCGCGGCGAGCCGTCGGAGGTACGCACGGACCTCGTCGACGTTCACTCGCGGGTCGTCGACGGCCGCGAGGTAGCCCGCCGCGCTCTCGGCCAGCCCGCGCTGCCCGCTCCAGTTGCGTCGGCGGCCGTGATGGACCGCCGCGGCGTACTGGATGAGCCCGTGGAGCAACCGCTCCTCGGGCGTTCCGTCCGCCAGCGCGAGCCACGGCTCCTCCCAGGCCTCGTGGGCGACGTGGTAGTCGCCCGCGTTGAACACCGCGACGCCGACTCGAAGCGCCTCCTGCACGCCTCGGAGTCGTCGTCGCGTGAGTAAATAGCCGGCGCTCGCGGATGAGAGAACCGCCCCGGCGGTGACGAACTTATCCGGCTGTAGACCCTTCGAACACCCGAACGCACGATGACCGAGACCCCCGCCTTGCCTCCCCGATAATGACGCGGACGCGCGTGACCTGCCTCGATTGCGGGACCGAGTTCGTCCGGCCGAACGGCTACGACGGCAACTACTGTCCCGAGTGCCACGAGTCGTGGACGACCGACGACGACGACCGCGGGTCGACGGACGGACCGGAGCCGCGTCGGCTCCGGCGCGGCACGAAACCCTCCGTGCGACGGCTCGACGACCGGGACGCCGACGCCCCGTCGCGGTACGACGAGGAGTGAGTAGCGGGGCGGTGCCGACGATCAGGGCGGAGGAGCGGCCGGCCTCGGAGTCCGAACGCTCACCCGAACGCCAGGACCGCCGCGAGGAGGGAGAGAGCGCTGACGGTGAGAAGCGAGGCCAGGACGACGAGCAGCGGTCGGGCGCCGGTGTTTCGCAGGTTCCTGATCTCGATACTCGTTCCGAGCCCGACGAACGCGACGAGAAACAGCCACTGGTAGCCGCGTTCGAACAGCGAGAGGACTCCCGCCGGGAGAACCCCGGTGCTGGCGACGGCCGCGACCGCGGCGAATCCGAGGACGAACGTGGGGAACTGCTCCCAGAGGGACCGCCAGCTCGCGGCCGAGGAGCCCTCGCTGTCGCGGCGGGCGTAGTAGACGGCGTACAGGACGGCCACGACCCCGATGAACACGTTCCGGCCGAGTTTGGTGATCGTCGCCCACTGGCCCGCCTGCTCGGAGTAGGCGAACCCGGCCGCGACGACCGGGCCCGTACTGACCATACTGATCCCGGACCAGACGCCGAACACGACGTCCGAGAGGTCGAGCAGGCGTCCGATCGCCGGGTACACCGCAAGCGTCACCGCGTCGAACAGGAGGATCGTCGCCACCGCGTACGCGATCTGGTCTGCCTTCGCGCGAACGCCGCTCGAAACGGCGACGATGGCCGAGACGCCGCAGATCGAGTACCCGGCCGCCAGCAGCGAGCCAAGCCGCTCTGGGACCTCGAACACCTCGCGGGCGACGAGTTCGACGAACACGAGACTGAAGCCGAGAAACCCGACGACGAGCAGCAGTAGGAGCGGCCCGGTCGACAGCAACTGATCGACCGCGACGCGAGCGCCCATCAGGACGATTCCGAGTTCCAGCCAGCGGTTGTGGGTCCCGACCCCGGGCGCGGCCCACTCGGGGACGCCGACCGCGTTGGCGAGCAGCACGCCCAACCCGACCGCCAATAGGAGCCTGTTGACGCCGAGAACGGTCGTCGAGAGCAGGTGCGCGAGCACGCCGCCGACGACGAGAAGGAGGAGTCCGGGGAGGGGTCGCGAGACGTCTCGTGGTGTCATAAATAGTATATCTTGTGTACGGTCGGATCGGTGAGGTGTGGGTCACAGACGCGGCGAAGTTGGACCGCTGCGAACGCCGGAGAGGAACCGGGGTGAGACATCTTAACGGTTCTGTGTCGACATAGTGTGGGTTCCGAGATCGGTCTGGGTTCGCGACGCCGGTGAAGTATTGGTACGTTTCGTCGCTATCGCTCTGGTCTGTTGTGTCCGAGATACCGGAAATATTAGAGGCATTCGACTTCGGTCGGACCGGAACGGGACCGTGCCGCGGGCTGGCGATCCGATCAGTCGCGTAAAGAGTGTCTTAGTCTTATTATCGAATTACTAACAAAAAGTAGTCGTCCGGTAGAGGCGGTATGACAGATCGACGGTGGGCGACCCGACGCAGCGCGCTCAAGTTCGGGGCTGTCGGATCCTTCGGAGCCGTAACGGGGCTAGTGCCGATAGTCTCGCAGGCCGCGCCCGAGGGCATCGAGGACTGTACGACGATCGACGAACCCGGCGAGTACGAACTCAAAAACGACATCACGGGAGGCGGAACCCTCGGTCCCGACGACGACGCGTGTATCGAGATTCGATCGGACGGTGTCATACTCGACGGGAACGGATATGTGATCGAAGGCGACGGGGACGGAACGGGAATCTTAACCGAAACGGGAGGACTGAACTCGACAATTCAAAACCTCACGGTACGGGGGTTCGAGTACGGAATCGAGGACGATTTTGCTTCCCGATTGACGATCAAGTCAGTGACGAGCGAACAGAACCGCGTCGGAATATACGGAGACCTGTCCACGATCACCTGTACGAACTCGACTATTCGTGAAAACGACAACGACGGGATCAGTTTGTTTAACGGTGAGAGCCTGATCGTACGCGACTGCGAGATCCGTGACAACGGGGGGAATCCCGTCCTTATGTGCTGCCGCAATCGGGTCGTGTTCGAAGACTGTGTGATCGTTGGGAACGGCGAACCGGCAAGGTTTCCGATGGTTCCGGGCACGAGAATCGAGGGAACGGAGATCGCAGAGTCCAGCGGAGCGGGTATCAGCACGATATACGGCGACAGGCAAAACACTCCCGACGAGCCGGTAGAAATCACCGACAGTTACATTCACGACAACGACGGCCCCGGAATCGCACACGGCAACGGCTATCTCGAAGTCATAGGATGCACGCTCTCCGGAAATCAAGATGGGTACTACGCGGACGGCATCGAAGCGGGAAGCGCCGTACTCAGGTACAACAACATCGAGGACAACGAAGAGTACGGAGCGTTCTTCCGGGAAGTTTTAGAAGGAGAGGTCGACGCCGAATGCAACTACTGGGGGGACGAGAGCGGTCCGAAGCACCCGAACAACCCCCGGAGCGATCCGAAAGGCCAACGCGTAACCGCCTCCATCGATGTCGTCCCGTGGTCGGTCGAGCGGATCAAAGACAACGAGGGCGTCTGCATCGGCGGGCAGGAACGGGTCGGCTACATCAGCCTGTCGTCGTTCACGAAGGTGACTGGTGACGACGAGGTTGCCTGTGTGCCTGACGAGGACGGTTGGGGAGACAGTTTCTACATACGGCGGGAGGCCCGAAACGGCTGGAGCGACGAGGGCGTCGTCGTCGACGTCCCGAACTCGTCGCAGTCCTTCCGCGGCTATCTCATAACTGCAGAGGGGGACACCCCCAGTAGCGGCGGGCCGAGCGGCGAGGGGCCCTGGGGAGAGGACTGCAGTAGCTGGTTGTTCGTCAACGAGGAACAGGAGGTCCAGTTCGACATCGAACAGACGGTCCACGACCCAGAGCCGATAGTCGCCCACGAAGCGGTGCAACCCACGAACGGCGACGGCGACGACGTCGGACTTCCGCTCGATCTGGTCCGGACCACGTTCGCGCCGTTCGCCGAAGCGGAGTAGAGAACCGCGCGAGACTCGGAACGGACTACGGGACGCAGACGTTCCGCTACGCTCACTCCTTGGGATCGGAAGCTTCACCGTGAATTGTGCCGAGAGATGGTCCGGCCTCGGTCCGTAATCCGACGTCTCGGCGGGAGCGTTCGTTCGACATCGCTCTCGGCCCGAGAATCGACTGTCGATGATCGGGACTGATCGAGGTAAGCATCGTATTAATCAAATATTAGAATGCTAACAAAACCGGTTCGCGTGGTCCGTACGGTATGACTGATCGGCGGCGAACGACTCGGCGTGGCGCGCTCAAGTTCGGGGCTATCGGGTCCTTCGGAGCAGTGACCGGACTGGTCCCGATGGTCTCACAGGCCGCGCCCGAAGGCATCGAGGACTGTACGACCATCGACGAACCCGGCGAATACGAGCTCAATAACGACATCACGGGAGGCGGAACCCTCGGTCCCGACGACGACGCGTGTATCGCGATTCAAGCGGGCGATGTCACGCTCGACGGGAACGGCTACACGCTCGAAGGAGACGGCGACGGAGTAGGGGTCCGGATCGGGATGTACGGGCCGGAATCGACGGTACGAAACCTCACGGTTCGGAATTTCGATCGAGGGATCGCACCGGAGTACGGGTCGGTCGTCGCGATCGATTCCGTGACAGTCGAGGGAAACGCCGAGGGGATACGGGGCGAGTTATCGGACCTCACCTGTACGAACTCGGTCGTTCGGGACAACGACGGGTACGGCATTTACCTCAGTAACGAGACCCTGACCGTCCGAAACTGCGAGATACGCGACAACGGCGGCGCTCCAATTGGGATGTGTTGCCGTGGGTCAGTGGTTGTCGAGGAGTGTGAGATCGTCGGGAACGGGGGTCCGGTCTGGTTCACAATAAACCCCGACACGAGAATCGAGGGGAGCGTGATCGCCGGATCCAGCGAGGAGGGAATCGCAACGGGAGTGGGCGATATGCACAACGCCCCCGACGAGCCCGTTCGCATCACGGACTGTTACATCCACGATAACGAGGGCCCCGGAATCAACCACCGCAACGGATATTTCGAAGTGAGACAGTGTACGCTCGCCGGCAATCGGGACGGGTACTACGCGGATGGAATCGAAGTGGGCAGCGCCGTACTCAAATATAACAACATCGAAAATAACGAGGAGTACGGGGCGTTCTTCCGGAAGGAGTTCGAGAACGAAGTCGACGCGGAATGCAACTACTGGGGTCACGAGAGCGGTCCGAAGCACCCGAACAACCCCCAGAGCGATCCGAGGGGCGAACGCGTCACCGAAAGCATCGACGTCACCCCGTGGTCGGTCGAGCGGATCGAAGACGGCGAGGGCGTCTGCATCGGCGGGCAAGAACAGGTCGGCTACATCAGTCAGTCGTCGTTCGCGAAGGTGATCGGCGACGACGAGGTCGCCTGTGTCCCCAATGGGAACGGCTGGGAAGAGACGTTCTACATACGGCGAGAGGCCCGGAACGGCTGGAGCGACGAGGGCGTCGTCGTCGACGTCCCGAATTCCTCACAACGGTTCCGCGGCTACCTCATAACTGCGACGGGAGACACCACTTGCAACGGCGGCCCGAGCGGCGAGGGTCCCTGGGGAGAGGACTGCGGTAGCTGGGTGTTCGTCGACGAATCGCAGGACGTTCAGGTCGACGTCGAACACAGCGTCCACGACCCCGAGGCGACGGTCGCCCACGAGGCGATCCAGCCCACGAACGGCGACGGCGAAGAGGTCGGACTCCCGCTCGATCTGGTACGGACCACGTTCGCTCCCTTCGCTGAGTCGGAGTAGCGAACTACGGATATCCCGGGACGCGGGCGGCTCGCAGAAGCGTCCCTGCTCAAATCTCCGGTCGGAGTTTCGCGAGACGCAGACTCCTCGCTCCGCTCGTCGTGTTGTGCTGCAGAGAAACGTCCTGACGGAGTTCCACGCGAGCGGACGCGAGCGTGGAGCAAGTCAGGTCGCGAACGAAGTGAGCGTCCTGACGGAGATTTGAACTCCGGTCCCTGGCTCCGCAAGCCAAGAGGATAGTCCACTACCCTATCAGGACTCACTTCTCCGTACTGCGGGTTCACTTATGAGGGTTACGATGCGACGGGAGCGCGACACCGCACCACACGGCAGCGATTCACCCGGACGGGTTCGGGTCTCGTAGTGTAAGCAGCAACATTTTCTGCTATCTGCGAAGATCCCAGGATTCGAGCGACGACGCAGATGCCACAGAGAACTGGCAGAATGTTACGTGATTGTGTCGGTCCGAGAAATATGTGAGTCACATCCGGCGTTAATCGCTGCCCTGTCGAATTCCCGCCGTCGCAGGTGGCTTCAGAAACTGACGAGACGCGGGAGTCTTTAGGGTCCCGTGGTCTTGATCCGGTTATGGTACAGCTAATTCGGTCCCTCTGGCGACAGTATCGGTCCGTCGCGCTCATCTATCGGATCTTCGTCGCCTTCGTGCTCGGCTCGGCAGCGGGTATCGCCTTCGGCGAGCGGATGGCCGTCGTCGCCCCGCTCGGCGACCTGTTCCTCCGACTGCTCAATATGCTCGTCATCCCGATAATCGTCTTTACGTTGCTCACCGGGATCAGACAGCTCTCGCCCGCGCGGCTCGGGCGGATCGGCGGCGCGACCGTCGGGCTGTACGCCGCGACGACGACCGTCGCGGGGATCATCGGCCTCGCCGTCGCGAACGTCCTCCAGCCGGGGCGCGGCGTCGAGTTCGCCGGCGGCGAGGCGCAGTCGCAGGCCCCGCCGTCGGTCACGGAGGTGCTCCTGGGCCTCGTCCCGAACAACCCGGTGGCGGCGATGGCCGACGGCAACCTCCTCGGGACGGTCTTCTTCGTGATCGTCTTCGGGATCGCGCTCACGTACGTCCGCGCGCGAAAAGAGGAGTACGCCGAGAGCGTCGACTCCGTGTTCGAGGCCTTCGAGGTCGGCGCGGAGGCGATGTTCGTCGTCGTCCGCGGCGTGCTCGAGTACGGCGTCGTCGGCGTCTTCGCGCTGATGGCCGCCGGGATCGGAACCGAGGGAATCGGCGTGTTCACCTCCCTCGGTGCGCTCGTCCTGGCCGTCGCGGTCGGGGTCGCCGTCCACATCGCCTTCACGTACCTGTTCCTCCTGATGGGCGTCGTCGTCGGCGTCTCGCCGGTCTCGTTCCTCGCGGGCGCGAAGGACGCGATGCTGACCGCGTTCGCGACGCGCTCCTCCAGCGGGACGCTGCCCGTGACGATGCGGAACGCCGAGGAGGACCTGCGGATCGAAGAGCGCGTGTACTCCTTCGCGCTCCCGGTCGGCGCGACGGCGAACATGGACGGCGCGGCCATCCGGCAGGCGATCACGGTGATGTTCGCCGCCAACGTCGTCGGTCAGCCGCTGGCGCTGACCGAGCAGGCGTTCGTCCTGCTGGTCGCCGTCCTCATCAGCATCGGCACCGCTGGCGTCCCCGGCGCGGGCATCGTGATGCTCACCGTGATCCTCACGCAGGTCGGCCTCCCGCTGGAGGTCGTCGGCTTCGTCGCCGGCGTCGACCCGATCCTCGGCCGGATCGCGACGATGAACAACGTCACCGGCGACCTCGCGGTCTCGACCGTCGTCGGCAAGTGGAACGACGCGGTCGACTTCGAGGAGGGGGTGTGGACCCGCGGGAGAGAGCGTCTCGGCACCGTCGTGCCCGGCGGCGACTGAGTCTTTCTCCGTGAGTCGCGATCGAGGCTCATACCTCGAACGCGACCTCGGATGGGACAAGGATCCGTTTGAACCTCCGGCACCTCTTTTGGATCACCCGTGATACGGGGAGGTATGCACCGCCGAACCGTCCTGTCAGGCCTCGCCGTCGCCCTCCCCCTCGCGCTCGCCGGCTGTACCGGCGCCGCCCCGCCGGGCGATTCGGACGGGACGAACACCACCGACGAACAAAGCGAGACGGACGCGCCGACTAACGAAACCGAGACGCCTGACGAAACCGTCACACCGGGACGCATCTCCGCGAATCTCGTGCCGCGCGAGGAGTGTCCGAATCCGGGTGCGGCGACGGTCAGTCTCGGTGACGAGGCGGTCTCGGTCGTCGGGTGCGTGGTCGGGAACAACGGCTGTAACGTCCCGCGGTTGCAGGAGGTCGACTACGACACCGAGAGCCGGGAACTCGTCGTGGTCGTCGCCGCCGTCGACGAGAGCGGCGAAGACGAGGCGTGCACGGAGGCGCTGGTGAACCTCGGCTACGAGGTCGAGATCGAGGCGGACGGGATCGAACCGATCAGCGTGCGCGTCGTCCATGATGACGTCGATGGGCGTCGAACAGTCGTCGACGTGACGAGGTAAGCGGTCGGGAGTGCGTCGGACTCGGGCCGCGAACGTTCTTATAGGAAGCCGAGCCCACACTCGGTGTGCCAGGAATCGACAGCGGAATCGGGAGACTGCGAGGGGTCGTCGCCGACGGTGTGCGGGAAAAGACCGCGGCCCGACTCCGAATCGACACCGCCGACAAGACAACGCTTAAGCGGCGGCCTGCCTTGGCTGTGGATATGTCTGTGGCCGTAGCCGCTCGAACCGCGGGTTTCGCGCTCGGACCCGACGGCCGTCGGCGCGACGGGGGTGTCGCGTAGATGGGTGCGATCGAAGAGGTGTACGAGGACCTCGACACCGACGTCGAGTTCGAGGAGTTCGAGGCGGCCGTCGAGGACAAGGTCGAACAGATGGGCGGCCTCGCCGACGAGGAGACCGCGGCGATGCTCATCGCCCACGAACTCCGCGACGAGGAGGTCGAGGGCGTCGCCGACGTCGCGCCGGGGATGAACGACGTGAAGTTCCTCGCGAAGGTGATGAGCGTCGGCGACCTCCGAACCTTCGAACGGGACGGCGAGGACGAGGACGGGAAGGTCGTAAACGTCGACGTCGCCGACGAGACCGGCCGGATCCGGATCACGATGTGGGACGATATGGCCGAGGACGCCGTCGAGAGCCTCGAAACCGGCCAGACGCTCCGCGTGGCGGGTCGCCCGAAAGACGGGTACAACGGCATCGAGGTCGACGTCGACAAGGTCGAACCCGCGCCTGACGCCGAAGTGGACGTCGAGGCCCGTGACACCTACCGCGTCGAGGACCTCGCGCTCGGACTCTCGGACGTCAACCTGAAGGGCCGGATCCTCAGCACCGACAGCGTGCGGACGTTCGACCGCGACGACGGCTCCGAGGGCCGGGTGGCGAACCTGACGCTCGGCGATCCGACCGGCCGAATCCGAGTGACGCTGTGGGACGAGAAGGCCGACGTCGCCACCGAGTTCGAGGCCGGCCAGTCGGCGGAAGTCGTCGACGGCTACGTCCGCGAGCGGGACGGGACGCTCGAATTACACGTCGGCAACCGCGGCGCGGTCGACGAACTCGACGAGGAGATCGAGTACGTCCCCGACACCCGCGCCGTCGACTCGCTGGAGATCGGCGAGACCGTCGACATCGCCGGCGGCGTCATCGAGACCGATCCGAAGCGGACGTTCGACCGCGACGACGGCTCCGAGGGGCAGGTCCGGAACGTTCGGGTGAAAGACGACACCGGCGACATCCGCGTCGCCCTGTGGGGCGACAAGGCCGACCTCGACGTCGACCTCGCGGACTACGTGGTCTTCACCGACGTGGAGATCCAGGACGGCTGGCAGGACGACCTCGAGGCCTCCGCGGGGTGGCAGTCGACGGTCAGCGTGATGGACGACGCGCCGGAGGACGCCGCCGACACCGACACGGAGGCGGCGCAGTCGACCGGTCTGGGCGCGTTCGAGGCCGGCGGATCGCCGGCGGGCACGGGTGACTCGGAGTCCGACTCGACTGCGTCCGGCGTCGGGGGCACAGCCAGCGACGGCGGCGGTTCCGCCGCGGCGGCCGTGGCGGAGCGTCCCGGCGAGGCCGACGGAGAGGCGGAGACGGAGACGTTCACCGGGACGGTCGTCCAGGCCGGGAGTCCGGTCGTCCTCGACGACGGGAGCGAGACGCGGAGCGTCGAGACCGACGAGTCGCTGCGGCTCGGCGAGAAGGTGACCGTGAGCGGACCGCTCGCCGACGGGACGATCACCGCCGAGGACGTCGAGCGGTCGGGCTGAGCGCGCGGCCGCGTATCGCCCCGGACGCGTCGCTCGGGTGACCGTCGCACTGCGCCCGGACGGATCGCTCCGATCGAGAGCCGCTGCGCCGCCGAGAGCGTCGAAGGCGGACGGAGCGGCCTACGGAAAGGATTATACGCCGGTCGAACACGATATAGTGGTAATGAGTGTCGAATTGCCGTTCGCCCCCGTGGACGCGATCATTCGACGGAGAGCCGGCGACCTCCGGGTCAGCTCCGGGGCCGCAGAGGAGCTCGCTCGCCGCGTCCAGGCGCACGGAGCGGCGCTCGCCGTCGACGCCGCCGAGCGGGCGGCCGCAGACGACAGAAAGACGCTGATGGCCGAGGACTTCGACGTCCAGCAGGTCGTGAGCCGTCGCGACCTCGAACTGCCGATCGCGCCGATCGACCGCATCGCCCGCCTCCGGATCGACGACCGCTACCGCGTCTCGATGGATGCACGGATCGCGCTGGCGGACATCCTCGAGGACTACGCCGACAACGTCGCGAGCGCGGCCGCGACGCTCGCGCGGCACGCGGACCGGCGGACCGTCCAGGCCGAAGACATCGAGACGTACTTCGCCCTCTTCGAGTAGCGATGCAGTTCGGCTACAGCGAGACCTGTCTCGCACACGATACCGGCGAACGGCACCCGGAGACCGCCGACCGTCTGCGAGCGATTCGCCGGGCGCTCGCGAAGCGGCACGGGATCTCCTACGTCGAGGCGGACCCGGCCGACGAGGAGTCGGTCGCCTCGGTCCACGACGACGACTACGTCGAGGAGGTCCGCGAGTTCTGCCGGGACGGCGGCGGCAACTGGGACCCCGACACCGTCGCCTCCGAGGCCACCTGGGAGGCCGCGACGGCCTCGGCGGGCCTCGCACAGTGGGCCGCGCGGGAGGCCACAGAAGGGGCGAGCGGACGCGACACGCCCTTCTCGATCGGTCGCCCGCCCGGACATCACGCCGTCGCGGACGACGCGATGGGGTTCTGCTTCATAAACAACGCCGCCGTCGCCGCCCAGACGCTCATCGACGACCCCGATTCCGACGTCGAGCGCGCGGTCATCTTCGACTGGGACGTCCACCACGGCAACGGCACCCAGGACATCTTCTACGACCAGGGCGACGTCCTCTACGCGTCGGTCCACGAGGACGGGCTCTACCCCGGAACCGGCGAGATCGAGGAGACCGGAACGGGAGACGGCGAGGGGACCACACTGAACGTCCCGCTGTCGGCCGGCGCGGGCGACGAGGACTACCTCCTCGCGGCCGAGGAACTGCTCCGTCCCGTCGTCGAGCGGTTCGATCCGGACCTCTTCGTCGTCAGCGCCGGGTTCGACGCCCACCGGCACGACCCGATCTCGCGGATGCGCGTCTCGACGGAGGGGTACGCCCTGCTGACCGACCGCGTCCGCTCGATCGCCGACGACGCCGACGCGGGGCTGGCGTTCGTCCTCGAAGGCGGGTACGGGCTCGACACGCTCTCGGAGGGCGTCGCGACCGTCCACGAGACCTTCGACGGCCGGTCGCCGGTGGAGCCCGACGGAGACCCCGGCGAGTCGACCGAGCAACTCGTCGAGGACGTGCGTCGGGCGCACGATCTCGACGGCTGACGGCGGGTCAACGAGCGGACAGGAACCCGGCCCGGCGGCCTCATCCGCCGAAGTGGTCGGGACCGATCCGCCCTACGGTCGGGGGTCGAAGTACGACGCCAACTCGCCTCCGAACTCCTCGGACAGCGTCGCGACCTCGTCGCCGACGAGGACGTCGTACTCGGTTTCGAGCGCCGTTTCGACCCGGGCCCCGAGGCCGACCGAGAACAGTTCCGCCGAGCGGAGCAGTTCCGCGGCGTCGGTGAACTCCCGCTCGCGCTCGACGACGTAGCGCTCGCCGTCGACGAACGGCCCGTAGGTGTCGGGCGGGGCGTCGCCCCCGGGAGGCGTCTCCCTGTCGCCGCCGTTCGGCGCCGCCTCTGCGTCCGCGTACGCCTCGTAGAACCCCTCGGCGTGCGCCCGGACGTGCACCGGCGGCCCGCCGTGGCGTTCGATCGACGGGAGGGTTCGGCGGGCGAGTTCGACGAACAGGACCGCGCGCTCGTCGGCGAACGTCGTCGCCCGAATCGGCTCGAACCCCCGGCGGGCGAGTTCGTCGCGGACGCCCGACAGCGACTTCCGGAGCTGGGGGTACAGCTGATCGTCGACGAGGTCCGGCGCGTCGAAGACGACCGCGATGGGCGTCGTCCCGCGGCGGTCGAGATGCGCGCGGACGGCGTCGGGGCCGATCGGCTCGGGCTCTCGCGGCTCGAAGATCCCCTCGCTCGGGGCCGAAAGGAACGCCCGGGCGTAGTGCTGCAGGCGGGCGACGTTCTCCGCGGCGCAGACCGCCGCGACGTTCCGCGCGGGGTCCGTCGGGTCGACCATCACGAGCGGGTCGTCGTGCGATCTCGTCGCGTGGTCCTCGGGATCGAAGACGACCGGCGGGTGCCAGTCGGCCGCGGCGGCCAGGAGCGTCTCGACGTCGCCGTGTTCGAGGACGAGCAGTTCCGAGAGGTACCCGGAGAACCCCTCGGTCTTCAGGTTGCTCCCGTAGACGCCGATCCCCTTCAGGAACTGCTTGAACACGCGCATCTCGCCGGCGAGGTCGTCGTCGATCCGCTCGCGCAGGTAGGCGTTGTGGTGCGGCGTCCGATCGACCGCCGACTGGAGGGCGGACCCGTCGCCGACGTCGTAGCAGGGCACGAGATCGACGTCGAAGCCCTCGAACTCGCCGGTGACGTAGGGGTGTTCGGCGTACTCCTCGTGGCCGTCGGGGAGGACCGCGTTGCCGATTTCGAGCCCGTAGCGCTCCAGCGTCTCGCGGTCGAGGTCGGCCGGGAACCGCACGAAGAGGTCGATGTCGCGGTCGCCCGCGAGCCAGGTCCCGCGGGCGGTCGATCCGACCTGGACGACGTCGGCGTCGACCGGGAGGTCCGAGACCGCGGCTTCGATCCGCGCGGTGAGCGTCGAGACCGCGGCCCGCATCGCTTCGCGCTCGTCCGCGTCGGGGGTGACGCGCTCTCGGACCCGCTCTATCACCCGCCGTCTCGCGTCGGCGTCGGCCATCGTTGTCACGGCTTCGAGAGGGTCCGGCGAAAGGGTGTCGATGCGGACGGACGTCGACGCCGACGGATCGGAGACGCCGACGCCGGCCGAACGAGCGACTCTCGTCCCGGCGGCGTGCCGTCACCTCGCACCCGTGCGGTGAAAACGAAAGCCCTATCATACTACCTCGGTGTACATTCGTGTGCAGGCACGCCGAGCCGTCGTAGCTCAGTTGGTAGAGCACCTCGCTGTTAACGAGGTGGTCCCAGGTTCGAGCCCTGGCGACGGCGTCAGTTTCTCTCGACGTCGACTTCGGAGTGGCAAATTTGCTCCTCCTCTCGGCGTACCGCCCGCCAACGACACGTCTAAGGGGGAGACCGGGAAACGGTAGACCGCCGGGCCCTTAGCTCAGTCTGGTCAGAGCGCTCGGCTCATAACCGGGTGGTCAGGGGTTCGAACCCCCTAGGGCCCATCACGAAACGAATCGCTCGTGAGCCGGTGCCGTCCCAATAAAGCCGAGTTTGGATTCGTTTAAAACGCCGAAAGTAGCCTTCAACGGGAGTAAACCGGCGATATCCTGGTTCAGAGTGTTGCCGGACTAAGTGGTGTCCGGTCGATGGATCGGACACGATGAACCGAACGAAATCGAAGACCGAGCTGAGCAGACGGACGTACCTCAAGGCGACGGGAGTGGCGGCGGCGGGAACGGTCGGGCTGGCGGGGTGTGCCGGGACCGCGTCGGCGACCGGAACGCTCGCCACGCAGGTGACGGATCAACCCGGCGACATCGCCGACTTCGAGTCGTGCGTCGTCACGATCCAGGGGATCTGGGTCAAGCCGAGCGGGGGCGACGACGACACCGAGACCGCGGAGACAGAGGGAGACGACAGCGGAACCGACGGCGATCAGACCGACGGCACACAGACCGAGACCGGCGCGGCGGAGGAAGGGACCGAGGCGGAGGTCGACGAGAGCGACGCCCGGGAGTACCACGAGTTCGAGGAACCGCAGGAGGCCGACCTCGTGGAGCTACAGAACGGAAACACGCAACTGATCGACGAGCGCGAACTCGACGTCGGGACCTACGAGTTCCTGCAACTCGACGTGACGGACGTGGAGGGGGTGCTCGACGGCGGCGACGAGGCCGAGGTCGACACCCCCGGGAGTGCGCCCCTGCAGTTCAAGGAGCCCTTCGAGATCCGCGAAGATCAGGTGACGACCTTCACGGGGGACTTCACGCCCGTTCGTCGGGGGCGGACCGATCGGTACCTGCTCCAGCCGGTCGCGAGCGGGACTCGGGTGGAATACGGAGACGAGGCCGGGGATGGGTCCCAGTAGCGCGCTGTTGATCGGCGGCCCGCTGACCTCGCCGCCGGGGATCGTCGCGACGCTGCTCGTCCTGCTTCTCGTGATCGTGGTGGGACGCATCGTGCTGGCGCTCGCCTGGCGGATCGTCCTCGTCGCCCTCGTCGTCAGCATCGCGCTGTGGCTGCTGGGCGCGGTGGGGCTCGGGCCGCTCTGACGGCTGACGTCAGCCGAGCGAGATATCGAGATACAGCATCACGACGACGCCGACGATCGTGCCGAGCGTCGCGATCCGCTCGTGGCCGCCCGTGTGCGTCTCGGGGACGATCTCGTCGCTGATGACGAACAGCATCGCGCCGGCGGCGAAGCCCATCGCGTAGGGGAGCAGTACGGAGACCGTCTGGACGGCGTAGGCGCCGAGGACGGCCAGCGGGATCTCGACCACGCCCGAGCGGATGCCGGTGAAGACGGCGTAGGCGCGTCGGTTGAGCCCGGCGTTGACGGCCGCGACCGACACCGCGAGCCCCTCGGGGATGTTCTGGATCCCGATCGCGAGCATCAGCGGGATCGCGCCCGCGACGTCGCCGCTGCCGAACCCGACGCCGACGGCGAGCCCCTCGGGCATGTTGTGGATCGTGATCGCGAAGATGAAGAGCACGACCGGGACGAGCCGTTCGTCGTCGAGCGGGAGCGCGTCGCTCGGGTTCGCCGCGTCGGAGCGCCGCCGTCCGGTCAGGAGGTAGTGCACGTGCGGAACGAGGCCGTCGGAGCGGTCCAGAAAGAGCGCGCCGAGGAGGACGCCGACGAGCGTCGGGATCGGGTTCCCGTTCGAGTAGATCTCGATGCCCGGGATGATGAGACTCGTGAAACTGGCCGCGAGCATCACGCCCGCGGCGAAGCCCAGGGCGCCGTCGAGCGCGCGCTCGGAGGGGTTCCGCCAGACCAGCACCAGGGACGCCCCGAAGAGGTTCATCCCGGCGATGACGAGCCCCCCGACGAGGGCGTGGACGACCGGGTTCGAGCCGAACCACTCGACGAACAGCTCGGCGATCACGACGCCGCCTCCGGCCCGGCCCGGCGGGGCCGAGCGGTGGGAGCGAGCGCGCGCCGTCGACGACCGTCCCGAGTGACGTGGCCGCCGTCGGGCCGCCGGCACCTCGAAGGGTCGATCACAGCAGGGAACTCGGCGCGGAACGTCTTATATTGTCGGTCGGACGTCGTTCGATCCGGAGAGATACCGCCCCACGGGACCGCGCCCCGGCCGTCGAAAATACGGTTTCGATCCGGTATTCGGTCCCTAACAATAGCCGAGCGGGGACGTTACCACGTCGTGTAGGGGTAGGGATCGAAATGGGAGTCACAGTACTGGTTTCGAGGCCAATCGCGCGACGGCGACACCACCGATGAAGGCGGAGAGAGCCGTCTCACTGGTGATCGCGGTGTCGTGCGTCCTGGCCGTCGGCGTCTCTGCGACCACCCTCGACGCAACCCTCTCGACGGATCCCGACGACGTGATCAACGTCGACTGGGCGGAGCTGCCGGTCGACGGGGGCGTCGCTGGGTCGATCGAGCGCGAAATGCAGCGTCGACAGGGCGGTGAACGGGAGACGCGGGAGAGGTCGTCTCGCGACGCGGCCGCCCGGAACGCCGCCGCGTCGGGCGCGCCGGAGCGGCAGTCACAGCAGCAGGACGCGTCCCGAACCGGATCACAGCTCCGCGAACCGAGCCCCTGGGCGAGGCTGCTCGCGATGCTTCGGAGCGGCCTCACCTGGCTGATCACGCTCGGGTTCCTCACCGTCGGGAGCACGCTGGGGTACCGCTACCGAGCGCGGGTGCGTGGCCTGCTTGCCCGAGCGTTCCGCGGCTCCAACCGCGGCGGGCGAGACCGGGGCGAGGAGAGCGACCCGGTCGCGGTGGACCCGGCGACCGAGATCGACCGCATCTGGGGGGCGGTGGTCCGCTCGCTCGACGTCGAAAGCCCGGAAACGACGACCGTCAGCGGCGTCGTCCGCCGGGCGATCGATCGCGGGCACGACCCCGACGCCGTGCGGGATCTCGCCGACGTGTTCGCCGCCATCCGTTACGGGGAGCGACCCCTGACGGGCGAGCGCCGGCGACGCGCCCGGGAGAGCTACCGGGCGCTCGATCTGACGGACCCCCCGCTCGATCCGTCGGCGTACGCCGACGGCGGCGACCGCGACGACGAGTCCGGGGATGCAACGACAGGAGGCGGTGAGTCGGAGTGACCCGACTCAGAGACGCCCTCGCCGCCGGCGGGGGAGTCGTGCTCGCGGGGGCGGTCCTGGTCGCCGTCGCGCCGGGAACGGGAGCGGAGCAGTACGCCGAGGGGCTCGTCGAAGCGGCCGGCAACGACTACCTGTTCGTCGTCCCGATCGGGGTCCTGGCGGTGACCGCGGTCCTGGCGGCGCTCGGGGGGCGGCTCCGGTCGGGGATCGACCAGGCGCGGCCGCCCGATCCGGAGGGCGTCCCGAGCGGGCCGGCGCCCGGAACGGCGTTCGATCGGCTGGCCACCGGGAGACGGGGGGCGCTCGTCGGCCTGTCCGCCGATCGGAGCGAGGCGGTCCGCGAATCCCTCCGGGCGACGGCGGTCAAGACCGTGATGCGCGTCGGTGGCTGCTCGCGCTCGGAGGCGCGCGAGCGGGTCGACGACGGTCGCTGGGCGGACGATCCCGCGGCCAACGCGTTCCTCGCGTCGGAAGACCGGGAGCTCACGGGCGTGCTCGATCGGCTCCGGGCGGTCGTACGGTTTCGACGTCGGCTCCGCCGCACGGCCGCGGCCGTCGCCGCGTACGACGATCAGCCGAAGCGCGCGAGTGAGACACGTCACGATCGGCCGGGAAGCCGCGGCTTCGGCGTGGCTGACGGCAGCGGACCCGGCACATCCGACGGCGAGGAACACGATCCGGCCGGCGAGACGACCCGATCGGAGGTGGCCGATGTCGACGCGTAGGACGACCGGGCGCTGGCGGGGCGTGGTGGCCGTCGCCCTGTTCGCCGGCGCTATCGGCGTGTTCGCGAAGCGTCCGGACGTCCTCCTGTGTGCGGTCGTCGGCGTCGCCTTCGCCGTCTACCCGCAGGTCACGTCCGGGCCGACCGTGGACGTCGAGGTCGACAGGGCGGTCAGCGACCGCGCGCCGACCCACGACGAGCCGACCGAGGTGACGGTCACCGTCCGCAACGCCGGGGAATCGACCCTGCCGGACGTCAGAATCGTCGACGGCGTCCCGCCGATGCTCCCGGTGAGCGGCGGGTCGGCGAGACACGCGACGGCGCTTCGACCGGGGGAGACGACGAGGTTCTCCTACGAACTGACCGCCCGCCACGGGACTCACTCGTTCGGAGAGACGACGGTCATCGCCCGCGACGTCAGCGGGATGCGGGAGCGGGAGACGACCGTCTCGGCCGACGCCGAAATCGACTGTCACGCGGCGGTGCCGGTGGTGCCGCTGCGCGCCCAGACGGGCCGGCGTCCCGGCCGGATCGCCACCGACTCGGGCGGGAGCGGGATCGAGTTCGACCGCACGCGGACCTACCGCGCCGGCGACCCGCTGAACCGCATCGACTGGCGGCGGTACGCCCGGACGGGAACGCTCACGACCGTCGAGTTCCGCGAGGAGCGCGCCGCCTCGGTCGTCGTCTGCGTCGACGCTCGGCCGCCCGCCTACCGCGCCCGCGAGGGGGAGCCCCACGCGGTCTCTCACGGCGTCGCGGCCGCCCGAGAGATCTGTGCGGCCCTCTCGGAGACCCACGACCGAGCCGGTCTCGCCGCCTTCGGTCGCGATTTCCTCTGGGAAGCGCCCGGTATGGGCGCAGAGCACGACGCGCGACTGCGTCGGGTGTTGGCGACGCATCCGACGCTGTCGCCACGTCCCCCCGACGGATCCGGGTCGCGCTCGGGGAGCCGTGACCGGTCCGGGGGTCCGTCGAGCCCGCTCTTCGGACCGCTGGTCCCGGAGACGCTGGACCCGCTCGCGGGGACGCTGGAGTCGCTCTCCCTCCCGCGTGAGTCGCCCACGGCTCGCCCCGGAATCGCCGACGGCGGCGAGTCGAAGGCGACAGAACAGACCGCGGAGTTGCGGCGGCGGCTCGACGGCGAGACGCAGGTCCTCCTGCTCTCGCCGCTGCTCGATGACGACGTCGTCGAAGCGGCGTTGACGCTGGAGGCCGGCGGGAACGCCGTCACCGTCGTCAGCCCCGACGTCACGACCGCGGAGACGGTCGGCGGTCGCCTGGCCCGAACCCGGCGGGCGAACCGGAGTCACTCGCTGCAGCGCGCCGGCGTCCCGGTCGTCGACTGGGACACCGCCGAGTCGCTGGGGGCCGCGCTCCTGCGCGCGGCCGAACGGAGGTCGCGATGACCCGGGGAGCGTCGACCGCGACGCGACGGTTCCCGACCGCGGTTCCAGAGGGATCGCTCGTGACCCGGACCGTGCCGGCCCCCGCTCGGAGGGACCGGCGATGAGCACGGTCGTTCGCGCCCACGACGACCGTCCGACCGTCGTCGCGGCCGTGCTGGCGACCGCGGCGGCCGTACTTTCGGTCGCGGCCGTCGCCAACGACCCCTCGCAGTTGCTGGCGGTCGCGATCGAGGTCGGTGCCGTCCTCGCGCTCGGGGGCGGCGCGCTCCTGTACACCGAGGCTCAGGGCGCCGAGAACGAGAAGCACGGCGCGGACGCCGGCCGCCGCGCGGTCGCCGTGTTCGCGGTCTGCGTCGGGGTCGTCGGCGCCGCGGTGGCGCTCGGCCTCGCCGTCTACGCACCCACCGGAATGACCGCGCGTCTGGAACTCGTGCCGGGGCTCCTGGGCGTCACGACGCTCGTGTGCGGCCTGCTCCCCGTCCGCCGGGGACGGTGGGCGCGGTACCTCGTCGGGACCGGCGCTGCGCTGCTGGTGATCGCGGCCCTCACGAGCGGCGTCGTCTACGGGGCGGACACGGTCGCGCTTCTCTCGGCGACGGCGCTCGCAATCGTCGCCTGGGACGCCGGCGAACAGGCGATCAACCTGGGAACGCACGTCGGCCGGCGCGGCGAGACGGCGACGGCCGCGCTCGTCCACGTCGGAGCCAGCACGGTCGTCGGCGTCGTCGCCGTGACGGTCGCGCTGCTCGTCCGCTCGATGCAGGTCACGGGACTCTCCCTCCCGGCGCTGGCGTTGCTCCTCGGAGCCGCGGTGCTGTTGGCCGCCGCGCTCTCGGAGTGACCCCGGCGAAGGGCGGAAAGCGGAGCCTAACCTTCCTCACGACGGACTCGTTCTGACGGTCGGCACCTCGATCTCGTCTAAGATGTCGGCGATCACCGTCCGCTCGTCGACGTCGTTGACCCGCGATTCGGGCGTGAGCACGAGTCGGTGGGCGAGAACGGGCTTCGCCGCTCGCTGGACGTCCTCGGGCGTGACGTACGCTCGGCCCCGGAGCACGGCCATCGCCCGCGACACCTCGAGCAGTCGCTGGGTGCCGCGCGGCGACGCGCCGGCCGCGACGCGGGCGTCCTCCCGTGTGGCCCGGGAGACGGTCGCGACGTACCGACGGACGTCGGCCTCGACGTGGACGTCCTCCGGGGCCGCGCGGACGTCGTCGACCGCCTCGCGCGTGCAGACGGGGTTCGCCGACGGCCGCTGGCTCCGACGCGCCAGCCGCCGATCGATCAGTTCCAGTTCCCCCTCCAGCCCCGGATAACCGAGGCTCGTCTTGACGATGAACCGGTCCTTCTGGGCCTCCGGCAGCTCGAAGGTCCCCTCCTGCTCGACGGGGTTCTGCGTCGCGATGACGAAGAACGGGTCGGGCAGCGGCCGGGTCTCGCCGTCGACGGTCACCTGTCCCTCCTCCATCGCTTCGAGCAGCGCGGCCTGCGTCTTCGGCGAGGCGCGGTTGATCTCGTCGGCCAACACGACGTTCGCGAAGATCGGGCCCTCGGTGAACTCGAACTCACCGCTGCGCTCGTCGAACACGTGCGTCCCGGTCACGTCCGTCGGCAGGAGGTCGGGCGTGAACTGGACTCGCGAGAAGGAGAGATCGAGCGCCGTCGCGAGACTCCGTGCGGTCAGCGTCTTCCCCGTCCCGGGGACGTCCTCGAGGAGGACGTGCCCGCGACCGACGAAGCCCGCGAGGATCGTTCGGAGCGTCTCGCGTCCGACGACGACCGCGCTCGCGACCTCGTCGAGGATCGCCTCACACTGGGCTTCGGCATCAGCGGTGGCCATAGCCACGCTTCGCGACCGTCGGGTTTCGTTATGCGATGGCTACGCGCCGCGCTGTGGGCGAGTTCATCGGGGACGGGGAGCACGACTCACTCGACGGCCGAAACCACGGCACTCCCGCACTCCACGCAGACGTAGGTCTCCTCGATCGTCTCCGCGGCTGGAGCATTGCAGTCGATGCATTTGACGCGCGCGCTCCGGACGGTTCGCGGGTAGCGGGCCATAACGAGTGATTCACCGCACGAGGGAAAAGTGTAACCACACCGGTAGGATAGGCGGCCCACGACCGCACACAGACCGACCCACAAGACCTAATCGGGGGCGTCCGAAGTAGGGAATATGGATCGGAAGCGGGGGAAGCGACCGTGGCTCGCGGCGCTCCTCGGGACGCTCGCCACCGGGCTCGGGCACTTCTATCTGCGGCGCTGGCGGCGGGGGCTCGCGTGGTTTGCGGCGGCCGTCGTCGCGTCGTTCCTGTTCGTTCCGCCCGAGGCCGCACAGGCGCTGCTGTCGGGAACGGGGAGCGATCCGATGGATCTGGCGCCCGTCTTCGCGGTGGGCATCGCGAGCATCGCCGACGCGTACGTCCTCGCCCGCCGCCGGCAGCAGCAAGCGCGCAGCGGGGCCGCGACAGGGACGGCGGATACGGGCGCGAATCAGGACGGGAACGGGAAAGAGACGGTGATCGGCGCAACGCCCACCGTTGGACCGGACGGGCCGTCGCTCTCGTCGGACCCCGAAACCTGCCCGGACTGCGGGAAGGAGTTGGACCCGGACCTGGATTTCTGCCCGTGGTGCACGACGCGACTGGACGCCGACGGCAGGGGAGACGAGTGACCGCCCAAGGCGGCCGTGCGGAGGATCGGGGCTTCCCCTGAGGATCGCCGGAGTCGGGGTACGCTCGGCGAGCGCTAGCGCTCCTCGTCCGAATCACTCCTCGACGTCGAAGCCGCTGAACTCGTCGACCGGCATCACCGAGTAGTCGACGCTGAGCGTGTCCTTCGTCGCGCGGATCTTGCCGACGAACGTCGAGATGTCTTCGAGACGCCCCTCGAGGACGAACAGTTCCATACAGCGGTGCTCTCCGACGTGGCTGTGGAAGTTCGAGGCGACGAGCGACTCGTACTCGTGGCGGAGTTTCATCATCCGCTCTTCGACGTTCGTGGTCTCGTAATCGAAGACGACGGTGACGACGGCCATGAGATCGCGTTCCTCCAGTCGCTTGTCCTCGAACTCACCCAGGAGGTTCCGGGAGGCCTCCCGGACGACCTCACTCCGGCCGGTGTAGCCGTGTTCCTCGGCGAAGGAGTCGATGCGTTCGACCAACGCTTCGGGCATCGAGACGCTGACGACAGTCATATATTAACTCAACCCCGGATGGATATTAATCCCTTGCAACGGTGACCGCGAACGGTCGACGCGGACCGGAGAACGCACCGGGATCACTCGTCGCGGGCGGATCGAACCTACTCGTCGCGAGCGGACTGAAGCTACTCATCGCGGGCGGATCGAACGCTACTCGTCGTGGGCGGCCCGGAGTTCCGCCGCCAGTTCCGCCGTCGCGCGGCGGACCGCCTCGTCGCTGGACTGGGTCGGCTCCCACCCGAGCGCGGCGAGCTTCTCGATGGAGAGCCGCATCTTCGGCACGTCGCCGGTCCACCCGCGGTCGCCGCCGGTGTAGGTGTACTCGGGATCGAGCCCGAGTTCGTCGGCGACGATGTCGGCGATGCGGTTGACCGAGGTGGTCGTCCGCGTGCCCAGGTTGTACGTGTTCAGCGGCTCGTCGGCGTGCTCGACGACGTGACAGATCGCGTCGACGCACTCGGTGACGTGGAGGTAGGACTTCTCCTGGCGTCCGTCGCCGAGGATCTCGAGCGTCTCGGGATCGTCGAGGAGCTTCTCGATGAAGTCCGGGATGACGTTCCCGCGTTGCTTCGGCCCGACGATGTTCGCGAACCGGAAGCACCAGACCGTCATCCCGTAGGAGTGCGCGTACGTCGACAGGAGCGCCTCGTCGGTCAGTTTCGAGGCGCCGTAGATCGAGATCGGTTCGAGCGGGGCGTAGTCTTCGGGCGTCGGGCGCGGCGCCTCGCCGTAGACCGTCGACGAGGAGGTGAACACGAAGTCCTCGACGCCGACGTCGTCCATCCGTTCGAGCAGGTTGTACGTCATCTCGGAGTTCTCCTCGAACAGCTGTCGCGGCCGGTCGTAGTTCGTGTCCGTGTACGCCGCGAGGTGGAAGACGACGTCGACGTCGGGGGTCACGACCGCTTCGACGTCCGCGGGGTCGGTCAGATCGGCCTCGGCGAACTCGACGCCGTCGGGCACGCGGTCTCGGGTCCCCTTCGAGAGGTCGTCGGCGACGACGACGTCGTTGTCGGCGCTGAGTCGTTCGGCGAGGTGCGACCCGATGAGTCCGGCCCCGCCCGTGACGAGGACGCGCTGGTCGGTCAGTTCCATACGCGGTATCCTCGATGTGCGGAAAAAGAGGTTGCGATGGGTCACAGCGCGGTGAGAACCCGGGAGTGACTCCCCGGTAGCGGTCCACCGGGACGAACAGAATCGGTGACGGGCGAAGGGGGGCTCCGTCTCAGTCCGGTCCGTCGTACGTCGAGCGGATCGTCTCCGCCAGCACGCCGTCGCGCCGGAACACCACGTAGACGACGACGAACGGCTCGTCGACCGGCCGCAACACGAACACCGCGCGGGGTTGCTCGGCCTCCGGCGGAACCGACTCGGCCTCGTCGGCGCGCCGGACGAGCGGGTCGATCGGCGTCACGCCGGTCCGGAACTCCTCGAAGAGGTCCCGAGCGCCGGACTGCTTCGCGAACACGTACAGCGCGCCGTTGGGTTCGCCGTCGGTGTTCTTCGTCACGCGGCCGTTCATCGCCGCGTTGTCCGCCTCGGCGACCATCCACGCCCCCTTGGCGGCCTCGAAGATGCCGGTGACGCCGTCGTAGAACTCGAAGGCGCTCTCGGCGACGACGTCGACGGACTCGAAGCGGGGGTCGCCGTCGGCCCACGCGAGCGTCGCGTCGATCAGGTTGCCGGCCGAAAGCGAGTCGACGGCATCGGCGAGTTCGCCCTCGTAGCCCGCCGTCCCGACGTACGCCGGGTCGAAGGTCGAATCGGCTTCGCCGTCCGCCGCCGGGGACGGGTTCTCAGCGGTCGGGGGCGCGGTGTCCGCCGCGTCGGCGACCGAGACGAGCAGGAGTTCGTCCGGATCACGCGGTCGCCCGAGCACGCGGTAGCGGCCGGTCGTCGTCGGGGTCATCGCCACGACGGCGTCACCGCGAGATCCCGCCGGCGTTCCGTTCGACGACGGCGTCGACTTCCTCGGCCGTGACGACGGCCAGGTCGCCGTCGACGGTGCGCTTCAGCGACGCGGTCGCCGCGCCGTAGGCGAGCGCGTCGGAGACGTCGCCGCCGTCGAGTCGCTTCGCGAGGAAGCCGCCGACGAACGCGTCGCCCGTCCCGATCGGATCGAACGTCTCGGCGTCGTAGACGTCCTGTTCGTACACCTCGCCGTCGTGGACCGCGAGAGAGCCGCTCTCGCCGCGCGTGAGGACGACCGTCTCGAAGTCGAAGTCACGGAGGAGGCCGTTCGCCACCTCCACGGCGTCGCCCTCGCGGCCGAGACAGGTCGCCGCGTCGCGCTCGGCGGCGACGAGCACGTCCACGTGCGGGAACAGCGACTCGTAACGCTCGCCGGCCTCCATCGGCGACCAGAGCTTCCCCCGGTAGTTCAGGTCGAACGCCGTGGTCGTCCCCCTCTCCTGGGCCGCCCGGAGCAGCGCCTCGGTCGTCTCCCCGAGCGTCTGCGAGAGCGCCGGCGTGATGCCGCTCGTGTAGAAGACGCTCGCGTCGTCGAGCGCGCCGGCCGGGAGCTCCCCGGGGGTCGCCGTCGTCACCGAGGCGTCGGCCCGGTCGTAGATCACGTCGGTCCCGCGCGGTTCCCCGCCGTGTTCGAGGTAGTACGTCCCCAGCCGCGCGTCGTCGGAACCGTCCCACGCGACGTCCATGCGTACCCCGTGGCTCCGCAGTTCCGAGACGATCCGGCGCCCGAGCGCCGAGTCCGGCAGCTTCGAGATCCAGGTCGCGTCGCGGCCGAGGCGGGCGGCCGCCACGGCGACGTTGCTCTCTGCGCCCCCCGTCCGGACGCCGAGTTCGGACGTCCGTTCGAGTCGTTCGCCCCGGGGCGGCGAGAGCCTGAGCATCGTCTCGCCGAAGGTCACGATGTCGGTCATACTCCCCTCTTGAGTCAGGGAGTACATAATTGCGATTATCGCCGGAGGGTCGCGGTGGTCGCGGTGGGCGGCGTTCACCTTCGGTACCGGCCGAACGGCGCGGCAGAAACGCCGATCTAGTCGTCGGGCGCGTCCGCCGCGAGCAGTTCGGGATACGCGAAGCACCGCGCGATCCGCTCCTCCGCGTCAGCCCGATCGAAGAGGGCACCCGCGTCGCGGTCGGGATCGGTGTACCACTCGTGGACGACTCCGAACTCGCTGGTGTTCTCGAGTGCGATCGGGGCGTACGTCGCGACCGCGTGGACCGAGAAGGGCTCGCCGTGTGGGACGCCGGAGACGTCGTCGAGCCGTTCGAACGGCGTCGGATCGGGTGACCCGAATCCGGCAACCGTCACTTCGTCGTCGGCGATCCCGATCAACTCACCGTCGGGGTCGGAGACAGACAGCGCGAGTCGCCGGTGGGTATCCGGGTCCACTGCGACCGGATCGCGGTCGGAAACCGACTCACCGAGTCGGGCCACCGTCTCCTCCAGCGCGTCTGTGACCGCGACGCCCGCGACGACGTCGGCGCCGACGAGGTCGCGGAGGGAGTCGGCCGACAGCACCGCGTCGGGGTCGGCGTTTTCGGGGGCTGCCACCGGGAGCGTCGAGTACTGCCCGGACGACGGATCGGCGAGCGCGTCTTCGAGCGCGTCGAGTCGCCGTCCGAGCCGGTCCCGCCGCTCGGAGAGTTCGGTTCGCTCCTCGCGAAGCTCTCTCACCTCCGCTTCGAGACGGTCCCGCTCGGCCCGGAGGTCCTCGCCCGCCCGCTCGTGGCGCTCGACGACCAGCGACCGAACCTCCCGGAGCCGCTCGTACTCGTCCTTCAGCTCACGGAGTTCGGCGTGTCGCTCCCGGATCCGTTCCAGTCGCGACTTCTGCTCGCGGCGGTGGAACACCCGAACGGGCAGCGTACGGTCGACGGCGCGCTCGATCGTCCGCCGGCGCTGTCGGAGGAGCGGTTCGAGCGTCTGCTCCCACCGCGTCACGGGGTCAGCGTCTGCCCCCGGAACCGGGTCGTCGATGCGGTCGCGGACCTCGTCGGCCAGGGCCTCGACCGCTTCGGGAAACGGATGCGAGTGCACCACGTCCTCGGCTCGTCGTTTCAGTTGCCCCGTGAGGAGGTAGGTGGTTAGGGCCTCGTCGTCGATCGATCCGATCGGATCGGTCTCCTCGGCCGCGGACTCGACGGTCGAATCGAGTTTCGGCTCGTCGAGGTGGACCAGATCGATCGAAGCGGCCTCGTCTCGGACGCGCGCGAACGCCTCCGGTGAGACCGGGAGGTCGTCCGCCTCGCCGTCGGACAGTGCCGCGACGGACTCCCGATCGAGAACGGCACGGGCCCCGCGGAGGGCATCCTCAACCGAGGAGTGACGCGTCTCCTTCCGTCCGATCGCCGCGTCGGTCTCCTCGCGTTCCGCCGCCGTCTCGTAGAACTCGCGGAGGTCGTCGACGGGCGCGCTGAACCCGCCCCCGTCGAGCGAGAACAGCGTGGTGTCGTTCGTCCACCCGCCCGCCGGTCGGCTGGCGACGAGGTCGGTCTCGACGGCCGAATCGACGATCAGATCCGCCGCGATCCGGTTCCGCGTCCGGATGTAGGCGTCGTCCGCGACCGCCGCCTGATCCGTCCCGATGAGGCCGTAGGCGTCGATCGGACTCCCTTCGAGCGCGAGCGAATCCGACTCGACGGATCGAGGGTCCGACTGGAGTTCGAGTTCGAGCGGATACGGATCGCCGTCGCCGAGGCCGAGCAGGACGCGGAGCTCGCGCAGGGCGGCGTAGGCGTTGTAGTAGAGGGTCGAATCGCCCGGCGGGACGGAACTGGTGGACTCAAGCCCGTCCAGTCGCGGCACGGACCCGATCCCGAAAGTAGCCGCCTGTGGCGAGAGCGTGTCGACGAGGCCGGCCAGCAGGGGGATGAGTCCGCTCCCGGTGCCGCCGCCGAGCGAACTGAGAAGCCAGACGTGATGGGCCTCCGGGTGCCCCTCGACCCGTTCCGATCCGGCGCCGAGTACGCCCGAGAGCTCCTCGACGAACGGATCGACGCTCTCGGCGTTGTCGACGCAGTAGCGACCGACGGGGCGCCGACGGGTCGTCCCGCCGTCGTACGCTAGTTCGGCCGACACGTCGAGATAGTCGAGTTTCTCGCGGTCGTCCGAAAAGCGGCTCGTCGGTGCGTCCAGGTGGATCTTCCTGGCCTCCGCCGACGCGTTCGCGTCGAGGTCGGGGACGCTGGAGTCGATCGCGACGTAGGAGAACGCCGGGTCGGGTTCGTATCGATCGACGGCGTCCTCGACGGCCGAGAGCATTCGACAGCCGGCGCTTCCGAGGCCGATCACCGTCACCGCTCCCGCCGGCGGAGGCGAGAGCGGTCGTCCGCCGTTCGGCATACCGGTCCATACGAGAACAGGTCAATAAGCGTTCCTGTCAGGTATAAATCAATATCTCGGATAGCGAACCGGACAGTCAGGCATCGGATCGGATATCGGGGCGTAACCGTGCGATCCGACGGGACGTCGAGGTCGAGGCCGCGCGGCGACCCGGCGGTCGGACGGCCGATCAGTGCCCCGGGTAGTCCCGCTCGAACCGATCTCCGATCTCGTCGCCGTCGATGTGGATGACCACCGGGCGACCGTGCGGGCAGGCGTAGGGGTTCTCGCAGTCGTCGAGCGCTTCGAGGAGTTCCACGACCGAGCCCTCGGTGAGCGAGGTGTTCCCGGTGACGGAGGGGTAACACGCGAGGTCCGCGAGGAGGTCGTCGGCGACCGCCTCGACCGTCTCGGCCCCGCCGTCGCCCTCGGCGACGAACGCCGAGAGGACGTCTCGGACCAGTTGCGGGTCCAGCGCCTCGGCGAAGACCGCCGGCACCGACCGGACCGCGACCGTTCGGTCGTCGACGCGCTCGGAGCGGAACCCCAGATCCGAGAGCGCCTCCTCGTAGGCGTCGAACAACGCCGCCTCTCGGGCGGTGAGTTCGAGTTCCACCGGCTCCGCCAACGCCTGCGTGACGACGTCGCCGTCGAGTTCGGCCCGCAGGCGCTCGTAGTTCACCCGCTCGTCCGCGGCGTGCTGGTCGACGAGGATCAGCCCCGAGTCGGCCTCGGCGACGACGTAGGTGTCGTGTAACTGCCCGAGGATCCGCATCGAGGGCAGGGAGTCGAACCGCGGCTCCAGCGTCGCCGACTCGCCCCGCAGGTCGCGCTGGACGGTCGGGCCGACGATACCCGTCGGCCGCGACCCCCGGGGCGATTCTCCCTGTCCTCCCGACCGAGCCCGACCGTCGGCACCGTCGGCTGCGGGCGCTTCAGAGGTCGATCGCCCCTCGGCGTTCGGGGGCTTTTCGGGGGGCTGTCGCCGGTCGCTGGACGACCTCGAATCCGGGTCGTCGCGGGCGGTAGACGGCGACGACGCCTCAGCGTCGGCCGCCCCGGACTTCGATCCGGCGGAGCGGTCCGCGTCCAGTCCCGGCGACAGGTCGGAACCGGAGCCGTTGCCGGACCAGTCGGAATCAGAGCCGTTGCCGGACAGATCGGTCTCCTCCGACGCCGACTCCGCCGTCGGGTCGCTGCGCTCGCCGCCGAGTCCGTCGACCGTCCAGGCGTCGTCGTCCGTCGGATCCACGCCGGTCGCGGGCCCGCGTTCCCGACTCCCGGACTCCGGCTCGGCCAGAGATCCCTCGCCGTCCGCGTCGGGGTCTGCCGCGGCGTCCGAGTCGGCCACGTCGTCCGAGTCGGCCGCGGCATCACCGTCGGCGGTCGCCGGTGGGGGACCGTGCCCCGCGCCGCCGCGGACCTCCGAAGTCGGCGACTCCGGCCGGACCTCGGTCTCGTCCGGTGCCGAGCGGCCCCGCGGCGCAGTCGATCGAATCAGTCCCTCGTCGAGCAGCGCGGTCCGTACGGCGTCGGTGACGGCCGTCCGGACGCCCGATTCGTCGTCGAATCGGATCTCCATCTTCCGCGGGTGGACGTTCACGTCCACGGTGCCGGCGGGGACGTCGACGAACAGCACGGCGAACGGGTAGCGGTCGCTCGCCAACTGCCCGCCGTAGGCGTCGAGGACGGCCTCCCGGAGAACGCCGTCGGTGACGTACCGGCCGTTGACGAACGTCGAGAGGTACTCGCGGGTGCTTCGGGTCGTCTCGGGGTGGCTGACCAGGCCTCGCACGCGCTCGACGGTCGCCGTCGCGTCCGTCGAGTCGGGTTCGGCGTCGACTTCGATCATCGACTCGGCCACCTCGCGGCCGTACACCGACAGCACCGCCGACCGGAGGCTCCCGCGGCCCTCGGTGGCGAACACCTCGCGGCCGTCGTGTTCCAGCGAGATGGCGACGTCGGGGTTCGCGAGCGCGTAGTGCGTGACGACCGTGTTGACGTGGTCGAACTCCGTCGCGGTCGTCTTCAGGAACTTCTTGCGGGCGGGCGTGTTGAAGAAGAGGTCCTCGACCTCGACGACCGTCCCCTCGGGGCAGCCCGCGGCCCCGACGGCGGTCACCTCGCCGCCCTCGATTCGGATTTCGGTGCCGGAGGCGTCGCCGCCGCGCGTTTCGCGGTTCCCACCGTCGCCCGGGCGCGCTCGGGGTTTCGTCCGGATCGTGAGCCGGGAGACGGCACCGATGGTGTGCAGCGCCTCGCCGCGGAAGCCCAGCGTGCCGACGCCCGCCTCGAGGTCGTCGATGCCGTCGATCTTGCTGGTGGTGTGCTCTTCGACCGCGCGTTCGGCCGACTCGCGGTCCATTCCGACGCCGTCGTCCCGGACGCGGACGCCCTCCGTACCGCCGGCGTCGACGGCGACCGAGATCCGGTCGGCGTCGGCGTCGAGGCTGTTCTCGACGAGTTCCTTGACGACCGAGGCGGGGCGTTCGACCACTTCGCCGGCGGCGATCTGTCGGACCGTCCGGTCGTCGAGTTCGCGGATGGTCGGCGTCCCGGTCGGCCGGTTCCATTCCTCTGGCGTGTCCCCGGTACTATCCTCGTCCGCCGGCGTATCCCCGGGACTGTCTTCGTCCGTCAGCGTGTCTCCGGCACTGTCCTCACCCGCCGGCGATTCCTCCGCGTGATCCCCACCCGCCGGCGATTCGTCCTCGCGGTCGGCGTCCGTCGGTGCCCCGTCCCCGCTCACGGCTCGTACACCTCGGTCGCGACGTCGACGGCCCGCTCCTGGACGTCGCTCAGGCGGTCGCTCGCCGATTCGGGCGGGAGCCACGCGTAGTCGGTGTGCTCGTGGCTGAGCGTGACCGGGTCGTCGCCGTCACGGACGTCGAGATCACCGGTCGCCTCACACCAGTAGTAGACCGCGAACCGTCCGCTGTCGCCCTCGTTCCGCCACGACACCGCGTGGATCGGCCGGCCGACCCGGGCGTCGATGCCGGTCTCCTCTGTGATCTCCCGACGGACGCCGTCGGGCGCGTCCTCGTGTGGGCCGAGCCGTCCACCGGGGAGCTCCCAGCCGCCGTCGCTGGCGCGTCGGACGACGAGCACGTCGCCGCAGGGCGCGAACAGCACGCCGCGGAGGCTGATCGTCGCCTGGAGGTGCTCCTCGGTCATCGGCCCACCCCGCGCGTGGGCGGCGGCGCTCGACCGGGGGCGGTCGATTCCCGCATACGACGGGAGAGGATCAGCGGGCCACGGCGTGTCTCGCCGCCAGCACGGGCGTCCGGAGAACGGGACGCGCGCTCGTTCGGACACATTGAGTGTGGGTGTAACTGGACCGGACAGGGCCTAATCGTTACCGGTCCGAGCGATCGGAAGCGGCGTCCGACGCTACGAGAGCCGATCGTGGAACGCGTCGACGAGCCCGGAGAGCCGTCGCGTGCCGAACAGCGCGACCAGAACCGCGCCGACCGTATCGAAGACGAGGTCCAAGATCGTGTCCTCGAGTCCGTACTGGACGAGGACGGCCTCGACGCCGACGGTCGACGCGGCAATACGCGCGAGGAACTCGAGGACCTCCCAGAGGACGCCGAGCGCGAGCGTGAACAGCAGGATGAACACCGAGAGGAACCGCGGCGGGAACGACACCGCCTCCGAGTAGCGGTCGAGCGCACGTGTGGCCGCGTAGCCAACGGCAGCAACGATCGCGGCCGAGAGGGTGTGCGTCAGGTGGTCGTACCACCAGAGGTGCTCGTAGAGGCCGACCATCCCGACCGTGTGCAGAAGCACCGCGAGCGTCACGACGAGGGTCAGTTCCGGCGAGAGGCGGAGGTCCCAGTCGCGACGCAGCACGGCGGGCAGATACGTGACTCCGAGTGCGAGCACCGCGTTGACGACGACGCTCACATTCAGCGTCGCGATTCCGACGCCGAGGACGACCGCGATGCTCATCCGCATCGCGCTGGCGATCGAGCGGGCGTTCACCGACCGGATCGGCCGCCGCATATCGGACGATAGACCGGCGACGAAAAAAAGGTCGCAGTGTCGCCCCGACGTTCGGGGCCGAATCGGGATATCGTCGCACGCGGTCCGAGCGGTATCGATCGCCCACCGGCAGCAGTGGTACCGAGACACACGCAACGGTCATACCGTTCATCGGCGTACGACCCGGTGATGATGGCAACTACGCACGCGCTGGCCGGCGTCGTGCTCGCAGTGCTCGCGGGCGTCCTCTTTCCGGGGAGCGCCGCGGGAACGTCCGTGATACCCGTCGCGGCGGCCGCTCTCGGCGGGTTGTTTCCGGACTTCGACCTCTACGCCGGACACCGCCGGACGTTGCACTTTCCGGTGTACTTCAGCGCCGCGGCCGTCGGGGCCGCCCTCGTGGCCGTCGCCGTCCCCACGGCGGTCACCGTCGCCGCCGCGCTCTTTCTCGCGGCGGCGGCGCTGCACTCCGCGATGGACGCCCTCGGCGGCGGCCTGGAGCTGAAACCGTGGCTCGGCACCTCCGAACGCGCGGTCTACAGCCACTATCACCGCCGCTGGATCCGCCCCCGACGCTGGGTCCGCTACGACGGCGCGCCGGAAGACCTGTTCGTGGCGACCGCGTTCGCCGCCCCCTCGGTGTACGTCCTCGACGGTCTCGCGCAGACGGCCGTCCTCGCCGCCCTCGCCGTCTCCGCGCTGTACGTCCTCGTGCGCAAGCCGATGGTGATCGTCACCCAGAAGCTCGTCGACGCGCTTCCCTCCCAGTTCGTCGACCGACTGCCCGCCCGGTTCGTCGAGGACTTCCGGTAGCCCGCCAGCGGCGACGGGACGATGTGGTCGGCCGGCGCCGCGTCTACGGTGAACGGCTCGTCGTAGGAGATAGCGTGTTGGAGCGGATTTTGAATCGCCCAGAATCCCTCCTGTACGCCTCGGTATTCTCGAACCGTCTCGGTCGACTCCGAATCGCCTCTATCGTCCGGCGATCGACGTCGCGCGTGGCGACTTCCTGCTGTGCCCACACGGACGCCGGTGAAAACGATATAAACACATACATCCAGAAAATTTTTGAAGTAGTATCCAGTATAGAAAGTTATGACAGATAACAGTGGACGTTCACGTATCGATTCACACACGCAATACACGCACAGTCGGTTCCGGTGTCGCCGCTGTGGTGCGGTCGTTCCGGAGGAGGCCGTCGAGGGGGCGCTCTGCGTAAACTGCGAACGGTCGCGTTGACGGTCGGCCGGCCGCGGGCCTCGCGGTGCGACGGGACGAGACTACTTATTCGGAACTGTCACAATCGGGAGTGATGTCGGACTCCGGGCTATCGGCCGCGTCGCCGCCACAGCCAGTCAGATCACTCCGGAGAGGCCTGTGGTCGTCCCGGTGGATCTAGTGGGCCTAGTGAACCCAGTGGACCCAGTGGTGATCGCTGGGGAGACGCAAGGGTGGGACCTTTGCCACCGGCGTGAGTGCGGGTCCGTATGGTACTCGTCTCTATCGGTCTCACCGTCGGCGCGATCGTCGTCCTGATCGGAGTGAGCGCGTTCTTTTCGAGCAGCGAGACGGCGATCTTCACCCTTCCCGAGGAGTGGTTCGCGGCGGCGGATCCGGCGGCCGACGGGCGGTTCGCGACGCTGCAGGGACTCCGAGGCGATCCCCACAGACTGCTGGTGACGCTTCTGGTCGGGAACAACGTCGTCAACGTCGCGATCGCGAGCATCACCACGCTGCTTCTGACCGAACACCTGCCGGCCGGCGTCGCCGTGACGGCCTCGACCGTCGTCGCCAGCACCGTCGTGCTGATATTCGGCGAGATCGTCCCGAAGTCCTACGGACTGGGCCACGCCGAGGAGTGGGCGCTCAGGGTGGCCCGGCCGATCGCGCTGGTCGGTCGGGTCCTCCTCCCGCTCGTGGTGCTCTTCGACTGGATCACCCGTCACCTGAACGCCGCGATTGGCGGCGAGTCCGCGATCGAGAAGACGCACGTCGAGGAGTGAGCGCCGCCGCTCGTCCGTCAGGACGTGCTGCCCTTCCGGAGCGTTTCGAGCGCGGTCGGTGAACGGTTTTGTTCCTCCCGTGTTTGCAGTCGTTATGAAACTGTCAACCGCAGTCAAGAGCAGCTTCTTCGCGGGATTGATTCTGATCACGCCCCTGGTCGTCACGCTGTACGTTCTTCGGATCCTCGTCAACTGGTCGCTCCAGTTCGTCAACCCAGTCGTCCGAGAGACTCGCCTCACGCAGTACACGGCGAACATCGAGGTCGTCGCCCAGGTCCTCGCCGTCGTCGTGATCCTGGGATCGATCACGGTCCTGGGCTATCTCGCCAAGCAACGCGTCGGACGGGAGATGTTCGGCAATCTCGGTCGGATCGTGAACGTGATTCCCCTCGTCAGTACGATCTACGTGGGCGTGCGGCAGGTCGCCAACTCGCTCGTCGATCGGGATACGGCGTACGAAAGCGTCGTGCTCGTCGAATACCCGCGGAAAGACGTCTACTCTATCGGTCTCGTCACTGGCGAGAGCCCCACCGTCGCCGAGGACGTCGCAGGCGAGCGACTGTACAACGTGTTTCTCCCGCACAGTCCGAACCCGACGGCCGGACGGTTGGTACTCCTCCCGGACGATCAGATCCACGAGGTCGACATGAGCGTCCGCCGAGGGATGCGGCTCATCGTCACGAGCGGGATCGGAGCGGACGAGAAGCCCACGACGCTCCCGAGACTCGACGAATCTGCGGATTGATACCTCCACACGGCTAAATACGCGTGTTTCTGACCGCAGGACGGGGAGTCCACGACGAGCGGGCTTGGGCTCGAAACTCGGTAACTCACGGGGCAAAGGGGCACTCCTAGCGAAGATCTTCCGCAATTCTGTGGCCTTCAGGAGTGGCCCGAGGAGAACCGATGTGGTTCACGACCGACGACAACTGGGGCCAGCCCCACCGAATCCTCCACCCGTATCTCGCCGCATCGAGGGCCTTTTGTCACTCACTCAGTCGTCAGCGGTGTACGCGCCGCCCCGACGCTTGATACGTGCGACGACGAGCCGCCCGTCGTCCTGCCGGAAGCTCACTGAGAGCCGGAACTCCCCGACGCGTATCTTCTTGTACGGGCCGTTCTGGAGCGGCTCACCGTAGTCCGGCGGGTCGCGCCACGGCGAGGAGACGATTTCATCGAGCTTGTCGAGTATCCGGTCTTGGTCGGCGGGGGACAGTCCGTCGAGGTCGTCTTCGGCGGTCGAGGAGAGTTCCCACGTCCACCCGTCGTCACTCATCGCTCGTGCCGAACCGCTCGCGGGCTTCCTCGGCGCTCGTCGTTCGTCCCTCGCGGATGTCCTCCTCGGCTTCGAGCAGGGCGACGAGTTCGTCGCGGTCGAACGTCGGGAACTCGACGGCGTCCCGAAGCGTGTACCGGATGAACTCGCTTCGGCTGTTGAACCCGCGTCCCTGCCACGTATCGTCTATCTGTTCGAGGAACGACTCGGTGAGTTTGAAATTCACCGTGGCGATATCGTCCCCGCCGTCGTCGTCCGTAGCCGCTTCGGACATATAGACGTAATACGCTGGTCTTACCAATAGTCGTTTCGGCGGAACATCACTCACCGCGTACTCGTCGTGGATAGCCGCATCGAGGAGCATTTCTATCACATTCCTGACTACGGTTCATCGTCCGTCCTGCGAGCGTGGATTAGCGAAATCCGCGATATCCCATTGAGGGGACGCGCCCCCGGTCGATTTCGGGGTCCATCCCACCGCAGTCTGTGAATTAGTTTGTATCTCCTGATAATTCATCGAATCCATTACGGCGAGGGATGCCCTGTTTAGCGAGAGAAGCGAATCTTGAACGGGTTTCGTTCAGACGAGTGTAGCCGGAAAAGTGTGCGTACGAGGAGTGTACGGCGGAAAGAGCCTAGGCCGGGATTTGAACCCGGGGTCTCGTCCTTACCAAGGACGCGCTTTACCGCTAAGCTACCCAGGCGCAGTTCTCCGTAGCGCGGATTCGTCTTTAGGGGTTTCGATTCGCGGCGGCAGTTTCCGCCGAGCGCGCCGCCGCCCGGGAGCCGTTATTCGGTCACGAGTCCGTCGCCGACGACGGCACTCTGTCGTCAGAGCCGCTTCCGACGGCCGACAGCGACGCGAGGCGCTCGGCGGTCGCCTCCGAGAACGCCGCATCCGCGGGCTGTAGCTCCCCGTCGGCGTCGCAGTCGCGGCCCAGTTCGGCCGCGTACTCCAGCAGGGCGGGCGAGGGCGTCGCGCCGACGGCGGTCGTCCCCGCGACGACGGCGAGCGCGAAGACGTCGGATTCGAGGTTCCGATCGAGGGAGTCGACGTCGGCACCCTCGCCGCGTCTGAGCGTCTGGTCCCGTCCGAAGGCGCGGACGACGTCGACCGCTCGCCCGGCGGCGTCGGTCCGCGCGAGCAGGTAGAAACCGCGCGAGACGAACACGTCGGCGGCGAGGACGTCGAGGTCGGCGGCGATGTCGCCGGTAGCGTCGCCGTCGGCAATGCGCGTCCAGGGTTCCTCGTGGGCCAGCGTGCGAGTGAGCCGAAGGCCCTCGTAGATCAACTGTACGCCGGCAGCACGCTCTGCGAGGCCGTCGGCATCGGTGTCAACTCCGGTTTCGGGTGCGCGAGCGCTCAGAAGCGCCAACACGGCCGGCGTCATCGGCGCGTCGGAGAGGCGCTCGAACAGTACCTCCCGGAGCCGGTCGGGTTCGACGTCTTCGACCGCCTCCTGCGCGGCGTCGCGGACCCGCACGGCGTCGTCCATCGACACTTCCTAGCGACGGGAGCGGCAAAGACCTTTGGAAACCCCGTCCGCGCGGATGCGACCGCGAGCGCGGGACTCGCGGCCCCCCACGACGATGCTCGCGTTCGAGACGTTTTTCAGAACTGGGACGAATGCGTGGGTATGTTCACCGGAATCGTCGAGACGACGGGGAAGGTCGTCGAGACGAGTGACGACGAGGGGGGCCGGCGGCTCCGCATCGAGGTCGGCGGACACGGGTCCGCGGCGGACGCCACCTCCGAGGGGAGAGAGGATGCACCCGACGCCGGCGGTGCCGGCGACCCAGAGGCGGGAGTCGCCTACGACGACCTCCACCACGGCCAGTCGATCGCCGTCAACGGCGTCTGTCTGACCGTCGAGGCGTTCCGAACCGACCCGGTCCCGGAGTTCGAGGTGTTCCTCGCGAGCGAGACCGTCGAGAAGACCTACCTCGGAGCGGTCGAGGCGGGCGATCGGGTGAACCTCGAACGCGCGCTCGCCGCGGACGGCCGGTTCGACGGTCATCTCGTGCAGGGGCACGTGGACACCACGACCGAGGTGACGGAGATCGAGCGCGTCGGCGACGACTGGTTCTTCGAGTTCGCGCTGCCGCCGGCGGTGAAGCAGTACGTCGTCGGAAAGGGGTCGGTCACGCTCGACGGCATCAGCCTCACCGTCGCCGACCGCGGGACGGATCGCTTCACCGTCGCGATCATCCCGACGACGTACGACCTGACGACGCTCTCGGAGAAAGACGTGGGCGACCCGGTGCACCTCGAGGTCGACGTCGTCGCGAAGTACGTCGAGCAGATGGTCGCCGGCTACCGCGACGCGATCGAGCAGGGCTAGCGGGCGTCCGACCGTATCGCTGCTGGGTCACTCGAAGCGTCGCGTCACCTGACCGCTGCGGGGAGCATCGAACGGCCGCGGGATCACTCGAACTCGGTCAGTTCCGAGTCGAAGTCCGATTCGGTCGCGGGCGGCGCGTGGGCCTCGCGGTAGCTGTCGCGGTACTTCTGGATCTTCCGGAGCAGGAAGAGCCCGAAGACGCCGTCGTAGAGCACGACGTAGACGAGGAACGGCGCGAGCCCCGAGAGCCCGGTCACGGCGCCGATGAGCGCCGAGCCGATCCCGACGGTGGTGTTGTACGTCGCGTGGACGAACGCGGCGAGCAGAATGCCCTTCACGACGATCGGGCCGCGTTTGCCCGGATTGAACTTCGCGAGGCCGAGGTAGTAACCCGCGATGGCTGAGTAGATCACGTGTCCCGGACCGGCGAGCGCCCTGATCGCGGTGATGCCGCCGCCGACGCCGATGAGCCCGAGTCCCATATCGAGCCCCTGGTCCGGGAGCTGTCGGGTGATGTAGAGCGCGTTCTCGATGACGGCGAAGCCGAGGCCGGCCATCGCGCCGTAGACCGTCCCGTCGAGGACGGCGTCGAACCGGTCGTCGGTGTAGGCGTAGAGCCGAACCGCCAGCAGCTTCACCACCTCCTCGACCGGGCCGACGACGACGTAGAAGAACGCCGCCGTTCCGAGAAACCCGAGCACCTGGAAGTACGGGCGCAGCACGGTGTTGAGAACGGCCGCGAAGTTCGCCGTCAGCACCCCGAGGAGGAACGTCGCGACGAGAAGCGAGAGCGGTTCGCTGGAGGTCACGTCCGTCGAGTAGACGTACGCGGCCAGCCCGATCGCCGGGATCGCAGAGAGAAGCGTGAGCAACCCGATCTGCGGGTCAGTCAGCGCCGCGAGGCCGCCGATACCGAGGAGCAAGAGGAAGGCGAAGCCGACCACGGCGAGTCGGGCGGACCCGGCGACGACGCGCCAGATGAGCGCCGACACCTTGTCGAGCGGGGTGCGCACGTCCCAGGTCGCCACGTCGTAGAGGTCCATCGAGTCCCCTGCAGCCTCTTCGATCGGATCCTTTCTGTCCCGCATCGCCGGCCGGTTCTCACGCGGCGACCTAAGGTCTTCGGCCGGGGCGTTCGAGAGGTGCGTCGGCGCCTGCCGCGACCGCCTGGTGTCGGCCGCGACTGGCTGGATTCGTACTGGTTACGCTCACTTGTCACCGCCGGGCGCCACCCCGTTGCCGGCGCTCGGCGGGAAGAGGCGAGAGTAATCAGTCTCAAAAGTCGGCCGCCCGTATCACCGGGTACCGATGCACTTCGATCAACGTACGCAGGCCGCCCTCCGGGAGGTCGGCCTCACCCGCGAGGAGGTCCGGGAGGCCTCCGAACTCGTCTCGACGGCCGTCGACCGCGACGCCGAGACCCTCCGGGAGTTCTTCGAGCGCGACGTCGTCTACTCGGACATGGAGCTGGCGCACAGCGCGAGCGGGATCAACGAGCACGCCGTGGAGTACCTCGACCTGTTCACCCACGGCAGCGACCTCCGGGGGTACCTCCGGTTCGATACGTGGGGCGTCCCGGTCGAGGGCGGGCGCGTCCTCTCGTCGGACGTCGTCGAACTGTCGCTCGGTCCGACCGTCCACGACCGGGTGCGGTTCGCCCACGACGAGGACGCGCTGCGATGAGCCGGGAGGACGGCGACGGGCGGTCGACGGCGGATGAACCCGCGAGCGCGTCGCCCCGCGTCCGGGTCAGGGGGATCTACGCGACGGCCGTGACGTGGGTCCTCCTCGACGCGGGCGCCGAGGTCGTGCAGGCCTCCGAACCGATCCGGGAGCGATTCGACGCCGAGTTCGGCGAGGGATCGCACGACGTCACGGTCGCGACGACGGGCGACCGCCAGGGCGTCGGCGTCGACGGCGACCCCGACGCCGTCGCGACCGTCGGCGCGGAACTCCGAGACGTCGGCCGCGACACCTTCGCGTGGGAGGATCCGACCCCGCCGGGCGCGGTGTTCGAGGCGACCGTGAGCGAGACGCTCGGCTCCGGTGCGGTCTGCGATCTCGGGGAGAGCGAGGGGTTTCTCCCCTACGGCGAGTCCGACACGCATCTCGAAACGGGCGACGACGTCAGGGTGCAGGTCAGAGAGAGCGCGCCGCCGTGGGCCGACCGGCGGGCGCGACTCGGCACCGAGATCCGCGCGGACGCCGGACTCGCGACCCTGGTGCGCGGCCGCGACGGCGTCGCGGTCGACACCCGAGACGACGCCGCCGGGCGCGAACTCGCGGGGATGACGGACCTGCTCTCGGTCGACGTCCCCGACGGGTGGGGCATCGAGTGGTCCCACGCGGCGACCCGGGCCGAGATGAGCGCGCTGGAGGCGGCGCTCGAACAGGCCGTCGGACGCGCCGAGGATCTCGCCGCGGCCGTGGACGAGGCGGGGATCGACGGCGAAAGCGGATCGACCGCAGAGCGCCCGGCCACGCTCGCGACGCCCTCGACCGGGCTGTGGCTGTGGTTCGGCCGCGAGACCCGGTTCGCGCTCGACGCCGCTCGACGCGAGGTGACGACGACGATGCCCGGGCACCACCGGACGAAGGCCGGAAGCGAGGCCGCCAGCGCCGGCGTCGACCTCGCGGAGGCGCTCTGGGGGGCGGACGGGGCCGGCGGCGTCGCCGACGGTGCCGCGGAGTCCGAGGACGGGAGCGACGGCCCCGACTTCCCGTTCGACGTCGTGACGCGGCAGTTCGGCCCCGTCGAGGGCGACACCGTCGAGATCAGACACGGGAAGCCCGACGGCCGCGCGTTCTCGCTGGGCAGCGGCGAGGTGACCGACCGGGACGTCGACGGCTCGCTGGACGTGACGCGGACGCTCTCGGGCAGCGGCACCTACGACGGACTGGGGACCCGGCGGGAGGCCGGCGACACCGCCCTCACGAAGTTCCGCGAGGGCCGTTGGTGGTACCCGACCGTCTACCGGAGCGCCGAGGGCGAGCACCGCGGGACCTACGTCAACGTCTGTACGCCCGTCGAGTGCTTCCCCGACGAGGTCCGGTACGTCGACCTCCACGTCGACGTCGTGAAACGTCCCGACGGGACGGTCGAGCGCGTCGACGACGACGAACTCGACGCGGCGGTCGAGGCGGGGGCCGTCCCCGAAGGCGTCGCGGAGAAGGCGCGAGCGGTGGCCGCGAGTCTCGAACGCGCGCTGTCCGAATAACGCCCGGGCTTTCTCGAACGCGCGCTGTCCGAGTAGCGACCCCGATAACGGCGGACTCGAACGCCGTGGAAGGAGCTCCCACACCCTCCCTCGGGGCGAGAACAGCAACTTTATCAGTCGCTCGCGGCGAATTGCACGCAAGATTACTCTCTAGGAGGTCAATAGTGACACAACAAACACAACAACCGGAGGTGAACATCGGACTCGTCGGGCACGTCGACCACGGGAAGACGACGCTCGTGCAGGCGCTGTCCGGATCGTGGACGGATCAGCACTCCGAGGAGATGAAGCGCGGAATCTCCATCCGCCTCGGATACGCCGACGCCACGTTCCGGAAACTCCCCGACGTCGACCCGCCGGAGTGCTACACGGTCGAGGAGACCGGACCGGACGGCGAGGAGACCGAGGTGCTGCGGACGGTGTCGTTCGTCGACGCCCCGGGCCACGAGACGCTGATGGCGACGATGCTGTCGGGCGCGGCCATCATGGACGGCGCGGTCCTCGTCGTGAGCGCGACCGAGGACGTCCCGCAGGCCCAGACCGAAGAGCACCTGATGGCGCTGGACATCATCGGCATCGACAACATCGTCATCGCACAGAACAAGATCGACCTGGTCGACCGCGAGCGCGCGGTCGAGTCCTACGAACAGATCGAGGAGTTCGTCGAGGGCACCGTCGCCGAGGACGCGCCGATCGTCCCCGTCAGCGCCCAGCAGGAGGTCAACATCGACCTCCTGATCGACGCCATCGAGCGTGAGATCCCGACGCCAGAGCGCGACGAGAGCGAGTCGCCGCGGCTGTTCGCGGCGCGCTCGTTCGACATCAACCGCCCGGGGACGACCTGGGAGGACCTCAAGGGCGGCGTCGTCGGCGGGTCCGTCGTTCAGGGCAAACTCGCCACCGGCGAGGAACTGGAACTCCGCCCCGGCCGCGAGGTCGAGGAGGGCGGCTCCTCGGAGTGGGAGCCGATCACGACGGAGATCCGATCGCTGCAGGCCGGCGGCCAGTCGGTCGAGGAGGTCCGACCCGGCGGCCTCTGCGGGATCGGCACGGGCCTCGATCCGAGCCTCACGAAGGGCGACGCGCTGGCCGGGCAGGTCGCGGGCGAACCCGGAACGCTCCCGCCGACGCGCGAGGAGTTCACGATGGACGTCGAACTCCTCGACCGGATCGTCGGCGAGGACGAGGGCGCAGTGGAGGAGATCTCGACCGGCGAACCGCTGATGCTCACCGTCGGGACCGCGACGACCGTCGGCGCGGTCACGAGCGCCCGGACCGGCGAGGCCGAGGTGTCGCTGAAGCGACCGGTCTGCGCCGAGTCGGGCGCGAAGATCGCCATCAACCGCCGGGTCGGCGCGCGGTGGCGACTCATCGGCATCGGGACGCTGCAGTGACGGCCGGCCGCGACGCCGCGGTCCGACGGCGGCCGTGAACGCACACGCGAGCGGATCGAAACGCGCGGCGGCGGAGCGGGACGCGACCACACGACACACACGAGGATGACGACCGTGATACTCGACACGAACGCGCTGATGATGCCGGTCGAACTCGACGTGCGGGTCTTCGAGGAACTCGACCGCCTCGTCGGCGCCGACGCCGACCTGGTCACCCCGCGCGCCGTCGTCGAGGAACTGGAGAAGCTCGCGGAGGGGGGCAGCGGCGTCGAGGCGACCGCCGCGAGCGTGGGCCGGGACCTCGTCTCGCGGTGTCGCGTCGTCGAGACCGGCGTCTCCTACGCCGACGACGCCGTGATCGAACTCGCAGAAACCGAGGGCGGGTACGTCCTCACCAACGACAGGCCGCTCCGCGACCGGTTGCTCGAACGCGGCGTTCGCGTAATCGGTTTAAGGGGGCGAAACGCATTGGAGATAACAGAACCATAACACATGTACAAACGGGTACGACTCAAGGACACAGTCGAGGTACCGCCGAAGCACCTCGCGGACGTGACGCCGCAGCGGGTCAAGCGGCTCCTGCAGGACAAACTGGAAGGACGGATGGACGAGGACGTCGGCAGCGTCGTCAGCGTCGTCGACGTCCACGACATCGGCGAGGGGACGGTGCTCCCCGGCCGCGCCGGCGTCTACTACGAGGCGGAGTTCGACGCGATCACGTTCGACCCCTCGATGCAGGAGGTCGTCGACGGCGAGGTCGTCGAGGTCGTCGAGTTCGGCGCGTTCGTCGGCATCGGGCCGGTCGACGGGCTGCTGCACGTCTCGCAGATCTCCGACGAGTACCTCGCCTACGACGGCGAGAACCAGCAGCTCGCGTCGACGGAGTCGAACCGGACGCTGAGCGTCGGCGACTCCGTCCGCGTGCGCGTCGTGACGAAGAGCATCGACGAGCGCAACCCGCGCGACTCGAAGATCGGTCTCACCGCCAAACAGCCCGGGCTCGGCAAGCACGGCTGGCTGGAGGCCGACCGCCAGGCGAACACCGCGACGACCGGGGCGGAGGGCGAGTAGATGGCCGAGTCCCGTCTCGCCTGCCGGGAGTGTCACTACATCAACCACGGCGACGCGCAGGCGTGTGAGAACTGCGGCTCCAGCAGTCTCACCGAGGACTGGGCGGGCTACGTCGTCATCACGCACCCCGAGCAGTCGGAGATCGCCGACGAGATGAACGTCAACGAGCCGGGCGGCTACGCGCTGAAGGTCCGCTGAGTCGGATGCTCACGCTGCCAGACGACGTCAGAGGCTCGTTCAAGGACCCCTTCGGCCCCGTCTACACCGACGCAGCGGCGCTGCTCGCCGACGCCGGCCGCCCCGTGATCGCCGTCGGCGACGTCGTCACCTATCACCTGCGGCGGGCGGGTCACGCGCCGTCGGTCGCGCTCGTCGACGGGAAGACGAAACGCGAGGCGGTCGACGCCGAGATCCGCGAGGCGCTCTCGGACCCCGATCACAGGCGCGACGTCGAGAACCCGCCGGGTACGCTGTCGGAATCGCTGCTTTCCACGCTCGCCGAGGCCGTCGCGGCCGACGACCCGATCACGATCGTCGTCGACGGCGAGGAGGACCTCGCCGCGCTGCCGGCGGTGCTCGTCGCACCGGTGGGCGCGACAGTCGTCTACGGCCAACCCGACGAGGGGATGGTCCGCGTCGACGTCACCGACGACGCGAAGGCGGAGATGCGGTCGCTGATCGAGCGGATGAACGGTGACGTCGCCGGCGCGCTGGCGGCCCTCGGCGTCGAACCGGCGGGCGACTCCCGTTGAACGCCTCGGGAGTCCGGACGAACCCGGCCGAACGGCGTCGGAGGCGCGACTGAGAACCGCGTTCGCCTCTTCGAAATCCTTTTACTCCTTTCGGGAGGAAGGTAGGACAACTGAACCATGGAAATCGACATTATCTCCGAGGACGAGAATCCGATGTTACATCGGACCGACGTCCGGTTCGAGATCGTTCACGACGACGCGACGCCCTCGCGGCTCTCCGTCCGCGACAGCCTCGCCGCGAAGCTGAACAAGGACTCGGCGGAAGTCGTCGTCCACGAACTCGACACGAAGTTCGGGATGCGAAAGACCGTCGGCTACGCGAAGGTCTACGAGTCGCCCGACTTCGCCCGCGACATCGAGCAGGACTACATGCTCGATCGGAACAAGATCGAGGCCGAAGAAGGGGCCGAGGCGGAAGCCGAAGAGGCCTGATCGGTCGCACAGCCAGCGGACACTCACTTCTCGATGCGAATCGTCGGAATCGAAGGGACCGCCTGGGCCGCCAGCGCCGCGCTCTACGACGCCGAAACCGACGACGTCGTCATCGAATCCGATCCCTACGAACCCGACAGCGGCGGCATTCACCCGCGCGAGGCGGCCGAACACATGGGATCGGCGATCCCCGAGGTCGTCTCGACGATCCTCGATCACGCGGCATCGACCGCCAGTGAAGACGGGGACGGGCTCGACGTCGACGCCGTCGCGTTCTCCCGCGGGCCCGGACTCGGTCCGTGTCTCCGCATCGTCGGCACCGCGGCGCGGGCGCTGGCGCAGACGCTGTCGGTGCCGCTCGTCGGCGTCAATCACATGGTGGCCCACCTCGAGATCGGTCGCCACCGGTCGGGCTTCGAGTCGCCGGTTTGTCTGAACGCCTCGGGCGCGAACGCGCACCTCCTGGGCTACCACGACGGGCGGTACCGGATCCTCGGCGAGACGATGGACACCGGCGTCGGAAACGCGATAGACAAGTTCACGCGGCACCTCGGCTGGTCCCATCCGGGCGGCCCGAAGGTCGAGAGGCGGGCGAAAGATGGCGAGTACCACGACCTCCCCTACGTGGTGAAGGGGATGGACTTCTCCTTCTCGGGGATCATGTCCGCCGCGAAGGACGCCGTCGACGACGGCGTGCCGGTCGAAGACGTCTGCGCCGGCCTCCAAGAGACGATCTTCGCGATGTTGACCGAAGTCGCAGAGCGGGCGCTGTCGCTGACGGGGACCGACGAACTCGTCCTCGGCGGCGGCGTCGGGCAGAACGAGCGCCTGCGTGAGATGCTCGCCTCGATGTGCGAGCAGCGCGGCGCGGACTTCTACGCGCCCGAGCCGCGGTTCCTCCGCGACAACGCCGGGATGATCGCGGTGCTGGGCGCGAAGATGTACGCCGCCGGCGACACGGTCGAGATCCCGGACTCCTCGGTCGACCCGAACTTCCGGCCCGACGAGGTCGCAGTGACCTGGCGCGGCGGCGACGAGTCGGTCGTTCGCGATCCGACCGCGTCGGGGACGATCCGCGGGGCGGAGGCGACCGTGACGATCGAGAGCGACCGCGTGATCAAGCGACGCGTCCCGAAGGCGTACCGCCACCCGGCGCTCGACGACCGCCTCCGCGCCGAGCGCACGCGGGCGGAGGCGCGGCTCACGAGCGCCGCGCGCCGCGTCGGCGTCCCGACGCCCGTCGTCTACGACGTCGATCCCGCGGAGGGGACGCTGCTCTTCCAGCGCGTCGGCGACGACGACCTCGCCGCGGCGCTCTCGGAGGAGCGGTGCCGGGCAGTCGGGCGGCACCTCGCGGCCGTCCACGACGCCGGCTTCGTCCACGGGGATCCCACGACCCGGAACGTCCGCGTCGACGGCGAGCGGACGTACCTCATCGACTTCGGCCTCGGCTACCACACCGGCCACGTCGAGGACCACGCGATGGACCTCCACGTGTTCAAACAGAGCGTCGCCGGGACCGCCGCCGACGCGGAGCCGTTGCTCGACGCCGTCGAATCGGGGTACGCCGCCGTCGGCGACGGCGCCGTTCTGAACCGACTCCGGGAGATCGAGGGACGCGGCCGGTACCAGTGAGTCGGACTAGCGGCGTTGGGGGCGAACAGTCGGCACCCGCGCGGGGCGGCCGGCCGGTCCTCGCCCGACTGGCGGCCGCCCGCTCGTCCCGCGCCGACGTGCCGAACGACCGCGGCCCGACGCGGGATGACGCTTACGTCACGGGGGCCATGGCCGCGGGTTCGCATATAAATCTCCGCGTCGGGGCGCCGTCGAGCGTCCGCCGACCCGCGGCCGACTGTCAGCGAACCGATGCCAAAACGATTTATTACCGCCCGGCGTACGCTCTCGTATGGTAGACAAACCGAAGCAGGGAGAGGTTCTCGGGATCCCGTACAACTTCGAGCGCCCCTCGTTCGGCCGGATGCTCGCGTCGTACTGGAAGCCCGGCGAGGGGATGCTCGTGAAGAAGCCCTTCGGCATCGGCTACACGCTCAACCTCGCGAACTGGCGCTCGTGGGTCGCGCTGCTCGTGGTGGGCGGCCTCCTCTGGCAGGAGCAGAAGTCCCGGAGCGGCGACGACGACCTCGACGCCGACGAGGACGACGACGGTCCGGTCGAAGTCATCGTCGATTGAATCGGAGCGCCGAAGCGGCGCGGTGACGAGGCCGTCGCCGCGCCGGCGACGCGGAACCGACGGTACTTTCTCTCGACTCGCCTCACGTGTCGGTAGATGCTTCGCTACGTCACGACGAACGCGGGGAAAGTGCGGGAGGCGCGCGAGTACCTCGACGGCGTCGAGCAGTTGGACTACGACTACACCGAGGTCCAGGCGTCGGATCTGGGGCCCATCGCCGCACGGGGCGCGCGAGAGGCGTACCGCCACGCGGGCGAACCCGTCCTCGTCGACGACGCCGGCCTGTTCGTCGAGGGGTTCGACGGCTTCCCCGGTCCGTACTCGTCGTACGTCGAGGATACGCTGGGCGTCGGGGCGGTCCAGCGACTCGTCGAGCGCGAGGCCGACGACCCGTACCGCGCGTCGTTCCGGTGCGTCTTAGCGTACTGCGACGGCGACGACTTCGAGGCGAGTCCGGACCCGATCGACCGCGCGGACCGGAGCGCCGCGGCCGCCGCGGGTGCGGCGAGCCAGGACGACGAGGGCGCCGACGCGCTCCCGGTGAAACTGTTTCACGGGCGGGTCCCCGGCCGGATCGTCGAACCGCGCGGCGAGGGCGGGTTCGGCTACGACCCCATCTTCGAGCACGACGGCACCACGTTCGCGGAGATGAGCCCCGAGGAGAAGAACGCCGTCTCCCACCGGGGGCGGGCGTTCGCGAAGTTCGCGGAGTGGTTGCAGGAACGGACGCAGTAGCGACGAGGGCGACCGTCGGGCACCGGAGTCGGCGCGGGCCACGGCGGAGATCTCGGAACCGCGTATCGAAACTGATAGCGGGACGCAAACCTTGATACGGATTCGGTTTTTGTGTGGAGGCCGTTATCAGTAAGTGAGAACACGATAGCAGACTTATGCGTGAGCGTCGGGTGAGCCAGCGTATGAGACTCCTCGAATCGTACGAACGACTCCTCTGGGGAACGATGGACGTTCTGGACGTCTCTCACTCCGTCGCGCGAAAAGTGCTGGCCGCGGTGGGGATCCAGTTCGCCATCTCGATCGCTCAGGCGGGCCTCCCGTGGGTCACGAGCGGCGAGACGACGATCGCGCTGTCGGCGCTGCTCCTGGTCGGCGCGGCCGTCGCCTTCCTCAACACCGTCCTGATCGTCCGCCGCGACGTCGTCGAGCCGATCGACGGCCTCTCGACGTCCGCGTCCGCCGTCGCCGCGGGCGACCTCTCGACGTCGCCGCCGACGACCGACGGCGACGACGAGATCGCGGCGCTCGTCGAGGACTTCGCCGACATGCACGAGCACCTCCGACTCGTCTCGGCGCAGGCGACCGCGATGGCCGACAGGGAGTTCGACGACCCCGTGCTCGACGAGCGACTGCCCGGTGAGTTCGGCGACTCGCTCGGCCGGATGGCGACGGATCTCACGACCCACACGCGGGCGCTCCAGCGCCTCGTCGACGCCTTCGGTGAGGCCACCGAACACGCTCGCGAGGGCGACCTCACGGCGCTGATGCCGGCCGAAGAACTCGCCGAGGAGGACGAGCGGTACGGCGAGGTGGCGCGCTCGTACAACGAGTTCCTCCGGACGCTCTCGGCGACGATCGGCGAGGTGCAGACGTTCGCCGACCGGGTGGCGGAGATGAGCGACGAGGCGCGGACCCACGTCGAGCGCGCGACCGAGTCGAGCGAGGCGGTCGCGGCCGCCGTCGACGAGATCGAGGACGGGGCCGACGAGCAGACCGAGCACCTCCAGACCGTCGCCTCGGAGCTCTCGACGCTCTCGGCGACGGTCGAGGAGATCGCCGCCTCCGCCGACGAGGTCGCCGGCACGGCCGAGCGCGCCGCCGAGCGCGGGCGGGAGGGCCGCGACGTCGCGACGACGGCGATGGAGGAACTCGACGCCGTCGAGCGACAGATCGACGAGGCCGCGGCGGCGATGGAGGAACTCGCCACGCACATCGACGAGATCGAGGAGGTCGCCGCGTTCATCGACGAGATCGGGTCGCAGACCGACCTCCTCGCGATCAACGCCTCGATCGAGGCGGCCCACGCCGGCGACGCCGGCGACGGGTTCGGCGTCGTCGCCCGCGAGGTGAAGGCGCTGGCGGAGGAGACCCGCGAGTCCGCCGACGAGGTGTCCGGGCTCATCGCGGACGTGACAGAGCGCTCCGAGGAGACGCTCTCGATCGTCCACGAGACCGACGAGCAGGTCAGATCCAGCGTCGACACCGTCGAGGCCGCCATCGACGAGTTCGAGTCGATCGTGAGCGAGGTCGAGGGGATCGACCGGAGCATCCGCGAGGTGAGCGACGCCACCGACCAGCAGGCCACGTCCGCACAGGACGTCTCCGCGCGGGTCGACGAGGTCGCGAACATCTCCGAGGAGACGACCGCCCGGACCACCGCCGCGGTCGAGGACGCGAGGAGGCAGTCCGAGTCCCTCGGCGAACTCGAAGCGCAGGCGGCCACGCTCACGGCGCAGGCGAGCGGTCTCGACGACCTCGTCGACTCCTTCGAGACGCTCGACGTCGACGGGGGAAGCGGGGACGGACGACCGGCCGGAGACGACACCGCTCCCGCGGGGGCGACCGAACCACGGCCCGCGGGCGCCCCCTCCGACGACTGAGGTGGATGGTCGCCGGCGGCGGACCGCGTCCCGTCGTCTCCGGTCCGACTTGCGTGTGTCGTCTCCGATCCGACTCGCGTGTGTCGTCTCCGGTCCGAGTCACTCCGCGATTCGGATCGAACTCTCACCGGGCTGATCCGCAGTCTATAGCCTTATCCGTCCGCCGGTCGAACCGGGAAATATGAAGATAGTGCCGGACACGAGCGCGGTCATCGACGGTCGCGTGTCCGAGCGGGTCGAGTCGGGCGAGGACGCGGGGCCGATTTTGGTCCCGGAGGCGGTCGTCGGCGAACTCGAATCGCAGGCCAACGACGGCCTCGACACGGGATGGGAGGGGCTCGAAGAGCTCCAGCGACTCGCAGTGCTCGCAGACGACGGAGCGGTCGACGTCCGGTACGTCGGCCGCCGGACGAAGCCCAGCGAGGCCACCGGGGCCCACGAGGGCGACATCGACGCGGTGATCCGCGACGTGGCCGAGGAGGAGGAAGCGACGCTTCTCACGAGCGACGTCGTCCAGTCGGAGGTCGCGAAGGCGAAGGGCCTCGACGTCGAGTACGTCGAACCGCGGGTCCGCGGGTCCGGCGAACTCGTCATCGAGGAGTTCTTCGACGAGCAGACGATGTCGGTCCACCTGAAGACCGGCACGAAGCCGAAGGCCAAGCGCGGGGCCATCGGCGAGATGCACTACCAGACCATCGACGAGGAGGTGACCGACGAGGCGACAATGAAGGAGTGGGCCGACGACATCGAAGAGACCGCCCGCAGCAGTTCGGAGGGCTTTCTCGAACTGTCGGAACCGGGAATGAGCATCGTGCAGTTCCGCGACTACCGGATCGCGGTCGCCCGTCCCCCCTTCGCCGACGGCATCGAGATCACCGCCGTCCGACCGATCGTCAAGACCGACATCGAGGACTACGAGTTCGCCGACGAACTCAAAGATCGGTTGAAAGAGCGCCAGCGCGGCGTCCTCATCTCCGGGTCGCCCGGGGCCGGGAAGTCGACGTTCGCGCAGGCGGTCGCGGAGTTCCTCACCGACGCCGACTACGCGGTGAAGACGATGGAGAAGCCCCGCGACCTCCAGGTCGGCGACGACATCACCCAGTACACCGCCCTCGGCGGCGACATGGCGAAGACGGCCGACTCGCTGCTCTTGGTCCGGCCGGACTACACCATCTACGATGAGGTGCGGAAGACCGACGACTTCGGCGTCTTCGCGGACATGCGCCTCGCCGGCGTCGGGATGGTCGGCGTCGTCCACGCCACCCGCGCCATCGACGCCCTCCAGCGGCTCGTCGGCCGCGTCGAACTCGGGATGATCCCGCAGGTCGTCGACACCGTCGTCTACATCGAGGACGGCCGCGTGGACACGGTCTACGACGTGACGACCGAGGTGAAGGTCCCCGAGGGACTCACCGCCGAGGACCTCGCCCGGCCGGTGATCCAGGTCGCGGACTTCGAGACCGGCAAGCCGGAGTACGAGATCTACACGTTCAACCGCCAGGTCGTCACCGTGCCGATCGGCGACGGGGACGGGGACGGCGAGACCGGCGTCGGCCGCCTCGCGCGCCAGGAGATCGAACGCGAGATCCGATCGATCGCCCGCGGGCACGTCGACGTCGAACTGAAGGGGCAGAACGACGCGGTCGTCTACGTCGAGGAGGACGACATCTCCTACGTCATCGGCAAGGGCGGCGGCCGCATCTCCGACGTCGAGGACCGACTCGGCATCGACATCGACGTGCGGACGCACGACGAGAAACCGGGGCGGGCCGGCGGGGAGTCCGCCGCCGGCAGCGGACAGAGCGGTGGCTCGGGCGGATCCGGCGGCGCCGACGACGGCATCGTCGTCACGCCCGAGGTGACCTCGCGACACGTCGTCGTCCGGATGGACGAACACGTCGGCGAGACCGTCGAGATCCGCGCCGACGGGGAGTACCTCTTCACCGCGACGGTCGGTCGCGGCGGCGACATCCAGGTGTCCCGGGGCAGCGCCATCGCCGACGAACTCGAACAGGCGATCGACCGGAAACAGCGGATCACGGTTCACCCGGCCTGAGGCGGTGAAGACCGGGCTTTCGCGGCCCTCGGTGGTTTTATGACTCCGGGAGGCACAACCCAGCGATTGTGCCAATGGTCGGTCCCCTCCGCGGTCGCGTGTTTCGGGGTCGAAGCCGACCGACCGCTCGTCCGGGGGGCCGTCGTCCGTGTTCGTGACCGCCCCGATCCTGCTGTCGCTCCTGCTCCGCGTCCTCGGGGTCGGTCTCTCGGTGTATCTGCTGTATCGGGAGCGCGACCGCCGGTTCGTGTTTCTCGTCGTGCTGCTCTCGCTGATGGCGCTGCGGCAGGCGCTCACGCTGTTCGACGTCGGGTCGGCGGTGCGGGAGGTGCCCGCCTTCCTGGTCAGCGTCCTCGCCGTCGGCCTCGCGTTCTACCTGGTGCGGTACGTCCGAGAGGAGAACGAGACGAAAGAACGGCTGCGGGAGATGAACGCGCAACTGCAGGCGAGTCGGAACCGCCTCCGGGCGGCGATGAACGCCTCCCCCGAGTACATCTTCCTCCTCGACGGGGCGGCGCGCTACCGGGAAGTCCTCTCGGGCGAGGACGAGATCACGGTCCATCCGCCGGAGGACCTCGCCGGTAGAGCGGTCGAGGAGGTCCTCCCCGAGGAGACCGCCTCGGCGGTCCGGGAGGCGGTCGAACGGACGGCCGAGTCCGGCGAGATCCAGCGGACCGAGTACCCGATGCGGAGGGACGACGGGGTGGAGTGGTACGAGGCGCGGACGGCGTGCGTCCGGTACCCCGACGAGGAGGTGCGAGACGTGCTTCTCACCGCGCGCGACGTGACCGAGCGGAAGGAGCGAGAACGGAAGCTCCGGCGGTTCCGTCGCGCCATCGAGACCGCCGGTCACGCCATCTACATCACCGACGACAGCGGCCGGATCACGTACGTCAACCCCGCGTTCGAGGAGATCACGGGGTACGCGAGCGAGGAGGCCGTCGGCCGCACGCCGGACCTGCTCGACTCGGGGCAGATGTCCGAGGACTACTTCGCAGAGCTGTGGTCGACCGTCCGGTCGGGAGAGGTGTGGGAAGAGGAGATCCTCAACGAGCGTCGCGACGGATCGCTGTACTACGCCCAGCAGACGGTCGCGCCCGTCACCGACGAGTCGGGGACGGTCCGCGAGTTCGTGGCGATCCAGACGGACATCACGCCGCTGAAGGAGCGTGAGCGACAGTTGAACGTGCTCTCTCGCGTGTTGCGGCACAACCTCCGGAACGAGATGAACCTGATCCTCGGCAAGGCACAGACCATCCAGGAATCGGCCGACGGAGCGATCGCATCCGACGCGGCGCAGATCGAACGGGTCGGCGAACGACTGCTGGACCTCGCGGAGACGTACCGCGAGATACTCGATCTCATCGAGACCTCCGGGGCCCGCCACCGGATTCGCCTCGTGGATCGGATCCGCGCCGAGGTGCGCGAACTCCGAGAGGCCCACCCGAACGCGGAGGTCGAAGTCGCGTTCGACTGTCCCGAGGACGTCGCCGCCGTCGCGATCCCCGGAATCGAGCGCGCCGTCGGCGAGCTGCTCGAAAACGCCGTGGTCCACTCGGACCGCGAGCCGCCGGAGGTCGAGTTGCACGTCGAATCGACGGCCGATCACGTGCGGATCCGCGTCGCGGACCGCGGGCCGGGGATCCCGCCGACCGAGTGGGAGATCCTGACCGGCGAACACGAGATCGACCCGCTGTCTCACGGGACCGGGTTGGGGCTGTGGCTGGTCCACTGGCTGGTCACCCGCGCCGGCGGCCACCTCTCCTTCGAGGAGAACGACCCGCGCGGCAGCGTCGTGACGATTCAGCTACAGCGCGCCTCGGACCCGGAGGGCGAATCCGACGAGTAGCCGGTGAAACAATCCACCCCGTTCGGAGCCTGGGCGACAGCCGAATCCACACGACTCGAACGGCCGAACGAGGGCAGCGGATCGCGGTGTCTCCGGCCCGCGGGCCGGTCACGGTCTCGTCTCGGTAGTCGGGTATGGCGACGAGCGATGCCGGCGGTTCACACGGTCGCCTCGACGGCGATGGAGGGGTATTCGTCGGTCACGGCGTCGACGACGGTTTCGACGGCCGGAGAGTTGTTCGAGAACGCGATGTACTCGGTAGCGCGGTGATATTCGACCACTTTCATCTCGTACAACCGCGGGAGGTGCGTGTGGAGCAGCGAGACGTACACGCGGGTAACGGTCTCCTCGGAGACTTCCCCCGGGCGCGAATCCTGCTCGATGGCAGCGATCTCGGTCGCGAGATTGCGTACGGTCATCCGGTCTTCGGATTCGCGTAAACACAGGATCGCACAGAGTCGCCGCTCGTTCCCCAGGAGTTCGAACACGTTGCTGAGTGTGTGCAGATCGGCCGCGTCTTTGGTCCTCATTAGCCGGTGGTACGATAAACGAATAGACCGTTGATAAGTGTTTTTGACAGAGTGAAGAACGAGTATATTTTTATCGATGATTATAAATTAATCCGCCCGAACACGGATCGGTTTCCAGTGATCATCAACTTCCGGCGTCGCGTCGGCCGACGTGACGAGGTGAGACGATTCCGGCAACGTAGACGCGTGAGGTTCTCAAGTGACGGACCTCCGGCGCGCAACCGCGACCGTCCTCGCGAGGCGCGCACGGCCCGCGCGTTCCGCGAGGGAGTCGCCGTCGCCGAACCGGACGATTCTTTTCCCGACCGGGACACCTACGCGTATGGAGTCGGATACGCCGCCGGCGGAGGTCCTCGACGAGCTGTTCGCGACGATCGAGGAGCGAAAGGAGACGCTCCCGGAGGGGTCGTACACCGCCTCGCTTTTCACCCACGAGAAGGGGGAAAACGCCGTCTTGGAGAAGCTCGGCGAGGAGACGACCGAGACGATCCTGGCCGCGAAGGACGAGGAGGAGGAGGAACTGCTGGCGGAGAGCGCCGACCTCGTCTATCACTTGCTGGTCCTGCTCGCGATGGAGGACGCGACGCTGGACGACCTGCGGGCGGAACTTCGCGAGCGGTTCTGAGCGCCGAAGCGCAGTCGGCTCTCGCGACCCGAAAGGCGGGCGAACGAGCGCCCCGACGGCGCTACCCCTGCAGGAGATTCATCACTTCGTCGGCGACGTCGGGTTCGACGGCGACGACGTATCGGCTTCCGGCCGAGAGCGTGGTGTCCGATCGCGCGATCCGCTCGCCGTTCTCGTCGGAGACGACGAGCGTCCCCGCCGGGAACCGGACTTCGGTGAGTTGCTTGCCGGCCGCCGGCGCCCCCTCGGCGACCCGAACGAGCATGATGTCGAGCGAGCCCGTCACGTCCGCCAGCGTCTGGACGTCGCTGCCGCTGATCTCGTTCGCGGCCACCCGAGCGCCGGCGCGTTCGGGGAACAGGACGGCGTCGACGAAGCGGGTGTAGGACTCGCGGGCCGCCCGGTCGATTCGAGCGACCGTCCGAATGCCCGGAGTGAGCTCCGAGGCGGCCAGACAGACCGCGAGGTTCAGCCCGCTCTCGCCCGTCAGCGCCGCGATCACGTCGGCCCGCTCGACGCCGGCCTGTTCGATGATCGACGGGTCGGTCGCGTCGCCGTGGATCACCGTCGCGACCCACTCGTCGGCGATGTCGGAGACCACGCGGTCGTCGCGTTCGATGATCGTGACGTCGTGGCCGCGGTCTGCGAGCAGTTCTGCTGTTTGGAAGCCGACTCTACCGCCGCCGGCGATGATAACGTCGAGGGTTGCGGTCATACTCAGTCGTCTACCTCGGGAGTCATTTCGATGTCAGTTCCGTCGTCTCGCTGCGGCTCCGTTCGCACGCGGTTCAACACGGCGTAGGCCACGCCGCCGAGCAGTATCCACCCGACGCTGAGCCCCAGCGCCAGCGGGTCGGTCCGGATCAGATACTCGACGAGCACCACCGTCAGAAGCAGGTTGAGCGCGACGCCGATGAGCGGTGGGGCGGGATAGAACGGCATCTCGTAGGGGCGGTGCATGTCGGGACGCTCCCGCCGGAGTCTGATGACGGCGACGTTGACGATGATGAACGACAGCAGGAAGAACAGACTCGACATATTGCCGGCGCTCTGGGTCGGCAGCGCGACGGATCCGAGCATTACCACGGCGCTCGCGAGGATCGCGACGAACGGCGTCCCGTATCGGTGGTGGAGTTGGCCGAACGAGGGCAGGAGTTGCCCCTCCCGCCCCATCGAGAACGCGACCCGCGAGGAGGCGATCACGACCGCGTTCAGCGCGGTCAGCGTCGAGAACACCGCGCCGAAGACGATGAGCGCGCCGCCGTTCCGGATGACCGGGAGGCCGGTCGGCATGAACGACGTCGCCGCCGCCGCGATGCCCGCTTCGCCGGCGTCGGCCAGTCCCTGCGCTCCGAGCGTCCCCACCGCCACGGTCACGACCGCCAGGTAGACGATCACCGTCGCGACGAGACTGAGGAAGATCGCCTTCGGGATGTTCTTTCTGGGGTTCTCGACCTCCTCGGTGACCGTCGTGATGAGGTCGTACCCCTCGAAGGCGATGAAGGTCAGCCCCATCGCGGGGAGGATCGCCGCCGCGCCGCCCCCCTCGGGGAACAGCGGCTGGAACTCGGCGCCGGAGAACATCGGCGAGGCGATCCCGAAGCCGACGAAGACGACGAGGATGCTCACCTTGACGATCGTGAAGATCGTCTCGGCGCTCCCGCTCGCGGCCGTCGACACGGCGTTGAGCGTGACCAGGCCGAGGACCGCGACGAACGCCAGGAGAAACGCCAGCGGCAGCGTCGCGTCGACGACCGGCAGCGCGATCGCCCCCACCTGATCGGGCGGGGCCACTACGCCGTAGACGTGCAGCAGTTCCAGGAAGTTCGGCGCGAAGCCCAGCGCGTACAGCGCGCCGGCGATCATGTAGGCGAACCAGAGCATCCAGCCCATAATGAACGACGAGAGGTCGTCGAAGATCTCCCGCACGAAGGCGTAGCCGCCGCCGCTCTTGGGGATCGAAGCGGCGAGCTCCGCGTAGGAGAGTCCCGTGAACGCGGTGACGACGCCGTTGAGGGCGAAGACGACGATCGCGGCCGGGCCGGCGATCTCCGCAGCCAGTCCCGTGAGCACGAAGATGCCGGCCCCGATCATCGCTCCCATCCCGATCATCGTGGCGTCGAGCAGGCCGAGTTCGGCGTTCGGGGAACGACTCTGGCTACTCATTTCGGTCTTTTCGCGAGTCCCGTGTGAGGTTCGTACATTCGTGGGGGCGTTCCGGGTTCGGAAATCCGGTCGCGTCACTTCATCTTTGCGGCGCTCGTCCGGGACCGGGAACCACACCCGCGATTCATCCGTCGGGGTCGCGCGCCCGGCCCGAGCGAGTGGGCGCGTGGTTCCGACCGCAGGTCGTCGACGGTGCCACGCCGAGACCCGGACGGCTACCGGAACCGCACGCCGAGATCCGCCAGGTCGTCGTCGTTTCGCGCCAGATTGATCAGGAGCGGCGTCAGCGACTCGACCTCCGCGGCGTTCGCGAGTCCGCCGGCGTCGATCGCCCGGAGCCCGCCGACGTCCTCGATCAGTCCCGCGACGACGTCCTTCGCCCGTCCGTCGTCGCCGACGAGGGGCGCGTCGATCCCGAGGTCGGCGTCGAGGTCGGCGAGGCGGCCGGCGGGGAGGGTCTGCAGCGCGCCGACGACCGGGACGTCGTCGGGAGCGGCGTCGGCGACGAGCGCCGTGACGCTTCCCGCGCCCGGCGGGTGCGCGTGGAAGCCGTGCTCGTCGCGCTGCACCCCCGCCGCGGGCGTGACGAGAACGTCGTCGGACGCGAGGCCGTCGGCGACGGAGTCGACGACCTCGGCGACGTGGTACGGCGGGACCGCGAGGACGACGACGTCGGCGCGGTCGGTCGCCATCCCGTTCTCGAAGCCCGTGATCTTGACGTCGCGGCCGTGCGCCGCGACGGTTTCGGCGTACGCGTCGGCCGCCGCGTGCGCGTCGTCGGGGTCGCGGGAGCCGATCACGACGTCGTGGTTCGTGTGGAACGCCCAGCGGAGCGCGAGTCCCTCGCCGAGGTCGCCGGTACCGCCGAGCAGTGCGATGCGCATAGGTGCGCGTGCGGAACCGAGGGGGTAAAGGATTGTGAGAAACGGTCGGATGCGGACCGAACACGGCGGACGTGTCGAAACGGCGTTCGTTACGTCGACTCGGCGACCGCGGGGGCGTACACGACGAGAAACCCCAGCAGGGGCGCGACGAGGAGCGTCCCAAAGAGGATCGCGGTCCGGACCGTCGTCGCCGGCGGGAGCAGACTCCACAGTCCGAGGCCGAGGACGTCGACGGCCAGGACCACGACGACGAACCGGACGAGGTTCGATTTCACGTCGCCGAGTGGGGAGTCGTCTGTCATCGCCTGTCAGCCCCCTCGACGCGGGCACGGTACTCGCCTCCCCTCACGCCGCCGCCTCCCGGTTCCAGCGCCGCGGGTTCAGCCGCCGGGCTTTCGACGCGGCGAGCCAGCTGGCGGCGAAGACGAACAGACTCGGGCCGGTGCCGTCGTAGCCGAGCGACCCGAGCGCGACTCGCCCGACGACGGCGACGGCGAAGAAGACGACGTACTGGACGGTCTGATCGCCCGGTTCGGCGTCCCGGGAGGCCGCCCCCTTCGAGAGGCGCGCGGCGATCGGTGCCACGAGGGTAAACGTGACGACCGCGACGACGAGCGGGAGGACGCCCGTCGGGTCGGGAACGAACACGAAGGCGACGACGACGGCGACGAGGGCGGCGAAGACGCCGGCCCAGAACAGCCGTTCGGCGCGGAGCGCGTTCATCTCGGCTTCGTCCTCGTTCGACGGTCCGGCTTCGTCCTCATTCGACGGTCACTCCCCGAACAGCAGGGCGGGGAGGTCGTTCACGGAGTCGACGACCGCGGCGGCGCCGACCGACTCGAACGCCGCCCGGCCCGACTCGCCGGTCAGTCCGCCCGTGAGGACGCCGACGCCGTGGTACGTCCGATCGGGGTCGGCCTCGGCGGCGTTGACGGCGGTCTGCACGTCGTCGAGGGTGTCGCCCGCGAAGGCGACGCTGTCGGCGTCGAACCGCGCCGCGAGCGTCGTCAGCGCGTTCGGGTGCGGCTTGCCGTCGTCCCAGTCGTCCATCGTGAAGCGGTGCTCCTCGGGGAGGTCGAGGCCGACTCGGTCGAGCGCGATTTCGGCCTCCGCGGCCGGCCGACCCGTGAGGACGCCGACCACGGCGTTCGCTTCGAGCGCATCGAGCGTCTCCGGTTCGACGAGCACCGGTTCGTCGTGGATGTACCCGGCGGTCTCGAACGGCGGGTCGCCGCCCTCGAGGTCGCGGTAGAGGTCCGCGCCGAGGTACAGCGCCTGGAACGCGTCGCGGAGCCCCTCGCGGTTCCAGTCGGCGCGGACCGAAGCGAGCGCGTCGTCGTCGAGATGTTCCGCCGCGACCGACTCGGCGGCGTCGAGGCCGCCGCCCGACGCCTCGACGCGGTCGGCGAACGTCGCGAGGTCGATGGGATCGCGCTCGTCGGCGAGGACGTACAGCGCGGCGGCGTACGTCACGTCCCAGTCGTTGTTGAACCCGCCGGCGTCCTTGAACAACTGGACGTCGTCGCGGTCGATCATCCGGCCGTACAGTCGCTCGACGGACTCCACGATCGCGCGCCGGTAGGAGTCGGACACGTCGAGGAGGACGCCGTCGATGTCGAGGACGACCGCGTCTGCGTGCATACCGGGAGTCGGCCGGCCGGCGGCCTTAGCGTTGTCCCTTCCGTTCGGCCAGCGGCCGTCGCGTCCCCTCTTCCGCGCGGCACCGCGTCCGCCGGACGACGCCGCCCGTCCGAGTTAGGAGCTATTTTACCGTCCCGTTCAGTGAGGGTAGGTATGGACTACGACCCGCAGGAACTCGAAGCGCGCTGGCGCGAGCGGTGGGCCGAGGAGGGTCGCTACGAGGCCGATCCGGCGGACGCCGAGGCGGCTGTCGCGGTCGCAGACGACACCGACGCGTCCGACGACGACGCCACAGGCGACGCCGACGCCGACAGCGACGATCCCACGTTCATCACGGTTCCCTACCCGTACCCCAGCGGCGGGATGCACATCGGGCACGCCCGGACCTACACCGTTCCCGACGTCTACGCCCGGTACCGCCGCCAGCAGGGCGACAACGTGCTCTTTCCGATCGCCTGGCACGTCACCGGCACGCCGATCATCGGCGCGGTCGAGCGGCTGAAGAAGGGCGAGGAGGACCAGCTCTCGGTGCTTCGAGACACCTACAACGTCGCCGAGGACACCCTCGAGGACCTGGAGACGCCGATGGGCTACGCCCGCCACTTCATCGAGGAACATTATAAAAGGGGGATGAAGGACCTGGGGCTCTCGATCGACTGGCGGCGGGAGTTCACCACGAACGACGACCGCTACTCGAAGTTCATCACCTGGCAGTACGAGACGCTGCGCGACCGGGGGCTCCTGGAGAAGGGCCTCCATCCGGTGAAGTACTGCACCAACGAGGAACAGCCGGTCACGACCCACGACCTCCTCGAAGGCGAGGAGGCGGAGTTCCAGGAGTACACCCTGATCCGCTTCGGCCACGGCGACACGGTCGTCCCGATGGCGACGCTCCGGCCGGAGACCGTCAGGGGCGTGACGAACGCCTACATCGATCCCGACGCCGACTACGTCGTCGCCGACGTCGACGGCGAGGAGTGGTTCGTCTCCGCGGCGGCCGTCGAGAAGCTCCAGCTACAGGGCCACGAGGTGGTCCCGAAACGCACCGTCTCGGGCGAACACCTCGTCGGCGAGCGCGTCACCAACCCGATCACCGGCGACGAGGTCCTCGTGCTCCCGGCCGACTTCGTCGACGCCGACAACGCCACCGGCGTCGTGATGTCGGTGCCGGCGCACTCGCCGGACGACTACGTCGCCCTCGAGGAGGCGAAGGCCGACGACGAGCGGATGGCCGAGTACGGCATCGACCCCGCCGAGGTCGAGGAGATCGAACCGATCCCGATCCTCTCGATCGAGGGCTACGGCGAGGTCCCCGCGAAGACGGCGGTCGAGGAGGCCGGGATCGAATCCAGCACCGACCCCGCGCTCGAAGAGGCCACCAAGGAACTGTACAACAGCGAGTTCCATCGCGGGAGACTGAACGACGAGTACGGCGAGTTCGCCGGCGAGGTCGTCGAGGACGTGCGGGGGAGATTCCGCGACGCCTACCGCGAGGAGGGCGCGTTCGGGACGATGCGGGAGTTCTCCGAGGAGGTCGTCTGCCGCTGCGGCGGCGACGTCGTCGTCGCCGAGCAGGACACGTGGTTCCTCCGCTACAACGACGAGGCGTGGAAGCAGAAGGCCCACGACGTCGTCTCGCGGATGGAGGCGGTCCCGGAGAACACCCGCGGCGAGTACGACCACACGATCGACTGGCTGAACGAGTGGCCCTGCATCCGGAACTACGGGCTGGGCACCCGCCTGCCGTGGGACGACGAGTTCGTCATCGAGCCCCTGTCGGACTCGACGATCTACATGGCGTACTACACGATCGCCCACCGACTGGAGGAGATTCCCCCGGAGGACCTCGATCGGGAGTTCTTCGACGCGCTCTTTTACGGCGCGGACGCCGTCGAAGACCCCGACGAGCGCGCGCTGGAACTCCGCTCGGAGTGGCTCTACTGGTACCCCGTCACCTACCGGTTCTCCGCGAACGACCTCATCTCGAACCACCTGACGTTCTACCTGTTCCACCACGCCGAACTGTTCGACCAGCCGCAGTGGCCCGAGGGGATCGTCATTATGGGGATGGGCCTCTTGGAGGGCGAGAAGATGTCCTCCTCGAAGGGCCACGTCGTCCTCCCCGGGAAGGCCATCGAGGAGTACGGCGCCGACACGGTGCGCTTCTTCCTCCTGAACTCGGCGGAGCCGTGGCAGGACTACGACTGGCGCGCCGAGCAGGTCGCCTCGGTGCGGAATCAGCTCGAACGCTTCTGGAACCGGGCGCAGGACGTCATCGAGAACCCGGGCCCCGAGGAGCGTCCCGAACTCGCGACGGCGGATCGCTGGCTCCTGTCGCGGCTGCAGCGCACCGTCGAGACGGTCACCGAGGCGATGGAGGGCTCGGAGACCAGAACCGCGAGCCAGGCCGCCTTTTACGACTTCGAGGAGGACCTGCGGTGGTATCGCCGCCGGACGGACCGCTCGCGGCCCGCCGCCCGGTGGACGCTGCGGGAGGTCCTCGAGACCCGCCTGCGCCTGCTCGCGCCGTTCGTTCCGTTCCTCACGAACGAACTCCACGAGCGGTTGACGGGCACGCCCGCCGAGGACGCCCCGTGGCCCGAGGTCGACGAGGACCTGCTGGACCGCGGGATCGAGGCCGCCGAGACGCAGGTCGAACGGCTGGTCGACGACATTCAGGGGATCCGGCAGTCGCTGCAGAACGCCGAGGAGGACGTCCCCGAGGCCGACCCCGACCGCATCCGGATCACCGTCGCCGCCGACTGGAAGCGCGACGTCTTCGCGACGGTCGCAGAGCTGGGCGCGGACCAGGGCGCGGTGATGAGCGAGGTGATGCAGGACCCCGACCTCCGCGAGCGCGGGAACGCCGTCAACGACCTCGTGGGCGAACTCGTCGAGTTCGCTCGCGGGCGCGACGACGGCGAACTCTCGGCGCTCGCCGAGGTCGACGAGGGAGACGCCTACGAGCGCGCTGCGGACTTCCTCGCCACGGAGTTCGACGCCGAGATCGTCGTCCAGCGGGAGGGCGACGACGCCGAGGCGCACAAGCAGGCCGTGCCGTTCCGCCCCGCGATCGAACTCGAAGCGGAGTAGGAGGGCAGTTTCTCCCCCGATCGTCGAACAGGCTGCGGCGACCCGATCACAGCGAGATATGCGACGTCGACCCCGGTTCGTCGTCGTCGATCCCGCCCGCGTGCGAGAGCGAGTAGTTGTCGTCGGTCAGGTACACCGAACCGGACTCGACGGCGACCTCCACGCCGGGGAGTTCGGTCCCGGCGGCGGGTCCGTTGTCGCACGCGCCGGAACAGGCGTCGAACATCGAGCCGTGTCGCGGGCAGACGATCTCGCCGTCGCGGATCGCCGCGCCGTCACCCCGGTCGAACCGCTGGCTCTCGTGCGTGCAGGTGTTGCGCCAGGCTTCGACTCCCGGATCGTCCTCGCACCGCACCAGGACGACCTCGGTCTCGTTCGTGAACGCGTCCGCCGCCGTGAAGAGATACGACCCCGATTCGGGGACGTCGGCGACCCCGGTGATCTTCTCGCCGTCCGGCATCGACAGCAGATAGCGGCGATCGCCGCAAAAGCGTGACGTCCGGGGCGGTTACGCGTCCGTAACCCGCTATCAGACCGTTATTCGGCCGTCCGCACCGCCCGGACTCGCGAAGGTTTATGACCGTTCGGCCGCTGGATACGACCTAATGGCAGAGGCAGAACAGGAGAGTCTCGACGACCTCCCGCCGAGCGCGAAACTGGTCTTCAAGGTACTCGAATACAACGGACCGCTGACGCAGAAGGGGATCGTCCAGGAGTCGATGCTGTCGGCTCGGACGGTCCGGTACGCGCTCGAACGGCTCGAAGGCATCGACGTCGTCGACGAGGACGTCTACTTCGCGGACGCGCGGCAGAACCTCTATCAGCTCACCGACGACGCGCCGGAGACCCATCCCGCCGAGGGCGACGCCGACGAGGCCGAAGCCTGCTGCGCGGAGTGACGTTCCGGAACGGGGGATCGCGCGGTCGGTAGTACGGCCGTGTCCGGTTTCGATCCGTGACTGACGGGAACCGTTCGCCGACCGTTCCACGAGAAGTTATCCCGCTCGCGCGCCGAGGACACCTATGTCACTCTCACTCGACTCGACGCAGTTGGACCGGTACTCCAGACACATCATTATGGACGAGGTCGGCCCCGAGGGGCAGTCGAAGCTGCTCGACTCGCGGGTCCTCGTCGTCGGTGCGGGCGGCCTCGGCGCGCCGGTGATCCAGTACCTCGCCGCCGCGGGGGTCGGCAGGCTCGGCGTCGTCGACGACGACGTCGTCGAGCGGAGCAACCTGCAGCGGCAGGTCATCCACGGCGACGACGACGTCGGACGGCCGAAAGTCGAAAGCGCCGCCGCGTTCGTCGAGGATCTGAACCCCGACGTCGACGTCGAGACTTACGAGACACGGCTGACGAAGGAGAACGTCGGAGAGATCGTCCCCGGTCACGACGTCGTCGTCGACGCCTCCGACAACTTCCCGACGCGCTATCTGCTGAACGACTTCTGCCGGCTCCGTGAGATCCCGATCGCCCACGGCGCGATCTACAAGTTCGAGGGGCAGATAACGACGCTCACCCCCGACGGGCCGTGTTACCGGTGTCTGTTCCCCGAAGCGCCCGAGCCGGGGACGGTCCCCGACTGCGCGACGACGGGCGTGCTCGGCGTCCTCCCCGGAACGGTCGGCTGCATCCAGGCGACGGAAGCGGTGAAACTCGTCTTGGACGCCGGCGAGACGCTGACCGGCCGGCTGCTGTTCTACGACGCGATGGAGATGAGCTTCGAGACCGTCCCCTACCAGCGGAACCCCGAGTGCCCGGTCTGCGGCGACGACCCGATCGACTCGGTCGACGAGGTCGAGTACACCGAGGCGTGCACGATCGGTGCGGAGTGAACGGAGGGAACCGTCACGTCCGTCTCCGGGACCGCGTCGACGACCCCCGGGACCGTCACGCCCGACCGTCGGGGGTCGCATCGACGACCCGTCGCAGCACCGTCGCCTCCGCCTTCCTGAGGTGTTCGGCGGCAGTGCCCGCCGAGCAGCCGAGTTCGGCGGCGATGGTATCGACCGTCGTCTCGCGGGTCTCGTTGTAGTAGCCGCACCGGACGGCGACGCGAAGCGCCTCCCGTTGCCGCGGCGTGAGCGCCGCAGTGGGATCCGTGAATCGACCGTCGTACGAGCGGATTCGGCGGACGGTCACCCCGACGTCTGAGGGGAGGCCGTCGATCGCGGTCTCGACCTCGTCGGGGGCCCCGACGATCGAGAGGTCGATGCACCGGTCGTCGCGGTAGACGATCGGAGGCACGACGACGACACCCGTGTTCAGGAACGCCGCGGTCAGTCTGGCGTCGGCGCTGCGCTGGTCCTCGGTGACGACCAGGTGGAACCCGCGGCGCGATTCCTCGGTCGCCACCTCGTACTCCAGAATCGACTCCTGCTCCGCTAAGGCCGCAGCGTACGCGTCGGGGTCGTCGCCGTCGACGAAGAACACGAGGGTGTTTCGCTGGCCGACTGCGGGGTTCCAGTGGCGCAGCCGCGTCGCTCGGAATCCGGACGTCTCCGCGACGAACGCGTGCATCGGGTGAACGTACGGCGACGGCAGATCGAGTCTGAGCTGGACCGATCGCATCGGAACCGGGTGGCACGCGGAAGAATAAATATCCACCTCAGCGGTGAGGCAGTAGTTCCAGGGGTCTCACCGACGAGACGCCACGTATGCAGACGCCGCCCGAGCAGTCGCCGGCGCCCGAGGTCGGCGAGCAGGAACCGTCGACCGTCGACGCTGTGATCGAGTCCCTCGAAGCGCAGTTCCGTATCCGTCGGGAGGCGCACGAGCACGCGCCCGCAGTCGTCGTCCGCCCCGACGAGGTACGGGAAGTCCTCCGGACCCTCCGCGACGAGGCGGGCTTCGACCATCTCTCGTGTGCCACCGCCCAAGAGTATCCGGACCGCTACGAGACGATCTACCACCTGAAACGGTACGACGATCCGACGACGGAAGTGAGCGTGGTCGTTCCGACGCCGGGGACGGAACCGGTCAGCGAGTCCGCAGCGCCCGTCTTTCCGACCGCCGCGTGGCACGAACGCGAGGCCTACGACCTCGTCGGCATCGAGTACGAGGGGCACCCGGACCTCCGTCGGCTGCTCCTCCCGGAGACGTGGCAGGGGCACCCGCTCTCGCGAAACTACGACAAGGACCGGCCGCAGATCGTCACGTACACGGAGAACGTCAACCCGATCGAGGACGACGAGCGCGCCGGCGACACGCTGCTTCTGAACATCGGGCCTCACCATCCGGCGACCCACGGCGTCCTCCACCTGCAGGTCACGCTCGACGGCGAGCAGGTGATCGACGTCGACCCCGACATCGGTTACATCCACCGCTGTGAGGAGCAGATGTGCCAGTCGAAGACATACCGTCACCAGATCATGCCGTATCCCGACCGCTGGGACTGGGGCGGCGCGGGGCTGTTGAACGAGTGGGCCTACGCGCGGACCGCAGAACGGCTCGCGGACATCGACGTGCCGGCGTACGCGCAGGTGATCCGGACGATGGCCGCGGAGCTCTCGCGGATGCTCTCGCACTTTCTCGCGGTCGGCGCGTACGCCCTCGACGTGATCGGCGACTTCACGGCCACGTTCATGTACGCGATCAAGGACCGCGAGCGGGTGCAGAACGTACTCGAGGACCTCACCGGCCAGCGGCTGATGTTCAACTACTTCCGCCTAGGCGGCGTCGTCTGGGACCTCCCCGAGCCCCGCGAGGAGTTCCTCGAGGAGATATACGACCTCGTGGACGACCTGCCCGACCGACTGACCGAGTACCACGATCTGCTCACCGGCAACGAGGTCATCCAGATGCGGACCGTCGACACCGGCGTCCTGCCCGCGGAGACGGCGAAGGCCTACGGCTGCACGGGGCCGGTCGCGCGGGGCTCCAGCGTCGACTACGACCTCCGGCGCGACGACCCCTACGGCTACTACGAGGAACTCGAATGGGACGTCGTCACCGAACCCGACGGGGACAACTTCGCGCGGCTGCTCGTCCGGCTGCGGGAGATCGAACAATCGGCCCGGATCGTCGAGCAGTGCGCGGATCTGCTGGCCGAGTGGCCCGACGACGAGCGGACCGTGCAGTCGAACGTCCCGCGGACGATCAAGCCGGATGCCGATACGGAGGTGTACCGCGCCGTCGAGGCCGCCAAGGGCGAACTCGGCATCTACATCCGCGCCGACGGCACCGACTCGCCCGCGCGGTTCAAGATCCGGGGGCCCTCGTTCTCGCACCTGCAGGCGCTCCCCGAGATGGCCCGCGGCGAGTACATCCCGGACCTGATCGCGACGCTCGGCAGCCTCGACACGATTATGGGGGAGGTCGACCGCTGAGGTCGACGGCGACGCTCTGCGCTCGCCGAAGTCGTCGGCGACGACACCTCTCTCGACCGACAGCGTCGGCATCGCTCTCGGCTGACGTGGCGAACAGCCGGCACCCGCTCGGCGCGGCCGCCAGGCCCTCGCCCGACTGGCGGCCGTGCCCTCGTCCCGCGCCGACGTGCCGGACAACCGCGGCCCGACGCGGGGTCTCGCTTACGTCACGGGGACCCTGGCCGCCCGTTCGTACATAAACCTCCGTCGGGGGAGACGTACGACGTGGGGCAAACGGCCGACGGGCCCCAGACCGCAGCGTTTTATCGCCCAGACGCCCACGTGCGGGTATGACCTCGCAGGGGATCGTCGAGCAGTTTCTCTCTCTGAAGTCCGAGACGGACGCGGACGTGCTGACGATGCAGTGCGGCGACTTCTACGAATTCTTCGCCGACGACGCGGAACTGGTCGCAGCGGAGTTGGACCTGAAGGTCTCACAGAAGTCCTCGCACGGCTCGTCGTACCCGATGGCCGGCGTCCCGGTCGACGACCTCACGCCGTATCTGAAGGCGCTGGTCGAGCGCGGCTACCGCGTCGCCGTCGCCGACCAGTTCGAAGACGAGAGCGGCGACCACTACCGGGAGGTGACGCGCGTCGTCACGCCCGGGACCCTCCTCGAAACCGACGACGCCGACGCGCGCTACATCGCCGCCGTCGTGAGCGGCGGGAGCAGCGGCAGCGGATCGGCCGGTTCGAGCGCCGCAGGCGGGTCGGGCGCCGCAGGCGAGCCGGGCGGGATCGGTCTGGCGTTCGCGGACGCGACGACCGGGCAGTTCCTCGTCACCGTCGCCGACGACGCCGACGACGCGCTCTCGGAGCTGTACCGTTTCTCGCCGGTCGAGATCCTCCCGGGACCGGACGTCCGCGCCGACGACGGACTCACCCGTCGCCTCCGCGAGGAGACCGACGCGTCGGTGTCGCTGTTCGAGGCCGACGCGTTCGCCCCGGGGCGAGCGAAGCACGCGCTCGGGGCGCAGTTCGGGAACGAGACGCTGTCGAGCGTCGGCCTCGACGAGACCCCCGCGATCCGGGCCGCCGGGGCGGTGCTCCGCTACGTCGAGGAGACCGGCGCGGGCGTGCTGCCGTCGATGACGCGGTTGCAGACGTTCGAGACGAGCGAGCACCTCGAACTGGACGCGACGACCCAGCGCAACCTCGAACTCACAGAGACGATGCAGGGCGAGCGGACGGGCACGCTCGTCGACACGATCGACCACACCGTGACGAGCCCCGGGGGTCGGCTCCTCCGGGAGTGGGTGACCCGCCCGCGTCGCGACCGCGAGGAGTTGGACCGACGGCTCGACTGCGTCGACGCGCTCGCGTCGGCCGCGCTCGCCCGCGAACGCGTCCGCGACGCGCTCGACGGCGGTTACGACCTCGAACGCTTGGCCGCGCGCGCGACGTCCGGCAGTGCAGACGCCACGGACCTCCTCGCGGTCCGGGACACGCTCGGGATCCTCCCCGCCGTCGCCGACGCCGTCGAGGGGTCGCCGCTTTCGGAGTCGCCGCTTTCGGACGTCGTGGACCGCCCGGACCGAGAGGCCGCCCGGGAGATCCGCGAGGAACTGGAGTCGGCGCTCGCCGACGACCCGCCGAAGACGGTGACGCAGGGCGGCCTGTTCCGCCGCGGCCACGACGACGAACTCGACGAGTTGCTGACGCGCCACGCCGAGGCGAAAGAGTGGATCGACACGCTCGCCGAGCGCGAGAAGCGACGGCACGGCCTGAGCCACGTCACGGTCGACCGCAACAAGACCGACGGTCACTACATCCAGGTCGGGAAGTCCGTCGCGAGCGAGGTGCCCGAGCACTACAAGGAGATCAAGACGCTGAAGAACTCGAAGCGGTTCGTCACCGACGAACTCGAGGAGCGCGAGCGGGAGATCCTCCGGCTCGAGGAGGCCCGCGGCGACCTGGAGTACGAGCTGTTCTGCGACCTCCGCGATCGGATCGCCGAACGCGCGGCGCTCTTGCAAGACGTCGGCCGCGCGCTCGCGGAGGTGGACGCCCTGGCGTCGCTCGCGACGCACGCCGCCGGCAACGACTGGGTGCGCCCCGGACTGACGGCGTCGGGACCGCTCGACATCGACGCCGGACGACACCCCGTCGTCGAGCAGACGACCGACTTCGTCCCGAACGGGGTCGATATGGGCGGCGATCGGGAGTTCCTGCTCGTCACCGGGCCGAACATGAGCGGCAAGTCGACGTATATGCGCCAGGTCGCGCTCATCACGCTGCTCGCCCAGATCGGAAGCTTCGTGCCGGCGCGCTCTGCGACGGTCGGCATCGTCGACGGGATCTACACGCGCGTCGGCGCGCTCGACGAACTCGCGCAGGGTCGCTCGACCTTCATGGTCGAGATGCAGGAGCTCTCGAACATCCTCCACTCGGCGTCGGAGGAGTCGCTCGTGATCCTCGACGAGGTGGGACGGGGGACGGCGACGTACGACGGCATCTCCATCGCGTGGGCCGCCACGGAGTACCTGCACAACGAGGTGCGCGCGAAGACGCTGTTCGCGACGCACTACCACGAACTCACGTCGCTGGCGGAGCACCTCGAACGCGTGGCGAACGTCCACGTGGCGGTGGACGACGGCGGCGAGAGCGTGACGTTCCTCCGGACGATCGAGGAGGGACCGACCGATCGCTCCTACGGCGTCCACGTCGCGGAGTTGGCCGGCGTCCCCGATCCGGTCGTCTCCCGCGCCGACGAGGTGCTCGCGCGGCTCCGCGCCGACGAGGCGATCGAGGCCCGCGGGAGCGGCGGCGGGGGAAGCGGCGAACCCACCCAGGCGGTGTTCGACCTCTCGGAGGGGAGGTTCGTCGACGGCGAAAGGCCGGGAGAGGTCGCCGCCGGCGACGCGGACGGCACCGACCCGGCCGGCGACGCAGGCGCGACCGACGTCGGCGACTCGAGCGCGGCCGACGGCGGTCGAGCGGACACGGCGGCGACGGCGGACGCGGCAGCCGGTGGCGGGTCGCCGGCGAGCGAGCGCCGACCGGAACTGGAAGCGATCGCCGCCGAGCTCGACGACCTGGATCTGAACGAGACGTCGCCGATCGAGCTGATGGCGACCGTCCAGGAGTGGCAGGAGCAGTTGGACGAGTAGCCGCGAGCGACGCACCCGAAGGCCGCTCGGAGTCGATCGACCCCCAGCCGCCGCACCCGAATTGACGGGTCCACGCTTTTGTACTCGGAGTGTGTTACGTTGGCATATGACGTTCATCGTCGTCGGGTACGGACGAGTCGGCAGGCGGACCGCCCGGATTCTCCACGAAGAGGGGTACCCGGTCGTGGTCGTCGACAACGACCCCGACAGGGCCGACCGCGCCCGCGAGGCCGGCTTCGAGGTCGTCGAGGGCGACGGGAGCAACGAGGCGGTGCTGAAGCGCGCGGGCGTCGAGAACGCCGTCGCGCTCGGCGGGCTCACCGGCGATCCCAACATAAACTTCGCCGCCTGTATGATCGGCAAGGAGTTCGGCTGTCGGGTGGCGATGCGGATCAGCGAGGACTTCCGAGAGGAGATCTACGACCGCTACGAGGAGGACGTCGACGAGGTCATCTACCCCGAGCGACTCGGCGCGGCGGGGGCGAAGACGGCGCTTCTCGGGGGGAGTTTCAACGCGATCGGCGAGCTGACCGAACAGTTGCGGCTCACGACGGTGACGATTCCGGAGGGCGCGCCGGTGATCGGACGGAAGGTCAACGACGTCGACCTCGACGACTTCGGCCGGATCTACGCCCACGGCCGGAAGCGCGAGGCGATGACGATACCCCTGCCCGGGACGGTCATCGAGGCCGGCGATCAGCTCGCGCTCGTCGTCGACGACGAGGACGACGGACTCGAACGGGCGCGGGCGACGCTCCTCGGCGAGTAGTGGCGAGACTCCGATCGAACTCGAACGGGCGAAACCTCTCGGTGCGTCGTCGCGGGGGACGACGACGCGCCGTCGAACCGGGGTGCAACGTCCGCGTGTCGGGCGCGCGGTGGGAGGATGGGAACTGAGGCCGTTATGCGGGACGGGTCGATCGTCCCTGGGAGTGCGCGCCCGCTCGGTTGCTCTCCCGTACCACACTTAAAACCGCGTCAGACGACCGGCAGACTGCGTCCGTGTCAGTCGACGGTTCGGGAAGGAAAAGGCTCAGCTCCGCCAGTAGCCCTGCAGGTACGCGCCGACGAACATCCCGGCGAGCGCCCACAGGATCGTGACGTTACCGATACCGAGGCTGGCGTAGGCCGCACCGGGACAGATGCCCGAGAGCCCCCAGCCGACCCCGAATATCGCGCCGCCGATCAGGACGTTCCTGTCGAACGGTTTCAGCCGCCGTTCGTACCGGTTCCCGGTCAGCGGTGCGCGGTCTCGGAGCCGGGGCAGCACCGCGAAGGCGATCCCGGAGACGATCGCCGCGCCGAACATCACGAACGGCAGTCCGAGGTCCTCGAACTGGAGGAAGTCGAGCACGACCTCCGGCCGCGCCATGTGACTGAATCCGAGTCCGAACCCGAAGATCACCCCGCCGACGAGAATCAGCGGGATGAACAGGGGATGTCGGTCCTCGCTCATCACGGACTCACCCCCAGTGCGGCGACGATCTGCGCGGTCACGATGGCGACGAGCAGGAACGTCCCCACGCCGACGAGCGAGGTCTTCGACGCCGAACCGACGCCGCAGACGCCGTGGCCCGACGTACACCCCTTACCGATCCGGGTTCCGATCCCGACCAGGATGCCGCCGAAGAACAGCCGCCAGGGCTGGACGGCGGTCGTCCAGAACGTCACGCCGGCGACCTCGTACAGTTCGCCGGTCGTGCCGGGTTCGTACAGCGACGTCGTGACGACGCCGGATTGGACCGTCGCCGCGAACGCCATCGCGCCCAGGATGATGCCGAGCGTGAAGACGACGCGCCAGTTCCGCGAGGAGACGTACTTCTGGAACCGCGACTGGTCGGAGACGTACGACAGCGTCGACTCGAGGAACGTGCTCGCGCCGGCGGGAATGCCGGTCCCGATGTAGATGACCGTCACGCCGAGTCCGACGAGGAGGCCCCCGACGGCGTAGCGACTGATCCCGTTGGGGAACAGTTCGGCGACCAACTGCAGTGGAAGTGGATCTGTTACCATTCGTGTGTTGTTGGGTCGTGTGTTGTTGAGTCGTGTGTTTTAGCGTCGTTCGCGTCAGTCACCGGCGAGGGACTCCTGGCTGGCGGCGCAGTTGTTCGGGCCGAGTTCGAGAGTGAACGCCTCCTCGTCGTCGACGGCGTTCTGTCCGAGGTTCGTCGCGATGATCTCCTCGTAGTTCGCCGGCCGCGGCGGCATGTCCGAGAGGATCAACTCCACGAACTCCTCTTCCTCCATCGTCAGCGCGTCCATGTCCGCTTTCAGCTCGCCGATCGGCGCCGTGTACGTCCCGTCTTCGGCGGTCTCTGCCGCGTCGCTGAAGTGCGCGCCGCCGACGAGCGTCTCCTCGGGTAAGGAGAGCACGCGCTCTTGGAGGGACTCATAGAGCATCCGCGCGGCGTCGGGGGCGCCCTCGTCGCCCTCTTCGAGGTCCGGCCGGGCGACGCTCTCGACGAACAGGCCGTCGCCCGTCGCCAGCAGGCTCTCGTCCAGCAGGTACGACGTCATGCCCGTCGTGTGTCCGGGCGTGGCCACGGTCTCGACGGTCGCGTCGCCGACACTGAACGTGTCGCCGTCTTCGGCGGTCGTGAGTTCGTCGGCGTAGGTGACGCCGCGGTCGACGGCCGCAGCGGGGATGACGCCCTCGACGCCTTCGGCGTCGAGATTGCGCACGCCGGAGATGTGGTCGGCGTGGATGTGGGTGTCGAACGCGTAGGTGAGTTCGGCGTCTAACTCGGCAGCGTCGTCGAGGTAGCGGTCGGTGAACGCTCGCAGGGGGTCGACGACGGCGGCCTCGCCGCCGTCGACCAAGAGGTAGCCGAGACAGCCCGAGGAGGGCCGCTGGTACTGATAGAGCGTGCCGGCACCGTCGTAGTCGGTGACCTCGTAGCGCTCGTAGATTTCGGCCCAGCCGTTCATGCCGTTTTCGAGGTGGTCGACGTCGTAGCCGCGGGCTTTGAGGGCGCCGGCGACGAACTCGCTGGCGCCGCCCTTCGCACAGAGGACGGTGACCTCGCGGTCGGCGGGCACTTGCTCGAGGACGTCGTCGTCGATGTCGTCCTCCAGAAAGTGAAAGTACGGGAGGTTGATCGAGGTGACGTTGTCGCCGTCGATGTGCCACTCCTCGTAATCGGACTGCATCCGGGTGTCGAGGAGGGTGACGTCCTCGCCGGCGTCGATCTGCTCTTTCAGCGCTTCGGGGGAGACGGAGTCGACCTCCGCCTCGGGCGTCGGCAGGTCTTCGGGATTCATGTCGTGTACCCGTTCGTACTGGGTGAGCGCACAAAAATATTTGCATAGTAGTTCACTGATTGTACAATACAAGTTCGGTGAGTGCACCCGAGAAAATCGGCTCCGGGCGGATCTGTGAATTGCTACGAGACCCTCGTTGACGGAATCACCCCTCGTTGGTGAAGGTGACGGAAGGGGTGATAGCCGCGCTCGCGTGCGTTCGTTCGCGACTGTCCGACATAGTAGTTCGCTGTCTCCACAAGAATCGACATTCTTTTAATCACCGAACCAATATTGTGCGTTAGCTCCAATACGTAACACGGAGCAGATATCCCATGAGTGTAGAATTCGACATTGCGGAGACGCTCGACGTGAAAGGCGCATCGTGCCCGATGCCGGTTGTCAAGACGAAATCCGCCATCGACGACCTCTCCGAGGGAGAGGTCCTCGAGGTTCTGGCGACCGACCCCGGAAGTATGAGCGACCTCGACGGCTGGGCGGCCGGTACAGACGGCGTCGAGATGCTCGACCAGGAGGAAGGCGACGAGGTGTACAAACACTACGTGCGCAAGACGGAGTGACCACGATGGACAAGATCGGAATAATCGTCGACAGCGACAGTCCGAAGAGCCTCGCGATGGCGATGAACCTCGGACACACCGCCCTCGCCTCCGACACCGAGGTGCTCGTCTACTTCACGTTCGACGGACTGACGCACCTGCTGGAGGGCGAGAAGGACGTCTCGGAGATCCAGGCGCTCCTCGACGAGGGGATGCCGAACCCCTACGACCTGCTCGACGCCTTCGTCGCCGACGGCGGCGACCTCGTCACGACGGTCGCCTGCACGACGACGCTCGATATGCTCGCGTGGGACCAGGAGGCCATCGACGACTCGCTCACCACGAAGTTCGCGGGTGCAGCCACCTTCCTCGAGGCCGTCGAGGACGCGGATCAGGTGTTCAGCTTCTAACGATGAGCACGGACACACCAGACTCGACGGCCGGCGACGCGCCCGACGGCGACGCCGAGGAGGCCCCCTCGCGCGCGGAACTCGCCGCGCGCGTCGAGGAGCTCGAAGCACAGCTCTCGGAGGTCGCCGCCGACGAGGGGACGAAGAAGATGTCCATCGTCGCGACGAAGGGGACCCTCGACATGGCGTATCCCCCGCTCATCCTCGCCAGCACGGCCGCCGCGTTCGGCTACGACGTGACGGTGTTCCACACGTTCTGGGGGCTCGACATCCTCCACGAGGAGCGCTCGAAGAACCTCAAGCTCAGTTCGGTCGGCAACCCCAACATGCCCGTCCCGAACGTCGTCGGCGCGCTCCCCGGGATGGACCGCGTGACGACCTCGATGATGGAAAAGCGGATCGACGACAACGACACCGCGACCATCGAGGAACTCATCGAGACCTCCCTGGACATGGGCGTCGAGTTCCAGGCCTGCCAGATGACGATCGAGCTGATGGACTACGACGAGGACGACTTCTACGACGGCGTCACGACCGGCGTCGGCGCCGCGACGGCCATCCAGGACATGGCCGACGCCGACATCCAGCTCCTCGTTTGAGCCGGAATCGCTGACGCGGAGAGACTTTTCGCTCCGGTGGGCGAAAACCGCGGCAGATCGCAGCTATCGAACCGCCAGGCTTCTTGCGTGCGGCGACGCACGTCGACGTATGCAGTCGTGGAGCGCGCTCTTCGAGCGGGCGGCCGAGTACGACGTCGACGAGACCGCGGTCCGTGAGACGCTCGACGCGGTCAGGGCGTCCGCCGAGCGCGACGGAGACGGATCGGAGTCGACGGCGCCGACGGGCAGCGGAGACGGATCGGACTCGACGGGGTGGGCGGGCGACGAGGCGAACACGGCCGGTGGGGCGGACGCGGCCGGTGCGGAGACGTCGTCGCCCGCCGAGTCCAGCCCCGCGCGGGTCGTCGCCGACGCCGACGTGCTCGCCGCGGACCTGTTCTGTGACGGCGACGCGCGGCGCGCGCTCGATCACCTCAGGAGACACTCCTGGACGACGCTCGTCGCGAGCGGTCCCCTCGTCGACGACGCCGAGACCGCCGTCGCCGAACTCGCCGACGCGGACCTCGCGAGCGCGTGGCGCGAGCGGGTCTCGCAGTGGTGCGAGTTCGTCGCGCACCCGAGCGGCGATCATCCGGCGCTCGCGACCGCCTACCGCGGCGGCGCGATGCATCTGCTCTCCTACGACGAACGCCTGCTCTCGGCGAAGGCGGGAGCGACCCTCGGCAGCCGGCTCTCCGTGAGCGCCCGGCGTCCGGGCGCGTTCGCGACGCTCTTCGACCCCGAGAGCCTATACCGGGAAGTCACGGACGGGGAGTATCCGGGGCCGGATCGGGATCCGCGCGAGTAGACCGAGAACGGGCCAGCGCGGCGGGAGGGGACCGCAACCGATGCGACCGCGGAGCGACCGCGGACCGAAGCGCGTTTCCACGACGCGACGAAGGCACGGTTATGGTGACCGAAACGACGCCCGAGGAGCTGAAGTCGCGCCTCCACGACGGGGACGTCGCAGTCGTCGACATCCGGGACCCCTCGTCGTACGCGGCCGGACACATCGAGGGCGCGGTGAACGTGCCGCCGAACCGCCTGTCGCCGGCGGCGCTCGACGCGCCCTGGGCGGCGGCCGAGGAGGTCGTCGTCTCCTGTTACGTCGGGAAGAGTTCGAAGCGGGTGGCGGCGGTCCTCTCGGAGCGTCTCGACGCCGACGTGTCGAGCCTCCGCGGCGGGTTCGACGCCTGGGACGGCCCCGTCGCCGACGGACACGGAGACGACGGAGGGCCCTCCTCGGAGGGTCCAGGCGGCGTCGGCGACGAGGCCACGTCCGGACACACGGACGCGCCGTTCTGATACGCCACGCGCTGACGTCCGACAGTGTGAACATAGTAGCGTTTGCAACTCATTGCTCATCCGATTGCACGCTGTCGTGCGATCGAGTGAGTGAAGGCTTGCAAGCGCTACTATACCGGCCGACAATCGGGTGAAGGGATCCGACGCCTAGCCCTGCCACCTGAGCCCGCAGTTCTGACACACGTTCGGCCCGTCGGCCTCGGATTCGATGTCTGTGGAGCGGCACTTCGGACACTCGGTTTCGGCTTCGGCTGCCATACGCGGCCAGTCGTGAATCGATCCTAAAAAAGCGTGAGGGTCGTTCTCGCGTTCTTGAATCGACGCGAACAGTCATAGGCACAGTCGAGCGATCTCTCCGGGGCGATCGCTACGGGGTCGAAGAAACGCGAGAACGTGATCCGCGGGGGTTCGTCGGTGCCGTTCCGGTTACTTGCCGCGGCGTCGGTCCGAGGAGATGCTCGGACGGGTGTGCTCGGCGCCCTTCCCGCGGTTCTGGAGACCGCGGTTGGAACGACCGGCGTTGGTCAGACCGCGGAAGGCGCGGCCCTTGTGGTCGTCGCTGCAGATCCAGTTGAGGTCGTCGTCGCTCTGGATCGCGCCGTGCTCGGGATCGACGAGGATCACTTCGTGCCACTTCTGGGAGCCGTCTTCGCCGACCCAGTAGGAGGCCAGGGTGCGGAGGTTCGGGTACTTCCGCGCGGCGCGCTCCTCGGCGATGCGCTGGATGCTCTTGCGGCGGCCGATCCGGTTGACGCCCTGGCGCTTGCTGCGCCGGCCCGCCTTGAACCGCTGCTTGCGGGCGTTGCCCTTGCGGACGGAGACGCGGGCCACGACGATGCCCTGCTTGGCCTTGTAGCCGAGTTCGCGGGCCTTGTCGAGGCGCGTCGGTCGGTCGACGCGGACGATGGCGCCCTGGTCGCGCCACTCCTGTTTTCGCTGCCACTGCAGCTCGGCGAGCTTGCCGTCGCCGGGCTGTTTCCACGCTTCCTTGATGTGAGAGTAGAAGCTTCGTGCCATTGGTTTCACCACGGGCGCTTTCGATTCGGGCGGCGTTCGACGCCGACCCACATTTCGTCCCGATTCCTCGGGTGCCCGCTGGCGTCCCGTTCGACCAGCGAGTTGCCTGCACTTCCCTCGTGGCGTTCTTAACGACTTCGAATGCCGTCGACGGTGGGCGCCGGGAGAGCTTTCCCCCCCGGATCCGTCCGGGTCGCTCCGAGGCGGCGCGGGAACGAACGGCTTTTGACGCCGGGTATCGGAGGCGTACGTATGGCTACGGAAACGCAGAGCGGACTCTCCGATCACCTTCGGGGCGTCACGGTCACCACGCTCGCCTGCCTCGCCGGCGTCGTCGCCGCGCTGGTGTCGGCCAGGTTCGTCGGGACCAGCGTCGCCGCGGCGGCCAGCCAGCAGTCGCTGCTCTACGTCGTGGCGTTCGTGCTCGCCCAGTTCCCGATCCTTCGCGTCGTCGGGATCGACATCTCCGAGTTCGGCGCGAAAGACTACCTCTACGTGGCGTTCATGACGTTCACGCTGTGGTTCATCACGTTCGGCGTGCTCCTGACCGAAGGGGTCGCGCTGTAGACGATGGCGGACGACAGCATCGCGGTCGTGGATCTGGACCGGTGTCAGCCCGACCGCTGCAGTTACGAGTGCGCGAGCTACTGTCCGCCGAACCGAACCGGAAAGGAGTGCATCGTCACCCGCGGGGAGTACTACGAGGAGGACGAGCCCTTCGACGGCGACCCCGACCAGGTCCGGATCTCCGAGGAGGTCTGTCTCGGCGAGTCCTGCGGGATCTGCGTCGAGAAGTGCCCCTTCGACGCGATCGAGATCATCAACCTCCCGACGGAACTCGAAGACGACCCGGTCCACCGCTACGGCGAGAACGCCTTCGCGCTCTACGGGCTCCCGGTCCCCGAATCCGGGAAGGTGACGGGGATTCTCGGGCCGAACGGGATCGGGAAGACGACCGCCGTCCGCGCGCTGGCCGGCGAGATCACGCCGAACCTCGGCACGTACGACGAAGAGCCCTCCTGGGAGGCCGTCCTCGACCGCTTCCGCGGGACCGAGTTACAGACGTACATCGAGCGGGTTCAGGCGGGCGACGTCACCATCGCGCGCAAGCCCCAGTACGTCGATCAGCTCCCCAAGCAGTTCGACGGCACGACGATCGAACTGCTGGAGTCGACCGACGAGCGCGGCGCGCTCGACGACTACATCGATCGGCTGGGCATCCGTCCGGTCGTCGATCAGCCGCTCGACACGCTCTCGGGCGGCGAACTCCAGCGGGTCGCGCTCGCGGCCACGCTCGCCCGCGACCGCGACTTCTACTTCCTCGACGAGATCTCTCCGTACCTGGACATCGGCCAGCGCGTCACGGCGGCGCGGCTGATCCGCGAACTCGCCGAGGAGGAGGACCGCGCGGTGCTCGCGGTCGAACACGACCTCGCCATCCTCGATCTGCTGGCCGACACGCTGCACGTCGCCTACGGTGAACCCGGCGCGTTCGGCGTGATCACCGACCCGAAATCGGTCAGGAACGGCATCAACGAGTACCTCACGGGCTATCTCTCCAACGAGAACATGCGGATCCGCCCCGAGGAGATCGAGTTCCACGAGCACGCCCCGCGTGAGACCTCGAAGGCGACGCCGCTCGTGGAGTACCCCGAACTCTCGAAGTCCTACGGCGAGGGCGAGTTCTCCCTCGACGTCGAGAGCGGCACGATCTACGAGTCGGAGGTGCTGGGCGTCGTCGGCCCCAACGGGATCGGGAAGTCCACCCTCGCGAAACTGTTCACGGGCGCGCTCGAACCCGACGAGGGCGACCTCGACTTCCGACTGGACATCTCGTATAAGCCTCAGTACATCGAGATCGACCAGCCGATGCGCGTCGACGCGTTCCTCTCTTCCATTACGGACGACTTCGGTACCTCCTACTGGAAGACGGAGGTGGCGAACCCGCTCCAGTTGGAGCGGATCATGGAGCGGAACCTCGACGACCTCTCCGGCGGCGAGCGCCAGCGCGTCGCCATCGCGGCGTGTCTCTCCGAGGACGCCGACCTCTACGTGATGGACGAGCCCTCGGCCCACCTGGACGTCGAACAGCGCGTGCAGGCGACGAGCGCGATCCGTAGATACGCGGAGAACCACGACGAGACGGTGCTCGTGATCGATCACGACATCTACATGATCGACCTGCTTGCGGACCGCCTGATGGTGTTCGACGGCGAGCCCTCCGAGTACGGCCACGCCGCGACGCCCCAGGAGATGCGCGCGGGGATGAACGACTTCCTCTCGGACCTCGACATCACGTTCCGACGCGACGAGCGGACCCGACGCCCCCGGATCAACAAGCCGGAGTCCCAACTCGACCGGAAGCAGAAGAAGCAGGGCGAGTACTACTACGCGCCCTGAGCGGGCTTCTCGCCGTTCTCGCCGTTCTGTACGCCGAAAGCGGACTCAGGACGACGGCGTCGGTGCCGACAGCGTCGCTTCCGACCCCTCCGTTCTTCTCTCGATCGACACGTCGTAGCCGAAGGCTCGAACGAGTTCGACGTTCGTACGGACGTGGTCGGTGACCCGGGGGATCCGCACGGTCCCGCCGCCGAGCGCGAGCCACACGACGAGCTGGTCGCCGAGGTGAGCGTCGACCGGCGCGTCCGCCTCGTGCCACCGCTCCAGCGAGTCGACGGCGTCGGCCGCGACGTCCTCGGAGGGGACGCCCCGCTCGCCGTAGGCGGAGAAGCCGGGACGGGGACGCGGCGGCGTGTCGTCCCCCGATCGAGCCGACGCCGTCTCCTCGTCGGCTGCGGGCCCCGCGACGATAGTGACGACCGCGCCGGGCGAGTCGGCCTCGACGTACGCCGTCGTCGCGGACGCGTCGGCGTCGATCCCTCGGTCTCGCAGTTCCTCGACCGCCGTCTCGGCGATCCGGTCTGCGACCTCGGCGTCTTCGAGCGCCTCGGCGGCGACGGCGTGGACGGTGCTTCGAGGCGGTTCGACCGATTCTCGGGAGAGTTCGACCGGCGAGAGCGTCGACGGCCGGATCTCGACGGCGAGTTCGCCGCCGCCGGCGGGGTAGAACCCGCGCCGCTCCACGTCGACCGTCGCGTCGAGGCCGCAGGCTCCGAGCATCGGGAGCTTGACGTATCGGAGGTAATCCGCCGGCGGCGACCACTTCACGTCGGTCCCGCCGACGAGTCGGGCGCTGACAGGGGCGTCCAACCGAACGGCGAGCGGAAGCAGCGTGTCGGCGACGAGCGTGACGCTGCCGGCGGTCCCGACGTCGACCGCGAGGTCCGTCAGATCGGGTGCGGTGTCGTCGGAGGCGTCGAGCGGGACGTCGTCGAACGCCTCGGGCAGGGCGTCGTCGAACGTGTCGCCGGGGTCGAATTCGAGCGTCTCCGATCCGACCTCCGCACCGGAGACGTCGGCGTCGACGAGGGCCGCGAGGAGGTCGACGCAGGCGAGGTGCTGCCGCTTCAGTCCGGGGTTCGGCCGGTCCCCGCGGACGTTCTCCATCCGGAACGGCCGGGCGTCGAGCGCCGAGAGCGTGAGCGCCGTTCGGACGAGTTGTCCCCCGCCGTCCGTGCCGTCGAGTTCGAGCGTCCGGTCGGTCACTTGACGACCGTCACGGGCACGGTCGCGTGCCCGACGAGTCCCTTCGCGACGCTGCCGACCATCCCCTCGACACGACCGGAGAGCCCCCGGTGGCCGACGACGATTCCGTCGACGCCCTCGTCCTCGGCGTAGTCGGCGACGGTGTCGACGGGGTCGCCGTAGAGGAGCGTCGTCTCGACCGCGACGCCCGCTTCTTCGGCCCGGTCGCGGACATCTTCGAGGACCTCCTCGCCGCGCTCCTCGGCGACCTCGATGTCCTCGGTGTAGATCCGCTGTCCGACCTCGGCGTTCGTCGGTGCCTCTTCACCGCCCTCGACGAGGACGCGCGGTTCGACGGCGTACGCGACGACGAGAGACCCACCGGCACGCGTCGCGAGGTCGAGCGCGTACTCGAGTGCCTCGGTGCTCGATTCCGAACCGTCGACGGCGACAAGGTACTTCATCTCCCCTCGGAGTACGTACGGAAGTCGCTTAGTTGTTTGTTCGACTCCTGCGAGTTGAATTGACTGGAAACAAATAGTATCTGAAAGCACTAATAATTCTGTGATGATAATTTTGTATATGTATTTGCTCGTTATTCCCGGTTTACTCATCGAATAATATACTCGTTTATATGAAATTAGACCTTATAAGCCGCTATTAGCGCCTCAAATTCGGGATTTTGATCTCAAGCCGTACTGGACAGGAACGACAGTACAAATAGTAAATATTTTATTTATTTTTTTTCTTAGATAATTTATATTATATTATATTTATGTAGTGTATTGATCAAAAACGCTGCCCCAGTGTCGCGCCGGACGGTCGGGAGTCGCTTGCGGGCGGGTCGCGAGGGAAGGGGCGACCCGGTCTATCGATCGAGTCCCAGTCTGTGTTTCGTCCCCTGCCGGTCGAGTTTCCCGCTCGGCGTCCGATCGATCGCCGTCACGAAGTGATACGCGCGGGGGCGCTCGTGGTCGGCGACGCTCTCGCTGTCCTGCATCCAGGCGTCGAGGATGTCTTCGGTCAGGTCGCCGCTCCCCTCGACGATGGCCGTGACTTTCTGGCCGTACTCCTCGTCGTCGACGCCGACGACGGCCGCGTTCGTGACCTCGGGGTGTCGCTCCAGTTCCTCTTCGATGGGCGCGGGAGTGATCTTCACGCCCCGCGATTTGATCTGGAAGTCGATGCGGCCCTCGATGTAGAGAAAGCCCTCCTCGTCGAGGTAACCCTTGTCGCCGGAGCGCCACCAGCCCTCCTCGAACGCGGCCTCGCCGCGCTCGTCCTCCCACATCCACGCGGGCGCCTGGTAGCTCTTGACGACGATCTCGCCGCTCTCGTTCGGGTCGAGCGTGTCGTCGACCGTCCCGTCCGGATCGACGATTCGCACTTCGGTCCCCGACTGGGGCTTGCCGACGCTCTCGATTCGCTCCTCGGTCAGTTCGTTGTTGTAGAGGACCGTCGAGTGGATCTCCGTCGAGCCGTACGACTGCGTGATGTTCTCACAGATCCGCTCGCGGAGGTCGTTCAGCGTCGTCGGGCTCAGTTTCTCGCCGGTGGAGTTGATCGATCGGAGCGACGCCAGATCGTAGTCCTCGGGACCGCTCTCGAGGATCTCGTTCCACATCGTCGGGACGAGCACGGCCCGCGTGATGTCTCGCTCGTCGACGATCTCCAGCCACCGTTCGGGGTCCCACTCGGGCATATAGTAGGTGCTCTCACACCCGAGCAGCGACCGGGTGAGAAAGCTCGTCCAGATGAGAAAGGAGGGTCGATTGACGACCAGCTGTTTGTCCGAGCGGGTGAAGCCCGAGCGCGTGCCGAGTTCCATCCCCTTGAGGAACATCGTCCGGTTCGTGTGACACCAGCCCTTGGGGTGGCCCGTGCTGCCGGAGGTCCACGCGATCGTCACGACATCGTCCTCCTCGACGAGCACGTCCGGGGCGACCGGTTCCGCGTCGGCGAGTCGCGGCGAGAGCGCCGTCTCGTACGCCTGTTTCGGTTCTCCGGTACTGAACACGGCCGTGAGCCGCTCCAATTGCTCGCTCCCGACCATCGCCGCGAACGACTCGGAGAGCTCGCTGTCGACGACGGCGATCTTCGGTTTCGTCTTGTCGAGACACTGTCGGAACGAGTCGGGCGCGATGCGGTTGTGGAGGTTCGTCGTCACGGCACCGGCCTTCAGCGCCCCGTTGAACAGGATCGCGTGCTCGACCGAGGGCTTCGAGAGGAACGCGATCCGATCGCCCTTGCTCACGTACTCGCCGAAGACGTTCGCCGCCTCGCGACTGCGCTCTTCGAACTCGGCCCAGGTGACCGACTCGTCGGCGTCCTCGAACGCGATCGAGTCGCCGCTCTTGGCCGCGTTGTGCGCCGAGAGGTCCTTCAGCGCCGGGAGTTGGTTGTGAATCCGGTTCATCTCACTGCTCGATGAACTCGGGGAAGAGACGCTTGTGCGGCGGCTCGATGTCGTAGAGATCACAGAAGTTCCCGCCGAGGATCTTGTTCAGTTCGTCCTGCGGGACGTCGTGGTCCATCGCGTACTTGTTGAGCATCCGCAGGGAGGTTCCCCAGTAGTCCGGCTGGTGAGCGGGAACGCCGTCGCTGCTGAACTGCTCCCACCGGATCGACGGGAAGTCCATCGGGCTCTCGGAGTTGTTCGACTTCGCGATCATCGACGCGCCCCAGTCGGTCCCCCAGAGCAGTTGATCGGGGCCGATGTCGGGGTCGTTCATCGGCCGGTTGAGGATGTCGTCCCACCACAGGCCCACTTCGAGGTAGACGTTGTCGTGCTGCTGGGCGACCATACACGCGCGCTCGACGTTGTACCGCCAGTGGCCCTGGATCCCGCCGTGTTCGAAGACGAGGTCGACGTCGGGGTACTCCGCGAGGATGTCGGTCGCGTTGAGCGGGTCGCGCCAGTCCGGGAGCTTGTCCTGCTCTCTGAGCCCGCCCGCCTGATACCCGGAGGCCGCGCCGGGGTGCCAGCGGATCGGCACGTCGTGCTTGGCCGCGACGTCGAAGAACGGCCGGATCCGCTCCTTGCGCTCGCGCCACGTCAGCCGTTCTTCGAGCGTCGGGTCCGAGGGCATGAACTCGCCGATGCCGACCATCCCGTCCCAGGAGAGCACCTCGTCGAGTTCCGCGGCCGCCCGCTCTGCGGTCCACTCCTCCTCGCCACGCATCGCCGCCTTCTTCGTCTGTACGGGGTACGCGCAGGCGACGAACTTCTCGGGGTGCTCGTCGATGATCTGCTTGTTGATCTCGTTCGTCATCCCGAAGGCGGGGAGGAGGAGACACATGTCGACCCCGTAGGAATCCATGTCGTAGACGAGCCGATCGGAGTTGTCGTAGACGATGACGGCGTCGTCGTCGTCCGCCTCGTCGGCCGGCGTCGCCGTGTGCATCAGTTCGCCGAGCCTGGAGTACTCGGCGTCCTCGTCGCTCTGGCTGAACCTGACCGCGTGTCGCTGTCCGTGGACGTGGGTGTCGACGACGAATCGTCCTAATTTCATAGCGCCTGGGTGGAGTGATCGAACGATAATAATCGTTCCGTTGGGACCGGTGTATCGTTCCGTTTCGGTCCGTTCTGTTCCGGTCCGTTCCGTTTCAGTCCGGGGCGTTTCGGTCCGTTTCGTCGGGGCGGAGATCATCTCCCGTCGGCCCGGTGGTGATACCGGAAAGGGTCCGCCCGGTCAGATAGAGAAGTCGGATCGGACGCCTTCGGCCGGACGAGAAAGCCGGACCGGACCGCTCGGGACCGAGCACCGTCCGCGGGTCCTGCTACTCGTCTTCGGTGATCAGGTCCGCCGCCTTCTCCGCGATCGCGAGCGTCGCCGCGTTCGTGTTCCCGCCGACGATCCGCGGCATCACCGAGGCGTCGACGACGCGGAGCCCCGAGACGCCGTGAACCCGGAGCCGTTCGTCCACGACGGCCGTCTCGCCGTCGCCCATCTTGCACGTCCCGACGGGGTGATAGATCGTCTGTGCGTGCTCGCGGACCTGCTCGGCGATCGCCTCGTCGCTCTCGACGTCGCCCCCGGGCCACACCTCCTCGCCGCGGTACTCGTCGAACGGTTCCGCCCGCGCGACCTCCCGGGCGCGTCGGACGCCCTCGACCATCGTGTCCACGTCCTCGCGCTCGGTGAGATACCGCGGGTCGATCGCCGGGTCGTCGAAGGGGTCGTCGGAGGTCAGTTCGATCCGCCCGCGGCTCTCCGGGCGGACCTGCGTCGCCGCGATGTAGAAACCCTGCCCCTCGTCGGGGTTCTCGAACCCGTGCCGCATGAAGTACCCCGGCCCGAAGTGGAACTGGATGTCCGGTCGGTCGAGCGTCGGGTCCGAGCGGACGAACCCGCCGGCCTCGCCGCCGTTGGAGGACAGGCGCCCGGAGCCCTGGACGTGGTACTCGACGACGTCGTCGAGCGTCCCCGTGTCGTCGCGGGTGGTCGTCCCCGTACAGGAGTAGTTGACGGCGACGAGGAGGTGGTCCTGCAGGTTGCGACCCACCCCCGGAAGGTCGACCGCGACGTCGACGCCGTGGGACCGGAGGTGGTCGGCGGGGCCGATCCCCGACAGCAGCAGCAACTGCGGCGTGTTGATCGCGCCCGCCGACAGGATCACCTCCTCCTCGGCACGGACGGTCTGTCGACCGGTACCGTCGTCGTACTCCACGCCGACGACGCGGTCGCCGTCGAACAGGAGCTCTGTGACCTGCGCGCCGGTCCGCGCCGTCAGGTTCGACCGCTCTAAGAGCGCCGGCTTGAGGTACGCGTCGGCGGCGCTGTGGCGCTCGCCGTCCTTCTGCGTCACCTGATACAGCCCCACGCCGGCCTGCTCGCCCCCGTTGAAGTCGTAGTTCCGGGAGTACCCGGCCGCGATTCCGGCGTCGACGAACACCTGCGAGAGGTGGTACGGCGACTCCAGTTCGGTGACGTTCAGCGGGCCGCCGACGCCGTGGTACGCCGTTCTGCGTGCCCGGCAGTTCTCGCTGCGCTTGAAGTACGGGAGCAGTTCCTCGTAGCTCCAGCCGTCGTTGCCCATCTCGGCCCACTCGTCGAAGTCGCCGGGGTGGCCGCGGATATGAATCATCGCGTTGATCGAACTCGACCCGCCGAGGGTCTTCCCGCGCGGCCAGTAGAGTTCGCGGTCGTGCATCTCCGCCTGCGGCTCGGTGTAGTACTCCCAGTCGACGGAACTCTTGAACAGGTTGCCGACCTCCGCGGGGACGTGGATCGAGCGGTCGTGGTCGGGTTCGCCGGCCTCCAAGACGAGGACGCTCCGATCGGAGTCCGCGGATAATCGGGTCGAAACGGCACAGCCTGCGGTTCCAGCGCCCACGACGACGTAGTCGTACGAGTCCGGTTGTCCGGGCATAGCTCAGAGTACTGCCGGACGGTAATCAATCTACGCCCGGGAGGTGATCACTCTACGTCCGGGCGGTAAGCATCCGCACGGCGGCGTAAACAGGGGCGCATCGACCGACGACTGCGACCGGTCAGCGGCGCGCCGAGGAACGCGGCCGCCCTGTCGGGGGCGTCCCCCCGAGGTCAGTTCCCGACTGTGGTCGCCCGTTCGACGACGTCCGCGCCGTACGTCTCTTCGAGGTCTTCGTGCTGGTCGGGACGGTGTTCGTAGACGTCCTGAAACAGCGTGATCGGGGTCTGGGCGGCCTGATACGTCGCCTCGTCCCACATCCGATCCTTGCTGACGTCGACGCTGACGCCGTCGATCACGAGCGTCGTCGCCTGCGTCATCGCGATGGCGCCGCGGCCGGCCTCCTTGGCCGCCTCGAACTCCTCCATCGAGTCGACGATGTCGTCCAGGCTCGGGACGTAGGCGGTCATATCCAGCAGTCTCTCCTCCAGTTCGTCCTCGTCGAGGACGCGCTCGTCGCCGCCGACGCGGAGGGCGTACTCGCCGTCGCCGACCACGTCGAGGCCCACCTCGTCGCCGTCGTAGACCTGCTCGTCGCCGTCGGCGTCGAGGGCGACTTCCTCCCCGCCGACCTCCAGCAGCCACCGGCCGCTCTCGGGGGGGAGCGGCGCCTTGTTCGCCTCGACGACCTGGCCGGGCGTCAGCGACCAGATTCCGGTCATCCCCTTCGCGCGGTTGTCCTCCATCCGCTCGCGGTAGCCCGCGACGTCGCGGATGTCGTCGTAGGGGCCGTCGACCGCGATCAGCCCCGCGGCGCTGGCCCCGCGGGAGGTGTTGTGCCGGAGTTCGGGCCACGGCGGCAGCTCACCCGTCGGCGTCATCGCGCGCATGTCCTTGGTGTAGTCGACCTCGCCGTCGACGAGCAGGAACAGCCGTTCGAGGTTGTTCGAGGGCTTGCCCATCTCCGTGCGGAGGTCGCCCATCGCCAGTTCGGCCTCGCCGGACTCGACGATCACGGACATCGAGAGGCTTCCCACCGCGAGTCCGCACTCCTCTTCGACGATGGTGAAGAACTCGTCGGCCTTCTTCCAGTCGTCGACGTCGCCGACCTCGGGAATGACGAACCCGTCGATATGCTCGATCGCGCCCGTATCGGAGCGCGCGACCCGCAACATCTGTTGGAACCCCTGGTAGCGGGTCGCCGGATCCTCGCGGTGCCAGACGACGCGCGGGTGGATCTCGCCCGGGAAGTCCGCGCCGTGCTCGGCGACGACCTCGATGATGTTCTCGATCCCCTCCTCGCGCATCGACGGCGCGGTGGCGTCCTCGTTGTCCGGCACCCAGACGTCCGGGGCCTGCATCCCCCGCAACTGCGCCGCGCTCCGGAGCATCTTCGCGGAGTCGTCTTCGCCCTGCACGGCCGTCGGCGACGTGAAGAACGTCCGCACGAACTCGCGGGCGTAGTGTCGATCTGTACTCATAGTTACGTTTTCAGACCTCCGTCGGGGCGGTATTAAAATTACCGCGGAAGGCCCCGTTCTCGCGGGTGAGCACGGCGAGCGAGCGGAGCGAACGCGGCAGTCACTGGCGGTTCGGGCGTCCGTGGCGTTCTGCAATGTGAAACAGACTGTACGCCGGTTATGCCGACCAAACGGAGAGAGACAGGGAAGATACCACACTTCGTCGGCGACGGCGCGATCAACGTCGGGTCAGACTCCGGTACCGAATCAGAATCCGGCATAGCGTTATCCGATACTAAACGTTGATGTGGGTCCGGCCCCGAGAGGGAACCGATGACCGCCCCCGCGAACCACCCGATCAAATCCCTGGAGAAGACGGTCGAGATCATCGACCTCCTCAAACGGCGTCGGTCGGCGCACCTCGGGGAGGTGGCCGAGGAACTGGACCTGAACAAGAGCACCGTCCACAACCACCTGAGTACGCTCCGAGAACACGAGTACGTGGTGAAAGACGGCGAGGAGTACCGGCTGAGTCTGCAGTTCCTCCACATCGGCGGCGTGCTCCGGAACGAGATCGACCTCTACGAGGCGGCGAAGCCCAAACTCGATCGGCTCGCCGAGGATACCGGAGCGCTCGTGACGCTGGCGACGCACGAGCGGGGCCTGGGTACCGTGCTCTACCGCGCGAAAGGAGCGGACGCCGTCGAGATCGACACGCACGTCGGCAGTCAGCTCACGCTGCACAACTCGGCGCTCGGGAAAGCGATACTCGGACACCTCCCACGGTCCCGCGTCGAGGAGATCGTCGACGAACGGGGGCTGCCGGCGGCGACGGAGAGCACGATCACCGACGAAGCGGAACTGTACGACGAACTCGACGAGGTCCGAGAGCGCGGGTGGGCGTTCGACGACGAGGAGAACTGGCGCGGACTGCGCTGTGTGGGTGCACCCATACTCACCGACGAGGGCGTCGTGAAGGGCGCAATCAGCATCTCCGTCCCGAAGAGTCAGCTCGCGACGGACGGAGACCGACAGGGGTACGTCGACGAGATCAAGAGCACGGCGAACCTGATCGAACTCCGCCTGGCGTACGCCTGATACTGATTACGCTCGTCTCTCACCGCCGAGCGCCACCACCGTTGCCGGCGCTCGGCGGGAAAAGCGAGAGTAATCAGTATGAGGGCGAACGCGTATCGGTGTACACGGCCCCGTGGCCACCATTACGGGGAAGGGGTGACGGTACTCTCGCGGCCGGGACGGATCGCGTTACGACTCTCTCGGACGAACAATAATCCAATAACATACGTACGTCTGTGATATTTCTGGAGATTCGCCGCCAATGTCCGATATGAGCGGAAGTATCTCGCCTACGGGTCCGCTCTATCGGTCCGGCCCCGGACGGCGTTCGTCTCGGACACGCCACTCGACGACGCCGTTCGGTGCCCGGCGTTTGACAATATGGAATCGGGAGCGGCGCTAGCGGGGCGCGTCGCCGAGTGCGTGGTCGAGCAGTTCGATCGGGTGCGGGGGGTTCTCCGAGACGAGCGCACTGTCGCCGATCTGGCTCCGACAGGAGCCGCCGGGCGCGACCACCCGCGTGGCCTCGCTCGCCCGGATCTTCTCGAACAGGAGTTCGCCGATCGACTTCGAGACGTCGTAGTGTTCGGCCTCGTAGCCGAAGGAGCCCGCCATCCCGCAGCAGCCGGAATCGAGCGGGTCGACGTCGTACCCCACCCGGCGCAGGACGCCGACGGCGTGGTGGTCTTTCCCCGCCGCGTGCTGGTGGCAGTGGCCGTGGTAGGCGATCGACTCACCGAGGGCGTCCTCCGAGACCGGCAGCGACTCGACGAGTCGGTGAACGTCGAGGTACTCGCAGACGCCGTAGGCGTGGTTGGCGACCCGTTCGGCCGCCTCCGTGGCCAGCAGATCCGTGTACTCGTCTTGGAAGACCACGGCGTCGCTGGGTTCGACGGCGACGACCTCCCAGCCGTCGTCGAGGTATTCGGTGAAGGCGTCGACGTTCGTCCGCGCGCGGTCGGCCGCGCGGTCGAGGAGACCGACCGAGTACGCCGCCCGCCCGCTGGGAGCGAGGTCCGTCGGGATGTGCACGTGGACGCCCGCGGCCTCGAGGACCCGGACCGCGGCCTTCCCGGGCTCGGGGTAGCTGTAGTTCGTGTACGTGTCCGGGAACAGGAGGACCTTCCGGTCGGCCTCCGCCGCCGAGACGGCCGGTTCGCGCCGCCGGAACCACTCGACGAGCGACTCCTCGGCGAACGGCGGGAGCGACCGCTCGGGGGCGATCCCGAAGACCTTCTCCATCACGACGTCCGAACCGGGAACCTCCATCGCCCAGTTCGAGAGCGGCGCGAGCCGCGAGCCCCACTTCGACGCCGCGTCGATGTTGCCGAAGAGCTTCGAGCGCAGGCTCGACCCCTCCGCCTCGTGGTACTGGTGTTTGAGTTCGGACTTGAGCTTCGCCATATCGACGCCGGTCGGACAGTCCGACTTACAGCCCTTGCAGCCGACACAGAGGTCCAGGACGTCTTCCTGGAAGTCCGCGGACCGCAGCCGCTCTTCGGGGATCTCGCCGCTTATCGCGGCCCGGAGCATGTTCGCGCGTCCCCGCGTCGTCGCCAGTTCGTCGTCGGTCGCCCGGTACGTCGGACACATCACGTCGGCGTCCTGCTGGCGACACGTCCCGCAGCCGTTGCAGAGTTCGACGAGGTGGGAGAAGCCGCCCTCCTCGGAGAAGTCGAGTTTCGTCTGTGGTTCGATCGAGGCGTACGATGCACCGTAGCGCAGGTGCTCGCGCATGTCCGTCGGGTCGTCCTCGCGGTAGACGACCTTCCCCGGGTTCATCCGCCAGTCGGGATCGAACGCCGTCTTGAGGTCCTGAAAGGCCGTCCAGAGGTCCTCGCCGTACATCTTCGGGTTGAACTCCGTCCGCGCGAGGCCGTCGCCGTGCTCCCCGGAGAACGCACCGTGGTGTTCGACGACGATGTCGGTGACGTCGTCGGCGATCGAGCGCATCTTTTCGATTCCGTCCTCCTCCTTCAGCGAGAGGATCGGCCGGATGTGGAGCGTGCCGCTGCCGGCGTGGGCGAAGTACGCCGCGGAGGTCCCGTGGTCGTCGAGGATGTCCATGAACTTCTGCGTGTACTCGGCGAGCTCTTCGGGCGGGACGGTCGCGTCCTCGATGAACGGGTACGGTTTCGGGTCCCCTTCGAGGCTCATCAGGAGCGGAATCGCCGCCTTCCGGAGCTTCCAGAGGTCCGCCTGCGACTCCTGGGTGTAGGCCTCGATGGCGTCGAAGGCGTCCCCGGCGTCGACGAACCGCTCGTTGACCTCGGCGACGGCCGCCTCGAAGTCGTCGACGAGTTCGGAGTCGAACTCGATCATCAGCGCCGCGGCCGTCCCCTCCGGAATCGGCTCCTCGTAGCGGGCGTACTGCTCGGACTCCCTGGCGAGTCGGAACACCTCCGCGTCCATCAGTTCGACCGCGCTCACCTCGTGTTCGAGCGCCCTGGGCACGGCTTCGAGCGCGTCGATCAGGTCCTCGAAGCAGTACAGCGCCAGCGCCGTCTCTTCGGGCTTCGTAACGAGCGACAGTTCGGCCTCGACGACGACGCCGAGGGTCGACTCCGCCCCGACGAACAGCTTCGAGAGGTTGATGACGTCGTCGCCGGCGTCGTTCTCGTAGATCGCCTTGTTCAGGTTGTACCCCGAGACGTTGCGCTTCAGGTCGGGGTAGCGAGCGTCGATCTCCTCGGCGTTCTCCTCGACGAGCCGTCGAACGGTGCGGTGCAGTTCCGCCTCGCGGGAGTCTCTCGCCATCAGTTCCTCCCACTCCGGACCGTCGAGGACGATCTCTCTCGTTTCGATCAGGCTGCCGTCCGCGAGCACCACTTTCAGGCGCTCGGTGTAGGCGTCCGTGATGCCGTATCTGACCGAGTGCGCGCCCGTGGAGTTGTTGCCGATCCCGCCGCCGACGGTCGCCCGGTTCGAGGAGGCCGGATCGGGCGCGAACTTCAGCCCGTCTTCGGCCAGCCGCGCGTCGAGGTGGTCCTGAACGACGCCGGGCTGGACGGCCGCCCGCTTCTCCTCCGGGCGGATTTCGAGAATGTCGTCCATGTGCGTCGAGACGTCGAGGACGAGACAGCCCGGGCCGACCGCCTGCCCGCCCAGCGAGGAGCCGGTCCCCCGGGCGATGACCGGCACGTCGTGGTCGGCGGCGACGGCGACCGCTGCCCTGACGTCCCCGACGCCTTTCGGCTCGACGACGCCGGCGGGGCGGGCCTGGTAGATGCTGCCGTCGGTGGCGTAGAGGATCTGGGCGTACTCGTCGAACCGCACCGCGCCGTCGACCTCCGTCCGGAGGTCAGCGGCCAACGCCGCGTACTCCGCCGCCTCGTCCCTCGGCGACGCGGGGGAGACTGCTCCCTCCGCTTCCGGGACGGTCTTTTGTGACATACGTGGGGCGTTGCCGATGAAGCGATGTAAATCTGCGGGATGGGGCGACCGGCGCGTCGGCGCGAGCGGACGGTCGATCACGGGTGCCGACGGCGTGAGATCCCAACGGGTCCGACAGCGAGAGGTCCGCGGCGTCGCGGGTCACCCGAAGGCGGTGATGAGCAACACGCCCGCGACGACGACCCCGGCGGCGGTGAAGAGCCCCCACGTGACGCGCTCCAGCCGTTCGGTCATAATCAACGCCGCGAGGACGACGACGAACAGCGTGTTCGTCACGACGATCGGACTCACGACGTTGACCGGTGCGATCGAGAGCGCGACGTAGTACCCGAGCAGAAACGCCGTGTTCAGGAGGCCGGCCAGCACGAACCACCGCGCGTTCGTCCCGCGGAGCACTGATCGGCCGGGGAGGTCGTCGTCCCACCGGAGGTACAGGCCGAACCCGAGGGTCGCGGCGACCGACTTCACGGCGAGGCCGACGAGCGGCGGCGTTCCCTCGGCGAAGCCGACGTTCGCGAAGATCGGTTCCCAGCCGACGGCGACCGCGGCGCCGAACGGGACCAGGAGACCGACGAGCAGTTCGCGCCGCGAGAGGCCCTCGGGGTTGTGGTTGCTCGTCAGCCACGCGATGACGGCGACGCCGACGACGACGAGGACGATCCCGACGCCGTGGACGATAGAGAGCGTCTCGCCGAGGAAGACGACGCCGAGGACGGTCGAGATGAGCGCCCACGAGGCGACGATCGGGGCTGTCCGACTGGCGCCGATCTTTTCGATACTGACGAAGTTCAACGCCCGACCGATCAGCGTCCCGAGGATGCCGGCGACGGCGAACGAGACGAACGAGACTCCCGTCAGACCGTAGTTCGGATAGTATCTGACGGCCGCGACCGGGAGCAGGACGGCGACGTTGACGACAGAGACCACGAAGATGGCGTCCTTGGTCGTGCCGCTGTCGGTACCGCGCCTGACGCACAGGTTCGAGGAGGCCGAGGACAGGGCGGCGCCGGCGGCTAGCCCGACCGCGAGTAGATGTGACGCCTCGACCATTGCCGTACACGTCCCCGCCGGGTATAAATACTCTTTCGCAACGCCGTGACGGATGCGCCGGTACGCGCCGAGCGGACATATATTGTTTTATTAGCCCCCTGCTCCGAATGCTCCCCTATGCAGCAACCACCGGATACCGATCCACTCAATCCGCCGCAACGGACGCTCATGGGCCCCGGGCCGAGCGAGGTCCACCCGCGCGTCCTCCGAATCATGAGCGCGCCGCTCATCGGCCACCTCGACTCGGCGTTCATCGAGATCATGGACGAGGTCCAGGAACTCCTCCGGTACACGTTCCAGACGGACAACCGCTGGACGATCCCGGTGAGCGGAACCGGGTCCGCGTCGATGGAGACCGCGTTCGGGAACCTCGTCGAACCGGGCGACACCGTGCTCGTGCCGACGAACGGCTACTTCGGCGACCGGATGGAGTCGATGGCGGAGCGCGCGGGCGGCGAGGTCGTCCACGTCGACGCGCCGTGGGGCGAGCCGCTCGACCCCGACGACGTGGCCGCGGCGTTCGACGAACACGACCCCGACGTGTTCGGGTTCGTCCACGCAGAGACGAGCACGGGCGTCCTCCAGCCGCAGGTGCCGGAGCTCACGAGCATCGCCCACGAGCACGACGCGTACGTGATCGCCGACTGCGTGACCTCGCTGGGCGGCGTGGAACTCCGCGTCGACGAGTGGGGGATCGACGTCGCCTACTCGGGCGGCCAGAAGTGCCTCTCCTGCCCGCCGGGCGCGAGCCCGCTCACGCTCAACGACCGGGCGATGGAGAAGGTACTGAGCCGCGACACCGACGTCCGCTCGTGGTACCTCGACCTCTCGCTGCTGGAGGGCTACTGGGGCGAGGAGCGCTCGTATCACCACACGGCCCCGATCACGAACGTCTACGCGCTGCGCGAGGCGCTCCAGTTGGTCGCCGAAGAGGGGCTGGAAGCGCGCTGGGAGCGCCACCGGGAGATGGCCACCGAACTCAAGGAGGGGCTCGAAGAGATGGGGTTGGAGATGAACCCCGACGACGAGTTCTGGCTCCCGTCTCTGAACGCGGTTCGCGTCCCCGACGGGGTCGACGACGGGAAACTCCTCGCGGAACTGCAGGAGGAACACGACCTGGAGATCGCGAGCGGTCTGGGCGATCTCGAGGGCGAGATCCTCCGGATCGGCTGTATGGGCTACTCAGCGCGGACGCCGAACATCCAGTTCGTCCTCTCCGCGCTCGAAGAGGCGCTGGCGAACCAGGGCTACGAAGCGTAGCGCGTCAGCGGTGCGGAGTTCCTAACGAAGCGTAACGCGTCAGCGGCGCGGAACGCACTCGCGAAACGAGGCGACGAAACGAAGTTCGATACTGAGTACGCTCACTTTGTGCCGCCGAGCACCACTTCCCTTGCCGGCGCTCGGCGGTGGGAGACGAGAGTAACCATCACGAGACGGCGGCGGCCGCGACTACTCCTGTTCGACCCGCACGTCCAACACGGACGGGGTGCCGCTCTCGACCGCGTCGAGGCCCGCCCGGAGCGCGGGTCCGAGGGAGTCGACCGAGTCGACGACGGCCGTGTGCGCGTCGACCACGTGCGCGGCGTGAGAGAGGTCGAGGGTCGGCTCGAATCGGCTCTCGGGGACGCCCGCCGCCGCGGCGCTCGCGTCGGGGTGTTGATCGAGCGTCGAGGTCCGGACGGCGTTCCACCGCGAGTTGTTGTACACCACCGTCAGCGACGGCGCGTCGTGGGCGGCCGCCATCCACGCCGACGCCGTGGGGTTGCCGAAGACGTAGGAACCGTCGCCGACCAGCGAGATCACGGTGTGGTCCGGTGTGGCCAGTTTGACCCCCGTCGCCGCGCCGGGCGCCCAGCCGAGCCCGGAGCCGTACGGCGAGCGGTAGCTCCCCGGCCGTTCGAGGTCCAGGTGCTCCAGGACGGTGCGCTTGTTCGTCGTCGTCTCGTTGAGGACGACGGTCGACTCGTCGACGACGTCGTCGATCGCGTCCGTCAGCACCTCGGGCGTCAGCAGCCCGTCGCGGTACTGCGCCTCCAGCGACTCGGCACGCGCTCGGAGCCGCGCTTCGTGTTCGCCGCGCCAGGGCTCTCGACCGGGCTCTGCGGCCCGCGATTCGAGCCGGTCGGCGACGGCGGCGAGGGTCGCGCCGGGGTCGGCCCGGACGGCGAGGTCGGTCTCGAAGTCCCAGAGGGGGTACTGCGGCTTCTCCGGGTCGACGTCGAGGTGCACGATCGGCACGTCGTCGTCGACCGGCCGCGACGACGGCGGTTCCCAGGGGACGTCGGCGTCGGCGAGGACGACGAGGTCCGCCCGCGCCATCGCCGCCTTCGGATCGAAACCGACGTGGAGGTCGTGCGTCCGCGGGAAGTTCAGCGCCGTCGGACGTTGTTCGACGACGCCCGCGCCCGCGGCTTCGGCGAAGCGTCGGAGCCGTTCGACCGATTGCTCTCCCTGATTCGCCCCGAGCTTGCTGGTCACGACGAGCGGGGCGTCCGCCTCGCGGACCGTCGACGCGAGCCGATCGACCGACTCGGCGTCCGCGCCGACTGGCCGAGCGTCCGTGAGGGAGTGGGAACCGGGCGTCGAGTCGACGGTCGTTTCGAGGGCCTCGCGGGTCGCCGTGAGGTAGCTCGGCCCCCGCCGCGGCGTCGACGCGAGTTCCAGGCCCCGGGCGACGAACTCGTCGGGGTCGGCGGGCGGGCGGTACTCGCCCGTCCACCGGCAGTACTGTTCGACGACCGCGTCCTGGTCGTAGACGTCCTGAATGTACTGGATGCCGCTGGAGCGCGCGCCCGGTTCGTCGCCGTGGGTGATCGGGGCCAGTCCGGCGAAGATGAACACCGGGACGTCTCCGCGGTGGGCGTTGTGGACCATCGCCCCGAGGTTCTGCGTGCCGACGTCGACGTGGACGAACACCGCCTGCGGCCGGCCGGTCACCGCCGCGTAGCCGTCCGCCGCGCTCAGCGCCCCCGACTCGTGGGGACAGGTCACGAACTCCGGAATCGAATCGGGATCGTCTTCCCGAATTCGCGCCGCCGCCTCCAGGAGCGGCGTGTGATCGGTCCCGAAGTTGCCGAAGACGTACTCGACGCCGTACTCGCGCAGCGACCGAAGTATCACGTCGGCCGCGGTCGATTCGCTCTCGCCCGTGCTCTCCGCTCCGGGATCGTCCATCTCGTCGGGACTGTTCAGGGCGACAGTATATATCGATTCGCTCTGGCCGGGCAGAGTCGGCGGTGGACCGGTCCGTGCTCCGAACCGGGTCCGTGCTCCGAACCGGGTCAATCCTCGAACCGGCGGACGTCCTCGCGGACGGCGTCGTACGCCTCGCGGAGACGCGCCGACTCCCACTCGTCGAGGTCCCACTCGATCGTCCGATCGATTCCGCCCTCGGCCAGGGTCACGGGAACGCTCAGACACGCGTCGGTGAACCCGTACTCGCCGTCGAGCGGCACGGAGAGACAGAGCGGGTCGGTGGCCCCCGGCGAGGAGAGCCCTCGGAGCACCCGGAGCAATCCCGCACCCGACACCCAGCGCGAGGAGTCCGCGATCCCGCGCTTTTCGGCGATCTCGAACGGGATCTCCAGAACTTCGTCGACGATCTCGTCGCGTTCCGCCGGGGTGAACGGGACCGCCTCCCCCGCGACCGTCGCCCGGGAGAACACCGGGACCACGCGCTCGCCGTGTTCGCCCATCGTCGGGCACGAGACGCGCGTCGGGTGGACACCGTGGCGCCGGGCGATGGCGTCGGCGACGCGGGCGGTCTCGGCGAGGGAGAACCCCATCACCTTCGATCGGGGCCAGCCGAGCCGGCTCCAGAGCCGGTAGACGATGCGGTCGACGGGGTTGGTCACGACGACGGTCGGCACCGGATCGATCGCGTCGAGGGAGTCCGCGATGCCGTCGATGAGCGGGAGGTTGGCGTCCAGTTCCCGAGTTCGCGCGCCGCGCGAGCCCCGCTGAGTGTCGTCCGCGCTCGGCGGAACCCGAGCGGTGACGACGACGGCGTCGAGGTCGTACTCGCCGATATCCTCCGTGGGGGCGTACGTCACCTCGCCGGGGGCGGCTTCCGCCGCCGAGCGCGGCCCGCCGGCCAGGTGGTAGCTCGCGTGCCGCAGATCAGTCGCGTGGCCCCACGCGGCGTCCAGCGCCGCCTCGAACAGCGTAACGGAGTTGTGCGGGTCGTCACAGACGAGGCCGTAGGCCAGCGTCGATCCGATCGTGCTCGCGCCGCCGATGATACCGACGTGCATACCCGCACCGACGCCTCTCGACGGTATATTTTTATAGGATGTTTCGGCGGACGGGGCCGGCGGCGACTCGTCGAGACGAGACGGCGGCGGTTCCGACCCCTCGGACGAAACGAGACCCTCGTCGAATCGATCGGACGAAACGCATCGATCCCGACTCCACCGGCCGAAACGGCGTCACGCCGGGACCGGCCGGACGAAACGACCGCCGTCGTCACAGAATCGGTGGGCGAAACGAGCGGCCCCGTCTCGAAACCGCCCGGGGTGAAACAGCCGTTTCTCGTGGGCGCCAGGGTGAAACGGACGCCGTCGTCCCGAGTCCGCAGGCGTCCGAACTTGCCCGGCAGCGGAGCCGAGAGACCCTATCGCACGGCACCGACCGACAAGGTAATATACGAATGTGTTCAACCCGAGGAGTACCTATGCGAATGGGAAGATTCGTTATCGATACCCACGTTCACGGCCAGCGGGTCGCCGTGAACTTCGAGAACAGAGAGGAGAAACCGGACTACGCCACGCTCAGTAAACTGATGTGGCAGGCCGAGGACGCCGACCAGGCGGACGACGACGCCGAGATCGTCACCTACCGCAACACGGACCGGCTCCTGTACGATATGGACCTCTACGGCGTCGACATGGTCTGTCTCCAGCCCGGGTTCGGGTTCAGCGACCGGCTCCACGGGAAGATGGTCGAGGAGCACCCCGACAAGTTCGTCGCGTTCGCGCACCCCTACGAGACGAACCGGAAGGCGGTCGCCGGCGAGGAGGAGTGGGACATCGACCGCGCCTGCGAGGAGATGGACGAGCGACTCAGCCAGGACGGCTTCGTCGGCATCGGCGAGATGCTGCCGTTCGACCCGACGATCACCGAGCGCGCCGAGCGGATCCCGTGGGAGGAGCGCCACGATCAACTGCGGAAGATCTACGACGTGGCCGCGAAACACGACGTGCCGGTGCGCTGGCACCCCGGTTCGGTGAACGGCGGCTACGAGCGCGACCCCGGAACGCTCCTGCCGGATCGCCGCGACATCAAGTACGCGATCGACCTGCACCTGGAGTACCCGGAAGTGCCGATCATCATCGACCACGGCGGCGTCCAGGGCAACTGGCGGAAGAACGTCGAGGAGTCCTGCAACGTCGCGGCGACGTACGACAACGTCTACATCGAGATCGGCAACTACTGGTCGGACCTGATCAAGCGGCCGATGAACGACCCGAACATCGGCCCCGAGCAGCTGATCTGGGGGACCGACTGGGGCGCGTCGTGGATCGCGACGAACAACCCGGCGAACCGGTCGACCGGCGAGTACGACTACCCGCCGCAGCGGTGGACGCAGATCAAGAGCCGCGGCCTGCAGGCCCACCAGGCCGACGCGTGGGGCACCTCGATGCGGCAGATCGACAAGTACGCCCGCGAGGTCGACCTCCCCGCGGACGACCTCAACCTCATTATGGGCGGGAACGTCTGCCGGCTGCTCGACATCGACCCGCCGCACAAGCGACTCTTCCCCGAGTACATCTGACGCAGCCGCCATGCAGGTACCATCCAGAGTGGAGTTGCCCGCGGTCCGGGAGCTATCGAGCATCGCCGCCGAGAACAATCCCGACCGGGTCGCCTACGGGAACGGCGTTTCGGGTCGCGAGATAACGTGGGCGGAGTTCGACGCCGAGAGCAACCGCGCGGCGAACGCCCTCAGATCGCACGTGAGACAGGGCGACCGGATCGCGTACCTCACCGAGGCGAGCGTCGAGCAGACGATACTCTGGAACGCCGGACTGAAAGCGGGCTGTATCGTCTCGAACCTCCACATTCGCGACTCGCCGGAGCGGGTCAGGACCTGCCTGGACGCGCTCCGACCCCGCGTGCTCGTCGTCGACGAGGAGCGCTCTGCGTTCGTCGAGGAGCACGTTTACGACGAGGCCTCGACCGCGATCGACGCGGTCGTCACGACGGGCGAACCGCAGACGGCGTACGAGCGGTCGATGGACTCGTTCGTCGGCGGGCAACCGGCGGTCGAACCGGACGTGAACGTCGATCCCGACGACATCGCCGTGGTGATGTGGACGTCGGGCACGACGGGGGAACCGAAGGGGTGGTCACACACCAACCGCGGGCTGGTCCACCGGGCGATGAAGCTCGCGCACAAGAAGGGGACCACGCGGCTGACCCGCGTGTCGAACTTCTTCACCCCCTCCTTCGCCGCGTGGTACTCGACGACGCTGCCGACGATGCTCGCGAACGGGGCCTCCTACTACGTCAAGCAGTGGAGTCCGGAGGCGTACGTCGAACTCGTCGAGGAGCGGGAGATCACCAGTTCGAACCTGGTTCCGACGATGTGGCGCGAGGTGCTCCGGCTCGACGACCTCGACGACTACGACCTGAGCAGCCTCGTGACGGTCGAATCAGGCGGGGAGACGCTGAACACGACGACGCTCGAAGGGCTGCAGGAGCACGTGTCGCCGTCGGTGTCGCAGTCCTACGCCGCGACCGAGGTCTGCGGGACGTACATCGACGCCGACGAGATGCGCGGCGAGCGTATCGACAGCGTCGGAAAGCCGCTGCTCGGCGTGCAGGTCCGCGTGGTCGAACACGGCGGGTCGCCCGAGGACGTACTGGAACCGGGCGAGGTCGGCGAGATCATCGTCAAGTCCAGCGACGCCGCCGTCTGGGTCTGGGGCGACACCGAAAAGACACGGGAGTCCTTCGAGGACGGCTGGTGGTACTCCGGCGACCTCGGGTACAAGGACGAGGAGGGCTACCTCTTCATCGAGGGCCGCGACGACGACATGATCCTCTCGAAGGGGATCAAGGTCTTCCCCGCGCCGGTCGAGGAACGACTGAACGAGCACCCCGACGTCGTCGAGTCCGCGGTGTTCGGCGTGGAGGACGACGAGTACGGCGAACGGGTGACCGCGGCCGTCCAGACGACGGCCGGGGGCCTCGACGCAGAGGACCTCGACGAGTGGTGTCTGGAGAGCGAGAAGCTCTCGCGGTTCGAGCGCCCGCGGGAGTATCACTTCTACGCGGAGACGCTCCCGCGGACGGCCAGCGACAAACTGGACCGCGCGGCGATCAAGGAGCGCTCGATCGACGAGCGTTAGGACGGTGTTACACTGTTACGGACAGTGTTTACAGGCTCGGACTACCACAGACCGACGAGAAATCGCCGCGTACGGGCGTCTCGCGGTGTTTTTCGAGCCGGGTACCAAAACACTTAAATTGTAATAATTATATCTGACCGAGTATGGCAAACGATACCAGAGGCAACGGTAGCTCTAGCAGCGCACGTCGTCGCGGCTTCCTGAAGAAGGCCGGACTCCTCGGAACGGTCGGTCTCGCAGGGTGTATGGGCGGCGGAGACGGCGGGGGTAGCGGTGACTCCTCCGGCGACGGCGGTGACAACGGCGGCGACTCCGGCGGCGATTCGGGCGGCGACGGCGGCGGCGAAGAGACGACCTCCGGCGGCGGGGGAGGCGGCGAGGAGACGCTGGTTATGGGTACGGCCTCGGAGGTCAGCGCGAACTTCGCGATGATGTCCGGACTCGGCGGCGTCGTGAACGAGAACACCGACGAGGTGTACCTGGACGTCCGTCCGAGCGCCTCGATGGCCGCGAACATCGGCCGAATGGCCAGAGACGAGATCGACATCGGACTGATCGAGAGCACGACGGCACACGACGTGAACGTGGGCAACGAGCCCTTCGGCGACGTCGCCGTCGACCTCCGACAGATCGTCCACGGCTCCACCTCGGACTGGTTCCTCTTCGCGGAGGACGACCAGTACTCGACCATCGACGACATCGGGCCGGACACCTACGTCGCGCCCGGTCCGTCCGGATCGCGCGTGACGGACATGGTCCGGCGGGTCCTCGAACTCGCGGGCGTCGAGTACCAGGAGCGGACGACCGGGTACGGCGATATGGGCGCGGCGGTCGCCGAAGGGCGCATCGACGTCGGTCTCGGCGCGTTCACGAACGTCCAAGTCGGAACCGTCACGCCGGGGTGGGTCCAGGAGATCAAGGGGACGGTCGACGCCCGACTGCTCGGTCTCCCCGCGGAACTCCAGAGCGGGATAAACGAGGAGGGCTGGGGGAACTCCTTCGAGTTCGAGGTCGACCCCGAGGGCTGGGCGCACGTTCCCGACACCCCCCGTTCGATGTCGCAGGTGACGTGGCTCTACGGGACCGCGGAGACGTCGACGGACGCGGTCTACAACGTGCTCGAGGCGATGTACGAGAACCGGGATTCGATGGGCGACTACCACGAGCTGCTCTCGTTCTACACGAACGACGACCACTGGACGCGTGAACCCCACCCGGGCTTTTCCCTCCACCAGGGGACCCAGGACTTCCTCGACGAGTACGGCCTGAACTAGACCCGCACCCTTTAGAACGAAATAATGAGCACGTATCTGAGACGGGAACGGCTCCAACGGCTCGGCGACTGGAGCGTCTACATTTCCGGGCTAGCTCTGGGCCTGCTGTTGCTGTACTACGCCGAGACGTTCTACGGGGCCAGGGTCCGCCACACGAACCTGGTCCTCGGGCTGTGTCTGGCCATCTTCTATCTGGGTCTCTTCCGGGACGCGTTGGGGCCGATCGAGGAGAAGGCGGGAACGTACCTGCGTCACCTCTCCGAGCGGATCGATCGGGGCTACGTCCGGTTCGTCAGGCCGACGATGTTCCTCGGGCTGGCCGCCCTCTCGATGGTCATTATGGTCTACATCGACATCCATCACGTGCGGCTGATGGAGGAGGGGCCGATCGTCGGGTACCGGACTGCGGACTACGTGATCGGGGCGATCATCGTGTATCTCTGTACCGACGTCACGGTTCGCTCCTTCGGGAAGCTCATGGCGTCGATCGTCCCGCTCGGGTTCCTGTACGGGTACCTCGGGCCGTACCTGCCCGGGGCGCTCTACCACAGCGGGATGGGCACCGAGCAGTTGCTCCGCCTGACGGTCCTCGGGATGCAGGGCGTCTACGGTTTCATCCTCCAGGTCGGTGCGACGTGGGTCGCGATATTCCTGCTGCTCGCCGGCCTCACCAAGGCGTACGGTATTCTGGACTACCTGATGGACGTCAGCAAGGAGTTGAGCAAGCTGTTCAGATCCGGCATCGTCCACGCGGCCGTGTTGGCGAGTCTGGCCTTCGGGTCGATCACCGGCGCGTCGGCGGCGAACACGGCGACGACCGGGAGCTTCACCATCCCGCTGATGAAGAATCAGGGCGTCGACAAGGGATACGCGGGCGGGATCGAAACGGTCGCCTCGATCGGGGGCCAACTCGTTCCGCCGATCATGGGCATCGCGGCGTTCATCATGGCCGATCTCCTGGGGCTCTCCTACGTCAGGATCATCCAGGCGGGACTCATTCCGGCGGTGCTGTTTTACTTCAGCGTCGTCGTCTCGGTGCAGCTCCTGATCTACAAGTTCGGCTGGCAGACCACCCGGAACGTGAAGGACATCGAATACGGCGTGTTTCTGGAGATCCTCTGGTACGTCGCTCCGTTCGTCGTGCTGATCTACTACCTGGCCGTGCTGCAGTACACGCCGCTGACGTCGGGCTACTACGCGACGCTGACGCTGATCGGCATCGTCGCGGTGAAGTACGTGGTCGAACAGCGCTCCGTCGGCGTGAAAAGCGCCGTCAAAGACACCGCCGAAGGGCTGAAAGTCGGCTCCGAGGAGATGGCACCGCTGCTCGTGATCCTCGGTGCGATCGGGATCATCATCGCGGTGTTCACCCAGACGGGGTTCGCCCAGCGGCTGAACACGCTGATGATCAGCCTCGCCGGCGGGAGCGTGCTGCTCCTCTTGCTCCTGGCGATGGGCGTGAGCCTCATCTTCGGGCTCGGGATGCCGGCGCCGGCGGCGTACGTGCTCGTCGCCTCGCTCGCGGGCGCGGCGATGGTCCGGTTCGGGCTCCAGGAACTCGTCGCGCACATGTTCGTCTTCTACTTCGCGATGTACTCCTCGCTCACGCCGCCGGTCGGGCCGTCGACGATCGTCGCCGCGAAGATCGCCGACGCGGAGTACATCGACACGGCGATCAAGTCCTCGAAGCTCGCGTTGCCGGGGTTCGTCATCCCCTTCATATTCGTCGCGAACGACGTGCTCATCTACTGGGACTTCCTCTCGACGGTCCTCGTGACGTTCGCGGTGCTGGCGGGCATCGTCGGCCTCTCGATGACCATCTTCGCGTACGACGGGAGCAGCCGACTCTCGACCGTCGGCCGCTCGATCTACGGGACGCTGGCCGTCCTGACGTTCTTCGGAACGTACCTGGGACTCTTCGGGCTCACCACGCAGGTGGCGATCGGCGCAGCGATCATCGTGCTCGTGGTCGCAACGTCCGTGGTGGAGGTGCCCGGCGTCTCGCGGATGTACGCGCAGTACCTCACGAAGCCGTCGCCGGTGGCCGAATCGAGCAACTGATAGATCGTCGTAGCCAACCGGCGATCCACAGATCTTCGGTTGGCCGAACGAACCCGGAGACCGTTTTTCCGTCGGGTTTTTACAGATCGCCGGGGAATCGCGGGTATGCGACTCGCACGGATGCAGACCCCGGAGGGACCGATCGCGGGGCGGTACGAGGACGGCACCGTCGTCGCCGACGACGGGCGGTACGTCGTCGGTCGCGACGGCGTCCTCACGTATCCCTGCTCGCCCTCGGCGCTGTACTGCGTCGGCCGCAACTACGCCGAGACGCTCGATCAGATGGACTACGACCGCCCCGAGGAGCCCGACTTCTTCATCAAGCCGCCGGCGTCCCTCGTCGGCCCGGAGGAACCGATCCGATACCCTCGGTGGACTGACGAACTGACCTACGCGGGCGAACTGGCCGCCGTCGTCGACGAGCGGTGTCGCGACGTCGACCCCGAGGACGTCCCGGACGTGATCCGCGGCTACACGATTCTGAACGACGTCGACGCGCTCGATCAACAGGGACGGACCGCGCGGAAGGCGTTCGATACGTCCGGACCGCTGGGGCCGTGGATCGAGACCGAGGTCACCCCCTACGACCTGGACGTCCGGACCGAGATCAACGGCGAGGTGCGCCAGGACGCCAACACCGAGTTGATGCTGTTCGATCCCTACGAGGTCGTCTCGTTCCTCTCACGGCGGTTCACGTTCCGGCCCGGCGACGTGATCGCGTTCGGCAGTCCGGCGAACCCGGGGACGATCGACCCCGGCGACGAGGTCGAGATCACCTACGAGGGCGTCGGCACCCTGAAAAACACCGTCGTCGGGTGAACTATCAACTGTACGTCTGTGAAGAGTTTCGCGACGGCGGGTCGCGAACGTTCCGGAACGGGTGCGGCCGACAGTTCCGATCGCGCTACTCCGCGTCGGCGGCGTCGGATCCCGAGGGGGCGTCGGTTCCGGAGGGGGCGTCGGCACTCGCTTCCGGGTCGAGATCGCCCCGCCGCTGCAGGTACTCGCGCCCCTCCTCGGTCTCGGAGATCAGGTCGTCGAAGATCGCCGCGTCCGTCTTGAACTTGTGGAGGTTGTGGACGGATGTCGTCTCGAACTCGTCGATGACCTCGCCGTGGTCCTCGAAGAACGACGTCACCCACTCGTCCATCTGCTCGGTGCTCCGGAACTGGGTGATCAGCTGCCAGCGGTACTTGTGATCGGCGTTGAAGAACATCAGCACGTGAGGGTCCTCGACGAGCGCGTCGTAGCAGTCCTCCCAGTGATCCCTGAAGTTCGGATAGTGGAACGCGATTCGGAACACGTAGTGTTTGAACAGCGTCCGTCGGGGGACGACGGTCTTCCGAAAGAGCCCGTCGGTCTCCATCTCGCGCAGGAGCGTGTTCACGTGGTTGTGAGACAGCGAGATCCCGTACTCGTCTTTGAGGATCTCGCTGAGTTCTCGACTCGACGCGGTCGGGTTCGCGATTCGGGCCTGGAGGAGGATGAGATCCCGGGCGCCGATGTCGGCGAGTGTGTCATCGGACATAGTGTTTCTTGAGCCTTTTCGGGGAGCCCTCAAAAGGACTGCGAGAACGGGCTCGGCGGTCTCACGAGCGGTCGCACCGCTGCTCGCGACGCCTGTCGCCGCCTCGCATCGGCGATCGCAGTCGGGGCGTCCGGTCACCGGGACGCGGGCAGCGAGTCCTGATACTGAGTACTCTCGTCTCGTACCGCCGAGCGCCGGCAACGGGGGGACACTCGGCGGTGAAGACCGAGAGTGACCAGTATCAGCGGGCCCTCTCGTCGAATTCGACGACGCTTCGGATCACCTCCCCGGCGTCGAGCGCGGCGAACGCCTCGTCGAGTTCGTCGAGGTCGTACCGACGCGTGAGGACCGCGTCGAGATCCAGATCGCCGTTCAGATACATCCTGGCGTACCGCGGGATGTCGACCCTGGGCTGCGTGAAGCCGACGATGTTACCCACGACGGAGATCCCCTTCGTGAACCGGCCGAGGTCGATCTCCGCGGGCGGCGTGCTGCTCGTGCCAGTGATCGCCGCCGTCCCGCCGGGGGCCAGCGACGCGATCGCCTGCTGGACCGTCTGCGGCGTGCCGATGCACTCGAAGGCGTAGTCGACGCCGCCGGTCAGCGCCTCGATCTCGTCGACGGGATCGGTTTCGCCGGCGTTCACGGTGTGCGTCGCGCCGATCTCGGCCATCGTTTCGAGCGTGTCCGCGTCGAGGTCGACCGCGACGATCGTCCCCGCACTGACGGCCTTCGCCGCGAGGACGGCCCCCGCACCGACGCCGCCGCAGCCGAACACCGCGACCGACTCGCCGCCGTCGACCTCGGTGACGTTCGAGACCGCGCCGAGGCCGGTCGTGACGCCGCAGCCGAGGAGCGCCCCGGTCTCGAAGGGTACCTCGTCGGGGACGGGCACCACCTGGCGCTCGGGGACGACGGCCATGCTCGCGAACGACGACTGCGCGTAGAAGTGATCGATCGGCTCGCCGCCTCGGCTGAGACGGCGCGTCCCGTCCATCATCCGGCCGCGCGTCTCGCGTCGGGCCTGACAGAGATACGGACGACCGCTCCGGCAGCGTTCGCAGTCGCCGCAGGAGGGCAGCACCCAGAGCACGACGCGGTCTCCCGGTTCGACGGTCGCGACGCCGTCGCCGACGGCCTCGACGACGCCGGCGCCCTCGTGGCCGAGAACGATCGGGAAGTCCGTGTCCTCGCTCGTGTAGGCGTGGTAATCGGTGTGACAGACGCCCGTCGCGCGCACGTCCACGAGTACCTCGCCCGGTTCGGGATCCTCGAGCGTGACCGTCTCCACCGCGTGTTCACCGGGACTGCGGACGACGGCCGCTTCGATCTCACGCATCTCGATCACCGTCCGCGTGACCGCACGGGACGACAACAGCGGTGGGCGCGGCTACCGAGTCCCCGTCGCCCGAATTCGGTGTCGGCCGGTTCATTGCCTTCCCATATGAACCGGAGCGTAATATAATTTTGGCCTTCTAGAATACAATAGAGTATTTTGATCCCGATAGAAATTACAAATACATCTATTCGCGGAATATTTAAGTATCTACACACTGAACCAAGAGGCGTAAGTATGGCAGCAGGTGACAAACCCAGCGCGACGGAACGAGCCCTCCAGGACGCTCGCGACTCGCTCGACGAGGGGTTCTTTCCGCTCGAGTTCTTCCACGACGAGGACCTCCACGACCTGGAGATGGAGCGCATCATCGGACAGTCGTGGGTGTTCATCGGTCACGAATCGGAGATCCCGGAGCCGGGCGACTACGCCCGTCGGTACATCGGCGACGACACGTTCATCTTCGTACGCGACGAGAGCGGCGAGGTGAACCTGCTGTTCGATAGCTGTCGTCACCGCGGCGCGCAGGTCTGCCGCGCGGAGCAGGGCAACACGTCGCACTTCCGGTGTCCGTATCACGGCTGGACGTACAAGAACGACGGCGAGGCCGCCGGCATCCCCCAGAAATCGAAGGCCTTCAAGAACCTCGACCGCTCGGAGTACGGGCTGGCGCACGTGCCCCGGTTGGAGAGTTACGAGGGCCTCGTGTTCGCCTCACTCGCCGAGGAGGGCCCGTCGCTCGACGAGTGGCTCGGCGACTTCAAGTGGTACTTCGACGTCCACATGAAGCTCCCCGAGGGCGGGATGGAGGTCATCGGCGAACCGCACCGTTGGGTCATCGACGCGAACTGGAAGACCATCGCGGACAACTTCAACGGCGACAGTTACCACACCGCGTGGGCCCACGGCTCGGTGCTCGACCTCGAACTCGGCGGCGAGGAGACGGTCGGTCACGCGGGCACCGGCGACAGCCTCGACCGGCACATCCACTGCGACGGCCACACGACGAGTATGCGCGGCTTCGAGGGCGAGGACGTCTTCCTCACGTACCCCGACGAGGTCGTCGAGGACCTGTTCACCAGAGAGGGCCTCTCCGATGCGCAGTGGCAACTGGCCCGGCAGGCGCTGTCGTTCACCGGCGCGATCTTCCCGAACTTCGGGTTCCTCCACTTCGGCGACACTACCGACGATCCCGAGAAGGACGTCGCGCCCTTCTTCACCATCCGGAAGTGGCGGCCGCTCGGCCCCGATCAGATGGAGCTGTGGAGCTGGGGGCTGGCCCCGAAGAACGCCCCCGAGGAGTTCAAACAGCGGATGTACAAGATGTACACCGCGAACTTCGGCCCGACGGGGAACTTCGAGCAGGACGACGTGCCCATCTGGAAGGGCATCACCGACTCCGCCAGCGGGCAGTTCGCCAGCAGTCAGAACCTCCAGTTGAACTACCAGATGGGCCTCGAGTGGATGAGCGAGATGGACATCGACGAGGAGTGGCTCGGCCCCGGCTTCGCCTACTCGGAGAACCTCGAGGAGGGCGGGATGCGCCTGTTCCACGAGCAGTGGTACGAGATGCTCGCGGGCAACGACCGGACCGACGCGACCGGGACGCCGATAAACCTCCAGGAGGACCGGTGATGTTGGCCGAACGCGAATCGCAACTGGAAGCCCTGCTCGTCGAGCGCGAGGTCGAGCAGTTCCTCTACGAGGAGGCGGAACTGCTCGACAACCGCGAGCTCCACGAGTGGTTCGACCACGTCGCCGACGACGTCAACTACCGGATGCCGCGGCGGCTGATGCGCGAGAACACCAGCAGCGTGTTCAGCGAACAGGGGTACTACTTCAACGAGGACTACGGCTCGCTGAAGGCCCGCGTCGAGCGCTTCGACTCCGAGTACGCGTGGGCGGAGCGCCCCCCGACGCGAACGCGCCGCTACGTCACCAACGTGCGCGTCACCCGCGAGACGGAGGATCTCACAGAGGACGAACTGTTCGTGGAGAGCAACCTCCTCGTGTACCTCAGCCGCGGCGACAGCGACGAGCACACGTTCTACTCGGCGCGGCGCGAGGACGTCCTCCGGCGGCGCGGGGACACCTTCGAGATCGCAGACCGAGAGATCCGACTGGATCAGACGGTCTTGAGCACCGACAACGTCTCGATATTCCTATGACCGACGGCACCGACGCGGAACACTACATCGAGGTCGCCGAAGAGACCGAGATCGGCGGCGACGACGCGACGGCGACCGTCCGGCGGATCAGGACCCCGAAGGGCGAGCGCCTGGAGGTCCGCGCCGGCGACGACGTCCTCCGAGCGGACGCGCTCGGCCTCGAGAGCCTCTCGTGGCAGGACCTGGAGGTCTTCGAGGACTTCCTCGGCCACGAGTACGACCTCGCGGCCCGCTCGGAGTCGGCGGCCGACGACGAGATCGACTGCGAGTTCACGCTGAGCAACGAGTACGCCGACATCGTCGTCCGCAGCGTGGAGTCGCCGGACGGGGACCGGCTCGTGATCGAGGCGCCGAAGAAACACTTCAGCGTCCGGGTCGACGCCGAGGGGCTCGCCGGCCTCGCCGCGCAGGACACGAGCATCTTCTCGGAGTTCCTCGAGACGCCGCACGGCCCCGGTGGGCACGCACATTGAGCGGACCGGTCCCGGCGGACATCGTCGCGGGCCTCCGGGTCGACGCAGCACGGACAAACACGCGAACGAAAGAGATGCGAACCGAAGAGATGCGAACCGAAGAGACGCGAACCGAAGCGATGCGAACGACTGGCACGCGAACCACACACGGACCACCGACACAATGACAGGGCAGTCATCACGAGCGACGGCGGTAGAGGCGAGGGACTTCTCGATCGACGCGGACTGGAACGGCCTGTACGTCGACGGCGAGTGGCGGTCGGCCGACGGCGGGGAGACGATCCCCGTCGAGAACCCCGCCACGCGCGAGGTCGTGAGCGAGGTTCCCGCGGGCACCGTCGCCGACGTCGACGCGGCGTTCGAGGCGGCCGCGGAGGCCCAAGAGGAGTGGCGGGACGTCCTCCCGCAGGAGCGCGGCGAGATCGTCCGCGAGGTCCAGCACCTCGTGGAGACGTACCACGAGGAGCTGACGGAACTGCTGGCGATCGAGTCCGGGAGCGCCCGGCCGAAGGCGTCCCGGGAGTTCACCTCGACGGGCGAGATGATGCACGACGTCGCCACCTACCCCTTCCGGATGACGGGGAGCCACAGCCGATCGAAGATCGAGGGGAAAGAGAACATCGTCAAGCGCGAACCGGTCGGCGTCGTCAGCGTCATCTCGCCGTGGAACTTCCCGTTTCAGCTCTCGCTGCGTGCGGTCGCGCCGGCGATCGCGCTCGGCAACAGCGTCGTGCTCAAGCCCGCCACCGAGACGCCCATCACCGGCGGCCTCCTCATCGCGCGGCTGTTCGAGGCCGCGGGGTTGCCCGAGGGCGTCCTGAACGTCGTCACCGGTCACGGCTCGGAGATCGGAGATCGGGCCGCCTCCCACCCGGAGATGTCGGCCGTGGCGTTCACCGGCTCCACGTCCGTCGGGCGGCGCGTCGCCCGCAACGCGGCCGGCGCGTTCGCGCTCCCGGCGATGGAACTCGGCGGCAACAACCCCCACGTCGTCCTCGACGACGCGGACGTCGAGCGCGCGGTCGACGCGGGCGTCTTCGGTTCGTTCATGCACCAGGGACAGATCTGCATCTCGATCAACCGCCACCTCGTCCACGAGGACGTCTACGACGAGTACGTCGACCGCCTCGTCGACCGCGCCGCGGAACTGCCGGTCGGTGACCCCCTCGACGAGGAGACGGTCGTCGGCCCGATCATCAGCGAGTCCGAACGCGACGACGTCCTCGCGTACGTCGAGCGGTCCGTCGAACAGGGCGCGACGCTCGAACTCGGCGGCGACGCCGAGGGTCTGCTGGTCGAACCGACGGTTCTCTCGGACATGGAGAACGACATGGCCGCCGCCTGCAACGAGCACTTCGGTCCCGTCGCGCCGGTCGTGCCGTTCGGCGACGACGACGAGGCGGTCGAACTCGCGAACGACACCGAGTACGGCCTGGCCGCGTCGGTCCACTCCGAGCGGATCTCGCGCGCCCGCGACGTCGCCGACCGGATCGACGCCGGGATGGTCCACGTCAACGACCAGCCGATCAACAACGAGCCGCACGTCCCGTTCGGCGGGACGAAGGCCTCGGGGATGGGACGGTACAACGGCGAGTGGATCATCGACGAACTCACCGAGACGAAGTGGACGTCGATCCAGCACCAGCCGCGGGACTACCCGTTCTGAATCCCGTGGCCTGATGGTTTCAGCGCCGTTCGAGAACGGGCGGCGAGTGCGGTAGGGACGCGAGCTATTCTACGGAGTCGGTGACGGAGCGCTTGGCCCGCCCGAACACCAGTTCGCCGTGTTCGAGGCCGTCGATCAGGACCTCCGGGAGGCCGTACTCGTCGATCTTCGCCTGGGTCTCCTCTCTGGGATACTCGACGCGGTGGAGGTCGACGGTTCCCGATTCGACGTCGAGGACGGCGTACCCGGCGCGCCAGTCCCCGTCGCGGGGGAGCCCGACGCTGCCCGGGTTGACGACGGTTCCCTCGTCGAACTCGGATTTCGCCTGGACGTGCGTGTGCCCGACGACGAGCACGGACTCCTCCCCGAGGAGATCCGCGGAGAAGTCCTCCGGGTAGGTGTAGGTGTTCGGCTTGCCGGGCGCGCCGTGGGCGACCTTGACCGCCCCCTCGTACAGGTCGCGCTCGATCGGCAGCGACTCGAGGTACGCGAGTTCGTCTTCGGTCAGGCGCTCGGTGGTCCACTCGGCTGCCGACTTCGGGATCTCGTGGAAGTTGTCGTGGAAGTCGCCCAGCACCCCGCGGTCGTGGTTGCCCTGGATCGAGACGATGTCGTGCTCCCGAAACGTCTCGATGACCGCACTGGGGAACGGGCCGTAGCCGACCACGTCGCCGGCGTGGACGACGGCGTCGACGTCGGGCATCGCGTCGAGGACGGCGTCGAGGGCGGGTCGGTTGGCGTGTACGTCACTGATGAGTCCGACTTGCATAGACGTGTATAGTAATTATAGTGTAATCAATCTACTCCTTTATACAACCGTATTCTCTTCTGAATACCAGATAAAGAATACAATAATTTCTATACTTCGATTAATAGATTACAAATTAAAGACACCTTCGTTAATTATAAATAGTTGAGCCACGCTGTCTATTCACATGGGATCAGACCAGGGGACACCCACGACGGCCGAAGAAGCCCCTCGCGACGCGGGAGCGTCCCGCGAGCGGTTTCCGCACGCCGGTGAACTAGAACTGCCCGCGGAGCTGGACGGCTGGGAGGAGATGTACCCCGAGTACTTCCAGTTCGAACTCACGGACGATCGGACCGACTACGAGCGGGGCCGGTTCTGGTTCTGGGACAAGAAGGACACCACCGAACCGGTGATGCCGTGGGACATGACGATCAGCGCACAGGCGTGGCAGATCGCGATGGCGCAGAACACGAGCCGGGTGTTCGCAATCCCGCCGTCGATGTCGGTCGACATCCGCGTCGTCGCCGGCTACGTGTACTTCACCGGGATCAACGTCGACGACGAGGAACTCTTGCAGGAACGCGCTCAGATCTTCGCCGAGCGCAGCGAGTACTACTACGAGAACTACGACGCGCTGTACAACGGCACCTGGCTCCCGGCCGTCAAGGAGATCGGCAACGAGATCGACTCCCTCGAAGTACCCGAAAAGCTCCCCGAGTACGTCCCCGAGGACGTCATCACCGAGGGGAAGGGTCAGAGCCAGTCGACGCTCGACGTCATCCGGAACTACAACCGGCTCACCGAACTCGCGCTCGAGGGCTGGCAGCGCCACTTCGAGTTCCTGTACCTCGCGTACCTGGCGTATATGCAGTTCACCGAGACGAGCCGAGAACTGTTCCCCGACATCTCCGACGACGCGATCGGGAAGATGGTCTCGGCAGTCGAGGCCGACGTCTTCCGACCGGACCAGGAGCTGAACGGACTGGCCGAACTCGCCGTCGACCTCGGCGACGACGTCACCGACGTCCTGACTTCCGACGCGTCTCCCGAGACGAAGATGGAACGCCTCCGGGAGACCGATGCCGGGCGGGAGTTCATAGATCGGTTCGACGAGATCAAAGATCCGTGGTTCTACATGACCTACGGCGACGGGTTCCACAGCTACAAGGGCTCGTGGATCGAGGACCTCGAAGCGCCGTTCGATCACCTCGAATCCAAGGTCGGACGCCTGCAGGACGGCGAGGAGCTGGGCCGGGACTTCGAGGCGCTGCAGGACGAGCGCGACGAGATCGTCGAGGAGTACCGGCGGTACCTCGACGCGGAGGAGCGCGAGGAGTTCGACCACGCCTACGAGACGTGTATGACGGTGTACGAGTACGCCGAGAACCACCAGTTCTGGATCGAGAACTGGCTGCACACGATCGTCTTCCGCAAGATGCGGGAGTTCGGCCGGCTACTCGTCAACCACGGGCTGCTGGAGGACGCCGAGGACGTCTTCCTCTTCAACCGCTTCGAGGTCGCGGAACTCCTCGAAGAGGCCTGCGAGACGTGGGCGCTCGGAAGGGGCGCGTTCGTCTCCGAGCGCTGGCAGGACCGCGCCGCGGAGCGCCGGCGGACGTTCGAGGCGGCCAAGGAGTGGGACCCCTCGCCCGCGCTCGGCGAGCCGCCGGAGGAGGTCACCGATCCGCTGATGCAGATGCTGTGGGGTATCACCACCGAGAAGGTCAACGACTGGCTCGACGTCGAGTCCGACACGGGCGACGAGTCGCACCTGGAGGGGTTCGGCGCGTCGTCCGGCCGGGTCGAGGGACCGGCACGCGTGATCGAGGACTCCGCCGACATCGACACGCTCGAGGAGGGCGAGGTGCTCGTCGCGCCCCTGACGAACCCCGCGTGGGCGCCGGTGTTCCCGCGGGCCGAGGGGGCCGTGACCGACGACGGCGGCATCACGAGCCACGCGGCGATCGTGTGCCGCGAGTACGGGCTGCCGGCCGTCACCGGCACCGGTCACGCCACGTCGTTCATCGAGACCGGCGACCAGATTCGTCTCGACGGGGAGACGGGCGAAGTCGAGATCCTCGAGAAGACAGAGTAACCCTCAATAGCGATCACTCATTAACGAACTGATATGAACGGGCAAACGTACACGCTACACTTCGACTCACCGGACTGCACCAAAGCGAATATCGACCTCGTCGGCGGGAAGAACGCCTCCCTCGGCGAGTTGATGGAGGTCGGCGAGGACGTTCAGGTCCCGCCGGGCTTCGCGGTCACGACCGACTTCTACGAGGCGTTCCTCGAAGAGGAGTCCCTCGGCGAGTACATCGGAGAGCGGCTGTCGACCGTCGATATGGACGACGACAACGCCGTCGCCGCCGCGAGCGAGGACATCCGCGAACACGTCGAGAGCGCGGAGTTCCCCGACTTCCTCGCCGACGAACTCGAATCCTCGTGGGAGCGCCTCCAGGCCGAGACGGACACCGACGAGTTGCAGGTCGCCGTTCGGTCCTCGGCCACGGCGGAGGACCTCCCCGACGCCAGTTTCGCCGGCCAGCAGGACACCTACCTCAACGTCACCGACTTCGAGACGGTCGCCCAGCGCACCAAGGAGTGTATGGCCAGCCTGTTCACGGCGCGGGCGATCACCTACCGCGAGGAGAACGGCTTCGACCGCGACGAGGTACTCATCAGCGTCGGCATCCAGAAGATGGTCGAGGCGCGGACCTCCGGCGTGATGTTCACGCTCAACCCCTCGAACGGCGACCAATCGAAGGTCCGCATCGAGGCGAACTGGGGGCTCGGCGAGGCGGTCGTCAGCGGCGCGGTCACCCCGGACAGTTTCCTCGTCGACAAGCCCGTCTACAAGATCGTCGACCGCAACGTCCAGGAGAAGAACGTGATGACGGTCCCGACCGACGCCGGGACCGAAGAGGTCGAAGTCGACGACGACAAGCGGGACGTGCCCGCGATCACGGCCGACGAGATCGTCAAGCTGACCGACCTCGCGAAGGCCATCGAGCAGTACTACGACGAACCGCAGGACATCGAGTGGGCGATCGAAGAGGAGGGCGACGACAAACGCTTCTACATCCTCCAGAGCCGTCCGGAAACGACGTGGAACGAGGACGACGAGACAACCACCACCACGACCTCGTCGTCGAGCACGGCCGAGCGGATCCTCGATCGGCTGTAGGCGACGCGGGGGGTTTTCGACGTTCCACGCTCTTCTACCCCGGGATTCTGACTGTTCTATCTGCGCGGAGCCCCGGTTCGCCGGTTCAATCGACAGTCGGATCGGCCGACGCCTCCGTCCGTCCGCCCACGGCCTCGGCGTCCAGCACGCCGCGTTCGTCGAGGTGCGGGACGATCTCGAAGAAGTTCTGTTCGTCGGTGGCGACGTCGGGGACGTCGCGGACGGCGGGCTTCGGATCCATCGCGATCGAGAAGCCGGCGCGCTCGAACAGGGGGACGTCGTGGGGCCCGTCGCCGACGGCGATGACCTGCTCGTGGTCGATGCCGAGCGCCTCGACGAGGTCGTCGAGAACGGGGCCCTTCCCCCGGTCGACGATGTCGCCGCGGAGTTCGCCCGTGAGGACGCCGTCCTCGACGACCGGGTCGTTCGCGCGCTTCCAGTCGAAACCCAGTTCGGTCGCGATCCGATCGGCGAGCGGCGTCAGCGCCGTGAATATCGCGGTCCGGCAGGTGACGTTGCCGGCGACCGCCCGCGCTCCGGGGGCGAACGAAAGCGACCGAACGAGCCGGTCGAGTTCCGCCGCCGAGACCCCCTCGAAGAGCGGGAAGATCTGCTCGGAGAGCGCCTCCATCGCGTCGAGGTCGTGCTCCCAGACGTCGGTCTTCACCCGCTGGAACTCGTCTTCGACGCCGGCGTGCGCGGCGACCGACTCGACGATGTCGCCGTCGATGAGCGTCTCGTCGCCGTCGAAGACGACGAGTTCGTACGTCGTGTCGTGCATCCGTATTCACGTACGCCGGAGGTCGATATAATACGCCGGTATTTCGGCTCGCGTAGACGCTTCGCTCGCTCCGACGCGTCCCACGGCCGTCCGTCCCACGACCGTCCGCCCCGCGTCGTTTCGGAATTTATATTCCGCTCATCGACGCTGGTCTATGCATGGGTATCTCAGACCTGTTCGATCCGTCCGGCATCGCGGTGATCGGCGCGTCGGCGACGCCCGGCAAACTGGGCAACGACGCGATGGCGAACGCCAAGGAGTTCGACGGTCCCGTCTACCCGGTCAATCCGAAGGGGGAGGGCGAGGTCTACGGCTACGAGTTCGTCGACTCCGTCGCGGACACCGACGCGGACCTCGCGCTCTGTTGTGTCCCGGCGCCCGCCACGCCCGGCGTCATCGAGGACTGCGGGGAGGCCGGCGTCGGTGCCGCGGTCGTCTTCGCCGGCGGGTTCGCCGAGGCCGGCGAGGACGGCGAAGAGCGCCAAGAGGAGATCCGTCGGACCGCCGAGGAGTACGACATCGCCGTGCTCGGCCCCAACACGGCCGGGCACATCATCCCGCACAAGAGTATCTTCAGCTCGTTCGTCCCCGGCTTCGACGAGATCGAGACGGGCGAGGTCGCGATCGTCGCCCAGAGCGGCGGGATCGGCGTGACGTCGACGTTCCAGCTCGAACGAGAGGGCTACGGCATCTCGGGGATGTACGGCCTCGGCAACCGCGTGAACACGGACTTCGACGACGTCATCCCGATGCTCGACGACGACCCCCAGACGGAGGCGATCGGCCTCCACATCGAGGGGACCGCCGAGATCGACCAGTTCGAGGCCGTCGTCGAGGATGCCGACACGCCCATCGTCGCGCTCAAGTCGGGCAACCGGATGCACGAGTTCGTCAAGTCGCACACGGCCGCGCCGAACCAGGACTACGAGCGCTACGAGGAGATCCTCACGAACAACGGCGGCGTGATGGCCGACTCCGTGACGGAACTGCTCGACGCGAGCCGCGTCCTCGGGAAGTCGCCCGTCCCCGACGGCCCGAACGTCGGCCTCGTCACGGCGCAGGCCGGCCCCGGCATCATGATGGCGGACTACCTCGCAGACCGCGGCGCCGAATTCCCCGAACTGACCGACGAGACCCACGAGCGCCTCGACGACCTGCTCCTCGGGTTCACCTACGACGAGAACCCCGTCGACACGGGGCGTCCGATGCCCGAGTTCGGCCAGGTCATCGACGCCGTCGCCCGCGACGACAACGTCGACATCGTCCTGGTCTACGAGATCTTCGAGCACTCGCTGGGTTACCCGATCGAGGAACTCGAACAGCTGTCGGAAGATCTCGACAAGCCGATCGTCTTCACGGTCGCCGGGCCGTACGACGCGCTCGAACCGGACCGCGAGCGGATGGAGGAACTCGGAATCTCGACGTTCGACGCCCCCGAGCGCGGCGCGTACGCCACGTCGGCGCTCATCGACTCGATCCGCTAACCCGGCGCGTCGCGTTCTCGCTCGCTCAGGTCTGGCGCCGTTTTCGTCCGCTCAGGTCTGGTTAGCGTTCTCGCCCGATCAGGCGTGGTCGTCGCCGTAGCCGCCAGCGAACGCCCCGTCTTCGAACTCGATCGGCGAGGGCTCCGCGACGACGCGGAGGTCCTCGCGCGAGCGGGCCTCCTCGACCAGCGCCGGCGACGCCCGCAGCCGATGGAGGCGCATCGTGTCCGGGGCGCGCAGGACGCGGACGGTGTCGGTGTCGACGACGCCGATCGTCGAGAGCGCGGCGACGAGCCCCGCCCGGTCGGTCTCGACGACCGGCGGGAGGCGGACGCCGCGGATGGTGCTCGCGGTGAGCGCGTTGATGAGCGTGGTCGGGGCGTCCAGTTCGGCGACGATGTCCTCGTGGATCACGTCCGCGGAGCCGACGCCCATCGCGTTCCCGTGGGTCGTCTCCGTGAGGCCCCGGACGTAGATCCGCTTGATCCGCGGGCTCTCGGGCTCGGGCTCGTTGATCGCGAACGGCCGCCGCCCGATGACGTTCGTGTCCAGCCCCTGGCCGCTGACGTCCTTGCCCTGTCGGTCGAAGACGGCGACGTCGACCGCCTCGAAGGGGATCTTCGGCATGATCTCGTAGGCGGTTTCGAGCAGTTCGGCCTCGCGGTCGAGGAAACCGCTCGGGGGGACGCCCTCCAGAATCGACGTGTCGTCGTGCTGGTCTTCGACGATGGCGACGCCGCCGACGACCGGGAGTTCCGAGAGCAGTTGTTCGGTGATCTCGGGGATCATCTCCCGGAACGACCAGTCGACCGCCCACTCGTGGGCGATCTTCGCGCCGCGCTGTTTGCCCATCCCGATGACGAGCATCTTCGAGAGGCCGCTCTCGACGACGCCGTCGAAGTCCGTGTGGGGCTTGACGCGGTTGATCGGGACGATCCCGTCGGCCGCGGCCGCGTTGGCGTCGGCGACGACCGGGACGTCGCGCTCGGGCGTCCGGCCGACCTCGACGACCTCCATACTCGATCGGATCTCACAGCCGATCGCCTCCTCGGTCACGCCGAGCTCGTTGAGCATCTCCCGCTGTCCGTCCCCGGTCGCGCCGCCGTGGCTCCCCATCGCGGGGAAGACGAAGGGTGTGTAACCCGCCCCCGAGAGCGCGTCGCCGACGCCGGCGACGATCTCCGAGAGGTTCGCGATGCCCCGACTCCCGACCCCGAGGGCGATCTCGCCGCCCTCGGGGACCGACTCCAGGGGGAGCGTCTCTGCGGCCGCCGCGGCTCGCTCGCGCACCTCGTCGTCCGGAATCGGATCGGTGTCCCAGACCTGTTCGATCACGCCCATCTCGGGGAGCGGCGGATCGCCGCACGCCTCCAGGATCGTCTCCTCGGGTACCGAGAGCGCCTCCACGGCGTCGTTTCCTTCCATATCCGCACGTCTCGTCGTTCGATATTAAACGTGGCTCACCGGATCCCTCCGTGCGTCTGGCAGAAATAACAGCCTAAAAGTAATTGATATACTGTATAAATATAAATTTGATATTAGAATAGATTTATTCGTCTATTTTGCACTCTTAGAGTATGAGTTTGGAATTATAATCAAGTGATATTCTCGATACTAGCCTGTTATATACATTTTTCTGTCAGTCAGAATAGAGCGGTACCGCTCCTGCCGGTCTCGAATCCGGGTTCGCGTCCCCCACCGGGAAGCGCTCGAACGGGGTCAGTACAGGAGTTGACTGCAGGTCCCACAGAGGTTCTCCTCTTTGACGTCGACCTCGCGGACCGTCGGGGAGAAAGACATCACGCACTTGCTGTTGTCGCAGTGTTCGAGTCCGAGCGTGTGGCCGATCTCGTGGACGACCTCCTTGCGGACGCGGTCGGCGAACACCTCCGACTGGGGTTTCGTGGTGATGCCGCCGTCGGAGGAGGTCTGGAGTCGGTGCGTCGAGATCACGGAGCCGTTGCCGTTCAGGTACGCCAGCCCGAACACGTAGTTTCGCCGCCGGTAGTAGAGGTCCTGGGAGGTGATGCCGATGTTCTTCTCGCCGGTGCCGACGCGACTCGCCAGTTCGATGAACTGCTCGGCGCGGTACTGGTTCCGGCTGCGGTCGAACGCGCCGTCGGGGATCGACTGTTCCTCCTGGACCGTGACGTCGCAGTCGTAGACCCCTCTGAGCGCGGCCGACGCCTCGCGCTTCACCTGCGCGGAGAGGTCCCCGATCGGCACGATGTCGACGAGCATAGAAGGCCTTAAGCGGGGTGGATTGATAAATATCCCGCCGTGGAAACGCGCCGTAATACCGCTCTCGTCGCCCGTTTTTCGGCGTACGAGACCGCGGTGGAGATCGGAGTCGGTCGCCGTCCGGAAGTCGCGGTCGGCCTCGCCGACGCCGGCGTCTCAGTCACCGCCACGGACGTCGCCGACGCCGACGACGTCGACGTCCCCGCGTCCGTCCCGTTCGTCCGCGACGACGTCGTCGCGGCCAGCGAACGCGACGATCCCGGCGAAGCCTACCACGTCGGTCTCGTCTACGGTCTGAACCTCCCGCCGGAGCTCCACCGACCGGCGCTGGAGGTGGCCGAGGCCGTCGACGCCGACTTCCTCTTCACGACCCTCGGGTACGACTCGCCGGCGGTCTCGACCACGACGGAATCGCTTCCCGGCGGCGAGACGCTGTACGTCGCTCGCGGGGGCGAGCGGTAGCGGGATAAAACGTCGGTGTCGGCACGTTCAGAGGGCCGAGAGACCCCATAACCCCTGGAATATCGTCAGCACGCCGATCCCGGACCACCACAGTTCGTCGAAGAGCCCGAACAGCGGGTCGCCGAACAGCCCCGCGTAGATCATATAAAACCCGGTCACGAACGCCATCAGCACGCCGAGGGCCGACAGGAGATCGAACAAACTCCCCAGGGTCTGACGGAGGAGCGAATCGCTCATCGGTCGGTGTGGCCGGCCGAAATCCGAAAAATCCTTCGCTGTTTCGACACCGAAAGCGAGGCGACGCTACTCCACGTCGATGTGGTGGGCGTCCTCGTCGTCGTCGACGACCAGTTTGGGCAGCGTCACGGAGAGGACGCCGTTGTTGTACGTCGCCGAGGCGTCGTCGGCGTGGACCGCCGCGGGAAGACGGATCGAGCGCCGCGCGCCCTCGGAGCGTCGCTCGCGGTGGACGTAGTGGTCCTCGTCGGTCTCGGCGGACTCGGTCCGGGAGGCCTCGACAGTCAGGACGTTCTCGGTGACGGCGAGGTCGATGTCCTCCTTCTCGAAGCCCGGGAGGTCGATCACCGCGACGAAGGCGTCGTCCTCCTCGCGGAGATCGACGGCCATATCGCGGCCGAACGAACGGGTGCTGTCGAACTGTCGGCTCATCTCCTCGAACTGCCGGGACATCCGGCCGAAGAGGTCGTCGAACTCGATGTCGTCGAAACTGGGGGAGCGTCTCATCATAGTAATTTCACCAATCTCACAGACGCGCCGCGAGATAATAAACTCGACAGGACGCGTGATCGCAAATCGCACGCTGTGGCGTCCAGAAGCGACGCCTATACCGATTCAGTAGAGGACGTGTCGCTTGTCGTACGATCCGAGTCGCTTGACCCATCCGTTCTCTGCGATCTCCTCGACGTCTTCGAGCGCCTCCTGGGCGCGGTCCTCGTAGAAGCCCGCGTCGAAGTCGATGTGGAAGAGGTAATCGCCGAGGCGGTTGCCGCTCGGGCGCGATTCGATCCGCGAGAGGTTGATGTCGCGCTCGGCGAACGCCTCCAGGAGTTCGAGCAGGAGTCCGGGGTAGTTCGCGTTCGGGTAGACGACGATGGTCGACTTCCCGCCGCCGTCGGCGCGCTCTTCGGCCGGCGCGATGACGAGGAACCGGGTCGCGTTCGAGGAGCGGTCCTGGATGTCCTCGGCGATAACCTCAAGGTCGTCGCCGGCGTTGTCCGGGTGACCGATTCCGGCGACCGTGGCGTCCTCGCGAGCGTACTCGACGCCGCGGGCGGTGCTGGTGACCGGTTCCAGTTCGGCGTCGGGGTACTCGCGTTCGAGGTAGGAGCGACACTGCGCCAGCGCCTGCGAGTGGGAGGCGACCGTGTCGAAGTTCGGCGACTGCGCGAGGAGGGCGTGGCGGATCGGCGTGACGATCTCCTGGATGACGGCGATGTCCGCGTTCGCGATGGCGTCGAGCGTCTCGGTGACGCTCCCCTCGATGCTGTTCTCGATGGGGACGACGCCGCGGTCGTACTCGCCGCTGTCGACCGCGTCGACGATGCCCGAGACGGACTCGCGGAACACGACGTCCTCGTCGACGGCGCGGGCGGCGCGGTGGGAGTACGTTCCTTCGGGGCCCAACGTGACTACCTGCATAGCGCGGTCTACTCCACGGGATCCTAAAAGCCCGTCGGGGAGAACGCGCTCGGTCCCGCACGTCCGGGCCGACCGCTCTGCTGTCGCCCTACCTATCGGCGCAGTAGTCGACGAAGTTCCGGAGGATCCGCAGGCCGGTCTCGCCGGACTTCTCGGGGTGGAACTGGGTCCCGAAGACGTTGCCCGCCTCGTTGGCGATGACCGCCGGGAACGACACCCCGTAGTCGGTCGTCGCGACCACGGCGTCGGGGTCGTCGGGTTCGGCGTAGTACGAGTGGACGAAGTAGGCGTACTCGCCGTCGACGCCCTCGACGATCGGGTGATCCCGCTGGACGTCGAGTTCGTTCCAGCCCATGTGCGGCACTTTCAGCTCCTGTCCGAACCGCACGTTGGTTCCGGGTACGAAGTCGAGACCCTCGACCTGCCCCTGTCCCGCGTGGTCGGCCTCCTCGCTGGTGGTGAGAAGCATCTGCATCCCGAGGCAGATCCCGAAGATCGGCTGGCCGCGGTCGGCGGCCGCCGCGAGCGGGTCGCGGAACGGCCCGGCGTTCTCCATCCCCTCGCTGAACGCCCCCACGCCGGGGAGAACGATCCCGTCTGCGGCCGCGAAGTCGTCCGGGTCGTCGGTGATCGAGACCGACGCGCCGGCGCGTTCGAGCCCCCGCTGGGCGCTGCGGAGGTTGCCGAGGCCGTAGTCGACGAGGACGATCTCGGCTAGCGCCTCGTCGGTCTCTCTCGTCGTCGTGCTCATACACCGAATCGAGCGGGCGGGGCAAAGTCACTTTCTGTCGGTGCGAATCGCTCCGCCCGGCCTCCGCGCGTCCGATACCGAGGGGGTGGATCAGAAGTCGTCGAGGCCCGCCTGACCGCCGTCGTCGCCGCCGACGCCGGCGATGTCGGCGGCGCGGGCGATCGTCTCGAAGAACGTCTCCCGCTGGCTGCCGTCGTACAGGGTCGCCGCCGGGTGGACCGAGACGACGACGCGGTAGGAGCGCTCGCCGAGTCGGACGTCGACGACGTCGCCGGCCTCCTTCGTGACGGCGACCGATCGGTCCAGCAGGTGCTCGGAGGGCACCTTCCCGAGCGTGACGACGAGTGCGGGATCGACGAGACCGAGTTCGCGTTCGAGGTAGCCGCGGCAGTTCGCGAGTTCTTCACTCGTGGGGTCTCGGTTCTCCGGCGGCCGACACCGCACGCAGTTCGTGATCCGGACGTCGACGCGGGCGAGTCCGGCGTCGCGAAGCGCGTCGTCGAGGATGCTTCCCGAGCGCCCGACGAACGGTTCCCCCTCCTCGTCTTCGTTCGCGCCGGGCGCCTCGCCGAGAAAGAGGAGGTCGGCGTCCGCGGGGCCGACGCCGTCGACGATCTGCGATCTCGATTCGACGAGTTCGGGACAGCGCTCACAGGCGCGGACGGCGAGCCCCTCCATCGAATCGGCAGCGGCGGCGTCGCCCGTGGCCGTGTCGGTCTCCTCGCCGGTCATACCGGAGAGGCGGCCGGCGACGACTTACCCGTGACGGTCCGAGTCGACGGGCGCCCGCTCGGGCCACTGTCGGGCTGCGCGGGCGGCGAGACGAGCGACCCGAACCGGCTCCGGTCGGCCGCCGGTCGGCGTGTACGCGCGGACGATCCGAGCGGCCTCGTCGTCGAGATCGTCGAGATCGTCGCCGGCACCGTCGGTGGAACGTCCGGAGTCGCCGTCTCCGAGGCCGACGCTCCGCACGAACAGCGTCTCGCCGTTGACGCGGAGGCGTCGGCGGGGTGGCAGCCGCTCGTAGACGGCGAGCCGGGAGTCGAGCGCCTCGCCGTCGAACTGCTCGCGGAGGGCGGGTTCCAGCCCCGGGCTCGCCTCGTAGGACACGGAGAGCACCGGTCGCTCGGCGACCTCGGCGATCCGATCGAGATCGAGGACGTTGAACCAGGCGGGCGCGACGCCCGAGACCAGCAGGTACTGGACGTCCTCGCGATCCGCTCGATCGACGAGCGCGCAGACGGCGTCGGTGGCGTCCAGCCCGCCGACGGTCGCCGTCGCGTACGCGAAGCCGTCGACGACGCGGTCGGCGCGGACGACGGCTCCACAGAGGACGGCGCGGCCGCTGTCTTCGTCCGTCGACTCCGCGACGCCGAGCGCCCGCGTGCCTGGCTTCACCGGCGGCTCACCCCTCTGTGAGCCGCAGCCGCGTTGACGCTACTCCCCCTCGTCTTTGATGTCTTTGAGCCGATCCAGAAGTTCGTCGTTCGACGCGCCGATCTCGAACTCGACGTCTCCCCCGTGCTCGGCCTGGGAGGTCGCGACCCCGTCGCCGTCGTCGAGATCGGTGTCGAAGTCCTGATTCTCTTGTTCGGACTCGTCGTAGCTCCCAAATCCCATACAGGGAGACATAGGAGGCAGACCGACAAAAAACACACGCAGGATCCGACGGGGGCGAGCGGACGTCGGCGTCGGCCGGAGCACCGCTCTCGGCGGGGTGACACCGCCCCGAGAGACAGGCGGACGCCCTCGGCGCTGCGTATTGGCGAACAGTCGGCACACCGCCCGCGACGACGGCCTCACCTCCGTCGTCGCGATCAACTCCCGCGTCGAGGCGCCGAACGACCGCAGAGCGACGCGGGACGAGGCTCAAGTCACGGGGACACTGGCCGCCCGTTCGTACATAAACCCTCGTCGAGTCGGGCGATCGCCGATGGAGCGACCGTCGCCGCCCGGCCGAGGCTTTTTCGTCGGCGAACGGGAACGGAGCGTATGGAGATCCACACGGTCACCGAGGGCGCGACCGAGTTCACCTGCAACGCCTACCTGCTCGACGGCGAGGACCCCGTCCTCGTCGACGCCGGAACGATGCCGGGCGTCGAGGACGTCGTGGCCTCTCACGTCGACGACCTGGAGGCGGTGTATCTCACCCACCAGCACCGGGACCACGTCGGCGAACTCGACGCCGTACTCGACCGCTTCGACGCCGACCTGTACGCCTACGGCGAACACCCGCGGCGGACGGGGGGGTTAGAAGACGGCGAGACGGTCGAACTGTGCGGGGAGTCCTACGAGGTGGTGTACACGCCCGGCCACGCCGACGATCACGTCTCGCTCGTCGGGGAGGAGCGGGTGTTCAGCGGCGACGTCGTCGTCTACAACGACGGCGCGTTCGACGACGGGAGTTTCGGCCGGACGGATATGCCGGGACAGTCCCGCGAGGAACTCATCGACAGCCTCGAACGGCTGCTCGATCGGCTGCCGGAGACGGTGTCGGCGCTGTACGCCGGTCACGGCGACGTCTATCGCGCGGACCCCGACGGCGAGGACGACTCCGTCCGCGAGGTGATCGCGCGGGCGCTCGAACGGGCCGAGCGCAGAGAGCCGAAGTATCCCGAGGAGTAGCGGACTTACGCGGCGCGGCGTTCCTTCGACTTGGGTCGAAGGTTCTTGTAGCCGCACTTGCGGCACGCGTCGGCGCGCTGGGGGTTGCGGGCGTTACAGCGCATACAGATCTGCTTCTCCAGCATCCGTTTCACCGCAGCTTCGTTCTTGGCCATACACGCGGGTTCCGGACGCGGAAGTATAACGCTTGCGAGACGGGAGACTCCGAACGAACCCCGGGAGAAACAGCGAGACGGCGTCCGCGCGGTGCGAGGCGAATTAGGCCCCGGCCGGCTGGACGGCGCCTTTCAGCGCGGCCTCGATGTCCTCGCGCTGGGTGAAGCCGACGAAGCGGTCGACGATCTCGCCCTCCCGTTCGATCACGATCGTTGGGAGCGAGCGGACCTGATACTGGTTCGCCACGTCCTGTTCCTCGTCGACGTCGATCTTCTGGAACTCCACGTCGCCGTAGTCGGCTTCGAGCTCTTCGAGGATCGGATCCTGCTTCTTGCACGGGCCGCACCAGTCGGCGTAGAAATCGAGTACTCGGACGGTCATCGTGTGCGTAGCGACGTTGCACGGGGCGTCGCATAAGCGTTTCCACCGCTGTATCCCCCGGATCGGCGCCGATCGGGCGCCGGGAGACGGCGACTTCCGTACCGGGGGACGACGACTTCGATGCTGGGGTTCACACGGCTGGCGGCGACCGCTGAGCGATCCGAAACGTTTAGGCGAGTCAGCACCGACGAGAGAGTATGAGCAGTGGTCAGAACAGCGGCGGCCTGATGTCGAGCGCGGGGCTCGTCCGCTACTTCGACGCCGAGGACCGAAACGCCATCCGCATCGATCCGAAGACCGTCTTCGCCTTCGGCCTCCTCTTCGGCGTCGGCGTCCTGGTGCTGAACGCCGTCGCGATCTGAACGGTCGATCGGGACCCCACCCGACGGCTGCGCGCCAGCCGCACCCGTCGAGCCCGGCCGGGACAACGGACGCTTTTTATCGATTCGACTCCGAGCGACGCGTATGGTACGAGCGGGCGTCGTCGCCGTCCAGGGCGACGTCACAGAGCACGCCGCAGCGATCCGTCGAGCCGGCGAAGCCCACGGCGAGGACGTCGAAGTGATCGAGATCAGACAGTCGGGGCGCGTGCCCGACTGCGACGTCCTCCTGCTCCCGGGCGGGGAGTCGACCGCCATCTCCCGACTCCTGGCACGGGAGGGAATCGACGCGGAGATCAGAGAACACGTCGCGGCCGGGAAGCCGGTGTTGGCGACGTGTGCGGGACTCATCGTCGCCGCCCGGGACGCCAACGACGAGCGGGTCGACACGCTCGACCTCCTCGACGTGACCGTCGACCGCAACGCGTTCGGCCGGCAGGTCGACAGCTTCGAGGCCCCGCTGGACGTGACGGGCTTCGACGAGCCGTTCCCGGCGGTGTTCATCCGCGCGCCCGTCATCGACGAGGTCGGCGAGGGCGTGGAGGTCCTCGCGGAGTGGGACGGTCGACCGGTCGCCGTCCGCGACGGCCCGGTCGTCGGCACCGCGTTCCACCCGGAGCTGACAGACGACAGCCGGATCCACGACCTCGCGTTCTTCGAGGACCTGGCCGTCGAAGCGTAGCCGGCCACGGCGTCGACGCGGCGGCTGCGGTGTTTTGATCGCGTCGCCGGCGGCAACGTCGACGGCGCTTTGACCGCCTCGCCGGCCGGGACGCGTCGCGGTCGGCGCGGGCAGCCACGCCGTCGGTTCCCCGAGGCTTTTCTACGACAGCGACGCACGTTCGAGCGTGAGCGCGAACCGGACCGAAGTGAGAGAACTGACGCGCCGGCTCGTCTCGATCCCGAGCCACGAGGACGAGACGGCCGCCGGTGACGCGATCGAGTCGTGGCTGCGCGCGGAGACCGACGCCGACGTGACGCGCGACCGACACGGCAACGTCGTCGCACGCCGCGGCGAGGGGGCGTCGCTGGCGCTCGTCGGCCACCACGACGTCGTCGAACCCGACGGCTCCCAGGTCGTCGGGCCCGCCGGAGACGGCCCCGCAGCCGACGACGGCGTCGGGGACGATATCGCCGACGGAAACGAGGCCAACGAGGGCGAGACCTCCACGAACGACGTCGAGTACGTCGTCGAGGAACGCGACGGGCGGCTGTACGGCCGCGGCACGGCCGACATGAAGGGGTCGCTGGCGGCCGCGATGCTCGCCTTCCGCGACGCCGACCCCGCGGGCGAACTCGTCTTCGCGTCGTTCGTCGGTGAGGAGCAGGGCGGCGTGGGCGCCCGCGCCGCCATCGACGACGGCTTCGCGCCGGAGTACGCCGTCGTCGGCGAGGGGTCGACGAACTACGCGGGCGACGACCAGACGGACGTCGTCGTCGCCCACCGCGGGCGGCGGGGATCCACGCTCACGGCGCGCGGGACCGCGGCGCACGCGAGCGAACCCGAAGCGGGCGAGAACGCGGTGTACCGCGCCTGCGACGCGGTCGACGTCGTGCGCGGTCTCGACGCCCCCGACGCGACGGTGCTCGGCGAGCGGGTGGCGGGGAGCCTCGTCGTCACCGAGATCGACGGCGGATCGGCGTGGAACGTCGTCCCCGAGCGCTGTACCGTGACGGTCGACGAGCGCACTGTGCCCGGCGAGCGCGTGCGCCTCGATGCGGTCGAATCGATCGACGGCGTCGAGTGGACGGTCGACCAGGACCTCCCGCCGATGGCCTGCGACGACGGGCGGTTCGCCGACGCCGCGCTCGCCGCGGCGGACGAGGCGCAGTCGGCGACGCCCGAGCGGGTGACGAAACCCCACGCGACCGACGCCGGGTGGCTCGCGCAGGCCGGCACGACGTGTGTCGTCTGCGGCGCAGCGGAACCCGGGGAGGCCCACACGGCGGGCGAGTCCGTGAGCGTCGACGTGCTGGCGCGGTGCTACCGGATCTACCGGGAGGTCGCGACGACGTTTCAGCCGTGATGGGTCCGGGGATGCGTTTTTTACGACGTGCGAACGAGGTACCCCAACGAGTGAATCGACGAGCGCGGAGGGACGGACCGTGAGGGCGACGCCCGTTGGGGTCGGAGTCGGCGTCACCGACGTAGCCCCGGCTACGGCCGAGGGCGGACGAGCGGTTCCGGTCGTGGTCGGGAGGAGGCGAACGTGAGCGACGGTGAGATCTCGAAGGCCGTCGACGAACTCGTCTCCGAGAGCCGCCGGGTGTTCAGTTACCAGCAGGACGCCCTCGAGGAGACGCGGACGGTCATCGACCACCAGATCGACATCGCGGAGGACGCCGACAACGAGTCGCTCCGCATCATGCGACTCAACTTCGTCGTCATCGGCGCGTTCGTTCCGATCTTCGTCTCGACGCCGGAGTTGCTGGCGCCGGCGCTGCCGTGGGCCGTCGTCGCCCTGCTGTTCTCGACGATGTCCGTGTTCGCCTCCGCGTACATCTACCGCGGGCTGACGCTGTACGGCGGCTTCGGGGACTCGCCCGATCTGACGTTCGACTCGCTGGTCGAGGAGTACGGGACCGCCGAAGACGGCGGCCCGGACATCTCACAGGCGGAGTTCCAGAGTCGGTTGCTCGAGGACCACCAGGCCGGGATCCTCCACAACAACGTCGAGATCAAACACCGAAGCGAGATCCACCAGCAGACGACGCTGCTCCTGTTGTTCGCCATCGTGCTGCTGGTTCTCGGCATCCTCCAGAGCATCACGAGCGTCCCGACGGTCTACCGGTACCTCATCTACCTCGGCTCCGTCCCGCCGATCGTCTTCGGGTTACACCGCTCCGTTCGGGCGGCCAGTTTCATCTGCCGGCTCGAACGGCGCGGTGAGGACGAGGAGCGCCTCGACTTCGACTACTCGTTCGCACGCGAGTACCCGTACATCTCGATGATGTGTTCGTGTCTGCTGTGCGTGTACGATCCGATGGACGACTGATACCGATCGACTCACTCGTCGGAGTCGGCCGGGAACTCGTCGTCGGCCGTGATCTCGTCGAGATGCGCCCGTGAATAGAGGTCGTCGCGGTACTCCTCGTTCGGCGCCGCTTCCGAGCGGACGGGCGGGACGTAGAGCGTGTGGCTGGGGTGGACCTCCGCGGCCATCGATTCGAACGCCGACAGCTCGAACGTCTGGACGTCTCCCGACTCGAAGGGAAGCGTCGCGGCCCGGACCAGCGACACCTCGTGTGTCGGCGGGTAAAACCGCTCCAGGTAGCGTCGGAGTCGCGTGAACCGCTCGGGGGCGTTCGGCCTCGCGGTGTAGAGTCGGGACCCGACCGTTCCGACCTGGAAGAGAAACGCCGGAACCGACGGGGTCAGCGGCAGTTCCCGGAGCAGCAGGTCGTTCACCTCGAACATCTGCAGACCGGTCTCGAAGGGGTTCAGACCCAAGTCGACGTACATCGCGTCGAGCGACGAGATCCCCGGGCGGACGTCGACGTCGACCCCGGCCGCCTCCCCGCGGCGGACGATGTCGTCCGTCGGCGTGACGCCCACGGTCGGATGCCCGTAGGTGGCGAGCGCCACCGGTGAATCGGCGTCCGCAGCGGCGGAGACCACCCGGTCGACGATGCTGTCGTACGTCTCCGCCCGCGGTCGGCCCTCCTCGTACTCCGACCCGAGGCGTACGACGGCCCCGAAGCGGTCGGAGAGGGCCTCGGCCACGATGTCGTGGGGATGCAAGAGGAAGATCCGGTCCGAGCGATCGAGCGCGACGTCGACCTCGTCGGTCAGCTGGTTGCAGCCGACCATACCGAGTCCGACGACGTAGAGGCGAGTGGTGATAGTGTTCCTCCGGGAGCGAGAAAAATCGCGGGTCGTGAAAAACGCCGGCGATCGAATTCCCGATCGCGGTCAGTTGTTAATGAGCCACGATCGCGGGTCGAAGTCGCCGTCCGGTTCCCCCGGAAGGCCGTCGACGTCGGAGAGTCCGTACTCCCGAAGGACGGCGTCGGGGTCGGCCTGGAACCGTTCACGCACTTCCGCGTCGGAAACGAGCGCTTTCTTGAGCGCGTGGATGTCGTCGCCTGTCATACACGGTAGACGTTACTAGTCACCGACAAAAGTGTTTGGTCCCTGATTATGCGAGGGAAATCGGTCGGCAATAGGACTAAATAGTGGTACGCCATACCATAGCGTGTATGGCCTCAGCACCGAGCTCCGACGATGCGCTGTTCGACCAGTTCCTCGACGACCGCGGTCACGACATCGAGACAGTGGACTGGGAGACCTCGTATAACAAGAAGCAGTGTCCGGAGTGTGGTGCACTCCACGACGACTCGGCGTCCGTCTGCGGGGTCTGCGGGTGGGACCCCCGGACCTGATCGGCGGCGAGCGGCCCGGTTCCTTCGAAACACGTCTTTTATCAGGTACAAGCCCGTGAACGTGTCTAATGAGCGACTCGGACGCGGAAGTCACCCGATTGTTCGGTGGCCCCGGGAGCGGGAAGACGACGGCACTACTCGATCGGGTCGACGAACTGCTGGAGCGCGAGGACGTCTCGATCCGCGACATCCTCGTCGTCTCCTACACGCGGGCGGCCGCCGCCGAGGTCCGCGAGCGCCTCGCTGAGCGACGCGACGTCTCGCCGCGCGCCCTGAAGGGCAACGTCGCGACGATGCACGCGAAGGCGTACGAACTGCTGGACCTGTCGCGGAACGACGTCGTCGGCGAGAGCGACAAGAAGGAGTTCTGCGAGGAGTACGGCGTCGAGTTCGAAGACGAGTACGGCGGCGCCGGCCGCCGGACCGCGCGGTCGACGACCATCGGGAACAAGATCATCGCGACGAGTCAGTGGCTCCAGCGCACCCGACGGGACGTCTCGGAGTGGTACGACGTCCCCTTCCAGTGGAACGTCGAGGAGGTCCGACTCCCGCCCGAGGTCGATCCGAACGCCCAGGAAGGGAACAAGTACACGCCGACGTGGCCCTCCGACGACGACCGGATCGACGTCCCCGAGGTCATCCGGGCGTGGCGCGGCTACAAGGGCGAACACGGCCTCGTCGGCTTCGCGGATATGCTCGAACGGGTGAAGGAGCGCTCGCTCGTCCCCCACGTCGACTACCTCGTCATCGACGAGTTCCAGGACATCACGACCCTCCAGTACGACGTCTACGAGGAGTGGAAGCCGCACATGGAACGCGTCCTCATCGCCGGCGACGACGACCAGGTCGTCTACGCGTGGCAGGGCGCAGACCCCAATCTGCTCCTCGACGCCGACCGCGACGAGGACGTCGTCCTCCCGAACTCCTATCGGCTCCCCTCGAACGTCCTCAACGTCGTCAACCAGGAGATCCGCCACATCGAGAAGCGCCAGGAGAAGGACCTCCACCCGCGGAAGGAGGGCGGCGTCGTCGAGGGCATCGAGTCGCCGTCGATGCTGGATCTCGCGCGCAACGTCCGCTACACGATCGAACAGGGCGACGACGACGAGACGATTATGATCCTGTTCCGCGCGCGGTATCAGCTCTTCCAGTTCATCGACGAGTTCCTCCCGCTCGGGATGCCCTTCTCGGCGCTCACCGACCAGCGGATGTGGACCGACCGGCTGACGCAGTACGTCCGCGCCGTCGAGGCGCTCGAAGACGACGAACCCGTCGACGGCCTCCAGGCACGACGGCTCGCGGACATGCTGCAGGACTCGGCGTTCGGCGCGAACGACCGCGACGAACTGTTCGACCGCATCGACGAACTCCAGGAGGCGGCGGGCGTCGACGACCTGACCGACCTCAGCGTCGATCCCGACGTGATCTCGGAGTTCGCTCCGTTCGCGCCCGGGACCAAGGACGCGGGCGACATGCTCCGGAAGGTGACGTCGTTCCAGCGGAAGTCGGTTGAGGCGTACTTCACCGGCGAGTACCAGGGAATGGACCCCAGTCGCGTCCGGATCGGCACGATCCACTCCGCGAAGGGCCGCGAGGCCGATCACGTCTTCGTCGCCACCGACCTGACCGAGAAGGTCGTCGAGCAGATGGCCGCCTCCGTCGAGGACGAGGAGGTCGAGGGCGTCGAGGAGTTCACCTCGACGACCGATCCGGTGCCGATCCTCACCGACAACGAGCGCCGGGTGTTCTACGTCGGGATGTCCCGTGCCCGCGAGCGACTCGTCCTCCTCGAGAACCTCGTCAGCGGCGCGCCGACGCTCCCCGTGAGCGTCCTGCTGCACAACGAGATCCGCGACGAGCCCGTCGAGTCGCTCCTGGCGGACGCCCAGGAGGGCGAGGTTCCGGCGCCCGAACCGGACGCCTGAGCGCGCGTGACCGACGACCGCGATCCGTCGGGAGCGACCGCCGGGCCGTCCGCTGCCCCACCCGCACGCGACCCCCCACCGTCTCCCGCTCCACCCACGACCGACCGCTCGTTTCTCGACGCCGCCCTCGACGAGCGAGACGCGGTCGGCTTCGTCGCCGTCGGCGACCGACGCGACGCCGACCTCCGGTTTCTGACGCGCTTCGAGGGCTCCGAAGACGACTGCGCGTACGTCCGGACGCTCGACGCGGACGTGCTGTGCGCACCCCGGGGACACGTCGCGCGGGCGGCCCGACGGTTCGACGGCCGCGTCTCGAGCGACCGCCCCGGCGACCACCCCGGCGAACGGGCCGCGGCCGTGCTCGACGGGGTCGTCGACGCCGAGCAGGCGGCCCCCCGGACCGTTCTGGTACCGTCGTCGATCCCCCACGACGCCGCCGTCTACCTGGAGCGCGCCGGGTACGAGTTGCGATCGACGACCGCCGTCGCGGACGCGCGGGCGACGAAGACCGACGGGGAACTCGACGCGGTCCGCGCCGTCCAGCGAGCGGCCGTCCGCGCCACCGACCGGGGCGAGCGCGTGCTCGCGGCGGCCGAAACGGACGACGGCGACGAACTCCGGTGGGGGGACGCGCCGCTGACGGCCGAGCGTCTCCGGCGGGTCGTGAACGCCGAACTCGCACGCCGCGGCGTCGACTCGGCGGGGAATACGGTCGTCGCGGCGGGGGCGACGGGGAGTGAGAGCGCCGACGAGCCGATCGCCACCGACGAGCCGGTCCGGATCGACGTCGCGCCCCGGGAGCCACACGGCTACCACGGCTTCCGCTCGCGGACGGTCGCCGTCGACAGCGACGGCGGGTGGGAGCGCCGCGCCTACGTCGCCGTCGAGGCGGCGCTGGAGGCCGCCCTCGACGAGGTCGAACCGGGCGCCGACGCCGCCGACGTCCGGAGGGAAGCGGAGGCGGAACTGACCGCGTTCGGGTTCGATCCGACCGGCGGATCCGGCGAGGGTGACCCGGGCGGTGACCCGATCGAAACCGGCCACGGGGTCGGCCTCTCGCGTCGCGAGCGGCCGTTCCTCCGGGCGGGCGAGACGCTCGACGTCGGGTGCGTTCTCGCGGTCGCTCCGGGCCTGACCGACCCCGAGCACGGCTCCGTCCGTCTGGGCGACCTCGTCGTCGTGACCGAGGCGGGATACGAACTGGTCGGAGACGGAACGCGGTCGTTCGCGCCGCAGGGTCGATACTGATTACTCTCGTCTCGTACCGCCGGGCGCAACCCCCGTTGCCGGCGCCCGGTGGTAAAAAGTGAGAGTGATCAGTATGAGGGCGTCGACGGGGGAGAGGGTGGTCCGCGGACTTCCGAACACGTCGTCTACGCGTCGTCGTCGTCCTCGGGCGTCTTCACGACCAGCCCCACCGCGCGCTCGCCGAGCTGCATCGGGATGTCCGTGGGCGTCGTGAGGTAGTGGGGCAGCGCGACCATCCCGACCGCGATGGCGACCGCGCCGCCGCCGATGACCGTGTCGCCTTCGAGGAGTCGGGTGAGGCCGAAGATTCCCACCGGGGCGGCGAAGACGAGCGTCGCCGCCAGTTGGATCGTCCCGAGGATACCGAGTCGCATCGTGCCGTAGATGGCCGCCTCCGAACAAAAGGGTCGCGGTCGGTAGAGGCGAGGCGCTGCGGAGCGTACGACGACGCGGGCTGCAGCGACGTCGAGGCAGCGGTACAGCGGCAGCGACACTACCGGTGCAGCGGTTCCGGGGCCGGGGGCATCGCCCGCTTGTGCGCGCTCTTCTCGTAGAGTTCGACGACGCGTTCGACCTGCGCTTCGGTGACGTCGAGGTGCCGGACGGTCGCGGCCGTCGAGAGCGGACCGTCGACGTGGAGCGCGAGCACGGCGTCGAGGGTGTCGTAGTCCAGACCCATCTCCTCCTCGTCGGTCTGGCCGGCCCACATCTCGGCGGAGGGCGTCTTCGTCACGAGGGCGTCCGGAACGCCGAGCGCGCTCGCGAGCTGTCGGACTTGCTGTTTGTAGAGGTTACCGATCGGGTTGCAGTCGACGGCCTGATCGCCGTACTTCGTGAAGTAACCCGTCAGCGCCTCCGAGCGGTTGCCGGTGCCGAGGACAACCTTGTTCTCGTGGTTGGCGACGAAGTAGTTCAGCACCGCGCGGATGCGGACGTAGACGTTCCCCGCGGCCGTCCGGTCGTCGGCGGCCTCCGGGAACGTGTCGAAGAACGTCTCCGCGATGGGCTGGATCTCGACGACGTCGTACTCGATCTCGAGTTCCTGGGCGACCCACTCGGCGTCGCTCATGTTGTCCTCCGTGTTCGCGACGCTCGGCATCACGAGCCCGTGGACGTTCTCCGCGCCCAGCGCCTCAACGGCGAGGTACGCCACGGTCGTGCTGTCGATACCGCCGGAGAGGCCGAGGACCGCCCCCTCGGCGCCCGCGTCGTCGACGACGTCGCGGAGAAACGAGGTGAGGTGCTCGGTCGTCGCGTCGAGTTCGGCCTCCGAGAGTCGGAGGTCGAGCGGTGCGTCCGCTTCGAGGACCGTCCCGTCCGTAGTCATCGGATAGAGATACCGGCTCGGAGCACTAATACTCACCCGTCTCCCCCGATCGGTGGACGACTGTTCAGTTCTCTCGCCGGATTGGTCGCGGCAGCCGCTGCCGCGATCGACGAACGGCCCCGAAACTGAATGGTCTCGACCGCCGACCCCCAGCACAACCACTTTCTCCGTCGCCGTCGTGGCTCCGGTATGGACATCGTCGTCTTCGGCGCGGGCAGCATCGGGAGCCTGTTCGGCGCGCTGCTCGCGCGGGTTCCCGAACACAGCGTGACGCTCGTGGGGCGGGACCCGCACGTGTCCGCCGTCCGCGACTCGGGGCTCCGCGTCACCGGCGTCGACGAGTTCGTCGTCCGACCGGCGGTGACGACCGACGGGACCCGCCTCTCGGCTGACCTCGCGCTCGTCACCGTGAAGGCGTTCGACACCGAGACGGCCGCCGAGGAACTCGCGACCGGAGCGTTCCGGGCGGTCTGTTCGCTCCAGAACGGGATGGGAAACGAGGAGACGCTCGCCCGTCACCTCGACTGCCCGGTACTGGCGGGGACGACCAGTTACGGGGCGGTCCGAGAAGGGCCCGGAGAAGTCGCCTGGAACGGGAGCGGCGACGTCGTCGTCGGTCCCTGGGATCCGAGAGACGCCGACGGAGTAGCCGAGGAGGTCGGAGAGGCGTTCGCGGCGGCGGACCTCTCGGTCGCGGTCGAGGACGCCGACGGGATCCGCCGTCGGCTCTGGCGCAAACTCGCGGCGAACGCGGCGGTCAACCCGACGACCGCGCTCGCCCGCGTGGAGAACGGCGCACTCGGAGAACCACCCGGATCGGACCTCGTTGAGCCGATCGCTCGCGAGGTCGCTGCGACGGCCCGGGCGAGCGGCGTCGATATCGACGACGAGGAGACCGCAGCGGCGGTCGAGGAGGTCGTCGCCGCGACCGCGGCGAACGAGTCGTCGATGTACCGCGATATCGAGCGCGGACGGCGCACCGAGGTCGACGTCATCAACGGCTACGTCGTCGAACGGGCGCGCGAGCACGGCGTCGACGTGCCGGTGAACAGGACCCTGCGGACGCTGATCGGCACCTGGGAGGCGGCGCGGGGGCTCCGGGAGCCGGACTCGTCGTGATCGGGGCACCCCGAGCGCCGGACTCGCCGTGGTCGGGACGTCCGGACGGATCATTTGAAGGCCCCGCGCGGACGAGTGGGAAACGATGACGACCGTTGCGAGCATACAGGAGCAGGAGACGCCGGTGACGATGCTCACGGCCTACGACGCCCCGACGGCCGCGCTGGCCGACGAGGCGGGAATCGACGTCGTGCTCGTCGGCGACAGCATCGGGAACGCCGTCTTCGGCTACGAGTCGACGCTGCCGGTGACGATGGACGATATGACGCGGGCGACGACCTCGGTCGTGAACGCCGTCGACGACGCGCTCGTCGTCACCGACCTCCCGTTTCTCAGTTACGGCGTCGACCGGGCGCAGAGCCTCGAAAACGCCGGTCGACTGCTGAAAGAGGCCGGCGCGCACGCGGTCAAGATCGAGTCCGGGCCGCACACGGTGGAGCTGACCGAGGCGATGACGCGTCTCGGCATCCCGGTGATGGCGCACGTCGGCCTCACGCCGCAGCACGTCAACAGCGTCGGCGGCTACACCCGACAGGGAACGACGGCGGAGCAGGCGGCGGCGATGCTCGATCTCGCGAAATCCCACGAGGAGGCCGGCGCGTTCTCGCTGGTGATCGAACACGTGCCGCGGGAGGTCGGCGCGGCCGCGAGCGAGGAACTCGACATCCCGGTCGTCGGCATCGGCGCGGGGCCGGAGACGGACGGGCAGGTGCTCGTCGTCGACGACGCGGTCGGGCTCTCCGAGCGGGTGCCGCCGTTCGCGGAGGCGTTCGGCGACGTCCGCGGCGAGATGCGCCAGGCCATCGAGCGATACCGCGACGCGGTCGAATCCCGTGACTTCCCGGCAGACGAGCACAGCCACAGCGAAGGGCTCGATCTGTGATCGCAGGTCGATCCGGCCGGCGTCGACGCCGTCGGCGGATCGACCGCCCGCACCCGCCGTTCCGTCATCCTTAAGTCCGGCGTGTGGCTCTGTTTCGAGTGCAGGACGGCACGGCGCGCCGGTGGTCCAGTGGTAGGACAGTGGCTTCCCAAGCCACTAGCCCGGGTTCAATTCCCGGCCGGCGCACTTCTTCTGCGAACGAAGTGAGCGGAGAAATCGCAACGACGGGAATTGAACCCTATCAGTCGCGCGCAGCGAACGGAGTGAGCGAGCACGTCTGATTCCGGTTCAATTCCCGGCCGGCGCACTCCGTTCAGTCGTCCGCCGCCCGACGTCCCGCTCGTCCGACTCGCGGGACTCCCGGCCGGCGCACTTCTTCTGCGAACGAAGTGAGCAGAGAAATCGCAACAGTGAGACCCAAATCCGAAAGCGACTGCGACGAGGGTTTATATACGAAGGAGCGGCCAGAGAGCGCGTGATCTGACGGATACCCCGCGTCGGGTCGCGGTTGCTCGGCACGTCGACGCGGGGACGACGGCGACGGCGTTGCGGGCGGCGTCGTCGCGGCGGGTGCCGACTATTCGCTACGAATTCCCGCGGTCACGCGTCACGCCGTCGAAGCGGTCTCCGGGCCGGCTATCGAGGGACAACAGCTTTGTCGGCGACGGAGAAATCCGAAGGCGTCCTCCGATGTTCCCCGGTCTCTCCCGCTGGTTCGACGCGCAGCCCTTCCAACGACAGATCGTCGTCCTCGCCGTGGTTCTCGACCCGATCGGCTTCCTCGCCGGCTACCTGCTCGGCCCGTCCGTCGGCGTCGATCCCCTCCTCGGCGGCGTCTACGGCCTCGTCGCGGCCAGCCTTCCGATGTCGCTGTTCGTGATGCGCAGCGCGCAGTGACGACGCCGCGCTCAATCCGAGGCGTCGCCGTCCGTGACGTACAGGTCGCCGTCGGCCTCGACGACGTCGAACGTCGGGAGCTGGATCCCCCCGTCACCGACGTGAACGCCGGTTTCGAGGTCGTACTCCCAGCCGTGTAGCGGGCAGGTGATCGAGGGGTCCTCACAGAACCGTTCGACGTCGCGCTCGCCCGGTTCCGTGACGTCGGCGACGAGTCGCCCGTGGACCTTGCCCTCGTCGAGCGACCCGCCGTCGTGAGCGCAGCGGTTCAAGATCGCGTAGCACTCGCCGTCGTGGTTGACGACGGCGATCTCGTGGCCGTTCAGCGTCACGACGGCGCGAGAGCCGTCGTCGAAGGCGTCGGCGTCGGCGACCCGGACGCGGGTCATATGCCGAACACCTCCTCGGCGTTCGTCCCCAGGATCTGCGCCTTCTCCGAGTCGGAGAGGAACGACTGGTCGGTGATGCGCGTCGGGCGATCGAAGTCCCAGTGCGGGTAGTCCGAGGCGTACATCAACCGACCGGCACCGCCGATCATATCGATCACCGTCTCCAGGTACTTCGGGTCGACCTCGGTCTCCAGCGGCTGCGTCCCGAAGTAGAAGGACTCCTTGATGTACTCGCTGGGGCGCTGTTCCAGCACCGGCGCCTCCGACGGCCGCTTGAGGTACTCGCAGTCCAGCCGACTCATAAGCAGCGAGACGTAGAAGATCCCCGCCTCCAGGAAGACGAAATCCAGATCGGGGAACTTCTCGGGGATGCCCTGGACGAGCACGCTCACCGCCTGCGCGAAGTTGTTCTCGACGAAGCCCAGCGTGTGGGTCTCGATGAGCTTCTCGTAGCCTTTGGTGTGATAGTTGTCGATCCCCGCGCCGCTGGTGTGATAACAGACCGTCAGGTCCTTTTCGGAGGCCGCCTGGTAGACCGGCTCGTACTGGCGGTTCCCGAGCGGCGGCTCCGCGCCGCCTGTGATCATGTAGACGCCGGTGATCCCCTCCTCGTCGCCGACGCGGTCGATCAGGTCGACGGCGTCGTCCGGGTCGTCGAGCGGGATCGGAATCGCCGTGTAGATGCCCTCGCTGGGGTCGACGACCTGGTCGAGCAGGTAGTCGGTCGCGCCGCTCGCGAACGTCGTCATCCGCGTGTCGTCACCGCCGAGCGCCGGCGCGGCGGCGAGGATGAGATGCGAGAGGACGAGGCACTTGTCGACGCCGAGGTAGTCCATCGCCTCCGGGATCTCCTCGGGACGCATCTCGCCCGGATACGACGAGTCCATCCCGGCGACGTTGCGGTCCAGTCGCCCGCCGACGAAGCGGTCGCCAGTGGACTTCGGGAAGAACGCCCGGCGGGCGAAGTCCTCCCAGCCGCGTTCGAGCCGCGTCTTCCAGGGGTCCTCGAAGTACTCTACCAGGTCTTCCATCGGTTCCCAGATGTGGACGTCGGTGTCGACGACAGTGTGTCCGTCAGTGCTCATAGTATCGATCTCGGGAGGCTCCCACGCGCGGCGATTCCGCGGGGAGCGATTCGCGTTGGTCGTCGGTCGGTACCGCGTTCGCGACGTCGATTTCGAGCCCGTCGTGGCCGACGAGAATCCGCCCGTCGAAGGCGTCGGCGGCGCCCCGCCAGATCGCGTCGGTGTCTCGGTACGGCGGGAAGTGCGTCAGGACGAGGGTCTCGACGCCCGCCGCGGCGGCGATCTCGCCGGCCTGTTCGGGCGTGCAGTGTGTCTGCGCCAACTGCTCGGACATCTCGTCCGGGTACGGCGACTGGTACCGCTCGTAGACGAACTCCTCCCCCGAGTCGCGGGGCGGGTCGCCGACGGGCGACATATGGGCGTCGTGGACGAGCACGTCGGCGTCCGCGGCGAAGTCGGCGAGGGCATCGAGCTTTCGGGTGTCGCCCGAGAAGACGAAGCGCTCGCCGTTCGGCCCCTCGAATCGGTACGCGTACGTCTCGATCGAGTGCTCGACGGCGAGCGCGTCGATCGTAGTCCCGCTCCGCTCGAACCGGGAGCCGTCCTCGACGGGAATCCACTCGATGTCCTCGATCCCACTCGCGTCGTATCCCACCTCCGCGCGGTAGGCGAGGTCCTCGTCGTAGACGGTGTAGAGCGCGTCGATCAGGTCGTCGGTGCCGTCCGGCCCGTACACCCGAAGCGACTCCCGACCCGCGGTCCACGAGGAGATCGCGAAGTGCGGGAACGCCGCGTTGTGGTCGACGTGGTGGTGCGTGAACAGCAGCTCCGAGATCGATCCCGGATCGATGCCGTTCCGGAGCAGTTCGTAGACGGTTCGCGGACCGCAGTCGACGAGGAACGTCTCGCCGTCGACGCTGACGGTCAGCGCGGTGCCGGCGCGGTCGAGGTTCGGGGCCGGACAGCCCGTTCCGAGGAGCGTCACCTCCATATTAGCTCGTCGCCCCCGCCCTGGTTTCGAGCTGCCCGACGAACTCCTCGGCGAGTTCGACGAGTTCGGGGTCGTCGATGCTTCGCGGCCGATCGATGTCGATCTTCTCGTGGACGAGCACGTTCGAGGGACGGTGCGACATCACGAGGACGCGGTTCGCGAGGAACGTCGCCTCGATGGCGTCGTGCGTCACGAAGACGATGGTCCGCTTCTGCTCCTTCCAGATGTCGACGAGGTCGCTCCGGAGGTTCCGCGCCGTGATCTCGTCGACGCTGGAGAAGGGCTCGTCCATCAGGATCACGTCGGGTTCGACCGCCATCGCGCGGGCGATAGAGACGCGCTGCTGCATCCCGCCGGAGAGCGAACGGGGGTACTCGTCGGCGAAGTCGCCGAGTCCGACGAGTTCGAGGTAGGTCTCGATCCGCTCGTCCCACTCGTCTTTCGGGACGTCCTTGCCGTCGAGTGCGAACTCGATGTTCTCTCTGACCGTGCGCCAGTCCAGGAGGCGAGGCTCCTGGAAAACGAAGCAGACGTCGGTCGACTCGCCCTCGGAACCGATCTGGACCGATCCCGAGGAGGGCTCTTCGAGCTGGGCGATGATGTTGAGGAGCGTCGACTTCCCACAGCCCGAGGGGCCGAGGATGCAGAGGAAGTCGTTCTCTCCGGTCTCGAAGTCGACATCGTCGAGCACTCGGAGGTTCGTGCCGTTCATCTGTCGGTACGCCTTGTCGACGCCGTCGATCCTGATTCGCGTCATGCGGCTCTCGCACCTCCGTCGTGGCCGTCACCGCGCCAGGCGGTCACGCGCTTTTCCACCCGCTTGATGATCCCGAACTCGATCGCCATCATCACGAACGTGAACTCCAGCGTCCAGGCGAAGACGCCGACGACGGAGTACAGCTGAAACTGCCGGTTGATCATGAATCCGATACCGCTGGTGAGCCCGAGCAGTTCGACGATGACGATGATCTTCCAGCTCATCGCGAGGCCGAACCGAGCCGCCGCGAGGAGGTGGGGAAGCAGCGACGGCAGGACGACGTTGCGGATGAGACTGATCCGGGAGACCTCGAAGGAACGGCCCATCCGGATGAGGTCTTCGTCGATCGATTTCGTGCCCTGCCAGAAGTTGAAGACGATCATCGGCGTCGCCAGGAAGAACACCGAGAAGTACGCCGCGAGATCGGAGAGTCCGAACCAGATGATCGCGACGATGGCGACCGCCAGCCCGGGCACGGAGATGCCGATGAGGATCGGGAGGTCGAACAGGTACTCCGCGCGGTGATCCCGCCCCATCGCGATGCCGAGCGGGATGCTCGTCCCGATCGCGAGGGAGAACCCGACTGCGACGCGGGAAAGGGTATCCAGGAGGTGGGTGAAGAACGCGCCGCTGACGGCGATGGCGATCATCTCGTTGGCGACCGGGACGATGCCGGGAAGCAGGTTCGCGGCGACGGAGCGTGCGACTACCTCCCAGGCGACGAGAAAGCCCACGATCGAGATGGCGTAGTAGACGTACCGCTGGTACCGGTGAAAGAGCCGTCCGAGCGGCGTCCCCCGACCGAGAACCGAGTCGGCGACTCCGAGCGACACGTCACAGCACCTCGTTGAAGATGTCGTCGGTCGGTTCGGCCTCGATCAAGCCGAGGTCGCGGGCCTTCTGGACCATCAGCCGCTCGGACTCCTGGAACGCCTCGATGTCCCACTCGCTGGGGTAGATGTCGACGAGTCGTTCCTTCGCGAGGTCGATCTGTTCCTGGCTCTCGAGACCGATCGAATCGCTGTACTCCTCGACGACGGTGTCCACGTTCTCGTTCAGGTACTGCTGGGTGTCGATGAACGCCTCGGCCAGGCTGACGCCGGCGTCGGGGTTGGCGTCGTACCACTCTTTCGTCCACGCCAGGTCGACCGTCGTCAGCGGGAGGTCCTCGGCCTCGCGCCAGGCCTCCCGCGGCGAGAAGACCGTCTCGAAGTCGTACTGCAGCAGCGCCTTGGTCATCAGCGGCTCGTACGTGAGGATCGCGTCGAGTTCACCTTTGTCGAGGAGCGACAGCGCCGCGGGCGGGGCCGCCTGCACGAACTCGTACTGGTCGCGGGAGACCCCGTGGGCCTCGTCGAGCATCACGACGAACTTCAACCAGGCGTCGGCCGCCTCGCTGGCGAAACTGATCTGTTTGCCGGCGAGATCGGTCGGCCCTTCGATGTCGGTATCCGAACGCGTCACGATGTACGCGTGATACAGCATGTACGGCCCGATGAGCTGCGGGTTCTCACCCTTGGAGTGCATCCGGGTCGCGACGATCGAACCCATGTATCCCGTCGGGATGTCCTCGTTGAAAACGAGTTGCTGCTGGACCTTCGGCGGGCTCGCGAAGCCTTCGGCCTGCAGCGTGAACCCGTGGTCCTCGTCGAATCCCTGGTCAGTCATCACCGACGTGAGGATTCCCGTCGTTCCGCCGTTCGTCGCGCCGTGGACGATCGACGTCAACTCTTCGGAGCCGCCCGAGTCGGTCGCCGTGTCTCCGGATCCTTCCGAGTCGTCCGTCCCGCCCGATCCGTCCGTGGAGCCGTCGGAATCGCCCGAACCGCCCGTGCCGCCGGCGCAGCCGGCGAGCCCGGCGAGCCCCGACGTCGCGACGCCCCCGGTCAGTTTCAGCGCCGTCCGCCTGTCGATTGTCGTGCTATCGCGTGTCATCCTCGGAGTATAGAATACAATGATGTACAATAAAACTATTTATTTACTGATATTCGAGAGGATAGAACGCAATACAGCGAGTGATATTAGAACATAATAAAGTTGTTATATTTGGATTCGAAGGGAATTACGCAGCGGATATCTCGGGGGAGGAGCGCCCAGCCCCACTCGTGGCGCGAGAGACGGAACCGGGAAGTTCGAATAAGATTTATTATATAATCGTCGATTCAACGGACGAGGTTGTGTTCGGACAGGCGGAACAGACGGGGTGCAGAAACGCCGAAGTCCCCCGGGTCGTGGCGTTCGTTGCTGAGCGTTCGAACGGCGTCGTAATGGGTACTCCCGTCTCTTCCCGCCGAGCGCCGTCGACGGGGGTGGCACTCGGCGGTAGCGAGTGAGAGCGATCAGTATCAGTCGTAAGTGAGGTTGACTTCGATCTCGTTGGCCACGCCGAGCAGCATCTCGGGGAGTTCGTGTTCCAGGTACGTCCCCTTGAGCCGGTTCGCCGGACCGGCGACCGTGAGCGAGCCGATCGGTTCGTCTCTCGAATCTATGATGGGCGCGGCGACGGCGTTGACCCCGCGAACGGACTCCTGGCGGTTGAACGCGACGCCCCGTTCGCGGATCGATTCGATCTCGTCGTACAGCGCCTCGCGGTCGGTGATCGTGTCCGGCGTCTCGGCCGGCAGCCCGCGCCGGTCGAGAATGCGGTCGATCGACGCGTCATCCATGAACGCCAGGACGGCCTTCCCGGCGGCGAAGGCGTGGAGGTGCGCCCGATACCCGTCCCGAGTGTACGTCTCGACGGTTTCCTTGCCGGCGTTGTGATAGAGGAATATCCCGTAGCCGTTCTCCTCGGCCATAATCCACACTTTCTCGTCGAGTTCGTCGGCGAGGTCGTCGACCTTCGGCTTCGCGATCCGGTAGAGTCTGTGTTCGTTCTGGGCGTGGACGCCGTAGTCCAGAAAGAGGAGTCCGACCCGGTAACCGTCGTCGCCCTCGGCGACGTAGCCCGCCTCCGCCAGCGTCGAGAGGTGCCGGTGGACCGTGCTCTTCGAGTACCCGAGACGGTCGGCTATCTCCGTCAGGTTCGCCGGCCCGTCCTCCTTGAGGCTCCGGAGTATCCTGATCGAGCGCTGCGTGGCCTCGACCCCGTTCGGCTCCTCGTCGGTGGACTCCCTCGCCCGGCCCTCCTCGCCGAATACCATCGCTCTAGTGATCGCGGTCGGGGTACAAAAGTTCCGCCCTCGCGAACACGGGAGCGGGCGCGTTGGAACGGCGTCGAAGACCGCACCGGGTCCGCAGCGGGACTCGCCCGATCACTCGGCCGGCGGCGTTCGGTCCCGTCCGAACTCGTCGAAGGTCTCGAGGTCCTCGGGCAGTTCGTAGTCGATCCGCCGCTCGGACTGGCGGTTTTCGAGCCGGTCCTCGATAGGGTCGGCGACGGACTCCCAGCCGGGTTTGATCTTCAGGCTCTTCGCGGGGATGCCGGCAGCGACGTGGTGGTCCGGAACGTCACCCTGCACGACGGAGCGCGCGCCGACGACGGCGTTCTCGCCGATCCGACAGCCCGCGCGGACCATCGCGTCGTAGGTCACCCGGGCGTCGTCGCCGACGATGGTGTGGTAGTTCTCCACCGCGGTCTGGTCGACGACGTCGTGGTCGTGACTGTAGAGGTGGGCGTTGTCCGAGATCGACGCGCGGTCGCCGATCGTGAGTCTCCCCCGGTCGTCGAGGTGGACGTCGTCGTGGATCACGACGTTGTCGCCGACGGAGATGTTGTGGCCGTAGGTGAACGTGATCCCCTTGAAGAACCGGCAGTCGTCGCCGCACTCCTCGAAGAGGTGGTTCGCGAGCATCCCCCGGAACCGGAGCGCGAACGCGACGTTGTCGGCCATCGGCGTCGCGTCGAACTGCCGCCAGAGCCACTGGAGGTACTTCGACTCGGGGAATCGCTCCTCGTCCTTCTCGGCGTAGTACTCCGATTCGAGGGTCGCGTTGCAGGGGTCATAGCCTTGCAGTCGAACGCGCTCGGCCGGTGAGACCTCCTCGCCGGCCTGCCAGCGGTCGTACGCCTCGCGGTCCCCGTGGAGGTCGACGAGCGTCTCCGTGACGACGCGACAGGTGTCCTCCGAGGAGGAGAGCCGCTCGTCTACCTCGTCGATGAACGCCTGGACGTTCGCTTCCGCCTCCGCGGGGAGGGAGACGTTGACTTTTGTCATCGCAGTCGGGTTCGGACTCCGGCGGCAAATCCGTTCGGTTGTGCGAGAATATCGACCGACCGCCTCGAAGTCGCCGAATCGAGAGCGCGTCGCCGGCCGGGGCGGTTCAGCGTCCGCCGCGGAGGAACCCCAGGACGCGGTAGTCGTGATCGGGCGTGTACCGCCGGAACAGCAGGCTGTTCGTCAGCACTGACACCGACGACAGCGCCATCGCGCCCGCCGCGAGGATCGGCTGAAGCAGGCCGAGCGACGCCAGCGGAATCATCGCGGTGTTGTACCCGAGCGCCCAGAAGAGGTTCTGCTTGATCTTCGCGAGCGTCCCCGCGGAGACGCGGATCGCCTTCACGACGTCCGTCGGGTCGTCCCGCATCAGCGTCACGTCGGCGGCCTCGATGGCGACGTCGGTGCCGGAGCCGATCGCCGTGCCGACGAACGCCGCCGCCAGCGCCGGCGCGTCGTTGACGCCGTCGCCGACCATCATCGCTTTCCTCCCCTCGTCCTGGATCGCCTCGACCGCGTCGGCCTTGCCGTCCGGCAGCACCTCCGCGCGGACGTTGTCGGGATCGATACCGACCTGTTCGGCGACCGCGCGGGCGGTCCGCTCGTTGTCGCCGGTGATCATGTGGACGTCGACGCCGCGCTCGCGGAGCGCGCTGACCGCCGCCGCCGACGTCTCCTTGATGGTGTCGGCGTCGGCGACGACGCCGAGGACCTCGCCGGCGGCAGACGTCTCGTCGGTCGCATCGCCTGCCTCGCCGGCGGCGTCGCTCGGGTCGGTCTCGGAGCCCCGTTCGGAGAGACGACCGACGAGCATCGCCGTCTTACCCTCTTCTTCTAACCGATGCATCGCCTCCTCCGCGGGCGAGGGGTCGATGCCGGCGTCTTCGAGGAGCCGACGGTTCCCCACGAGGATCGTGTCCCCGTCGACGGTCGCGCGGACGCCGCGCCCGGGCACGTTCTCGAAGTCCGCGGCGTCGGGGACGTCGATGCCGCGCTCGTCGGCGCCCTCGACGATGGCCCGTGCGAGCGGGTGCTCGCTGTTCTGCTCGACGGCGGCCGCGAGGCGGAGGACCGTCGTCTCGGCGTCCTCGCCGCCGGCCGCGTCACCGGGCGTCTCTTCGCCCTCTTCGACTTCCCGGAGCGCGCCGCCGTCGGGCGCGGGGTCGGGCGTGTCGCCGTCCGTCGAAGGATCGAGCGATCCGCCGTCCGTCGTCGGTTCGAGCGCGACGACGTCCGTCAGCGACATCTCGCCCTTCGTCAGCGTGCCGGTCTTGTCGAAGACGACGGTGTCGACGTCGCGGACGCGTTCGAGGACGTCGCCGCCCTTGAACAGCACGCCGTTCTGCGCGCCGATCGACGTGCCGACCATCGTCGCCGCCGGCGTCGCCAGTCCGAGCGCGCACGGACAGGCGATCAGGACGGCGGAGGCGAACACGAGCACGGCGAACTCCAGCGTCGAGACGGCCCCGCCGGCCGCCGCGGGGCCGCCGACCACGACGCCCCACAGCGGGAGCGCCTCGACGAACCCGGCCAGCTGCGCCGGGAAGAGCCCCCACAGAACCGCCCAGACGAGCGCGTTGACGATCACGGCGGGGACGAAGTACGCCGAGATCCGGTCGGCGACGTTCTGGATCTCGGGCTGACGGGACTGCGCTTCCTTGACGGTCTGGACGATCTGCTGGATCGCGGTGTCGGCGCCGACCTTCGTCGCCTCGACGATCAGCACGCCGTTCTGGTTCACCGTCGAGCCGACGACCTCGTCGCCCTCCTCCTTCGAGACGGGCACGGACTCGCCGGTCACCATCGACTCGTCGACCGCCGACTCGCCGTCGACGACGACGCCGTCGGTCGGGATCTTCTCGCCGGGACGGACCTTCATCAGGTCGCCCACTTCGACCTCGTCGAGAGGGACCTCACGCTCCTCGCCGTCCGCACGCGGCGTCTCCGACCCGGCTCTGTCGACGAGCGTGGCCGTGTCGGCCTCCATCTCCAGGAGCGACCGGAGGGCGTCGGAGGCCTGCCCCTTCGAGCGCGCTTCGAGGTAGTTGCCGAGCGTGATGAACACCAGGATGAGCGCGGCGGTGTCGAAGTACAGCCCCGCGTTCGGCAGGATCCCCACGAGCGCGATCACCGAGTACAGGTACGCCGTGGTGGAACCGAGCGCGATCAGCACGTCCATGTTGGCCGTCCGGTTCCGCACCAGCGCCGTGTAGCTGTTCTCGTAGAACTCCCGGCCGAGGACGACCTGGACGGGCGTCGCGAGCGCGAACGCGACCCACCCGAACGGCACGCCGGTCCCGGGGATCGTCTCGGGAACCGTCCCGGGCGCGAACAGGTGGAGCGCGAGCATCGCCAGGAGCGGCGTCGAGAGCGCGGCCCCGAAGAGCGTCAGGCGCTTCTGTCTCGTGATCTCGGCCTTTCGAGCGACGTCGCGGGCGTCTTCACCGCCGCCTCCCTGGCCGGCCGCACCGCCGTCCGCGTCGTCGCCACCGGTCTCTCGGACCGGCGTGTACCCCGCGGACTCGACCGCGTCGTACAGTTCCTCGATCGATACCTCGCCCGGAACGTACTCGACCTGCGCCTCGTCGGTCGCGAAGTTCACGTCCGCGCGGATCACCCCCGGGGTCGACTCCAGCGACTCCCGGTTCGCCTCCGCGCAGTTCGCACAGGACATGTCGGTGATCGCGATCGAGACCGTCTCCGAGACGGGGTCGTAGCCGGACCGCTCGATCGCGTCGTAGATCTCCGCGAGCGACACCCGGTCGGGATCGTAGCTCACGCTCGCTTCGTCGGTCGCGAAGTTGACCGACGCCGATTCGACTCCGTCGAGAGAGTCGAGGGCGTCCTGCACCGTCCCCGAGCAGTTGGCACAGGACATCCCCCTGACGTCGAGGTGGAGGGTTCGCGTACTCATACGTGTCTACTAGTACGGGTTCCCCTCTTACCCCGATTGTCCCTTTTGAATCCGCATTCGATCGGGGTCCAAAATTTCGAATCCAAAGTCACCGTCGTCGCGTCCGATCAGGTCGCGTCGGCCTCGAACTGCTCGTAGCGCTCGCGGAACTGCGCGAGACACGACGGACAGCAGAAGTGGTAGCGCTCGCCGCCGATGCGCTCGCTGCGGCCCTCGCTGGTGACGGTGTTGCCGCACTCCGCACACGACAGCGCGAACTCCGCGCCGCCGAGGGCCGGCGACCACTCGACGTCGCCGACGACGGCCACCTCGTAGTCGTCGACCCGGGAGAGGTCGACCAGCTGGTCGAGCTGCTCGCGGACGGCGTCGGCGCGGACCCGCGCGTGGAAGACAACGTCGCCCTCGGCCGTGACGAAGACGTGCTCGACGGGGTCCGCGGCGACGACGTCGTCGCGAACCTCGTCGACGGCGTCGGCGGGAAGTTCGAGCGTCACGAGGACCGGGACGCCCGCCCGGAGCTGCGAGCGGTCGACGTCGACGGTGAACCGGCGGATGACGCCGGACTCCCGCAGTCTCTCGATCCGATCGGAGACCGCCGGCGGCGAGAGGTCGACCACCTCGGCGATGTCGCTGTAGGAGCGCCGGCCGTTCTCGACCAGGAGTTCGAGGATCCGGACGTCGGTCTCGTCAAGCGTCGACATACGTCCCCTTGACGGCGGAAGGATAAGTAGGTTGCCCGCGTGGCTTTCGTTTCGAAAGTTTTCGGGATATATTTCGATGAATTAGAAATCGGAGTGGGTGACGGACTCGCACCGACGACGACCCGATGGCTCCGACACGCCCGATCACGGTGGCCGGGACCGGCTGTTCGCACTGCGAAGAGACCGTCGAGGGAGACGCCGAGGTCACAGCCCCCGTCGCCGCCGTGGGTTTATATACCAACGGGCGGCCAGTCGCGGTGTGATCTGACGGTCGCCCCCCGCCGGGCCGCGGTTGTCCAGCACGCCGGCGCGGGGAATCGACGGTGACGAGGACGGTCCGCCGTCGTCGCGTGCTGGCTGTTCGCACGAATCCGATTCGGACCCTCGAAACGTATATCGGGGCGCCGACCGACTTCCCTCGGGTATGCCGCTCTTCGAGGTCTCCGGCGTGGTGGTCGTCTTCGCGCTGGTCGGCCTCGCGCTCGTCGCCTTCGTCACCGAGGTCGTCCCGAACGACGTCACCGCGATCGCGATCATCGCCGCGCTCGTCGTCTTAGAGCCCTGGACCGGGGTCGGCCCTCGGGCCGCCATCTCCGGGTTCGCCAACCCCGCGACCGTCACGATCATCGCGATGTACATGCTGAGCGCCGGGATCCAGGAAACGGGGATCATCCGCCGGTTGGGCGTGTTGCTCGCCGAGTTCACCGACGGCGACGAGTTCCGAGCGCTGCTGGCGACGGTCGGCACCACGGGGCCGATCGCCGGCGTGATCAACAACACCCCCGTCGTCGCGGTGTTCATCCCGATGATCACGGACCTGGCCGAGCGCACGAACACCAGTCCCTCGAAGCTCCTGCTGCCGCTCTCGTACGCGGCGATTCTCGGGGGGACGCTCACGCTCGTCGGGACGTCGACGAACATCCTCGCCAGCGACTTCGCCCGCCTGCTCATCGACGGCCGCGACGGGATCGGGATGTTCGAGTTCACCGGTCTCGGGGTCGTGCTGCTCCTCGTCGGGAGCGCGTACCTCCTGACGGTCGGCCGGTGGCTCACCCCCGCGCGGATCCCCGTCGACGGCGACCGGGTCTCGGAGTTCGACCTCTCGGACCACCTCGCGTTCGTCCGCGTGCGGTCGGAGTCGCCCGCCGTCGGAGAAACCCTCGACGCCTTCGACGCCGAGCACGACGAGATCCGGATCCTCCAGTTGCGGCGCGACGGCGAGGGGATCGCCGGCCCGCACGCGGACGTCCCGATCGAGTCGGGGGACGTTCTCGTCGTCCACGGCTCGCTGCAGGCCGTCAACCGGTTCCGCGAGGCCGCCGACGTGAGCCACCTCGTCCGGGAACCGGTCACCGCCGACACCTTCGAGACGGCCGCAACGGGCGGGACGCTGGCGCGAGCGGTCGTCCCGGAACGCTCCCGGTACGTGGGCGAGACCGTCGCCGAGACCGGGATGGACGAGTACCACCGGACGACCGTCCTGGCGATCCGGCGGGGCGGCGATCTGCTCCGGACGGACCTCCGAGAGCGGACGCTCCAGCCCGGCGACCTGCTCCTCGTCCGGACGACTCCGGCGTCGGCGCGCTACTTCCGCGACAGCGGCGAGCTCGTCGTCGCCGACGAACGTGCCTTCGAGGATCGGGTCGCCGAGGACGCGTCGACGACGGGCGACAGCAGTCCGACCGTCGCGGGCGGGGTGGCGACCGGCGGCGTCGAAGCCGGCGACGACGCCGGGACGGGGCTGCCGCCGATCTCGCCGAAGACGCCGCTGGCGATCGGGATCCTCCTCGCCGTCGTCGCCGTCGCGGCGCTGGATCTGCTCCCCATCGTGATCGCCGCGCTCGCCGGCGTCGTCGCGATGGTCGTGACGGGCTGTCTCACCACCGCCGACGCCTACGACGCCGTCTCCTGGAACGTCGTCTTCCTGCTCGCCGGCGTCATCCCGCTCGGCCTCGCGCTGAACGCGACCGGCGGCGCGGCGCTCCTGGCCGACCTGCTGGTCGCCCTCGGGGGAGTCCTGCCGATCGTTGGCGTCCTGTTCGTCCTCTACGTCGCCGTCGGGGCGCTGGCGAGCGTCATCACGCCGGTCGCGACGATCGTCCTCGCGATCCCGGTCGCCGTCGACGGGGCCGCCCGCCTCGGCGCGAACGAGTTCGCGTTCCTCCTGGCGGCGATGTTCGCCTCCGCGACGTCGTTCGCGACGCCGATCGGCTACCAGACGAACCTGATGGTGTACGGCCCGGGCGGCTACGAGTTCGCCGACTTCCTCCGGGTCGGCGGGCCGCTGCAGTTGCTCTTGGCCGTCGTCGCGACCGTCGGGATCACCGCGATCTGGGGGCTTTGAGCCGCGAGAGTCGAATCCGGTGGTCGGTCGGAGCCGCAGTCGGTGGTCGGCCGGAGCCAGAAACCGATGCGCCGGCCGCGGTCCGGAACTCGGCTCACTCGGCGTCGTCGCCGTCGGCCTCGGCCGCCTCGACCTTGGCGGCGTGGGAGTTCAGCGCGTCCGCGACGGTCCGGGCCTCCTCGGCCGAGAGCGTCACCTCGTCGGCGTGAGGCGGCACCGACTCCAGATGACTGTTGTCGAGTTCGAGCTGGAACTTCACGTGGTCGGGGTTCTCGCGGGGCGACGTGACGTTCAGGACGGCGACCGCCTCGTCCTCGAAGTCGTGGCCGCGCGCGGCGGCGTCGACGAGGTCGAGCGTGGTGTAGGCGTTGACCTTGAGCAGTCGGTTGGGCATAGATGAGATCAGGAGAGCGAGCGGGAAGTCTGTACCGCCGCGAGCGTCGGCGAGCGTCGGCGACGCTCAGTCGTCCGCGGGGGCCGGCGGCTTCGCGTCCATCGAGTCGTCCTCGGCGTAGGGGTACCACGTCATCTTCGTGTTGTGCATCATCGGATCCTCGTAGCTCGTCTCCTCGGGCTCGACGAGCTCGTCGAGCTCGTCGTCGTCGTGGCGGTCGACGAACGCGCGGAAGGACTCGCCCTCCTCGCGCTCGTCGGCGAACGAGTCGATGAGGTTCGCGAGCGCGCCGGGCACCTCGTCGACGGGGACGCGCTGGGTGACCCAGCGGGCGAACTGCGGCTCGTCGCCGAGCCCGCCGCCGAGACCGACGTCGAGCGCCTCGACCGCCTCGCCGTCCTTCCGCGTCTTCATCCCGCGGAGGCTCACGTCGGCGATCTGCGGCTGGGCACAGGAGGCGGTACAGCCCGAGAGGTGGATGTGGAACTCCTCGACGTCTTCGGGGAGGTCGACGTTCTCCTTCAACCAGCGCGCGAAGCGCACTTGTCGATTCTTGGTCTCGACGATCGAGAGCGAACAGAACTCCGTGCCCGTACAGGCGATCGAGCCGCGCATGAACGGCGACGGCTCGGGCGAGTAGTGTTCGAGGAGGTCCTCGGCGAGGAAGTCGTCGAGTTCCGAGTCGGGCACGTCGGTGACGATGACGTTCTGTCGCTGGGAGAGTCGGACCTCGCCGGAGCCGTACTCCTCGGCGAGGTCGGCGAGTTCGAGGACGTCCTCGGCGCCCATCCGACCGACGAGGACGTTCAGGCCGACGAAGTTCTTTCCGTCCTTCTGTTCGTGGACGCCGACGAGGTCGTTGCGCTCGCCCTCGCCGGTGTTGTAGGTGTACTCCTCGCGGACGTCGCGGCCGGCGGTATGTAACTCGAAGTCGACGTACTCCTCCTGGAGCGTCTCGCGGACCTCCTCGGCGCCCCACTCGTCGACGAGGAACTTGATCCGGGCGTTGTAGCGGTCCTCGCGGTCGCCGTTGTCGCGGAAGAGCGCCGAGAGGCCGCCGGCGACGTCCGAGACGCGCTCCGGCGAGACCCAGACGTCGATGTCGCGGGCGAACCGCGGCTCGTTGCGGGCGAGGCCGCCGCCGACGCGGACGTTGAAGCCGACGACGTCCTCGCCGTCGATCTCCTTGTACGCCGGCTCGAAGGCGAGGTCGTTGATGTCGCCCTGGCCGGATCCGTCGGCCGAGCCGGTGACGGAGACCTTCCACTTCCGCGGGAGGTTCGAGTGGTCCTCGTCGCCCTTGAACGTCTCGTTGAGGTCGCGGATGACCGGCCAGGCGTCGATGACCTCCTGTCCGTCCTTGCCGGCGACGGGGTTGCCGACGATGTTCCGCCAGGAGTCGCCACACGCCTGCTGGGTCGACAGCCCGTTCGACTCGAGCTTCTCGAAGACGTCCGGCACGTCAGAGAGTTCGATCCAGTGCAGTTGGATCGCCTGCCGGGTGGTGTAGTCGGCGTAGGCGTCGCCGAAGATCGGGTTCGTTCCCGGGCCGCGCGCGTACTCGTCGGCGATCTCGCCGACGACGCGCAGTTGGCCGGGTTCGAGCACGCCGTTCGGCGTCCCGATCCGCATCATGAAGTAGCCCTCCTGCCCGTTCCGCTGGTGGTACAGCCCCCACCACTTGAAGCGCTCGAACCACGCGTCCCGCTCGTCGTCCGGGATGGTGTCGAAGCCCTCCTCGGCGAACCTGAAGAGGTGTTCGCGTATCTCGTTCCCGTAGACCTCCGACTTCCAGTTTTCGACGTCCGATGGCATCGTTGTAGGGTACAATACCCCCACCTTCAAAGAGGAACGCGTGCCGTCAACCCTTCCCGCTGCTCCCGCTAACCGGAACTTGTTGCCTGTTCTTCGTCGTCGGTCACGCGGAGGACGCCCTCGCGGTCGAGATCGACGAATTCTCCGTCGACGACCCGGCCCACGGGAATCCAGCCAGTGGTCGATTTCGTGCCGCAGACGATGCACTGCCCGTAGACGCGGACCTCGACGGTGCGCCCGTCGACGCCGGTCTCCAGGAAGTTCTCGACGACCATATCCGCGAGGTCGCACTCGCAGAATCCCGGCGCGTCGAGCCGCCAGAGTTCGCTCACGCTCACCCGCCGTGTATCGTCGACAGAGAGCCACGCGCCGTCGTCGAGGATCCGAAGTCGGGTCGTCATACGCCCACCTACGCGCCCGAGGACCCCGTCTCTGACGGCGGTCACAAACGGCGACGCTGTCGCCGACGGGACCGAGCGAGTGAAACTCGACGCAGTGCGTCGGTTTATGCCGCTCAGAGGCGTCATAGAATCCGGAACGGACTTCCGCTATCCGGGAGTAGTGGTCCGATTTACTCCGTAAGGCGCCCTTATGCGGGGAGGATTCCTAGGGGAGTTCGATGACCGATTCCGTTCGGACGTGCGACATCGACTCGATCGCCGACGACGGGGACGAGCGGCGGCAACACGCCTCCGCCGACGTCGCCCCGGAACTGTACGGCGCACTGGGACGCGACAGAACCGACGAGACGACGCCGGCGGGCGAACACGCGGCCACGGAGGGACGATGACGCTGACGATGGACCGCGAGACCGACGACGAGGCCGAACCGACCGACGATCCCGAAGCCGAGGAGTACGGCCACCTCGACGACCTGGCGGACGGGGCCGGCTGCACGGAGATCTGGGAGCACCTCTCGGACAGCCGCGAGGAGTGACACCGAGAGCAGCAGCTACCGGCGTTCGCGGGGGAGAGGCTTTTAATCGCGCCCTCGTTAGGTGGACTCGAAGATGACCGACGACCCCGGCGACCGGGCGGGGCGGCTCCCCGCAGACCGCGAAGAGCCCGTCGGTGAGCCCGTCGTCCGCGCCGACCCCGCCGTCACGGGCGAGCGGGCCAAGGAGGCCGTCGGGTTCGACCCCGACGACCCCGAGAGCGTCGCCGAGGCCGCCGAGACGGTCCGCGCCTTCTCGGAGAACACCGTCGGCGCCGCGGACAACGTGTACATGCTCCGCGGTGCGGCCGCCTGCGCGGCGCTCGTCAGGGGCGTCGGCTCCTACAAGGAGGCGGTCGAACGCGCCGGCGGCGACGTCTCCGTCTCGTTCGTCCGCAAGTGGGCCCGCGTCCACGACCTCCCGCAGGCGATCCGGCGGCACGTCGCCCGCGGCGACATCGCCCCCACGGCCGCGAAGCACATCGCCCGCGTCTCCGGCGTCGACCGCTTCGACCTCGCGTGGGCGGTCGTCGACGCCGACCTTACGGTCCGGCAGGTTCGTCGGATCGCGAGCGAGGTCGACGGGCAGACGAGCACCGCCGAGGCGCTCAGGGCGCGCGGGATCGAACTCGGGCGGATCGAGCTGTCGCTCCCCCTCGACGTCTACCGGGAACTCCGCCGGCGCGCCTCGATCGAGAACCGAGACCCCGGCGAACTGGTCGCCGAAGCGCTCGATTCGTACTTCGCCGAGGAGTCTGTCACTCCGGAGTAGCGGCGTCCGCGGCGGGGAGGTCCAAAACGACGACCGAGCCGCCGTCGCCGGACGCGCTTTCGGAAGACTCGAAACGCAGCGACCCGCCCGAGCGCCGCGCCACGTGGCTGACGAACTGCAGACCGAGCCCCGACCCGTGGAACAGCGGCGTGATGTCCGTCGCGCTGCCGGCGGCCTCCCGCTCCATCTCGGGGATCCCGGGACCGTCGTCGGCGACGGTGACGGCGACGGTGTCGTCCGTTCGCGCGACTGTCACGGAGACCGTGGGCCGGTCCCCGGCGTGAACGACGGCGTTGCGCAGGAGTTCGGCGAGCGCCTCTCGAACCTCCGGGATCGCGCTGACCGCGACCGACTTCGGAGAGTCCACGGTGATCGAGGCCTCGGGGTGTGACGCACGGATCTCGGCGACGGCGTCGTCGAGGAGTTCTCGGACGTCGGTCCGACGCGGGGCGGATTCGTCGGTGAGCAGATCGACGATCCGGCGCTCCTTGTCGGCGAGTTCGACGAGCTCGTTCCCGGTCTCTCTGATCTGCCGGACCGAGCGTTTCTCGTCGCCGGTCGTCCGGGTTTCGAGGAGTTCGGCGTGCCCGAGGATCAGGTTCATCTTGTTGTAGAGGTTGTGCCGCAGGATCCGATCGAGGACGCGGAGTTGGTGTTCGCGCTCGGCCTGCTCTGTGACGTCCCGGCAGATCGCGACCGTCCCGTCGACGTCGCCGTCCTCGTCGTAGTGCGGGTAGCGGGTCGTGACGAACGAGCGCTCTCCCTTCGTCGGGAACGTCGGGGTGAGTTCGTAGGTGACCGACCGCTCCGCTTCGAGGACGCGCGCTTTCTTCTCCTGGATCGTCCGCGCCGCGGAGTCGTCCATGAAGTCGAACTCGTCGCCGCCGATCAGTTCGGACTTGGACAGGCCGGCGTACTCGGCGACGGCGTCGTTGACGACCTCGAAGCGGCCGTCGCGGTCCTGCAACATGATCGGGTCTTCGAGGCGGTTGACGATCTCCCGGAACGTTTCGAGCCGCTCGCGGGCGTGGACCTGCTCGGTGATGTCGGTCTGGATCGCGACGAAGCCCCGGACCGTGCCGTCGTCGGCCGTGATCGGTGCGATGGTCTCGGAGGCGTGGTAGTGTTCGCCCGATTTCCGCTGGTTGACGATCGGTTCGGACCACACCTTGCCCGAGAGGATCGTGCTCCAGAGGTTCCGGTAGTACTCCTGGCCCATCTTCCCGGACTTCAGGATCGACGGGTCGCGGCCGATGGCCTCCTCGGCGTCGTAGCCGGTGATCGTCTCGAACGCCGGGTTGACGAACTCGATCGTCCCGTTCCGCTCGGTGATGAAGATCGCGTGACCGGCGGCCTCGACGGCCCGTTTGAACCGACGGATGTCGTCCTCGCGTCGCTTCGCCTCGGTGACGTCCTGAAACGAGCCGCGGACGCCGACGATCGATCCGTCCTCGACGATCGGGACGCCCTTCGAGCGGACCCAGCGAACGTCGCCGTCGGCCCGGAACAGCCGGTACGTCGAGTCGAACGACTCCCCCCGCAGGGCGGACTCGACGTCCTCGCGAACCGCGTCTCTGTCGTCGGGGTGGTAGAACCCGATCGCGTTCTCGACCGTCGGCTCGAAGGACTCCGAGACCCCGTGGAGGCGACGCGTCTCCGCGGTCCAGACGAGCGACTCGGTGTCGGCGTCGAGTTCCCACCCGCCGACGTTCGCGAGTGAGGACATCTGAACGAGGAGGTCGCGCTCGGCCGCGTGGGCTCTGAGCTCCCGTTCTCGCGCACGGTGTCCGATGGCCTCCCGGACGGCGTCGACGAGCAGGGTTCGCTCCCCGGTGTCGATCGACTCCGGGACGTATCTGATCGCCTCCGAGTCGGTCGACCGACGCGCCAGTTCGTCCGTCGGGGTCGCCGGGTACAGCACCAGCGGCACGGTCAGGCCGCCCGGCTCCCCGGCGGCGACGGTCTGTGACCCCTCCGGGTCGTCGTCGGTTCTCGGGGTCGATTCCGGGTCGAAGGCGACCGCTCCGTCGGCCGAGTCGGGGGCCGTACTACCATCGAGCGGTGGCAGCCGCCGGGCGACGACGCAGTCGATCGGACGGCGTTTCACCGCCCGTTCGTACTCGTCGGCCGTCGCCGCGGTGGCGACCTGGACCGTCGTCGGTTCGTCGGCGAAGAACTCCCGGAGCGACGACGCGAGCGGTTCGTCGTCGAAGACGAGGACGGCCGGAGGATCCGCGCGGTCACTCATCGCTCGGAGCGCTCCCGTGGCTGGCCGTCACCTTGGCAGGCGCTCCTGTCTGAACCGTCGCCCGTCTCCGTTGGATCCCCCGACACGCGAATACGTTCGGGCAGTGGTGCGCGGCGGATATATCTTCTTCTCCGCCGCTGTCGTCGGACGCCGAGAGTAAACGCTTATCACGGCCGACCAGTTACGCCACAGTGCGGGCCGGTAGCTCAGTTCGGCAGAGCGTCTGGCTTTTAACCAGACGGTCGGGGGTTCAAGTCCCTCCCGGCCCGTGAGCCGTCTCTGAACGAAGTGAAGAGCGGCGCTGGTACCCGGGAGACTTGAACCAGGGAGCGGCGCGAGTGGAACGAGGAGAGCGACCGTGGTTCAAGTCCCTCCCCGCCCGTGAGAATCCACGAGCGGTGCGAGATGCGAACGACGTGAACGGCTCGACTGGCGAGCGGCGGAGCCGCGGGCCAGCGAGCCGTGGACCGCGTCCGCCGCCGACTACTGAAGCGGCTCGGGACTTCCCGGCGGCGTTCGCTTGTGCTCGCTCTCCTCGTGCATCTCCACGACGTGCTCGACGTCCTCGATCGAGGCGTCGGCCAGGCGGGCCGTCGTCGACGCGGGGACGCCGCCGTCGACGTGGAGCGCGAGAATCGCATCGAGCGTATCGTAGTCGACGCCGAACTCCTCCTCGTCGGTGTCGTAGTCGACCATTCCGCCGGTCGGCGTCTTCTGGACGAGTTCCTCGTCGACGCCCAGGTGAGCGGCGACCTGGCGCACCTGCTGCTTGTAGAGGTTCCCGAGGGGGTTACAGTCGACACCGCCGTCGCCGTACTTGGTCACGTACCCCGTGGCGAGTTCAGAGCGGTTGCCGGTCCCGAGGACGAGCTCGTTCTCGTAGTTGGCGACGAGGTAGTTGAGGGTCATCCGGACGCGGGCGCTGGTGTTGCCCACGTAGCGATCCTCCCAGCGACCCTCGGACTCGTCGTCGACCCCCGCGGTGTAGGCCTCGAGGATCTCGTCGACGATACCATCGATGTGGATCACGTCGTACGTGATTCCGAGTTCCCGGGCGACGCGCTCGGCGTCGCTCACGTTCTCCTCTTGGTTGACCTGCTTCGGAAGGAGAACGCCGTGGACCGAGTCGGCCCCGAGCGCCTCGACGGCGAGATGCGCGGTTGCCGTGCTGTCGATCCCACCGGAGAGCGCGACGAGTGCGCCGTCGGCGTCGGCCGCGTCGACCCGCTCTCCGATGAACGCCGTGAGGCGGTCGATCCGCGCTTCGAGTTCCTCCCGGGAGAACCGGAGGTCGAGCGGTGCGATCTCGGACTTCGTCTGCCTGTAGAGGCTCGGCATACCGTGCGACTCCCCATCTCGACACTGAAAAGCGAAACGAACGGTATCGAAAACGGGCGCTGTATATCATACGGACTGCGTACCTGGTTGCCGACGATCACAGACCCGCAGGGCGATCATCGAGAAGAAACGATAAGAGTCCGTGTCACTCCAGCGACCCGTTCAGCACCTTCGCGGCGACGAGGACGGGATCCCAGACGGGGCTGAACGGCGGCGCGTAGCCCAGGTCCTGGCGTTCGAGTTCGGCGACGGTCATCTCGCCGCCGAGCGCCGTCGCGAGCGTGTCGATGCGGATCGCGGCGCGGTCGGCGCCGACGATACTCCCGCCGAGGAGTCGGCCGGTGTCGCGGTCGGCGGTGAGCGTGACGGTCGTCTCGGCCGCGCCGGGGTAGTAGCCCGACCGCGAGCCGGCCGTGATCGTCTCGGAGACGGGGTCGAACCCGGCCTCGCGGGCGCGGTCGTGGTCCAGAAGTCCCGTCCGACCGCACTCGAGGTCGAACGCCTTCACCATCGCCGTGCCCGCGACGCTGCCGACCGGCGTGGGGTCGCCGCCGACCGTCGCGCCGATGGCCCGGCCGGCGCGGTTCGCGGGGAGGCCGAGCGGGTCCCACGTCGCCGTGCCGGTGACCGTATGCGGCATCTCCGCGACGTCGCCCGCGGCGTAGACGCCGTCGACGGAGGTCCGACCGTGAGCGTCGGTGGCGACCGCTCCCGACGCGCCGAGTTCGACCGGCGTGTCGTCGAGGAGTTCCGTGTTCGGCCGGATGCCGATCCCGACGAGCGCGGCGTCGACCGCGAGTTCGGAGCCACTCTCGCAGACGACGCGGTCGACGTGCCCCGCCTCGCCGTCGAGTCGGACGACCTCCTCGCCGAGGTGGAGCGTGACGCCCGACTCGCGGAGGTGTTCAGTGACCGCGTCGCCGACGGCCTCGCCGAACCCCGGAACCGGGCGTTCGGAGCGCTGGAACAGGTGGACGTCGAGGTCCCAGGCGTCGAACGCCTCGGCCATCTCGACGCCGACGTAGCCCGCGCCGACGACCGCGACCGTTTCCGGCGACGTCATCCCGCCGTACCGTTCCACCTCGGGTTCGTTCAGGGCGTCGCCTCCGCCGAGAGCGGCCACGTCGAACTCGTCGGGCGGCGTCAGGTACGCCCGGATCGCCGCCGCGTGATCGAGCCCGTGGAGGGTGAAGACGCCGTCGAGCGTCGCGCCCTCGATCGGATCGGAGACGGCGCGTGCCCCCGTCGCGACCAGCAGGTCGCCGTAGGGCTGCTCGAACGTCGTTCCGCCGGCGTCGACGGTGACCGTCTCCGCGTCGGTGTCGACCGCGACGACCTCGTGGCCGCGCCGGAGGTCGATGCCGCGCTCTTCGGCCGCCTCCGGCGAGAGCGAGAGGAGGTCTTCGAGCCGGTCGACCTCGCCTTTCACGAAGTACGGCGTCCCGCAGTGGGCGTAGGAGATCCACTCGCCCTTCTCGAAGACGACGACGTCGCGCTCGGGGTCGGTGCGTCGGCACTTGCTCGCCGCGGAGAGTCCGGCGGCGTCACCGCCGACGACGACAAACGGGTCGGACATACACCCACCTGCAGTCGCCGGAGGTAGATAGCTTTCGCCGGACAGCACAGGTGACGCACGAGCGGACCGAGCGATCGGCCGGACGTCGGGATCCGACCGACAACGTTGGGTTTTAGCACCCCACGCGTCCGAACTGTACCGACAACTCGCAGTCCGGCCGTCGAGTCGACACCGCTGCTCGACGAACGCCGGCGGCATCGGCAGCGAACCGAGCGGACGTCCGAACAAACGGAGACACACGAGAATGAAAGAACGCACCTACGTCGGCGCGATCGACCAGGGAACGACCGGAACGCGGTTCATCGTCTTCGATCACGGCGGCCAGCCCGTCGCGAACGCCTACGAGACGCACGAGCAGATCTACCCCGAGCCCGGGTGGGTCGAACACGACCCCGAGGAGATCTGGGACAACACCACGGCCGTCATCCGACGCGCGCTCGACGACGCCGGCATCGACGCGTCGCAGCTGGCGGCGATCGGCATCACGAACCAGCGCGAGACGACGGTCGTCTGGGACCGGGAGTCGGGGACGCCGGTGTACAACGCCATCGTCTGGCAGGACCGGCGGACGACCGACCGAATCGAGGCGCTCGAACGGGAGGGGAAAGACGCGTGGATCAGGGAGACGACCGGCCTGGAACCGGACGCGTACTTCGCCGCGACGAAGGCCGAGTGGCTCCTGGAGAACGCGGACCCGATCAAGCTCCAGCGGATGCGTCCCGAGGACGTCCGGGACCGCGCCGAAGAGGGCGAGCTCTGCTTCGGGACGGTCGACTCCTGGCTGATCTACAAGCTGACCGGCGAGCACGTCACCGACGTCACCAACGCCTCGCGGACGATGCTGTTCGACATCCACGAGCTGGCATGGGACGACGACCTGCTCGCGGAGTTCGACGTGCCGCGGGCGATGCTGCCCGAGGTTCGTCCCTCCTCGGACGACGAGCGCTACGGAACGACCGATCCCGATGGGTTCCTCGGGGCCGAAGTCCCCGTGGCGGGCGCGCTCGGCGACCAGCAGGCGGCGCTGTTCGGCCAGACCTGCTTCGACGCCGGCGACGCGAAGAACACCTACGGGACGGGGTCGTTTATGCTGATGAACACGGGCGAGGAGGCCGTCACCTCCGAGAACGGCCTGCTCACGACCGTCGGGTTCCAGCGCTCGGGCGAGCCGGCGCAGTACGCCCTGGAGGGGTCGATCTTCATCACCGGCGCGGCGATCGAGTGGCTGGAGGACCTGACGCTCATCGACGACCCCGCCGAGAGCGAGGCGCTCGCGCGATCGGTCGACTCCACGGACGGCGTCTACGTCGTGCCCGCGTTCACCGGGCTCGGCGCGCCGCACTGGGACCAGCGCGCCCGGGGGACGATCGTCGGGATGACCCGCGGGACGCGGCGCGAACACGTCGTCCGGGCGACGCTGGAGTCGATCGCCTACCAGACGCGGGACGTCGCCGAGGCCATGACCGAGGACAGCGGGATCGAACTCACGGACCTGCGCGTCGACGGCGGCGCGGTGAAGAACAACTTCCTCTGTCAGCTGCAGGCGGACGTCGTCGGCACGGAGATCGTCCGACCGGAGGTCGACGAGACGACCGCCCTCGGCGCGGCCTACGCGGCCGGTCTCGCGGTCGACTACTGGGAGTCGCTGGAGGGACTCCGCGAGAACTGGCACGTCGACCGCGAGTTCGAGCCGGATCGCGCCGACGACGTCGAGGAGCGGTACGGCCGCTGGCAGGAGGCCGTCGAGCGCTCGCTCGACTGGGCCAGAGACGAGGAGTGAGGGCGATGAACGTCGCTGTCGTCCAACTCCCGGCGGGTGCCGATCCAGAAGCCAACGGCGAACGGGCGGAGTCGCGGATCCGCGCGGCCGCCGCCGACGGTGCCGACCTGGTCGTCCTCCCGGAGATGTGGCCGGTCGGCTACTTCGCATTCGACGCCTACCGCGAGGCCGCGGAGTCCGTTCCGGGGCCGACAACCGACCGCCTCGCCGCGCTCGCGGACGAACTGTCCGTTCACCTCCACGGCGGCAGTCTCGTCGAGCGCGACGAGGACGGCGGGGGGAACGAAGGTGACCTCTACAACACCTCCGTCCTGTTCGGTCCCGACGGGACGCTCCTGGACACCTACCGGAAGATCCACCTGTTCGGCTACGACTCCGAGGAGTCTGACCTGCTCACGCCCGGGGAACGCCCCTGCGCCGTCGAGACCGAACTCGGAACGATCGGGCTGACGACCTGCTACGACCTCCGGTTCCCGGAACTCTACCGCTCGCTCGTCGATAGCGGCGTCGAGATGCTGCTCGTCACCTCCGCGTGGCCCCGCGAGCGAATCGATCACTGGCATCTGTTCGCCCGAACGCGGGCCGTCGAGAACCAGGCGTTCCTACTCGCCGCCAACCTCACCGGATCGATCCGCGGGGTCGAACTCGGCGGCGAGAGCGTCGTCGTCGATCCGTGGGGAATCGAGCGGGCGAACGCCGGAACCGAGGCGGGAAGCGCACACGCGAACGTCGGTCTCGACGAGGTCCGCGAGACGCGCGAGTCGTTTCCCGCGCTTGCGGACCGGCGGCTCTGACCGGGTTCGTGGCTTCCTGATCTCCCGCGGGGGACCGCGACGGGGACGAGCGTTTATATCCGATGACGGGACCACGGTCATCGTGACGTAACGCTCACCCCGCGCCGGGCAGCGGTTGTCCGGCACGTCGGCGCGGGAGCCGAGGGCGACGGGCGGTCGATACCGACCCGCCGCCACCGCAGGTGCCGGCTGTTCGCAAGCGGCCTCAGACGAGAGAGCCGCCGCTCTCGACGGCGCCTACCGACGAACGTTCGCTCCGCTCGGCTCGCCCACGATCTCCTCGCCGTCGTAGACGACTTCACCGCCGACCAGCGTCAGCGACGGGAAGACGCCGGTCATCCCCTCGAACGGCGTCCACCCGCACTTCGAGTGGAGGTCGTCGCCGCGGATTTCCCGTTCGTCTTCGGGATCGACGAGCACCAGGTCCGCGTCGTAGCCCTCGGCGATGCGACCCTTCTCGGGGAGGTCGAACAGCTCCGCGACGTTCGTCGCCGTGACGTCGCGGACGCGTTCGTACGCGATATCACCTCGGCGCGCTCGCTCTAAGAGCAGCGGCAGCATCGTCTCGACGCCGGGAACGCCGCTCGGGGCGTCCCACAGCCCGTTCTCCTTCTCTTCGACGGTGTGCGGGGCGTGATCCGTCGCGACGATGTCGACGTCGCCGTCGACGAGCCGCTGCCACAGCGCCGCGCGGCGCTCCTCGCTCCGGAGCGGGGGGTTCATCCGCCCGTACGTGCCGAGTTCGGTCGCGTCCTCGCGGGAGAGAAACAGGTGGTGCGGCGTCACCTCGCAGGTCGCCCCGCCGGCGACGGCGGCGTCGACGCCCTCGGGCGTGCTCGTGTGCGCGATGTGGATCGAGGCGTCGGTCGCGGCGCCGACCTCGACGGCGCGTTCGACGGCCGCCGCCTCCGCTTCCGCGCTCCGGTACTGGCTCCAGACGTCGGCGTCGGCGTCGCGGCCGACCCCGCCGGCGTCGCGCTCGCGTGCGGTCTCGTCGAACAGGTCGGCGTCCTCGGCGTGGACGGTGACGACGACGTCCGCCTCGGCCGCGCGCTCGACGGCCTCGGCGAAGAGGTCGGCGTCGATCCCCATATCGCCCGTCGAGTCGGCGAGGAACACCTCGCCGAGGGCGAACAGCGGCCGGTCGAACAGCGAGTCGGGGTCCCAGTCGGGCGTGACGCCGCCGTTGACGCCGTAGTCGACGTGCGAGTCGGCGGCGAGCGATAGCTTCTCGTCGAACGCGTCGCCGGTGACCGTCGGCGGCGTCGTGTTCGGCTGGTCGACGACCGTCGTCACGCCGCCGGCCGCCGCGCTCCGTGAACCGGTGCGCCACGTTTCCTTCTGGGAGTGTCCCGGCTCGCGAAAGTGGACGTGCGCGTCGATCGCACCGGGAAGGAGCAGCCGTTCGTCGGCGTCGACGACGCGGTCGGCGTCGTCGTTCGCGTCGCCGACGTCGGTGATGGTTCCGGCCTCGACCCGGACGTCGCAGGTTCGGCCGTCGGCGAGCCGCGCGTCGCGAAAGAGCGTCGACATACTCCGGCCTCTCGCGCGGTCGACCTAAGCGCGACGGTTCGGGGGCGACGGTACCGTGCGATCGGCCTCACCCGGGTGCGCCGCCGTACTCGTCGAGCACCGAGGAGAGAGAGACCGACCGACGGCTGCGGTCGCCGCAGAAGGAGTCACAGAGCGCGTCGACCGCGACGTCGGGGTCCGATCGACCGCCGCTCCGGGCGACGCTGCCGACCGAATCGGGGTCGAACGGCACGTCGAGCGCCTCGTAGACGGGATCGAGGACCGACGCGAGTTCGTCGTGGGCGTCGACCACGACGACGCCCGCGACGAGCGCCGTCTCGCGGCGGATCCGCTGGGCGATGCCCGAGATCTTCCCGCGGGCCTGCACGGAGTGATCGCCCGGACAGAACGACGCCTCCGGTTCGCCGCGACGCGCGGGGACGCCGAGCGACCGCAGCGCTCGCACGACGGCCGTCGTCGCGGCGTCGTACCGGGATTCGAGCCCGCGCCGGTCGTCTTCGATCGGGACCGCGACGGCGAACGCGACCGTCGTGCCCGCGTATGCGACGGCACGTCCGCCGACGCTCCGTTCGACGGCCGGGTAGCCGCGGGACTCGGCCGCCGCTCTCGCTCGCTCGTATCCGGCGGTCCGCGCGTCGCGGCGTCCGAAGGCCACGTGGCGGTGCGGGGTCCACACGCGGACCGCCGGAACGCCGGTGTCGGCCGTCGAAGCGAGCATCGCGTCGGTTCCGGTCCGGTCGACGTCGAGCGTGGGTGCCCGGCCGCGAACGACTCGGACGTCGGCCGCGTCAGGTGTGATCTCTTCGAGCACGTCGCCAGAAGATTGGGCCGACGAACCTAAGCGCTCTCGGTCCTCCGAGGGGGTATGAAGAGTGGTCGTGAGTGACAGCCGACGCCGCCGTCCACGTACCGGCGTCGACGCTCCGAGCGTACGGTCGCTTCTCGCTGTATAACTCGCCGTACCCCGCGCACGACGCCGGGTCCGCTATCGACCTGTATCCTCAGGACGACGTCGGACGCTCGCCGGTCGCCGGCGTCGTGCGGGAGACCCGCACCGTGCGTGCGCCGGGGAAGCCGTACGCGGCCGACGAGGAGTATCTCGTCCTCGTCGACGTCGACTGCGAGCGGAGCGGAATCAGCGTCGAGGAGACCGACGCGGAGGGGCTCGTGGCGCGGGTCCTCCACGTCCGACCGGAGGTCGAACCGGGCGATGAGGTCGCCGTCGGCGACCCGCTCGGTCCGATGATCCGTTCGGGGTTCTTCGCGCCCTGGGTCGCGAACCACGTCCACGTGGGGTTCCGGCGGGCCGAGCAGAACCTCCACCGCGCGGGCGGGTCGCTGCCGGTCGCTGCCGACGTCGACGTCGGACCCGTGTCGTGGGACGGAACCGGAACCGTCGTCGAGGTCGGAGACACCTACGCGCTCCTCGACAGTCCGACGCATCCGGATCCGGGCGAGCGGTTCGCCGGCATCGCCGGGACCGTTTCCCGGGCGGCGGACGCGACGACGGGAGATCCGTCTCCGGCGAACGACGACGCCGCAACGCGGGTCGTCCTCGACGGCGGACTGGCCCACTACGCGGCCGGAGGGGCGTTGGGCGGCGATCCGAGCGCCGCCGTGGCCGATCGCGGTCCGGTCTCGTTCCTCGGTCGGCACGTCGGCGACGCCGACGGACGAGACGTCGCCTGGCGCGACATCGACGTCGTCGCGAACGGCGACCGAATCACCGGGCTCTCCCTCTTCGTCGGCCTCGGTCCGACCATCGGCGCGAAGCTCGTCTGTCCGGACCGGGCGTTCGAGGTCGGCGAGCGAGTCGAGGTGTCCATCCGCGAGAGCGACGACCCGATCCGTCTGGGCTGAGGGCGACGACCGGGTCGAAGACTGCCGAGTGTCTGCGCCGGGGGCCTACTCGAACACGACCTCCGCGCGCGTCGTCACCTCGCCGAAGAGCCAGTCGGCGTGTTCGAGGGCGTACTCCTTGTGCTCGTCCTCTATCGCGCCGATGGCGTCCTCGACGAGCACCGGCCGGTAGTCCCGCAGTCCGGCGCTCCCCGCGGTGTGGAGGACGCAGACGTTCGCGAGCGTCCCGCAGACGAGGAGGTCGTCGACGCCGCGGGCAGACAGCCAGCCGTCGAGTTCGGTCTCGTAGAAGGCGTCGTAGGTGTGTTTCTCGACGACGTGGTCGGACTCGCGGACGTCGAGTTCGCCGACGAGTTCCGCCTCCCAACTCCCCTCGACGACGTGTTCGCCCCAGCGGTCGAACTCGTCGTAGTAGTGCGCGCCCTCGAACTGTTCGGGCGGGTGCACGTCGCGGGTGTAGACGACCCGCGCGCCGGCGTCGCGGGCCTCCTGGACCAGGTCGGTCACGTCGTCGATCACGGCCTCGCTGGCCGGCGCGTGGAGGCTCCCGTCGGGGTGGCAGAAGCCGTTCTGCATATCGACGACGACGACGGCGGTCCGCTCGGGATCGAACGCATCGGTGGGCATACCGAACGTAGTTCCGCGGGCGACAAAGGCGTTCTCCCGGCGTGTCGAGGAGTCCTGCGGGGGCAGCGACGGAGCGGTAGCGGAGCGTGCGACGCGGAAAGGTACTTCCCCGCGTGGTCCCTCCTCCCGGCAATGACGCGGAAACGCGGCCTGACCGTCCCGGCGGTCGCCCTGTTGCTCGTCCTGGCCGGGTGTAGCGCACCGGTGCTCGACTCCGGTTCCTCGGTCCCGCCCGCGGCGGGCGGCGACGCCGTCGCGACGCCGAACGCCGACTTCGACGACCCCGAGCGCGACGTCCTCGGGTGGGAGGGCGGCTACTGGTACAACGAATCGATCGACGTCGACCAGTCCGACGGCCTCTCCGAGAAGGAGTTAGACGCCTACGTCGGGCGGGCGATGGCCAGGGTCGAGTACGTCCGCGGCGAGGAGTTCGACTCGCGCGTGCCGGTGAACGTGATCTCCCGCGAGGAGTACCGGAACCGGTCGTCCGGCGGGTCGGGGTCGGGCGACGGCGAACCGAGCGAGTACGAGCGCTGGAACGACCAGGTGTGGGAGGCGCTGTTCGTGACCGGCGAGAGCGAGAGCAGCGGCGAGGCCATCGGCGAGACCAGAAGCTCCGCCGTCGCCGGCTTTTACTCCCCCTCCGACGACGAGATCAAGATCATCACCGACACGCCCGAGTCGCCGACGATCAACAACGCGACCCTCGTCCACGAACTCGTCCACGCCCTCCAGGACCAGCGCTACGATCTGACGAAGCCGAAGTACGGCGGCGACACCCAGGACGAACAGCTCGCGACGGACGGCCTCGTCGAGGGCGACGCGAAGTACGTCGAACAGCGGTACGCCGACCGCTGCGGTGAGTCCTGGGAGTGCGTCGCCACGCCGTCGAGCGGCGGCGGAGGCGGCGGAGGCGGCGGCACGCCGAACCTTGGAATCTTCCTGACGATCTTCCAGCCCTACTCCGACGGGCCGGTCTACGTCCACGACCTCGTCAGCGACGAGGGGTGGGACGGCGTCGACGAGCGGTTCGAGAACCCGCCGACGTCGTCGGAACAGATCATCCACCGGACCGACGAGGAACCGGTTCCCATCGACTACCGCGACCGGGCGCGAAACGGCTGGGAGACGTTCCCCGAACAGGGGGAGGACGGTTCCGACACCGTCGGCGAGGCGTCGATGTACGTGATGTTCTGGTATCAGGCCCGGAACGCCGGTGCCGACACGGTCGACCCGCGGGAGATCGGAGACGTCCAAAGTCGGTACGACACGTACAACTACGAGTCCGAGCCCTCCGCGGGATGGGGCAACGACCGACTCTATCCCCACCAGAAGCAGACGGCGGACGGGACCGAGTACGGGTACGTCTGGGTGACCGAGTGGGACACCGAGGAAGACGCCAGGGAGTTCCAGCGGGCCTACCGGGCGATTCTCGACGCGCACGAGGCGGAACCGCGCGCCGAAAACACCTACGTGGTTCCCGACGGCCAGTTCGAAGACGCGTTCCGCGTCACCCGTTCGGGAACGCGGGTGACGATCGTGAACGGGCCGACCGTCGACGACCTCGGCGACATCCGGCCGCGGCGGTCCTGAGACGGGCAGCGGCCAGAGGCGATCGGACGTTCCGAGTCGGTCGGGAGCGTCCCGTGTCCGCGCACCGGCGCCGAGATTGAAGAGGAATCCCCTTCGGAGCGCCGCGGCGAACGAGTGAATTTTTCAGCGCGCGCCGCGAACGCCGCGTATGGAGTTCGACATCGTCGGTCCCGACGCCATCGCCGAGGGGTCGGCGACCGACGCGTACTTCGATCGGACGGAGACGACGCTCCGCCACGCGGGCCGGAACCCCCGCGTCGTCGCCGAGGTGACCGCCGATCAGTTCCCCGACGGCGACTACGAACTGCTGGCCGGCGTGAAGGACGCCGCGGCGCTCCTGGAGGGCCGTGACGTCGACGTCGACGCGATCCCGCCGGGACGGTTGTTCGACGGCGGCCCCGTGATGCGGATCGAGGGCGACTACCTGTCGTTCGCCCGGTTGGAAACGTCGCTTCTGGGCTTTCTCTCGCACGCCTCGGGCGTCGCGACCGCCGCCCTCGACGTGCGGCGAGCGGCGCCCGAATCGACGGTGCTCTCCTTCGGGGCGCGGCACGTCCACCCGTCGATCGCGGCGATGGTCGAGCGGAGCGCGCTCGTCGCCGGGCTCGACGGTTTCTCGCACGTCGCCGCCGGCGAGGTCATCGGCCGGGAGGCGGGCGGGACGATGCCGCACGCCCTCCTGATCTGTTTCGGCCGCGGGAACCAGGAGCAGGCCTGGCAGGCCTTCGACGAGGCGGTCGACGAGGACGTTCCCCGGGTGGCGCTGTGTGACACCTACTCCGACGAGACCGACGAGGCCCTCCGCGCCGCGGAGGCGCTCGGCGACCGACTCGACAGCGTCAGACTCGACACGACCGGCTCCCGCCGGGGGGACTTCCGACACATACTCAGAGAGGTCCGATGGACCCTCGACGCGCACGGACACGAGGGCGTCGGCGTCTTCGCCTCCGGCGGACTCGGTCCCGCGGAGCTACGCGAACTCCGGGACGTCGCCGACGGATTCGGCGTCGGAGGCTACGTCTCCAACGCCGACCCCGTCGACTTCGCGCTCGACATCGTGGAGGTCGGCGGCGAACCGGCGGCCAAGCGCGGCAAGCTCACCGGCGCGAAGTCCGTCTACCGGACGCCCGACGGCGGCCACCACGTCGGGCTGCGGGACCGCGCGGGGCCGGAGGACAGTGAGGCCCTGATGCGACCGCTCGTCCGCGGCGGAAAGATCGTCGACGACGTCGATCTCGGGATCGACGCGGCCGCCGAGCGGGCCGCTCGGGACGCAGAGCTGTGTGAGTACGGCGTCGGCGAGACCAGCGGGTAACGAGTCGGTGCGAACGCGGATCGGATCGATCGGGCCGGTGGCTACAGTTCTTCGACGCTACCGCCGTCGGCGCGCTCGCGGAACACCTGACCGTCGAACAGCGTGACGGTCGTGTCGTCGTCCTGCCACGCGAGCGGGGAGAGCCCGGCCTTCCGGCAGGCGTGTGTGAGAAACTGCTGTTCGTTCCAGCCGTTCTCGACCGGGATGGTCGGATAGAGCCAGCCGTGGTCGTCGCCGTTGTCGATCACGACGCCGTGTGTGCCCAGTTCGAGGTCGTCGAGCGGGCTGTCGGTCTGTACGTAGTCGCAGACGACGCAGACCGAGATGGTGAGATTCGAGAGTTCGGGCTGTTCGATCTCCGAGCCACAGGAGTTCTCCGAGGCCGCCTGGATCGCCGCGTCGACGATGGCGTGTCCCAGTTGGTCGCTGCCGCGGTAGGCGCCCGCACAGCCGCGGAGGCGCCCGCGTCCGCGCGTCGATCGGATCCGGACGAACGCGCCGGTTCGCGCGTAGAAGGCATCGCGCATACTTCCCGGCTGTTCGCGTTGACCGTGCAAAACGTACGATTCGACCGACTCACGCGCTAACTCGACCGCCCTCGCCCCATCATCGTAGGTGAGACGAACGGTCTGCGCCTCGGACATATGTCCGTACAGGCGCTCACCCGACTTGAACGCTTCCCTTCTATCTGCGCCGTATACGGCCGCAGCAGTGCGTTCGTGCGGTCCGGTACGGTTTATAATGATACTGTGCGGCCGGTTCGCCGACGCGCACGTCGGCGGGCGCGTCGGTCCGTGCTCCGCCGGTGAACCGAACGACCGAACGCCTTATTGGACTCTACCGCTTCGGATCGAACGGCAGAGAGAGCTCGGCTCCCGTCGGTCCGCTCCGGACTGACGAGGAAAGTCCCCCCACCGTCCGGACGGGTGACCGGGCGCAAGCCCGGAGTCGGAGACGGCTGGCTCTGGAACAGAGACGAGACCCCTCGACCCGACCGATGAGACGCGAGCGGCGGACTCCCCGCCGCCGGCGCTCGCGGGGCGACCCGCGGGCGCGCGAACCGACCCGTAAGGGGAGGGAGTTAACCCGTCGAGGGTAGCGCGGTCGCTTCGTGATCGCGAAAAGTGAGCGGCATCAGCCGTGAACGGCGCAGTCACGTCGCGACCGCGGAGCGCGAGCGGCGTCAGCCGCGAGCCGCGGGGTGGCGGCAGCCATCCCGACGCGGACGGACGCACCGCGTCCGTGCGCCGACGGTCGAGAACGGGTGGAACGGCGAATCCTCACCGGTGCAAGTCCGCGCCGCCAAGGTAGTCCGGACAGGGCGCGGCCGCTCAGCCGAATGCCGAGACGAACAGAAGGGGGCTTACTCCTCTCAGCCGCTTTCGACTCCCGAGCGGCGGCTTCGGCTATAGCTTCGTCTTCGGCCGTAGCTGCGGCCGAGATCAAATGACAGCGGAGAGATGAGTCTCCGCCGATTTGCCGAACCTTCTTGTCCGTCAGCGTCCTTCGGGCGGCTATGTCGAGCCGGTCGCGTCGACTCGCCGTCGCCTCGCTGGCGCTGCTGCTCGCGCTCTCGGGCTGTGTGGGGCCGGTGATCGACTACCCGCCGACGACGCCGGAAGACGGGCGAGAGGCGACAGCCGCGGGGGGCGGATCGCCGACGGCGGTCGCGGAAGGGTCGCAGACGACGCGAGCCCACGTCACGGAGACGCGCACCCCGACCGAGTCGGGGACGCCCGACCGGCAGACGCCGACGCCCACGGCCGTTCCCGACGCGACGAACCCCTGGGGGACCGAACCGATCGTCGTCGCCGTCAGCGACGCCGCGAACACGGGACGGGAGTGGACGCCACTCGTCGAGGAAGCGGCGGCGTACTGGGAGCGCCGCGCCGAGCACTACGCGGGCTTCCCCGTCGACTACGAGGTCCGACCGGACGCGACGGACCCGGACCTGATCGTCGAGTTCGTCGACGAGGTCCCCGAGTGTGACGGCTCGTCCGACGCCGCGGGCTGTGCCCCCCTGATCGAGGACCGTCGGCAGATCGACCGCCCGGAGACGGTGTCCGTCAAGACTGGCTTCTCCGACGAGTCGACCGTCCTGGTGACCGAACACGAACTCGGGCACACGCTGGGGCTCACCCACGAGGACGCGCCGGCGGACGTGATGGCGAGTCGCTCGGTGCTGTACAGCGAGCCGCAGCCGAACGCGACCGAGCGGGCGTTCCCCTGGGAGGATGCGAACTTCAGCGTCTACGTCGACGTCGCGAACGCGTCGGATCCCGAGGGGGCACGCCAGCAGGTCGAGCACGCGCTGGCGTACTACGAGGACGGCCCCGAGGGAATGCCGACGAACCTCTCGTTCACGCGCGTCGACGATCCCGAGGAGGCCGACGTCGTCGTTCGCTCGGTCGAGACGTCACCGTGCGGTGAGGGCGCCGCCTCCTGCGGGGCGACCGCCGGACCGGACCCCGACGGCGACGGGGAGATCGAGACGTACTCGCGACTCGAAATCTCGCTCGTCGGCCTCGACACCGACGCGGTCGCGTGGCACGTCGGCTACTGGCTGGCGCACGGCTTCGGCGCCGAGGACGACGCCGAGAAGCCCTCGCCGTTCCGCGACGCCTCCTACGAGGAGCGACGCAGCGAGTGGTGGGAGTGAGCCAGCAAGCGGTGGGAGTGAACCTAGCAAGCGATGGGAGAGAGCCCAGCAAGCGATGGGAGCGCGCCGCGGTGCGGAGAATACACCGACGGGTCGGGCGAGACGGACGGACAGCACCGGCGGATTCTTTTCTCTCGGGAACGAACCCACGGGTATGACGGGGAACAGCAACGCCGGCGGCGACGTCTCCCTGGAGACGGCGGGTTTCACCGCCGACGAACTGGCCGAAGCGCTCGAAGCGGCGTTCGAGGGCGACCCCGCGGAGTACCGCGTCGTCGCTCGGCAGGCCCGCGACCTCGCCGACGCCGGCATCGTCGCGGACGACCGAGGCGAGCCTCTCACGGTCGAGGAAGTCGTCCGCAACCTGCGGGACGCCCCCGAGGAGTCGAGCGTGGCCGACCGCTGGAACTGGTGGCTGGGCGCGCTGGAGACGGCCTACGGCGGGTACCGCGAGTTCGAGGTGCGGGCGGTCCCGACCGAGGAATAGCGACCGAGCGCGGGGAGACGGCCAGACGTCACACCACGACGGTCTCGCCGACCGCCGGCGCCCTCGCGGTGAACCCGTCGGCCGCGAGTTCCTCGGCGAACGACGCACAGCGGTCGCCGTGGTTCACCAGCACCGTGGCGTCGTCGTAGTCGGCGAGGAACTCCCGGAGGCCCGACCGATCCGCGTGCGCGGAGAAATCGTACTGCTCGACTCGAGCACTGATGGGCATCACCCGACCGTCGATCTCGGCGCTCCCCGTCTCGAGGAGGTCTCTCCCGGGAGTCCCCTCGACCTGATAGCCGGTCATCGTGATCTTGTTCACCGGGTTCGATCGGATCTCGGGGACGTAGGTCATCGCCGGACCGCCCGAGAGCATCCCGCTCGTCGTGACGATCGCGGCGTTCTGATCGGCGATGCGCTTGCGTTGCCCGTCGCGGCCGGTGACGAACCGCGCGTGCGACTTCGCCCGTCGAAGCGCGGCGGCGTCGCGGACGAACTCGGGGTGTCGCCGCAGCATCTCCGTCACCCCCTTGCCCATCCCGTCGACGTAACACGGGATGTCGTACTCCTCGCAGACGAGCAGCAGCTCCTGGGTGCGCCCGATGGCGAAGGCGGGGACGACGACCGTCCCGCCCTCCCAGAGCGTCGTCTCGACGCTCTCGACGAACCGCCGTTCGACCGCCGCTCGGGGGTCGTGTTCGACGTCGGAGTAGGTGCTCTCGCAGACGACGACGTCGGCGTCGGGGCGGGCGGTCGTCCCCGCGACGAGCCGCTGATCGTCGGTGTGGAAGTCGCCCGTGTAGAGCAAGCGTGTACCACCGTCGTCGCCGGATTCCCGCCGAGTGCCGCCGCCGTCGTCGCCGGGCCGCGTCCGATCTCCCGAGGGACTTCCTCCCTCGCTGACGAGCACGTGCGCGCTCCCGGGGATGTGGCCGGCGTTGTAAAGAGTCACTTCGTGGCCTGCCGCCTCGAACGTCTCCCCGTAACCGTGCGTCTGCGACACCTCGGTGACGCGCTTCACGTCGTTCTCGGTGAAGGGACAGTTGTACGATCCCCCGTGGAGTTTCAGCGTGTCGCGGGCGAGCGTGAGCGCGAGTTCCCGCGTCGGCGGCGTCCAGTGGATCGGCGGCCGGTCGGAACCGGAGAGCAGCGCGGGCACCGCCCCGGCGTGATCGAGGTGGCCGTGGCTCACCACGACCGCGTCCGGGTCCGGCGTGTCGACGGGGAACTGCGGCGGCGTGCCAGCGAGCATCCCGAAGTCGAGGAGCAGCGAGTCGTTGACGAGGACCGCGCTGCGTCCGACCTCGCGAGCGCCGCCCAGAAACCGGATGTCCATCGACGGAGGGTAGCGGAGCCGGCGGTTTGACGCCGTCGATCGGGGCGCTCGATCCAGCGGAGATTCGGAGCCGGCCGCGCGGACGCACGCTAACGCTTAACCAATCCCGAACGAAAGATAATACACAATGTCACAGCAAGTCGTCTCCGAACTCCACGTCGACGAGTACACGCTCGGGCTGGTCGGTCCGGACCAGGAGTGGGCCGGCACCGTCGCCGACGGCGGCACCGTCCGCACCCACACCCCGCCCGCGTGCTGGGGACCGATGATCACGCCGAAGTTCCGCGGCGGCCACGAGGTAACGAAGCCGATCGCCGTCGAGGGCGCGGAGGTCGGCGACGCCATCGCGATCAAGATCCGCGACGTCGAGGTGACGAGCGTCGCGACGAGCACCGGATCGATGGACGAACGCGAGGGGGCCTTCGGCGACGACCCCTTCGTCGATCACAAGTGCCCCGAGTGCGGTGCCGAGTGGCCCGAGAGCGTCGTCGAGGGCACCGGCGAGGAGTCGATCCGGTGTGCGGAGTGCGGCGCGAACGCCTCGTCGTTCGCCTTCGAGTACGGCATCACGACCGTGTTCGACGACGACTACGAGGTCGGGATCACGGTCGACGAGGAGGCGGCTCACGACCTCGCCGAGCGCGCTGAGGAGGCGAGCGCGCTCCCGGAGAACTCGCGGCAGCACCCGATTCTCCTGTACGAACCCTCGGAGATGCCCGGGACGCTCGGGCACCTCCGGCCGTTCGTCGGGAACATCGGGACGACGCCGCCGATCGAACTCCCGGACTCGCACAACGCCGGCGACTTCGGGCAGTTCCTCATCGGCGCCGAGCACGACTGGGGACTCGACAGCGAGGACGAACTCGACGCCCGCACCGACGGCCACATAGACATCAACGCGGTCCGGGAGGGTGCGATCCTGATCTGTCCGGTGAAGGTCGACGGCGGCGGCGTCTACGTCGGCGATATGCACGCCAACCAGGGCGACGGCGAACTCGCACTGCACACGACGGACGTCAGCGGCCACACCGAGTTCGAGGTCGAGGTCATCAAAGGCCTCGACATCGGAGGCCCGCTCCTCCTTCCCAACGAGGAGGACCTCTCACACATCAGCAAGCCGTACACGGAGGAAGACAAGGCGCGCGGCCGCGAACTCGGCGCGGAGTACGGCGTCGACGTCGAGACGGATATGGGACCGATCCAGGTGATCGGGTCGGGCGCGACCGTCAACGACGCCACCGACAACGCCTTCGACCGCGCCGGCGACCTCCTCGGGATGAGCGAGGGCGAGGTCCGCACCCGGTGTACGTTCACCGGCGGCGTCGAGATCGGTCGGCTCCCCGGCGTCGTTCAGCTCACGATGCTCGCGCCGATGGACGTCCTCGACGACCGCGGGCTGGCGCACCTGGTGCGCGAACAGTACGGACTCTGAGAAGACAGTACGGACTCTGAGAGGGCCAGAACTGGCTCTGAGAAGGCAGCGCGGCCGAGGTCCAGTCGGCGACGGCCGGGGATCAGCCGCCTCGCATCGCGGGGTGGATACTGAGCGACGCGTCGGCCGGACACGGATCGTCGGGCTCGGCGGCGGTTCCGTCGACCGCGAGGCGGACGCTGGAGGCGAGCCGCCCGTCGTCGCCGAACAGGTGTCCCTCGGCGCGCGGGTACGCGGCGACGACCGCGTCGACGGCGTCTCGAACGGTCCCGCCCTCGAAGTCGACGCTGACGCGTTTGCCGCCGGTCGCGCTCCTGAGCGGCCCGTACACGGTGACGTCCATAGCTAGTCCGTCGCGTTCGAGACAGTTGGGTGCTTCCACGTCGCCACCGCTCGGATGGCCTGCCGAATCCGGTCGATCGAGGAGAGCGACTCGGCGACGAGCACGGGAGGCATCAAAAGGAGACGTTGGCGTCGTCCGTGGGGCCCGACTCGCCCTCGGCGGGATTGCTCCCCTGTCGTCGTAGAACTTGCGACCGATGTACTCGTCGCTCACGTTGCCGATGATGGTCTTGTACAACTCGTCGGCCGAGCCGTACGTCTCTTGACCGACGGCGCTGACGATCGTCGAAACCGTGTTGCTCTTTTGATCAGCGGGCGTCCCGACTTCGACCTCTCCGATTCGTTCGACCATCTCGTCGTGGTCGATCGGATACTCGAGTTCGTCGTCGAGAAAGTCGAACAGTTCGTTAATCTTCATAATTAATAGTTTATCTATGCGGGAATAACCCTTGTGGTGTCGGGACCCGACCGGATCTCGGCGGAGAGAGCAGCCGGTCTGACAGTTCTTATCGATCGTCGTCGGGATCGGCGTCCGGACCGATCCCGTCCTCGTCGGCCAGTTCCTCCGCGCGGAGGTCCGCGCTCGCCTCTCGGACCTCCCGCATCACGCTGGAGATCCGCTCTTCGGCCTCCATCTCCTCCTCGACGGAGAGGTCGACGCCCTCGACCTCCAGGAGGAACTTCGCGATCTCTGTCACCTCGTACATCAGTTCGTCGAGTTCCTCGGCGGTGAAGAAGCCCGACATCGCGCCGTAGAGGAACGTCGCGCCGGACTTCCGGATCTTGTCCTCGAACGACGAGCGCGCCTGGTTGACGGCCTGCGGCGTGTACGTGTCGGTCATGAACGGCACGAGTTCGGGGAGGTTCTCGCCGATCTTGGTCATCTCGACGCCCGTCTCCGTCCGGAAGTCCGCACACAGTCGGGCGATGGCCCACTCGCGCGCGGTGATGTACGTCCGGTCCCGGAGGAAGTCGTTGACGCGGTCGTACTGCGCGCCGTCGACCTTCTTGAACCGGGCGTACTTCCGGACGTCTTCCGGCGTTTCGGCTCCGCCGTCGTCGGATTCGGACGGCGTCCCGGAGCCGGCGGTGCTCGACGGGTCTCCCGCACTCGACGTGCCGTCGCTCCCGGTCGGCGCGTCGCCGCCGGACGCCGGCTCCGATTCGGCACTCGACGCCGCACCGTTCGCCCCGTCCGCCCGTGGGTCGTCCCTCTCCACACCGGATCCGTCGTCTCTGTCCGACTTCTCGTCTCCGTCCAACGTCTCGTCGCCTTCCGGTGCCGGTCCCGACGCGTCGACGTCACTCCGTGACGCGTCGGGCGTCGACGCCGAAGCGTCGTCGTCCATACTGCCGGGTGTCGCGCCGACGGCAAAAAGCGTTCTGTCGGGGGTCGTCGGTGGGTCCGCGTCGGACCGGCGGCGATCCCGCGTCCGCCGGTCGGTCCGCGAAGCCGGACCCGCCGCACACACCCCACCCGACGATTTTTCTACTCCGGCGATGACATCGTGGCATATGAGAATCCTCTTTGGCGTCGGCGGCTCTGACGACTCCCTCCGAGCGCTGGAACGGACGATCGAACGGGCGAGCGAGGCGGGCGACGACCTGACGGTCGCGATCCTCGAAGAGGGCGGCACCGACCGTACTGTCGACGACGTCGAAGCCGACGTCAGAGACGCGCTCGACGCCGGCGGTGTCGAGGCCGATATCCGGTTCGTCGAGGGCGATCCGGGAAGCAAACTCGTCGACGTCGCCGAGTCGGAGGGCTTCGACCGGATCGCACTCAGCGGCGGGACGACCAGCCCGATGGGGAAGATCCAACTCGGCAGCACCGCGGAGTTCGTCCTGCTGAACTCACACGTCAGCGTCTCACTCATCCGATGAGCCGAGATCGACGGTTCCCCGACGAGGTCGCCGGGCCGTTCGAGGGCCCGCCGCGGCGGTTCGAGGACCGAGAGGGGCGCGAGATCGAGATCCGGGCACACGACGGCAGTGAGCGGGAGTACGAGGCGCTCGCGGCGATGTACGACGAGTTCGACCCGGCCGACCGCGCGCAGGGGATCCCCCCGAGCGACGAGCGCCGCATCCGAGAGTGGCTCGACAACGTCTTTTGTGACGCCTGTCTGAACGTCGTCGCGTGGGACGGCGACACCGCCGCGGGACACGCCACGCTCGTCCCCGACGACGACGCCCACGAACTGGCGATCTTCGTGCTGCAGGAGTATCAGGAGGCCGGGATCGGAACGCATCTGATGGAGGCGCTGCTCGGCCACGGGGTCGAGTCGGGCGTCGAGAAGGTGTGGCTCACGGTCGAGCGGTGGAACCAGCCGGCCGTGGGGCTCTACAAGAAGATCGGCTTCGAGATCTGCGACTCCGAGAGCTTCGAGATGGAGATGGCGATCCGCCTGACGGACGGCAGCGACGAGGGCGGATAGGCGGTCGGGGGCGAGACGCCCCGCAACCGCGAAGTGACCTCAAACGGACAGCACCGGCTGGCTCGCGTACAGCAGCACGTACTCTGCGGCCTTCGCGAGCACCTCGCCGGGGTCGCCCGAGACCGGCTCGCGGGGGACGACGAGGAAGTCGGCGTCGAGTTCCTCGGCGGTGTCGAGGACGACGCTCCCGGGGTGTCTGAGCTTCATCTTCGTCGAGAACCCGTACGCGACGGACGTCGACAGCGGGACCTCGTGTTCCGCGGCGATCCGCTCGGCCGCCTCCATGATCGCTTCGCCGTCCGCGGCGACCTGCGCGTCGTCGACGACCCCCTCCTCGATCTCGCGGACGACCTCCTCGCCCAGGACGTGGACGACGTGGACCCTCGCGTCGTACTTGGAAGCGATCGCGGCGGCGTACGCTACCGCGTCGGTCGACTCGTCGCTCGCGTCGACCGGGGCGAGCACGAGGTCGACGGACAGCGGTCGGCGGTCGGTCATACCCGCACCTGCGACGCCCGACGGCAAAAATCCTCACTTCCGAGACGGCCGGTTCACCCCGCGCGGGCCGAGCGGCCCGAGGAGGGCCGCGGAGCGCTCAAAAAAGCCGCGGACCACGACCGGCGAGCGTTTATGTACGATCGGGCGGCCAGCGTCCCCGTGACGTGAGATTCGCCCCCGGGTCGGACGCGGTCGTTCGGCACGGCGATCCGGGGAGTGGGCGACCGGCAGCGAATCGAGGGGCTGATCGGTCGTCCGACGGCGTGCCGACTGTTCGCCAGTTCGACGGTGTGTCGGTCGTTGACCGGCTCTGCGTCCGCGATACCGGGGACGCTGCACCACCCGGGAGAGCGACACGCTAATTACTCTCACGGGCGATGAGAGACCGTGCGGTATCGCTGGGCACTCGCACTCGTCGTGCTCGTCGTCGCCGGTGCGCTGGGCAGCGCGTTCGTCGACCCCGGCGGTGGGGCGGACGGGGAGGCACCTCCGGCGGAGCAGTTGCTCCGTCCGTCGGAGGCCGAGAGTTACGTCTGGCCGTACACGAGTCGAAGTCGCTCGGTCGAGGGCCGCACCCTCGCGCTGAACGTCGTGATCATCGGCACGCCCGAGGACGTCCGCACCATCCTGACGGACCGTTCGGAACTGGAGTGGACGGAGGCCGACGAGGACCACGAGGCCAACGGTTCGGTGGCGATCGAGGCCCTCAACCAGTCCGCGTCCCTCGGAGGATCAAACGAGCCCGAGACCACCGGACCCGACACCGCCGACCCGACCACCGAACCTGACACTCCCGACCCGACCACCGAACCGGTCACCGAGTCGGACTCGCTCGCCCGGCTCAACGAGTCGATCGACCTCTCGCCGTGGCGGTCCGCGCGCGGGTCGTCGCGCTACACCTACGTGGCCGAGAACCTCAGCTCCGGGCGGTGGGTCGAGTCCGAGTACCAGCTCGCGACCGGGACGTATCTCGGCAGCCGAACGCACATCCGGGCGTATCCCGGCCCGTCCGACGACTGGACCGCACTGCAGGCGCACACCGAGTACTGGGACTGGTTCCGGCTTCGCCACACCGTCACGGGCATCAAGAGGGGCGGGCGGACCGTCGAGCGCGACCTCCGCGACGAGCCCTTCGTCACGGACGTCAATCGCGTATACCACGGCCACAGCGGCGGCGGCAGCGACGGCTGGATGTCGGTGATACGGATCACGTCGGCGAACTGGACGCTGGTGCCGTCCTCTACGACCGACGCGTCCGCGAGAGCCACGGCGCTGGGAGCCGTCGGCCTCCTCCCCACCGCGGCCGCGTTCGCCGTCGCCGCGGCACCACTGCGCCGGCGTGACCTCCGGGACCTCGCCCTCCCGATCGCGGTCGTCGGGCTCGTCCTCGGCGTCCGTTCGGTCGGCATCGCCGCCGAGGGGCTGTTCCCGGCGACGAACCCGAAGGTATTCGCCGCCGTGCTCTACCCGACACTGATCGCCGGGCCGTTCGTCGCCAGCGCGCTGCTGGCCCGCAACAGACCGGGGACGCGGATGGCGCTCCTCGCGGCCGCCGGGCTCGGGGCCGCCTTTGTCCTCGATTGGGGCAGCGTGGGCGTGCGAGTCGTCTCGATCCGGCTCGTGTTGCACCGGTTCGCGCTCGTCGGGGTCTTCGGACTGTTCACGCTCGGCGTCGCCGAGGGTGATCGCACGCTCGCCGGTTCTGGGGTGGCCCTGTGGCTGGTGGTCCTCGCGGCGACGCTCTTCGGACTCGTCTGATACTGTCGGGCGAAACTCCGTGACGCGTTTCGGCGCCCCGGGATGCCAAGAGTGCTCCCGTAGTTGTCCGACAGTACGAGAACCGTCGAGAACGGGGTGCGGAAGTCGCGAGCGGCTCAGCCCGTCCCGACGTCGGTCGCGCGGTAGATCACGACGCCGTCGTTCTCGTAGGCGCGCTCCCAGCGCTCGGACCGCTCGAAGGACCGCTCGATCGTCCCGAACTGCGCGGCGTTCTCCCCGCGGATCGTGTACTGCCCCTTCGGCACGAAGACGTGCGTCGGCCGGTCGTCGCCGACGCCGGTCGCGACGCCCTCGACGCACGCGACGCTCTGACACCTCGAAACGGACTCGTACGCCGCGTCCTGGCGATCGAACGCCGCTGAACCCTCCCACTCGACCCCCCAGTAGCCGACGAGCAGCGTTCGGTCCGTCAGCGCCGGGAGCCACTCGGCGGCGTCGCCGAGGACGACGAACCGGGCGTCGGGATCGGTCTCGGTCGCGATCCACGCCATCGCCTCAACGTCGTCGCCGTCCAGGAACTCCGGCGTCGACGGGTCGGTCACGAGCGTCGTCTCGTAGGCGAAGTACGCGCCGCCGACGAGCGTCCCGAGGAGGATCACGGCCGCGGCCGCCGCGGCACGGCGATCCACACCGACGCCGGTCGCGTCGGCATCGCCGTCGTCGTTTATGTCGGAGAAGCCCAAGTTCCGGCGATGGAGTGAGTCGGAATCGGCGTCCCGGGCGCGCAGGAGCGTCACGGCGACCGCGGGGACGAGCACGGCGGCCACCGTGTAGGCGAACCGGGGCTGTTTGAACACCAGTTCCGCGACGACGAGCCAGACCGGGAGGAGGTACTCGCGGCGGATCGCCAGATAGACCGCGGGCACGAGCGCGACGGCGATTCCCGGGGAGATCGCCCCCGCGAGCGCATCGGCTCCCCCGCCGACCCCACCGTGGGTCCCCGACGCCGCGGTGAAGACGCCGACCCCGTGGGTCGTGAGCACCCACGCTAACCACGGCGATGCGAGCAGCGCCCCGCCGAGTCCGACCGCCAGCCCCGCGGCGAATCCTGGCAGCGACCGGTCACAGAGGAGCCAGAAGAGGACGTAGCTCACGACGACGAACAGCGAGTACACCGGGTGCGTGAGCACCGTCAGGCCGAACGCGAACGCGCCGACTCCGATCGCACCGCGTCGGGGTCGCAGCGACGCGGCGCGGGTCGCCTCGTCCCGCGCGAACGTCCGGTACCCGGCGTAGACCGCGACCGTCGCGTAGCAGAACGCGAACGCGCGGACGACGCCGCCCGCGGAGAGGTGCCACTCCAGTATCTGCGGGTTCAGCGCCACCAGCCCGACCGCCGCGGCCCCCGCCGGTCGGGAGCCCGCGACGTCGCGTCCGAGCAGGTAGATCGGCACTAGCGCGGCGAGGAACCCGACGCTGGGCAGGAACCGGGAGATGGCGACCGGGTCTCCGCCGAGGTCGACGAGCGCGGCGTAGAGGTAGAACTGCAGCGGCGGGTAGGCGAACGGGACCCCGTCGGCGGTGTACCCCGGGATTCGGGCGGGGAGCGAGTACCCGTGGGCGACGATCTCGGCCGATATCTTCGCGTACAACCCCGCGCCGTAGGCGGGATAGGCGTTCGTCGCCAGGTAGACCGCGACGGCGACGACGCCGGGCAGCAACGCGAGGCCGAGCCAGGGACCGTCCCGAGCGTCGAACGGAACGGTCGCTCCCGCGTTCTCGACGGCGGCCCGAAATCGTTCGAACAGGGAACGGAGCCGTCGAACCGACCGCGACGTGGTCGTCCCGCGGGTCATTTTCGTCCGAAGCGAATCGGCGATCCGAGTTCGATCGTGCGGGCGGAGCGACGGTACTCGACGAGCCCCCACGACGGGAGCGAGAGGAGCAGCACGAGCGCCGCCAGTCCTTCGAGCGCGCCGACCCACCGCGGCAACAGATACGAGATCCCGTTGACGACCTTCGGGGGGAGCGCCGCGACGAGCCGATCCGACACGGAAGCGTCATCGAGGTCCGGCGACCGCGACGACAGACCGAGCGGCGCGGCGCTCTCGCCGCCCGCGCTCTCGTCGCCCGTCCCGAGCCGTTCGGACTCGTAGGGGAAGCCGACCGTCGCAGACCAGACGATCTCACCGTCGGTGTCGATCTCGAAGACGCGGTCGCCGTTGGAGTCGGTCACGAGCGTGTGCCCGTTCGGCAGTCGGTCGGCGTCGCGGGCCCACTGCATCCGGCGATCGCTCCAGGTCCAAGAGCGCTCCCACGACCCGTTCGCGCGCTGGTACTCGACGATCCGGCTGTTCTCCGAGTCGGCGACGAGCACCGCGGGGCCGCCGTGCTCGGGCGGGATGTAGTCCGGGTTGTGCTGTTCGTACAGCGTGTCGTGGTCGCCGTCGGATCCGAGGGTCCAGTTCTCCAGCAGTCCGCGCTCGAAGTCGACGAACGCGACCTGATCGTGGTTGCGGAGACTCACCATCACCGCGTCCCGACCGTCGATCTCGACGTGCTCGACGTCGTTGAGATGCGTCCAGTCGTCGGGGAACGGACCGCCGCTCGCGACGTCGAAGTCCGACTGGGCGTCCCACTCCCACTCGGTGAGTCCGGTCGTCGTGTTCGCGACGAAGACGCGGTCGCGGGCGATGTCGGCCACGAGCAGGCGCTCGTCGTCGACGCGGTCGACGTCGTGCCACCGCGTGGAGTGCTTGCCGGGCGTGATCCGGCTGAAGACGTCCGTCCGCTCGCCGGTCGTGAGGTTGACCCGCTCGACGCCGTTTCGCGTGCAGACGGAGTCGCCGCCGCACTCGGAGGCGTCGAGGTGGTCGGCGTAGACGAACTCGACGGTGGCGTCGGTCCCGGAGATGGGATCGACGTCCCAGTAGCGCGTGTGTCGGTTCTCGTAGTAGTGTATCGATCCGTCGGGAGCGAAGGCGACGAGTTCGGCCTGCGCGCGAGGGGCGTCGTTCTCGTCGGTCACGAACGCGTTCGAGTCGGTCGCGACGACCGTGACGTTCGATCTGGGCGCGACGACGGGCGACCGATCCCCCGATCGGAACGCCTGTTCGACGCCCGGATCGCCGGTCACCTGGTCGTTCGTCCGTTCGGCCTGGACGTATCCGCCGACGAGCGTAGCGGCCGAGAGGAGAACGAGTGCGGCGAAGAGTCCACGGACCGTCCGGCGGGAGGGCATTACAGGCGACAGACACTCGACGGTAATATACTGCCCGTTCGCCCGCCGTTCTCGCCGTTCCCGCCGTTCGGCCAGAGCCTTCAGTCCGAGTCCTCTGCGGAGACCCAAGCGCTATTAGCGTCGTCCGGCTATGGACAGGATATGTCGCAGTCGTCGAGCGGGTACGGCGTCCGCCGTCGGGCGGTCATCGGAACCCTCGGTGCGGGAGCCTCCGCCGGCCTCGGGGGCTGTCTGCGCCGGGCCCGTTCGATCGCGGGCTGGGATTCGATGGACCCCGTGTCCCTCCGAATCAAGACGCTCCCCGCGGATTCGGACCCCTACGCACTCCACGCGGCGCGGACGATCACGTCGTGGTACCGGGCGGCCGGGATCGACGCGCAGGTCGTTCCGGTGTCCGAGGAGGAACTCCTCCGGCAGGTGCTTTTGAACAAGAACTTCGACGTGTTTCTCGTCCGGATGGCGGCGCGCCAGCGGGATCCGGACGCCCTGTACGGCCTGCTACACTCGCAGTTCGCCGACGCGCGGGGGTGGCAGAACCCCTTCGGGTACGCCGATCTCGACGTCGACGAGTGGCTGGAGACCCAACGTCGCTCGACCGGCGACCGGAGACGGGAGGCGGTCGCCGAGCTACAGCGATCGATCGCCCGCTCCCAACCGTTCACCGTCGTCGGGTTCCCCGACGAGATCCGGGCCGCGCGAAGAGGGAACTACACGAACTGGCAGAGCGCGAACTTCCGGTCACCACAGGGGTATCTAACGCTGGGACGAATCGTCGAAGGAACCGCTGAAGGGGGCGACGACGCGGATTCGGTGCTCCGTGTCGTGGGGACCGATCGCCGGGCGACGGAGAACCTGAATCCCCTCTCCGTGGAGTACCGGCGCTCCGGCGTGTTGACCGGGTTGTTGTACGACGCTATCGGACAGCCCACTCCCGAAGGGACGACCCCGTGGCTCGCGGAGTCCTGGGCGTTCGCCGAGAGCGACGATGGACCCCGGGCGACGGTCCGGTTGCGCTCGGATCAAACGTGGCACGACGGAGAGCCCGTGACCGCCGAGGACGTCGCCTTCACGTACGCGCTCTTGGCGGACACGTCGCTCGGTTCGTCGGAGGGGCAGGACGGCGAGACGGCGGCAGAAACACGCGTTCCAGCACCGCGGTTTCAGGGACGGATCGGACTCGTCGACGACGTCCGGACGCCCGCCGCCGACAGGGTCGTCTTCCAGTTCGGCGACTGCTCCCCGCGGGTAGCGACACGTGCGTTCACCGTGCCGGTCCTGCCGAAGCACGTCTGGCAGGATCGGACGGATGCCGTCTCGATCAGCGGCATCGAGGTCGGGAGCGCGACGGAGGCGCTCGTGACGAACAACATCCCACCGGTCGGAAGCGGCCCGCTCCGATTCGTGCAGAACACGCCACGAGAGTCACTGCACTTGGAGGCGAACGAGAGCCACTTCCTCTTCGACGACGAGGGCACGGGCGCGCGGCCGGGCGTCGGCCCGCCGGCGTTCGATCGCCTGGTGCTTCAGGTGGTCGGCTCCGACGACGCCGCCGTCGGGGTCGTCGCCGACGGCGGTGCCGACGTGACGGGGACACCGGTCGGTGCGGACACGGTCCCGCGGATCGGTCGGACCGCGGACCTCGGGCTTCTCGTCCAGCGGTCGACGTCGCCGTACGTCGTCGGGTACAACACGCAGACGCCACCGCTCACGAATCCCCGGTTCAGGCACGCCCTCGCGCGCCTGATCGACCGGTCGCACCTGGCTGCGGAGGTGTTCGACGGCTACGTACGGCCCGCGGTGAGGCTCCTCGAGGGGACCGAGTGGGTACCGGAGGAACTCCGGTGGGACGGGGCCGACCCGGTGACGCCGTTCCTCGGTACGGAGGGTGAAGTAGACGCCGCACGAGCGAGAACGGAGTTCCGAGACGCCGGATTCCAGTACGAGGACGGACGACTCGTGAGGGGGCAGTAATGGCGCTCGTAGACGTGCTGCTGCAGGTCGGCGTCGTGGTGGCAGTCGGTCACCTACTCGCGATGCTGCTCGTCGTAGAGCGGAACCAGCAGCGACGCGGCCGCCGAATCGGCTCGGCGGTCGCCCGGGTTCGATCGAACCTGACGTCTGTCGCACCCACGCTCGGCGTCCTCGCCGCCGTCCTCGCCGTCAACAAGGTCGTTCGCGACGTCGGCGTCGAGCTGTCGTGGCTCATCGGAATCAACCTGACGGGGTACATCTACCTGCTCGAATCGCAGTTCGTCGCGGCAGTGCAGAGTTTCGCGCACCCGGTCTTGACGACGTACTTCGGGTTCGTCTACGTCTTCGGGTACACGTTCCTCCTGACGTTCCCGGTGCTCGCGTACGCGGTCTGTGAGCGGTCGCGGCCGCTGCGTGTGCTGTTTCTCACGTACATTCTGAACTACGCGTTCGGGCTCTGCTGTTACGTCCTGTTCGTCGCCTACGGCCCGCGGAACTTCATGCCGGAGCTGGTCGACCCGCTGTTGTACACGAGCTGGCCGCAGTCGCAGTTGCTCGTCCAGCAGGTCAACGTGAACACGAACGTGTTCCCGTCGCTGCACACGTCGCTGTCGGCGACGGTCGCGCTCTTGGCCTACCGGTTCCGAGCGGTGTACCCCCGTTGGCTGCCGGTCGCGACCGTGCTGGCCGTCTCGATCACCGTGTCGACGATGTACCTGGGCATCCACTGGGCGACCGACGTCGTCGCCGGAATCGCCGTCGCCTGGGCGAGCGTCGAACTCGCGACGCGGATCGACGACGGGGCGCTCTCGGGATGGCTGCGTCGCCTGCAGGGACGCGAGAGCGAGGCGGTTCGGCGGTGAGGCGTCGGGGCGGAAGCGGAGCGAACAGACCGGAGAAGGGTTCGGTACGAAGCGGGACGAAAACGCGTTCACACGTGAACTCCGCAAAACGGACCCGACGGGACTCCCACGAGCGGTAGCGAGTGGGAGGTCGTCGGGGGAGTGAAAACGAGCGAAGCGAACGGACCCGACGGGATTTATGCCGAACCGAGGCGAACGGAGGCGTATATGTTCGAGACGATCGTCATCGCGACGGACGGCTCCGAGAGCGTCAGGCGGGCCGTCGACGTGGCGCTCGACCTCGCCGATCGGTTCGACGCCGAGGTGCACTGCCTGTACGTGGTCGACGAGGGCGACGTGGCGTCCTCGCCGGAGCGCCTCCGCGACGAGATGGAAGACGCGCTGGTCGAACGGGGGGAAGAGGCGATCGACGAAGTCCGCGATTCGACCGAGCGCGCGGTCGTCGCCGCCGTCGAGGAGGGCCGTCCGGCGTCCGAGATCGACGAGTACGCCCGCGACGTCGACGCCGACGTCGTCGTGATGGGGACGCGCGGAAGACACGGGGAAAACCGCTTTCTCATCGGCTCGGTCGCCGAGCGCGTGGTCCGGACCTGTCCGATTCCGGTGCTGACCGTCCGGCAACTCGCCGACGACGAGGGCGAGGCGGAGTTGACGGGCACGCCAGAGACGGTCTGACCGGTCCGATCGTGGGCCCTGACCCGACCGTGCCCTGATCGCCCCGAATCGAGTCGAGAGCGACGGCGACCGTCTGCGGACGCGGAACCACGGCGGTTTTTACGCGTGCTCCCGTCGGTGGGGCTATGGAAGACGAACTCATCGACAGCGCGAGTCTCTCGCTGTCCCGGAAGTCCCAGCTCCCCGGGACGGGCTTCTTCTATCCCGACTCCCTCGACGAGGACCGGGCGGAAGAACGGGTCGCAGAAGCCGTCGACGGCGCGGAAGCGGTCGTCGTCGCCGACACCGACGCCGACGGACTCGGATGCGTCGCGCTGATCCGCGAGGTGTACGACGCGACGCTCGAATGGGCGACGTTCGAGGACGACCTCTCCGAACGCGTCGGTCGCTGGGAAACCGACGGAGCGGACGAGGACACGGGTTCCGAGGACGACGCCGACGTGACCGACGACGAGGCCGACGAGGGCCCCCGGTCGACCGTCGCCCTCGTCGGGGCCGGCCCGTACTCGCTGGACGAGGCGCTCGAAAACGTCGCCGAGCACGCTCCCGAGGGGATCGATCTCTACGTCTGCGACCTCTGTCCCGACGAGTACGAGTGGATCGCAGCGGAACTCGACGCCGCCGCCTCGGTCGCGTCGTCGGTGGCGTGGTACGACCACCACCAGTGGAGCGACGAGACCGTCGCGGCGGTCCGCGAGTCGGGCGTCGACCTCGTCGTCGGCGAGTCCGACGAGGAGTGCACGGTCGACGTGGCGCTGCGGTCGCTCGATCACGACTTCGACGAGCGGTGGGCCGAACTCGCGGCGGTCACGCGGGATCACGACCTCTGGCTGAAGGAAGACGGCAGGAGCGACGACCTCGCGGACTACGCCTACTGGACGGACCCCGAGGAGTACGTCACGGTCGTCGGGCGGTTCGGCGTCGATCTCCCGGAGGTCGTTCGAGAGTACATCGAACTCCGGCGCGTCGAGAAGGAGGAACTGATCGAGGCGGCCGTCTCCCGCGCGGAGATGAAGTCCGTCGGCCCGTGGACGGTCGGCGTCACCTACGGTCGGTGCTCCCAGAACGAGGTCGCCGAGTCGCTTCGGGAGCAGGGAGCCGACGCCGCGGTCGTCGTCAAGCCCGCCGGCAGCGCGAGCATCCGCGGCTCGGAGGGGTTCGAACGGGCCCACGAGGTCGCCGGACACGTCAACGGCGGCGGCCACCCGAAAGCCGCGGGGTGCAAGCCGGACATCTACGACGACATGCTGGATTACGCCCACCACTGGACGACACAGGGCGCGACGGCCAAACGCGTCATCCTCCGCGCGTTCGAGCGAGTCGCCGCCGAAGTCGAAGCGGAGGCGGACGAGAAGACGGGGGACGGAGACGAGTAGGCGGAGAGAACAGACAGCGCAGAACAGACGCGGCCGCGACCGACGACAGCGAGTGAGGGATCACCGGGCGGACGCTTATATACGATCGCGGGGCCAGAGCCCGCGTGACGTAGCATCCGGCCCGCGTCGGTCAGCGGTTGTCCGACACGCCCGTCGTGGGTCTCGCGTCGGTAGCGACCGCCTCCGTGTCGGCTGTTCGCCCTATTCGGCTCCCTCGGCCGGCTCCGACTCGCCGGGCTGGACGCCCGTCTCGTCCTCGGCGCCGACGACCCACTTGTCCGAGTAGCTCGCACCGCAGGCGCAGTGGGCGTAGGCGTGAACGACCGCACCGCGGGCGTAGAGCCCGCCGACCTCCTCGTTTTGTGCCTCCGAGAACGCGAAGATGAACTCGACGTCGTGGTCGCCGTCGGCGACGTCGTCCTCGGAATCGGCGTCAGTAGCGTCGTCCCCGGAGCCGGCGGTCTCCGCCTCGGGGCACTCCCCGCCGTCGAGGCTCCGGGAGATGTGTCCCCGCGACTCCATCGCTCCGCGGGCGAACTCCATCGCGTCCATCCCGGTGCCGGCGGCGAACGCGCGTCGACCGTCGTCGCCGGGGACGACGAGTACGTAGCCCGAGTCGACGGTCTCGCCCATCTTCGGGAGTTTGCCCTGGCTGTCGAGGTACTCCTCGGTCAGAAACAGCGCGACGTCGTCGTGGCGCTCCCCGGCGAGGAACGCGTCGAGTTGGCTCATAGCGTCGTAACGTCGCGGAACGGTAAAAGCCGCGTGAAATCCGGTCCCGTCGTCGATCCGGAGACGGGGTCAGTGTCTCGTCGCGCGCGCCTCGCGGACGTCGGCCCCGTCGCGAACCTTGTCCTCACAGTTCGGACAGACCCGGGGATGGTCCATCCCGTTCGGTGCGAACACCCGGACGTACTCCGCAGTGACGAACGACCCGCAGTTCTCGCATCTCGGCATCGATCGGAGATTTGTATTGAATCAAAATAATATTTCGGGGGAAATATCACAACTGATCACACGGACGGGGAGACCGCCGCTCGCCGCGGGTCGGAACGGTCGCAGGAGCGATCACAACGTCCGGGTTGGCGTGGTCACGACCACGCGCGGTCAACGAGAGGTGGCGACGCGGTCGTTTCACAGTGGCTACTCCCGTCTCGTACCGCCGAGCGCTATCCCCAGCGACGGCGCTCGGCGATAAAAACCGAGAGTGATCAGATCAGGTCTCGGTCGGCGGTTCGGTCGTCTCGCTGAGCGCGTGGCGAACGACGAGGTCGATACCGCGGGCGACTTCGATGCCGCCGTAGTAGACGCCGATCAGGGAGACGAGGATACTCACGACGATGCCGTAGGGGCCGAAGAGCAGCGCGACGAGCGACCCGAGCCCGGAGACGACGGCGAAATAAAGCGCGCCGACGGCGAAGCGGTAGGCCGCGTCTCGGTGCGCCTGCGCGGTCGAGGGGAGCGGGGTGGCAGAGGGCATACCTTCGAGGTCGCCCACGACGAGCATAAGCTTTCACCGCTGGATGCCCCCGAGGGGCGTCACCTCACGACGCCGTCGACGATCCGATCTGCGACGCGGGCACGAACGTGCGCGTCGCGCCGCCGAGCGGCGAACACGTCGGCGGCGCTCTCGACGCCGCGCTCGTCGCGTTCGAAATCGAGCCGAGGGTAGACGACGTCCGCCAGCAGCAGCGGTTCCGGTGGGGCCGAGGGGACGCCCTCGGGGCCGTCGAGCGGTTCCGAGCCGAGGAGTCGGTGCACGCTCTCGACGGTCCGATCGCCGGCGGCGACGCCCCGGATCACCGACGCGAGCCGGCGGACGAGCGCTCGCGGGAAGCCGCCGGCGGCGACGCGCAGCGACAGGAAGTCGCCGTCGCGGCCGGTCTCGATCGACACGTCGCGGACCGTTCCTCGCGTGTCCGGCGTGAGGTTGTGGAAGTCGTGTTCGCCGCTGAGCGCCGCGGCGGCAGCGGCGGCGCGCTCGTCGTCGAGCCCCGGCCCGTAGAGGTCGTAGACGTACTCGCGACGGGCCGCGTCGTGCGTGGCGTGAAAGCCGTCGGGCGCCTCCGCGGCGGCCCACGCCCGAACGTCCGCGGGCAGTTCGCCGTTCAGCGCTCGCGGCGTGCACCACTCGGGACACTCGAACGCGACCGTCTGTGCGAGCGCGGAGACGCCCGCGTCGGTCCGACCGGCGGCGGCGTACCCCGGCGGTCGGCCCCGTGACCCCCGGTCGAACACGCCGAGGGAATCGAGCGCGTCGAATATCGCGTCCTCGACGGTCGGGACCGACGGCTGGCGCTGGAAGCCGTGGAACGGCCGCCCGTCGTAGGCGATCCGGAACGCTCGCAACCGATCGGTAGCGGACCGTTCTACCGCCTCGAAGAGCCGTTCCGAACCGTCGCCACGCTCGGGTTCGTCCCGGCTACTCATCGGCCGGTTCGACTCGCCCGTCCGCGTCGGGGTCCCGATAGTCACGCTCCTCACCGCGGAGGACGAGCACCGGGACCGGAGAGAGCCTGAGAACGCGTTCGGTCGTGCTCCCGAGGAGGTAGCGCTCGAGGCCGCGCCGACCGTGACTGCCCATCACGACGAGGTCGGCGCCGACGGCGTCGACGCGGTCCAGAATGGACTGATACGGCGCGCCGCGAACCACGGCGGTTTCGACGTCGACGCCCGACTCGCGGGCGCGTTCGGCGACCGCCGCGACGTGGCGTTCGGCCTCGGCCTCGTAGCCGTCGAGCAGCGCCTCCGTGTCGAGTTTGGCCGCCGAGAGCGCTGCGACGTCGACGACCGAGACGACGGCGAGCGTCGCGTCGGCGTCCCGCGCGAGTTCGATCGCGTGGTCGGCGGCCGCCTCGCTCGGCGCGCTCCCGTCGACGGGGGTGAGAATCGTCTCGTACATAGTCGTAGATTCGCGAGCAGCCGTAAAACACCACCGCGCGCCGCACACCGGCGCTGTCCGTCCGGAGGCGTCGCGTTCAGTCGAGGTCCTCGAGCGTCGGCGACGCGCGCTCGCCGGGGAACTCCTCGACGGGAACGGTCGTCTGCTCGCCGGAGCCCATGTCCTTCACGGTCACCTCGCCGTTCGCGAGGTCCTGCTCGCCGACGATGACGACCGTCTCCGCGTTGACGCTGTCGGCGTAGCCCATCTGCGCGCCGAAGCTCCGGTCGGAGACGTCGGCCTCGACGACGTTCCCCGCGGCGCGGAGGTCGCGGGCGATCCGGGCGGCGACGTCGCGAGTGTCGCCGACGGTCAGGACGTAGTAGTCGGTCGTGAGCGCCTCCTCGGCCCAGACGCCGGCGCGCTGACAGAGCAGCGAGAGCGGCGCGAGGCCGGGCGCGACGCCGACCGCGGGGGTGGGCTGCCCGCCGAAGCTCTCGATGAGGTCGTCGTAGCGGCCGCCGCCGAACACCGAGCGGGAGATCTCGCCAGTCGAATCGAAGCACTCGAAGACGACTCCCGTATAGTAGTCCAGCCCCCGGGCGGTCGTCAGCGACACCTCGCAGAACTCCCGCGCGCCGAAGTCCTCGGCGGCCGCGAGCACCTCGCGGAGGTTCTCGACCGCGCTCGCGACGTCGTCGCCGCCGAACTCGGCGATCTCGTCGAGGTCGCCCGCCGTCACGAGGTCGTCGAACGCCTCGGCCTGCTCGTAGGAGAGGCCGGCGTCGGAGAGCAGTCCGAGGTACTCCGTCTTTTCCACCTTCGCGCGTTTGTCCACCGCGCGGATCGCCTCGCGGGCGTCGACGTCGGCGTCGAACGCGCGGAGCAGGCCGCCGAGGATGTCGCGGTGGGAGACGCGGAACTCGAAGTCCTCGCCCGTGAGCCCCAGACCGGTGAGCGCGTCGGCCGCGAACGCGAGGATCTCCGCGTCGGCCTCGGGTTCCGAGGAGCCGAAGATGTCGACGTTCGTCTGGTAGAACTCCCTGAATCGCCCCTGCTGGACCTGTTCGAAGCGCCAGAACGGCCGCGTCGAGTACCACTTGATCGGCTTCGACAGCTCCTGCTGTTTGGCGACGACCATCCGCGCGACCGTCGGCGTCAGTTCGGGCGTCAGCGACACCTCGCGGCCGCCCCTGTCCTCGAAGGCGTACAGTTCCTCGACTATCTCCTCGCCGCTCTTGTCGACGTACATCTCCGTCCGTTCGAGCGCGGGCGTGGATATCTCGCGGAAGCCGTAGCGCGCGGCGGCGTCCTCCAGCGTGTCGATGACCTCCCGCCGGGGGGCCATCTCCTCGGGGTAGAAGTCCCGAAAGCCCTTGAGTCGGTCGTACATACCGACGGATTCGGCGGTGCCGCGCTTGAAACTGTTGAAGCGATTGCGAGTGCGTCGCCGCCGACGGCGACGGACTACGCCGCGATCAGTCCCACGCCGATCACGGCGAGCGCGGCGGCGACGAGGCGGATGCCGAAGGAGTCCTCGCGCAGCAAGATCCCGCCGAGGAGGACCGCGACGACCGCCTGGGTGTTGATGATCGGCGACGCGATCGACGCCGGGACGGTCGAGAACGCCAGCGACGTGACGTGCTCGCCGACCGCGACGCCGCCGCCCGCGAGGACGAACTTCGGCAGGGCGTCGCGGATCGGTACCCACTCGCGGGCCGCGAGCGGGAGGACGACCACGAGCACGCCGCCGAGCACCGTCGGGACCCACAGTTCCAGGGGGATCGCGAGCTCCTGTAACGCGACGCGTTTGCCCACGTCGCTGACGGCGAAGAGCGCCGCGCTCAACAGGCCGAACTGCGCCGCGCGCGACGACGCCGCCTTCCGGATCGGATCCAGGAGCGACCCCGTCCGGTAGTTCGCGACGTAGACGGCGAGCGTGGCGACGACGACTCCCGTGATCTGGAGCGGGGTGAGCCGCTCGTGGAGGAAGACCACCTCGATCGGGAGGACGAACACGGGGACGATCTTGCTGATCGGCGCGACGTAGGAGACGTCGCCGAGGCCGAGCGCCCCTAGGAACACGAGAAACGCGGCCGCGGTGGCGACGATCGTCCCGACGAGGAGCAGCCCCTCGAGGGGGCCGAACCCCGAGAGCGAGGGGACGTCCGCCGGGTCGGTCCGCGAGAGCGTCAGCGGCAGGTACCACGCCACGGCCGCGGCGTTGACGCCGACGGTCAGGACCGTCGCGGGGTACTCCTCGAAGTACTGCTTGAGGACGAAGATGTACGTCCCCCAGACGAGCGCCGCCGCGAGGGAGTAGCCGATACCGGGAGAGAGCGAGAACACGTTCGGAGGTGACCGTCACCGGGAGAAATGTGTTCGGATTCGATCGTGTTCGGAGTCGGTTTTCGTGGCGGCGCTCCGCGCCGGAACGCGGCGTCGGTCCGGAGTGTCAACCGTCGCTTCGGAGCCCGCGGACGTAGGACTGCTCGTGCGCCGGGAACACCGATTCGACCGCGTCCTCGCCGGCGCGCTCGGCGATCAGCGACCGGAGTTCGGCCTCGTAGTCGCCCTTCGGGATCGTCTCGGAGGGCCCGGTCTCGACGGTCAGCGTCTCCTCGACGAGCCGATCGACCGCGTTCCGTCCCAGTCCGGCGAGCGGCGAGAGGTAGTCGACGCCGTGTCGGTCTTCGAGGCTCTGCGCCTGCGCCCGCGAAACCGTCGGGACTCTGTCGTCGCGTCGGCTCCCGTCGGCGACGGCGTCGACGTCGAGTTCGGCCACGGTTTCGAGCGCGTGTTCGTGGACGCGCTGGATGCCGTGTCGGGGATAGCCGTCGTCGAGCATCTCGTCGACGGCCGCCTCGGCGACCGATCGATCGAGGTCGACGGCCTCGAAGGGATAGCCGAGTCGGTCGGCCGCGGCCTCGGCGTGTTCCCAGTCGCCGGTGATCCCGAACCGGCCGGTCACGAGCGTCACGTCGTAGAAGGAGTCGAGAAACAGCGCGGCGAGCGTCGAGTCCTTCCCGCCGCTGTAGAGGAGCGCGAGATCCACGAGTGCGCTACCGTCGACGGATGTCGAAGCTCTTCGAGTCCGGCTGCAGTTCGCGGAGCAGGTCCTTCATCTGCTCTTCGTCGATCCGATCCTGGATCCGGCCGCTCTGCGCCAAGGCGACGATCTGTTTCTTCACCGACTCCGCGAAGTCGGGCTTCGACATCTCGACGGCGTTGAGCCGCTGGCGCGCGCCGTCGGTCAGGTACTGCTTCAGCATCGCCTCCTGTTTGGCCTCCGCCTGTTCGCGAGCGGCCTCCTGTGCGGCCTCGCGGTCCTGCCCGCCCTGCTGCCCCTCGGCCTGGTCGCGGAGCTCCTGCATCTTCTGTTCGCGCAGTTCCTCCAGTCGGTCGTCGTCGGGGGTTCCACTCATCGTCGTAGGATTCTGTCGCGGCGCTAAAAACGGTTACGTCGTTCTCCCTCGGCGTGTGATCTCGCGTCGACCGTCGCGGGCGGGTCCGCGTTCTAGGCGTAGCGTTCGAGTTCCGGGCGGTCGAGATCCGCGAGGACGTCGTCTGCGGCGTTGTCGAGGAAGCTCTGTCCCTCGCTGGTGATGCGGCGACCCTGGCCCTTCGCCGTCTCGACGAGGCCCTCCTCTTCGAGCTGCTGGAGCGCCCGGCGGATGATCTTCTTGCTGCCGGGGGCGGAGCTGTTTCCGGAGACGCGGTAGCGGGTGGAGCCGCGCTTTCGGCCGCCGTACTCCGTCGAGAGCCGGTCGACGCCGATCGGGCCTTCCTTCGCGACCTTGCGGAGCAGCGACGCCGCGCGGACGTACCAGAAGTCGTCCTGTTCGGGCGGGAGTTCGCGGGTCTGTCCCGTCTTGGCGAACTCGATCCACTCGGGCTCCTCGATTCGATCCGCGAGGCGGTCGGCGACGTCCTCGATGAGGGCGTCGGCCGGAACGTCGTAGACACTTACCATATCCACCGATTCCCGTTCGCGTCGTTTAAAGCCATCGTATCGGGCTTACGACGCGTGAGACGCTTCCTCAGTCGTTCCGGGCGGCGGCCGAACCGCGGCGGTAAGTGGGCTCACCCCTCGCCCGCGCCGATCCCGAGGCCGGTTCCGAGCCAGGCGACGACGACGCCGCCGAGCACCGTCGGGATCCAGTAGACCGCCCCCCGGAAGATGACCACGGCGGCGACCGCGACCGGCTCTGTCACCTGCGAGAGCGGCGCGGCGAGGAGCAACAGCACCAGCACCGTCTCGATGCCGCCGGCACCGCCCGGGAGGGGCGTCACGCCGGCGATGGCGGCGATGGGGACGACGACCAGCGCGACGGAGAGGCGTACGTCGACGCCGATGGCCGCGAACGACAGCCAGAGCGCGATCATCTGACAGAGCCACCCGAGACTGGACGCGCCGAGCGCGAGCGCCAGCCCCCGCGGGTTCGACGCGACCCGTTCGATCGCCCGGAAGAAGCCGTCGATGCGCTCTTCGATCCCTTCGGGCGTCGGCACGGGGATCCGGGGGATCCAGTCGGCGATCGACCTGATGACCGGCGTCAGCGCGTCGACGACGCGGGCCTCGAGCCGGTAGCGTCGCGTCCAGCCGAGGTAGACGAGCGTCGGGACGACCACCGCGAGCGCGACGACCGCGGCGATCGCCGCGAGGAGGTTGTCGTTGGCCCCGAGGGCGACCTCCGAGGCGAAGTACCCTGCCCCGGCGAGCGCGAGCGTGATCGACGGCACGAAGTTCAGCGTGTCGACGCTGGCGATGGCCGCGAGGCTCCGCTCGTACTCGGCGTCGGCCGCCCGGGAGATCAGATACGCCGTCACCGGCTCGCCGCCGGCCTGCCCGAACGGCGTGATGTTGTTCGAGAACGTCGCGCCCGCGAAGACGAGAAACGACGTCCCGTAGGACAGTTCGACGCCGAGAACGTCCAGCACGGTGTTCAGAGAGACGCTCCACGCCGCGAGCCACGCCAGCGTCGCGAGGACGACGAGCGCGACGGACCCGGGATCGGCGCTTCCGAGCGTCGCGAGGAGCTCGTCGACGCCCGCGAAGTAGAACAGGAGCGCGAAGACGCCGACGGTCGCGAGAAACCCGAGGACGGTGGCGCGAAGGTTCTCGCGGGCCATACCACGGGGTGGGTTCGTCCGGGCATCAAGCCATCGAAACCGACCGAAGGCGGGGACCGCCGTCGTCGCCAGCCTGCGGGACCCGCGGGAGCGCTCGCTCCCAGACGCGACGCCGACTTTTTGCCCGCCCGGGTCGCAGGAGCGCTATGGACGAACGATCGGCGCTCCGACGGCTCGCGGCCGCGCTCCCGGCGGCGGGCGACGACGCGGCCGTCGTCGACGGCCTCGTCGTGACGACGGACATGCTCCACGAGTCGACGGACTTCCCGTCGGGGACGACCCGGTACACGGCCGGCTGGCGCGCCGTCGGGGCGTCGCTCTCGGACGTCGCCGCGATGGGAGCCGACGCGACCGCCGCGGTCGCCGCGTACGCCGCGCCGACGCTGGACGAATCCGAACTCGACGCCTTTCTCGACGGCGCGATCGACGTCTGCGAGGCGGTCGACGCCCGGTACGTCGGCGGCGATCTCGACACCACGGGCGAGTTCACGGTCGCGACGACCGCGCTTGGAGAGACCGACGCGCCGGTGCTTCGCTCGGGCGCGAACGTCGGCGACGTCGTCTGCGTGACCGGCGCGCTCGGTCGGACCGCCGCGGCGCTCCGGGCGTTCGACGCCGGCGAGAGCGGGCGGGGGAACGACCTGTTCCGGTTCGCCCCGCGCGTCGCCTCCGGCGTCGCCCTCGCCCCGCACGCGACCGCGATGATGGACTCCTCGGACGGACTCGCGCGGTCCCTCCACCAGCTCGCGGAGGCCTCGGACGTCGGCTTCGAGGTCTCCTGGGACGCGGTCCCGGTACACGACGCCGTCGACGACTACGCCGGAGACGACGCCGACCGTCGGGCGATGGCGACCACCGTCGGCGAGGACTTCGAGCTGGTCTGTACGCTGCCGGCGGACGCCGTCGACGGCGCCCGAGACGCGCTCTCGGTGCCACTGACGGTGATCGGCGACGTCGTCGACGGGGGCGTCCGGATGGACGGTGAGTTGCTGGCCGACGAGGGGTATACCCACGAGTGAGATTCGACCGGGAGGGGCCGGGGATTCTTGTTCCAGCCGGCCGAGAGGCGACGTATGCCCTCCAGGCACCCGTTCGTCGACGCCGAGACCGGAACGCTCGATAGAGACCAGATTCTCGCAGAGGCGGTCCCGCTCGCCAGGCTCCTGCTGTACGTCGGTCTGATCGCGCTCGTGCCCTTCGCGCTTGCGTACTTTTTCGGCGGATCGATCGTCGGGGCGCTTCTCGCCGCCGCCGGTCAGTTCGTGCTCGCGGTCGGTGCCGGCGTCGTCCTCATCTACGTCGTCGTCCGCGCCATCGACATCGCCGGCGTTCCGCGAGGCGACGGCGACGGACGCGGGGCGGCGGCCGAGGTTTCAGACCGACATAATTTCGACGGGGACGAGGAGGAAACAGAGCGCGCCGAGCGCGAACGTCGCGACCCCGACAGCGATCCGGACGGGTCCGAGCGGTGAGTCGTCGACGGGGTTCGCCGGCCCCTTGAACGCGACCACCGCCGAGAGCAGCCCCCAGAAGCCCCACAGGCCGACCGATTCGTCCAGCCCGTAACCGAGGCCGTAGTGGAGGTAGGCTGCGAGGCCGAACAGCGCGGCGGGGACGACCGCCGCGACGCGTTCCTGGGACTCCCCGACCATCGCCCGGAGGATGTGCCCGCCGTCGAGCTGGCCGACCGGGAGGAGATTTAAGACGGTGAAGAACATCCCGACCCAGCCGCCGATGATGACCGGGTTGACCGCGACGGAGGGATCGGAGTACTCGGTCGGCTGTCCCAGGACGCCCGCGATGAGGTCGAGAAGCGGCGGGTTGTTGAAGACGATGACCTGTCCGGTGCCCCGAATCGCCCACTCCGGAACCGCGATCGGCGGGAGCGACAGTCCGACGGCGGTGACGACGACCGTCGCTGCCAGCCCCGCGAGCGGCCCCGCGACGCCGATGTCGAACAGCGCCTCTCGGTCGGGCATCTGTCCGCGCATCCGGATGACCGCGCCGAGCGTCCCGAACGGGAAGATGAACGGGAGGACGTACGGCAGCGACACGTCGACGCCGTGGTATCGGCCCATCACGTAGTGGCCGAGTTCGTGCGTCGCGAGCACGCCGAGGACGGCCGCGGTGAAGGGCCAGGCCCGCAGCACGACCAGCGGGTTCGCGAGCAGTTCCGAGAGCGGCGTGTAGTACCAGGTCAGCGACCCGACGAGGAGCGTCGAGACGACGGTCGCGAGGAACAGCCCCAGGTTCTTCCAGGGGATTCCGTCGATGCCCTGGCTGACCGGGCGGGCGATCACGACGTCTTCGTGTCCCCCACGCGTGCTCGCGACCTGTATCTCGTAGCCCGCCTCGCGGAACGCTCCCCACACCTCCCGCACCAACATCCGCTCGGGCACCAGCGACTCGCCGTAAAAGAGCAACCGGTCGTCGTCGCGGCGGGTCTCGCGGAGGTGAAAGACCGACCGCAGGGCCTCGATCGGCGGTTCGGCCGCCGAGTCCGGGGAATCCATCGGACTGCCGTAGGAGATGCGATCGGATAAACGCCACGACGGGGACGGATCGGACGTCGCAGCCGCCACTCCCGGGTCGAAACGGGTCGACTGACTACTCGGCCGATCTCCGGCAGAAGGGGAGTCTCAGGGCGGTGTGAAGACGGCACACCGCGTGGGGGTCGTTCGGGCGGCGATCAGAGACGGGGGTCAGGCCGTGTCCTGTGCGGGTTCGATCCGCCAGGTGGTCGCGCTCGTGTACGACCACTTCTCGACGGTCAGTTCCGAGGCGGAGTCGCTGAGTTTCACCATCAGCGCGCCGATCTCCTTCGGGGAGAGGCCGACCTCGTCGGCGATGAACTTCGATTTGAAGTACATCTCGCCGTCCTGCGCCTTCGTGAGCAGGTAGGACTTCAGCCGCTCCTCTTTGGACATCTCGTCGCTGGCGGGCTCGGTGGAGGGTGTCGCGGTTGCGCTCATCTATGTCACCTCGCTCTCGCCTTGTCGTCGGGGGAGTATATAAAGGGAGGAACGTTAGGAGGAATTCGACTCTATTCACTCGTTATCGACGATTTATGCGATGGTTCAGCGACACTCGAAATTCTTTTAGAAATTTTATGCCTCTCTCTGAGTATTTATTTCTGCAGTTTGTCTTTGAATATAAGTCCTCGAGATCGGCCGGTATCCCGGGCGTTTCGCACCCTATTTGCAGCAACAATGACCGAGAAATCGACGGCACGCGGCTCGTTCGTCCGCCCGGGAGGGGCGGTCACTGCTTGTCGTGAACCCAGAAGTCCTCCTCGACCGTCGTCTCGCGCTTGAAGATCGGGACCTCGTCCTTCAGGCGATCGATCCCGTCGGAGACCGTCTCGAAGGCCTCGTCGCGGTGGCCGGCGAGGACGACGACGAAGACGATGTCCTCGCCGGCTTCGAGCGTGCCGGTCCGGTGGAAGAGCGCGACCTCCTGGACGCCCTCGCGCTCCATCAGTTCCGACTCGATGGTCCGCAGCCGCTCGTCGGCGACGCCCTCGTACTTCTCGAAGGTGAGTTCGAGCGTCCGCGGGTCGTCGGGGTCGTCTCTCGCCCGTACGCGACCCGTGAACGTCGCGATCGCCCCCGCACGTTCGGCGCGGGGCGACTCCTTGACGCGTTCGACGAGCGTTTCGAGCGTCACGTGGGGAGTCGCATCCGCGAGCGCTCCAAGGGCGTCGTCGACGTCGACGGCGTCGGCCGAGTCGGCCTCGATGACGACGTTCTCCGCCTCGGCGTCACCCAGCGTGACCGTCGGGACGTCCGCCTCGGGGTAGCCGACGAGCAGCGCGTGGTCGTACGTCGCCGCGAGGTCGTCGAGCACGTCGTCGAGGTCTCGACCCCCGCCGGTGGCGGCCCACGCGCCGTCGTCGCCGAGTTCGTACGCGGCGTCGACGCCCTCGACTCGCTCCGACCCGCTCGGCAGCGTGCCGTCCGCCGAGCGGTTCTCCGCGGGGCGCCGTTCGACCACGGCGACCGTCCCGTCCAGATGCGGACTCATTCGCTCACAGAGCGTTCGCGCGTCCGGACCGACGACTCCGAGCAGTTGCATACCCGAAATCGGGGCGCCTATCGGCTTGATACTTACTGTCGACGTAGCCGTCGGGCGGGACGGGCCGGCCCCATCGGCTGCGGTTCGCGCGTGTCGCGGGCGTACGCGGTTGACAACTCTTAAGCCCGGTTCGCGGCAACGACGGAGCAATGAGAGTCGTCGTTTCTATCGGCGGGAGCGTGCTCGCTCCCGACCTCGACGCCGGACGCGTCGAGGGCCACGCAGCGGTCGTCGAGACGCTCGCCGACGAGGGATGCGAGATCGGGGCGGTCGTCGGCGGCGGGGGCGTCGCCCGCGACTACATCGAGACCGCACGCGACCTGGGCGCGAACGAGGTCCAGCTGGACCAGATCGGGATCGACGTGACCCGCATCAACGCCCGCCTGCTCATCGCCGCGCTGGGCCCGCGAGTCGACCCGAAAGTCGCCCACGACTACGAGGACGCCGGCGACGCGATCCGACGCGGCGACGTCTCGGTGATGGGCGGCGTGATGCCCGGGCAGACGACCGACGCGGTCGCCGCGGCGCTCGCGGAGTACGTCGGCGCCGACCTGCTCGTCTACGCGACGAGCGTCGACGGCGTCTACAGCGCCGATCCGAGCGCCGACGACGGCGCCGAGAAGTACGACCGCCTGACCGGCGGCGAACTCGTCGACGTGATCGCGCCGATGAGCCGCGACGCGGGCGCGTCCGCGCCGGTCGACCTCCTCGCGGCGAAGCTGATCGAGCGCGCGGGGATGCGGACGATCGTTCTCGACGGCACCGATCCCCGTCGGATCGAGGACGCGGTCCTTCGCGGCGAGCACGACGGCACCGACGTGGTCCCCACCGCCGCCGAGGGCGAACCGACCTACTGGGTTCAGGGATAAGCCATGAGCGAGGAGTCCGATTCCGACGACGGAGCGAACGCCGAGGCTGTGGACGTCGAAGCGAACGCCGGGGACGTCGATACCGACGTCGAGGACGACGGCACCGACGGACCGCGCCGCGCGTTCTGGGCCGACGAGGTCGCAGACGAGATCGAGGCGCGCGGGCCCGAGGAACCGATCGTGATCAAAGGCGGCGTCTCCCCCTCCGGCGTCGCCCACCTCGGTAACTTCAACGAGATTATGCGCGGGTACTTCGTCGCCGAGGTCCTGCGCGAGCGCGGCCACGAGGTCCGGCAGGTCTTCACGAGCGACGACCGGGACCCGCTCCGAAAGCTCCCCCGAAAGCTCGCGGACGTCGACGGCAACATCGTCGGACTGGGCGACGTCGACGCCGGCGCGCTCGGTCGGAACCTGGGGAAACCCTACACCGACATCCCGGACCCGTTCGGCGAATCGGAGTCGTACGCGGCGCACTTCGCGGCGCTGCTGAAGGCCGACGCCGACCGCCTCGGAATCGAGGTCGAGATGCTCTCGAACACCGAGATGTACGAGGGGGGCGAGTTCGACGAAGTCGTCGCGCACGTCCTCGAAGACCTCGACGTCGCTCGGGAGGTCCTCTCGGAATACCAATCGAAGATCGACGACGACTACGTTCCGTTCAACCCGATCTGTGAGAACTGCGGGAAGATCACCGAGGCGGTCACGTCGGTCGACGTCGACGCGGGAACCGTCGAGTACGTCTGCACGGACATGACCGTCGGCGACGAGACGATCGAGGGCTGCGGCCACGAGGGGACGGCGACCTTCCGCGAGGGGAAACTCCCCTGGCGCTTCGAGTGGCCGGCCCAGTGGCAGATCCTCGGCGTCGACTTCGAGCCGTTCGGGAAGGACCACGCGGAAGGGTCGTGGCCCTCCGGCGAGGACATCGCCCGGAACGTCCTCGGCGTCGAACCGCCCGTCCCGATGGTGTACGAGTGGTTCACGCTCAACGGCGAGGCGCTCTCCTCGTCGGCGGGCAACGTCGTCACCGTCGCGGAGATGCTGGAACTGCTGGAACCGGAGGTCCTCCGGTACTTCTTCGCGCTCAACCCCCGGAAGGCCCGCGACTTCGACGTCTCGCGGCTCGATCAGTTCGTCGACGACTTCGACCGCTTCGAGCGGGCGTACTTCGGCGACGTCGACGACGAGTCGCTCTCGGCGTTCGCCGAGCGGGCGTACCCGTTCGTCGTCGACGACGTGCGCGAGGAGCGCGTCCGCCTGCCGTACACGTTCGCGGCCGTCCTCGGGATGACCGACGACCGCGACCTCCGGATCGAGATGGCGCGAAACGAGGGCTACTTCGACGACGACACCCCCGAGTGGGCCATCGAGGAGGCGCTCGAACGGGTCGACCGGGCGCGCGCCTGGGCGGAGCGCGAGGACAACGAGTACAACTACCGCATCCAGGAGGACCTCCCCGACGCGGACTTCGACGCCGACGTCGCGGCCGCGCTGGACGAACTCGCGGACTTCGTCGAGGCGGGTCACGACGGCGAGGCGATCCAGGGTGAGATGTACGAGACGGCGCGTCGCCACGACGTCGAAGTCGGCGACTTCTTCGAGGCGGGCTACCTGCTCTTCTTCGATCAGCCGCAGGGGCCCAGGCTGGGAGAGTTCCTCGGCGAACTCGACACGGAGTTCGTGGTCGCGCGGCTTCGGCGCGAGTCGTAGCGTCGCGGGGGCGGAAGCGTGCCATAGAGCGACGGCGGGCGCTGTGGTCACAGGGGGATTCGGAGGTCGCCGGCGGGCAAACTGCGGCGCGGCCCCGCCGTCAAATAAACCGGTGATCGGGGCTTTGTCCGGGTTTCTAAGTGTTTCCAGCCGAGAAATGAGCGGCACGATGGACGAAGTGCTCGAAGTCGTCGACGTCGTCGCCGACTCGGGACTCGAAGGCGTCGTGACCTGGCTTCTGCGCCTGCTCGGGCTCGTCGCCCTAGTCGCGGGCGTCGGGCTCTGGCTCCTCACCGAGGCGGGGCTGCTCTGGCTCCCGGCGATCCTGATCCTCGTCGGACTCGTCCTGATCGCCGCGCCCAGCGTGCTCCTAGTGCTGGCTGAATTCGCCTGAACGCGCCTTCGGACGCTCGACAGAGCAACGCAGCATCGAACGCTGTCGGGGTATTCCCCCAGAGATTCACCGCGAACGAGGTTGAAGACCGAGCGAGCGGCTGTTCTGGTTTTTCGAGCAGTTTCGACTGCGCTCCGCGCGGTCTCGAACCCTCGAAAAATTACGCTGATTCTCCTCGGTCATAGTGACGAGTTCGGTTCCGGTTCACTCAGGCAGGGCCTGCTCGACTTTTTCGTCCATCCGAGTGAGCAGCGTACTCATCCCACAGCAGGAGTCGCGGGACTCCCACCCGAGGGGGTTGGTGTTCCGGTCGTGGGGACATCCACCGTGACAGACGTTGTACCACTCACACGATTCCTCTGCTGCGGCCTCCTTCTCGGCTTCACGCTGCTGAATCTCCAGGATGTGGTCCGGTAAGAAGGTGAAATCCTCATCGCCGATGTTTCCGACCTTGTACTCGGGGTCCGGGATGTACCGGTCACAGTGATACACGTCGCCGTTGGGGTTCACACCGAAGTATTTGCCGACGCAAGATCCCTCATAGATACAGAGACCGGGGCTGGAATCGACCAGTCCCTTAAGCAACGCGGAGAGTTCGCGGACTTCCGGTCCCGCTCCGTCGTCGGCCCACCACTCTTCGAATATGCCGCACATAAACTCCGAGTACCGCTCTTTGGCCAGGAAGGCAGACATTTCAGACGGCTCTCGAACCTCCTCCAGCCCCTCGGTATCCGGACGCTGTGAGAGGAATCCGACTGACGGGGCGTCGATCGATTTGAACCACTCGTAGATCGCTACCGGGTCTCGCTGCAGGACGTCTTCGGTGACTACCATCAGGAGACCGAACGGCACCTCGGAGTCTTTGAGTAGTTCGATCCCTTCGCGGACCCGATCGGACGTGCCGCGCCCCTGAACGTCGACGCGAGTCTCATCGTGCATCTCGGGCGGCCCGTCGACGCTCACTCCGAGTTGGAAGTTGTGCTCCTCGAAGAAGTCGACCCATTCCTCGTCCAGCAGGGTGGCGTTCGTCTGGAGTTGGTTCACGGCCGCTTGATCCTGTTCCATCACGAGGTCCTGAACGAACAGCGCCTTCTCGAACCACTCCTTTCCGAGCAGCAGCGGTTCTCCGCCGTGCCAGATGAACTGGACCCGATCGGCCTGATCAAACGCCTCCTCGGTGAGCGTTACCAGGTGCTCGAAACTGAGCGAGCTGACGCCGCGGTCGCGCCAGTCGTGACAGTAGCTACACCGCAGATTACACCTCCGGGTACATTTGACGATGAGTGATAGGCTCATAGCCGTCGGGAAGTTCGATCAGAGGTCCTCCAGGAGGTCTTGGTCCTTCAGAATCTCTATTTCGTCCTCCGAGAGCTTACTTCTGAGTTGAAAGCGACGGAGTGGTGTGAGACCCGTGACACTCATCCTGTCGCCCCCCAAGGCCGGCGTCGTCATCATTTCGGTGCTACTTTGCGCCCAGTCCTTCTGCCAGACGCCGAGATCCGTCCAGTTGTCGCTCCAGCTGTCCGCCGCACGCCCTTCGTCGGTCAGGTCGACCTTGTTCCGCAGGTCCACGGGCACGCGATCGCCGATCTCCACCGTCCGCTGCACGGATGGGTTATCGGTTGGAACGCCGAGTCTCTCCGCAGCCGCCGCTTGAATCGCCTGTTTAAGGAGGTTTGATCCGATTTCTTGTACCTGGTCATCGTCTTCCATCATCCCGCTCAAGTTCGTTATCTCGTGGCTTGTCATACCAAGCTGTAATCTCAGCCGATTGAACATAATTATTTTTCATCATAAATTATACAACCGGGCAACAATTATTAAATTCGCATATGTATCCGTCGTAACAATCGACGCCCGGCGATGGAGAGGCGGCTCTTTCGACTGTTTGGCGCCCACTACTCTCTCCGCAAAGGCAGTCGAGAGGAGACCGAAACGGGGCCGGAGCGTGACGTCGCGTCGACCGACGGTTCACACCGCGTTCCTCGCGGCCTTTCTTCGCCCTGGGAGCGTCGTGTCTCACGGGCCTCGCGTCGTACACCCGGCGAGACAGGTCTGTGCGAGAACGGAACGGCTGTGTCGGTCGCCAGCGCTCGAACCGCGAGCGAGGCCGGTGGCCGAGCGAGCGGCTCCTTTTTGGTCCAGCTTTTTGCGAGGAGGGTGCGCTTCGCGCACCCGACGAAGTAAAAAGGTGGATGAGGAACACCTTTTGGCGCCCGTCTCTTTTCCTCCCACGATGAACACGCTTCTGTGGGTGCTCGTCGGCCTCGCCGCGTACTCGGCGGCCGCGCTGTTCCTCTCTCAGCGCGGGCTGTTGCCCTCCTCGGTTCGCGTCCAGGGACCGTTCACGACCGTGCACACGAAACGGGGGCGGGACCTCATCGACTGGATCGCGACGCCGAAGCGCTTCTGGCGCGCGTGGACCAACCTCGGCGTCGGCGCGACGCTCGTGATTATGGCGGGGATGTTCCTCTTTCTCCTGGTGCAGGGCATAGCCATCGCCAGGAACCCGCCCGCGCCCTCCTCGGTGAACCAGCCGCAGAACTTCCTCGTCATCCCCGGCGTCAACGACTTCCTGCCGCTTTCTGTCGCCCCGGAGATCGTCTTCGGTCTCCTCGTCGGCCTCGTCGTCCACGAGGGCGGCCACGGGATCCTCTGTCGCGTCGAGGGGATCGACATCGACTCGATGGGGGTCTTCCTCTTCACGATCATCCCGCTCGGCGCCTTCGTCCAGCCGGACGAGGAGAGCCAGCGGGAGGCGAGCCGCGGCGGGCGCACACGGATGTTCGCCGCCGGCGTGACGAACAACTTCTTCGTGACGTTCCTCGCCTTCCTGCTCCTGTTCGGTCCGGTGATCGGCAGCGTCGGCGTCGCCTCCGGGATGGCCGTGCAGGGGGCCTACGACGGCTCGCCCGCGGCCGCCGCGGGGATCGAGCAGGGCGACCGGATCACCGCCGTCGGCGGCGTGCCGGTGGGCAACGAGAGCTCCCTCGACTCGGCGCTGCTCGGCACCGACGAGCGGACCGTCGCCGTCGAACTCGACGGCGGCGAGAGCGCCGCGGACAGAGAAGCCAGAACCGTCGACGTCGAGCGCTCGCTGGTCGTCACCGGTTCCGTCGCCGGCAACCCCGCGAACATCAGCGTCGGCGACGAACCGATCGCGGTCACTGCCGTGAACGGGACGGCGGTCCACACGCGGGCCGGGTTCGCCGAGGTCGTCGGCGAGAGCCGCTACGCCGAACTCGAAACCGAGCGCGGGACGGTCACGGTCCCCGTCGGCGCGTACCTCACGCGGGTCGCGGCGGACGGGCCGCTGGCGCAGTCGGGCGCGCCGACCGACCCGGGCGTGATCGTCACCGCCATCGACGGCCAGCGGGTCGTCTCCTCGACCGAACTCACCCGCGTCCTCGATTCGACCGAACCCGGCGAGACGGTGGCGGTCGAACTCTACCACGACGGGGAGATCGAGACGTGGGAGGTGACGCTCGGCGAGAACCCCCAGGACGGCAGCGGCTTCCTCGGCGTCAACATCTTCCCGGGGACGAGCGGCCTCCTGCTCACCGACTTCGGCACGCAGTCGTACCCCGCCGGGACGTACCTCGAACTGCTCGGCGGCGACGGCGGCCCCGACGCGTCCGGCCTCTCCGGAGCGATCGGCGACTCGCCGCTCGCGACCGTCTACGTGTCGCTCGTGCTCCCGCTCGCGTCGCTGGTGCTCGGCATCCCGAACTTCCCGGGCTTCACCGCGAACGTGTTCAACTTCTACAGCGTCGGCGGCCCGCTCGGCTTCCTCGGGACGGGCGTGTTCCTCCTCGCGAACGTCTCCTTCTGGACGGCGTGGATCAACCTCCAGTTGGGGCTGTTCAACTGCATCCCCGGCTACCCGCTCGACGGCGGCCGGATCCTCCGGACGAGCGTCGAGGCGGTCGTCTCGCGACTCCCCATCGACGATCGGAACCGGGTCGTCAGCACCATCACGACCGGCGTCGGGGTGACGATGCTGCTGTCGCTGCTGCTCCTCGTGTTCGGCCCGACGCTCCTCGGCGGGTGATCGGCCCGACGCGCCTCGGCGGGCGATCGGGGCGATCCCACCGCGGATGAGGCGGCGACGGCGGTCCCGGACGGACTGTCCCACAGATACTTGACGTCGCGGCCACGATTTGGGTGGCGATGTCCGAATCCGCGTTGCAGCGATCGATCCGCCGGGGAACCGCCGTCCTGCTGGTCCCGCTCTCCCTGCTTCTCATCCAGGTCGAGGTCGTCACGAGGAACCTGTCTGGCGTCGTCGAGTCGTCGCTGCCCGGGCTCTCCCGGGGCGTCGGCGTCGCGCTGCTGGTCGCGGCCCTCCTGTACCTCCTCGCGAGCGGGGCGAGACAGCTCTATCTGGCCGCAGATACGCCCTTTTGATTCGCCCGTGGTCGTCGCCGTCGAGTGTCAGACCGCTTTCGGCGTCCGGACCGACGGACGCTCCCGGAATCTGGGAACGACTCGCAACGTCCATACGGGTGGCGTCCCAACCCGAACCTATGCCAGAGGCCCCACCAACCGACGAGGGCTGGTTCGTGCTGCACGACTTCCGCACCGTCGACTGGGACGCGTGGCGGGACGCGCCCGAACGCGAGCGCGAGCGCGCGATCGCCGAGGGGACCGAGTACCTCCGCCGTCACGGGGAGGTCACAGACTCCGACGAGGGCGACTCGGCGGTCTTCTCGGTGCTCGGCCACAAGGCCGACCTGCTCGTCGTCCACTTCCGACCGACGCTCGACGACCTCTCGCGCGCCGAGCGGCGCTTCGAGCAGACCGCGCTCGCGGGCTTCACCGAACAGCCGACCTCGTACGTCTCCGTGACTGAGATCTCGGGCTACACCAGCCCCGATTACTTCGAGGACCCCGAATCGGCCGACGAGGGCCTGCGACGCTACATGGAGGGCAAGAAGAAACCGGAGATCCCCGAGGACGAGTACGTCTCCTTCTACCCGATGTCGAAGCGCCGCGGCGAGGAGCACAACTGGTACGACCTCTCCTTCGAGGAGCGCGCCGACATGATGGCGACGCACGCCGAGACGGGCAAGGAGTACGCCGGGAAGATCAAGCAGATCATCGCCTCCTCGGTCGGCTTCGACGACTACGAGTGGGGCGTGACGCTGTTCTCCGAGGACCCGACCCACATCAAGGACATCGTCTACGACATGCGGTTCGACGAGGTCTCCTCGAAGTACGGCGAGTTCGGCCAGTTCTACGTGGGTCGTCGCTTCCCGCCGAACGACCTCGGCGCGTACCTCGACGGCGCGGCCGTGCCGACGAGCGAACACGACGAAGCGGGACAATCGGGCGGCGGTCACCCGCACGCTGACGCCGACGCCCACGGCGAAGCGCACGGGCACGCGCACGGCGACGGCGAGGCCCACGGCGGCCCGGGCGGCCACGGCGGCGCACACGCCGGCAGCAGCGCTCACGGCGACTCCCCGCACGGCGAAGAGGCGACGGACGGAACCGACGACGCCGAGGACGACGGTAGCATCCGCGAGGAACTGGCGGATCTGAACATCTACGCCGGCCAGCCGCACGGCGAGGACGTCTACGCGACGGTCCTGTACTCGGAGGCCGACACCGACGAACTGTTCGAGGAGGTACAGGGGCTTCGCGCGAACTTCGACCACTACGACACGCACGTGAAGACCGCGGTCTACGAGGCCGGAGAGCGCGACCGCAGCGCCGTCGTGAGCATCTGGGACACCCAGTCGGCGGCGGAGACGGCCGCGGGCTTCCTCTCGGAACTGCCGGAGATCGTCTCTCGGGCCGGCGAGGAGTCCGGCTTCGGGACGATGGGGATGTTCTACACCGTCAAGCCCGAGCACCACGACGACTTCGTCGAGACGTTCGGGACCGTCGGCGAACTCCTCGAGGAGATGGACGGCCACCAGGAGACGGACCTGATGGCGAACGTCGAAGACGAGAACGACATGTTCATCGCCAGCCAGTGGGACGCCCGCGAGGACGCGATGGAGTTCTTCCGGTCGGAGGAGTTCGGAGAGACGGTCGAGTGGGGCCGCGACGTGCTCGCCGACCGACCGCGACACGTCTTCTTAGCGTAGCGCGATACGCCGTCCTGGCGTCCTCCGCGTCGTTCCCGTCGTCTGACGCGCTTGCGACTGCGGCGTCAGACGCCACTCGGTCGGTCGGTTTCGAATCGAAACGGAGGGGTCGCTACCGCTCGCGCTCGACGGAGCCGGTCTCGACGCGCGCCGAACTCCGAGTCGGACCCCTCATCGGAGAGGCGCTCCGTCTCGACGAGCGCCTCCAGGCGCCGCTCGAACTCCGCGTGGTCGATTTCGCCCGCGGCGTACCGGCTCCGGAGTCGTCGGATCGGGCGTTCGTCCGGAGCGTCGTCGTTCCCGCCTCCGAAGAACTCGATCGAGCCGGTTTCGGTCGTCTTCGCCGCGTCGACCCCTTCGCTGTCGGTCGCGCCGAACCCGACCGATTCGTCCGACGTGCCGCGGAGGCGTCCGGCGGCGTACAGCACGCCGTACCAGAGGAGCATCGTCGCCGGCGCGACGACCAGAAACGCCGTGACCGGGTTGGCGGCGGTGAACATCGACAGCGCGGCGATCCACGCGCCGACGACGAGGCCGAGCAGGGGAGGGCTTCGTGCGACGGCGGAAACGTACTCGGAGAGCCGCGTTCCGAGCCGGTTGAGGACCGTCATACGCGTGGAATCTGTCGGCCGAGAGAAAAATCGTTTCGGTCAATCCGGTCGACAGCGGCGGTACGCGACGAATCCGACGACGCCGGTCAGGAGCGTCAGGACGTCCCACGGCGAGGGATCGACGTCGCGAGCGTCGGCGTCGCGACGGACCCACGCGGTCAACGCGACGTGGGCGACCGCGGTGAGTGCGACGAACGCCGTCGTGCGCGAGATCGGTGCCTCTGCGGCCACGTCAGTCCGAGGACGCGGAGTTCCGCGGCCCCGCCGTCGCCCGCTTGTCGATCCCTGCGGCGCGGATGTCCTCGCCGCCGACGGAGGAGCGGAGCTCGTCCATCCCGTCGTCGCGGTCGATGCCGAAGTTGTCCTCGTAGAGGTCGGCGACGCGCGCCATCTCCTCCTCGGAGAGCTTCGGGACCTCGGAGGCCGCGGCCCACTCGGTGATGTCCTCTTTCGTGTGGAACGTCGGCGTCACGGTCGCGACCGCGTCGTGGCTGAGGAGGTACGCGATGGCGGCCTGCCCCATCGTGCGCTCGCCGTCCCGTTCGAGGAAGCGCAGCGCCTCGAGCTTCTCCCAGCCCGTCTCGTACCACGCGTCGGGGCGGAAGCCGCGGTGGTCGTCGAGGTCGTGGCCCGTCTCGGGCGTCACCTGCTCGTTCAGCAGGCCCGAGGAGTGCGGGACGCGCGGGATCAGGCTGGTCGAAGAGCCCGTCCGCTCGATGGTGTCGAGGAAGTGGTTGCCCACCTCCTGCTCGAAGAGGTTCCAGACGAGCTGGACGGAGTCGAACTCCTCTTCGATGGCCATATCGCCCTCGGCGAGCCACCCGATCGAGGGGCCGAGCGCCCAGCCGATCGACCCGACGAGCCCCTCCTCTTTGAGTTCGTCGAGCGCTTCCAACACGTCCTCGTCGACCTCCTCGACGTTCGCGTTGTGGAGCTGGAGGACGTCGACGTACTCCATATCGAGCCGATCGAGGCTCTTCTCGGTGGCCGAGCGGACCCACTCGCCCGTGATCTCCTTGGGGAGTTCGCCGTGACCCGCCTGGGGGTTGTTGTAGAAGTCGTAGCCGACCTTGGTGGCGACGGTGACGTCGTCTCTGTACCCTTCGAGCGCCTCGCCGAGCAGTTCCTCGCTGTCGCCGTGGCCGTAGACGTCGCCGGTGTCGAAGTAGGTGATCCCCTCGTCGATCGCGTGGCGGATCAGTTCGACCGAGTCCTCGCGCGTCCGGTCGCCCCACCAGTCGGTGCCGACGACCCACGCGCCGAAGCCGACCTCGCTCACTTCGACGTCGGAGTCGCCCAGCGTCTGGAAGTTCATACTCGAATCTTGGGCGGCGATTTATTTAGCCTGTCGGCTGGTCCCGCGGGTCGGGAAGGCGACGAGGGGCGGGGCCGAGGGCAGTCGGACTCGTGAACGACGGGCAGTCGGGCCGACCCCCCGGTCACACGCGCTCGTACGCGAACAGCCCGTCGGGGTCGTGCTCCTCGCGAACCGCCCGCAGTCGCTCGGCGTTCGCCGCGTACACGTCGTCGGCGTCGGACTCGCTGCCGCCGGCGAAGTTCGGCAGCGTCCCGGGGACGGACGGTCCGTCGCGGAACCGACGGCAGGTGTCGCGCACCCACTCGACGTTCTCCGTCGTCGCCGTCGGATCGTCCCAGGCGGCCTCGACGTTCACGACGACGTCTGCGTCGCGGCCGACGAGCGGCGTCGTCGATTCGTCCATCCGCCCGACGGCGCCGTGCATCGGCCAGACGACGATAGTCGATAGGTCCGAGGGGGCGGCGCTCGCAGCCCGCCGGAGGTCGCCGATCGCGTCGTCGTCGAATCGCGAGAGCGGCACGGACTTCCAGTAGTACCGTCGACCGGCCGGGAAGTCCCCGTCCATCATCGACTGCAGGTCGGTGTAGGCCATCGCCTCGAACGACTCGGCGAACGCATCCGGGCGGTCGCGGAACGTCTCGAACTCCCGCCGTCCGACGTCCGGATCGCCCGCGTAGACGCCGGCGACGCAGAGCGCGAGGTCGCCGTGGCGGTCCGACGGGAACTCGGGGCTCGCCGGAACGGTCGCGAAGTACGGGAACACGCAGGACTCGTCGGGTGCGTCCCGCTGGTAGCGGCGGTATTCGCGGAGGGCGCCGTCGGCGACCGTCACGGGGAGCCACGACTCGAAGTAGGGGACGTCGTGATCGAGCGGGTGGAGGTCGAACTCGAAGGCGGTGACGACGCCGGGCGTCCCGCCGCCGCGGGCCGCACAGAACAGGTCGGCGTTGCGCTCGGCGTTCGCGGTCGCGCGCTCGCCGCGCCCGGTGACGACGTCGATCTCGCGGAGGTTGTCCGCGGTGAACCCGTGTTTCGGCGAGAGGTAGCCCGTCCCGCCGCCGAGCGTGAGGCCCGCGACGCCGGTGTCGGCGTAGACGCCGCCGGGCGTCGCGAGCCCGAACGACTGCGCGGCGCTGTCGAGGGTTCTCCAGGTCGCCCCCGGCCCGACGCGCGCGATACGCTCCTCGGGATCGACCCGCACCCACTCCATCCGCGAGCAGTCGACGACGAGGCCGCCCGAGACGACCGACGCGCCGGAGACGCCGTGCCCGCCGCTCCGGACCGTGGTTTCGAGGCCGTGCTCGCGGGCGAAACCGACCGCGGCGCGCACGTCGTCGGCGGACTCGCAGTACGCGAGCGCCGCCGGGTACTCGTTTATCATCCCGTTCCAGACCCGCCGCGCCTCGTCGTAGGCGTCGTCCGACGGGGCCACGACCTCACCGCCGAGTCGCTCCGAGAGGACTCCGAGCGGGAGGGCCTCTTCGAGACGCCGCGCGTCCCGGTTCGCGTCCATACGGCTACGAGGCGGCGACGTCGCTTACCGATTGGGGTCCCGCTCGCGCGGAGGTTTATATACGAACGCGTGACCAGAGCCCCCGTGACGTAGGAGCAGTTCCGCGTCGGGCAGCGGGTGTTCGGCACGTCGGCGCGGGAACCGAATGCGACGACGCGGGCGCCATCGTGAGAATCGAATGCGACGACGCGGGCGCCGTCGCAGGAACCGAGGGCGCCGGTGAGGGCGTCGTCGTGGGAGTCGACGGCGACGCTTCGCCGCCGTCGTCGCGAGCGGGTGCCGACTGTTCGCCAATCCGTCGGACGGCCGAGGGGAGCGCCTACTCCGCCGACAGCAACGCCGCCATCCGGTCGAGGTACTCGTCGTAGACCGAGACGGCGGACTCGATCGGCTCCGAGGACGTCATATCGACGCCGGCGGCGTCGAGGACGTCGATCGGGTACTCCGAGCCGCCGAGCGCCAGCGCCTCCCGGTAGGCCGTCGCCGCGTCCTCGCCCTCCGCTAAGATCCGCTCGACGATCGCGACGGCGGCGGAGATGCCCGTCGCGTACTGGTAGACGTAGTAGTTGTAGTAGAAGTGGGGGATCCGCATCCACTCGCGGGGGATCCGGTCGTCGAGTTCGGCCGGCGCGTAGAACTCCGACTTCAGGTCGCGGTACTCCTCGTCGAACCGATCGGGCGTGAGCGCGCCGTCGGCCTCCGCGATCTCGTGGATCCGGAGCTCGAAGTCGGCGAACATCGCCTGTCGGAACAGCGTCTGCCGGAAGCGTTCGAGGTACTCGTCGAGCACGTGCATCCGCAGTTCGTCGTCCTCGACGGTCTCGAGGAGGTGGTGCGTCAGGAGCGTCTCGTTGACCGTCGAGGCCACCTCCGCGACGAAGATGGTGTAGTCCGCGTACTGCCAGGGCTGGGCGTCCTTCGCGAGTTCGGAGTGCAGCGAGTGCCCGAGTTCGTGCGCCAGGGTGAACATCGAGGTGATGTCGTCCTGGTAGTTCATCAGGATGAACGGCTGGGTGTCGTAGGTGCCCGCGGAGAACGCCCCCGAGCGCTTGCCGCGGTTCTCGTAGACGTCGACCCAGCGCGACTCCAGCCCCTCGGCGACGCGCTCCTGGTAGGCCTCGCCGAGCGGTGCGACCGAGTCGACGATGTACTCCGTCGCTTCTTCGTAACTGATGTCGGGGCCCTCGTCGCCCGTCAGCGACATATACAGGTCCCACATTCTGAGGTCGTCGACGCCGAGGGCCTCCCGCTTCAACTCGGCGTGTCGGTGAAGGCTGTCGAGGTTGTCGTGGACCGTCTCGATCAGCGTGTCGTACACCTCGACCGGGACGTTCGGGCCGTCGAGCGCCGCCTCCCGGGCGGTCTCGTAGTGTCGCGCGCGGGCGTACTTGACGTCCTTGCGAACGCTGTTCTTCAGCGACGTCCCGACGGTGTTCCGCACCTCGCCCCACTCGTCGTAGAATCCCTCGTAGACCTCCCGCCGGAACGCGCGGTCGGGGTGCTTCTGGAGTTTCGTGAAGTTCCCCTGCGTGATCTCGACGGACTCGCCGTCGGGGCGCTCGACCGTCGGGAACGTCATATCGGCGTTCGAGAGCATCCCGAAGATGTCCGAGGACGCGCCAGCGACCTCGCCCAATTCGGCCAGTAGCTCCTCGATCTCCGCCGATCGAGTGTGCGGTTTCGTCCGCAGGACGTCGTCGAAGTAGTGTTCGTACTCGGCGAGTTCGGGCTCGCGGTCGACGAACGACTCGACGTCCGATTCCTCGAGTTGCTGTAGTTCGGGTTCGAGGAAGCTCACCGCCGACTGCGTCGACGAGGAGAGCGACTCGGCCTTCGCGCTCATCGCCTGGTACTCCTGGTTCCGGGTGTCCTCGGCGCTCCGGAGGTTGGCGTAACTGACGACCTTCGAGACCTCGCGGAGGAGTTCCTCTCGGAGTTCGAGCAGTTCCAGAAGCGTCTCGGGGCTCTCGGTCGCCCGTCCCTCGTAGGCCCGCAGGTCGTCGACGCGGTCTGTGACCGATTCGTACGCCGCCTCCCAGGCGTCGTCGTCCGGGTAGATGCTCGTGAGGTCCCACTTGTCCTCGGTGTCGATCTCCGCCCGCTCGGGAACCTGACTCATACCGGGAAGAGCGGTGGCGTCGTGGTAAGACTTACTTACCCGGCCGAATCCGCAGGGACGGTCCGCGTCGCGGCCGGAGAACGGACCGCTACTCCCGAAACGAGGAGGCGATGTCGCGGAGCGACTGGTCCGGACGCCCGGGGACGTCGTAGACGACTCGATCGCCGGGCTCGCGGAGGCCGTAACAGAACCCCGAGTCCAGTTCGTCGAGTTCGACCGCGTCGTCCGGACCGCGGTCGTGGTCCGCGCACCACTCGACGAGCCGGTTCTCGCCCTCCCCCGGTTCGCGCGTCAGCCGCTCGTTGTCGTACGCGCCGCGGACGAGCAGCCCCGAGGAGTCGGCGGCGACTCGCGCGTGGGTCGTCGCACCGTCGAGCAGCAGTCTGACGACGTCGCCCTCCTCGACGGCGACGTCGTCGGGGAGACGGAGACAGGGTCGCCTGGTGCCGCCGCTGCGGGCGATGGTGGCCCGCAGGCTCGTCACCGAGGCGTGGTCGCTCGGGATCCGTTCGGACACGAGTGGTTACTCTTCGGTGTCCTCGGCCTCGTCGTCAGCGTCGTCCGCTTCGGCGTCTGCTTCTTCGGCTTCCTCGTCGGCCTCGTCCTCGTCGTCGCCGAGCGTCCCGTCGACGACCGCGGCGTTCACCTGCGCGGTCTCGTCGGAGACCTGCCGGCCGCGCACGGTGACTCGCTTTCGCTCGCCATCGCGGGACGGCTTGTACCCCACGCCGCCTTCGAGGAGAAGTTCCTTCAGGTCCGAGCCGGCGACGTCTTTGCGCATCGGTCGGCCCGCCTCGTCGGAGCCGCCGGTGAGTTCCAGCGTCTGTCCGTCGAGACCGACGGCACCGCCGTCGACCTCGTCGCCGAGTTCGCGACCGAGGAACCGGTTTGCGTCCTGTCCGTCGACCTCGAACTGCTCTGTGTGTCCGGTCTCGTCGGAGACGACGACCTTGAATTCAGCCATAGACGGGAGGAGACGGCCGCCGATAAAAAGTACGTCGAAAGCGACTCCCGGTCGAACGCCGTCGCAGGCGGACGAGGAGCCCGATTCGGAACGGGCGAAACCGCCGCGGTCGGCGTCCGGTCAGGTTCCGGACTCGAACCCCTCTTCCCAGCGGAACCGACCGTTGCGCTGGACGACCTCGCCGTCGACTTCGAGGCGCGAGTCCTCGCTCACGTCGGTGATGAGGTCGACGTGGACGGCCGAGTCGTTGCCCGACTGTCCGTCGGGCAGACACGCGTCGTAGGCCCGTCCGAGCGCGAGGTGGACCGTGTCGCCCATCTTCTCGTCGAAGAGGATGTTGTCGGTGATCCGGTCGATACCGCGGTTCATCCCGATTCCGAGTTCGCCGAGCCGACGCGCGCCCTCGTCGGTGTCGAGCAGGTCTGCGAGGGTCTCCTCGCCGGCCGCAGCGCTGAAATCGACGACGCGGCCGTCTTCGAACCGGAGCCACACGTCGCGGACGCGCGCCCCCGAGATGGTCATCGGGACGTCGAAGACGACCTCCCCCTCGGTGTCGTACGGCGCGGTGAACACCTCACCCGACGGGAGGTTGTGCGAGTCGTAGGCGACGGAGGCGGCGGAGTTGACCGCGATTCGGCCCTCGATCGACATCCGGAGGTCGGTGTCGGCGGTCACCAGCCGGACTTCGCTCCCGTCGTCGAGGACCGACTTCAACTCCGCCATCTCCTCGGCCAGAGACTCCCAGTCGCGGAGGACCGCGCCGTAGACGAACTCCCGATACGCCTCGTAGGACATCCCGGCCTGCTGGGCGAGCGATCTCGTGGGGTGGACCGTCGACACCCAGTCGGTGTCCATCCGCGCCTCCTTGATCGGCTGGCGCGCCCGAGCGGCGGCCTGGCGCGTCTCGCCGTCGACGTCCGCGGTCGCGAACGTGTTGCGGCCGCCGCCGAGGAAGAGGACGGAATCGGCGTTCTCGTACAGCGCGAGTTCGTGCGCCGGTGCCTCGTCGAAGTTGTCCGCGTGCGCGCGGAGGTACGCGCGAGAGACCTCGTCGGAGGCGTAGGTGGTGACGACGTTCGCCCCGCGTTCGCCGAGCGCCTCGGCGACGGCGACGGCGAGGTCGTGTGCACCCTCCGCGACGCTGACAACGACGTCGTCGCCCGATTCGATGCGCGCGCTCCAGTCGACCAGCGTCTCGGCGTGCTCGCGGATGCGTCGGTCCATACCTCCCCTCCGTCGGCGCGGTCAAAAACGCTTATCGCCCGACGCGGCCGAGCGCCGAGCGTGACATCTATCGCGCTGGCGACCGCCGCCGACCTGCCCGACCTCGTCGACGACGACGCGTCGTTTCTGACCGCCCTCCGGGACCGAGGCGTGACCGCGACGCCGGTCGTCTGGTCCGACGAGTCGGTCGCGTGGGGCGACTTCGACGCCGTCGTCGTCAGGTCGGTGTGGGACTACTACCGCCGGCCCGAGGAGTTCGCGGCGTGGATCGACCGCGTCGACGACGCGTCCCCGACCGTGTTGAACGCGCCCGGAACGCTGCGGTGGAACCGCCACAAGTTCTACCTGCGGGATCTGGCGGACCGCGGCGTCGACACCCTCCCGACGGAGTACGTCGAACGGGGGACCGAGGCGACGCTCTCTGACATTCTCGACCGCCGGGGATGGGACGAAGTCGTCGTCAAGCCCGCCGTGAGCGCGGGGGCGTTCGAGACGAAGCGAATCGCCCGTGAGAGCGTCGCGGCCGAACAGCCGTGGTTCGACGATCTGGTCGCCGACCGCGACGTCCTCGTCCAGGCGTTCGCAGAGGACATCACGGCGGGGGAGTGGTCGCTCGTGTTCTTCGACGGCGACTACAGCCACTCGGTGGTCAAACGCCCCGAAGCGGGCGACTTCCGCGTCCAGGAGGACCACGGGGGCAGCGTCGCGGCCGAGACGCCAAGCGAGCCGCTTCGGGATCGGGCACGCGAGGTCGTCGAGGCCGTCGGGGGCGAACGCGGCGGCGACGCGCCGCTGTACGCCCGCGTCGACGGGATCGAACGCGGCCGCGGTGAATGTGAGACCGACGACGTCGACTTCCGACTGCTCGAAGTCGAACTCATCGAGCCGGAGCTGTTCTTCCGGGTCGACGCCGACGCCGGCGGACGGTTGGCCGAGGCCCTCCTCGACCGCCTGTAGCCGTCGAGGTTCCACCGAGAACGGCCCGATCGATCCCGCGAAACCGCAACCACTACGACCTCCGGCCGAGCAGCCTCGGACATGCAACTGGGCGTCATCGGCCTCGGCCGGATGGGACAGATCGTCGTCGACCGCGTGCTCGACGCCGGACACGACGTCGTAGCGTTCGACCTCGACGCGGAGGCGGTCGCGACCGCGGCCGACGCGGGGGCGACGCCAGCGGAGGACCTCGGCGACCTCGCAGAGCGCCTCGGCGAGGAGAAGCGGATCTGGCTCATGGTCCCCGCCGGCGAGGCCGTCGACGCGACGCTCGAAGAGCTCGAACCGCATCTCACCGCCGACGACGTCGTCGTCGACGGCGGCAACTCCCACTTCGAGGCGTCCGTCAGGCGAGCGGAGTCGATCGACGCCGCGTACCTCGACTGCGGCACCTCCGGCGGCCCCGCCGGCGCGGAGCTCGGCTTCTCGCTGATGATCGGCGGTCCCGAGTGGGCCTACGAGTCGATGACGCCCGTCTTCGACGCCGTCGCCACCGGCCCGGCGGGCCACGATCGGATGGGGCCGAGCGGGTCGGGCCACTACGTGAAGATGGTCCACAACGGCGTCGAGTACGCGCTGATGCAGGCCTACGGCGAGGGCTTCGAGTTGCTCGCGAACGGCCGCTACGACCTCGACCTCGAATCGGTCGCCCGCACGTGGAACAACGGCGCGGTCATCCGCTCGTGGCTGCTCGAACTCTGCGAGGAGGCGTTCCGCGAGGAGGGAAACGACCTCGGCGACGTCGCCGACCACGTCGCCGGCGGATCGACCGGCACCTGGACCGTCCAGGAAGCGCTCGAACAGGAGGTGCCGGTGCCGCTCATCTACCAGGCGCTCGCGGAGCGCTTCGGAAGCCGGGCCGACGACGGCCGCTTCGGTCGCCGGCTGGCGAACCGCCTGCGCTACGGGTTCGGCCGGCACGAGGTCCAGCGGCGCGAGGAATAGCGAACGGCACCATCGACGACACTGTCTGAGGTACCGCTTCGGCGACGACAGCTACACTATTGCACCCGCGATGACCACCGCGACCACAACGGGTGGGAATGGAAGGGGCCGCGCTCCCGACGAAGGCGGGCGAAGTAAGGACCGGAACGAACGGAGTGAGTGAGGACCGCAGCGAGCCCCCCGAGTCGGGAGCGCGGGGGCTTCCGAAGTCGTCTCCACAGTAGTGCGGTCGCTATCCACCGCGTGACCATCGTACGGCCGCGGCAATCACAATTTCCTTAACCCCCGACTTCCGTAGCCGCCGAT